>CAWEUP010000018.1:0-249795 GCA_963812235.1 uncultured Actinomycetota bacterium | reverse complement strand
AAGGACTCGCTGCGTGCGCCGCTGAAAAGACCCATCTATCAGCCCTCTCACCAACTTTGGACACCGGAGGGGAGCCGGGTACGACGCATGGGGTTGCGTCGGGTGCGCGTCACGGAGTGCAAGTGATCTGAGCCGGCGCCGCACCCCCCAGGTTCGCCGTGCGCATTTTGCTTCTCATTTCACGCGCAGCAAGAGTGCTCACATGGCGTCCGCGACTCTGCCCCCCCTTTGCACCTCGCCCTCCCGGTCCACGACATCGATGCCGCACGGCACTTATACGGTGAGGTCCTCGGCTTCGACCGCGGCCGCTCGGACGTGCGATGGACCGACGGGAACCTCGATGGCCAGTGGACGATGTTCTTCCGCCGACCCGCCCGGCAACCCGCTTTGCAGCTCAAGGCGCTCAAGGACCTCTCGCAACTGTTCGCCCTCGAGCCGGCCCTGACTGACCCGAAGGTGGCGCGTGAAACACCACAACCGTGAACCGGCCGTACCCGACAACCTGACCGGGGAAGGTGCGCTGGCCCAGGACTTCCTGTCCCAGGTCGGCGCCAACATCAGGGCGCTGCGCGCGGAGCGATCGCTGACCGTGCAGCAACTGGCGGACCGGTCACAGATGAGCCGCCGATCACTGACCCAGATCGAGCTAGGCCAAGCCAACCCGAGCCTCGTCGCCGTCACCAGGATCGCCAGGCAGCTGGGGACGGGCTTCACCAACCTCTTGGACCAGCCGCCGGCCGAGACGCCAATCGAGGTGCATGCCGCCAGCGACCACCTTCTCGTGTGGTTCAGTGAGGCGGGCAGTACCGCCCACCTGCTCGAGGCCACCACCGAGTCCCGCTCAGCCGACCTCTGGCTGTGGCGCCTGGTACCCGGTGACGCCTACCACGGCCAGGCCGACACTGCACGGTCCCAGGGAGCTGTTCTACGTCCTGGGCGGGTCGCTCACGCTGACGGCTGACGACCAAGTGGTGGTCGTACCGGCCGGGGCCTCCAGCCGGCTGCGCAGCGACCGCGTCTACACCTACCGCAATAGGAGCGAGGAGCCCGTGCGGTTCCTCCGCACCGTCTCGCTCGCCCCCTGACGCACTCAAGGCAGATCGGAGCATCATGACAACCCAGAACGACCTTCACCACACCATCTTCCAGATCGGCGCGGCCGGCGGCATCGGCCGACGACTCACCTCGCTGCTCACCGAGCAGGGCCACCGCGTCACCGGTATGCACCGCGCCGGCGGCCAGGACGCTGTCGACCGCGGGGCCGGCGGCACCCCCGTGACCGGGGACCTGATCGAAGACTCTGTCGAGACCCTGGCCGAGCGCCTGGCTGGGCACGACGCCGTCGTCTTCAGTGCCGGCGCCCACGGCACCGGAGCCGAGATGACTTCCGCCATCGACGGTCGCGGCCTGAAGAAGGCCGCCGACGCTGCCGTCGCATGCCGGCGTACGACGCTTCGTGCTGGTCTCCGTGTTCATGGACGCACTGCGCGAGCAGCCGCGCTCCGAAGGTTTCGAGCACTACATGAAGGTCAAACGTGCCGCCGACACCCACCTCGCCGGCACAGGCCTGGACTTCCTCATCGTGCGACCCGGGGACCTCCTCGACGACGCAGGGACTGGTCGCGTCAAGGCCGGCGTCTCGATCCCCTACGGCGCAGTGCCCCGTGAACACGTAGCCGCCTTCATCGCCACCACTCTGTTCCGCCCCGACCTCAACCGTACGGACGTCGAGCTCACCGCTGGCGACACGCCCATCGATGAGGCAGTGGCCGCGCTGGCACCCCGCCCCTGGCGTCCCTGAGCAAAGACTCTGGAGGCGAGAGTCGGGCCTTCATCGAACGTGACATCGAGCGTTTGACCAGCCCGACCGTCTGAGCCGTGTGCGTCTATCTGGGTGGAATGCCCTGGGTCGAGACGACCGGCCTGTTCCCCGCCGACCTGAGCCCGGCAGCCGGCATCAGCATCGTGGGCGCCGTGTTGATGAGGGGCCGCGTGACGGGAGCTGCCTGGCTACATGCGGTACGTGGGTCCGACCTGCTTTCCTGTGTCGAGTTGCCCGAGCTTCGATGTCAGCGGGACCGATGTGCGCGTCCCGGCGCCTCCGGCACTCTCACGGTGCGGGTTCCGCGGCCAGACCTCGGCATGCGGCGGTGAGTCGCTCGCGCGAACGGGTGGTGGGGCGTGCGCCGGGGGGCTCCGACTCGGCGGTTCGAGGACCAGGATGCTCTTTCGTGCCATGCCTTCTCGGCGAAGAGCTTGCCCGTGTGAACGGCTACCTCCGCGGTGGCGGCGTCGAGCTCATAGACGGTCGACATGGAAAGGCGGGGCGCGCGGTGGGAGCGGAGCTGCTGCACGAGCTCCGACTGCTGCATGACGACCAGCGGGGTCCTGATCTTCTGGAGCTCGACCATCCGCAGTGTCGAGCGGTGCAGTCGACGTACTTCGGGATCCGGCCACGGAAGCGCTCGGCGAGGTGATCGCCACCCGCGCGTTCAGCCCAGATCGCGAAGGCCGCGGCCAGGCGCACTTGGCCAGCAGCGATGGTTCGGGCCGCGATAAGTCCGGGTCGTTCGTCGAGGTCAGGGACGACGTCGTCGAGCTGCCTCGGACGCATGAACCCTGCCAGCGTTCGTCGGGCACCGGCGAAGTCCTCGGGACGGCGGACGAGGTGAATGCGTGGCTCGCCGCCACACGGTGATCGTCCAGGGCCGGCATGAACGCCAGGTCGACCCTGGGATCGGTCCCTCGCCAGCCGGCGACTCTGGCCACAACACCTGCTGCGAGACGCGCCTCGAGGTAGCACGTCGGAGATTGACGGGGCAGGCGACCGGCATGTGCCAGCGTCTGGTCGAGGACGAGGAGGGCCTCGACGGTGCTGGCCAGGTCGCCGATCAGGTGCCACCAGCCCGGCCCTGTTCGCCATCACTGGTCGAAGCTCACTCGCCCGGAGTCGCGTAGTAGTGCGCCGCAGGATCAGCGCGTTCGCGGGGAATGCTGAGCTCGACGACGACCCGGCAACCGGCGTCGCCGAGAGCGATCCGTTCCTCGAGGAGCACCGAGGCACCCCCTTCGCTGTTGCGCGCAGCGATCCCGCCGAAGACGCTCGACGTCATCCGGCACAGGGACGGCGCCTGCTGCACCGCCTCACCGAAGGGACAGCGATCGTTGACCAGGACGATTCTGTCCGCCGTGGCCTCGACGACCCGGAAACCCCCGTCGATGGCGTGCTTGAGCCGCACGTAGCAGCGGCCCACCTCCTCGGGCTCCATCCGGCCCACGACAGCCTCCGCCAGGCGGAACTCGTCCAGCATCCGGCCCCCTACGTCGGTGCCGACCTGGGCCACGGCGGCATCAGCGGCGTCCTGGCCGTGGTGGATCTCGATGGTCTGCGCGAGCTGGACGACCAGTGCACGCAGAAAGGACTCCTTGCCGAAGCCGCCCTCAGGAAGCGACTCCTCCGGCATCGGCAGTGCTCCAGAGCGACGCATGGGCGGGTCGTGGCTCACCGACGGCGCTCGGGTGACAGGCAGAGCCATGGAGAGGACCATGCCTTCGCCCGTCCTCGCTCGGCTGGCCAGATTCGGCGCGAGCTCTCGCATGATCATCAGCCCACGGCCTGACTCCGCCACAGCGTCCAGGTCGAAAGTGTCCCCATCGAGGGGCCCGTCGCTGGATTCCGTCGCGTCCAGACTCATTGCCTCTGGTTCGAGGGTCTCCATCAAGGCGGTCGAGTCGAATTTCGACCCCAGGTCATGGACTGTCAACACAGGAAGCCGGTCCCGCCACAGGAGCGACACCCACACCGGCCCGGAGGTGTGTCGCATCGCGTTCCCCACGGCCTCGCCGATCAGGAGCTCTGCCGCATCGAAGTCAGAGTCGGGATCGCCATGACGGTGGAGATAGGTCATCAGCTCTCGGCGCAACACGGGGAGAGCGTGCGCCGCCCCGGCCTCGAGATAGCAGTCCACGGACCCAGTGTCGCATCCGGCCGACCGGGATGGGTGACGCGCGCAGCCAGCGAGACTTCATGGGTCCGGTCAGGAGTGGTTGCCGCGCAGCGAGAGCAGGGCGGCGTAGTCGCCAGCTCCCGTCTGCGCCAGACGTGTCAGCAGCGTCCGAGTGTCGGGGACGAAGGGCCAGGTCGGGTCGGCCAAGTGCTGGTCCAGCTCCGGGAGCGTCATCCAGGCGCCCCAGACGACCTCGCCGTCGGCGTGAGTGACGGGGCCGTCCCAGTTGGTCTCGAAGCAGTGCTCGACGCAGCGGGTGCTGTCGTCCTCATAGACCGACAGGCCCAGCGGCCGCAGCGAGCTTCCGATGATCCCGAGCTCCTCGGCGAGCTCCCGCGCGGCGGCCGCAGACGGCTCCTCACCGGCGGTCAGCAGCCCGCCCGCGGCCGCGTCGTGGGCCCCCGGGGCCCAGTCCTTCTCCGGGGACCGGCGGTGCACGTAGATCCGGGCACGACTGTCGCGGACCAGCACCGCGGTCGCGGCATGGAGCAGGTTGTCCCGTCGTACGACGGAGCGCTCGGCGGAGCCCACGACCGTGCCGGAGTGGTCCACGAGGGTGACCACCTCATCGCCGTGGACCTGGCCTGCGGGGCCGGTCACCGGGAAGTCCTGGAGGTCTGCTTGGGCACGGGTCCCAGTCTTGCAGGTGAAGGCTCAGCCGCGGATGCGCTCGTTGGAGGGGTCGTAGAGCGCCTTGGTGGAGACCGTGACGGAATACAGCATCCCGCCCACGTTGACCTGGTAGTCGCCCTCGCGGACCCAGTCGAGCCTGATCGGCTCTCCGCTGCCGTCCCAGACGTAGGCAAGTCCGACACTCGCCCCGCTGGTCTCCGCCCAGGCCGCGGACGTGACCAGCCCGGACGCCTCACCGTTGCGAAGCAGCAACTCCCCACCCCAGAGCATCGGGGTGCTGTCGTCGACGACGAAGGACACCAGCCGGCGGCGTACGCCGGCGGCCCTCGCCTTCTCCACGGCCGTACGTCCGAGGAAGTCGACGTCGGTCTTGAGCTTGCAGGCGAAGAGCAGGCCGGCCTCGACAGGGTTGTAGTCCGGGGTGAGCTCGCGCCCGAACGCGCGGTAGCCCTTCTCCAGCCGCAGCGACTCGATCGCGTAGTAGCCGCCCTTGCCGACCCCCAGGTCCGCCCCGGCAGCCATCAAGTCCTCGTAGACCCCCACGGCGAACTCCGCTGGCACGTAGAGCTCCCACCCGAGCTCGCCGACGTAGGTCAGCCGGGTGGCTCGCACCGTGGAGTAGCCGAGCTCCAGCTCGCGGCTGGCCCCGAAGGGGAACGCCTCGTTGGACAGGTCGGTGCTGGTGAGGCTGGCGAGCAGGTCGCGCGCGCGGGGACCCATCACCCCGAAAACCGCCAGGCTCGAGGTGACGTCGTGCAGGACGACGTCGAGACCGGCAGGCACGTGCTTGCGGATGTGGTCCTTGTCGCGTTCGGTGGTCGCGGCGCTGCTCACGATCAGGTACTCGTCGTGCGCAGTCCGGGTGACGGTGACATCGGACTCGTAGGTGCCGCGCTCGTTGAGCATGCCCGTGTAGACCGAGCGCCCCACTGGTACTGCGACGTCCGCGGTGCACAGCCACTGGAGCGCTGCCTCAGCGTCGGTGCCCTTCAAGAAGTACTTGGAGAACGAGGTCTGGTCGAAGACCGTGACACCGGTGCGGGTGCTCACCTGCTCGGCCGCGGACCAGGGGAGCCAGTTCTGCTTCCCCCAGGCGTACTCGATGGTCGGCTCGGTGCCCTCCGGGGCGAAGAAGTTGACCCGCTCCCATCCCATCCGGCTGCCGAAGTTGGCGCCTGAGCGCTCCATCAGGTGATGCACCGGAGACCTTCGGAACGGGCGAGCGGTCGTCATCTCCCGGTTGGGCCAGGGGATCTGGTAGTGCAGGCCGAGGATCTCCGAGACCCGGTCGTGCAACCAGTGCACGTTGCCGTTGAAGGAGGCGAAGCGACGAATGTCGACGCTGGTCAGGTCGCTGGTCGGGTCACCGTTGACGATCCACTCCGCCAGAGCGCGACCGGCGCCACCAGCAGTCGCGATGCCGACGGAGTTGAACCCGGCTCCGACGAAGAAGTTCGCGACCTCGGGGGCCTCGCCGAGGATGAACTGGTTGTCGGGGGTGAACGACTCCGGCCCGTTGTAGAACTTGCGGATTCCGGTGCTCTCGAGCTGCGGGATGCGCAGCAAGGCGTTGTCCATCAGGATCGAGAAGTGGTCCCAGTCCTCCTCGAGGAGCTGGAACTCGAAGGGGTAGGGCAGCTCGTGCGGTGAGACCCAGGGTTTGGCCTCGGGCTCGAAGCCGCCGACGACCAGGCCGCCGACCTCTTCCTTGAAGTAGGTGTAGCCGTCGGGGTCGCGCAGGACCGGGAGATCGGGGTGCACCCCCTCGAACGGCTCGGTGACGACGTAGAAGTGCTCGGCCGAGTGCAACGGCACCGTCACGCCGACCATCGCGCCGACGGCCTTGGCCCACTGGCCGGCGCAGTTGACGACGACCTCGGCCTCGATCGAGCCCTGGTCGGTCACGACCCCGGTGACGCGTCCTCGGTCGGTGGTGACGTCGGTGACCCGCACCCGCTCGAAGATCTGCGCACCCAGCATCCGGGCGCCCTTGGCGAGCGAGCCGGTGAGGTCGGTGGGATTGGCCTTGCCGTCACCGGGCAGCCAGATGGCACCGACCAGGTCGTCCACCTGCATGACGGGGTAGCGCTCCAGGGCCTCGGCTGGAGTGAGCAGCTCGCACTCGAGGTCGAAGGCGGCGGCGGTCGCCGCGGTGCGCTGGAGCTGCACCATCCGCTCCTCAGTGCGCGCCACGGTCACCCCGCCGCACCGCTTGTAGCCCGCGGAGAGCCCGGTCTCAGCCTCCAGCTCGGCGTAGAGCTGGGTCGAGTACTGCACCAGCCGGGTCCCGCTCTCGTTGGCCCGCAGCTGGCCGACCAGGCCGGCCGCGTGCCAGGTGGTGCCGGAGGAGAGCTGACCCTGCTCGAGCAGCACCACGTCGGTCCACCCCAGCCTGGTCAGGTGGTAGGCCACGCTCGTGCCGATGACACCGCCCCCGATGATGACGACCTGGGCGCGCTCGGGCAGGGCCTTGGCCATCGCTCAGACCTCTTCGAGTGCAGTCGACTGCGACGCGAGCTGGTGCTCGTGGGCGATGCGCTCCTCGCTGCCGTGCTGGACGGTGAAGTAGTAGGCCAGCCCCACCAGCACGATGCCCGTCACGAAGATGACACCCCCCCAGGCGTACAAGCCTTCGCCGTAGATCTCCGAGCGTGGCCACAGCAGGTTGACAGCCATCAACAGCCCGTAGCCGATGGCGATCGCGTTGACCACCATGCCGCGGGTGCGGCCCATGAAGAACCAGCCGGTCTCACCCTGGTCGTCGGGCCAGCCACGCAGACGGCGCCGCATCACGGGCACGGTCACCAGCAGGTAGGCGATGTAGACGATCACGATCGAGACGCTCGTGATGACCAGGAAAATCTGGGCGTTGCCGAAGTTGATCACCAGCAGCGCGATCGCCACCAGGCCACTGACCAGCGCCGGCAAGACCGGAGCCTGGCGGTGATCGGTGACGTGCGAGAGCGCGTCACCGAAGGGCAGCGCGTGGTCGCGCGCCATCGAGAACGCCAGTCGGATCGAGGCGGTCTGGATGGCGAGGGTGCAGATGAAGATCGCGAACGCGACGTCGACCAGCAAGATCTTGCCCACCGTCGACCCCAGGGCGGTCTCGAGCACCAGGGGCAGACCACCCGCACCCAGGACGTCGAGTGCAAGTGAGTCGGCCGTCATCAGGGCCAGCGTGAGCAGGATGAGACCGGCCACACCCGCCGCAGCGAGGGCCTGGAGAAGCGCCCGGGGCGTGGTGCGACGGGGGTCCTTGGTCTCCTCGGCCAGGGAACCCGCGGTGTCGAAGCCGAACATGACGTACGCCGGCATGATGGCCGCCATCAGCAACGGAGCGAGGTAGCCCAGCGATTCCCAGCCGGGCAGTCCCGGACCGGCACCCGCAGTCTCGAAGATGACGTCGGGGCCGCGCTTGATGTGGAAGAGCAGCAGCACGATGATGAGCGCGACGCCGATGAGCTCGGCGGCGACACCGACGTTGTTGATCAGCGCCATCAGGCGTACGCCGAGCATGTTGATGACCGTGGTCAAGATGATGGTGCAGCTGCCGAGGAACACCGCGTTCTGGGCAGCGCTCTCGAAGATCTGGAACCCCGACCAGATCTGCGGCAGCACGACCTGCATGGCGACCGAGACGGCCGAGACGGTGACGATCGAGCCCACCATCATCGTCCAGCCGGCGAGCCACGATCCCGGTCGCCCGCTGACCTTCTTCGACCACTGGTAGACCGAACCGGCGATGGGGTAGCGCGCCGAGAGCTCGGCGAAGACCAGCGCGACGCAGAACTGTCCTGCCAGGACGATCAGCCAGGACCAGAACAGCAGCGGTCCACCGAACCCGTAGCCGAAGCCGAAGAGCTGGAACATGCCGGTGAGGATGGAGATGTAGCTGAAGCCGGCTGCGAACGAGCTGAACCCGCCCAGACTGCGGTTCAGTCGTCGTTTGTACCCGTGCTCGGCAAGGTCAGCGTCGTCGACGGCCGCGGCCTCGCCGCTCTCGGTCGCAAGGAGTCTTTCGTTCATCGTCGGTCCTTCGGTGCGCTGGCGGATGGGATCAGTCGAGGAGCTGGACGTCGTCGAGCAGTCGGGCAAGATCGGGGCCTTCGAGCTCGCGTCGCGCGATCTCCCACCGCTCCATCGACCACTCCCAGAAGTCGAAGTCCATCGGGCTGACGGCGTGCTGGATGGCGCCCCACAGGGTCCAGCCGTATTGGCCGACGACGCCCTGGAGCCGCGCGCGGGCCAGCCGACTCGGGCGGTGCCGGCCGTAGTAGGCGGTGACCAGCTCCTCGAGGCCGTCCAGCGTCAGACGGCACTCGGTCCAGATGTTGCCCAGCTCGAAGCAGGGGTCGTTCTGGCCGGAGTACTCATAGTCGATGAGCCAGATCTTGGTGCCGTCGTCGACGAAGTTCTCGGCCAGCAGGTCGTTGTTGCACGGCACCAGGCCCTCGTCGCCCGTGACGAGCGCCTGACGGATCGACTCGATGGCCTCGACGTGGTCGAGGTAGCCCTCGGGGATCCGGTAGCCCTCGCGCTGAACGGTCTGGAGATAGCTGCGTTGGCGCTCGAACATGTTGAATTCGCCGCGGAAACGGGGACCGCGGTGCAGCTGCCCGCACGCTTCGGCGACGCGCTGGATCATGCCCTCGGTGGCGAAGTCGTCGCGGTTGAGCGTGTGTCCCTCGATGAACCCGATCACCATCACGCCCAGGTCGGGTCGGTAGTCGTGCACCGGAGCACCCACGCCCGCCTGTTCGGCGGCCCGGGAGTTCTCGTACTCGGCGTCACGGTCGATCTCCAGCACGTCGGCGTTGGTGTCGGTGCAGCGCGCGACGAACGTGCCGCGTGGCGTGGCCACCTTGACGTTGCGGTTGGTCAGACCGCCGGAGAGATCCTCCACCGTGCGGGGCTGGTCGGCCAGCGTGTGAATCTGGTCGAACAACTGACCGAGCTGCTCGTCGCTGAGTTGGAAGGACACACCCTCACCTCGCTTCATCCTCGGTCGTGCACGCGGCTTGTGACCTGCACAACCTAGTTCTCCGGACGGCAAAGGTCTAGACGCAAAGTCCACTATCTGAGGAGCAGTCTGTGACGACCCCTCAACCGCGAACGCGGTCCCCGGTCGGGTCGTAGAGGGGTCGGTCGTGCCGCGTCACGGGATAGCGCACGTTGGCCACCTCGACCTC
The DNA here is from genome assembly GCA_963812235.1 of uncultured Actinomycetota bacterium. Lineage (GTDB taxonomy): Bacteria > Actinomycetota > Actinomycetes > Propionibacteriales > Nocardioidaceae > Marmoricola. Next base: position 239,963 of record CAWEUP010000018.1, on the reverse strand, counting down.
GAAGTCGGTTTCCTTGGCGACCTCAACCGGAAGGTACGCCGAGAAGATCGCTCGACCTACCGTGTGCCCGAAGCCCGCGCTCTTGACGCTGGCGAGGAAACCGGTCGGTGGGTGGACGACCATCTCGCCGCCGTGCATGACCACGTCGATGTCGGCGCTGAACCAGCACAGTCGTTGCGTGGGGCCGGTCTCCTTGACCGCCCTCAAGGCGGGACCGGCCAGCAACTCAGGCTTGTCGAGCTTGACGGCGAAACCGAGACCGGCCTCGTAGGGGTTGTTGTCCGAGCGGATGTCGCCGGCCCACGCCAGGAACTGCTTCTCCAGCCTGAGGGTCTCGATGGCCCGGTAGCCCACGTCGCGGATGGCGTAGGGCTCGCCCGCCTCGAGGATCTTGTCGTAGGCGTCGCGGACGTACTCGGTGGGCAGGTGCAGCTCCCAGCCGAGCTCGCCGACGTAGGTGGCGCGCAGAGCGATCACCGGCGCCCAACCGACGTGGGTCTCCTGGGCCGTCATGAACGGGAACGCCTCGTGCGAGAAGTCCGCGGTGCTCAGGCCCTCGAGGACGTCTCGAGACCTCGGGCCGCAGACGTTGAGGACGCCGTAGGCAGAGGTGACGTCGTCGATGTAGACCGACCCGTCGTCGGGCGCGTGCTGGAGCAGGAAGGTCACGTCGTGACGCCCGAACCCGCTTCCGGTGACGAAGTAGAACCGTTCCGTGGCGAGCCTGGTGATGGTCACGTCTGCCTCGATCCCACCCTGCTGGTTGAGCAGCTGGGTGTAGGCGATCTTGCCGACCGGCATGTCGATGTCGGCGCCGGCGACCTTCTGCAACAGGCCCAGGGCTCCCGCGCCGCGGATCATGAACTTGGAGAACGAGCTCTGGTCGATGACCGCCACGCCCTCCCGCACAGCCCGGTGCTCGTTGGCCACGTGCTCCCAGGCCTCGCTGCGCCCGAACGTGGGCGTCTCGGTGATCTCGCTCTGCCCGGGGGCGAAGTAGTTCGCCCGTTCGAAACCGAACTTGGCGCCGAACACCGCGCCGCGCTCGCGGAGTCGGTCATAGACGGCGCTGCGGCGCTGCCCGCGAGGCGAGTGGCTGGAGCGGTGGGGAAAGGCGATGTCGTAGTAGTGCCCGTAGGACTGGATCGAGAGCTCGTCGAGCACCGCCGGGACGTTGTGCGGCGTACCGAAGCGGCGTACGTCGAAGGGCCACAGGTCCATGCCCGGGTCGCCATCGACGATCCAGTTGGCCAGGGCGTTGCCAGCCCCGCCAGCGGCAGCGATGCCGGCCGAGAAGCCGCAGCAGTGGAACAGGTTGTCGAGGTCCTCGGTCAGGCCCATCATGGGCTCCGCGTCCGGGGAGAAGGGGATCGGGCCGTTGACCCAGGTCTGGATCCCCAGCTCGCCGAAGACCGGCACCCGGTGGGCCGCTCCCTCGGCGAGTCCTTCGAACCGGTCGTGGTTGGGTGCGAACAGCTCGGGTCCGAGGTCGCGCGGAATGCTGCGCCAGCAGGCCTTGGTGCCCTCCTCCCAGCCGCCGATCACCAGGGCGCCGGCCTCCGGCTTGAGGTAGAAGCGGGCGTCGGGGTCGCGGAAGGTCGGTAGGTCCCGTGGTACGTCGTCGGTCTTCTCGGTGACGACGTACTGGTGCTCGACGGCGTTGACCGCGAGGTTGACCCGGGCCAGGCGAGCGGTCTCGGCTCCCCACATCCCGGTCGCGTTCACGACGACGTCGCACTCGATACGCCCCTGCTCGGTGAGCACGGCCGTGACCCGGCGCCCGCTGCGCTCCACGCTCGCCACCCGACAGTTCTGGACCACGCGCACACCCGCGGCCCGCGCGCCGGTGATGAAGGAGTGGGTGAGCTGGTTGGGATCGACGTACCCGTCGGAGGGGGTCCAGGTCGCGCCGTAGATGCCCTCGACGTTGAGCAGAGGGAACAGCTCCAGCGCCTCCTGCGGTGAGACCAGGTGCAGGTCGAACCCATAGCTCTTGCCCTGGGTGTAGACGCGCTGCAGCTCCTCCCACCTCTGGGGACTGGACGCGACGCGGAGACCCCCGACCCCCCGCCAGCCGGTGGCGTAGCCGGTCTGGTCCTCCAGGGTGCGGTAGGTCTCGACGCTCTGCCGCATCAGCTGGGTCAGGTTGCTGCTGGAGCGCAGCTGACCGACCAGACCTGCGGCGTGCCAGGTGCTGCCGTGGGTCAGACTGGTGCGCTCGACCAGGGTCACGTCCGTCTTGCCGCGCCGGGCCAGGTGGTAGGCGATGCTCGCGCCCACGACCCCCCCACCGATGATCACGATCTCGCTGCGTTCGGGAACTGTCATGGTCGCTGCCCTCTGTCGGCCGGTCGAGTGCGGAGGCAGCGAGCAGGAACGTCGTACGGAAGCGCGAGCCGACCCACTGCGGGGCAAAAGACTAGACCATTGACCCGGGCTGGCGTCAATGGTTCACTCACGCCTCAGTCATGCTGTTCGCATCGCGACCGGCGTCGGCGCCAGCGAGGGGAGCACGCTCATGATCCAGCCTGCGAGCACCGGTTCGATCGCCGACGTCGTCACCACCTGGGCGTCGCGTCCGGAACGCGCGGTGATCTTCGACTTCAACGGGACGCTCTGCGACGACGAGCCGATCCTTCAGGCGATCTTCACCAAGATCTTCCAGGAGCATCTCGGCTGGACGATGTCGCCGGAGGACTACCGCACCGACCTGCTCGGTCACAGTGATCGGGAGATCGTGCAGATCGCGGTCCACGAGCACGGTGACGGTGCCCCGGCGACGGTGGAGGCGCTGCTCGGCTTGCGGCGGACCCTCTACAAGCGGGCAGTTGCCGAGCACTCGCCGATCACTGCCGGTGCCGTCGAGCTCGTGGGACGGCTGGACGCGGCCGGCATCGCGATGGCAGTAGTGACCGGCGCGCAGCGCGAAGACGTCCTGGCCGTGCTCGAGAACAGCGTCGTCGGCGGCTCCCTCACCTCACTGGTCACCGAGGAGGACGTCGAGCGCGGCAAGCCCGACCCCGAGGGCTTCCTCCGGGGGGCCGCCCTGTTGGGCGTCGACCCAGGAGACGTGCTCGCCTTCGAGGACTCCGTGCCCGGGATCCAGGCAGCGACGCGTGCCGGCATGCAGTGCATCGCCGTGACCGGAACGGACCCCGATCCCGCCGTACTCGCGGTGGCCCCCGCTGCCGTCACGCACCTCGAGGTGGCACTGCTGCACGGCACCGACCTTTGAGATCAGCGGTCCGGGCTCACCCCGACCGGGGTCGCGGCGAGATCTGTGACGAGGGCACCCGGTCGGCCTCGGTGTGCAACCGGACCCGGGTCCGGTCAGGACGGAAGTAGTCACGTGAGAACTCGACCGGAGTGGTGTCCGCGTCGTACGAGGTCCGGGTCACCAGCAGCAGCGCGTTTCCCAGCGGGACGTGCAGCAGCTCTGCGTGCTGGGCGGTCGCGTTGACGGGCTCGATCAGCTCGTCCGCGCTGAACGGCGGGTGCCCGTACTCGCGCTCCATGGTGGCGTAGAGCGAGTCCTGGAGGTCGAAGGCGAGCATCCCGGGAAAGACGCTGGCCGGAAGATAGGTCTCTTCGAGCGCGATCGGCTCGCCGTTCGCGGAGCGCACCCGGATGATCTCGTGCACCTGATCGCCGCGACGCTGACGGAGCGCGTCGCGAACATCGGAGGGGGGGACTCGCGTCGTGGCCCGGACGATCTGGGCGCCAGCCTCGACATGGGCCCGACGCATCTGCTCGGTGAAGCCGGGCAGGCCGGTGAGGACGAAGTCGAACCTGGGTCGCACGACGAAGTTGCCCCCGAAGCGTCCCCGCCGTCGCTCGAGCAGGCCCTTGCTCTCCACAGCGCCGAGGCCCTGACGCAACGTCATCCGGCTGACCCCGAGTGCGGCGGCGATGTCGACCTCGGACGGCAGCCGGTCACCGGCTTCGAGCTGCCGGGAGACGATCAGCTGCTCGAGCCAATGGGTGATCCGCGCGTGTGCCGGCAAGTCGCTGGGGCTGGTCAGCTCGGGCCGCGCAGCCAGCACTTCGTCGTCGATCGAAAGGCTCGCCACACCAACGATTCTAGACTAGACATTTGAGCAAACGTCGGTGCTCGGGTCCGGTCGGGCACCACCGCGAGCCGCCGTGGAAGTGCCTGTCGTCATTGCGGCGGCGGCTCCTCGTACTCTCGACCGAGGCTGGCGATCGCCGCCATGATCAGCAGTGATCCGACCATCCCCGTGGCGGTCAGGCTCTCGCCGAGGATGACCACGGCGATCAGCACCGCGGTCACGGGCTCGAGAAGCGTGGCGATCACCACCGAGCCGCTGGGGGTGCTGCGCAGCCCCGTGAACAACAACGCGTAGGCCACGGCCATGGTCACGACGCCCAGGTAGCCGAGGAGCAGCCACGAGGCGGGGTCGGACGAAATGAGCGTGTCGCCGCGCAGCAAGGCCAGGGCGAGTCCGCTGGGAACCAGCACGACGGAGGCGACGAACATGGTCGCGGTGGTGACGGTCAGGGTGTCGAGCCGACGGGTGAGGGGGCCGGCCACCTCGGCCGAGAGCGCGTATGCCGCTCCTGAAGCGAGCGCGGCGAGGACCCCCCAGACCGGTGACGAGGTCGACTGGACGGGACTGCCCGCAAGGCTCACCAGCAGCAGCCCCACCACGGCGACGATGACGGGAAATCCCTGTGGGACCGAGGGAAGTCGGCGCTGTCGGGCGCTGCCGAGCACCATCAGCAGGACGGGCGCAAAGCCGAGGCACACCACGGTCGTCACGCTCACGCCGATCATGACGACGGCGACGAAGAAGAGCATCTGGAAGGCAGCGGTCATGATCCCGACTACGACCACCCGCCGCCACTGGCCTCGGGCCGCCGACCAGGATCTGCGCAACTGACCCGTCGCCAGGGAGAAGCCGATGAGGACCGCGACGGCGATCAACGCGCGGTAGGCGCTGATCGTGAGCGGCGCGAGGCTGGAGCGATCGTGGATGAGCTGTACGCCGGGACCGATCGTGCCCCAGACGATGCCTGCCAGGGAGACCAGCAACAGCCCGCGCCATACGGTTCCGACCTGGGCTGCACCCGCTGTCGGCATCGCCACTCGCGTCAGTATGCCGAAGTCCGGCAGGCGCCTTGCCAGTCGATCATGTTTCCCGGCTCACGCCGGGCGCTGGGTGCCGCGTCACCCGATGAGCGGTGCAGGGGAGTGCTCAGCCGCGCGGGTCCGACCTGCATCCACGCATCGGCCCACTCTGGTCGCCACCACCCGCCGGAGCCTGGCCGGGAGCTGTCGTGTGCTCGTGGTTCTTGTCCCCGGCGCCCTTGCCGGGACGAAGCATCATCGGGTCCTGCCCTGGTGCGGCTTGGTGTGCGTGGTTGGTGTCTCCGTAACCACAGCCGGGTCGGGGTGGCGTCTCGGCCGATGCAGGACCTGCGCCCAGCAGCAGGGCGGCCAGCAGGGGAACGGTGAACAGCGCTCTCGCGGCCAGGTCTCTGTGCATGGCGTGTGGCTCCCTGATGTCGGTTCTCATGGTGGTGTCCGTCTCGATCGCAGCCGAAGCGACCTCACCAGCTGCGCGTGAGCTCGGCGTTGCCGAGCATGACACGTCGCCCGACCCCACGCCACAGGTCGACGGGCGAGCCAGCCTCCGACCGCTGGGCCGACAAGCAGGGGCCAAGACGGCCGGTCATCGATCCGCGGTGTCGACATGGTGCGCACCAGGTCGTGGAGCACATGAAGCGGTTGTCGCGCGGCGTTCACTCTTCGCGTTGCACTGCGCGGCCGTTCGAGGTGCCCATGCACGCCGAGCTCAGTGAGTCGGTCAAGAACGGCCAGGTGCACCTGATGACGACAGGCCAGGACTGTCTCGGCATCGCCACGCTCGAGATGCGTGGTGGTAGGCGCGAGGACTTGAGCAGAGCGGCGGAAGCAGCCTCCTGGTGCTCGCCGTACGTCACGGTGGATCCCTTGTATCCGATGTGATGGAGGTGAGCAGCCCAGCCGCTCTGCCCAGGCTCAGCGCCTCCCCGAGATCGGTCCCCCTCCTGGTGGCGAGGTGACTCACCAGCTCAGTGGCCTGCGCCGGGAGATCACCGGGGCCGGCGTTCTTATCGGTGCGCACCAGGGCGCGGGGGGTATGCCGCTCGGACATCAAGTTGAACGCCGTCATCTGTGCGTGGCTGGTCGCAGCGTCAGTGGGCTGGGGGTAGTCGTTCAGCCGCACGAGGAGGGAGTAGGTGCGATCCAGCTCGGTTGCTCGAGTCCTGGGTGTCTCCTTTCGCTGGGGCCCATCACAGGGATGCCGCGCGGAGACGACGTTCTGGCGGGTCGCTTCTGTGAACAGCCGCGACGGCTCGGCGCGCGGTGGACTGGCTCTGGTCCCGGGCGACCGCGTCCAGCAGGGCTGGAGTGACCTCCGACGGCCGAGAGGGGCCGCACCTGCCGCTCGACGGCCGGCCTTGTCGCCGTCGCCTGGGCTGGCTGCAGAGTAGTGCCGCAGGCCGAGACCGCAGCGAACTCGATGTCGAGAGTGGCGATCGCGAGCACGTCGAGGGGATCGGCCAGCAGTCGAGCCGCCAGCCTCGGAGGTAGGTATCTGGGGGCGACGTCGCGCAGCATCGTCATCGCGGCGAGATCCCAGGCGTGGTGGTAGCGAGTGACCAATGTGGGGAGGCTGGTCGCGTCCCGTTGGGTCTCGCGGATGATGGGGGTAGCTGCCTCCTGGGCTCCGGTGCGTCAGAGGAGGTCGGTCAGCAGGTCGAGTGCTGAGGCAGGTGGCTCGGGTGCGTGGCCAGCGGTCGCGTCGAGGAGGTCCTCGGTCGCAACGTGCCAGGTGGTGCGGGACCGGCCGCGGGTCGAGGCGACGTAGAGCGCTGGGGCAGGAACGACGCGCCGGTCGTTAGCGGCCCAGGCCTGCCCGGACCACCTCCGGACGGCCAGCTCGAGCAGATCGTCGCGGTCATGCTCGGGACATCCGCCCGCATCGGTGAGGTGCTCGGCCAGAGCCCAGGACGCGTGGCGGGGTCATGACCCTCAGCCCTCGTCGAACGTGGCGGCCTCGGCGATGCCAGTGAGGAGGTCAACGGTCTTGTCGGTCGCGCTGGTGTTGGTGTGTAGCACCAGGACCACGCTCTGACCGTCCACGTCGACCATCCAATACCGGCTCGTGAGAGAGGTGTCAGCACCTGGACTCTCCTCGCCCTCTGTCTCCCAGAGCCGAAGCTCCTTGTCGCGGCACGCGCTGGAGTCGAAGTCGGCAGGTACGGACATCTCGAGATAGACCCCGTCGTGACCGTCGAGCGAAACCGGGACGGGCGTCGTCGTGGTGGTCACCTTCTGGGCGGCCAGTGCCCTTGCGAAGTCCTTCACCGAGGTCGAGACCTTCGACGATTCTCCGGCGCGGGTGCACGGGTCGGCGTACACGGCGCCGACCGGGAGGACGGTGATGGCGCCCCACTCGTCTTCCTTGTCGGGGTCGTCGGCGTTTCTCCAGACCCACGCATCGTTGCCCCTGAATCCTGACGGGAGGTCCAGCTCGGCGTGTGGACTGTCAGACAGCCCGCGGGCCCTGATCGCCCAACACCCAGGGTCAAGGCTCCGGTCGTAGGCCACCGCTTCGCAGTCCCGAGCCGGCGCGACGCTGGTCGTCTGCTTGTCCTCATCGGCAACCGCGTCGCGCGATGCCTGGTCGTCACTGCAGGCGGCAAGGCCGCCCATCAGGGCGAGCGCTACGGCTCCGTTCCTGATCTGTCGCATGGCTCTTCTCCTCTGCGTTCAGGAGTGGTTCTCCTGTCGCACCAGGAATGCGCCCTGCGGGTATCGCCCGCCCGCCGGTGAGGTATCAGCCGGGTATCGGCGCGGTTGACGACGACCCGGTCGAGGTCGACAGTCGAAGCATGAGTATCGCCGTCCTCGGCCCTCTGCAGGTGGATGGCCAGGCCAACGGGCTCAGCCCCAGAGACCGGGTCGTGCTCTCGGCGCTGGTGGTTCGCGCCGGTGACCCGAGCAGCACCGAGGCGCTCGCCGATGTGCTGTGGGGCGCCGACCTGCCGGACTCGTGGGCGAAGGTCGTGCACGGGTGCGTCGCCCGTCTGCGGAAGCGGATGGGGCCCGCCGCAATCGAGTCTGGCGCGGGCGGTTACCGGTTGACGGTCACCGAGTCGGAGATCGACAGCAGGCGGTTCGAGCGGCAGCTGGAGCGCGCCCGGGAGGCGCTGGCCGACGGTGATCCGGAGCGGTCGTCCTACTTGGTGCGAGAGGCGCTGGACCTGTGGCGCGGGCGCGCTCTGACCGACCTGGAGGAGTGGGAGCCAGGGCGTGTTGAGGCCACCCGTCTCGAGGGTTTGCGGATGGACGCCGAAGAGCTCCGCGTGGAGGCGGAGACCCTGGCCGGGCGAGCACGGGACGTCCTCGAGCGGGCACGCGCGCTGGCGGCCGAGGCACCCTTCCGGGAGCGCCGCTGGGCATTGCTCGCCATCGCCCTGCACCAGGCCGGACGGCAGGCAGAGGCGCTGGCGGCGTTGAAACGGGCGCGCGCGATGCTGGTCGACGAGCTGGGCCTGGACCCGCGGCACGAGCTCGTAGAGCTCGAGGAGCAGCTGCTTCGGCAGGACCCCGCGTTGGATCCGGTCCTCTCACGGGAGGTGAGCGTCACCTGCCCCTACCGCGGGCTGCTTCCGTACGACGCCGACGACGCGGACTCGTTCTTCGGCCGGGAGGCCGACGTGGAGGCGTGCCTGCGGAAGCTGCGGGCCTCAAGGGTGCTGGCTGTCGTGGGGCCGTCGGGCATCGGCAAGTCCTCCCTGGTCCGCGCCGGCGTGGTGGCCGCGCTGGTCCGCAGTGGGACGCCGGTTCTGGTGACCACCCCGGGTGTCCGGCCGGCGGAGTCGCTGGGCACGTTGAAGACCCGTGGACGGCAGACCCTGATCGTGGACCAGGCCGAGGAAGCCGTCACCGCCGATGCCGAGCAGAGGGCGCAGTACTTCGCGGCACTCGCCGCTCACGTCGCCGCCGGCGGCGCGCTGGTCCTCTCCATGCGCACCGACCACCTGGGCGATCTGGTGCCGTACCCGGACATCGCCCGGCTCCTCGAGGACGGCCTGCACCTGCTCGGCCCGATGAGCGAACCCGATCTGCGCAGCGCCATCGAGGGCCCCGCCCGTCGCGCCGGGCTGCGACTGGAGCCTGGCCTGGTCGACCTGCTGGTCCGCGAGGTCGAAGGTGAGCCCGCCGCACTACCGCTCCTCTCGTACGTGCTCCGGGAGACCTGGGAGCGCCGCGAGGGCCCGACGCTCACCGTGGACGGCTACCGCGCCACCGGCGGCATCAGGTCCGCGGTGTCCCAGAGCGCCGAGCGCCTGTACGACGCGATGGACCCCTCTCAGCGCATGCGCCTCCGCACCCTCCTGCTGCGCCTGGTGATGCCCACCGAGGACGGCGACCCGGTGCGGGCGCGGGTGCCGCGCTGGAAGGTCGCGGCCGACGCCGAGCACGAGCGGCTGGTGGAGCAGCTGGTGAGTGCCCGCCTGGTGAGCATCGACGGGGAGTCCGTCCAGATCGCCCACGAGTCGCTGGTCAGGGTCTGGCCGAGGCTGCGCGGCTGGCTCGACGACGATGTCGATGGGCAGCGGCTGCTCCGGCATCTCGCGGGTGCCTCCGACGCCTGGGACGCGATGGGGCGCCCGGAGGGGGAGCTCTATCGAGGTGCGCGGATCGCCCGCACCCTGGAGTGGCGGGAGCAGGCCGGTCCCGACCTGAACGACACCGAGACCGCCTTCCTCGAAGCCTCCGCAGCGCTCGCCGAGAGCGAGGTTCGGGTGGCCGAGGCCAGGCTGGCCAGGCAGCGGACTGCGAACCGGCGGTTGCGTGGCTCGCTGGCTGGCGTCGCCGTCCTGCTGATCCTGACGATGGCCGCCGGGCTGGTCGCCCTCCGGTCGGCCGACCGAGCCGCACGCGAGGGAGACCTGGCCGGCCGTGAGCGGGACCGTGCTGAGCTGGCAGCCAACCTCGCGGACGCACGCCGCGCGGGCGCTCAGGGCGTGCTGCACCAGGACCTCGCGGCTGGCCTGCTTCTCGCGGTGCAGGGGGTCAAGGCCGACGACTCGGCCGAGGCCTGGGAGAACCTGGGATCGACGCTGACGCGGGGGGGCGCCTTGGCGGGTGTTCATGACCTGGGCCGGGAGCTGGGGCGCACGGGCACGGCGCACATCTCGTCCTTGACTGCCAGCTCGGACGGGTCGCTGCTCGTCGGTTGCCTGTGGGCGGGTGGTGCCCAGCTGTTCGACGCCGCCACGCTCGCGGTCCTCCCCTTCACCGACGACACTCCGGAGTGCGCATCTGTCGCGTTCGCGCCCGTCGGCGACCGGTTGGCCGTGGCCGGAGCCTCCTACGGCCAGCTGCGGCTCTACGACGCATCGACCGGGGAGCTCTCTGCCCGGCAGCCGGGCGGCTTCCCGGCGAGCTGGGGGGTCTCGTACACGCCGTGGAACCACGTCGACGTGACCTTCAGCGGCGATGGAAAGAGGTTCGGCGCCCAGCTCCACCGGTTCCTGGCCAGCGGGGAGTTCGCACGGCTCGGCCGGGTGATGGTCTGGAACACGGCGGACCCGTCGGAGCCCGCCTTCAGCATCGTGCTGCCGCAGTACTCCCACCTCGCGCTGAGCCCTCGAGGAGACCGGCTGTATGTCGTCACGAAGAGCGACCCGTCCCTTCGGGTGTACGACGTGGACTCCGGTCGTCTCCTCGCCTCGGGTCGGGATCGACGCGTCGCGGTGCACGGCGTCAGCGCCGCGGCTCTGAGGCCCGACGGCTCGACGCTGGCCGTCGCCACGGGCGACCAGGTGGCGCGGTTCGACACGAGAACACTCCGACGGCGAGGAAGCGTCCTGACCGGCCACACGGCACCGGTGCTCGAGGTCGCTTACTCCCACGACGGTCGGCTGCTGGCGACGTCCTCCGAGGACGGCACCGCGGCTGTCTGGGACACCCGCACCGGGGACGGGCTGCATCGGTTCGCCGCGGGGGCCAACTCTGTGGCCTTCTCCCACGACGACCGCAGACTGTTCACCGCGGGAGGCGCCGGTCTCGTCCGGGCCTGGAACGTCGCCGGTGCCGGCCGACAGCTCACTCTGGGCGAGGAGACCAGCGCGCCTGACGAGGGGTACACGATCTCCCTTCCCGCACCAGACGGCCACACCGTGGCACGCGTTCGTTCGGGCCGGCTGTGGTTCGAGGACACGCGGACCGGAGAGAGCACGGAGAAACGCGCTCAGATCGGGGGCCGCGACCCTCAGCTCGCTTGGTCCTCCGACTCGCGCTGGCTGCTCTCCGTCGTCGGTCCGCTCCGCGGTCCGGAGCGGGTCGTCACGGTGTGGAATGCGTCGAACGGATCTGTCGCCGCTCGCACCGACCCGCTCACGGCGCCCGAGGGAGATGTCCATGCCGCTTTCAGCCGCGACGCACAGCATGTCTTCGTGCATGACGGAACCTCGTTGCACACGCTGTACAGGACAACCCTGGGGCCGGCGTACCCACCGACCGCCGCGGCTTCCGACGCGAACGATCTCGTGGCCCATCCCGACGGATCGGTGCTCGTGCTGCACCGATTGGACGGATCGTTCCTGCGGATCGACCCGCGTGCCGGCGACGTCGTCGACACGGCTGGGCCGGGGCTGCTCGGCTCTGAGGACGTGCAGGGTGTGACGTCGCCCGACGGCACCCGCATGGTGGTCACCGGACCCGGCGTACGGGTGCGTCTGCTCGACGTGGAGAAGAAGGCGTACGTCGACACCGACACCGGGCTGCAGTGGGGCGATCCAGCGTTCGCTCCCGACGGCAGCCAGTACGCGGTCGCCGAAGAAGGGCGGATCCGGCTCTGGAACGGGCGCACCGGGAAATACCAGGCCAGCCTGCCGCTACCGAGCCGCGCCGGGACGTACTCGATCACCTACCGGCCCGACAGCAAGGCCCTGGTCATCGCCTCCACCGACGGCAGGACCTGGACCGCTGACACGCGCATCGACCAGTGGGACGACCGCGCCTGTGCGATCGCCGGCCGGAACCTCGCACGCGAGGAGTGGGAGGAGTACTTCCCGAACCTGCCGTACGAACGCACCTGTCCCCAGTGGCCGCCCGCAGGCTAGGAGGGCGCACCGCGTGAGGTCCCGCTTGTCGACACTGTGGCTCGACCGATGGAGTGGTGGCCGTGGTGCCGAGACCGGCGACGACGACGGCGGGTCTCGATGATCACGCCTTCGTCGATCTGCTGGGACCTCCACCCGCACCTCGTCCACGAGCTCGCCACGGTCGCCTCCCTCGGAGGAGTGGCACCGACACCCGCGGCTGCCAGCGTGCCTCGGCAGCCCGGCATTCGTGACCTACGGACTGCGGATCGCGTTCGCGCTGGGCTCGATGTTCCCGCTGTAGTGGTCCTTCCTCGTTGGCTCCCACCAGGTCGACGTGATGACCAGGCAGCTGCCCCGCTGCTGCCTGGCGGCCACTTCCTCGACAACGCCTCGCGCGTCTTCGAGACGGTGGCCTTCTGGAAGGCGCTGACCAACAGCCTGATCGTCTCCTCGGTGGTGGCGTTCTCGGTGGTGTTCTTCTCCACCCTGGCTGGCTGGCTGGCTGGCTGGCTGGCTGGCTTCGCCTTCGCCAAGCCGCGCTTCCGGGGCCCGGGGCCGTTGATGATCTTCGTGGTCGCCATCCTGGCCGTGCCCACCCAGTCGGGCGTGATCCCGCTGCTCATCGTGATGGCCAAGCTCGGTTGGACCGGGTCGATCGCAGCCGTGATCGTCCCCGGCCTGGTCACCGCCTGCGGTGTGTTCTTCAAGCGGCCGTACCTCGTGGAGGCACTGCCGGACGACCTCATCGAGGCACCGCGCATGGACGGGTGCTCGATGATCCGCACCTTCCGGCACGTCGTCCTCCCGGCGGCGCGGTCGGCGGCGGCGATCCTCGGCATGTTCACGTTCATGGCCACCTGGACCGACTTCTTCTGGCCGTTGATCGTGCTGCCCGCCAGCAACCCCACGGTGCAGATCGCGCTCCAGCAACTGCAGAGCGGCTTCTACGTAGACTTCAGTCTCGTGCTCGCGGGTGCCTGCTCTCGACGCTGCCGCTGCTGATCCTATTCGCCCTCGCCGGTCGCCACCTCGTGCCCGGCTTCATGCAAGGAGCTGTCAAGGGATGACCACCTCCCCCCACACCCCCCGCGACCTCGTCTTCCCGCCCGACTTCGTCTGGGGCAGCGCGACCGCGTCCTACCAGATCGAGGGCGCGGTCGAGGAGGACGGCCGCACCGACAGCATCTGGGACCGGTTCTGTCGGATCCCGGGCGCGATAGTCGGGGGAGACACGGGCGAACGTGCCGACGACCACTACCACCGGTACGCCGAGGACGTGGCCCTGATGAAGGAGCTCAACCTCCAGTCCTACCGGTTCTCGGTGGCCTGGCCGAGGGTACGACCCGACGGCGGTGCGGTGAACCAGGCGGGCCTGGCGTTCTACGACCGGTTGGTGGACGAGCTCCTGGCCGCAGACATCCGGCCGTGGGTGACGCTGTACCACTGGGACCTGCCGCAGGCCCTCGAAGACCTCGGCGGGTGGACCAACCGGGACACCGCCCACCGGTTCGTGGACTACTCGCTCGCGGTCCACGACGCCCTGGCTGACCGGGTCCAGACCTGGACCACGCTGAACGAGCCGTGGTGCTCCGCCTTCTTCGGCTACACCGGCGGCCAGCACGCACCCGGTCGGCAGGAGGGTGGCGCCGGCCTCGTCGCCGCGCACCACCTGATGCTCGGCCACGGGCTGGTCGTCGAGGAGCTGCGGCGGCGCCAGCCCGACGCCTCGCTCGGTATCACGCTGAACCTCACCCACGCCGAGCCCGCCGATGCAGGCGACCCCGTGGACGTCGACGCCGCCCGCCGGATCGACGCAGGGCACAACCGGGTGTTCCTCGACCCGCTGCTCAGGGGCAGCTACCCAGCCGACCTGCTCGAGGACACCGCCGAGCTCGGCTGGCAGCACGTGATCCGCGACGGTGACCTCGAGACGATCTCGGCCCCCATCGACGTGCTCGGCGTGAACTACTACCACGGCGACGAGGTCTCCGGGCATCCGCGGACCGACGTGACGGGTCTCGAGGTCAGGCTCCCCGACCGCCCCACCACGTCACCGTTCGTGGGGGCCGCGGACGTCACCTTCCCGAGCCGCGGCCTTCCGGTCACGGCAATGGGTTGGGAGATCCAGCCGTGGGGGCTGCGCGACCTGCTGCTACGCCTGCAGACTGACTACGAGCTGCCCCAGCTGTTCATCACCGAGAACGGGGCCGCGTTCGCCGACGAGGTCGGCGCGGACGGCGAGGTCGACGACCCCCAGCGGGTCGACTACATCGACGCCCACCTGCGGGCGCTGCACGAGGCGATGCGGGCCGGGGTCGACGTCGGCGGCTACTTCGTCTGGTCGCTGCTCGACAACTTCGAGTGGGCCTACGGCTACGACAAGCGCTTCGGCATCGTGTACGTCGACTACGAGACCTTCGAACGGATCCCCAAGAGCAGCGCCCGCTGGTACGCCGAGGTCGCGGCCACTGGGCGCCTGCTCGAACCAGCAGCGTTGGGCCGGTGACGACCAAGCACAGCCGGAACGCCCACGGCAGCGCGCCGACCCTCGACGAGGTGGCGCGGGTCGCGGGGGTGTCGAGGGCCACGGCCTCACGCGATCAACGGCGGTGAACCCGTCAGCCGGGCCGCACAGCTGGCGGTGGACGCGGCCGTCCGGGCTCTCGGCTACTGACCGGTCGCCGACCTCGGGCGGCGTGTTCCCGATGACGTGCCCGTGGTCGGGTTCGACGAGCTCGGCGACGCTCCGGGTGATCCTCCCGACCCCAGCTGGTGCGTCGCGAGAGCTGCTGAGCCAGGCAGCTGCCCCGGCCGACCAGAAGGTGTTCGCCGACCGCAGCCGCATCGACGAGTCGGACTACGGGACCCGCCTCGGTGGCCCTTCATCCCGTCGTACTGGGATCGCCGTCGGTTCCAGGTTGCCTCGGAGATCTCCGAGGTCCTCAGGACAGCGGCCAGGTCGCCGCCGCTGTCGAGGATCCGCTCGCCGGCGAGCTTGCGGACCACACCTGCTCAGAAGATCGGGCTCTGGATGACCGGGTCGAGCGCCGTCCCTCGGCAGACTCGGCGCCAGGGTGGCGGTCTTCTCAGGGAGCGAACCGATCAGCCAGGACGACAGGAGCGGCCGTGCCGGGTCACGACCGCGAGTCGGCGTCTCGAGTGGCGAGCAGCCAGGTCGGTGCGATCTCGCGGCGGTAGCGGCGCCCAGCGATCTTGCCGAGAACGAGGATCACGAAGGGCGGCAGCTCCTTGCGCAACCCCGCGAGGTCGGACTCGTCGGCGCCGTCCTGCAGCCACTCGACCAGGTTCCCCATCTTCTTGAAGTGCGCCTTCTTCACCTGTGCCAGGGCAGTCTTCATCGGTGGCGCGTCCTGGTAAGCGGCTGAGATGGGCTCAAGGTCGCGTTCCTCGTGGGCGAGGTGATCGAACAGCACGGTGCCGAGGTGGTCGACAGCAGCGCGCGCCGCTTCTGCGCACTCGTCGCATGGGTCGAGCTGCACATCAGCCATCGCCTGGCTGGCCAGATCGAGTGCGGCTCGCATCGCGTCATGCTCACCGTCGAGGTCGGCCAACATGGTGAGGTCGGCATCGGTCTGTCGTAGCGCAGGCCAGAAGTACAGCTCCTCATAGCGGTGGTGGTCGTGCAGCTCCTCCTCGAAGAAGTCCCAGGCACGCTTGAGGTCGTCGGCGCGTTGTTGGGACCCGTCAGGGAACGCGATCAGGGCGGCGTCGAAGCGCGAGATCGTACGCCGGAACGCAGTATGAACCACGGTGTTCATCGTCAGGTGCTCGGTCATGGCGGTGCTCCTCACTGCAAAGGGTGGCTTTGGTGGACGCTGGCGGCGCCGCTCGCGAACTCGTAGGACGCGCGCACGAGTGTCAGCGCAACGGCGGCCTCTTCGTCGTCGCGAGGGGCGTAGAGCATCACGTGGGTCGGTGAGAGCTGGCCGGCGAGCACCAGGAAGTGCGGCTCGGTCCAGCCTGCCGCCTCGGTCTCGGCGGCCAACGAAACCGGCAGGGTGAGATGAAGGCTGTGATCTCCCTGCGCGTGCCCGTGACAGAACTCGCGGTCGATGAAGAAGGCCTCCTTCGGGCCGGCGCTCATGCCGGACAGCGTCAGCGCCTGTGCGCCAGCGACAGAGATCGCGGACTCGGCCCGCCGGACGCCAGGCCACGTGCAGGCCTCGGCGAGGACGGTCCTCAGGTACCGATCGTCTGCCGGTTGCTGATCGGTCTGGCTGTGCGGCGCTACTGACGTGGTCGAGGGGCGCGGCCCGGTCCGTTCGGTGAGGGGCCCCATCTCAGGCACCGCTCCACATGATCTCGATGACGATGCCGTCGGGGTCGCGCAGCAGCACCATCGCCATGGGCATCGGGTCGTCGCTCTCGATCACGGGCTCATGCTCGACACCCGCATCGTCGAGGTGGGCAGCCCAGGCGTGCACCTCCGCCGGCGTGGCCACCGCGAGCGCCAGGTGGTCGAGACCGGTGCGGCGCGAGTCGAACAGCTGTCGGTCCGCCTCGTGGTGGTGGTCGAGGCCCAGGAAGAACGACGTACCGGGGCACGTCAGCACCACCGCGTAGCCGGTGTCGTTGTCGTGCTTCTCGACGAAGGCCCTGACGAACCCGAACGTCTCGACGTACCAGGCCTCGCTCGCGTCGATGTCGCGGACGGTGAGGCCCAGGTGGTGGTACCCAGCAACGGGGGGTGCGGCGCTCATGGTGATGCCTCCTGGTTCTAGGAACTCGTCCCATGGTGTAATGCGAGTATGTAATGTGATTACACAATAGAACACTAGAACGTCGTTACAGTGTTCGTCAACCCACTACGACCCACTACGGAGGGAGGCTGCTCGTGGCTGCCGGATCACGGACCAAGAACCGCACCACCAAGGCCGAGCAGTCCGCGGCGACTCGAGGCAAGGTCGTCGACGCGGCCACCGAGCTGTTCCTCCGCGACGGCTTCGTCACCACCACCATGGCCGCCATCGCGAAGCAAGCAGGGGTCGCCGTGCAGACCCTCTACCTCGCCTTCGGCAACAAGACCGCGATCCTGCAGGCGGCCTTCGACCATGCACTTCGCGGCGACGCCGACGCCGACATCGCCGAGCAGGAGTGGTTCGCACAGGTGCTTGCCGGCGCCGACGGCCCGGCGGCTCTTCGCCTGATGTGCGAAGGGTCCGCCGAGGTCATCGGTCGTGCCGCACCGCTCTTCGACGTCATGCGAGCGGCCGCTGCCGATCCCGAGGTCGGCGCGATGCTCGCGCGTAACAAGTCGCTCCGCTACACAGCCTTCCGGAACATCCTCGACAATCTCTCCACTCGCGACGGCTTCAATCCCGACCTCACGCCCGAGGACGCCATCGGGGTCGTCTACACCGTCCTCAGCGAGGACACCTACCTGTTGATGGTCACCGAGCACGGCAGCACTCCGCAACGTTGGCTCGCCTGGGCGGTCGAGACATGCGGCGGCCAGCTGTTCCCCACCGGCCACTGAACCGGTCTGTGATGCCGCGAGATGTCAGCCTGGTGGCGGGGGTGGACCGTGGTGCGTAATCGGATCAGGATGGGCAGATGCGTTCCAGCAACGCCGCACGGGTGCGCGTCAACCTGCGCTACGCCATCACCCACCTGGAGCGCCGGCCAGATGTCCTCGACGACCGCATGGCCTTGGTCTCTGGCGCACTCCCGGACGTGCCCACGGCGGCGTCGCGATCGCGCAGGAGGGCGACCGCTGGGTGGTCACGCTGTACGCCTACCACGAGGAGCATGCCGCCCCTCGACGAAGACGGCTTGTGGGCCTTCACCACGACTGTGGTCAATCCCGAGCTCGCGCCGCTGCTGCACAGTCGACCCCTGCTGCACCCGCCGCGGGGCTATCGCTTCCCCGACTCCCGTCGTCGCTACGTCGAAGAGCTGGCGGACCTGCCCTCGGGATACGCGCCCATCGGTGACTCCATCTGCTCCTTCGACCCGCCGTTCGCTCAGGGCATGAGCGTCGCCGCCCTGGAGGCCGTCGAGCTCCGAGACGCCCTAGCCTGTGGGGTGGACGCCGTGCGTACCGACTTCCCGTCGCAGCAGCCGGAGTCGTCGACCGGGCCTGGGCCGCGGTGACCGGAGCCGACCTGCACATCCCCGGAGTCGACGGCCCTCCGCCGGCTGCCCCCGCCTGGGTGCCGGCCTACATGCCGCGGCTGCAACGCGTCGCGCGTCACGACTCGGTGGTGGCAGCAGCCTTCTTCCGGGTCATCAACCTGATGGACCACCCCACGCGGCTGCTTCGCCCGAGCATCGCCTTGCGGGTGCTGCTGCGAGGATGAGACCCCTGGGTCCACAAGCCGACGCCAGGCCGTGACCCCCTGGCTCGTGGGCGGTCCGAGCCTCCGGGTCTGGCGGCCCGGTGTGAAGCGACAGCATCCCGCGGGTAGTGCAAGGCCGCCTTCTTGCGACAATCCAGCTGTGCAGGGGCAGATCTCGAGTGTGCTGCGGTGGAGCCGAGCCCTGCTCCTGGCTCTGGTCGTGATGGTCACGGGGACGGTCGGTCACGTGACCGCCGCGGGCCTGCTGCCTCCGGCACCGGTGCTGGCGGCCGCGCTGGGCGTCTGCACGATCCTGTGCGCCGCAGCTTTGGGCCGGCCCGCGACCCGGCTGCGGTTGGTGGCGCTCACGGTGCTGGGACAGACCGGGGTCCACGGGATGCTGTCGGCGACGGCAGGCCATGGCGAGGCCTCACCGTCCGCCAGCACCTCGCTCGCCTCGGCACCTGACGCCCATCACCACCTCGTCGCCGATCTGGCCACGCAGGCGCCGATGATGGGTGCGCACCTGGTGGCCGCGGTGCTGGTGGGGCTGTGGCTGGCCTCGGGCGAGCGTGCGCTCTGGACAGTGCTGGCGCTCACGATCGACTACGCCCAGCGTCTCGTGGTGCACCCTGCGAGCTGTCTGCACCCATGCGGGCCGACGAGTCCGCATGCCCTCGCCGTGGACCTGCCCGCTCTGCGCCTGGTCGAGCTCGCCCCCTGCGTCGTACGACGCGGTCCACCGGTTCTCCTCGCCGCCTGACCCCGGCACCAGACAGCAACTCACTGCTACGCATCCGGTGCGTCGCAGCATTCCTACGTGTTCTGAGGAGAACCGGTCATGTCCCGTTTAGATGAGCTCACCGCCGTACCCGTGAAACGCGAGAAACCGTCCACCTCGAAGTCGGCCGGTTGGTTCCGCGCCTTCTGGCGCTGGCACTTCTATGCCAGCTTCCTGGTGATCCCGATCCTGTTGGTGCTGGCCACGACGGGGCTGATCTACCTGTTGCGCTTCCAGCTCGAACCCCTGCTCCACGCGGACCTGATGAAAGTCAGCCAGCCGGGCGGCGTCGATGTCCAGCAGCCGTACGCCGCTCAACTCGGTGCTCTGGAGGGGGACTACGAGGGCGCAACGGTGGTGTCGATGAACGAGCCGCGCTCTGAAGGCCGCAGCACCGTCTTCTCGATCGTCGAGGCCGACGGCGATGCGCACGATGTCTACGTGGACCCGTGGCGGGCGGAGGTGCTGGGCGACCTCGACCCCGACACCACCGTGTCGGGCTACGCGGTCCGCCTGCACGGCGAGCTGATGGCCGGGCGTTGGGGCGACTACGTGCTCGAGCTCGGCGCGTGCTGGGCGATCGTGATGGCCCTGACCGGCTACTACCTGTTCCTGCGCGGTCGATCCGCTCGTCGGAGGCGCACGAGAGCAGGTGCGTCCGGAGCGCGACTGCGCTCACGCCATGCCATGGTGGGCTCGATCGTCGGTCTGGGGCTGCTCACGCTGCTCGTCTCCGGCCTGCCCTGGACCGGCCTCTGGGGCGAGAAGGTGCAGGCGCTTGCCACCCAGCAGGGCAGCTCCTTGTGGTCTCTTGATCCGGGCGCCCTGTCCGATTCCACGTCGAAGCTCGACGAGTCGCTGCCCCACAGTCACGCCCACGAGGTGCCGTGGGCGATGGGGGACACCAAGGTCCCGGAGAGCTCGGGTGACGCGTCTCGCTCGGTCGCGAACGTGGATACGGCGGTCGAGGTCGCTGCTGCCCAAGGCCTGCGGCACCCGATGACCGTGGCGCTCCCGTCAGAGGACGCGGGGGTGTTCTCGGTGATCGGGTTCGCCTTCGACGCGCCTTCTGAGGAGCGGACCGTCCACGTGGACCGGTTCGGCGGCGACGTCGTGGCGACCTACGGCTTCGACGACTACCCGATGCTGGCCAAGGTGGTCTCCCAGGGGATCGGCCTCCATGAGGGCCGCAGCCTGGGGCTGTGGTCGTTCTGGGGAGCGGCGCTGATGTGTCTGGCGGTCATCTTCATGTGCAGCAGTGGGCCGCTCATGTGGTGGCGCCGACGACCGTCCGGCTCCTCCTCGATGGGCGCGCCACGCGGTCGGTTGGCGTTGCGTGGCTCGCCGCTCCTGCTCGTCGGACTGATCGGTCTGGGTGTGCTGCTGCCGCTCTTCGGCCTGTCGGTGCTGGTGGTGCTGGCCTTCGATCAGCTGGTGCTCCGTCGGGTGCCTGCGCTCGCGGGCTGGTTCAACTCTGCCTGAGCCTCCGGAGTGAGGCCCCGGTCGTTGCGGACGTTCGGGGTCAGCCGGGCTGGGGGACGACTGCGACGGTGGTGTGGGCGCGTTCGATGACCGAGGTGGCGACGGAGCCGGTGACCAGGCTCGCCAGTGTGGTCTTGGGGTGGCGGCCCAGGACGATCAGGTCCCAGCCGCCGTGGTCAGGGTCGAGGGCCTCGTCGGCGAATCCGTGCTCGAGGGTCAGCGTGACGGACACGTCGGGGTACCGCTCACCCAGGCCCGCCATCGACTCGGACAGGGTGGCGCGCAGATCCTCGAGCTCCCCTCCGTCCGTCGTTCTGCCGTGAGCCTCGTCGTACTGGGCCAGGGCGGGCGCTGCGTCCCAGAAGGAGTGCAGCACGGTCAGGGGTTGGGCTCTCAGGGAGGCCTGGCGGTAGGCGAACTCGAGGGCTGGTAGCGACTCGGGCGTCGCGTCGACACCCACGACCATCCCGGCTCTGGTGTCGTCGGTGGTGGTGGGGTGGCAGACGACCACCGGGCAGGCGGCGTCGGCACAGACCGCGGCGCTGACGGATCCGAGCAGCAGGCTTCGCACTGCGCCGCGACCGCGCGACCCGACGACCAGCAGGTGCGCCTGTGCCGAGGCATCGATGAGTACCAGCCGAGGGTCCCCGGGCACGGCCGCGCCGGTAACGGTGAGGTCCGGATGCTCGAGCCGTGCGGCCGCGACGGCGTCCTCAGTCGCACCTCCCGCGTCGTCGCCCGCCGAGACCACCACCAGCCGGCGGTGCTCGAGATGCGCCTGCTCGGTCGCCCATCGGGCGGCCCGTGCGGCGTGGTCGGACCCGTCGACGGCGACGACGACGCTGCCGCGGATGGTCTCGGAATCGAGTGGGCGGGTCATACTGGAAGGCTTGCGCATCCAGCTCGAGTCGGCATGGCCCAACGGCTCTGGAACGGGGGACCATAGGCCCGCGCCGGATAATGGTCAGGGACTCGGGGCAGGTGCCTGGCGGATCAGTCGGGGTGAATCGGCTCGCACCGCGTGAGTCCGAGGATCACCGAGGCGTCCCCGCCCGGGTTGCGGTCGTAGATCGCGAGCATGCGTGCGTGCTGGGGCGCGAAGTACCGCCCCTGGGAGTTCGCGGTGACGCGCACGAGGTCACCGACCCGGGCGATCGCGATCTCGCCGTTCGTCTCGACGTGCAACTCGCCCTCGAGGACGAAGTTGTACTCGTCGTACGGGTGCTCGTCGGTCCACTGTGCCGCCGCGAGCTCCCACTCCATGAAGGCGGGGTCCGGTCCAGGAGTCGCGCGAGCGGCCGAAGATCCGGCGGCTCGACATGCCCGGCCCGAAGGGCGTCCGGCCCTGCGACGGATAGAGCTCGACGGTCATCGGGGTTCCTCCTGCTTCTGGGTGAGCGTCAATGGGGGGGTGCGTCGTCCGCCGAGCCGCGCAGTGGCGTCCCGGGCCGCCTCCGCGGTCGCGTCGCCGATGCTGGACAGCTGCTCGTGGGAGATCCGGAACTTGGGCGCCGAGACCAGGACGGCGGCGCACAGCTCTCCACGGTGGTCGAAGACAGGCGCGGCCACGCCGACCTCCTCCAGCGAGGTCTCGCCATAGTTCACGGCGTAGCCCTTCTCCTCGACGGACTGCAGCCGCACCACATAGGCATCGAGTCCTGCCTGGTCGAGGCCCGGGTAGCTGATCGCGCCGCTCATCAGCTGGGCGCGTACGCCGAAGGTGTCCTGGAACGCCAAGAAGACCTGCACCGAGGAGCTGGCGGCGTCCCGGTAGCGGGTGCCGAGGGGAGTGGTGTGCTTGACCTGGTGCCGGCTCGGCACCTGCTCCACGCACACGGCCTCGCCGCCGTCCCAGACCATCAGCGCCACGGTCTCCGAGGTACGGCGGCTCAGCTCGACGAGCACCGGATAGGCGACTCGGCGCACATCGAGATCGGCGAGCAGCGGCCCGGCCAGGGCGATGACGCCGAGACCGAGGCGGAACTTGCGGGTGCTGGGATCGCGTTCGACGAGCTCCTCGACCTCGAGGGTGCTCAGGATCCGCGACACCGTGCTCTTGTGCAGCCCGACCTTGGTGGCGATCTCCGAGACACCCTGGACAGGCTCCTCGACAGAGAAGGCCCTGAGCACGGCGAGGCCGTTCTTGAGCACCGAGATGACGCGGGAGTCCCCGGTGTCCTCGGTGCCTTGCTTGGGGGTGGTCATGTCGGCTCATTCTTGCGCAGGGTCGGCTGGTGTCCGCCACGCCACGGTCCTGTGCCGACCGTGGCGTGGCGGAAGCCTGCTCAGACCCCGAGGATGTTGTGCTCCGGGCCGAAGGGGAATCCCGTGATGTTCTCCGCGCCGTCCTCGCCGACGACGAGGATGTCGTGCTCTCGGTATCCGCCGGCGCCGGGCTGCCCTTCCGGGACCATGATCATCGGCTCCATCGAGACCACCATGCCGGGCTCGAGGACGGTGTCGATGTCCTCGCGCAGCTCCAGACCTGCCTCGCGCCCGTAGTAGTGGGTCAGCACGCCGAACGAGTGGCCATAGCCGAAGGTCCGGTTCGGCAGCAGGCCGTAGCCCTCGTAGATGTCGTTGAGCTCGTGGGCGATCTCGCGAGCAGGAGATGCCCGGCTTGATCAGCTCCAGCCCGGCCCGGTGCACCTCGACGTTGATGTTCCACAGCTCGAGGGAGCGGGCGTCCGGCTCGCCGTAGAACATCGTCCGCTCCAGCGCGGTGTAGTAGCCCGAGGTCATCGGGAAGCAGTTCAGGCGACAGGATGTCGCCGCGCTGCACCTGGCGTGTGGTCGGCCAGTTGTGCGCCCCGTCGGTGTTGATGCCGGACTGGAACCAGACCCAGGTGTCCCTGATCTCGGCGTGCGGGAAGGTGCGGGCGATCTCGCGGACCATGGCCTGGGTCCCGGCCAGGGCGACCTCGAACTCCGGGACCCCTTCGGTGATGGCGTCTCGCACGGCGGCGCCGCCGAGGTCGCCGATGCGGGTGCCGTGCTTGATGACCTCGATCTCCTCGGCCGACTTCAGCATGCGCTGCTTGCATGGCGGCAGCGGACACGTCCACAAGGGTGGCGTCGGGGAAGGCAGCCTGGAACTTCCCGCGCATCTCCAGGGGCAGGGTGTCGTCCTCGACACCGACGCGGGTCAGGGTCAGGCCCCGGGTGCGCAGGCTCTCGCGGATCACCCAGATGTAGTTGTCGCGGTGCCAGTCGGTGTAGACGACGTTGTTTCCGAAGGTACGACGCCACGGCATCCCGGCATCGATGTTCGCGGAGACGGTGAAGTGGTCATCGGCCGTGACGACGAAGGCGTAGGGCCGCCCGAACGAGGTGTAGAGGAAGTCCGAGAAGTACTTCACGTTGTGGTACGAGGTCAGCAGTGCGACGTCGAGTCCGTCGTCGGCCATGATCTTGCGCAGGACCGAGAGCCTGCGCTCCATCTCGGCGTCGGAGAAGGTCAGCTGCTCCTTCTCGCCGTTGGGGATCAGCTTGAGTCGTTCGAGGTGGGAGACAGACATGTGGAGCTCCTTCTGGTGGTGGTGGTTGACGATCAGGGGTGGGTCAGGCTTCTTGCAGTGGTTCGCGCGAGGTCTCACGGCTGGCCAGCACCGCGACCAGCGACACGGCCGCGGCCGCGACGAGGTACCAGGCAGGTGCCACGTCGCTTCCGGTGCGTGAGATCAGCAGGGTGGCGATGAACGGTGCGGTGCCGCCGAAGATGGCGTTGGCCAGGTTGAAGCTCACCGCGAAGCCGGTGTAGCGGACCCGGGTCGGGAACATCTCGGCCAGGAAGCTCGGCAGGGTCCCGTCATTGAGGGTGAGCATCGCGCCCAGGACGATCTGGATGAGCATGACGGTGAGCAGGCTGGCACCATCCAGCAGCATGAACGCCGGCACGGTGGCGACGATGAACAGCACGGAGGCCAGGATCAACATGGTCTTCCGGCCGTAGCGGTCCGAGGCGATACCGGTCAGGAAGATGAAGCCGATGTAGGTGGCCAGTGCGACCGTCGTGGCGAGGAAGGACTCGCTGGCGCCGAAGCCGAGCTCGCTGGAGAGATACGTCGGCATGTAGCTGAGCAGGACGTAGAACGCGACCGCGTTGAGCAGGGCCACGCCGACGGCGAGGAGGAGCTTGCGGCCGTGGGTCCGGAACATCTCGAGGACCGGCGTCGCAGCGACGTCGTCGTCCTCCTCGAGGGCGCGGAACGCGGGGGTGTCCTCGAGACGCATCCGGATGTAGCGCCCGATCAGACCCATCGGGGCGGCGAGCAGGAACGGGAGGCGCCAGCCCCAGCTGTGCATGTCCGCGTCCGAGAGGATCCCGGTCAGCAGTGCGGCGAGCAGGGAGCCGACGAGCAGCCCGGCGGCGGTGCTCGCAGGTACGACGGCCGCGTAGACGCCCCTCTTGCCGGCAGGTGCGTACTCGACGAGGAACGAGGACGCGCCGGCGTACTCACCGGAGGCGGAGAACCCCTGGGCGACCCGGACCAGGAGCAGCAGAGCGGGCGAGAGCAGCCCGACCGCAGCGTAGGAAGGCAGGAAGGCGATGGTGAAGGTCGCTACCGACATGATCAGGATGGAGTAGGACAGTGCGGTGCGGCGCCCGATCCGGTCGCCGATGTGTCCCCACACGAAACCGCCCAGCGGGCGGATGAAGAACGAGATCGCGAAGACGCCGAAGGTGAGCAGCAACCCCGTCGTCGGGTCCTCGGTGGGGAAGAACACCGTCGAGATGGTGACCGCGAGATAGCCGTAGACCGCGTAGTCGAACCATTCGACGAAGTTCCCGATGAAGCAGGCGGCGACCACGCGACGGCGGGTCGAGGAGTTGGTTCCCGGTGGCCCCGCAGTCGCTGCGTGGATATCGGCCCCGGTGGCGTGGGAGAGCTGGTCTGTCATGGCGGGAGGTCCTCAATCTGATGATCGTTGCACTAGAGGCAACGCCGTTGCACCAAAAGTAAGCGTGGTCCCGCTCACTGTCAAGGGCTGCGACGGCGCGAATTCGCCGTCGTTGAGCTGGTGACCCTGCGAAGAGGCTCCTGGTGGCGAGTGCTTGACGAGTGACGAGGAAGCTCGTCTATGTTGCAGCAACCGCAACTGTGTTGCACGACATCGATGGAAGGATCCGCCGTGAACGAAGCCCTCGACCTGGACCTGGCCAGCCTGGACCCGGAGGTCCATGCGGCCATCGACCGTGAGCTGGTCCGCCAGCAGTCCACGCTGGAGATGATCGCGTCGGAGAACTTCGCACCGCTGGCGGTGATGGAGGCTCAGGGCTCCGTGCTGACGAACAAGTACGCCGAAGGCCTCCCCGGCAGGCGCTACTACGGAGGCTGTGAGCACGTCGACGTGATCGAGCAGCTCGCCATCGACCGGGTCAAGGAGCTCTTCGGCGCCGAGGCGGCGAACGTGCAGCCGCACTCGGGGGCCCAGGCGAACGCAGCGGCCATGTTCGCCCTGCTGGACCCCGGTGACACGATCCTCGGCCTCGACCTGGCCCACGGGGGACACCTCACCCACGGGATGCGGATCAACTTCTCCGGCAAGCTCTACAACGTCGTGGCCTACCACGTGCGCGAGTCGGACATGCGCCTGGACATGGAGGAGGTGGAGCGGCTCGCGCTCGAGCACCGTCCCAGGATGATCGTGGCCGGCTGGTCGGCGTACCCGCGTCAGCTGGACTTCGCGGAGTTCCGCCGCATCGCCGACCTGGTCGGCGCCTACCTGATGGTCGACATGGCGCACTTCGCCGGCCTCGTGGCGGCGGGCCTGCACCCCAGCCCCGTGCCGTACGCCGACGTCGTGACCACCACGACGCACAAGACGCTGGGCGGTCCGCGCGGTGGAGTCATCCTGAGCACGGCTTCGCTGGCGCGCAAGATCAACAGCGCGGTGTTCCCCGGGCAGCAGGGCGGCCCCCTCGAGCACGTCATCGCTGCCAAGGCCGTCGCGTTCAAGGTCGCCGCCAGTGCCGAGTTCCGAGACCGGCAGCAACGCACGCTGGCAGGCGCCGAGGCCGTGGCTCGACGCCTCAGCGAACCCGATCTGACCTCGGCCGGCATCACCGTGCTCAGTGGTGGGACCGATGTCCACCTGGTCCTCGTCGACCTGCGCCACTCCGAGCTCGACGGCCAGCAGGCAGAGACCCGACTGGACCGCATCGGGGTCACCGTGAACCGCAACGCGGTCCCGTTCGACCCGCGTCCCCCGATGGTCTCCTCGGGTCTCCGCATCGGCACCCCGGCACTGGCCACCCGAGGGTTCGGACCAGCGGAGTTCGAGGAGGTCGCCGACATCATCGCGGCCGCCCTGACGCAGGAGCAGACCGACCAGCGGGTCGTCGAGCTCAGGGACCGCGTCGCGATCCTCGCCTCGAAGTTCCCCCTCTACCCCCGTCTCAGCCTGACGAACGGAGCTCTCGCATGAGCACGAAACCACTGCCCGAGCACCCGGACTGGCTCTGGCGCAACCCGGAGCCGAAGGCGTCCTACGACGCCATCGTGGTCGGTGGTGGCGGCCACGGGCTGGCCACCGCCTACTACCTCGCGAAGAACCACGGCCTCAAGAACGTCGCGGTCCTGGAGAAGGGTTGGTTGGCAGGCGGCAACATGGCGCGCAACACCACCATCATCCGGTCGAACTACCTCCTGGACGAGAGTGCGGCGATCTATGAGTTCGCGCTCAAGCAGTGGGAGCTGCTGCCGGCGGAGCTCGACTACGACTTCCTGTTCAGCCAACGAGGTGTGCTCAACCTGGCGCACACGCTGCAGGACGTGCGGGAGAGCAAGCGCCGGGTCGGTGCCAACAAGCTCAACGGCGTCGACGCCGACTGGCTCGAGCCTGACGAGGTGGCCAAGGAGTGCCCGATCGTCAACATCTCGCAGGACGTCCGCTACCCGGTCCTCGGCGGGACCTTCCAGCCCCGCGCCGGGATCGCCAAGCACGACCACGTGGCCTGGGCGTTCGCCCGCGCCGCCGACCGGCTCGGGGTCGACCTGATCCAGCACTGCGAGGTCCAGGACTTCCTGCGCGACGGCGACCGGGTGGTCGGCGTACGCACCAACCGTGGCGACATCCGTGCGGGCGCGGTCGGTCTGGCAGCGGCCGGGCACAGCAGCGTGCTCGCCGCGAAGGCGGGAGTCCGGCTCCCGGTCCAATCACACCCCCTGCAGGCACTGGTCTCCGAGCTGCACCTGCCGGTCCACCCGACCGTCGTGATGTCCAACCACGTGCATGTCTACGTCTCGCAGGCGCACAAGGGGGAGCTGGTGATGGGGGCTGGCGTGGACTCCTACAACGGCTATGCCCAGCGCGGTTCGTTCCACGTGATCGAGCACCAGATGGCCGCGGCTGTGGAGCTGTTCCCGATCTTCGCGCGAGCACACGTGCTTCGCACCTGGGCCGGCATCGTCGACGTCTCCCCGGACGCGTCCCCGATCATCGGCCGGACGCCGGTCGACGGGCTCTACATCAACTGTGGCTGGGGGACCGGCGGCTTCAAGGCCACGCCGTCGGCCGGGTGGGCGATGGCACACACCATGGCCACCGGCGAGCCGCACGCACTCAACAAGCCCTTCGCGCTGGATCGGTTCACCACCGGCGCCCTGATCGACGAGCACGGCGCTGCAGCCGTGGCCCACTGAGAACGAGGAGTACTTCCATGATGCTGCTCAGCTGCCCGTGGTGCGGGCCGCGGGACGAGACCGAGTACCACTACGGCGGAGAGGCCCATGTGGCCTACCCCGAGGAGCCCGCAGCGCTGACCGACGAGGAGTGGGCCCAGTTCCTGTTCTTCCGCGCCAACCCCAAGGGCCCGTTCGCGGAGCGCTGGATGCACGCAGGCGGATGCCGGCGCTGGTTCAACGTCCTGCGCAACACCGCGACCCATGTCGTGATGGCGGTCTACCGCCCCACCGACCCACGCCCCACCGAGCTGGCAGGAGACTCCCGATGAGCACGCAGTCCCACCGCCTGGCGACCGGCGGATCCATCGATCGCACCCGCGAGCTGGAGATCGTCGTCGACGGCAGCACGATCAGCGCCCACCCGGGCGACACCATCGCGTCCGCCATGCTCGCCAACGGTCGCGTCGAGGTGGGTGCCTCCCTCTACCGTGACCGCCCCCGCGGACTGGTGGCTGCCGGGGTCGAGGAGCCCAACGCCCTGCTCCAGGTCGCCGGGCCCTGCTCGGAGTCGATGCTGCCCGCGACCACCGTGGCCGCGGTCGACGGTCGGGTCGTGAGCACCCTGTCCGGGATGGGACGCCTCGACGCGGAGCCGGACACCGAGATCTACGACAAGGTCTTCGCGCACACCGACGTCCTGGTCGTCGGGGCCGGCCCCGCCGGCCTTGCCGCGGCCGTCGCCGCGGCACGGACCGGCGCCCGCGTGGTGCTCGTCGACGACCAGCCCGAGCCCGGGGGTTCGCTGCTCGCGGCGACCCGTGAGCGGATCGAGCGGTGCCCACGTCTCGGAGTGGGTGGCCGCGGTGCGCCGGGAGCTGGAGGACGCGGCAGGAGGTCGTGGTGCTGCCCCGCACGACGGCGTTCGGCAGCTATGACGACAACTACGTGATGGCCGTGGAGCACCGCACCGACCACCTGGAGGTGGCGCCCGCCGGGATGTCGCGCCAGCGGCTGTGGCACATCCGGGCCGGTCGAGTGGTGCTGGCCACCGGGGCGCACGAGCGCCCGCTGGTCTTCGCCGGCAACGACCGCCCCGGCGTGATGCTGGCCGGTGCGGTGCGCACGCTACCTCAACCGGTACGCCGTACGTGCTGGTGAGCGGGTCGTGGTGGCCACCACCAACGACAGCGCCTACGACCTCGTCGAGGACCTGATCGCCGTGGGCACCGAGGTGCCCGTCGTGGTCGACGCGCGCCCCGCGCTCTCCGACCGGGCCGCCGCGTGCGGCGCCCGAGTGGTGACCGGCAGCGTGGTCGTCGCCACCGAGGGGGAGCCACGGGTCACCGCCGTGGCGGTCAGTGCGCTGGACGCCGAGGGGCTGCTGGTGGGGTCGGTGCGCACGTATCGACTGCGACACCCTCGCGGTCTCCGGCGGCTGGAGCCCGGTCGTGCACCTGCACAGCCAGCGGCAGGGAACCCTGAGGTGGGACGACGACCTCGCCGCGTTCGTGCCTGACGGCGCGGTGCCCGACCAGCAGGTCGTCGGCGCGGCCGCCGGGTGCTTCGACCTCGTCGGCTGCCTGACCGCCGGCACCTCCGCCGGCGACCCGGCGGCGACCCCGGCCTCACGGTGACGGCGCGCGGCCTGGGCCGGATCCGTCCGGTGTGGCTGGTCCCGGGACTGACCGGGGAGCCCGGCACCTGGGACGAGCACTTCGTCGACCTGCAACGCGACCAGACCGTCGCCGACGTCTGGCGGGCGACCGGCGCCGGCATGCGCAGCGTCGAGCACGTCAAGCGCTACACCTCGATCAGCACCGCCAACGACCAGGGCAAGACCTCGGCGGTCAACGCGATCGGCGTCATCGCCGCCGCGCTGGGCGGTGAGACGACCCCCGGTGCGATCGGCACGACGACCTACCGGGCGCCGTACACACCGGTCGCCTTCGCTGCCCTCGCCGGGCGCGAGCGGGGTGACCTGTTCGACACCGAGCGGACCAGTCCGGTCCACGCCTGGCACGTCGAGCACGGCGCCGAGTTCGAGATCGTCGGACAGTGGCAGCGTCCGTGGTACTACCCGCAGGACGAGGAGGACATCGACGCCGCCGTCGCCCGAGAGTGCCGGGTCGCGCGGACCGGGGTGGCGATGATGGACGCCTCCACGCTCGGCAAGATCGAGATCCGCGGCGCCGACGCCGGTGAGTTCCTCAACCGGATCTACACCAACGCGTTCAAGAAGCTGGGCGTCGGATCGGCCCGGTACGGCGTGATGTGCAGTGCCGACGGGATGATCTTCGACGACGGCGTGACCCTGCGCCTGGGCGATGACCGGTACTTCATGACCACCACCACCGGCGGCGCCGCCAAGGTGCTCGACTGGCTGGAGGAGTGGCTGCAGACCGAGTGGCCCGAGCTCGACGTGACCTGCACCTCGGTCACCGAGCAGTGGACCACGATCGCCGTCGTCGGGCCGCAGTCGCGCCAGGTCATCGGCACGCTGGCGCCGGACCTCGACGTCTCCAACGAGGCGTTCGGCTTCATGACGTTCCACGAGACCACGCTGGCCTGCGGGGTTCCGGCGCCGCATCTGCCGGATCTCCTTCTCCGGTGAGCTCGCCTTCGAGATCAACGTCCCCGGCTGGTACGGCCTGGCGGTGTGGGAGCAGGTGTACGCCGCCGGCGCGCGAGTTCGGCATCACTCCGTACGGCACCGAGACGATGCACGTCCTGCGCGCCGAGAAGGGCTACCCGATCGTCGGTCAGGACACCGACGGCACGGTCACCCCGCAGGACGCCGGCATGGAGTGGGTGGTCTCGAAGCTCAAGGACTTCGTCGGCAAGCGATCCTTCGACCGTCCGGACACCGCTCGCGCCGACCGCAAGCACCTGGTCGGTCTGCTGCCCGTCGACGCGAAGACCCGGCTGCCCGAAGGCTCGCAGCTGGTCGCGAGTGGCGTGCCGATCACCCCGGAGCAGGGGCCGGTGCCGATGCTGGGCCACGTGACCTCGAGCTATCACAGCGCAGGCGCTCGGGCGGCCCTTCGCGCTCGCCCTGGTGGCCGGTGGCCGCCAACGGATCGGCGAGACGCTGCTGGCACCGGTCGGCGACCAGCTCGTCCCCGTCCTGGTGGCCGAGCCCGTGCTCTACGACCCGGAAGGGAGCAAGCGAGATGGTTGAGCTGAGCGCACTCAGGGAGAGCCCCCTGGCGCACCTGCATGAAGAGCTGGAGTCCAACGGCCACACCGCGGTGCGGGTGGGGGAGCGGCCGTTCCGCACCATGGTGAGTCTGCGGGTCGAGCCCGGTGGTGCGGCGTACGACCGCATCGCGCAGGTGCTCGGCTTCGCCCTTCCCACGAGCTGCGGCGAGACCGCGAGCGGGGACGGACACGCGGCCCTGTGGCTCGGCCCGGACGAGTGGCTTGTGGTCGCGCAGGAGACCGCGCCGGCGTACGACCCCCTCGTGGACGCCCTGACCGAGGCCTTGGGCGCCGAGCGCGGAGCGGTCGTGGACGTCTCCGCGAACCGGACGATCCTCGAGCTGAGCGGCGAGAAGGCCAGGGCCGTCCTGGAGAAGGGCTGCCCGGTGGATCTGCACGATCGCGCGTTCACAGCGGGTCGGGCGGTGACGACCGTGGTGGGTCCGATCGCCGTGCTGCTCTGGCGGGTCGAGGCCACCACCTATCGGATCCTTCCGCGCTCCTCCTTCGCCGACTACCTCGCGCGGTGGCTGCTCGACGCGATGGCCGAGTACGTCGAGCCGGCGGTGGTCTGATGGCCCTGAGCGCCTTCGACCTCTACTCGATCGGCATCGGGCCGTCCTCGTCCCACACGGTCGGGCCCGATGCGTGCGGCCCGACGGTTCGTGGACGGGCTGGGCGTCGCGGGCCTGGGCGATCAGGTCAGACGGGTCAAGACCGAGCTGTTCGGTTCCCTCGGTGCCACCGGTCACGGTCACGGCTCGGCGAAGGCGGTGATCCTCGGGCTCGAGGGGGAGGACCCCGCGACCGTGCGACACCGATCGGGCCGACGAAAGGGTCGCCTCCATCGTGGAGCGGCGCGAGCTGCTGCTGGCAGGCAAGCACGCCGTGCGGCTTCGACAATGACTCGGACCTGGTCCTGCATCGTCGCAAGTCGCTCCCGGCGCACCCCAACGGCATGACGTTCCGGGCCTTCGACGCATCCGGCGAGGTGCTCCGCGAGCGCACCTACTACTCGGTCGGCGGGGGATTCGTCGTCGACGACGACGCAGTGGGTGCGGACCGGGTGGTGCTGGACAGCACCCCGCTGCGACACCCCTTCACGACCGGTGAGCGAGCTGCTCGCCATCTGTAGCCGCGAGGGTCTGCGCGTCAGCGACGTGATGATGGCCAACGAGCTGTCCTGGCGCACCGAGCAGGAGGTGCGCGCAGGCATGCTCGCCCTGTGGCACGTCATGGTCCAGTGCGTGGAGACCGGATGTTCCCGCGAAGGCCTGCTGCCGGGTGGCCTGAAGGTGCCCCGCCGGGCTCCGGGCCTGTTCCGCGACCTCACGGGCGGCGACGACTCCACGGACCCGATGCGGATCATGGACTGGGTCAACCTGTTCGCCCTCGCGGTCAACGAGGAGAACGCCTCGGGCGGGCGCATCGTCACCGCACCCACCAACGGTGCCGCCGGGATCATCCCGGCGGTCCTGCACTACTACGTGCGGTTCGTCGATGCTGCCGACGAGGACGGCATCGTCCGCTTCCTGCTGACGGCTGCTGCCATCGGCATCCTGTTCAAGGAGAACGCCTCCATCTCCGGTGCCGAGGTCGGTTGCCAGGGGGAGGTCGGTTCGGCCTGCGCCATGGCAGCCGGTGCGCTGTGCGAGGTGACCGGTGGCACCCCTGAGCAGGTCGAGAACGCGGCCGAGATCGGCATCGAGCACAACCTCGGCCTAACCTGTGATCCCGTGGGGGGACTCGTGCAGATCCCGTGCATCGAGCGCAACGCCATCGCCTCGGTGAAGGCGATCAACGCCGCCCGCCTGGCACGCAACGGCAACGGGGCGCACAAGGTGAGCCTCGACAAGGCCATCAAGACCATGCGCGACACGGGACGTGACATGTCGACGAAGTACAAGGAGACCGCTCGCGGTGGTCTGGCGGTCAACGTCATCGAGTGCTGAGCAGGACGGGCAC
Source organism: uncultured Actinomycetota bacterium (assembly GCA_963812235.1). GTDB lineage: Bacteria > Actinomycetota > Actinomycetes > Propionibacteriales > Nocardioidaceae > Marmoricola. The sequence continues at coordinate 206,481 of CAWEUP010000018.1, read as the reverse complement.
CTGGGGACGGGGCCGGGCTCAGACCCGGAGGCGGTGGCGCAGCTTCAGCGCCAGATGCAGCGGCAACGCCCTGGGGGTGCCGGTGGGATCGCCACCGAGAAGACCGAACGCGCGGTCAAGACGCCCGTAGAGCGACTGCCGCTGCAGGTGCAGCATCTCCGCGCAGCGCGTCTTGTTGCAGCCGGCATCGAAGTAGGCCTCGAGCGTGTCGAGCAGGACGTGCTTGTCCGCGGCTTCGCCAGACTGGAGCATTCCCAGCTGCGCCATCACCAGCTGCTCAGCCTTGTCTGACACGTCGGGGTGGGCAAGCAGGTCGAAGGCCATGGTGAGCTGGGCATCGACCAGGATGCTGCGCCCGTAGGCGTTCCGGTTCTGCACGCATCCGATGGCGGCACCCATCGAGGTCCCGATCGCGCTGAGCGTCGGCACCAGCGGACCCACCGCGACCACCAGTTCCTCGCCGTCGCCCAGCCATGCGCCCAGCGCGGTCAGCAGGCTGATTCGCGCAGCAGAGGCCTGGCGGCGGCTCGGCAACGAGACCACCGCGTGGGCGTTGCCGTCCGCAAGATGGAGCGCCACCGCTCCGTGTCGACGCAGCGCAGCGTCGAGACCGGGCAGACCCGAACTCGTGGCGGTACCACGGATCACGATGGCGATGGCTGGTGCACTGGGGACGAAGCCGACGATCTCGCCGAGATGGAGCAACCGGGCCAGGTGGCGGTCCGCTGTCGCGGCCAGCAACGCGAGCTCGCTGGCGGCGAGCTCGTGGGGAGAGGGCGCGTGGGTCCGCAGGAGAGCCAGCCCGAGCGCCTCGCACGCGCGTTCACCGGCGACGGTGAGCAGCTCCTGGTCGGCCCCCGGCGGGGGATACAGGACGAGCGTCGCCGTGTGCGTGCCCCGCAGGGTGACGCGGAAGCTCACCGAGCTGGTGTCCCGGGAGGAGCCGCTGGCTGCCAGCGGGTCCCCGCTCGTGTCGAAGACGACCGCCGGTGCTCCCGTCCGGGCCTCCACCGTCTTGAGCAGCTGGGCAAGGCCACCGCCACTGGTCAGGACCTCGGAGAGTGCGTGGGCCAGCTCGGCGCCGTACCGCAGCCGCGAGACCGAGGCGTTGACCAGGTCGCCGTTGATGGCCTCGGTGACGCCGACGAACGGCACCACGCGGCACAGCTCCACGACGGGCAGCCCGACAGAGTCGGCCTCGTCCACCATGGCGGTGGGGATCGCCGGCAGGTGCGGACCGGTCTCGATGGCGACCCCGGCCACCTCGCGCTCGGCGAGCGCCCGCACGTAGCGGCGCTGCTCGGTCTCCGTCGCCCCCGCGAGCAGCTCCCCGCCGGTGAGGAGCAGCTCACCGCCGCGCAGCAGGGAGGCCACCTCGAGGACCTCGCTGGAGTGCACCCACCGGACCCGGCGGGACAGGCCCCGGGCGCCGCCGCGCATGACAGGTTGGCCGGGGCGGAAACTCGGATGAGCGAGCACATCGGCCATCGTCAGCGTCATGACACATCGTCAGGTGTTCTACCGCTCATGCCTGTCATTATGCATCTTGTCGTGGTGATCTGGGCCACTCAGGATGGGCCAAAGCCCGCTGCACCCACTGGAAGGTCGATCCATGACGCACGCACCCGAGCCCGAGGCGAACGTCCTCGTGGACGTCGAGCAACAGCTCCAGCCGATCCCCGAGTCCGCCCGCGTGAACAGCGTCTCGGGGCAGTTCTGGATCTGGTGCGGGGCGAACATCGCACCGATCAACTGGGTGCTGGGGGCACTCGGCATCAACCTGGGACTCGGCCTTTCCGACACCATCGTCGTGCTGGTCCTGGGCAACCTGATCGGCATGTCGCTCTTCGGCCTCTTCGTGCTGATGGGGCAGCGCACCGGGGTCACCGGCCTGGTCCTCTCCCGGGGTGCTTTCGGTCGTCGCGGCAACTACCTCCCCGCGACCGTCCAAGCGTCGCTGGCGATCGGTTGGTGCGCGGTGAACACCTGGATCGTCCTCGACCTCGTGATGGCCCTCTTCGGCAAGCTCGGCATCGTCGACCCGGACGCGAAGAACTACGCGGCCAAGATCCTCGTCGCTGCCCTCCTGATGGCGACCCAGGTAGCGATCTCATGGTTGGGCTACCGTGCGATCTCGGTCTTCGAGAGGTGGACCGTGCCGCCCACGATCGTGGTCCTGGTCGTGATGTCGGTGGTCGCCTGGTTCTTCCTCGACATCGACTGGTCCTACGCCGGCCCTCCCGGTGCGGTGCTCTCCGGTAGTGAGCGGCTGGCGGCGATGACCGCGATCATGACCGCGATCGGCATCGGCTGGGGCATCACCTGGTTCACCTACGCCGCGGACTACTCCCGGTTCGTCAGCACGAAGATGCCGCGCCGCAAGCTCTACCTGGCCTCGACCCTGGGGCAGTTCATCCCCGTCGTGTGGCTCGGGCTGCTCGGGGCCACCCTGGCCACCAAGAACGGCGACGTGGACCCAGGCCAGCTGATCGTCGAGAACTTCGGAGCCCTCGCCATCCCGGTCCTGCTGCTGGTGCTGCACGGTCCGATCGCGACCAACATCCTGAACATCTACACCTTCTCCGTGGCGACCCAGGCGCTGGACATCAAGCTGCCGCGGCGCACCCTGAGCATGATGACCGGGGTGCTCGCCATGGTCGTGGTGATCTTCTTCATCTTCCAGGAGAACTTCGCCACCGTGCTCGACACCTGGCTGATCGGTCTCGTCGCCTGGGTGGCCACCTGGGGCGGGATCATGCTGGTCCACTACTACCGCATCGAGAAGGGCAAGGTGCAGGTCGACCGCCTCTTCGACCCGGTGGGAACCCAGCGACTCCCCGACGTCAACTGGGCCGGCTTCGTGGCCTTCGGCAGCGGGATCTTCGCCACCTGGCTGTTCATGTACGGCCTGATCCCGGTGCTCCAGGGACCCATCGCGGTCGCGATGGGGGGAGTGGACCTGAGCTGGCTCGCAGGTGGACTGACGAGCGCGGGCGTCTACGCGGTCCTGGGACCCATCGCCGCCGACCGTCACGCCGCCAAGAACGGCCACGACGCCGTGGCGGCCCCCGTTGCGGTCGAGGTGAACGCATGAGCTTCCCCTGGCCCGAAGGCCGCCGCGCGGCGGCCGCGTTCACCTTCGACGTCGACGCCGAGTCCTGCGTCTTGGCCCACGATCCCGGAGCGTCCTCACGGATGTCGTTGATGAGCCACCAGTCCTACGGCCCTCGTGTGGGAGTCCCGAGGCTGCTCAAGCTCCTGGCCCGTCGCGACGTGCGAGCGACCTTCTTCGTGCCTGGCTTCACCGCCGACACCTACCCGGACATGGTGCGCCGCATCATCGGTGAAGGGCACGAGATCGCTCACCACGGATACCTGCATGAACCCATGCAGGGCATCTCGCTCCAGACCGAGACCGAGTACCTCCACCGGGGTCTCGAGGCACTGGACCGGCTCGGGGTCCGACCGAGCGGCTATCGCGCGCCGTGGTGGGAGATGAACTGGCACACCCCGCAGCTGTTGGCAGAGCACGACTTCCTCTACGACTCGAGCCTGCTCAACGACGACGTCCCCTACCTGCTTGCCGCGGGCGAGCAGTCGATCGTGGAGATCCCGGTCGACTGGACCCTCGACGACTGGGAGCAGTACGCCTTCTACCCGGGCTGGACCGGCAGCGGCGTGATCGAGAGCCCCGCGAAGGTGCACGAGATGTGGCTGCTGGAGGCCCAGGCGCACGCTGCCGACGGCGGCTGCTTCGTGCTGACCAACCACCCGTTCATCAGCGGGCGTCCGTCCAAGGCGCACGCGTTGGAACGCCTCATCGAGGACGTCCAGCAGCTCGACGGCATGTGGGTCACCACCCTGGCGGAGATCGCCCAGCACACGCGGAAGGTGCTCAGCGAGGTGACGGTGCTGCCTCGCGTCGTCGCGCCACCCGCTGCCTCGGTGAACGGCAGGACACCTTCTCCAGCAGGGGTGAACGCCTAGTCCTGGTCACCACAGAGTGCGGTCGTGGTTGGCGGGCGATGGATCACCTGGTCTGAGGTGCCGCTCCCGGACCCAGCCGGTGCCGGCCTCGGGAAGACCTAGACGTGACCATGGCGGTGGTCTAACCTGTTCGCATGAACAGGTCGGACCTCTCGCCTCGACCCACCGGTGAGCGGCGCTATCTCGCGGTCGCGCAGCGTCTCCTGGCCGACATCGGACGGGGTCGGTACGCGGTGGGGGACGCCCTGCCCGCGGACCGCGAACTCGCCGTCCAGCTGAGCGTGTCGCGAGCGACCGTGCGTGAGGCGCTGCTGGCCCTCGAGTTCGTCGGTGTCATCGAGGTTAGGCACGGAGCCGGGACCTTCGTCCGCCGCGCAGTAGGAGCGGGCGTCGGCGCACCAGCCTCGCTGGACGCGCCCCCTCGGGAGCTGATTCTCACGCGCCAGGCGATCGAACCCGTGGTCGCGGCACTGACCGCGACGCACGTCGATGACGCGACTCTGCAGCGGGTGCAAGACGACCTCGACGCGGCAGCAGAGCTGGTCGAGCGTCCCGAAGAGCTGCCGCAGTTCGTCAAGCTCGGCCTGCGATTTCACGCCGACCTCGCCTCCGGGTGCGGCAACGGCCTGCTCGCGTCGCTCACCGCCCACCTCGTGAACGTCGAAGAGCATCCACTGTGGGCGCTGCTGAACCAGCAAGCGATGAGTCAGGCCCCAGCCCGCCAGCGGCAGATAGACGAGCATCGCGCGATTCTGGACGCTGTGGCCGGCCACTCGCCGTCGTCGGCTGAGCGGGCGATGCGCGTACACCTCGACTGCCTGGGCGCCGCGATTCTCGATCCCGCCCAACGCAGCTGAACAGGCCCGATCAGGCACTAGGAAGGGAAGCGAACTCACCATGACCAGCAGCGCTGACATCGAAGGCGACGAGAGAGTGGACCTCGTCGTCCATTCCGGCACCGTGGTCAACACGTCCGGGCGGACGCCCGCCACGGTAGTCGTTTCCGGAGGCCGAGTCCGCGCGCTGCTGGACCCGGCGGAGCCCTTGCCGCCGCACAAGCGTGCCGTCGACGCCTCCGGGCGACTGGTCATCCCTGGTGGAGTTGACCCCCACTGCCACATCGCCCTGCCGCTGGGCGAGTACTCGACACTGGACGACTACGAGCAAGCGAGCATCGCTGCCCTGTGGGGGGGCACCACGACCGTGGTCGACTTCGCAATCCCGTTGCCCGGACAGACGCCGTTGGACGCGGTGGCACTGCGCCGAGATCTGGCCACCAAGTCACGGTGCGACACCGCACTGCACGGCTGCGTCGTGCAGTGGGACGAGACGACCGCCGACCAGATCACCGAGATGGCCCAGCGCGGTGTGCGCACCATCAAGCTGTTCACCACCTACCGCGACGTGGTGATGGCAGGTCCAGACACCGTGCTGGAGGTCCTGCGCGAACTGCATCGGCAGGGTGGGATGGCATACGTCCACGCCGAGGCGGACCACCTGATCGAGGACGCACAGGCCCTGGCAGTGGCGAGCCGGCAAGCAGACGCCTCGCACCACCCGGTCACCCGGCCGGAGGGAGCCGAGGCAGCAGCGGTCGCGCAGGTGCTCGCAACCGCTGAACAGGTGAACGCTCCGGTCTACTTCGTCCACCAGACCACGCCCGAGGCCGTGGACCTGGTGCGCGCGGCCCGCCGCCGGGGGGTCCGCGCCTACACCGAGTCCTGCCCGCACTACCTGAGCCTCGACTCCGGTGTCTACGCCGAGGAGCGGCCGGAGCGCTTCGTCTGCTGTCCACCGCTGCGCGACTCCACGACGCTGGCCGAACTTCAGGCGCGCGCCCTCCGTGGCGACATCGACACCATCGGGTCTGACCATTGCTGCTACTCCCTGCAGCAGAAGTCCGAACACGCCGACGACGTACGGGAGATGCCCAACGGCTTGCCTGGGGTGGAGACCCGGCTCCCCGTCAGCTTCACGCAGCTGGTGGCGGACGGAGGCATGCCCGTCGAGCGATTCGTGGCGTTGTTCTCCACCAACCCCGCCCGCTTGAACGGGCTTACGGGCAAGGGCGTGATCGCTCCCGGTGCGGACGCCGACCTGGTCGTGCTCGATGACGTCGGCTACCGCGAGGTGCGTGTCGAAGACCTGCACATGGCCAGCGACTACACCCCCTACGAGGGCCGCCGCCTCACCGGATGGCCCACCACCGTCATCAGCGGCGGACACGTCGTCGTGGACGACGGCCGGTTCGAGGACCCCGGGCCGGTCGGGCGCCAGCTCGACGCTCAGGAGCTCCCGGACTTCCTGCACGTCTGAACCTCAGCGCCCGAGCCACCTCTCCCATCCCCCCACACGTTCTGGAGGAAGCAATGTCAGCTAGCGATCGAGCCCAAGACATCGACCAAGGGACCGAAGCCCAGCGCTCTCGGGCGCTCGACGAGCTCGCACAGGCTCTGGACCGAATTCCCTTTCAGAGGGCGCACGTGTGGATCCTCGTGCTCGTGGCCTTCGGTGCACTGTTCGATGCCATCGAGCAGTACAACGTCGGGTTGGCAGCGCCACTGATCGCGGACCAGTTCTCCTTGAGCGGAGCCCAGGTGGGGCTGCTGACCACCCTGACGTTCGGCGGCATGGCCCTCGGGTCACTCATCGCCGGCGTTGCGGGTGACCGGTACGGACGCAAGTTCACCTACATGTACAACCTCGGGCTCTACACGCTCGGGGCGCTCGTGGCCGCGTTCGCGCCGAACTTCGAGGTGCTGCTCCTGGCTCGCCTCATCGTCGGCATCGGCCTAGGAGGCGAGCTGAACACAGGGCTGACCCTGGTGTCGGAACTGATGCCGACCAAGTTCAGGGGAGCTGCTGTGGCCACCGTGAACGTCGCCGCTGGTGGACTCGGCATCTTCGCCTCCTCGGCGCTTGCAGCACTGATGCTCGGGCCCCTTGAGAATGCACTCGGCGGACCCACCGAGGCTTGGCGCTGGCTGTTGGGCATCCTCGTGTTGCCGGCAGTCTTGATCTTCGTCTATCGTCTCGTGCTCCCCGAGTCTCCCCGGTACCTCGTGGTGGACGGCCGCATCAACGAGGCGAACGCGGTGCTGGACAGACTGGCCCGGAACCGGCTTCGGGCTACGCCCGGGGCGGTGCCGGAGCGCTACATCTCGTTGCCGGAAGGGGTCCGACTGCCGCGGCAGAGGGTTCGTCTTGCCGAGATCTTCGAGGGCGCGCTGGCCCGCCGCACGGTGGTCATCTGGGTGGTGTCCGCGATGACGTTCGGCGCGCAGGTGACCATCACCGTGTTCATGCCCACCGTCCTGGTCGCACGCGGGTACGACGTGGCCACCTCTCTGACCTACGCGACGATCATCAACGTCGGCGGGCTTGTCGGGGCCATCCTCGCCAGCGTCTTCGGCTACAAGCTCGAGCGGAGGGCCGTGCTCACTTACGGTGCCCTGGTCGCCGTCCTCGTCGCCATCGCCTTCGGTGCGTCCTCCGGCATCGTGGCCATCATCGCTTTCGGCAGCCTGCTGCAGCTGATGTTCATCCTGCTCAACACCACGACGTGGATCTGGGCTCCTGAGCTGTACCCGACGCGGGTCCGAGCCTTCGGTACTGGAGCAGCGGTGACCGTGGCGCTCGTGGCAGCGTCGCTGGTGCCCTTCGTTGCCGGTGCCGTGTTCGACAGCTATGGGGTCGTGGGGATGTTCGTCCTGGTCAGCATCATGTATGCGGTGATGGCGGTGACGGTCCGGTTCGGTCCCGAGACGCAGGGCAAGTCGCTCGAGCAGGTCAGCGAGAGCATGTCGGTGTAGTCGGAGATCCGCCCGCCGATCCCGGGCACACTTCGTGGCCATCAGCGGTGGCCCCGATGTGCTCGAACTTGCCGCGGTGTCAGGCACAGTGAGGCCTGATGAACCCGTGCGACGAGCCCAGCGTGGTGAGGAGTGACGGTGCCGCGGGAGGACACGGAGCGGCCGATGCAAGGGGGAGGGGCTCGGTACCCTCGGGGTGATGATCCAGGCAGCCCAGTGCAAGTGGTCGACCGGCAGACGGTCGGGCAGCAGATGGCTGCTCATCGTCATGACGCTCGCGGGGTTCTTCGCCATGCATGGGCTGGCGGACCACGGAACGGGTGCTCCACTGTCAAGTCAAGTCTCCGTGGTGGCCCATCACGCTGAGATGTCGCACGGTGGAGCCGAGCCGGCGCGGACGCCCGATCCGGACAGCGGCGGACACGGGTCGCTCGTAGGGCTCTGCCTGGCTGTTCTAGGCGCTCTGGTGGCGTGGGGGCTCGGCATCGTGATCGCCAGGCTCTCGTCCAGGCGAGTGCGTCGATCGGACTGGAGCTCGCATCTGTTCTGGGCGCCTAGAGCCGAGGTCGTCTATCGACCCCCGGACCTGCACGCTCTCTCGATCCTGCGTTGCTGACAGGCGCTCGGTCATTCGGAGGTCTCGCAGCTTCCGGATGGCATCCGCCTGCCCACCGACCTTGAGAAGGAAGAGCACGATGTTGATGAACTACGCGCGCAGGATCGGCGCCACCACCCTGATGATCGGGACGCTGAGTCTCACGCTCGCGGCGTGCGGGGGAGATGACGGCGATCACGACACGTCGAGCATGGGATCGCAGACGCAGAAGGCAGACAACGGTGATGTCTACAGCCAGGCAGACGTCGACTTCGCGACCAACATGATCCCGCACCACGCACAGGCGATCGCGATGGTCACCATGACCGAGGGACGCACGCTCGATGCCGAGGTGCAGGAGCTGGCAGACGAGATCAGGGACGCTCAGGCACCTGAGGTCGAGCGCATGTCGGGCTGGCTCAGAGCATGGGGCGAGCAGGTCCCTAAGACCCCTCTTGACCACGCGAGTGCGGGCCACGACATGAGCGAGATGCCCGAGATGCCCGAGATGAAGGGCATGGACATGCCGGGGATGATGACGGCCGACGAGATGCAAGGACTCGAGGACGCCTCGGATGAGAAGTTCCAGGACATGTGGCTCGAGATGATGGTCAGGCACCACGAGGGCGCGATCGAGATGGCTCAGCGGGAGCAGGAGAGCGGCAACTTCTCTGAAGCTGTCGACCTGGCCGAGTCCATCGAGACTTCGCAGCAGGCAGAGATCAAGAAGATCAACGAGCTGCTCTCCCAGTAGCAGGACACCAGGCCGACCCCGAATCTGATCACGCGGGGCCGGTCTTGTTCTGTCGTGCCACGAAAACTCCCCGGGGGTACTTGCCACATCCGTACGACCGTGCAAGTATACGGATATGAAGTCTGCAACACATGCCCACCCGGTGGATCCATCAGGCGTCGCCCGTGCGCGTGACGCCGGACTGAGTGAGAACGACGCCACGCATCTGGCTCGCCTGCTTGCACTGCTCGCAGATCCGATCCGGGTGCGGGCGCTCTTCAGCCTCGTCGCCACCGACGAGCTGTGCGTCGGGGACCTCGCGATGGCCCTGGACATCTCGCTGGACCAGTCGTCGTACGCCCTCAAGCAGCTGCGCACCTCAGGACTGGTGCAGTCACGCCGCGACGGACGCGTCATCTACTACCGCCTCGCCGACGGGTTCCCGCACGAGCTTCTCAATCACTGTCTTCGACAATTGCTGAGTATCACTGCTGGGGAGGACCGCTCATGACTACTCACGACCACGACACCCATCACCACGAAGCTATAGAGCACTCGGATCACGATGACCGACACGGACACCATGAGATGGGCAGCGTCAACAAGATGGCTGTCAGTGCGACACTGCACTGCCTCACGGGATGTGCGATCGGCGAGATCCTCGGCCTGATGATCGGCACCGCGATCGGCCTCAGTGCGGGTTGGACGATCGTTCTCGCCGTCTCGCTGGCCTTCTTCTTCGGTTACCTGCTCTCGACGCTCCCACTAGTCAAGGCGGGTCTCGGGCTCGGTGGTGCGCTGAGCATCGTCTTCGCGGCGGACACCCTCTCGATCGCGACGATGGAGCTCGTCGACAACGCAGTCATGGCCGTGATCCCCGGCGCGATGGAGGCCGGACTCGTCAACGTCGTCTTCTGGGGCGGCATGATGATCGCCCTGACCGTGGCGTTCTTCGCGGCCTGGCCGGTCAACCGCTACCTGCTGCAGCGAGGCAAGGGCCATGCCTTGACTCACGAGTACCACGGCGCGAGCGCCGCGACGGGCGCTCGCCGCTACATCCCGTCACTCTCGACCGGCGCATTGATAGCGACCATCGTCGCGTTCATGCTCGGTGGGCTTGTCGTGTCTATCGCCGATGTGCTGCAGAAGAACAACGGCACTCCACACTCCTCTGCGGTCAGCCAGCACCAGTAGGCCGCAGCTGCTCCTCGTGGCGACCGTGCCCCTGCGTGGCGACGCGACGCAAGGGTGGCCTCAGTGCGAGGAGTGGTCGTGGCCGGCTGGCTCAGCGGGTTCAGCCGGTTCGGCTGGTTCGGCTGGTTCGGCCGGTCCTGCCGAGTCGGCCGGTCCTGCTGGGTCGGCGGCAGGCGCCTGCTGATCGACCGGCGGCACCTGCGTTCCCGTAGGGGTCTCCGCGGCGCCACCGCTGTGACTGTGCCCTTCGGAGTCGAGGGTCTCGCCCAACGCGGACATGCCGAGCCAGGTGAGTCCCGCGACCACAATCACGCCTGCGCCGAAGAGGCTGAACGCGTGCCGCCACCGGCCGTCGTTGTCCTTGGCGATGAACGCGGCGAACGACATCAGCAGGCCGATCGGTGTCATGGCCGCGGATCGCTCCGGGAACTGAGTGAAGTGCTGGATGCCTCCACCGACCATGCCGACGCCGAACGAGAGCAGCAGGGAGAACGCGACCAGGTTGAGCGTCTGCCGGGCGTTCGGGCGCTCCGGCGCAAGGATGAACTCGTTGACGATCGTGCCGAGCAGGAACACCAGCGCGCCGACGATGCAGATGACCGTGTACTGCGGTGGGTCGATCGGGTAGTGCACGACGCCGCCGGCGATCAGGGCGGCGCCCATGAAGTAGAGCATCGCGCCGACGTACCGCGCGTAGAGCGACGGCGCTCGTTTGGCGAACTGCGCCTCGTAGGCGGTCACGTCTTCGAGGGAGAGGTCGTTCTGAACAGTCATGTCTGGAGGTGCCTTTCGATTGTTGAGTGAGGGCAGACGGGAGCGACGCCGGCACCCGGGTGGGGTGCGGCGCGGCGGCGGTCTGCTCTCAGCAGCGCATCACCGAGAGGCGGTGCAGGCAGGGAGGGTCGGAGAAGCGGCCGTGAGCGACGAGGTGTGGGTCGAGCCAGCGAGGTAGGACCGAGACGACTCGCCGCGCATCAGCAAGGCGAGCCGCAAGAGCGATGAGCGCAGCCATCAGGCAGACGAGACCCACGCACAGTCCTCCTGTCCCGTCGCCGAGAGCGGGGAAGGAGAGTCCTGCGGCTTCGGCCGGCTGCGAGGCCCCGGCCTGCTGTCCCGAGCCAGGGTGGCCGTGATCATGGGCCGAGTCATGGGTGGCGGCCGGCACCGCGACCGCGTGGTCGGCGTGACTGGCTTCGGGCGTACTGAGCGAAAGGGTCGCGGCAACCGCGAGGACCGCTGCGAAGAGGGTCGCGAGCAGTACGGCTCCACCTCGCATGGCGCTCCTGATCACGTTTCAGGACCCTAGAGGACCGAGGGGAAATACGGGTCGAAACAGCGTCGAAATGCGCAAAGAGGACGAAGGTCACGCGGGGTGGACCAGTCCTGGTGCAGTAAGGCGCCTCGCCAGTGCGAACTTCGGGGGGAGATCGATCCGGAGCGCGCGGCGCTTGTGACGCGGTGTCCTTGACGCTGGGTGCTCGGCATACGCCTTGTTCAGCGTCCATAACTCCGCGTTACAAGCGGTTTAGTGATCCGGTCAGATGAGACAAATCGTCTCAAGCCGTTCCGTATTTAGTCCGAAGAGACTATCCCCCTCGCCGCCAGGCCTGACTACGTTCGAGAGGCGGGGGGACGGGACACGGGCATCCCGGAGCGTGTGTTCCGCCGCTCGCCGGAGCGCGAGGAGCTCGATGGCCCTGATGGCACCGCGTGGCGGGACTGGGATCCGTCGTGGCTGACCCTGCCCCGGCGCCGCTCGACGGTGCGATCGCGGCCTTCCTCGCCCGGGTCCTCGACGAGCTGGTCGCCCAGCTCTCCGCGGACGATGTCGTACGCCGCACGCTGGCCGACCTCGGCCTGGAGGGTGCCGACCTCGAGTCGGTGGCGGCGTACGTCGCCTCGCGCAGCGTGGACGTCGCGGCGCTGAGGAACGCCGTACCCGTCCTGGTCACCGAGCTGGGCCGCCCCAGGCCCGACCTGCTCTCGCTCGTCGAGCCGATGCAGGAGCTGTTCGGGGTCGCGAGCCGGCTCGGCGACGCGGCGGCGGTGCCCGACGTCGACCTCCCTGGGCTGCCCGACGCCGGGTCGGTGATCGAGACGCTGCTCGCGCAGGCGGTCGAGCGCACGTTGAGGGTGGGGGCGCCGGCCGCCTGGGCGTTCGCCAAGGCGCTGCACCTCGTCGGACCGGAGGTGCCGGTCTTCTCGGTGATCTCCGACGTGCTGGAGTCACCCACGGGCTACGTCTGGCGTCGCTTCCAGTCGCTGCGACGCCACCTCGACATCACCATCAGCGGGATCCTCACGGGTCCGAGGACCACCTCGGTGGTGACCATCCCGGTGTCGCTCTCCGACCAGGTCTCGGCCGAGGTGAGGGCGAAGGTCCCCGAGGCCGATGTGGTCCTCCAGCGGATCACGCTGCGCCTGGCCGCCGACACCTACGACGAGCCGCACGCCTTCACCCTCGAGGCACTCGGGCACGATCCCGGCAACGGCGACCCGCCGCGGTTCGCCGCCGTCGTGCTGAGGTCGGCGGCGGTGGCCGCCCCGCTCCGGCTGTCGTCGCTCGCCACGGTCAACCTCGACCCGTTCGAGAGGCCCTTCGGCGTGGCGGTCACCGGGTGGGGCGAGGCCGTCGCGATCGCCGACGGCTCACCGACGCTGACCCTGGGCTCGTCGTTCGCGAAGGGGTTCACCTTCGGCCAGCCCGGTGGCCTGCGACTGGAGCTCGCCGGCCCGGTGCTCGACCCGAGGGTGTCCACCACCGGATGGGCGCTGCGCGCCGGCCTGGAGAGGTTCGAGGTCACCGTCCCGGGTGACATCGCCGGTCCGATCCTGGCGCTGCTCCTGCCCCGTGACGGCGTGCGGCTGCGCGGCAAGCTGATCCTCGTCGCCGACGGCGATGGGCTGCACGCCGAAGGCGGCGTCGGGTTGAAGACCACCTGGCCCGACACGCTGCGCCTGCCCGGGCTGCTGGTGCGGGGGCTGAGCACCGAGATCACCACGTCCTCCGGCGGCTTCACGCTCGTCGCCGCAGGCACCGTCACCGTCGACCTCGGCGTGCTGACCGCGACGGTGGAGGGGATCGGCCTGCGCCAGCCGGTGGAGATCCGCGAGGGCGGCGACGGCAACCTCGGACTGCTCCACCTCGGCAGCCCGGAGCTGAACCCGCCGACGGGGATCGGGATCAGCATCGACGCCGGGGTGGTGAGCGGCGGCGGGTTCCTGCGGATCGAGGAGCACGGGGTCTCCGGGGCCCTCGAGCTCGCGCTCCGGCTCGGGACGGTCGAGCTGACCATCCGCGCGGTGGGGGTGATCGAGGCCGTCGAGGGCCGGCTGTCGTTCGTCGTGGTGATGTCGGTCGAGTTCAACCCGGGGATCGAGATCTTCCTCGGGCTCACGCTCAACGCCGTCGGCGGCATCTTCGGCATCAACCGGACGATGGACACCGACGCGCTGACGGCGACGGTCCGATCGGGCCGGATGAGCGACGTGATGTTCCCCCACGACCTCGCCGCGCGGGCGGTCGAGGTGATCGCCGCGGTCAAGCAGGTGTTCCCGGCGCGGGCGAACCAGGTCGTGGTCGGCCCGATGCTCAAGCTGGGTTGGGGGCGGCCGGTCTCCTTCGTCACGGTCAGCGTCGGGGTGGTCTTCACCTTCCCCGACCCGGTGGTGATCGCGATCATCGGCTCGCTGCGGATCGGGCTGCCGACTCCCGACCTGCCGATCATCGACCTGCGGGCCGACTTCAGCGGCGTCATCAACGCCTCCACCGGCGACGTCAGCTTCGACGCGTCGCTGGCCAACTCGCGGATCGCGACCTTCGACCTGAGCGGCGACCTGGCCCTGCGCGCCGGGCCGTCCGGGTTCCTGTTCACCGCGGGCGGCTTCTTCCCCGGGTTCCCCGTCCCCGCGGGGCTGGGCGAGGTACGCCGACTGGCCCTCTCCATCGCGCCCTCGCCGATCCTCTCCATCCGCGCGGAGGCCTACTTCGCCCTCACCCCGAGCACGGTGCAGTTCGGTGGCGGGCTGGCCGTCGTGGCCGAGCTCGGGCCGATCGACATCCGGGGCGGGCTCACGCTCGACGTGCTGATCCGAACCCAGCCGAGGCTGGCCTTCACCGCGGAGCTGCGCGGCAGCTTCCGGCTGAGCTTCGAGGGTGCGGACATCCTCAGCGCCAAGCTCGAGGTGCTGCTGGAGGGTCCGGGCCGCTGGCGGGCACGGGCCCGCGCCAAGATCTCCTTCCTGTTCTTCTCGGTCTCGGGGACCCTCGAGCTCAGCTGGGGCGAGTCGCACGAGCAGCCTCCGCCGTCGGTGCTGGTCGCCGCGGAGGTACGCCGCGCGCTCGACCAGGCGCCGGTGTGGGCGCACGTGATCCCGGCGCAGGACGGCGGCGTCGTCACCCTGCGCGAGGGCGCCACGGCACTGCACCCGCTGGGCAGGCTCCGGCTCACCCAGACCGTCGCGCCCCTCGGCGTCGCGCTCGCGCGCTTCGGCAGCGCCTCGGTCGCCGACGCCGGGCCGGTCGAGGTCACCGTGACCGCGGCTCTCGCGACGCCCGTGGCCGCCGAGGAGCTGTTCGCCTCGGCGCAGTTCTTCGACCTGACCGATGAGGAGAAGCTGTCCAAGCCGGCCTTCGTGGCGCACCGTGCCGGCTACACGATCGCCGGCACCGGCTGGGCCCCGCTCGTCGACCCGCTCGTGGCCGAGGTCGGCTACGAGGAGAGCACCCAGGACCAGCGTCCACCCGCCGGCTCGCGACGGTTCCGCGGAGTCGACGAGGCGCTGATGGGCTGGAGCGTGCTCGGCGCGGCCGGGCGCTCGCACGGCGGCCGGGACGTCGTCGCGCACCCGATGGAGCAGCTCAAGGTCAACCCCACGCAGTACGCCGTGGTCGACGCCGCCACCGGCGCGATGGCCGAGGGGCTCGGCGTCGGGCTGGACCGCGCCTTCGCCGCCTCGGCGGTGCACAGCGCCGACACCGTGGCCCTGGCCGACTACGAGCTCCAGGGGCTGGGCCGATGAGCCTGGCGACGTACACCTTCTCCTCGGTGGTCCGCAGGGGCTTCGCCCCCAGCCCCGAGGGTTCCGCCGCGATCACGGTGCAGGTCACCGGGCAGGCGGACATCACCCGACAGGTGGCGATGATGTCGCCCGCTGACGTGATCGGGATCCCGCCGGCCCAGGTCATCCGCAGCTGGCCGCGGTCGGGGGTGCACAACGCGGAGCCGAACTACCTCGCGCTCGTCGAGTTCGACGCGCCTGACCTGCCGTGGCTGTTCAGCCGGCCTGGCACAGACGGCCGGGTGCACCCGTGGCTGATGCTCGCGGTGATCGACGAGACCGAGCTGGCCGACCCGCTGGAGGTCACCGATCTGGGCACCAAAGTCACCGTCCCGGGCGACCAGCGACCGGATCCGTCCGGTGCCTGGCTGTGGGCCCACGCGCAGCTGCTGGGCACCGACACGGTGCCCGACGACCCCTCGCGGTCGCTCTCCCGCCTGGTCTCCCCACGGCGGCTGGCTCCCGAGGCCCGCTACCTGGCGTGTGTGGTCCCGACCTTCGAGGCTGGCCGGCTGGCCGGGCTCGGTGTGGACATCGCCGCCGACGACCCGCTGCGGACAGCCGCCGGGCCGGGCTGGCAGCCGGGCGTCGGTGACGTCGAGCTGCCGGTCTATCACTGGTTCCGGTTCTCGACCGGCCCCTCGGGTGACTTCGAGTCGCTCGTCCGTCGGCTGCACGGCGTGCCGCTGCCGGAGGGTCTCGGCCGTCGCCGGCTCCGCCTCGACCACCCACTGAGCAACCTGCCGCGATCCGGCGCCGGCGACCTCGAGCTGCACGTCGCCCTGCGCCCACCGGGCGAGCACACCGAGCCTGTCGCCGGGCTGGTGGCCCCGGACTACCTGACCGCGCTGCGCTCACGGCTCACCGACGCCGACTACGACGTCTCGCTGCTCGGTGAGAGCCCTCCTCGCGTGGGGCCTCCGGTCTACGGCCAGCTGCCGGTCGGGACCCCGGCGCGCGCGGCCAACCTCGGCGGAGGTGCGGTGCCGCCGTGGCTCGACGGCGTGAACCTCGACCCCCGGCACCGGGTGGCCGCCGGGCTGGGTGCCGAGGTCGTCCGCCGCAACCAGGAGCACTACATGCAGCAGGCGTGGCGCCAGGTCGGTGAGGTGCTGGAGGCCAACCGGCTGCGGCGTCGAGCGGAGTACTCCCTGGGCACCACCAAGCGGCTCTTCGACCGGTGGCTGACGAAGATCGACTCCGGTGCCCTGCTCACCAGCACGGCTCCGCTGCACGCCAAGGTGCTCCTCGCTCCGGGGGAGACCGTCGTCGGTCGGCTCCGGGACTCGCCGGTGCCACCCGCCGTCGTCTCGGTCGAGCTGCGCCGCTTCACCCGGGCGCGCGGGGCCCTGGCCCACGCCAGCAGCTGGCAGGACGGTATGGGTGTGCAGGCCGTGGCCGCACGGTCCGACAGGCCCGACGCCCTGCTCCAGCGGGTGCCGCTGGACTCACTGGACGCCCTGGAGCCGCCGAGCCGGGTGTGGGGTGAGGCCGTCACCAAGGAGGTCCTCGGGCGGCTCGTGGACGAGGACGTCTCCGCGCTCACCCCCGCCGCAGCGGCGTCCCGGCTCGATGCCATCAGCACGTTGGAGACGTTCACGCTGCCCACGGCCGGTGAGGTGGTCGCCCACCTCTCGGCCGAATCGGTCGACGTCGACGCCGCGATGTCGGTGATCGGGCTGGTGCCGTCGGCCGCGCTGGCGCAGGTGGTCACTCCTCCTCCACCGCCACCGTCGCCACCGACGGGACCGACGGGACCGACGAGGCCGTCGAGACCTCCGCGGCCGGGTCCGCTCCCGCACCGGCTCGGACCTGTCGTGGAGCACCGGCTGCGCGACGGGCTGGGCCTGGCCCTGGAGGGGATGCTGGCCCACAGCGCGGCAGGTGCGCACCGCGTCGACGAGCTGTCGCTTCATCGAGCCGAGAGGCTCGAGCTCAGCGCCGTACTGCGGCGCAGCGACGTGCTGGACACGGTCCGCGCGGAGCCCGACCTGGTCAGCCACGTGGGGAGCTCCGTGGTCCTGGACACCGTGCGCCTGTCCGAGGCGGCCCGGACGGGCAGGGGGGCGACCACGATCGGGCTGTCGGTCCTCGACGAGCTCGTCGGGGGGACGTTCGTGGCGCAGCGGGAGCCGGTCGTCGACTTCGCGGTGCCTCCTGCCCGGGTGGGTGGGATCCGCAGCGAGCTCGGCGAGGCCGTGGCCGGGCTGGCCGGGCTGGTGGTGCGATCCGGGGACGCCGCCGCCCGGCCGGGACGGGCGCTGGCCGGCGGCCTGGAGTCGCTGAGGGCGCCCCTGCTCGCCGCGCTCGAGCCGTCGCTGACGATCCGGCGCGCGGTGAACAGTCGCATCTCCGCCCTGGAGGACGCGCAGGCGGAGGTGCTCGACGACATCATGGCCGCCCCCGACCTGTCCGAGCCGACGTACTCCCAGCTCGCGGCGATCTCCCACGACTGGCTGCTGCCCGGCCTCGACCAGCTGCCCGCAGACACCACCACGCTGGTCGCGGCCAACCGCGAGTTCCTGATGTCGTTCCTGGTCGGGATGAACCACGAGCTCGCCCGCGAGCTGCTGTGGCGCGAGTACCCCACCGACCAGCGCGGCACCTACGCGCGGCAGTTCTGGACCCACCTCGCGACCGCGGAGCGCGCGGACCAGTTCGACCTGGCCCAGGAGCTGCACCGGGCGACCAGCACACTGGCCGGCCTGACCCGGCGGGCCGGTGCGCCGGAAGAGCTGGCGGACCCGCTGGTGCTGGTCGTCAAGGGCGAGCTGCGTGCAGCGCTACCCGGGACTGATCGTGTTCGCGGCCCGGACCACGCTCGACGACGGGGTGCGGGTGCCCGGCGAGAGCCTCCAGCCGGACTTCGTCGGGCTGCTCGAGCCGGACGTGCTGCTCGTCGGGTTCACCGGGCTGACCGCGGAGCTGGTCCGTGAGGCGGCGCTGCGGCCCGACGCCGACGACCACTGGTGGTTCTTCTTCGCCGAGCACTTCACCGAGCCGCGCTTCGGTCTCGACGAGCCCGACGCCACCAGCCCCGGTCCCGCGACACCGGAGTCCTGGAACGACGCCACCTGGGAGCACGTCCAGGCGCCCACCGGCTTCCTCACCGAGTCCAGCAGCGCCCTGGACCTCGAGAAGGGCATCGACCTGAGCAGCTCGCCGCGCTACCGGTGGGGCCAGAACGCCTCGACCCAGGCCTGGATCACGCTGCAGTTCCCGTTCCGACGAGGCATCCCGGCCGTGCGGCTGCTGCCTCCGGAGGAGGCGCCGTGAGTCCCGCGGCCGAGGTCGAGCGCCTGCGCCAGCGCCTCACCGCCGGGCGCGTCGAGCACCTCGAGGCCGAGGACCGCACGGCGAAGCTGAGGTGGGCGCTGGCCGAGGCCGAGGCCGGGCTCGCCTCCGCGCTGCGCCTCGGGGACGTCGCCGAGATCGAGCGGGCGAGCGAGCGCCGCCGGGTGGCGGGGGAGCGCCACGAGTCGGCCGTACGTCGCCTGGGCCGGTTGCGCGACCGGGTGCACGGCGGGCTGAGCGAGCTGATCGACGAGCTGGGCACCCTGCCCGGCGCCGCGGAGGGGACCCTGCTGCCCGGGGTCGACCAGAGCCTCCCGATCGCGCTCCTCCCGGTGCGTCTGGAGACCCGGTTCGCGGGCCCGGACGACGCGCCGGTGCTCAAGGTCCGGATCTTCCCCGACGACCTCCACCTCGACGACCACGAGCCCGACCTCAGCCAGGAGGAGGTCGACCAGGGGCGCGAGTACTGGACCTCCGTGCGCGCCGGCACGACCGAGGGCGAGGCCTGGTCGGTGCTCAGCGCGCGGTTGGGGGCCTATCGGGCGCTGTGGGTGCGCGAGCGGCTGGAGCCGATCGACACCGCCAGCCCGCCGACCTTCCCCGAGGTGACGCTGCGACCGGCCGGCACCTCGCGAGCCGCAGTGGCACGCGCGCTGCCTGACCTGTTCCTGGTGCGCACCCGGGTCGACGGGACCGCGACGATCACACCCGGTCTGCCCGTGGCCGACACGCTGCAGGTCGGGGTCGACCTCTCCGGGTCGGGACTGCCGCCCACCACGAACGCACCCGCGGACCCGACGCAGTTCGGAGACGACGTCGTGGTGCTCGGCGAGGACGCCCGGTGGCTCTCGGACTTCCCGGCAGCAGTCGAGGCCGGCATGGCCGTCGAGGTGCCGCTCCCGGCGTTCACCCGAGTGGTCGAGGAGGTGGCCGTCGCGGGGGTCTGCGTCTCGCTGGACGCGGAGGCCGCCGGAGCGCTGGTCGTCGACCTGCTGGACCGCCACCGGGTCACGCACGGTGCGGGGTTCATCCCTCCCGGCACCCCGACCAACAACCTGGCGGACTCCACGAGCGGCTGGTCGGACCGGCCCGACCCCGCACGCCTCGACCCGACGAGCCGTCCGGTACCGGCCGACTCCTCCAACGCGGCGGTGCTGGCCCGAGCGCTCGGGATCGACATCGACCACCTGGCCGGGCTGGTGGGTGCCGCCGATGCCGACTCCGCCGAGGTCGGCGTGATGGCGCGGGCGCTCTTCGAGGCCACCTGGGGTCCCTACCTCCGCACCCAGGCCCAGCCGGGATTCCCGCTCCGGCTGCTGCCGCAGGTGCACCGCCACGTGACCACCTGGCTGCGTGGCGGCGGACCGCTTCCGGCGCTGCGCCTGGGCCGTCAGCCCTACGGCGTGCTCCCGGTGCAGCCCCGGCAGGCGAGGCCCGCCGACGGCGACGACGCGTTCACCCGCTGGCTCTTCGAGCATCTCCCGCAGCTTCGGCCGCTGTGGCTCTCCGGCCGCGGGCAGGCACCGTCAGGCGTGGCGGCGTACACCCACGAGGCGGTGTCCAGCCGGGTCCGGGTGCGTACGGCGAACGCGACTCGACCCGCCCGTGGGCAGCCGCCCTCGGACTCGTCGAGGACGAGAGCGCACCCGGTGTCCGTGAGCGCCGGATCGTGGCGGAGCTCGGGCTCGGCGCGGTCCTGCCGGGGGTCGTCTCGCAGCTGTTCACCAGGACGCTGTCGACCTGTGGCTGCCGATGTCGAACGACGACGACCTCGACTTCCCGCTCGTGGCGCCGAGCCCCAAGGAGGCCACCAGCATCCTCGGTCTGCTGCTGCGCAACGCGGCACTGCAGGTGACCTCCAATGTCGCGGACCAGCTGGTCACGCCGGTCGCCGACGCGGAGCTCGCCGGCTTCGCGGCCTCGGTGACGCCGGCGTTCCACCTCACCCGGCTGTCCGAGGTCGCGGTCAGCGCCAGCCCCGAGGTGACCTTGCAGGCTGTTCCGACGCTGGACGACAAGCTCGCGATCCGCACCCTCGACGAGGCCGGGGTCGAGCTCACCGTGCGAGACCGCATCGGGGACCTGCTCGCGCTGGCCCCCACCGTCCAGGAGCTTGCGAGGTACCGCCACCACGAGGCCTTCATGACCTACCGTGGCGCGCACGCAGACCTCGCCGCCATCCCCTCCGAGCGGCGGGCGCGGCTGGCCGGGGAGGTGCTCGACTGCGCCTCGCACCGCTACGACGCCTGGGTGACGTCGCTGGCCACGCGGCGGCTCGACCAGGTGCGCCAGCAGCGCCCGACCGGGCTGCAGCTCGGAGCCTGGGGTCTGGTCGAGCGGGTCCAGCGTCGGGCGCTGCCCCAGGTGGGTCGCGACGACCTCCCGGACGGCACGGTGCGTGACACCGCGAACCAGGGCTTCGTGGTCGCACCCTCGCTCCAGCACGCGGACGTCGCCGGGGTCCTGCGCGCAGCGTGGATCGCCCACGGTGGGCCGGCCGGCGACGCCGAGGCGCCGTTCGCGGTCGACCTCCGCTCGGAGCGGCTGCGCCAGGCGCTCGCACTGGCCGACGGCATGCGCAACGGTCAGCAGCTCGGGGCGCTCCTCGGCTACCAGCTCGAGCGCGCCCTGCACGACGCCTCGGGTGCGGGCACCGAGGTCGACTGGGCCGTCTTCGAGCTGCGCCGTCGCTATCCGCTGACGGTCGCCACGGCCGAGGATGCCGGTCTGCCGAGCGAGCGGCAGGTGGTCGACGGCTGGCGGGTCGCCCAGGATGCGATGAAGCGTCTCGACCCGGTCGTGGACGCGGTGATGACCGACGTACCGGCGGGGCTCGACGCCGACTCCTGCCGGACCGCGATCGCTGCTGCGGTGGTGGCGCTGATCGGCGCGCTCGACGGCCTGACCGACCTCGGGCTGGCCGAGTCGGTGCAGCAGCTGGCCGGCGCCAACTTCGCCCGGGCCTCCGCCGCCACCGACATGATCAGCCGGGCCGGCGTGCCACCCGACGCCTTCGACGTGGCGGCCACCCCGCGTGGCGGCCAGGGCATCGACCAGCGGCTGCTCGCGGTCTTCGGCGGCGAGGACCGGCCGGCGGGGTACGCCGCGTCGAGCCCTCGGGCATCGCTGGCCCCCGAGGCCGACGCGTTCGTGGCGCGTCGACTCGGGCCGCTGACCGACGTGACGGCGCGCCTGCTCGACGGCGAGGGAGCCGAGATCGGCGCCGCCGCGCTCGCCGGGCTGGGACTGACCGCACTCGACCTGGCCGCGGACGCCGCCTCGACGGGGTCCGCCGCGCCCTTCCCGGTGCTCCTCGCCCTCGTCCGGGCCGAGACCGGCCACCTCGACGGCGCCTCGATCGGGCTCGACCCGGACGCCGACGCGGACCTGATCGACCTGCTCGAGCATGCAGCCCGCTGGCACCAGGCGTTGGCAGGCCGGCGACCGCTCTCCGCCTCGACCCTGCGTCCACGCGGCGAGGATGCCCCGGGTGGCGCCACGGCCGACGACGACGGCGGAGCGCTGGCCGGCGTACTCGCCCAGGTGGAGGCGCTGGCCACCGAGGTGCACGCCGACGAACCCGATCACCCTGGCCCTCTCGACCTCGACGAGCTGGTGCGGTGGGGCATCGACGCGCGGACCTCGCAGGCCGACGCGAAGGCGGTGCTGGCACGCCGGGTGAGCGAGGCCCGTACGGCGAGCGACGCACCGACGGCGGCGCGCGCGCTGTTCGGCGGCGACTGCGTGGTGACCGGGAGGGTCGCTCTGCCCGACGGTGTCCCGTGGGCCACCGACCAGGGCGAGCTCGGCGTGGGGCGCGGCGACCTCGCCGGATGGGTCCAGGACACCGGCCGGGTCAGCGACCCGGCGCGCGCACCTCGACGAGGCGCTGCTGTACGCCGACCTCCGGGGCACGCCGGAGCCGCTGCTCGTCGGCCGCACAGACGCCGTCGGTCGCGGGGGCGGTCGGACCGGACGCCACGACCGGGGAGGTGGCCGCCGCCCGTCGCTGGGTCGGGCGAGCCTTCCCCGGACCGATCGGTCGACAGCCCGTCGTCAGCTTCGTCGTGGTCCACGACGAAGGCTCCCGGTCGGCGCGGGGTCCGCCGTCGGGGTCGAGGTCGACGCCTGGGTCGAGGTGGTGCCCGACCGAGGCGGGGCCGGCGCGGTCGCCGCCAACCTCTCCTCGCCGGACTCCCGCGCGCCCAACACCATCCTGCTCGCGGTGCCCGGAGACCTCACCGCTCCGTGGACCCAGGAGTCGCTGTTCTCGGTGCTCGACGAGGCACTCGAGCTGGCCCGGTGCCGGCTGGTGGACCTCGACGCGAGCCGACGGGTGCCGGCCGTGCTGCCGGCCATCTACATCTCGGAGTTCGACGACGAGGTGCCGTGGCGGGACCTGATCGCCCACGCGGTCGAGTTCCCCGCGCGCTACGTGTCCAAGGGGCAGCCGTGAGCAAGGTCTACGCGCTCCACCGGGTCGAGCCGGTCACTCGTGAGGGCGACCCGGGTCGAGGACTCGCCGCGCCGGTGCACGACCCCCTGTGGGGGCTGGCCCGGCAGCGGCAGTTCGGCGAGCTGGCCGGGGAGGACACCGGCAGCCCGGTCCAGGCCTCGCTTCGGGTACGCCGGGACCCGCTCGACGGCTGGCGTCCCGCCGGGTCCGAGGAGATGCAGCCCTACGACGCGGACCGCCAGGTGCTGGAGGCGGTGGTGGCAGGGGAGTCCTCCGGCCCGGTCACCAGCCTGCGCGACCGGGTGGACGCCGGTCGGAGACTGGCCGCCTCGCTGCCGGGCACCACGCTGGGTGACCTGCGCGCCGCCTTCGCGCTGACGGCTCCCGCGAGCGCCCCACGGTTGCTCCAGCGCGCCGCCGCGGCCTACCCGGACGGGCTGGCAGTCGCGGCCGCGGTCCGCGCGGGCGGCACCGATGCCGACCTGGCTGCCGCGCTCGGCAGCACGCCGCCCGCGCATCGCTGCGGACCGCTCGACTCTGGAGGAGCACGCCACCTGGTGCGAGACGACGTTCGGCACGGGCCCGGCCTCCTGGATCGCCGAGCGTCTCGAGCGGCGCTTCGAGCTCGGCTCGGCCGGCGAGGCAGTGGCGACCGCCCCCGCGCACACGCGCGAGGTGGTCGACGTCGCCGACCTCGACCTCACCGCCAAGGCGGCCGAGCTGCGGCTGGAGGACGCCGTCGAGCCGGTGCCGTGGGTGCGCCGGATCCCGACGCGGCTGCAGTTCCCGGGCATGCCCAACGAGCGCTACTGGGAGTTCGAGGACGCTCGGCTCGCGCTGCACCGGATCGATGCGGCGACCCACGACCTCGCGCGGCTGGCCCTGGTCGAGTTCAGCTCGACCTACGGCAACGACTGGTTCACCTTCCCGGTCCCGGTCGACCACGGGACGATCGCGACGGTGCCGGAGGTCGTGGTGCGTGACACCTTCGGCGAGCACGAGCTGATCGCGGTGGCGAGCGACCCGCACTGGTCGATGTTCATGCCGTCCGCGCCACCCGGCGTACCTCCCCATCTGCTGGTGCCGTCGGCCACGGTCGGCCGGCTGGCCGGACGGGTGGTCGAGGAGGTGCGGCTGGTCCGCGACGAGAACGCCAACCTGGTCTGGGGCGTGGAGAGCATCGTCACCGACGAGGCGGGCACCACCCACGACGTGGTCGCGGAGTACACCGCCTCCGCGCCGGCGTCCCCGGAGCTGCCCAGCGACGCCGAGCTGCTCTACCGGCTGATGACCGACGTGCCCGAGCACTGGATCCCGTTCGTGCCGGTCCACCTCGACGAGGACCGGCCCGGCCTGGCCGGCGTCGACCAGCAGCACCGGGCCGTGGCCCTGGTCGAGGCAGTGCTGCCGCGAGCGGACACCTGGGGTGTGCTGGTCGTCTCCGACCCGCGCTCCAGCGTCCTGCGTGAGCTGCGCGGCCACCCGCTGCGTGAGGAGGAGGTCGGCCCTGCGGGCGTGACCGTACGCCGCCGCTGGTTCCTGGCACGCTCGGCGGACGGCGGCCGCCACGTCTGGGCCTCCCGCTCGGTCTCCACGGGGCGTGGCGAGGGTGCGAGCGGGCTCGCCTTCGACCTCGCCATGGATGTGCGGGGCAGCTGATGGCCGAGATCACCTACCTGATGGGCTCCGACCCCGGCGGCGCCGGCTACTTCACCGAGGCCGAGGGCTTCTTCGGCGCCCGCCCGTCATCCACGGTCGTGAAGCCGGCCGGCGCTGCCGATCGCACCCTGGAGGAGGTCTTCGCCGACCTCCGCGCCCGCGCGGCCGGAGGACAGCTCTTCCCGGTCATCAACCTGGTCAGCCACGCCACGGGGTTCTCCTCGCTGCAGTTCCCGATCAGCGTCGCGCGCCGCAACGACGAGGGCGGGCTGATCACCACCGACACCCTCAAGTCCGCCCTGAGCAAGGCCGGCACCGACGGCTACCCGGCGGTGCTGGGCGCGCCGGCCGTCACGAAGGCGACGACCGTGTGCCTCTATGGCTGCGACGTCGGCAGGGACGCCTCGTTCATGGTCATGCTCGGCCAGCTCTTCGGCCCCGAGCTGACCATCTACGCCCCGCTGCGGGTGGCGGTCTTCCGGCACCTCGGGTCCAAGCGGGAGCACCGGCTCGCGCGCACCTGGGCGGTGAACTTCGACAAGGACGTCAACCAGGTCACCGCCTGGCCACCGGTGCGCACCGACTTCGTGGCGCGGGCCGTCGCCAAGTTCTCCGGCCAGGGCGACACCGGCGTTGCGGCGGCGATCACGGCAGCGGCCTCGAGCGCGACCCACACCTCGGCGGGCTCGTTCTTCTTCTCCACCTCGTTGGAGACCACCGACGACCCGGCGACCAGCACCATCGAGGGGGCGAGCTCAGTGCTTCCGGCCGGCACCGTGGACGACAGCACCATCCCGGTGCGCGTGAAGAGCTCGGACTTCACTCCGGTCCCGTCCTCGCCCGGCGTCTGGGTGGCCTGGATCGCCGTGCTGGCCCAGGTGCTGGAGACCCCGGTCTCCATCGACGACGCCAGCCAGTTCCGCAAGACGGTGATCACCAGCCAGCGAGCTCCGTCGACCAACCCGCTCGTCCCAGCCCCCACCACCACCCACACCGCGGAGGACCCCATGACCGAGCTCTACGGCAAGCACCGCGCCACCGTCGTCGACAGCGAGGACCCCACTTCCCAGGGCAGGCTCCAGGTGGACGTGCCGAGCGCATCGGTCTCAGCAGTGTGGGCGGAGGCCTCGATCCCGCCCGTACCGCAGTCGCTGCTGCGAATGCCGGAGGTGGGCTCCACGATCTGGGTGGAGTTCGAGCAGGGCGACGTGGCGCGGCCGATCTGGACCGGCGCGACCTGGGGCACCGTGACCCCGGGCCCGGTCAGTCTGGAGAGCGACGGGGTGCTGACGCTGCGCGCCGCCAGCCTCAACGTCGAGGTAGCCACGCTCGACGTCGAGGCAGCCGTCGCCGACTACAGCGGTGTCCTGAAGTCGCAGACGCTCATCACCGACAGCGTCGTCGCGGCGTCCTACACCCCGGGCGCCGGCAACATCATGTAGGCCGACCGGGCCGACCGACCGTGTCGGGCCCCGCCGCCCGGGTGACGCTAGGCCCCGGGTGCCTGGACCACCTGGGACCGGTAGCTCTCGATGATGTCGTTGAACTCGGTGCGCTCACGCTCTGGCACGCCCAGGAACATCAAGGTGGCCGCGATCTCCATGGCCACCGCGTCGAAGCCGGCCTCGTCGATGGACAGTCCGTCGTGGGCCGCGACCATGTCGCGGCCCAGGTAGCACTTCGGGCCGCCCGCAGCCTCGATGGACCAGGCAGTGACCAGGAACTTGTAGCCGGGACCGTTGGCGGAGTCGCCGTGGTGCGCGTGCACGCCGGCGTTGGCGTTGACCAGAGCGTTGTCGAAGAGCCTGTCGACCAGCACGTCGACCGCCCCAGCGATGGCGTAGGCGCCGCCCAGGCGCTCGTAGAGCGAGGCGTCCGCGGAGACCTCGTCGGCCGCCTCGGCGATGTCGCCGACCTCGGCGCCGGGGTCGATGGTCTGGGTCATGGCAGATCTCCTTCAGGTGTGGTCGTCCCCACCGCAGGATGCGGAGAGGATGGGGTGAGGGGGTCGAGGGCAGCGGCGAGGGTGCGGAGCCGGGCTCGCAGATCGGCCAGGTCCGCCGGGTCGAGTCCGGTGGCGCAGGCGACCTCGGACTGAGCAGCGGCGGCCGCCTCTCGGAGGTCCCGGCCGCGCTCGGTCGCCTCGACGACCACCTGGCGGCGGTCGACGCCGGGTCGGCGACGTACGAGGCCGGCGAAAAGAGCAGGCGCGCGCCGGCGCGCATCACCGCCGCCGCTCTCAGCGGGTCGGGGAAAGATCAGTCCGCGTCGACGTCGCTGGCGGTGCGCTGCTCACGGAGCACCCGGACCGCGTACAGCGTGAGCGCGACGGCGGCCGTGAGACCGAGCAGCAGGGCGAGGTTGCCCGCGTAGTCGCGCAGCAGGATGGCCTCCGCCTCAGGCTGGGTGCCGCGACGATAGATCAGCGGAAGCGCGATGACGGTGATGAGTGCGCCCACGATCAGGCCGCCCTGGACGTAGCGACGCCCGCGCGGCGGCACCCGGGTCAGCAGTACGCCGGCTCCCACCGTCAGCGGGGCGATCACGACGTCGTGCACCACGAGGGCGACCACCAGCCACAACGACAGGGCGAGCAGGTCTCCGAGGTCGAGGCCGGTCAGGAGCCGGAAGGCACCGAAGGCCAGCAGCAGCCCACCTGCGACGCACAGCGCGATCCGGTAGTTGCGCATCAGCTGATCTCCACGCGCTGCAGCCACTTGGTCTGCAGCACCCCCGGCCGGTTGGGCGCGATCAGCCGGAGGGGATAGCCGTGGTCGAGGTTGAGGCGCTCCCCGTTGATGTGGGTCGCCAACAGTGCGGCCGAGACCTGCGGCCCGTCGAGAGTGCTGCGGCCGTAGGCCCCCCTGGGTTGCAGCGAGATGACCTGGACCCGGGAGGACGCGTCGCCCCCGGCCCGTCGGACCAGGTCGATGAGCGGGATCCCTCGCCAGTCGGCGCCGACGCTCCAGCCCTCGACGCAGCTGATCGGGAAGTGCCGGTCGGCGAGCTCGATCGTGGTCAGGTCAGCCAGCGTGAGGGTGAAGGGGGAGGGGCCGACCACGTCGAGCCGCCACTCGGGATCGCGGGCCAGGACGAGCACTCCCGCCGAGCGCGCGGTCTTGTTCACCGGCACCTGCTGCGGCCCCTTGGAGGCCTGTCGAGTGGCGAGCAGGCCGACCGGAGCCAGCGGCGTGACGGTCTGACCGATGGTGACCGCCACGATCGTGCCGATTCCCGCGCCCACGGCCGCGAACAGGCCGCGGCGGTCGATCGCCGCCATCTCGGGAGGAGCGACCACTCCGGCGTTGCTGTGGGCGAGCGGGTTCTCGTCCCAGGCGATCTCGGTCAGTACGTCGGCCTCGGCCAGCTTGGCCTGCAGCCCGTACTTGATGTCGGGCAGCTTGATCCCGATGTGCAGCAGGATCGAGCCCATCACGACGTAGCCCAGGTAGCGATGCGTGGAGGGGAAGGACCAGGGCCACGGGTACCAGTTCAGGGTGTTGAGGAAACCGGTCAGCAGCTGCACCAGCGCCGAGGAGACGAGGAGGGCGACCGAGAGCCGCTCCAGACCGTGCATGGGGGAGCGCACGATCGGCCACCGGAACAGGTTGGGGTAGACCGACCAGAGCTTGACCAGGAGCAGGGGGATCGAGGCCACGCCCGTGGCGATGTGCAGTCCCTGGGTGAACCGGTAGGCCTGCACGGGACTCGCCGGCACGGGCAGCCAGCCCCACGGCTGGTACTGGTAGTGGCTGAGCATCCCGGTCACGAAGCAGACGGCGAAGCAGATACCGAGGGCGCGACCGAGTCGTGCGGTGACGGCCGTGGAACGGAGCGGGCTGCTGAAGTGTGGCCACGACTGGGGGCGTGGTCGCGGATGCACCCTGCCATCATGCACGCACACTGGTGTCGGGCTCCAGTGCGGCCTCGCGGACTGCCATCCTTCGTCCATGATGCTGCTCCGTTCCCTGGTCCTGTTCGCTGCCGCAGCCGTCGCCGAGATCGGCGGAGCCTGGCTCGTGTGGCAGGGCCTGCGCGAGCATCGTGGCTGGCTCTGGGTCGGAGCCGGGATCGTCTCCCTGGCGATCTACGGCTTTGTGGCGACCTTCCAGCCTGATGCGAACTTCGGCCGGATCCTCGCTGCGTACGGCGGCGTCTTCGTCGCCGGGTCACTGGTGTGGGGAATGGTCCTCGACGGGTTCGAGCCCGACCGTTACGACCTGGTCGGCGCGGGCATTTGTCTGCTCGGTGTGGCGGTGATCATGTATGCGCCCAGGTCGGCCTGAAGACGACCACCCGGGCGTGCAGAGAATCTCGTAGAATCCGGGCTATCGGAACGCCGCAACCCATGGGTGAAGGCCCGCTTTGCGGGCCAAACTACGAGAATCACCCAGGTTGCCGGGCGACGTTGGCCTGGCGCTGAAGCCTTCGAGAGAGCCACCGAACCTGGTCGTCTCGGGGCCGGATCGCGGCACTCAGAACCCTGAGGGCGTCCGCCCGCGAGAGCGCAGGCCGCGCCGTGGTCTATGCCGGTTGGTCCGCCTCCGCACGGCCCGCGGCTCGGCCCGCGCGCGGAGAGCGGACCACTGGGAGTCGGTGCGGCAGGTCCACTATGGATGCACATTGTCTCTTTGTGAGCAACTCTTGTGCTGGTGCCGGAATCAGGCGTAGCGTCCGCAAAACTTCACCACCCGCAGCACCCACTTGGCAGGCCCGACCGGGCCCGGGAACGTAGGGATGACGCAATGACGGATGCTCGCGAGGCTCTCAAGAAACGTGCGGAAAAGGACGGCATCGAGTTCTTCTTCGCGATGTTCGTCGACATGCACGGCAAACCCTGCGCGAAGCTGATTCCCGCAGAGGCGTTCGACGTGATGATGGACGGTGGTGCCGGCTTCGCCGGCTTCGCCGCCGGTCCGATGGGGCAGTCCCCCTCCGACCCGGACCTGATCGCGATGCCCGATCCGGACTCCTACGTGCGGGTGCCCTGGCAACCCGGTCTCGCGGTCCTTCAGTGCGACATCCATGTCGAGGGTGAGCCCTGGGGCTTCTCGCCCCGCGTCATCCTCAAGCGCCAGCTCGCTCGACTCGCCGAGCGGGGCATGACCTACAAGGTCGGCACCGAAGCGGAGTACTTCCTGGTCTCCCGCAACGCCGACGGCAGCGTCCGGGTGGCCGACCCCCTCGACACGGCCTCCTC
Source organism: uncultured Actinomycetota bacterium (assembly GCA_963812235.1). Classification (GTDB taxonomy): domain Bacteria; phylum Actinomycetota; class Actinomycetes; order Propionibacteriales; family Nocardioidaceae; genus Marmoricola. The sequence goes on along the minus strand of CAWEUP010000018.1, from coordinate 176,490 downwards.
CCCTTGCTACGACGTCAAGGCGCTCAGCCGGATGTACCCGCACCTCACGACGGTGTCGCGCTACAGCAACGAGCTCGGCTGGGGCAACTACGCCAACGACCACGAGGACGCCAACGGCCAGTTCGAGCAGAACTTCCACTACACCGACGCGCTCACCTCGGCCGACCGCCTGATCTTCTTCCGCTACATGGTGCACACGCTGGCGCACGAGGCGGGGATGGCCGCCACCTTCATGCCGAAGGTGTTCTCCCACAGCACCGGCAACGGACTGCACATGCACTCCAGCCTCTGGCGAGGCGACGAGCAGCTCTTCCTCGACGAGTCCGACCCGCGCGGGCTGGGGATGTCGAAGCTCGGGTACTCGTTCGTGGGCGGCCTCGTGGAGCATGCGCGGGCCTCGATGGCGGTGACCTGTCCGACGGTCAACAGCTACAAGCGGATGGGGGTGGGTGCGCCGGTCTCCGGCGCCACCTGGGCACCCGCATACGCGACGTACGGCGGCAACAACAGGACGCAGATGATGCGTATCCCCGACGGCGGCCGGGTGGAGCACCGCGGCTGCGACGGGTCGGCCAACCCCTACCTCGCCCTCACCGTCATGCTCGCCTCCGGCATGGACGGCATCGACCGCGACCTCGATCCCGGTGAGCCCAACCTGGACAACCTCTACACGCTCTCGGTCGAGCAGATCGCTGAGCGGGGGATCGTCACCATGCCGCGCACGCTGCTGCACGCCACCGAGGCGCTCGTCCAGGACGACGTGCTCCGCACGGCCCTGGGGCAGGAGGCCGGTACCGACTACATCGACTACTTCGCCCAGGTCAAGGACCAGGAGTTCAGCGACTACCACGCCGTGGTCAGCGACTGGGAGATCGACCGGTACCTCACCCTGTTCTGACGACTCGCCCGACCTCCCGTCCGTCCCGCTCATCCGTAGCCTCGCCACTCAAGGAGCCCCGTGAAACCCTCGTCCGAAGCCTCGGTTCCGTCGACCGGTCTCGCCAGGGAGACGAACTGGTGGGGAGCCTTCGTCATCGGGCTCGCCGGGACCATCCTGGTGACCGGGATCGCGCCGTACGCCGTCTCCAGTCTCGGAGCGGCCTCGATCCCCATGTTCGTGGGCGTGACCGCGGTCGGCGTCCTGCTCTGCTTCTGCCTGGCCGAGCTGGCGGCGATGATGCCCGACCGCACGGGTGGCCTGCCCTCCTACGCCTTCGAGACCTACAAGCCGCTGGGGCCGTCGGTCGCCAAGCATGCCGGTGGGATCTCCGGCTGGTCGTACTGGCTGGGGTGGTTCCCGGTCGCGCCGATCAACATGATCCTGGCGTCGAGCTACATCGTCAGCCTCTTCGACGTCCCCACCGGCCCCAGCTTCGCCCCGTTCGGCGCTCTGGGAACACCTGTGTCGACCGCAGTGCTGGTGATCTCGCTCATCGGCCTGATCGGCGTCCTGCTCCCGGCGCTGATGGGCATCCGGCTCGGGGCCGGTTTCGCGACGGTCCTGGGCATCATCTCGATGGTGCCGCTGACGCTGCTGGTCTTCCTGCCGCTGTTCAAGCCCTCCTCGATGGACTGGTCGAACCTGGCCGGGTTCAAGCTCGCCGACCCGGACTCGGGCAGCCTCGCGTTCTTCGTCGCCTGGATCTTCGTGATGTCGTGGTCGGTGCTCGCCATGGAGGCCGCCGCGTGCTACATCGGCGAGTGCCGCGATCCCGTCCGGGACGCGAAGATCGCGATGACGGTGGAGGGGTTGTACGGCTTCTTCATCTACACGATGATCCCGGTCGCGTTCATCGTGGTGCTCGGCACCGCGCAGGGCGATCCCCTCACGGCGTTCACCGACTTCGCCACCGCCATCTTCGGCGCCCAGGGCTCCGCGATCCAGTTCGTCATCGGCATCCCTCTCATCGTCGCTCTGCTGCTCTCGGTGCTGAACGCGATCATGGGCTGCGGCAGGTCGCTCTACCAGGTGGCCGAGGACAAGCTGCTGCCTCGTTGGTTCCAGCGGGTCAACAAGCACGGCGTGCCGGGGAACGCGATGATCTTCAATGCGGTCTGCTCGGGCATCGTCGTGCTGTTCGGCTCGCCGCTGCGCATCTACATCTTCTCCAACATGGGCTATCTGCTTGCCTGTTCCATGGCGATGGGCGGCTACTTCCTCTACCGGCACTACCGCCCCGAGGTGCCACGCCCCGTGAGGATGGCCGGATGGGTCCGCTGGGCCGCGCTCGCCAGCTTCGTGGTCGGCATGCTGGTCTGGGCGTACGGCGGCTGGCAGGCGCCCAAGCTGGTCGTCGGCCCGGAGGAGGGTCCGTTCCTGTTCTTCCTCGGCATCGCCATCATCGCGGCCTACGTACCGCTGTACTACTGGCGCCAGTGGGAGGACCGCAAGGAGGCCTCGGCAGGCAAGGACGCGACGAGCCTGTCCAAGGAGACCTCGGCGTGACGGCTCTTCGTCAACGACGCCGGGGAGGGTTGGCCGCGCAACCCACGGCGTCCGCGACCGTGCTGTTGGCCTCGACCGGCGGCTCCTTCTCGCCCGCTGCGATCCGGCTGACTGCCGAGACCGCGGGCAGGACGCCGGTCGCGGTGGTGGTGATCACCCGGATCCACGGGTACGCCATGGGCATCCCGAACCCGGGCCTGTTGCCCACCCGCAAGGAGCAGGAAACTGCCGCGGAGGCAGTCGCCCACGCTGTCCGATCCCTGAAGAAGCTGGGGATCAGCGCAGACGGGCAGGTCGCCGCGACCCGGTCGTCGAGCAAGACCATCGCTCGCATCGCGCGGCTCCGCCAGGTCCGGCACGTGGTCCTGCACAGCTCCGGCGAGGGAAGCCGGCTCCGGCGGCTCGTCGAAGGTGACCCGGCTGCCGGGCTGCGGCGCCGGCTCGACCCGGCGGTGGAGCTGCATCGCGTGCCCGCCGACGACTGAGGGCCACTGAGGGCCATTGGGGCCCGAGGTCGTCGGGAGACCACGCCCGCTGCTCAGCGGCCGGAGGAGCTCGCTCAAGCATTGGCTCATGCCAGAAGCCTGAAGACTTAATAGACAAGTCCGACGTGCCTCTCCACGCTTGCCCCATGACCATCGTGAAGCAGGGGCTGGCGACCGAGTCGCTGGCCACCATGGACCCCGTCGTCGCCGCCGCCATCGCCGAGGAGCTGCGACGCCAGCAGCAGACCTTGGAGATGATCGCCTCCGAGAACTTCGCGCCCCGGGCAGTCCTGGAGGCGCAGGGATCCGTGCTGACCAACAAGTATGCCGAGGGCTATCCGGGCAAGCGCTACTACGGTGGCTGCGAGCACGTGGACGTCATCGAACAGCTCGCCATTGACCGCGCCAAGGAGCTCTTCGGCGCCGAGCACGCCAACGTGCAGCCGCACTCAGGTGCCCAGGCGAACGCTGCCGCGATGGCTGCCGTGCTCCAGCCCGGCGACACCATCATGGGTCTCGACCTTGCACATGGCGGTCACCTCACGCATGGCATGCGGATCAACTTCTCCGGCCGGCTCTACCACGTGGTCGCCTATCACGTGGACCGTGAGTCCGGGATGGTCGACCTGGCCGAGGTGGAGCGGCTGGCCCACGAGAGCCGACCGAAGCTGATCATCGCCGGGTGGTCGGCGTACCCGCGTGAGCTGGACTTCGCCAGGTTCCGTGAGATCGCCGATGCCGTGGGTGCCCTGCTGATGGTCGACATGGCTCACTTCGCGGGGCTGGTGGCGGCGGGTCTGCACGCGAGCCCGGTGCCGTACGCCGACATCGTCACGACGACGACGCACAAGACCCTCGGCGGACCCCGTGGCGGCATGATCCTCTGTCGCGCCGAGCTGGCCCGCAAGGTCGACTCCGCGGTCTTTCCCGGCCAGCAGGGTGGCCCGCTCGAGCACGTGGTCGCAGCCAAGGCCGTGGCCCTGGGCATCGCGGCGACCCCGGCATTCGCCGACCGTCAGGTGCGGACCCTGCGAGGAGCGCGGCTGCTCGCCGAGCGCCTGCACCGCGACGACTGCGGGGCTGCCGGCGTACGGGTCCTGACGGGTGGAACCGACGTCCACCTGGTCCTCGTCGACCTCACCCGCTCCCACCTGACCGGCCTGGAGGCGGAGAACCTCCTGCACTCGCTCGGCATCACGGTCAACCGCAACGCGGTCCCGTTCGACCCGCGACCTCCGATGGTGACCTCCGGTCTGCGGATCGGCACTCCGGCCCTGGCCACGCGTGGCTTCGACGACCCCGACTTCACCGAGGTGGCGGACATCATCGCGACCGCGCTGGTGAGTGCTGACCCCAGCGTCGAGGTTCGTGGGGAGCTGGCCGGGCGGGTGCGGGCGCTCGCCGACCGGCACCCTCTCTACGAAGAGCTCTGAGCTCCGGTTCTGCGCCGATCACGCTGAGCCGGCGGGCTGAGATCGCTGGTCGCAAGCGCTCAGGTGCACGTCGCAGTGGCTGTTGAGGGACCTGCACTCGTGCTCTTGCCCGACGGGCGGCTCGGTCGTGGGTCTCGGGCGAGCTGGATCCGCGTGGGCTCGCGGTCGCGCATGGCCAGGCGGCGGCGGTCTCAGTGCTCTGACGGAGCACTTCGACCGTGCCGAGAGCGTGAATCGGCCGTTGGCCAACGACACAGCTTTGCGTTAGTCCGCTCCCGAGTCCCGGCGCGTCCTCTGACCGCAGGTACGACCATCCGTGCGCCGCTCGACGCCCGCACCACGGTGGCCGACGAGGGTGAAGTTCACTTGAGCAGTCACTCATGTCAGGTGTGCTAACTGTCAAGCAGTTGCTCTGGCTTCATGGGATCGAAGTGTCTAGCGTTGCCGTCCAAGAGCAAGCATCACTTCCACTCACGACGAGGAGCCGAGGTCACATGAGAACCGGAGTCCCACACCTGTTCATCCCCGGGCCCACCAATGTGCCCGAGCGCGTCCGCAGGGCGATGAACGTGCCCATGGAGGACCACCGCTCGCCCGATTTCCCGGCCCTGACCCTGCCCCTGTTCGCGGACCTCAAGAAGGTCTTCGCCAACGACTCCGGTCGGGTCTTCATGTTCCCCTCCTCCGGGACCGGTGCCTGGGAGGCCGCCATCAGCAACACGCTCAACCGCGGTGACCGGGTGCTGATGGCACGGTTCGGCCAGTTCTCCCACCTCTGGGTGGACATGGCGACCAGGCTCGGCTTGGACGTCGTGTGCTGCGACGTCCCGTGGGGTGAAGGGGTCCCACTGGAGGAGTACGCACGCCACCTCGCGGACGACCCGACCATCCGAGGTGTCTTCGTCACCCACAACGAGACCGCCACCGGCGTCACCTCGGACGTGGCCGGGGTGCGTCGGGTGATGGACGAAGCGGGGTCCGAGGCGCTGCTGTTCGTCGACGGAGTCTCCTCGATCGCCTCGATCGACTTCCGGCAGGAGGAGTGGCGAGTCGACCTCGCCGTCTCCGGCTCGCAGAAGGGGCTGATGCTCCCACCAGGGCTGGCGTTCCTCAGCGTGTCGGCGAAGGCGCTGGAGGCCAGTACGTCGGCTCGGATGGAGCGCTGCTACTTCTCCTTCGCCGACATGGTGGCGACCAACGACATCGGCTTCTTCCCCTACACCCCACCCACCCCGTTGCTGCACGGGCTGCGCGCCTCGCTCGACCTGCTCTTCGAGGAGGGACTCCAGGTCGTCTACGAGCGGCACCACCGTCTTGCCGAGGGGGTCAGGCAGGGAGTCGCCGCGCTGGGCCTGAGCCTGTGCGCCGCCGACCCGCAGTGGGAGTCCGACACCGTCTCGGCCATCACCGTGCCCGAGGGCATCGACAGTGCCGAGGTGGTCAAGGTGGCCTATCACCGCTACGCGACCTCCTTCGGGGTCGGGCTCTCCCAGGTCGCGGGCAAGGTGTTCCGGATCGGCCACCTCGGGGACTGCAACGAGGTCATGTGTCTGGCTGCTCTCGCCTCGGCGGAGCTGTCCCTGGCAGCTGCCGGCGCCAAGGTCGAATTCGGCGCGGGCGTCGCCGCCGCCCAGAGCTACTACGAAGGCTGCTACAGCAGCGAACTCGAGAAGACCACCCTCAGCGCAAGCTGACTGCGAAGGAGATCACCATGAGCCACACCCTGCACCCGCTTCGCAAGGCCCGCCTGCACCGCAGCGAGCTCGCCGTCCCCGGATCCAACCCTGAGTTCATCGAGAAGGCGGCGGAGAGCGCCGCCGACTACATCTTCCTCGACCTCGAGGATGCGGTCGCCCCTCCCGAGAAGGTGCAGGCCCGCAAGAACGTCGTGGCGGCGCTCAACGAGATCGACTTCCGCGCGCTGGGGAAGACGGTCTCGGTGCGGATCAACGGCCTCGACACCCACTACATGTACCGCGACGTCGTCGACGTGATGGAGCAGGCAGGCGACCGGCTGGACACCATCCTGGTGCCGAAGGTGGGCGTGCCGGCCGACCTCTACACGGTCGAGACGCTGATCGACCAGATCGAGCAGGGACAGGGCTATGAGAACCGGGTCGGCACGGAGGCCCTGATCGAGACGGCTCTGGGCATGGCCAACGTCGAGGCGATCGCAGCCAGCGGCGGACGCCTGGAGGCACTGCACTTCGGAGTCGCCGACTACGCCGCCAGCAACCGCGCGCGCACCGTGAACATCGGAGGCCTCAACCCCGACTACCCCGGCGACCAGTGGCACTTCGCGCTGAGCCGGATGATCGTGGCCTGCCGCGCCTACGGGCTGCGTGCGATCGACGGGCCGTTCGGCGACTTCAGCGACCCGGACGGCTACCGGGACGGGGCCAGGCGAGCAGCGGCCCTCGGCGCCGAGGGCAAGTGGGCCATCCACCCCAGCCAGGTCGAGCTGGCCAACGAGGTCTTCAGCCCGCCCCCGGCGGAGGTGGACCGAGCCCGACGCATCGTGGAGGAGCTGCGATCTGCCGAGGCCCAGGGCAAGGGCGCGGCCTCGGTCGACGGCAAGATGATCGACGCCGCGTCGGAGCGGATGGCCCAGACAGTGCTCGAGATGGCCGCTGCCATCGAAACCAGTCAACGCGGCAGGAGCTGAACGATCGTGGACGTGCACGAGTACCAGGCCAAGGAGCTGCTCGCCCGCTACGGGGTCCCGATCCCCCGGGGGGCAGTGGTCTACAGCCCGGAGCAGGCCAGCTACCGCGCCCGCGAGCTCGGTGGGTCGGCCTGGGTGGTCAAGGCCCAGGTCCACACCGGCGGCCGAGGGGAGGCCGGCGGGGTGAAGGTCTGCACCTCCGAGCGAGAGGTGGCCGAGGTCGCGAACCAGATGTTCGGACAGCGTCTGGTCACCCGCCAGTCCGAGCCGGACGGCAAGCTGGTCTACCGCCTCTACGTCGAGGAGGGCGTCGCCATCGCCCGCGAGCTGTACTTCGGCATCGTGGTCGACCGAGCCGCGGAGCGGGTCATGGTGATCGCCTCGCGCGAGGGTGGGATGGAGATCGAGGACCTCGCCGCCAGCAACCCGGAGGCGGTCATCCGGATGACCATCGAGCCGGCGGTCGGCTTCTGTGAGTTCCAGGCACGGGAGCTGGCGTTCGCGCTGGGCATCGCCTCGGAGCTGATCGCCCAGGCCTCCCACTTCTTCCGGCAGGCCTATCGAGCCTTCCGGGACCTCGACGCCGCCATGGTGGAGATCAACCCGCATGGTGATCACCGCGGACAACGAGCTCCTGGCCCTCGACGCGAAGATGTCCTTCGACGACAACGCGCTCTTCCGGCATGCCGAGATCGCGGAGTTCCGGGACCGCAGCCAGGAGGACGTCCGCGAGAGCCACGCCGCCGACCGTGGTCTGGCCTACGTGGGCCTCGACGGCGACATCGGCTGCATGATCAACGGTGCGGGCCTGGCCATGGCGACCCTGGACATGATCAAGCTCGCGGGAGGCGAACCGGCCAACTTCCTCGACATCGGTGGCGGTGCGTCTCCGGAGCGGGTGCTCAAGGCCTTCCGCGCCGTGCTCCAGGACGACCGCGTGCGCGCCATGCTCGTGAACATCTTCGCCGGCATCAACCGATGCGACTGGGTCGCCCAGGGGGTCGTGGATGCGTTCGCGGCCATCGAGGTCGACATCCCGGTGATCGTCCGCCTGGCCGGAACCCACGTCGACGAGGGCCGCCGCATCATCGAGGAGTCCGGCCTGCCGATCGCCACCGCCGACACCCTCGCCGAGGCTGCCGAGATGGCCGTCGCCGCAGCGCGACGTCAGACCGTCCTGATCTAAACCCCAGACCCCCTGAAAGGAGTCGAGATGTCCATCCTGCTCGATTCGCAGACCAAGATCCTCGTCCAGGGCTTCACCGGTCGGATCGGCCGCTTCCACGCCGAGGAGATGCTGGCCTACGGCAGCAACGTCGTCGGTGGGGTCACCCCGGGCAAGGGCGGTACGACGCTCCTGGGACGACCCGTGTTCAACACCGTCAAGGAGGCCACCCGCGCCACGGGTGCCACTGCCTCGATCGTGTTCGTCCCACCGCCGTTCGCCGCCGACGCGATCATGGAGGCCGCGGACGCGGGCATCCGCTACTGCGTCTGCATCACCGACGGCATCCCCACCCAGGACATGATGCGGGTCAAGCGCTACATGCGCCGCTACCGGTCCGAGACCAGGATGTGCCTCACCGGCCCCAACTGCGCCGGAACCATCACCCCGGGGCAGGCGATGCTGGGCATCATGCCCGGCCACATCTACCTCCCGGGACGGGTCGGCATCATCGGGCGATCGGGCACCTTGGGCTACGAGGCCGCCTCGCAGATGAAGGCCCTGGGCATCGGCGTCTCGACCTCGGTCGGCATCGGTGGAGACCCCGTGAACGGCTCGTCGTTCCGAGACCTCCTCGAGCTGTTCGAGCAGGACGACGACACCGACGCGGTCCTGATGATCGGTGAGATCGGCGGCGGTCAGGAGGCGGAGGGGGGAGCCTACGTCCGAGACCACATGCGCAAGCCGGTCGTGGCGTACATCGCCGGGCTGGCCGCGCCCAAGGGCCGCAAGATGGGCCACGCGGGGGCCATCGTCTCGGCTGTCGGGGAGTCCGCCCAGGAGAAGGTCGAGATCCTCCGCGGATGCGGGCTCACCCTCGCCCCGGACCCGTCGAGCATGGGGTCGACGGTGGCTGCGGTGCTGCAGTCCGTGGGACCGCTCGCCGCTGCCACCAGCTGAACCGCCATCCGACGAGCAAGCAAGGAGTAGCTGATGACCGATCCCACGATCGTGGTGACTCGACGGTGGCCCGACCCGGTCGAGGACGAGCTGCGGCGCAGACATCCCGAGGTGCGGCTCAACACGACCGACGAGCCGCTGGGCGAAGACGGGCTCAGGGAGGCGCTGCGGACGGCTGATGTGCTGCTGCCCACCGTGACCGACCGGCTCAGCGCCGACCTGCTGCTCGGCCCGGACGTGCGCACCAAGATGATCGGCAACTACGGGGTCGGCTTCAGCAACATCGACGTGGACGCCGCCAAGCGAGCCGGCATCGTGGTCACCAACACCCCGGGCGTGCTGACGGCTGCGACCGCGGACCTGGCGATGACGCTGCTGCTCATGCTCGCCCGGCGCGCGGGGGAGGGCGAGCGCCACGTGCGCAGCCAGGAGTGGTCGGGCTGGCGGCCCACCCACATGATGGGGGCCGACGTCACCGGGCAGACCCTCGGCGTCCTCGGCATGGGCCGGATCGGGTCGGCGGTGGCGCGTCGCGCGCACTACGGGTTCGAGATGCCCGTCGTGTGGTTCGACAGCTACGCCGGAGCCCGGTGTGACCTGCCCGGCGCCCGTCGAGCCGAGTCGATCGAGGAGGTCCTCGAGGCCTCGGACTTCCTCACCCTGCACATGCCCGGTGGCGAGGAGAACAGTCACCTGATCGGTGAGGCCGAGCTGAAGCAGATGAAGCCCACCGCCTACCTGGTCAACACCGCGCGCGGCGACGTCGTCGACGAGGTGGCCCTGGCTGCGGCGCTGCGCGAGGGCACGATCGCGGGTGCGGGGTTGGATGTCTTCGAGCACGAACCCCGGGTCCCCGAGGCCCTGACGTCCCTCGAGAACGTCGTCGCCCTGCCTCACCTGGGCAGCGCCACGAGCGGCACCCGCATCGCCATGGGCATGCTTGTCCTGGAGAACCTCGCTGCCTACCTGGCCGGCGAGGAGCCTCCCTGCCGGGTCGTCTGAGGGCCGCGGGGCTCCGGTCCGAGGGCGGGCTACCCGCGCTTGGCGCGACCGGCCCCCGGGCGGAACCTCAGTGATCCCGCCGCGTCCGAGGTCACGTGCTGGACGAACAGCTTGGTGGTCGCGGTGGGCGAGCCGGTGGTCAGGAGGTGCCACGGCCGGCGCAGCGGAGTTCCCGGCGAGGCGCGATGCTCGAGCTCGCCCTCCGAGACGTGCCGGGCGACGGCATCGGTGGAGGCCACCGTGACACCGAGCCCCAGCACGGTCGAGGCGATCACCGCACCGTGGGACCCGAGCGAGAGCGTGGTCGGGGTGATGCCGAGATCCTCGATCAGCGCCACGGTGGTGGCCCGGGTCCCCGAACCCGGCTCACGAAGCAGCCAGATCGCCTCGCGCAGGTCCAGGTGGGCTCCCGGCGCCGCGACCACCACGAGCGAGTTGGTGCGAGTGCCCCGCGTGACCAGTCCGCGGCCGGGCAGTGGCCGCCCGGCGATGACGACGTCGAGATGATGGTCGGCGAGGCGGGTCAGGATCTGCTCACGGTTGCCGACCTCCAAGGTGATGTCCACATCAGGCAGGAGCTCGCGGAACCCGGCCAGCAGGCCGGGCAGGAGGTACTCGCCCGCCGTGGTCACCGCGCCCAGCCGCAGTCGCCCGGCGTGGGCCCGACTGCCCTGGCGCGCCGCGGCGACGCCCTCCTCCAGCAGGCCCAGGATCTTGCGGGCGTACTCCGCGAAGACCTCGCCGGCGTCGGTGAGCTGGAGTCCACGTCCCTGCCGTTCGAAGAGGTTGACCCCGAGCTCGCGATGGAGCGAGGCCAGCGACGCGGAGACCGCCGACTCGGTGACGTGCAGACGCTGAGCAGCGGCGCGCGCCGAACCCGTGTCCACGATCGCCAGAAAGCTCTCGAGACGTGCGGGGGTCATCGCAGCTCCGATCCGTCAGCAGATTACTCATCCAAGCACACGGTCAGATGTGGATGCCCCAAGCATGTGCTTTCGCTTGGGTCTTGGCTTGGCGGCCTTGGCTTGGGTGGTCTCGACTGATCGCTCGCTTCGCTCACTGCTCGACCCAAGGGTCTCGACTGATCGCTCGCTCCGCTCACTGCTCGACCCAAGGGTCTCGACTGATCGCTCGCTCCGCTCACTGCTCGACCCAAGGGTCTCGACTGATCGCTCGCTCCGCTCACTGCTCGACCCAAGGGTCTCGACTGATCGCTCGCTTCGCTCACTGCTCGACCCAAGGGTCTCGACTGATCGCTCGCTTCGCTCGCTGCTCGACCAGCGAGGGGGTTCGGCGGGGTCTCAGCCGGTGTTGCGCATCCCGGCGGCGACGCCGTTGACCGTGTGCAGCAGGGAGCGTCGCAGCTGATCGTCGACCAGGTCCGGCTCCCGTCGCACCCGGGCCAGCAGGTCGACCTGGGCGTAGGAGATCGGGTCCAGGTAGGCGTCCCGCACGGACAGGGTCCGGCGCAGGCCCGGTTGCCCGTCGAGGAGCCGAGAGGAGCCGGTGACCTGTAGGACCTCGGTGACCGTACGAGCATGCTCCTCGACCACCAGGTCGAAGACCCCCTGAAGCCGCTCCGGGACCAGGGTCGAGACGTAGTGCGAGGCGATCTCCAGGTCGGTCTTCGCCAGGGTCATCTCGACGTTGGACATGAAGGTGGAGAAGAAGTGCCACTCGCTCCACATCTCTCGGAGCGTGTCGAGCAGGCCGGCCTCACGGGCCGCCTTCAGCCCGGCCCCCACGCCGAACCATCCGGGCACGATCTGGCGAGACTGGGTCCAGCCGAAGACCCACGGGATCGCGCGCAGTCCCTCGATGCCCTGGTCCGAGGAGGGCCGGCGCGCAGGGCGGGAACCCATGTTCAGGTGCGCGAGCTGCTCCACCGGGGTCGAGCACACGAAGTACTCCGGCAGCCGCGGGTCCTCGACGAGCGCGCGGTAGGCACCGAACGCCGCGTCGCTCACCTGGTCCATCGCCTGGTCCCACACGGCGAGGACGGCCTCCGGCTGACGCGAGGTCCGGTGCAGCGTCGACGCCGTCAGCGTCGCGGCCACCGTGAGGTCGAGGTTCTCCCGGGCGAGCTCGGGGAGTGCGTACTTGTCGCTGATCACCTCACCCTGCTCGGTGAACTTGATGGTGCCGGCCAGGACGCCGAACGGCTGCGCCAGGATCGACTCGTAGGTGGGGCCTCCCCCGCGGCCCACGGTTCCTCCCCGGCCGTGGAAGAGACGCAGCCCGATCCCGTGCTTGGCCGCAACGTCGCGAAGGCTCCGCTGAGCCCGGTGGATCTCCCACTGCGAGGTGGTGATCCCGCCCTCCTTGTTGGAGTCGGAGTAGCCGAGCATCACCTCCTGCACGTCGCCTCGCAGCCTCAGCAGGGTGCGGTAGACCGGGTCGGCCAGCAGGTCCTCGAGCACCTCGTCCGCCCGGCGGATCTCCTCGACCGTCTCGAGCAGCGGCACGAAGCCGATGCGCGCGAAGGGAGCGGTGCCGCTGATCGCGTCCTCGACCACGTTCACCAGACCGCACTCGCGAGCGATCAGCACCGCCGCGAGGACGTCGTCGGCGCCGCGGGTCATGGACACGATGTAGCTCTCCACGGTCTCGGGACCGATCAGGTCCAGCGCATGCCGAACCTCCTCGAAGACCGCCCACGTGCGCGTGCCCAGCTCGTCGAGGGCAGGCGACGAGGCGGCGAGCGGGCGGTAGGAGGCAAGCTCCTCGGAGAGCACGGCCATTCGAGCCGCACGGTCCAGGCCGTCGTACCAGCCGGACTGCTGCCGCACGCGATCGAGGAGCTGTCCCACGACGTGATGGTGCGCATCGGCGTGCTCGCGGATGTCCAGCGTCGCCAGGTGCAGCCCGACCGCGGCGACCAGCCTCTGGAGCGGAACGATGGAGACCTCGGCGATCGATCCGCCACGATGCGCGCGCAGGGACCGTGAGACCAGCTCGAGCTCGGCGACCAGGGCGCTGACCGTGTCGTAGTCCTGTCCGGGTTGGTGCGGCTGGTCGGCGAGGATCCGACGACTCGTCGCGAGCAGCTTGGTGTGCATGCAGATGAGCTTCAGGCGGTACGGCTCCCGCTCGTGGACGTGCAGGGCCCGTGGGTCGACATCGACCAGCGCTCGAAGGTCTGCGTCCAACGACGCCTGGAGCTCGGGACTCACCGAGACCAAGGCATCGGAGCAGGAGATCTCCTTGACCAGCACCTCCAGCCGTCCGCCGATGATGCGCGCCGCGACCTGGTGGTTGAGCTTGAGCACCTTGCGGGTGATCTCAGCGGTGACGTTCGGGTTGCCGTCTCGGTCTCCGCCGATCCAGGATCCGAACCTCAGCGGTCTGGCACCCGGCTCGAGGCGCACACCGTGGGCCTCCAGCTGCCGAGCGAAGTCGGCCAGCAGGTCGGGCAGCGCCTCGTCGAGGATGCCCTGCAGGTAGAAGACGGCGTGACGTCCCTCGTCGACTGGCGTGGGACGCGTGTGCCGCAGGTGGTCGGTCTGCCACACCAGGTCGATGAGCTGGGACAGCTCGCGGTCCTGGCGGGCCCGCAGCGCGCTGCCCTCGAGGCTTCGATCGCTCAAGATGACCGCGATGCGGCGAAGCTTGGTCAGCACCGAGCGGCGGCTGGCCTCGGTGGGGTGGGCGGTGAACACCGGTCGGACGTCCAGCGCTGCCAGGGCCTCGGCGAGTCCCTCGGGGCCGACCTCGGTCGCCACCGAGTCGACTGCCCTCGCCAGCCAGTCGGCACCGGACTCGCGCTCGGCGATGGAGCGGACACGATGGACCTGCTCGGCCACGTTCGCCAGGTGGAAGTACACGGAGAAGGCGCGCACGAGCGAGCCGACCTTCGAGATCGGCAGGTCGGCCAGGAGCTGCCGGATCTCCTCTCGAGCCGCACGCCGAGACTGCGCGTCGTCGGCCTCGTCGCCGGTGGCCGCCGCCGACCGCACCCGCTCCACCAGGTCGTAGAGCTCCTGCCCCTCCTGGCAGATCAGGGACCTGCCGAGCAGGTCGATCAGCCTCCGGACGTCGCTCCGCAGGTCGGCGTCCCGCGGGTCGAAGGCGGCAGGAACGGTTCGTTCCGGCGATCAAGGGTCGGATGTCCTGCTGGGTCATCTGAGTGCCTCTCATCGAATGAGCACGGCTCGGAAGTCGTTGACGTTGGTCAGGGTGGGGCCGGTGACGACCTGGTCGCCGAGCCCCTCGAAGAACGGGTGGGCGTTGTGGGAGGCGAGGAACTCCCGTGGCTCGAGACCCCGCTGCCGGGCCCGGGGCAGCGTGTCCGGGGTGATCACCGCGCCCGCCACCTCAGCCGCCCCGTCGATCCCGTCGGTGTCGCAGGCCAGGGCAGTGATGCCGGGGTGACCGTCGAGGGCGATCGCCATCGCCAGGAGCAGCTCGGTGTTGGGGCCGCCCTGTCCACTGCCGGTGAGGGTCACCGTGGTCTCGCCGCCCGAGAGGAGCACGCCGGGGCGGCGTACCGGTTGGTCGTGGAGCGCGACCTGCCGGGCGATCCCGGCGAGGACTCGCCCGACCTCTCGGGACTCGCCCTCGATCGCATCACCGAGGATCAGGGGAGTGAGCCCGTGCTCCTCGGCCCTCCTGGCCGCTGCCTCCAGGGAGAGCTGCGGTGCGGCCACGACGACGTTGCTGGTCCGCTGGAGGTGCTCGGTGTCGACCAGCTCCCGGCCGAAGCCGTCCGCGAGCGCACGGTGCACCTCGTCGGGCAGGTCGACCCCTCGGCGGTCGAGCACCTCGAGGGCGTCTCGGGGTGTCCCGCGCGGGGTGACGGTAGGGCCGGAGGCGATCATGGCCGGGTCGTCGCCCGGAACGTCGGAGATGATCAGCGCGACGACAGGTGCGGGGTACGCCGCGGCCGCGACGCCCCCTCCCTTCGCAGTCGAGAGGTGGGTGCGGACCAGGTTCATCTCCGAGATCGGAGCGCCGCTGGCGAGCAGGGCCGTGGTCACGGAGCGCTTCTGGTCCAAGGAGATGCCCGGCAGGGGCTGGACCAGGAGCGCGCTTCCTCCACCCGAGACGAGCGCGAGCACCAGATCCTGCTCACCGAGGGGCTCGCACCAGCTCCAGGAGCCGGGCCGTCGCGTCCAGGCCGGCACGGTCGGGCACCGGATGAGCCGCCTCGACGATCTCGACCCGATCGCAGGGCGTGCCGTGGCCGTAGGGGACGATCACCAGTCCTGCGACGTCGTCGTGAGCGGCGTAGGCCGTCTCCGCGGCGGCGGCCATCGCGGCAGAGGCCTTGCCGTATCCCACGATGACGAGCCGTCCACGGGGAGGTGGCGGCAGCTGCCCGTGGACGGCGCTGCTGCGGCTGCGCGGCCGCCACGGCGGTGTCGAAGAGGTCGCGCAGCAGGGCTTGGCCGTCCATCACGCCAACGCCATCGGGGACGCCTCCGCGAACCACGAGGAGGTCGCCGCCATCCCGGCTCCCGGCTCGACCCGGTGGGCGCGTCGCGGGAGAGCCAGCTCCATCGCGGCCACGGCCGCCAGGCACGCCCTCTCGGTCCGCAGGCGACGGTGGTCCAGTCGCACCTGATCCGGGGCCAGTCCGGTGCAGTCGGCGTCCCAGGCACCTCCGCCGAAGGCCTCGAAGGCCACCGCGGCGATCTCGTTCCGGGCGACCCCCTTCGGCAGGGAGCACACCGTGACGGAGTCGGAGGCCCATTGCGGGCCACCGGCACACAGGCTCAGTCCCAGTCCCTCGAGTCCGCGCCGGACTCCTTCGGCCAACCAGGTCTCCTTCAGACGCAGCAGGTCGCTCGGCAGCTCGCTGAGCCACACATCCGCACCGTTCAGGGCGTCGACGCCGCCGACCCGGGCGGAGCCCTGGCTCGTGGTCAGCTCGGCGCTGGTGCTGAGAACCGTGACCGAGGCGTGCTCCATGGAGGCCGCACAGACCACCGCGTCGACCGCCCAGTCGTCCTGCCGGAACCCGACGGCGCCCAGCGGTGTGGTGTCGACCAGCAGCAGCGCCGCCGAGCCGGTCTCGTCGAGGACCCGGCGGATCTGGCCGATGTCGTTGCGCACTCCCGCAGAGGACTCCTCCTGGGTCACCAGCACGGCCTTGATGCTCGCGTCCCACCACAGCAGCTGCGAGAACAGCGACAGCGGCGCGCCCTCGCCGACGGGGACATCACAGCTGACGACGTCCAGTCCAGCGCGCTCGGCGAGCTCGACCAGGCGGGTGGAGTCCTCGCCGTGTCGCGAGCACAGCACCCGGTCGCCCGCGTCGAGCAGCGAGCCGAGCAGACCCGACCAGGCGTCCTCGCGCGCCGACTCGGCGACGGTGACGGATCCGGCCCGGTTCCCGAAGACGACGCTGAGATCGAGGTCGAAGAACGCAGCCGGCGCGGTTGCCATCGATCGTGTGACCACGGTTCCTCCAGCCAGGTGGTGCGAGTGCGGACCCCTTGACGGTAAGCGAGGGGCGGGCCTGCAGCAACAGGAGTAAAAGGTTGACGGTTAGACAGCGATGTATGAGGTGTAACACATGCGTTCGCGCTCCGGAACGCAGTTCGCCCACCTCGCGAGCGCGAGGTGGGCGAACGTGCTGACACGGGGCAGCGTCACACGGTCCAGCGCCCGGCAGGCGCCGGGCGCGGCGACCAGCCGGCTAGAGCTTCTTGACGAAGGTGCGGGCCTGGTAGAGCGCCAGTGCCGGCAGCACGATCATCAGGATCCAGCCGATCAGGCCGAGGACATCGTTGCGCCAGAAGTCGGGATTGATCATGAGTGGACCTTCCTTGTCTCGCCGGTGCCCAGGCCAGCCTGCGCCATCCGGGTACGGCCGAAGTCGGTGAGCTCGAACTGGAACAGCACGCGCTCCTTGCCATGGGACTTGGCGGGGTCGACGTCTGTCCCACACTCGCTGATCAGTCCGCCGGAGTACAGGTCGGTGAGGGTGAGGCGGACGGTGCCGTCCCAGTAGTCACCGGACAGATCCAGCTCCTGCATCACGATCTCGGCGAGCTCGTAGTCCCACATCCGTCCGTTGCGCTCGAGTGTCTCGAGCAGGTGACCCTTCATGTGCCTCTTCATGCGGAGACTCCTCTCACGAGCGTGGCTGGGTGGGTACCGAGCGGATCACTTCGAGCACGTCGCGGCGCTCGGTGAACAGCAGGAAGCTGCCGACCACGGCGAGCAGGCCGCCGACCACCACCTGCCAGGTGATGTCCACGCCGGTGAACACCCACAGCCAGATGATGGCCGCGGGGGCGTAGAGCGCGGCGATCGCCTGGCCGCGCCCGACCCCGATGAGCGGGAACGACTTGTACCAGCAGACGTAGCAGAACCCGAAGGTCAGGCCCAGCGGGACCAGCAGTGCGAGCACCACCGGCTCGGTCAGGGCGGTGCCGAACGCGTCGAGCACCTCGGAGCCGAAGAAGACGATGAACAGCGGGACCAGTACCACCAGCCACACCGCGACCTCCGCGGTGAACCGCAGCGTGAGCCCGACGTCGGGGTCGCTCACGTCCAGCGCGCGACCGGCGATCGCACCCTCCAGGCCCCAACCGATGAACGCCATCGCGCCACCGACGTACCCGATCCAGGTCTGGCCCTGCATCGTGGTCATCTGCGCCCACAGGCCGGGGGTGAAGATGGTCACGGCACCGAGCACCAGGACGGCGATGCCGACTGCTGCCTGCCTGGTGATCCGCTCCTTGTACCAGAGCCGCGCCAGCGTGGCGCCGGTGAGCGGGTACAGCACGCCGGCCACCGCGCCGAAGGCCGGGCCGACGTAGGTGATCGCCAGGTAGGTGCCGAAGACCGCGGACAGGCCGCAGATGCCGGCCGGGAGGTACCACATGCTGATCCGGGGCTGTCGCAACGTCGTGACGAACTCGCGGCCCTTGCCGAGGACGGCGACCCAGATGAACATCGCGGTCAGCACCGCCACCGCATTGAGCACGGTCACGACCAGCGCCCCGAGGACGAGCTCCTTGTTGCTGTTCACGAGGCTGGCCAACGGCTCCTCGTAGAAGATCGCGTATCCGGGGACGTACCAGGCTCCCCAGAGCAGGGCGCACCACAGCGCCCAGATGAATCCCCATCGGATCTGTCGGCTGCGAGTCGCGCTGCGAAGCTGTTCTACCGTGGCTGTACTACTCACGAAGTTCCCCCTGCCTGTTCGGCCCCGTCGTACTTCGCGAGCCACACGGTGGTGTGCTTCGCCTCAGGAGCGTGGTGGACCGTGCTTTCGTCCCGACCGAATCCGACCCGTGGGTCGACGTCGCGCCGGAGCGCCTATCGATGCTGATCATGGCCTTCGGAGCGCGTCGTGTCACTGCGCACCGCCGGCCGACTCCTCCGAGGCCAGCAGCGTTCCGGTCATGAACGTCTCCAGGGAGTCGTCGCGCAGCTCCAACCAGCTGTCAGGCAGCGGCGTCCCGTTGTTCCCGGTGATCGTGGAGGGGTAGCTCTTGTTGCGGTAGCCCATGATGTCCTCGTACTTGTCCTTCTTCCACCGCTTGAACAGCTCGCCCTGCTCCTCGACCGCGAAGTCGTAGTCGGTCTCGCTGATCAGGTCCCGGATGTAGGCGGCCTGGAAGTCGATCTCCTGCGTGGCGTTCTCGAGGGCCTCCTCGCGCACCAGCCACTGCTTCTGGTCCTCCATCATCGCGCCCTCGTCGGGGAGCGTGATCCGGCCGAGGATCGCGTCGCGGGCGTACCAGGCCTGGACGTCGAACATGTTGAAGGTGAAGTACTGGTCCTGCATGCCCAGGTAGATCAGCTTGCGGTTGCCCTCGAAGAAGATGCCCTTGTACAAGCTCGGCGCGTAGAGCCGGTTGCGCGTCTGGAGCCGCAGGTCGTCGGGCAGGAACGGGAAGTGGTGCAGGTAGCCGGTGCACAGCACGACGGCGTCGACCTCTTCGCTGCTGCCGTCGGCGTAGTGCGCCGTCTTGCCGTCGAGGCGCTGGAGCAGCGGCACCTCGCGCATGGTCTCCGGCCAGTCGTAGCCCATCGGTCCGGACCGCGAGCTGAACGTGACGGACGCGGCGCCGTACTTGTAGCACTGCGAGCCGATGTCCTCGGCCGAGTAGCTGCTGCCGATCATGAGCACGCGCTTGCCGGTGAACTCGCACGCGTCCCGGAACTCGTGCGCGTGCAGGATGCGGCCGGGAAAGGTGTTGAAGCCCTCGAAGTTGGGCGTGTTCGGAGTGGAGAAGTGACCACTGGCGACCACGACGTAGTCGAACTTCTCGGCACTCATCTCGTTGGTGTTGTGGTCCAGCGCCGTCGACCGTGAACTGCTGATCGGTCTCGTCGTACTCGACCCAGCGGACCGGGGTGTTGAACCGGATGTACTGCCGCAGGTCGCTGCTGTCGACCCTGCCCATGATGTAGTCGCGCAGCACGGCGCGCGGCGGGTAGGAGGGGATCCCCCGGCCGAAGTGCTCCTCGAACGAGTAGTCCGCGAACTCCAGGCACTCCTTGGGACCGTTGGACCACAGGTAGCGGTACATGCTCCCGTGCACCGGCTCGCCGTTCTCGTCCTGCCCGGTGCGCCAGGTGTAGTTCCACAGCCCGCCGAGGTCGCTCTGCTTCTCGTAGCAGACGAGCTCCGGGATCTCGGCCCCCTGGCGTCGTGCGGTCTCGAAGGCCCGCAGCTGGGCGAGCCCGCTGGGCCCGGCCCCGATGATCGCGATGCGCTCTCTCATGGTTCTTCCTCCAGAACTTCGTGCCTTCACGTCCACCGTGTTCTCGCGAGAGTTGGCTTGCGCGCACTTCGCGGTTCGGAGGAGCAGAGACGTACACCAGATGGTGGGGCTTCGGGCTGGACGAACGGGTCAGTGGGGCGAGAGACCGCCCACGTCCGCCGATCTATGCACGTGAGATGCAACACGATCGAGGGATCGGTGTCAACGTTTCAGCACAGTGGCCGCGGTTCACTTTCTGGCGTTTCCGGGAGCGTGGGCGCAGTTCTCAGACGCCCTCGAGAAGGACCTCTCCAGGATGGTGCCCGAGCGGCGACGCTCCACCTGGTGCCGGGCATCCTCGAGCAGCAGGCCGACGCTGGGTGTGGGGGACCGATCGATTCGGAGGGGTGGCGTCGACCGGTCTGGTCCAGGAGGAGTCGCATCGATCCTGAGGCCGCCGAGTGGCCGGTGCGCATGGGCTGCCATTGGCCTCGCCTGCATCCCTATAGACGCAACAGGTGGAACTGCGCGTCGGCAGCGGGCACGCCGGTGGGAGGTGGCCCGGGTGGAGGGCAAGTTCTGCCCACCAACCCTGTACGAACCGGTCTTCCCTCAGTAGACTGCGTTTCCCACGGATGTACCGCACGTGGCACCGAGATCCGGCTGATCGCTGACGAGGATCACAGCCATTTCGCTCCCTGGGAGGCAGACTTGACCACCGTCGACCTGCCGGCGCAGACGCCGGCCCCGCGGCTGCTGTTGCCCGGCATCGTTGCGCCGGAACCCGGTCTGGAGACCTACTGGGTGCGTCCCGGTGGGGTGACCGGGCTGCGGCTGGGCGCAGGTGACGAGCTCACCGTGGTCGATCGCTTCGGCCGGCAGTCGGCGGAGCTGACCGTCATCGACGTCGGACGGGACCGCGACCGGCGCTGCCCTGGGTCTCTCCCATGACGCCCCGGCGACCACGCTGCGGACCCTGGGCGATGGCGCCGACGTCACCGATCCCGTGCTCGCCGACCTGGTGGCCAGGGAGCTGGTGCCCGACCAGCTCCGGGCCGTGCAGCTGTTCGGCGACTGGACGCCGGCAGGGACGCGCCAGTCGTTCCGTGCCTCGGAGTCCGCCACCGTGCTGGTGGCCGCGCCCTCCCGGAGGATGCGCGTCGACGACGAGTCGGCGAATCCTCCCTCGGACCTGCTCCTGGAGGTACGCCGGGCCGAGCAGGCGCCCGTCACGGAGTTCGAGCTCCCCTCCCCGCTGGCCGAGCCGATCCTGGACCTGCGGATCGACCGCGCCACGGCCAGCAGCTACGAGGTGAAGGCCGGTCAGTTCATCCAGGTGATCGACGTCGAAGGCAAGCAGTGCTCCGACTTCCTCGCCTTCAACTCGCACGCCCTGGACCAGGGAGTCGAGCGCGGGCTGGACGGGTCGGTCACTCGGAGCCTGATGGGGAACTCCTATCCGCAGCCGGGCCTGTTCAGCAAGTTCTACGACCAGGACATGCGGCCGCTGGTGGAGGTCGTCCGCGACACGGTCGGCCGACACGACACCTTCGCGCTGGCCTGCTACGCGAAGTACTACGAGGACCTGGGCTACCCCGGCCACGCGAACTGCACCGACAACTTCAACCGTGAGATCGCCCGCTACGGGATCGCGTCCCGCCCCGGCTGGCCCGGGTTGAACCTCTTCTACAACACCGCGTTCGACGCGCACAACGTGCTGGTCGCTGACGAGCCGTGGTCGCGACCCGGCGACTACGTGCTGCTGCGCGCGATGACGGACCTGGTCTGTGCCAGCTCCGCCTGCCCCGACGACATCGACCCGTCCAACGGATGGGTACCCACCGACATCCACATCCGCGTCTACGACTCGAAACGGAAGTTCTCCATGGCCGTCGCGTCCCGAGTGACCCCGCAGTCACCACCGAAGCTCACCAAGGAGACCGGGTTCCACGCCCGCACCTCTGCGCTGACCAAGCAGTTCACCGAGTACCGGGGCTACTGGCTGCCGACGAGCTTCGACGACCACGGCGCCGTCGAGGAGTACTGGGCCTGTCGTGAGCGGGTAGCCGTGATGGACCTCTCGCCCCTGCGCAAGTTCGAGGTGCTCGGCCCGGACGCCGAGGAGCTCCTGCAGGCCACGGTCACGCGCAACATCCGCAAGCTCTCCCACGGCCAGGTCGTCTACTCCGCGATGTGCAACGAGACCGGCGGAATGCTCGACGACTGCACGGTGTTCCGGCTCGGGGACGACAACTTCCGCTTCGTCGGCGGAGACGACTACTCCGGCATCTGGCTGGCCGAACAGGCCGAGAGGCTCGGGCTGGACCGCGTCTGGGTCAAGCCGTCCACCGACTCGATGCACAACATCGCCGTGCAGGGACCCCTCAGCCGGGACCTGCTGAGCACGGTCATCTGGACGCCCCCCAACCACCAGCCCTTCGCTGAGCTCGGCTGGTTCCGGTTCTGCGTCGGGCGGCTCCACGACGCCCAAGGTGCGCCGGTCGTGGTGTCGCGAACCGGCTACTCCGGCGAGCTCGGCTACGAGGTGTGGTGCGCTCCCGAGGACGCGCTGGCTGTCTGGGATGCGGTGTGGGAGGCGGGAGCGCCGCTCGGCCTGCGCCCCTTGGGCCTCGATGCCCTGGACATGCTGCGGATCGAGTCCGGGCTGGTCTTCGCAGGCTACGACTTCGACGACCAGACCGACCCCTACGAGGCGGGTATCGGCTTCACGGTCCCGCTGAAGACCAAGGACTCGGACTTCGTCGGACGCGAGGCCCTGGTCTCGCGCAAGGCCAACCCGCAGCGGGTGCTGGTCGGCCTGGAGCTGTCCGGCAACGAGACCGCGAGTCATGGCGACGGTGTCTACGTGGGCCGGTCGCAGGTCGGCGTGGTCACCAGCGCGACCCGGTCTCCGTTGCTCGCCAAGAACATCGCACTGTGCCGGATGTCGGTCCAGCACTCCGAGCTGGACACCGCGGTCGAGGTCGGCAAGCTGGACGGCCAGCAGAAGCGGATCCCCGCGACCGTCGTCAGGTTTCCGTTCTACGACCCGGACAAGACCCGGCCGAGGTCGTGATCCTCGGCCGTCCCATCCCGACGAGGGCGTCCGGCTGAGGACGTCGACCACACGCGACTCGGGTCGCCCGCCCCCCGGGGGCTCATGTACATCCGCGTCACTTGCTGGTGTTGTTGACCTCAGGCCGCGACACCGAAGAGGAGTGATCACGTGTTGACCGAGCACTCGACGCTGGCGCAGTTCCTCATCGAGGAGCGCCGGCGTCACCCCGACGCCAGCGGCGAGCTGAACTCGCTGATCCTCGACGTCGCCCTGGCCTGCAAGGCGATCTCCAAGCGCATCGCGCACGGGAGCGCTCAGCGACGGGATCGGTGCGGCCGGCTCGCTCAACGTGCAGGGCGAGCAGCAGCAGAAGCTCGACGTCGTCGCCAACGACATCTTCCTGCGGACCAAC
Organism: uncultured Actinomycetota bacterium; assembly: GCA_963812235.1. Taxonomy (GTDB): domain Bacteria; phylum Actinomycetota; class Actinomycetes; order Propionibacteriales; family Nocardioidaceae; genus Marmoricola. Next base: position 153,199 of record CAWEUP010000018.1, on the reverse strand, counting down.
GAGTGGGGCGGGCAGGCCTCGCCGGCATGGTCTCGGAGGAGCTGGACGAGCCGTACTCCATCCCGCGCCGAGCTGCCCGCGCGGCAAGTACCTGCTCGGCTTCGACCCGCTCGACGGCTCGTCCAACATCGACGTCAACGTCTCGGTCGGCAGCATCTTCTCGATCCTGCGCGCGCCGATCGCCAGGCCAGCGACGCCCGGACCGAGGACTTCCTGCAGCCCGGGCACCGAGCAGGTCGCGCGCGGGCTACGCGATCTACGGCCCGGCGACCATGCTGGTGCTGACGCGTCGGCACGGGCGTGCACGCCTTCACGCTCGATCCGGTCCTCGGCGAGTTCATCCTGACCCACCCGGACATCGCGATCCCGCGAGCCACCGCGGAGTTCGCCATCAACACCTCCAACAGCCGCTTCTGGGAGCCGGCGGTCACGCGCTACGTCGACGAGTGCCTGGCCGGGCGTCGGCGGGCCGCGCGGCAAGGACTTCAACATGCGCTGGATCGCCTCCCTGGTCGCCGAGGCGCACCGCATCCTGATGCGCGGCGGCGTCTTCCTGTACCCGCGCGACTCGCAAGGACCCGTCGGCGCCGGGCCGACTGCGACTGCTCTACGAGGCCAACCCGATCGGCGATCCTGATCGAGCAGGCCGGCGGCCGGCCAGCACCGGCCGCGAGCGCGTCCTCGACGTGCAGCCGCACGGCGCTGCACCAGCGCATCGGGTTCGTCTTCGGATCGCGCGAGGAGGTCGAGCGCATCGAGCGCTACCACGCGCGAGCAGACCGACGCACCGAGCGAGTCGAAGGCGACCAGCCCGCTGTTCGGCGCGCGCGGCCTGTTCCGCGACGGCTGACGGTGGTTCACTCGACCGACAGGAAGCGCCCATGTCCGCAAGCACCCCATCATCGCCATCACCGGCTCGTCCGGCGCCGGCACCACCTCGGTGACGCGCACCTTCGAGCAGATCTTCCGGCGCGAGAAGCGTCGACGCCGCCTATCGTCGAGGGCGACAGCTTCCACCGCTACGACCGGATGGCCATGAAGGACGAGATGGCCGAGGCGCGAGCCAGGACGGCGGACCACACCTTCAGCCACTTCGGCCCGGAGGCCAACCTGTTCGCCGGAGCTGGAGGACCTGTTCCGCGAGCTACGGCGAGACGGGCACCGGCAAGGCGCGCAAGTACCTGCACGACGACCGAGGAGGCCGCGCCGTACGGCCAGCAGCCGGGCACCTTCACCGCCGTGGGAGGACCTGCCGGACGGGCACCGACCTGCTGTTCTACGAGGGCCTGCACGGCGCCGTGGTCACCGACGAGGTCGACGTCGCGCAGCACGCCGACCTGCTGATCGGCGTGGTGCCGGTGATCAACCTCGAGTGGATCCAGAAGCTGCAGCGCGACAAGGCGCACGCGCGGCTACTCCACCGAGGCGGTGACCGACACGATCCTGCGGCGCATGCACGACTACGTGCACTACATCTGCCCGCAGTTCTCGCGCACGCACGTCAACTTCCAGCGCGTGCCGGTGGTGGACACCTCGAACCCGTTCATCGCGCGCGACGATCCCGTCGCCGGACGAGATCGATGCTGGTGATCCGCTTCGCCCGACCGCAGGGCATCGACTTCCCCTACCTGCTGTCGATGCTGCACGACTCGTTCATGTCGCGCCCCAACACCATCGTCGTGCCCGGGCGGCAAGATGGACCTGGCGATGCAGCTGATCTTCACCCCGATGCTGTGGCGGCTCCTCGAGCAACGCGGCAAGGGCCGCTGACCGCGGGCTCTCACCCCGGTTGAGCGAGGCCTCGGCGAGCGGGTCCCGCTCGGGGCCGGCCCACTGCTCCCGCGAGGAGCCTGGAAGGACCGCGCTGAGGCTCTTCTCGAAGCACCACGCGGACCTCGTCGCCCGGTGACGGTGCCTCCAGGCCGGGGGCGAGATGGGCGACCAGCGCGACCGCACCGGCGAGGGTGACCTCTCGCCGACCAGGGCCGACCGTCACCCGAGCCACCCGGAGAGGCACGCCCGCGCACTCCGCGTCCACCAGTCGCACCCCTGCTGCGAACACCGCCACCGTCGCCGGCCCCGGCCGGTGACCTGACGCAGGCAGGTGCACGAGACCGGTGGGAGCCCCACCCACGAGGACCGCGCCGTCGGGCTGCACCGTCGCGCCGACCAGGTTGTCGTAGCCCACCAGGCCCGCGACCTGCGCGTCGGCGGGTCGCAGGTTCAGCTCGTCCGGAGTGCCGACCTGGTGCACGCGTCCGTCCCCGAGCACGACGACCCGGTCGGCGAAGCGCATCGCCTCCTCCGCCCGGTGGGACACCTGGAGCACTGTGGTGGCCCGGTCGGCCAGGGCCCGGTCGAGATCGGTGAAGAAGGCCGAGCGGGTCTGCGGCGTCCAGGCCTGCGGCGGGCTCGTCGAGCAGCAGCACCGCGGGGTCCAGTGCCAGCGCCCGGGCGAGGTTGACCCGCTGCTGCTCCCCACCCGAGAGCATCCGAGCGGGACGGTCCGCCAGGTGCGCGATCCGGAGCCGTTCCAGTGCCATCGTGATCCTCTGCGCCCGTGCCGCTCGGGGCACCTTGCGCCACCGCAGTGGCAGCTCGATGTTGCGGCGCACCGAGGTGCTCAGCAGCCCGGGCTGCTGGGTGGCGTAGGCGATCCGTCGGCGCAGCTCCACCCCACCGCGGGCGGTGCTCACCCCGTCGAGGGTCACCGTGCCCGAGGTCGGGAGGTCCACCCCGGCAAGCAGCCGCAGCAGGCTGGTCTTGCCCGCACCGTTGGGGCCGAGCACCGAGACGTGCTCACCCGCGCGGATGGTGAGGTCGTCGATCTGGAGCGTCTGCCGGCCACCGCGGACCTGTCGCAGCCCCTCGATCCTCAGCTCGCCCATGTCGCTCCCCGCCGGCCCACCGAGACCATCAGGCCGTTGACCAGGAGCGCCATCAGCACCAGCACCGCGCCGTAGAACAGCGCCGGGGTGAACTCGCCCCGGCCCACGTGCTCGACGATCGCGGTGGTCATCACCTGGGTCTGGCGATGGATGTTGCCGCCGACGATCGTCACCGCGCCGACCTCGGAGATCGCCTTCCCGAACCCGGCCATCGCCGCTGCGAGCAGCGGGACGCGAGCCTCGACCCACAGCCGCAGCACCAGCTGGAAGCGGGTGGCCCCGAGCGCGCGCAGCTGGTCGGGGAGCTCGGGGGGAAGCAGCTGCATGGAGGCCATCGTGATCCCGGTGATCAGCGGGGTGGCGATCAGCACCTGCGCCACGATCATCCCGTCGACGGTGTACATCAGGCCGAGGCTGCCGAGTGGCCCGCTGCGCCAGAGCGCCAGGGCCACGAGGAGGCCGACCACGACCGTCGGGACCGCCATCCCGGTGTTGACGACTGCTCGGATCACGCGCTGCCCGGGAAGCCGGGCAAGGGCAAGCGTCGTACCGATGCCGATGCCGATGACCGCAGCGATCACGGTCGCTGTCACCGAGACGAGCAGGGAGCGGGTCAAGACGTCCTGAAGGGGCTCCATCGCTGAGACCGACTATCCCTGCGCGTCGGGGAAGAAGAGCGGCTGGCCGTACTCCTCCACGCCGAAGTCGGCGATCATGCGCTGCACCGGTCCGGAGCGGATCCACGCGGAGAACTCCTCGGCGCACGCGACGTTGGTCGTGCGGGTGCTCTTGACCACGATCACGTGGTACGGGTTCCGCAGGTCGGTCGAACCCTCGTACAGGATCTCGGAGTCGAGGCTGCTGGTGGCCAGGAAGGTGCTCCGGTCGGTGAGGGCGTAGGCGCCCTTCTGGCTGGCGATGGTCAGCGTCGGGCCCATGCCCTGTCCCGTCTCCAGGTACCAGGACCCGGAGGGTGCGACGCCGGCCTCCCGCCACAGAGCCAGCTCCTTGGCGTGGGTCCCGGAGTCGTCGGCGCGTGAGGCGAACGGCGACCGGTCCCGGGCGATCTGGCGCAGCGCCTGGGCGCCGTCGCGGGTCTCCTTCGCGCGGGCGGGGTCCGCGGGCGGCCCGACGAGGACGAAGTCGTTGTGCATCACCGCCTTCCGGCTGAGGCTGTGGCCGGCAGCGGTGTAGGACTCCTCAGCCTCCGGTGAGTGCACCAGCAGGACATCGGCGTCGCCCTGCGTCCCCAGCTCGCAGTGCCTCTCCCGAGCCGACCGCCACCGTCTTGGGGACGCAGTCCGCCCGCTTCTCGAAGTCGGGGAGGATGGCGTCGAGCAGCCCCGAGTCCCGCGTGCTCGTGGTCGTGGCCAGGATCATCGCTCCGCCGGCCTCGTCGGTGCCGACGGACTGGCTGGTGCCGCACCCGGCTGAGAGCACCAGGCACACGGCGGGGAGGCGACCGCGGCCCTCGGTCGCGACCTCATGCCGCCATCCGGGACTCGCCGCTGCGGCGCAGGTCGTAGCCGCCGAGCGCGGTGATCCGCTGGTGCACCGACGGCGAGGCGAGCACCTCGAGGAGCGGGGTCGAGCAGGCCCGTGGCGAGCGGGTCCACCGCGAGCTCGAAGTCCTCCCACTCGAGATGGACGAAGTCCGCATCGACGTACTCCGCCGCCGCCCGAACGGCCAGTCCGGCGTCGACCGCGCCCGCCGCCACGGCGACCGCCACTCCGAAGTGTGAGTCGCACACCTCCTCGTGCGGAGCGGGAACGACGTCCTGCTCCCGCAGCAGCCGGTTGAGCAGCAGTCGCGAGCCGGTGCCTGGCGCGCGCCACGCGAGGCGGGCACCTTGCAGGTCGGCGATCCCGCGGATGCCCGACGGGTTCCCCTTCGGCACCACCAGACCCTGCTGGCGGCGCCACAGGTGGACGAGCAGGGCCGCACCGCCGCCGATCAGCCTGCGCGCGAACACGTCGTTGCTGCCACCGGTGTCGGCGTCGCGGAGATGCACCGCGGCCGCGTCGACCCTGCCCTCGGCGAGCAGGCGAAGCCCGGCCACGCTTCCCGGGGCGCCCACTGCGCTCGACTCCGGCGCCCATCGCGGACAACAGCACGTCGAGGGCCGGGTCGTCGCTCCCGGAGAGACGGACCACCCCGCCGGAGGTCCCCATCGCCATCGCCGAGACGACGCCGTCGGCAGCGACGACCGCCCGGGAGCGGGGGTCGCCCAGCGTCACGCCGTACTCGCGCAGCAGGACGAGGGCCCGCGCCGCCGTACCTGGAGCGCAGCCCGATCGGTGGGCGAGCGCGCGGACGCTGGGGAGTGGGTCCCCGGGGGCGAGCCGGCCGGCGACGACCTCGGCCGCGAGCAGCTCCGCGATCGCTCTGCGCCTTGTGTGTCATCTGTGCCATCCGGCGATGGTACAGATCACCGGATCCGGCGGCCAGTCTCCTCGGTGCTCGTACCCACCCAGGGCGCGCACGGCCGACCGGAAGTCCTCGGACTCCAGCAGCTCCCACAGCGGCGCGAGCAGGGGATCGGTCAGGCTCGCCGCATCGACCACCAGGTCGTACGGCTCCCGGGCGACCGGCACGAAGTCGAGCCCGAACGCCTGGGCCGCCGCGTAGATGCCGAGTCCACAGTCGGCGCGCCCGGCGGCGACGGCGGCGGCGACCGCCAGGTGGGTCGGCTCCTCGCGCGCGTAGCCTCGGATCGTGTCGGGATCGGCGCCGAGTCGACGCAGCTCGTGGTCGAGCAGCATCCGGGTCCCGGCGCCACGCTGGCGGTTGACGTAGGACAGCTCGCCGCCCGCGACGTCGTCCAGCCCGGTCACTCCTCGGGGGTTGCCGGGGGGGACCAGCAGGCCCTGGTCCCGGTGGACCAGGCGCACCACGGCGAGGTCGCGCTCACCCATCATCTCGTCCAGGTAGGGCAGCGTGTACTCGCCGGTCCCGGGGTGCAGCAGGTGCGAGCCGGCGACGTGGCACAGACCGTCGCGAAGTGCCACCAGCCCACCGAGTGAGCCGACGTTGGTCGAGACCAGGCTCAGGGTCGGGTCGACCGCACGAAGCGAGGTGGCCGCCAGGTCGATCACCAGGTCGTGCGACCCGATCGCGACGATCGTGCGCCTGATCTCCGGGAAGTCCGCGCAGCAGCTGCACCGACACCTCGTCACCGGCGTGATGTCCCTCGACGCCGGCCGGGACCAGGAGCAGCCCGTCCGCACGTACCAGTGAGGTGAGGACGCCTGCACCTCGTGGCAGCGGCGAGGCCACGACCTGACCCGCCACCGCTCCGAGTCGCACCCGCACCCAGTCGTCCATCCCGACCACCGAGGCGAGCTTGCGGGCGAGCCGAGCAGGCGCCTCCGGGCGGTGCGGCGGTGGCGCGCCCTTCGAGCGCCGCGAGGTGACGGGCGACGAACAGCTCGAAGGTCAGCGCCGCCGACACCGGATAGCCCGGCACGCCGACCACCGGAGTGGCGTCCACGACCCCCAGCACCACGGGGTGCCCGGGGCGGACCGCTACGCCGTGGACCGCGAGCACACCGAGCTCCGCCACCACCCGGGCGGTGTAGTCGTCGCGCCCGGCGCTGGAGCCGGCGATCACGATCACCAGGTCGGCCTTCGGCAGCGGCGGCGCGTACGGCCCGCTTGATCCCCTCGACCACGTCCGGCTCGATCGGCTCCGCCCACGCCTCGCACCCGACCTGCTCCGCCTGGGCGACCAGCATCAGCGAGTTGGTGTCCAGGATCGCGCCCGCTCGAGGAGGCGAGCCCACCGGCACGATCTCGTCACCGGTGGGGATGACGGCCACCCGAGGTCGGCGCCGCACCTCCAGCTCGGTCTGGCCGGCGGCAGCGGCGGCGGCGACGTCGACAGGCCGGAGCCGGTGCCCCTGGGGGAGCAGGCAGCTCGCCCGCGCTGACGTCCTCCCCGATCGACCGCACGTGCTGGTACGGCGGGACCGCGGCCATGATCTCGGCGTCGTCGCCCACCATGTGCACGTGCTCGCGCATCACCACGGCGTCGTACCCGTCGGGCATCGGGTCGCCGGTGTCGACCACGACATGGCGGTCAGCAGCTCAGGACGAGGGGGGTGGTCGGGGTCGCGCCCGCGGTGTCGCGCGCGAGGACGGCGATTCCGTCCATCGCCGCAGCGTCGCCCACCGGTGAGGAGCGCGTCGCCCACACGGGGGCGGCGGTGACCCTCCCGACCGCCTCGGCGAGCGGCAGGCGGACGGTGTCGAGCCGGTCGGGACAGCCCGCGGCGGCGCAGGCGCTCAGCCACAGCTCCAGTGCGGCGTCGGCGGGCACGTCGCTGACGAAGGGGCTGTTCCCGGCGGGTGTCGAGGGGGCTGGCACAGGTCTCACCTATCTGTACAGGGTCACGGTGACGGCTGCGCCGGCGTCGAGGCCGGTGTTCGCCTCGGGGATGACCACGAAGCCGTCTGCGTCGGTGAGCACGGAGAGCAAGGCCGAGTGCCCGAACAGCGGGGTCGCCACACCGTCGTCGCCGAGCCGCACCTGCACCACGTCGAGTCGGCCCGCGGCGGAGGCGACCGCGCGCGAGAGGGTCGCGGGGAGGGCCGGCTCCGGGGGAGGGGGCACGGTGATGCCGGCGAGGCGCCGCAGCACGGGCAGCCCGACCATCCGGAACACCACCAGGGCCGAGAGGGGGTTGCCGGGCAGTCCGATCAAGGGCACCGAGTCGCACTCGGCCAGCAGGGTCGGCTTGCCCGGCTTGATCGCCAGTCCGTGGCAGTAGACCGCCGATCCAGCGATCGACTCGACCGCCGCCGTGGTCTCGTCACGGGCGCCGACCGAGGACCCGGCCGAGACCACCACGAGGTCGCAGTCGCTCACCGCGGCGCGCAGGGTGGCGGCCAGCTCCTCCGCGTCGTCGGCCGTGATCCCACGGTACGACGGCTCGCCGCCCGCCTGGGTCACCATGGCGGCGAGGGCCGGAGCAGTGGCGTCGCGCACCTGGCCCGGTGCCAGCCGGGTGGACGCGGGCGGCACGACCTCGTCACCGGTGGACACGATCGCGACCCGGGGACGGGCGTAGACGTCCACGTCACGGATGCCGGCGGCCGCGAGCAGCCCGAGGTCCTGGGCGCGCAGGGGCCGTCCCGCCGGGGCGATCTGGGCTCCGACCGCGACGTCCTCGTCGGCGCGCACGATCCCGTCGCCGACCGCGACCGGTCGGCCCACCTCGATCGTGCCGGGCATGGTGACCTGGGTGTACTCCACCATCACGACCGCGTCGGCCCCGGCCGGAATCGGCGCACCCGTGGGGATCTGTACGGCGCTCGCGGCGCCGACCTCGCAGTCGCTGGCCACTCCCATCCGCACCGACCCGGTCAGGTCGAGGTAGGCAGGCAGCGATTCGCTCGCTCCGTACGTGTCGCTCGCCCGCACGGCGTAGCCGTCGACCGTCGAGCGCGCGAACCCGGGCAGGGCCGAGGCGGAGACCACCGGCACCGCCGGCACCCGCCCGAGAGCTTCCTCCCGGGAGACCGTCTCGACGGGGGTACGCCTACGGGGTCGGAAACCGGCGAGTGCCTCTGCCACCGTCTGGGTGGTGAAGAACTCGCGGCCGACCCCGCGAGCGTCATTCATCCGAGGCGTCAGGGGACTTCTTCGGGTGCTCGCGCACGACGGTGGCGCCGCGCTGGGCTCCGAGCACGCTGACGACCGGCCCGAGAGCCACCTGGCCGAGGCCGCAGATCGAGGTCTTCCGCAGGGTGTCCTCCAGGTCGAGCAGCCGCGACCGGCGCTCGTCGCTGAGCTCCTCGCCCGACTCGAGCGTCTCGGTGAGCAGCTCGTGCGCCTTGGTGGAGCCCACGCGGCAGGGCACGCACTTGCCGCACGACTCGTTGCGGAAGAAGCGCAGCACGTTGGTCGCGGCGGCGAGCTCGTTGGTGCCTTCCGCGAGCACGACCACCGCCCCCGAGCCCAGCATCGAGCCGGCCTTGGCGAGCGTGTCGAAGTCGAGCGGGACGTCGAGCGAGTCCGGCCCGAGGAAGTTCGAGGACGCGCCGCCGGGCTGCACCGAGCTGAGCTCGCGGCCTTCCTCGACGCCTCCCGCCAGGTCGAGCAGGTCCCGGACGGTCGTGCCCATCGGCACGCAGTAGACGCCCGGCTTCTCCACGTGACCGGACACGGCGAAGAACTTCCACCCGTTGCTGTCCCCGATGCCCTGGTCCTTCCACCACTGCGCGCCACGGGCGGCGATCACGGGTACGTCGGCGAAGGTCTCGACCGAGTTCATCAGGGTCGGCCGCCCCCACAGGCCGTAGGCGCCGGGGAACGGCGGCTTGTTGCGGGGCTCGCCCCGGTGACCCTCCATGCACTCGATCAGGGCGGTCTCCTCGCCCAGGATGTAGCCGCCAGGAGAGGTGAAGATGTCCAGGCTCAGCCGACGACCGGTGCCCAGCACGTCGTCGCCGATCAGCCCCAGTCCCCGCAGCTTCTCGATCTCGGCGTGCAGCACGGCCTCCTCGGGGCCGTACTCGTGCCGGATGAAGACCCAGCCCTCCTCGGCGCCGGTCACCACCATGCCCATGAGCAGGCCCTCGAGCACCAGGTGCGGCTGCTCGGCGAGCAGCTGGCGGTCCTTGAAGGTGCCCGGCTCGGACTCGTCCGCGTTGCAGATGGCGTACTTGACGCCGCTCCCGTCGACCGGGACCGCGTTGCGGACCAGCTCCCACTTCTTGCCGGTCGGGAACCCCGCACCACCCATGCCGCGCAGGCCGGACTCCTGGAGCTCGCTCAGCACCTGCTCAGGGGAGAGCTTGCCGGTGATCAGGTCGCGCAGGGACTGGTAGCCCTCCTCGCCCGGTTGGTAGGGGTCGTTGGGCCAACCCTTCTCCGGACCGTAGGCGACCGTCGTGCCGTGCTGCTTGTCCCCGCCGCGCTTGGCCTCGACCACGGAGTCCACCTCGTCGACCCGAACGGGCTGCTCGTCGACGGTGGCGGCGGGGGCGATGTCACAGCGGCCAGGGCAGGAGATCTCGATGACCTCGACGTCCTCGACGCCGTCGTACTGGGCCCGCAGCTGCGTGACGCGGTCCTCGGAGCCCTTGAGCCAGCAGCTGAGGTCGCCGCACACCGCCACGGTCACGCCCTGGGGCGGGTCGGTGCGAAAGTGCGGGTAGAAGGAGATCAGTCCCTGGATCTCGTAGAGCGGCCGGTTGTTCGCCCGCGCCAGCGTCTCCAGCTGCTCGCGGGGCAGCCAGCCGTGCACCTCCTGGATCGCCATCAGCGCGGGGATCAGGCTCGGCCCGCGGAACTTGCCCGCGCGTGCCTCCACCCCGGGGATCTTGGGCTGCTTGCTGGCACTGATCGTCACTGTGTCGATCCTTCGAGTCGGAGGTCCTCGGCGTCGTCGACGGGGCCGATCGCGACGGCGCAGAACTTGAATTCAGGAATCTTGCCGAACGGGTCGATCTCGTCCGTGGTGAGGAGGTTGGCCGCAGCCTCCCGGAAGTGGAACGGGATGAAGATGTTGCCCCGCTGGTCGCGGTGCGAGACCTTCACGTTCAGCACGATCGTTCCCCGGCGGGAGGAGACCCGGGCGAGTCCGCCGTCGACCAGACCCAGCTGGGCCGCGTCCACCGGGTTGACGTAGACCTCCGCCCGGGGCGAGATCGAGTCCAGCGCGAAGGATCGGCGGGTCATCGAGCCGGTGTGCCAGTGCTCGAGCAGACGCCCGGTGTTGAGCACGAACGGGAAGTCGTCGGTCGGCAGCTCCTTGCCCGGCAGCCACTCCGCCGGCACCAGGTGGGCGAGCCCGTCCTCGGTGTTGAAGCGCTCGTCGAAGAGCACCACGGTGCCGTCGCTGTTCTCAGGATCCTCGACGGGGTAGAGCTTGCCGGAGGAGCCGAGGTTGTCGTAGGTGAGGTTGGCGTAGTCCGGCATCAGGGGCACCATCTCCTCGAAGATCTCCCGAGGCGAGGGGTAGTCCCAGTCGAGCCCGAGCAGCCGAGCGAGATCCTGGACGATCTCCCAGTCGACGCGCGCCTGACCGGGCGGGTCGAACACCTTGCGGCCGCGCTGCACCCGCCGGTCGGTGTTGGTGTAGGTGCCGTCCTTCTCCAGGTAGGACGACGCCGGCAGGATCACGTCGGCGAACTCCGCGGTCTCGGTGAGGAAGATGTCCTGCACGACGAGGAAGTCCAGCTTGGACAGCGCCTTGCGGACCTTGTTGATGTTGGGGTCGGACAGGAACGGGTTCTCCCCCAGCATGTACATCCCGCGGACGCCGTCGTCGAGGATGGACTTGATCACCTCGGTGACGGTCAGCCCGTTCACCGGGTTGAGGTCGGTGCCCCACGCCTGCTCGAACCGCTCGCGGACCGCGTCGTCGGTGGCCCGCTGGTAGTTGGGGTAGAACATCGGCAGCAGACCGGAGTCGGAGGCGCCCTGGACGTTGTTCTGTCCGCGCAGCGGGTGCAGGCCCGTGCCGGGGCGGCCGACGTTGCCGGTGATCGAGCACATCGCGATCAGGCAGCGGGCGTTGTCGGTGCCGGTGGTGTGCTGGGAGATTCCCATGCCCCAGTAGATGACGCCGGCCTTGGCCTCGCCCCAGATGCGGGCCATCTCGCTGATCATGGCGACGTCGACGCCGGTGATCTGGGCTGCCAGCTCCGGCGGGTAGGCCTCGACGGTGCGGGCCAGCTCGTCGTAGTTGGAGGTCCGCGACGCGATGAAGTCGCGGTCGATCAGCCCGAGGCGGATCACCTCGTGCATGATCCCGTTGTAGAGGGCCACGTCGGTGCCGGGCTTGAGCTGGAGGAAGAGATCAGCGTGCTCGGCGACGGTCCCGGCCCGTGGGTCGATGTAGATGATCTTGGTGCCGTTGCGCCGCGCCTGCTTGAAGAAGGACGACGCCACCGGGTGGTTGGCGGTGGTGTTGCTGCCGGTGATGATCGCGACGTCGGCGTTCTCGATGTCGCGGTAGGTGGTCGAGACCGCGCCCGAGCCGACGCCCTCGAACAGAGCCGTGACGCTGGAGGCGTGGCACAGCCGGGTGCAGTGGTCGATGTTGTTGGTGTGGAAGGCCGTGCGGAGCAGCTTCTGGAAGAGGTAGGCCTCCTCGTTGGAGCACTTGGCGGACCCGAAGCCGGCGATTCCGTCGGAACCGCTCTCGGCGTACACCTCGCCGAGCCTGCGGGCCACCAGCTCGAGGGCCTCCTCCCAGCTGGCCTCGCGGAAGTGCGGCATCACCTCCTCGTAGGGGACCAGCCCACCGGGACGGCGCCTCTTCTTCCCGGACTTGTCCTCGCTGCGCTTCTCGATCGGCTTGTCCCGTGGACGGTCGGCCTCCGCACCGCTGGACTCTCCCTTGACGTCCGCGGACAGGGGTCCCTTGGGGTAGGAGGAGTCGATCCGGATCAGCGGCGTCGTCAGCCGTTGCGGCGAGGCGGCGTAGTCCCAGCCGTAGCGTCCCTTGACGCACAGCCGGCCCTCGTTGCCCGGTTGGTCGCGTCCCTCCGCGAACGAGATGCCTCCGCGCTCGCGGTCGACGTAGTAGGTGAGCGCACATCCGACACCGCAGTACGGGCAGACGGTGTCGACCGCGTCCAGCTCGGACCTCGGCTGGATCGGGATGTTGTTGATGGCCTTGTTGGTCAGCGCGCCGGTCGGGCAGGCCGACACGCACTCCCCGCAGGTGACGCAGGAGGACTTGCCCATCGGGTCGTCGAGGTCGAAGGCGATCCGAGTGGAGTAGCCCTTGCCGCTGCGGCCGATGACGTCGTTGCCCTGGATGTCGTCACACGCGCGCACGCAGCGGTCGCAGAGGATGCAGGAGTCATGGTCGACCGCGATCACCGGGTTGGACAGGTCGGTGCCGCGAGGGGGTCCGGCGAACAGGTCGGTGACGTCGGTGATCAGGTAGGAGTCGGCGACGGCGAGCAGCTCGTTGTCGGCCGTCGTGGTCTGCTTGGGGTCCTCCTCGCGGGGTGGCTGGTCGGCGACCAGCAGCTCGGTGAGGACCTTGCGCCGGGACTCGATCTCCGGTGTCGAGGTGGCGACCTCCATGCCGTTCTCGCACGGCCGGATGCACGCCGCGGCATCGGCGCGGCCGCCCACGTCGACCACGCACAGCCGGCACACACCGACCGGGTCGTAGCGCTCGTCGTGGCACAGCGTCGGGATGTCGATCCCCAGGTCTCGGGCGGCCTGCCAGATCGTGGTGCCCTCGGGTACGTCGACGGCGCGGCCGTCGATGGTCACCGACACGGTGCTCTGCTCGGTCTCGGTGTCGGTGGCGGTGGGACTCGTGACGGTCATGTCGTCGGCTCGCTTCCAGCAGGGGTCTGTGCGGGATTCTCAGGCAGTGGCAGGCCGCGCCGGTCCAGGCCGCGCTCAGAGTAGTAGGTGTCGACCATGTCGCGAAGGCGCGTCGCCGGCAGTGTCGCGGTGCGCCCGGAGCCGAGCTCGAGCGGGCTGTCGAGAAAGCGCTCGGGAAGCCAGTCGTCGTCTGGGGTCCACCCCTCGCGCAGGTTGAAGGCGCGCTTGGCCAGCACGATGTTTCGAGCGGTCTGACGCAGCTCCACCCCGTCGACGTCCCATCCGGTGACCGTCGACAGCAGCTGGGCCCACTCGCTGAACGGGTCGGTGAAGACCCCCCGCAGGAACTTGCAGAGGATCATCGAGTCCATGATGGCGGCGCGGTCCTCGGTCTCGATGGCCGCGCGCACGTGCTCGGAGGTGCCGCGGACGCGGTCGAGTCCGCCCTTGAGGTCGGCCTCGTAGGCGCCCGACCGGTTGTGGTCGGCGCCCCTGGCGTTGACCGCGAGACCCAAAGCCATCGACTGCATGGTGCGCGGCTCGTAGCCCGGCATCTCCATGCCCTTGACGTGGGGGGCGAAGGCCGCGGAGCCCTGGCCCACGACCTCGGCGGCACGGCGCGAGCCCAAGGAGAGCAGCTCGCCGATGCCGGTACGGGATCCGATCAGCTCGAGCACCCGCAGCAGCGCGGCCCCGTCACCGAAGCGCAGCCACGGCTCGTCCAGCAGGCCACGCTCGACGCACTCCATCGCCCAGGCGATCGTGCCGCCGGCCGAGATGGTGTCCAGGCCGAGGGAGTCGCAGAGCGCGCTGGCCTCGAGCACCTGGTCGGGGTCGGAGACCCCGCACATCGGCCCGAGGGCGAAAACGTTCTCGTACTCCACCCTGGCTTTGGTACCCCCTTTGGTGGCATAGATGTGCTCACAGCCGATACTGCACGAGGCACAGCTGTTCTTCGCCACCGAACGGCTCTGGGACAGGCTCTCGGCGGAGAGCAGGGACGCCTCGGCGAAGGTGGCCGTCTGGAAGTTGTGGGTGGGCAGCGTGTTGATCGCGTTGAAGGCCAGCAGGTTCGCCAGGGTGCCGAGCTCGCGGTACTTGGCGGTGGCCGGGCCGAAGGACCGCGCCCGCAGGTCCTTGGCCGCCGCTAGCACTGCCTCGCTGTCGGCAAGCGGGGGACGGGTGCGCCCGGACACGGCGACAGCCTTGATGTTCTTGGCCCCCAGCACGGCACCGAGACCACCGCGCCCGGCGTGCCGGCCGTCGTGGGAGATGGTGGCGTACCGCACGCCGCGCTCTCCGGCCGGACCGATGCAGGCGGCGCGCCACCGCCGTCCGTGCCGCGCGCGCAGCGACTCCTCGGCGTCCGCCGCTGCCATGCCGCTCTCCGGTCCCGCGTCGACGAGCCGGACGCCGTCCGCGTCGATCAGCAGGTGCGCCTGCTCCGCCGCGCGCCCGGTGACCACGATGGCGTCGTAGCCGGTGAACTTGCCCGAGATGGCGAAGTGGCTGGAGGCCAGAGCGTCGGTGAGCAGCCCGGTCAGCGGCGACTTGGCCACCACGGCGAACTTCGCGCTGGTGGTCAGCGGCGTGCCCACCAGGGGTGAGAACACGAAGGCGAGTGGCGCCTCCGGCGCGCACGGGTCCACTCCGGGGGGTCCGAGCTCGGACATCAGCCAGACCCCGAGACCCGCGCCTCCGAGGTGGTCGCGCAGGACCTTCTCGGGCAGCTCCAAGGTCCTCGAGGTGCCGTCGGAGACGTCCACCACCAGCGCCTTGCCGAAGTAGCCGCCGGGCGGGTCGATGAGATCGGTCATCTGACTATCCTCCCGCGTCCGCAGAGATGAAGGACACCGTGTCCCCGGTCTCCAGCGGGGTGGTCGCGTCGCCGCTGATCTGGTCGCCGTTGATCGCAGCCAGGACATGCCCGTCCAGGGCCAGGCCCACCTGCTCGGCGGCCCCACCGATGGTGGCCGCACGAGCATGGAGCGGCTTGCGCCCGACTCCCTTGGTGGCGAGCACGCCGAACCGCTCGATCGTCACCGCAGGTGCGGCACGGGCACGTGCTGACCGGTAGTCCTCCGGGGTGTTGATGTTGAGCACGGAGTCGAGGGCAGGATCGAGCTCGGCCAGCCGGCGGTCCCTGAGCAACGCCTCCTCATCCAGCTTTCGCACGGTGACCTCCTCGAACAGGTGGGCCGGACGCCATCTGTCCGCGGCGATCAGCTTCTCCACATGTGGTGCGAGATCGGTGCGGTAGCCGGCCGCCATCGGCTGGCGGTAGCCGTGGACGTGCGGCAGCACCACGTCGACGCCGTGATCGGTGTCCTCGGCCAGCCTGAGAAAGCCGCGCAGGACCGCGGTGACGAACGCCGAGTGGAGGAAGGGGAGGTCGGTGGAGCACACGAACGCGTGCGAGGCGTGCTCGGCAGCTGCGGCCAGGCCCACGGCCAGCCCGAGCATCGGACCGCGGCCCTCCTCCGGGTCGTCGCAGAAGACGACACGAGGGTCGAGCGCGGGCAGCTCCTGTCCCGGCGCGCGTACGACGATCACCGGACCGTCGACGGCGCGCGAGACGATCCCGGTCACCTGGCGCAGGAGCGTCGAGGTGTGCCACTCCAGCTCGGCCTTGGGCTGACCCATCCTGGTCGAG
Source organism: uncultured Actinomycetota bacterium (assembly GCA_963812235.1). Taxonomy (GTDB): domain Bacteria; phylum Actinomycetota; class Actinomycetes; order Propionibacteriales; family Nocardioidaceae; genus Marmoricola. The sequence continues at coordinate 137,357 of CAWEUP010000018.1, read as the reverse complement.
CGCCCTCCGGCGAGCACCACCCCCGCAGTCCGGATGGCGACGTCGGCAGGGCGGCCCTGATCAGCTCTGGTCATGGCTCGCCTCTCCGATGGATCCACGTCCCCACCGGGAGGTGGACCGGATCTCGAGGTGCGCCGCGGCAGACACAGCGGGGGCGCGGACGAGCACGTCAGTCTCGGAGGCTGTTCTCGGCCGCGGTCACGATGTTGGAGAGCAGCATGGCGCGGGTCATCGGACCGACACCCCCGGGGTTGGGGGACACCCAGGCGGCGACCTCGTAGACGTCGTCGGCGACGTCGCCCGCGATCTTGCCCTGGGCGTCCCGGGACACGCCGACGTCGAGCACGGCCGCGCCGGGCTTGACCATGTCGCCGGTGATGATGCCCGGCGATCCCGCAGCGGCGATCACGATGTCGGCGCCCTGGACATGTGCGCGGAGATCGCGGGTGCCGGTGTGGCACAGCGTCACGGTCGCGTTCTCGCTCCGGCGGGTCAGCAGCAGACCGAGCGGACGGCCGACGGTCACGCCGCGACCGATCACGCACACCTCGGCGCCCGCGATCGGCACCTGGTGCCGGCGGAGGAGCTCGACCACTCCCGTCGGAGTGCAGGGCAGCGGTGCCTCACGGCCCAGCACCAGCCAGCCGAGGTTGGTGGGGTGCAACCCGTCCGCGTCCTTCGCCGGGTCGATCAGGCCGAGGATGTGGTTCTCGTCCATGTGCTTGGGGAGCGGCAGCTGCACGATGTAGCCGGTGCAGTCGGGCCTGGCGTTGAGCTCGGTGATGGCGTCCTCGACCTGCGACTGCTTGGCGTCAGCCGGCAGGTCGACCCTGATCGAGCTGATCCCGACGTCGGCACAGTCGCGGTGCTTGCCGGCGACGTACCACTGGCTGCCGGGGTCCTCACCGACGAGCACGGTCGCCAGTCCGGGAACCATGCCCCGCTCCTTGAGGGCCTGCACGCGCACGGTCAGCTCGGACTTGATCGTCGCTGCCGTCCGCTTGCCGTCGAGAAGCTTCGCAGTCAATTCGCTCTCCTAGTGGTGCGTGTCTCGTTCAGCATCGGCGGTGCCGGGCACCGGCGAGACTCACGAGTGGTCGGGCCAGGCGGGATGTGTCGAGTCTGCCACGGCACCCAGGTCGCGGCCCGCCGCGAGCAGGGACTCCTGGAGGTAGCGCCCGCTGGAGCGTTCGCAGTGCAGCAGGAACGAGGGCGAGCCGTCGACGTCGTCGCGGACGATGTCGGTGACCACCTTCGCCAGGCTGCTGCGGAGGGCCGAGCCGTTCGGCACCAGGCGGTCGTCGAGATCGACGGCGGTCACCCGCTGCATCAGTGACATGGTCGCGGGCCCACTGACGCGCAGGAGCGCACGACCATGGGTGAGGTCCATCACGACCACCTCGCGCGGGTCTGCCGCGCCAGCGCTGGACGCCAGCTCCTCAGCGAGCTCGGTGCCCGTGCCGGGAGCTCCGAGGACCACCCACTCGTCCGGGCCCGAGCCGATGACCAGCCGGTCGCCGCGCCAAGCGGCGCGCCCGAACCGGGTGCCGATCGCGTCGATCACCTCGTCGGTGGCGGCGACGCGCACCTGCACCTTCGCCAGCGAGGACCGGTCGGCGACCACGACCGGGCCGGTCGCGGCGGAGGCGGCGTACTCCCACCCGTCGACGGTCACCGTCTCGCCGGAGTGGGACAGCGGGCTCCGGGCGATGGGGGTGGAGGCGTGGCGCGACGCTTCGGTCGCTGTGTTCTCAGGCACGGGCTCGGTCTCCTTCTGGGTCGACATGGGCGAGCTCGGAGCACACCCGTGCCTCGATGATCGATCCGTCCGGCTGGAGCACCCGGACCTTGGACTCGGGGGTGGCGTGCTCGGTGAGCAGCTGGCCCAGACACACCGATCGGCCCAGGGTGGGGGAGTGGCGTGAGGAGGTGATCCGGCCCAGGATCTCCGAGTTCGGCCCGATGATCTGGCTGGCCTCCGGGGGAACGATGGTCGGGTCGGTGGGCTGCAGCGCGACCAGGGTGGTGACCGGCCCGGCCTCCTGCTGCCAACGCAGCTCCGGCAGGCCGGAGAAGTCGGCCTTGTCGAGCTTGACCGCCCAGCCCAGCCCGGCGCTGAACGCCTGGGTGAGACCGTCCGTGTCCTGCCCGACGATCAGGTGCCCCTTCTCCAGACGCAGCACGCGCTGGGCCTCGATGCCGAACGGCTGCACACCCAGGTCGGCTCCGACGCGGAGGAGCTCCTCCCACACGTGCAGGCCGTAGCTGGCCGGGATGTGCAGCTCGAAGCTGAGCTCCCCGGTGAACCCGATCCTCCACAGGACGACGTCGGCGACTCCGGCGACGGTGCCGACCCGGACGTTCATGTAGCCGAAGCTCTCGGAGGAGAGGTCGACGTCGGTCAGCCGCTCGAGCAGCGCTCGTGAGCGCGGCCCGGCGCAGTTGATGCTGGCGTAGGCGGTGGTGACCGGGGTGCACTGGACATCCCAGTCGCGGTGCGAGGTCTGCAGCAGCTCCTCGACGTGCTCCCAGACCGTCGCCGCACCACCGGAGGTCGTCGACATCAGGTAGTGGTGCTCGCCGAGCCGGCCGGTCACCCCGTCGTCGAAGACGACGCCGTCATCGGCGCACATCGCGCCATAGCGCACCTGCCCGACGCCGAGCTTGCGCCACTTGTTGGAGTACATGTGCTCGAGCAGGTGGGGTACGTCGCGGCCGCGCAGGTCGAGCTTGCCGATCGGGGTGACGTCGATGATCCCGACGCCCTCCCTGACCGCACGCACCTCGGCCTGCGGATCGCCGTAGTGCTCCGGGCGGATCCAGGCTCCCGCCACCATCGGCTGGGCGCCGTGGGCCTCGTGCCACTGCTGCATCGGGGAGTAGCGGACCGGGTCGAGCGCGCGACCGGCAAGCGCACCCAACGTCGTCGGCGCGTACGGCGGCCGCCAGACGGTGGTGCCCGTCTCGGCGATCGTGGAGGAGTTCGCCTCGGCGATCACCGCGACCGCGTTGATGGTCTCGAGCTTGCCCTGCAGCGGGCCCATGGTCGCCGTCGTGTACCTCTTGGCCAGCTCGGAGGAGTCGTAACCCTCGCGGACCGCGGAGACGAGGTCCTTGCTGGAGACGTCCTCGGAGTAGTCCACGAAGCCGTGGGTGGAGGAGCGGAACAGCTCGGGGTGAGGATCGCGCGGCAGCGCGGGGATCTCGACCGAGCTGTCGTCGCTGGTGGGGCGGACGGCGTCGTCCGGCAGCGTGGGCACGCCGGCAGCCAGCCGGGCCAACGTGTTCAGGGCTCGGCGAGCGGCCTCCCGACCGGTGGCCGTCGCGTGCGCCAGCTGCTGCTGGGGCGTGCCGTCGCCGGCGATCCCCCCCGTGACGAGGACGTCGTCGGGCAGGTCGGTCGGGAAGAAGCGCGCGGACTCGGGCGAGTACGTCGGCCGGTCGCCGGCCATGTTCAGCAGCGAGGTGGGGGCGGTCCAGCCGATCGCGGTGACCAGGAGGTCGGCGTCGATCCGCCGTCCGTCGGTGGTCTCGACCTGCTCGAGAGCGCCCTTGCCGGTCGCACGGACGACTCCGTCCCCGCTCCGGGCGTCGATGACCGCGACCACCTCGACGCCGGCGCGGCGGAGGTCCTCCACGCCGCTGTCGCCGTGGGCGTTCGCGGTGAGCACCACGGCGCGCAGGCCGGGCTTCACCGCGAACCTGTGGATGAGCCTCTTCGCGCCGGTCATCAGCATCACGCCGGGGAGGTCGTTGCCCTGGAACACGTAGGGCCGTTCGACCAGTCCGGGTGCGGCGACCAGCATCTTGGCGCGGACCTTGACCAGGCGCTCCGGGCCGTCGGCCTCGCGGACGATGACGCCGAACCAGTTGTCGTCGTACCGGGCGATCACCACCGAGTTGGTGAGGACCGTGATGCCGGGCGTCGAGGACACCTCGGAGCGCAGCGCCTCCAGGTCGAGCTGGTTCGACGGTCCCGACCACAGCCAGTGGCCGCCGAGCTCGTGGTCCTCGTCGACGAGGAGCACCCGTGCGCCGCTGCGTGCTGCGGAGATCGCCGCAGCCATGCCGCTGGGCCCTCCACCGGCGACGAGGACGTCGGGGTGCGCGTAGGTCTTGTCCTTCTCGACGAGCGGTGTGGCGGTGTCGACGCTCCCGGAGTGCACGAACTTCTTCAGGACGCTCTCGTACGCCGGCCACAGCGGCTGGGGCTTGATGAAGGTCTTGTAGTAGAAGCCCGGCGCGAGGAACCTGCCGATCACCCCGTTGAATGCCTTGACGTCGAACTTCAGGGACGGCCAGACGTCCTGGCTGCGGACATCGAGGCCCTCGGCGATCTCGCGGTGACCGGCGCGCACGTTCGGCTCGTCACCGACCTGGACCATCAGGTTGGGGTCGAGCCAGCCTGCGGTCATGATGCCGCGGGGACGGTGGTACTTGAAGCTGCGGGTGAAGACCTTCACCCCGTTGGCGGCCAGCGCCGAGGCGATGGTGTCACCGCGGAAGCCGGTGAACGACTGGTTGTTGAACCGGAAGCGGACCGGGGTGGTGCGGTCGATCCGCTCGCCTGTCTGCGAGGGCAGGCGGGAAGAGGTGCTGCCGGTGCTCATACGGAGGCTCCGTCGCTGTCGAGACTGTGAACGGCATCTTCGGTGGTGTGGGAGGCCACGGCGGCGTCCGAGGGGCGACGCGTCTCCAGGACGGTGTTGTCCGTGGTGTCGCGCACGGCCTCGAAGTACCGCCGGCAGCCGGCACGGTGGTACCAGCCCTCCTCGAGCAGACCTGCCGGGTTGTTGCGCAGGTACAGGTAGGCGCGCCACTCCTCGGCGGTGGTCGTCGCGGGGTCCGGACGGGTGACCAGCTCACCGCCGTAGGCGAACTCGCTGACGTTGCGGTAGCCGCACCAGGGACAAGGCAGCAGCATCATTTCGGGCTCTCCTCATGAAGGACGAAGGTGGCACGACCAGACTCGGTCGCGGTCGGGACGAGGTCAGTGGCCAACGGATGCCGCACCCTTCTCACCCACGAGCCGACCCTCGAGGAAGCGTCGGATGTCGAAGGCCTCGATCAGCTCGGGGGTCCTGCCGGTGGCGATCAGGGCAGCCATCTGCTCTCCTGCGACCGGGCCCGCCTTGAATCCGTAGGTTCCCCATCCGATGTCGACGAGGAAGCCGTCCACCTCGGTGGTTCCCATGATCGGGCTGTAGTCGGGGGTCATGTCGCAGAGCCCGCCCCATTGCCGGAGGAGGCGCATCTTGGACAGCCCCGGCATCAGGGCCAGCACGTTGCTGGCGAGTCCCTCGATGAAGTCGAGCGAGCCCCGCATGGAGTACTGGGCGAACGGGTCGACGCTCGCACCGAAGACCAGCTCGCCGCGCGCGGTCTGGCTCACGTAGACGTGCAGGCTCCCGGAGACGACCACCGTGTCGAGGAAGGGCTTCACCGGCTCGGTGACGGCGGCCTGCAGGGGGGAGGTGACGATCGGCGACCGCACGCCCACCATGTTGTTGATCAACGAGGACCAGCCTGCGGTGCAGTTCAGCACGGTCTTGGTGCTGATGTCGCCGCGGTTGGTCTTGACGGTCGTGACCTGGCCAGGCAGCGGTGTCGATCCCCAGCACCTCGGTCTGCTGGTGCAGCTCGACTCCGTAGAGGTCCGCGCCTCGGGCGTAGCCCCACACGACCGCGTCGTGCCGGATGATCCCGCCCGGGGGGTGGTACAGAGCGCCCTGCACCGGGTAGCGCGTGTGGGCGGACACGTCCAGGGGCGGCGCGCAGCTTCTTGATCTCCTCCGGGGTGATCACCTCCGAGTCGATGCCCTGGAGCTTGTTCACCTCGGCACGCCAGCGCATCGTCCGCAGCGAGGCGTCATTGTGGGCCAGGGTCATGTGACCGCGCTGGGAGAACATGATGTTGAAGTTGAGCTCGGCCGAGAGGCCCTCGTAGAGCTTCAGCGACCGGTCGTAGAACGCGACCCCCTCAGGGGTGAGGTAGTTCGACCGCGCGATCGCGGTGTTCCGGCCGGAGCCACCACCGCCGAGGTAGCCCTTGTCGAGCACCGCGACGTTGGTGATGCCGTGTCGGGAGGCGAGGTAGTAGGCGGTGGCGAGCCCGTGGATCCCGCCGCCGATGATGACGACGTCGTAGGTCCCCTTGAGCTCGTGACTGCGCCAGACCCGCGGCCAGTCCGACTCCTTGCGGAGACCCGCACCGAGCAGTGATGCCGCGGAGTACCCCGAGACCTTCTTCGACGGGCGCCCGATGACGCTGCGGACTCGTGGCTTCATGTTCGCTCCCAGCAGTTCGAGAAAGACTGCTTGGGACTATAGGCCAGTTAGAAAACACTGTCTACTGTCAGTGAACTCCCGTTCCGGGGCTCAGGTACCGGCGCTGACTGCCTTGACCGAGAGCATCTCCACCGGCAGCTCATGCAGCTTGCCGGGGCCGTGCGGCACCTCGCCGAGCAGGAGCAGGGAGTCGCCCGGCTCGAGTGAGATGACGCGCTGGCCGTAGCTGTAGTCGAGGCGTCCGGAGATCACGAAGATCATCTCGCTGCCACTGTGCTGGTAGAGCGGGAAGGCGCCCTCGTCGCGGTCGATGGTGACCAGCGTCGGCTCGAGTCGGTCGTGCGGGAAGCGCAGCCGTCCCAGTGACTGGTAGGCCCGGCCGGTGCTGGAGCTGCGATGCTGGATGTCCAGTCCCTTGCCGGCCTTGACGTGCAGCATGTCCTGCTCGTCCTCGAGCCCACGGAAGAACGCCGTGAAGGGAACAGCCAGGGCTTCGCCGAGGCGGCCCAGCGTGGACAGGGCCGGCGTCGTCTGGGCGTTCTCTATCTTCGAGAGCATCGCCTTGGACACCCCGCTGCGTCCCGCGAGCTGGGTCATGGTCCAGTCGCGGTCCAGTCGGTACTCGCGTAGTCGGCGCCCGATCGTCTCCCTCAGGGCCACCTGGTCCGAGCTCTCGTCGCCAGAGACGAAGTCACCTGGTTGGGTCATGCCGGGAATCCTATGCTCAGGGGTGGTTCGCCTAGACTCCTCGCGTGTCGTCCTCGGTCTCACCCGTCAGCACGAGTGAGGCTGTGGCGAGCCATATTCGCGACCGCATCCTGGGTGGCGAGTACGCGCCCGGGGACCGGTTGTCCCCCCAGCGGGAGCTGGCCGCCCTCCTGGGAGTCTCCCGGGTGAGCGTGCGGGAGGGGCTCAAGCTCCTCGTCGAGGACGGCTACCTCAACATCAGGCGTGGGTCGGCGGGCGGTGCCTTCGTGACCGAGCTCTCGCAGCCGGCGGAGGCCTGGCGTCGGCGCCTGCGGAACCAGCGCAGCGAGCTCGACGACCTGGTGGACTTCAGGATCGCCGTGGAGAGTCGCGTAGCGCACCTCGCGGCTCTGCGCAGCACCCGGAGCGACCTGACCGAGATGCGCGCGGCCATGCGCGAGATGCGGATGATCGCGGACGAGACGAACGGCCACCACGCCTTCCGGCGCGCGGATGCCGACTTCCACGCTGCGCTCGGCCGCGCTGGGCGCAGCGCGAGGCTGAACCGGGCCGTCGAGGAGGCCCGCAGTGAGATGTTCATCCCCTACGACATGCTCAGCTTCGATGAGCCCCGAGCGGCTGTTCTCGCCGATCACCAGGCCATCTACGAGGCGGTTCGCGACGGCACCCCTGCCCGCGCCGCCAGCCTGATGGCCGAGCACATCCAGCGCACCCGGGAGCAGCTGCTCTCCTTCGTGGCCGAGGGTCCGCTCGACGTGTCATGACGCCTGTCGTCGGGAGGGTGGGCCAAGTCCCCTCTCGAAGGGTGCGCGCGCACTCGCTCCAGCTGGGCCAGGGCGACGCCCGACTCCTTGACTTCCCTCGCGCCCATGGTGTTTCATCCTCGAAACAGATTGGGCTGCATATGGAGCCAAAGAGGACTTCGGATTCCCCGCCCAGTTTGAGAGTGCGACGAATGGACGAGAGGACGCCACTATGTGCGGCATCGTAGGACTGCATCTGAAGGAGGCAGCCCGGGAGCGCGACCTCGGTGCGCTGCTGGCCCCGATGGTCGGGTGCATGGCGACCCGTGGCGCGGACTCCGCCGGCCTGGCCTTCTTCACCGACCCGGTGGCCTCGGGCCAGTACCGGTACTCGGTGAGACTCGCGCCCGACCGGATCGAGGACGCGGCGCAGCAGGCGCAGGACCTGGTCAAGGAGCCTCGCAGTCGCCCTCGGCCAGGAGGTCGTGTGCGAGCGCGCCCGGCCCGACGGTCTGGTGCTCGTGGCGAATGACGACGCCGCTCTCGTCACCCGGGAAGCTCGCCGGCCTGCGGCCCGAGGCCGTCATCATGGGCTACGGACGCTCGCTGGAGATCATCAAGGACACCGGTACTCCCCAGCAGGTGTGTGAGCGCTTCGACGTCACCGCACGCAACGGCTTCCAAGCCATCGGGCACACCCGGATGGCCACCGAGTCGGCCGTCACCATCGACGGCTCGCACCCGTTCGCGCCGACCCACGACCTGGCCATCGTGCACAACGGGTCCTTCTCCAACCCTTCGACGGTCCGCCGCAAGCTCGAGGAGCAGGGCATCACCTGCGTCACCGAGAACGACACCGAGGTCGCGGCCCGGCTGATCGGTCTCCAGCTGAGCCACGGCAGCGGGATCGAGGTCGCGCTCAAGGAGGTCGGCAAGGAGATGGACGGCTTCTACACCCTCCTGGTCGCCACTGACCGGGAGATCGCGGTCGTCCGTGACTCCTTCGCCTGCAAGCCCATGGTGGTCGCCGAGACCGACGAGTACGTCGCGTTCGCCTCGGAGTACATCGCGATGACGAGCCTGCCCAACATCGAGTCGGCACGTGTCTTCGAGCCGAAGCCAGAGGAGATCCACGTATGGCACCGCTAGCCTCTTCGGTCACGCCTCCTGACGAGGTCGCCGGCCCCTCCCGTCTGGTCCTGGACTGTGACGAGCTGACGACTCGGGAGATCAACGGAGTCCTGCGCGAGCTGGAGGCCGGGACCAAGGTCTCGATCGTCAACCCCGCCGGGCGGCACAACCTCGCCGTGGGCCTCTACACGCACCTGGACATCCTCATCGACGGTCACGCCGGCTACTTCATCGGCGGTCTCGGCTCCGGCCCGGACATCACCGTGAACGGGTTCGTCGGCTGGTCCGTGGGTGAGAACCTGATGTCGGGCAGCGTGCGGGTGCGCGGCAGCGCCTCCGAGTGCGCGGCCGCAAGCGCGCACGGGGGGATCACCATCGTCCACGGCGATGCCTCCTCGCGTGCCGGGATCTCGCTCAAGGGCGGCACCCTGGCGGTCGGCGGCGACGTCGGGCACATGAGCGGCTTCATGGCTCAGGCCGGCACCATGCTGGTCGGTGGCGACGCAGGACACGCGCTGGGTGACTCTCTCTACGAGGCCGTCATCTACGTAGCCGGCTCGATCGAGTCACTGGGGTCCGACGCCAAGGTCGAGGACATGACCCAGGAGGACGTGGACCGTGTTCGTGACCTGGTGCAGCTCGCCGGCTTCGACCACATCTCACCGGAGAACGTGAAGAGAGTGGCTTCGGCCAAGGAGCTCTACAACTTCGATGCGCTGAAGGGCCAGGAGTACTGATGTTTCCCGCAGAGAACGACGCACCCGGTGCGGTCCCGGAGGTCCGCGATGCGGAGCTCCAGACGTACGGGGCCTTCCCTCCCAACAAGATCGCCCAGATCCAGAGGATGTCGGAGACCGGGCTCTACGAGATCCGTGGCGGAGGCGGCAAGCGCCACACGGCCTCCTTCGACGACCTCAGCTTCTTGACGGCGTCGGTCTCCCGCTACCCCCTCGAGGGCTACCGCGAGGCCTGTGACACCAAGACCGTGCTGGGCACCCGCAACGCGGAGAAGCCGGTGGAGCTCGCGATCCCGATCACCATCGCCGGCATGAGCTTCGGGGCGCTGTCCGCCACCGCCAAGGAGGCTCTCGGTCGGGCTGCCAGCTTCATGGGGACCTCCACCACCACCGGTGACGGTGGCATGACCGAGGAGGAGCGTCGCGCCTCGGACATCCTGGTCTACCAGTGCCTGCCCTCCCGGTACGGCTTCGACCCCGAGGACCTGCGCAAGGCCGACGCCATCGAGGTCGTGATCGGTCAGGGTGCCAAGCCGGGCGGTGGCGGCATGCTGCTCGGCCAGAAGGTCAGCCCCCGCGTCGCGTCGATGCGCACGCTGCCTGCGGGCATCGACCAGCGGTCGGCGAGTCGACACCCCGACTGGACCGGACCTGACGACCTGACGATCAAGATCCTCGAGCTGCGTGAGGCGACGGCCTGGAAGGTCCCGATCTACGTGAAGATCGGAGCGACCCGCGTCTCGCACGACGTGAAGCTCGCCTGCCACGCCGGTGCCGACGTGATCGTCGTCGACGGCATGGGAGGCGGCACGGCCGCCACGCAGGAAGTGTTCATGGAGCACGCCGGCATCCCCACGCTGGCCGCAGTACGCCAGGCCTCCGACGCCCTGCGCGAGATCGACATGGACGACAAGGTCCAGCTGATCATCTCCGGAGGCATCCGCAGCGGAGCCGACGTCGCCAAGGCGCTCGCACTGGGTGCCGACGCCGTCTCCATCGGGATGGGCGCACTCGTCTCGCTCGGCTGCAACTCGGCGCGCGTGATGGTGGAGGGCGTCGAGATGGACGTCAGCGACGACTACGCCCGCCTGGGAACCAAGGCGGGGTACTGCCACCACATGCAGACCGGCCGGTGCCCGGTCGGCATCGCGACCCAGGACCCGGAGCTGGAGAAGCGCCTGGACCCGGAGATCGGGGCGAGACGAGTCACCCACTACCTCAAGGCGTTGGTGATGGAGCTGACCACTCTGGCGCGTGCATGTGGCAAGTCCGACGTCCACAACCTCGAGCCCGAGGACCTGGTCGCCCTGTCGATCGAGGCAGCAGCCATGGCACGGGTCCCCCTCGCGGGAACGTCGTGGATACCGGGTCAGGGCACGGCCTAGGCAGTGACAGCCTTGATTGATGTCGAGGTCGCCGGGGAGCTGATCGACGGCCGGGCGATCGCACGCGCACTCAAGGACGAGGTGGTGCTCGAGGTCGAGGAGGCCGGGCGGCGCGGACTCGCGTGCGGACTGGCTGTGGTGCGGCTGGGGGAGGAGTACAGCCAGGCGGCGTACGAGCGTCGCCTGAGCCGGCTGGCCGCGGAGCTCGGCGTCCCCTACCGGCTGCACGCACGACCTGAGGAGTGCACGCAGGACGAGCTGCTCGCCCTGGTGGAGACACTGAACGCCGACGAGGCCGTCACCGGGATCCTGATCCTGCGACCGCTGCCCGCCCACATCGACGAGCCGACCGTGTTCGAGACGCTGTCGGTGCTCAAGGACGTCGAAGCGGTCCATCCCGAGAACGCGGGACTGCTCGCGCTGGGTGACCCACGCTACGTCCCGTCCACGGCTGCTTCGACCTTCCACATCCTCGACACCTGGCTGCGGGCGCAGGGGCATGACCTCGCGCAGTTCTACCGGCAGTCCACGGTGGTGATCGTCGGTCGCTCCGCGAACGTCGGGCGTCCGGCGGCCTCGCTCGCCTACGCGCGGGACGCGGTGGTGATCTCGGTCGACGAGTGGGCCAGCCGACTCGGTCGGCTGCAGGAGTTCACCTCCCAGGCCGACGTCCTGGTCGTGGCCGCCGGGGTGCCCGGTCTGATCGGCGCCCAGCACCTCAAGGACGGCGCGATCGTGCTCGACGTGGGGATCAACGCGCTCCGGGACCCGGAGACGGCCGACATCTTCATGGTCGGCGATGTCGACACAGCCTCTGCGCGCTCGACGGCGCGGGCGGTCACTCCCGTCCCCGGGGGCATCGGGCCGGTCACCGACGTGTGGCTGCTGCGCAACACGGTTGCGGCCGCCGTCAACCTCAGCTCGGTCACAGATCAACGCCTGAGGGCGTTGGAGAACGTCAACGATTTGGAGACGATCCATGAACAACGATGATGCGCGCGAGCGCGGCCTGGTCCTCCTGCTGTCGTGCAAGAACCAGCCGGGGATCGTAGCGGCGCTCTCGACCCACCTCTACGAGGCCGGCTACAACATCCGCGCGAGCCAGCAGTTCGACGAGGTGGCGTCGGGGCGGCTGATGGCGCGACTGGAGTTCGAGTTCGTCGACCACGCCGAGGTGAACGTCGAACAGGCCGCGGCAGGCCTCGCCCCGCTCGCCGAGCGGTTCCAGATGGACTGGACCCTCCGACCGACGGACGCCCGGATGCGAGTCCTGATCATGGTGAGTCGCTACGGGCACTGTCTCAACGACCTGCTCTACCGGACCTCGATCGGGGCGCTGCGCATCGAGATCCCCGCGATCGTCTCCAACCACCGTGACCTGGAGCCGCTCGCCGCGCACTACGGCATTCCCTTCCACCACATACCGGTCACCCCTGACACCAAGCCACAGGCCGAGGCGCAGCTGCTCGAGCTGATCGCGGAGGAGAAGGTCGAGCTCACGGTGCTGGCCCGCTACATGCAGATCCTCTCTCCGGAGCTCTCGCACGCGCTGTCCGGCAAGGCGATCAACATCCACCACTCGATGCTCCCGAGCTTCAAGGGGGCACGGCCGTACTTCCAGGCCTTCGAGCGTGGCGTGAAGCTCGTCGGTGCCACCTCGCACTACGTCACCGACGACCTCGACGAGGGACCCATCATCGACCAGGAGGTCGCCCGGGTGGACCACACGATGAACGTCGCCGAGATCACCGCGCTCGGCCGGGACGCCGAATGCAGGGCGCTGGCTCAAGCGGTGCGCTGGCACACCGAGAGCAGGGTGGTACTCAACGGCCTGCGCACAGTGATCTTCCGCTGAGCGACGGCCCGGACAGGCCAGCGGCGTACTGACCCCGGCACCACACGCACCCACGAACGGGTGCGGACCCAGAACCGACGAGGAAAGGTGAGCATCGTGGTTGAACAGGCGCAGGTCCAGAAGGATCGCTCCAAGCCGATCGGCAGACACAACGGCGACTCGATCGGGGCGAGCGGGGCAGCACCTGTCTCCGCCATCCACACCAGGCTGCAGGTCAACGAGAGGGCGGAAGCATGAGCGTGAACACGACCGACTACGACGAGGACGTCGCCTGGCTGCGGGAGCAGATCGAGCGGGACGGGATTCGCTACATCCTGGCCATGTTCGTCGACATGCACGGCAAGCCGTGCGCCAAGATGATGCCCGTGCCGGCGCTCGACCTGCTGCTCAACGTGGGCGCGGGGTTCGCCGGATTCGCCGTCGGGCACATGGGCCAGAACCCCTCCGATCCCGACCTGCTCGCCAAGCCCGACCCGCGCAGCTACATGCGGCTGCCCTGGAAGCCCGAGGTGGCTGTCCTGCACTGCACCCCGCACGTGCTGGGGGAGCCGTGGCCGTACGCACCGCGGGTGATTCTGAAGAACCTGCTCGAGGAGACCGCGCAACGAGGCTGGACGCTGAAGACCGGCGTCGAGGCCGAGTACAACCTGGTTCGTCGGTGCGAGGACGGCTCCATCGAGGTGGCCGACCCGCTGGACCGGAGCGAGAAGCCCTGCTACGAGGCCAAGGGCCTCTCGCGGATGTGGGACCACCTGGCGGAGGTCAGTGACTACGTCAACGAGCTCGGCTGGGGCAACTACGCCAACGACCACGAGGACGGTCAGGGCCAGTTCGAGCAGAACTTCGAGTTCGACGACGCCATGGTCACCGCCGACCGGACGATCTTCTTCCGCTACATGGTGCACATGATCGCGCACAAGCGAGGAATGGCCGCCACCTTCATGCCGAAGCCGTTCACGCACCTGACGGGCAACGGTCTGCACACGCACATGAGCCTGTGGGACGGCGACAAGGAGCTGTTCGCAGACGACGACGACCCACGCGGGCTTGGCCTGAGCACCATGGGCTACCAGTTCCTGGCGGGGCAGCTGCACCACGGTCCGGCCATGTCGGCACTGATCGCCCCGACGGTGAACTCCTACAAGCGTCTCGGCGTGAGTGCCCCCACCTCCGGAGCGACCTGGGCGCCCGGCTACATCAGCTACGGAGGCGACAACCGCACCGTCATGCTGCGCGTGCCCGGTGGGCACATCGAGCACCGCGGTGTCTGCGGCTCGGCCAACCCGTACCTCGCCTTCTCGGCGCTGCTCGCGGCCGGTCTCGACGGGATCGACCGCAAGCTCGACCCAGGCGAGCCGATCCGGGAGAACCTCTTCGAGAAGTCCGACGAGGAGATCAACGCCCTCGGTGTCGTCAGGTTCCCCGGCACGCTGCTGGACGCGGTCCGGGAGCTGCCGAGCGACGATGTCCTGCGCGCCGCCCTGGGCAAGGTGCGCGACGGTGACTACATCGACTACTTCGCACAGGTCAAGGAGGCCGAGTTCCGCGCCTTCCACGCCGAGGTGAGCAGCTGGGAGATCAACCGGTACCTGACCCTGTTCTGAGTCGTTCGGGACAGCCCCCACCACCCACTGCGAGCACTCGCAGTGGGTGGTGCTCGTTCGGGCGGGCGCAGGTCCGCCTCCCCGAGACCTGCGCGAGGATCAGCGATCCCAGCCCTGGCGTACCACGCAGACCTGCTCCATCTCTGACGACTCGAGGTCGGGGGCCCGGTCGGCCAGAGCCATCACCTGTCGCAGGTCGACACCGTCGATGATGAGGTCGGCGAGCCTCTGGAGCGCAGTCGTCGCCCGGTCGCTGCCCTGCGCTGACGCCGGTGCGAGGTCACGTGGCTGAGCCCCGACGCCGGCTCCACGCCGGAGGACGCCGAACACCGGCAGGCTGATCGAGGACTCGACCTCTCGTGCGTGTCGGGCGGATCCAGCCTTGTTCAAGATCACGCCCCCGACCTCGATGCGGGGGTCGAAGTCCGCCATCCCCCGCACCACCGCGCCGATCGAGCGAGTCGCCGCGGACACGTCGAGCACCAGCAGGATCGGCGTACGCGTCGTCGCGGCCACGTGAGCCGTGGAGGCGAAGCCTCGCTCGTGGCGCTGCCCGTCGTGGAGCCCCATCATCCCTTCGATGACCGCGACGTTCGCGCCGACTGCTCCATGAAGGAGCAGCGGGACCAGTCGGTCCGCACCCACCAACCACGGATCCAGGTGCCGCCCGGGTCGGCCGGTCGCGAGGGTGTGCAGGCCGGGGTCGCCGTAGTCGGGCCCGACCTTGTGCCCGCTCACTTCCAGGCCGAGCCGAGTCAGGGCCGCCATCAGACCGACGGCGACGGTGGTCTTGCCCTGTCCCGAGGCAGGCGCCGCGACCACGAGCCTGGGAAGGCACCGGCTCACCAATGCGGTGCCCCGATCAGGCTGCCGGCAGGCTCATGAGGGGTCCGTGGTCGCTGCGGCCTCGTCGTAGGTCGAGAGCCACTCCACGGCGATGTCGCGGTAGCGCGAGAGGCCCTTGTACTCGACCAGCTCGGGCGGCAGCGACTTCAGCACCCGGTGCAGTCGCTGGCCCCAGCCCGGCACCGTCACCAGGTCGTCGAGGCTGATCAGGTAGCACCGGATCGGGAACACGATGGCGTTGGACCGGGGAAGCCTGAAGAAGATCTGCAGCTCCACGCGGAGGTGCAGCTTCTCGCCGACGTTCTCCGGGGTCACTGTGGACCGGTCGATGCCCCACTTGTCGTAGTTCTCCGGGCTGGTGTCCAGGCGCGGATTGATGGTCATCGTCCAGTTCAGCCGCCGGGCTCCACAGCTCTGTTGCAGGTTGAGCATGTACTTCAGCGCACGGTCGAAGATGCCCATCTGGTGGGCCAGGGGGACCGGTCCGTGCCACTCGAAGAAGTTCATGCCCAGGTCGAAGTCCAGGGACCAGTCAGCCTGGGTGGTCACCATGCCGGCGTCCATCCAGATGTTGTCGTCACGCTGGTCGAGGATCACGAAGTCGCCCTGGCTCTGTCGAGTGGAGTACTCCATCGGGCCCATCGGCTCCTCGACTCCCTCGGTGCCGCCGGGGCGGGGCGGGAGCGTGCTGGTGTCGCCGAAGGTGAAGGTGTCGTCGATGCCGAGCGGTCGGTTCACCCAGTGCCAGGTGTCGCCGTCGCGCTCGAGGGTGAAGTGGTCGGGATAGGCGTCAGACATGCTGGTGAACAGGATCTCCAGGAGGTCCCAGCCCGCGAGGTCCATGTGCGGCAGCGACTGGCACCGCAGGGGGTCCTCGGCGAGGACCAGCGCCCGGTCCTCCATCTCCGAGACGTAGTGCTCGTCGACGTCGATGGGGAACTCATAGACCGATCCGACCTCGCCGGGAACGTGGGTCTCGAGGTTGACGCTGTACATGTACTCGTCCCGGTCGAACGGGAACGGGAACCGCAGGATGGCTTCCGGACTGTTGTGGAAGGTGAAGTCGTCTCGGAACGTCTCCGAGTGGAAGGTCAACGTCATGCTCGTCTCCTGAGGTCTGGTGGATGCTGATCGAACGTGCGCCGGCGCTACAGGTCGAGGGTGAGCTGGCGGCCCTTGAACCTGGACATGCAGATCATCAGCTGCTGCCCGCGCTTGCGCTCCTCCTCGCTGAGGTACTCGTCGTTGTGCTCCAGGACGCCTTCGCAGCTGACGACCCGGGTCTCGCACTGGCCGCAGACACCCCCGCGGCACAGGAACGGCGCGTCCACGCCGGCCGCCTCGACCGCCTCGAGGATGCTGTCGTGCTCGCCGACCTGCACCTCGATCTCGGAGCGCGTGAGGGAGACCGTGAACGGGTCGCCGGTGGGCGGGGCCAGGAACTTCTCCCAGTGCAGGCTCCCCTCGGGCCACCCGGCCATGCGGGCGATCTCCAGCACGTTGTCGGTCATCCGGTCGGGCCCGCACACGTACAGGTGGGTGCCGAGCGGTTGCTTCGCGAGCAGCTCGGCCAGCGCGATCCGCTCGCCGAGGGTGGTGCGGTAGACGTTGACCCGGTCGCCGTACGCCTCCCGCAGGACCTTGGCGTAGGCGCCTGTGGCATCCGACCGCATGGCGTAGTGGAGCTCGAAGTCATGCCCCAGACGCGACAGTTGCGCGGTCATCGCCATGAAGGGCGTGATGCCGATGCCTCCCGCGATGAGCAGGTGCCGGCGAGCGAGGTCGTGCGGCGGGAACTGGTTGTTGGGCTGGCCGATCCACAACGTGTCGCCGGGCGAGACGCGGTCGTGCATGAACTCGGACCCGCCACGTGACTGCTCCACGCGGAGCACGCTGATCTCGTAGGCGTCGGACTGCGCAGGCGAGCTCATCAGGGAGTACTGGTTGCGGATCCGCCGCTCGGCGCTCTCCATGTTCACGGTGATGTGCGCGCCGCCGGAGAAGCTCGGCAGCCGGGGCCGATCGGTCGGCACGAGGCGGAACCGCTTGATCCGGTCAGCGACCTGGGACACGTCCTCGACGCGGACCTGGATCTCGTTGGTGTGCTTCATCGGTAGACCTCTTCGGCCTCAGGGCGTTCGTCGGGGTCCTCCGCGGTCGCGCTGACCCCTTGGAAGGCGGCCAGTCGTCGGGAGTAGTGGTCGCGCACCAACAGCGTAACGCCGCACCCGGGGCACTCGAAGAACGACATGGTGACGCCCTCGGTGGTGTGCTTGCAGTGCACGCACTGGACTCGCCGGGCCAACGATCCGCTCAGCTCGGTCATGACCGAGGTGTGGTCGATGTGGTGGTCGATCGCATGGTGCACCACCTGGCCGACGAAGCTCTCGCTGCCCACGGTGTAGAGCCGGGTCCCCATCGTCGCCGAGTCGAGCAGCCTCTCCAGGAAGCGCAGCGCCTCGTCGGAATCCGGCACGACGTCGAGACCGGCCAGACCGTAGGCCCGCAGCACGTCGAGGTCGTGCGTGGCGTCGTTCCCGGCCTCGGCGTAAAGCAGCTCGGTCCTGGCGGCGAACCCGTCGGGCGCCTCGCCCAGGAGGCGGAGCACCGCCTGGATCCCGGTGCCCTCGGCCGCGATCAGGTTCCTCGCAGCCGTGGGCACCGGGCGGAGCACGCCGTACGCCGGACGACTCTTGATGTCGGACGGCGGGGCGGTGCTCACCTGCTCGTCAGCCACGGGCGGTCCGCTTGGTCTTGTCCGGGTCGTCGAAGGGCAGCGTGTGGGCGGTCGCCGGCCCCTTGACCGACTTCCCACGCACCTCGAGCTGGGTGCCGTGCACGGCGACGTCGACATCCATCCGCGCGATCGCCATGGAGCGGTTGGTGAGGGTGGAGTACATGCCGCAGGTGATCACCCCGACCTCGTTGCCGTCGGCGTCGAAGAGGAGGTCGCCCTCGGCCGTGGGCTGGTCCCCGTCGACGAGCACGCCGAAGATCTTGAAGCGCTCCTTGCCCTGGCGGTGGTGATGCTGCGCCTCACCGCGGAACCCGGTCTTTCCGGGGCTCACCGTGAACTCGAGGCCGAGCTCCCACAACGTGTCGCCGGGAAGGTCGTTCTCGAACGGGTACATCTCGGAGTTGTCGTAGGGGAAGAACAGCAGGTAGCTCTCGACCCGCAGCATGTCGAGGGTGGTGAACGAGCACGGGATGATCCCCATCTCGGCGCCCTCGTCCAGGATGGTGTCCCAGATGAGGAGGGCGTCCTCGCTCTTGCAGAAGATCTCGTAGCCGCGCTCTCCGGTGTAGCCGGTGCGGGAGATCGTCACCGGCCGGCCGAACAGGCGCGTGGCCATGTGACCGAAGTACGGGAGGTCGCGGATCCCGGGGATGTGCTTGGCCAGGTAGTCCACCGCGAGCGGCCCCTGCAGCGAGAGATCCTGCAGGTCGTTGTCGGCGATGATGGCGACGTTGCGGCCGGCCGCCTCGCGGGTGATCTGCTCGTGCCCCCCACCCGTGCCGTGGACCACCATCCAGGAGTTCGGCCCGGTGCGATACATGACGCAGTCGTCCACGAACATGCCGCGGTCGTCGAGCATGGTCGCGTAGGAGGCCTTGCCCGGGTGGATCTTGGTGACGTCGCGGGTGGTGGCCAGGTTGAGCACGTGATGTGAGTCCGGGCCGACGACATGGAGCTTCTTGAGACCGGAGACGTCCATCAGACCGGCCTTGGTCCGGATCGCCACGTGCTCCTCGTGGATGTCCTTGGCGTAGGTCCATGCCGTCGGCATGCCGTTCCAGTCCTCGAGCTCCGAGCCGAGGGCGCGATGCCGGTCGGCGAGCGGTGAGGTTCTCCATGAAAGTGTCACTGTGTGCTCCCAATTCCTTGAGGCCTGGCTTGCCCAGCTTGCAGTTCGCAGATGCCGCTGAGGCTACTTCACCGTCCACTCAGGTGAAATAGTTTGCGGCGAGCGGTTTCAGCGACTCGGGGGCTGCGGCCGCCACCGGGGCGCCCAGTTGCGGCGTCTCGCCGCCTGCTGAGGCGGTGAAAACCGGGTTTCGCGGGCAATTCGGCGCAACCTCGCCTGGAAGGTCTTGGGCGGCCAGGGGTCGGTCTAGCGCGCCCCAAGGTCTGGGGAGCGGGCCATTGCGCTGTCGCCCGATTGTGCTTACGCTCCTGAAATCTCGGTCCGGCTCCATCCATCCATCTGCCGCGTTGCGTGGCTCGGAGGTATCGATGTCGCACGTAGACGATCCCACACTCGCCACCACGCGGGCGGGATCCGACGACCCCGGGATGCATCGCTCGATCGGGTGGAAGGGCGGCTTCTGGATCGCCAGCGGCGTGCCCGCCCTGGTGCTGTTCTCCATCGGCTCCATCGCAGCCGGAGTCGGGGCCATCTCCCCCCTGGTGTGGGCCATCTCCGTCACGCTGGCGCTGATGCAGAGCTTCGTGTTCGCCGAGATCGCCGGCCTGTTCCCGCAGAAGTCCGGTGGCACCTCGGTCTTCGGAGCGATGGCGTGGGCGCCGTACTCCAAGCTCGTGGCGCCGCTGTCGGTGTGGTGCAACTGGCTGGCCTGGTCGCCGGTCCTCACGATCGGCTCGGGGCTGGCGGCCGGCTACGTGCTCACCGCGCTGTTCCCCGCCGATGCGGCGATCAACACCTGGTCGGTGCAGCTGGTCAACCTCGGCTTCCTCCAGGACGGCCTGGCACTGCGCTTCAACGCGACCTTCGTGATCGCCGCCCTGATGCTGCTGCTCGTCTTCGCCCTCCAGCACGGCGGCATCCTGCGAGCCGCACGCGTCCAGACGGTCATCGGACTCGCCGTGCTGATCCCGCTGTTCGTCGTCGGGGTCGTCCCGCTCGTGACCGGCGACGTCGTCGCCAGCAACTTCACTCCCTTCGTGCCCAGCAGCGGTGCCTGGGACCTCCCCGGTTTCACGCTGATCGCGGGCGGGCTGTTCCTCGCCGCCTGGTCGGCGTACGCCTTCGAGACCGCGATCTGCTACACCTCGGAGTTCAAGGACCCCGGCAGGGACACCCCCAAGGCGATCTTCGCCGCCGGGCTGCTGTGTCTCGCCGCCTACACGGTGGTGCCGTTCAGCTTCCAGGGTGCCCTCGGGGTGGAGGCGCTCTCCGAGCCCGGCATCGTCAACGGCGACGGCGTCGGCGCGGCGATGGCGAGCATCATCGGAGGCGGGGCGATCGTCGGCAACCTGCTGATCGTGATGCTGATCCTGGCCCTGCTGCTGACCATCATGACCACGATGGCCGGCTCCTCCCGCACCCTCTACCAAGGCTCCAAGGACGGGTGGCTTCCCCGCTACCTGGGCAAGACGAACCGCAACGGTGCCCCGGCCCGGGCGATGTGGACCGACCTGGCCTTCAACCTGGTGCTGCTCTTGATGAGTGACTACATCTTCGTGCTCGCGGCCTCCACCGTCTGCTACATGATCTTCAACTTCCTCAACCTCAACGCCGGCTGGATCCACCGGGTGGACCGGCCGAACGCTCCGCGGCCGTGGCGGGCGCCGACGGTGATGATCGGGGTGGGCGCGTTCCTCGCCTTCTTCAACGCCCTCCTGCTGGGCTGGGGAGTCGGCACCTGGGGCTCGGGCGCGCTGACGGCTGGGCTCGTCGGTGCCGCCGCGATCATCCCGGTGTTCCTCTACCGCCACTACGTGCAGGACAAGGGAGTCTTCCCGGCCTCGATGTACGACACGAGGATCACCGGGGGACCGGGTGTCGCGTACGGCGGTGTGGGCTCGAGCACGACCGCGACCGGGGCACCGGTCAAGCGCGCAGGGGTGCTGCCCTACGTGGTGCTGGTAGGCGGCGCGGCCACCGTGGTGGTGGGGCAGCTCCTCGCTGCCGCAGCCAGCTAGCGCGACGAGCGGTGCCGGGTCGGCGCCACGCCGGAGCCTGCCCGCACCGCTCGACCGTGCGACGATGCCCGTCATGACCGGGAACGAGGCCATGCTCGAGGTGCCTGGCGGCCGCGTCTGGTCAAGGACGTACGGCGAAGGAGCGGCGACTCCGCTGCTGGTGCTGCACGGCGGGCCGGGCATGCCGAGCTTCTACCTGGAGACACTGGCCGCGCTCGCCGACGAGCGCGCGGTGATCCTCTACGACCAGCTGGGGTGCGGGCGCTCTGACCGTCCCGACGATCCCGCCCTGTGGACGCTGGCCCGGGCGGTGGCGGAGGTGGAGGCCGTCCGGCGTGGTCTGGCGCTCGAGCGGGTGCATGTGCTCGGCCACTCCTGGGGTGGCTTCCTGGCCGTGGCCCACGCCGCCGCGCACCCCGAGTCGGTCAGCTCCCTGGTCCTGTCGAGCCCCCTGGTCTCCGTGGCCGGCTGGATCGAGGACGCGGCCGAGCTCGTCGCCCGGCTGCCGCCCGAGCTGCAACGGGTGATCGCCGCGAACGAGGAGCGCAGGACCTTCGACGACCCGGCGTATCTCGAGGCGACCGAGGCGTACAACCGCCGGTTCTTCTGCACCCTGGACCCCTGGCCGGCTGAGCTCGAGCAGACGTTCCGAGGCTTGGGGGAGGGTCCCTACGCCACGATGTGGGGTCCCAGCGAGTTCACCCAGACCGGGAACCTCGCGGGCGCCGACCTCACCGCGACCCTGCCGAGCCTGCGGGTGCCGTCGCTGTGGATCGCCGGAGACCGGGACGAGGTCTCGCCGAGCCGACTGCTCAGCTTTGCGGAGCTGGCCTCCGGGCGGGGCGAGGTGATCGAAGGCGGCAGTCACTGTCTCCATCTCGAGCAGCCGGAGCGCTACCTCGGACTCGTCCGCGAGTTCCTGGAGTCCGTCCACGTGCGCTGATCGTCCTGACGCGGCCCCCTGCACGCAGTCGTGGCGTCAATGTGTCTTGTCGGCGCGGGCATCGTTGACGATCTGTCGGCTGCAAAAGAGCCGCGCTCGTAGGAAACTGGCTCCCGCCCGCTTCGTCGTACGAGTCACCCTGTTCGTGGGCTGTCGAGACCACTCCCGATGGTCGAGCAGCGAGCGAAGCGAGCGGATAGTCGAGACCACTGGCGTACGTCTTGGGAGAGCCATGCCGTTGAAGATCGCCGGTCTACAGACCCCCGGCTCCCTGGGGGACATCGAGGCCAACCTCGTCGAGCTGGCGCGTGCGGCGGAGGAGGCAGCTCGCAACGGTGCGGAGCTGCTGATCACGCCGGAGATGTTCATCACCGGGTACGCCGTTCGCGAGGGCCTGCCCGAGCTGGCGGAGACGGACTTCCTTCGTCCTGCCCAGGAGCTCGCGGCCCGGTTGGGTATCGCGATCCTGCTCGGTGGACCGGAGCCGTCCGCGCTGGGCGTCCACAACGCGGCGTACTTCATCGACGACGTGGGCGAGGTCCGGGACTGCTACCGCAAGTCGCACCTCTTCGGTGACCTGGACCGCAGCCTGTTCGTCGCGGGCGAGACTCCCTTCGGGCTGGTCGAGTTCCGCGGCGTGCGGATCGCGACGATGATCTGCTACGACGTCGAGTTCCCTGAGACCGTGCGAGCCGCCGCGCTCGCCGGAGCCCACCTGGTCGCGGTCCCCACGGCGCAGATGGAGCCCTTCGCCTTCGTGGCCGAGCAGGTCGTGCGCGCACGTGCCTGGGAGAACCAGGTCTACCTCGCCTACGTCGACCACGACGGGGTCGAGGGGGACCTCACCTACGTCGGGCGCAGCAGCATCGTCGCGCCGGATGCGACGGTGCTGGACTCCGTCGAGCGCGGCACCAGGCTGATCTACGCCTTGGTGGACCCGGCCGTGGTCGAGGCGCACCAGCAGGCCAACCCCTACCTGGCCGACCGACGGCCGAGGCTGTATCCCACGCTGAGCGACGAACAAGGAAGTCACCATGGCGCATGAGCCCACCGCTCCCACCGCGATCGACCGTCCCGACGGGCAGCTGACAGGTCGCCTCGGCACCGGCGGGGTGGTCTTCATGGTGATCGCTGCCGCCGCACCGCTGACCGTGATCGCCGGCAACGTCCCGCTGAGCGTGGGGCTCGGCAACGGCGCCGGCGCCCCCGTCGGCTTCGTGATCGCGGCCACCGTGCTGCTGCTCTTCGCGATCGGCTTCGTCACCATGACGCCGCACGTGCGCGAGGCCGGGGCGTTCTTCTCCTACGTCACCGAAGGCCTGGGGAAGCGGCTGGGAATGGGGATCGCGGTCGTGGCGCTGATCGCCTACACCGCCATCCAGCTGGGCGTCTACGGCTTCATGGGCTGGGCCGTCAACGACACGGTGAAGGCGTACGGCGGCCCGCAGATCCCGTGGCCGGTGTACGCGCTGGTCACGATCGCCATCGTCGCGGTGCTCGGCTACCGGCACATCGAGCTGAGCGCCAAGGTGCTCGGGGTCGCGCTCGTCCTCGAGGTGGGCGTGGTGGTGGTGCTCGATGCGGTGATCTTCGCCAGCGGCGGGGCCTCCGGCATCAACGTCGAGTCGTTCACGCCCTCCACGATCATGTCCGGCTCACTCGGCGTGCCGGTGCTGTTCGCACTGACCGGCTTCATCGGCTTCGAGGCCACCGCGGTCTTCCGTGACGAGGCGCGCGACCCCGAGCGGACGATCCCGAGGGCGACGTACCTCGCGGTGCTGATCATCGGCGGCTTCTACGCGCTGTCCTGCTGGGCCCTGGTGCTCGCCGCGGGCACCGACAACGTCGTCGAGGTCGCCAACGCGACCTTGGCTGGGGAGGGCAACATGCTTCTCGACACCACCGAGCAGTACCTCGGCTCGTTGGGTCGCGACCTGATCAACGTGCTGCTGATCTCGAGCCTGTTCGCGTGCGTGCTGTCGTTCCACAACGTGATCGCGCGCTACCAGTACGTCCTTGCCCGCAAGGGCCTCCTGCCCGCGGCGCTCGGACGGGTGCATCCCCAGCAGCACTCCCCGGCCTTCTCGTCGGCGACCCAGACGATCACCGCGACCGTGCTGCTGGCGGCGTTCGCCCTGCTGGGGCTGGACCCGCTGGTAGGCGTCTTCGGCTCCATGGCGGGGGTCGCCACGGTCGGCATGGTGACGTTGATGCTGACCACGTCCGTGGCGGTGATCGCGTTCTTCTCCCGTCACCCCGAGCTGCGCCGGGGCCGGGCGTGGCAGACCCGGATCGCGCCGGGGCTGGCGTGTGCCGGACTGCTGATGAGCCTCTGGCTGGTGCTCAGCAACTTCACCCTCGTCACCGGGGGCAGCGTGCCGGTGAGCATC
The DNA here is from genome assembly GCA_963812235.1 of uncultured Actinomycetota bacterium. Classification (GTDB taxonomy): domain Bacteria; phylum Actinomycetota; class Actinomycetes; order Propionibacteriales; family Nocardioidaceae; genus Marmoricola. The sequence goes on along the minus strand of CAWEUP010000018.1, from coordinate 112,843 downwards.
GTGCTCGCGGTCGTCCCACTGGTCGGGCTGCTGGTCGGGGTGGCCCGGGGGCAGGAGGCGCGCACGACCGGCGGCGAGCATGTCGAGGAGCTCGAGCGTCCCGGTCACGTCGCCTGAGCGCGCTGGCTCGGGCCGGCGACGAATCCCCCGAGGGCCCCGGAGCCCCCGAAGCCCCGGTCACTGTCCCAGAAGGGGGGCGAACGTGCCGGCGCCGTCCGTGGAGACCAGGACGGAACCGCCGGTGGCGGCGTAGATCGTCTCCGCGGACTGGACGGTGAAGGCCTCGGGTTGTCCGTCGAGGGCAGCGCGCTCGGTCCACTCGCCGTCGGGCTCCGCTGCGGTGAACACGGTCCCGTCCGGGGTCACGCCGGCCAGGGTGCCGTCCTGGGCCCAGCCGACGAAGATCATCACCGGCGCCGACTCGATGGTCGTGAAGGTGCGCCCGCCGTCGGTGCTGAGGGCCGGGCCTCGCTCCATGGTCGCGAGGAGCACCTGCGGATCGCGGGGACTCACCGCGAAGTCGGCGATCGGCTCGCCACTGACGCCCCGCCACCCCCGGAGGTCGGTGCTGACCTGGAGCTGGCCGGTCATCGAGTCGAGACCGTAGGCGCGACCGTGGCGGTACTCCAGGGCGTGGAAGTCGGCTTTGCCGCTGAGCGAGAGTGACTGCCAGCTGCGGCCGGCGTCCTTGGTCTCGATCAGGCCCACCGCCCCGGGGCCTGCCTGTCCCGCACCTGGATGGCCGCTGGCCAGGAAATGCCCCGGGCCGACGACGGTGAAGCCCATGAAGTCCTGCTCGAGGTCGGCGACCCTGGTGGCAAGGCCCTTCTCGATGCGGAACAGGCCCAGATGCGTTCCGGCGTACACCGCGCCGTCTGTGGGGTCGACCCCGATTCCGTGGACGTGCTCCATGGCCGGGTCGGCGGTGCCGGCGGTCCCGCTGCTGTCGGCCTTGCCGGCCGGGGTGTCGCTGTCCTGCCCACTCGAGCAGGCAGTACCGGCCGCGAGCAGGAGCGTGGCGAGAGCCAGGGCGAAGGCGGTCCGGATCGGTGACACGTGAGGGCCTCTCGGCGGGGCTAGGGCGAGGTACTGCGATGAACAGTAGAGCGCTCGGCCCGCCGGGCCCACTCGGAGGTGATCCGATCCGATCTGAGGCCGCCGGCGACCGGGAGCCGCTTGCGCGGCTCCCAGATCGCAGCGGGTCAGGCGGACTTGATCGCGGAGACCTCGAACTCGAGGGTGATCTTCTCGCTGACCAGCACGCCGCCGGTCTCGAGGGCGGCGTTCCAGGAGATGCCGTAGTCCTTGCGGTTGATGACCACGGAGCCCTCGAAGCCGACGCGGAGGTTGCCGAAGGGGTCGGTGGCCGCGCCTTCGAAGTCGAAGGGAATGGTGACCGAGTTGGTCACGCCCTTGATGGTGAGGTCGCCGGTGAGCTCCAGGCTGGCGGGACCGGCGAGCTGGACCGAGGTGGAGACGAAGGTGATCTGCGGGTAGTCATCCATGCTGAGGAAGTCGTTGCTGCGCAGGTGCTCGTCGCGCTGGGCCTGGCGGGTGTCGATGCTGGTGGCCTGGATGGTCAGCGTGGCACTGGAGTTGTTGAAGTCGTCGGCGTCGACGACGGCCTGACCCTCGAACTCGTTGAAGGCGCCACGGACCTTGGTGACCATCGCGTGCCGTGCGACGAAGCCGATGCGGCTGTGCGCGGGGTCGATGACGTAGGTGCCGGAGAGGTCGGCGAGGGAGGCGGGAAGGTTCTGGGTGGTGGTCATGTCTGCTCCTGGGAGATCGTCGGGCCAAGTTGGTGATGCGTCACCTACATTAGAGGAAGATAGGTGATGCGTCAACTAAAACTTGGTACAGTCGAGCCATGAGCAAGCAGAGCGTGCGGTGGCTGGATGCCGAGGAGCAGCACCTGTGGCGCGGGTGGCTGAAGGTGCACGCCCAGCTCAACGCCGTCCTGCAACGCGACATGCAGGAGGACGCAGGGCTCTCCTCGCCGGACTTCGAGGTCCTGGTGCACCTGACCGACACCCCGATCGGACGGGTGCGGGTCACCGACCTCGCCTCCGAGCTGCTCTGGGAGCGCAGCCGGGTCTCCCACCACGTCACCCGGATGGAGCGGCGCGGGCTGGTGCGACGGGTGGAGTGCGCCGAGGACGGCCGCGGAGCCTGGGTCGAGATCACCGCCGAGGGGCGTACGGCCATCGAGAAGGCCGCCCCGGCGCACGTCGAGGCAGTGCGGCGACTGGTATTCGACGCCCTGAGTGCCGAGGAGGTCGACACGCTGACGACACTGGTCGGCAGGATCCAGGCGCGGCTCGACCAGGTCGACGACCGCGCCTGACCCTAGCCGGCGGTGTCCGCGATCAGCTCGATCAGCCTGACCAGGTGGTGACGCTCGGTGGCTTCGGTGCCGATCGAGACCCGGGCCATCCACACGTCATCGAGGAGGGAGGGGGAGACGAAGGCGAGGCCGGAGGTGTTGAGCGTCCGCACCCACTCGAGGTTGTGCCGGCTCAGCGCCTCGGAGTCCCCGGGGTCCAGGCCTGCCGGCGTGTGCCGGATGCAGACCGTCTGGAGCCGGACCGGCGCGACGACCTCCCACCCCTCGCGTGCAGCCATCTCGGCGGCGAACCACTCCGCGTTGTCGAGGTCGCGCCGGAGCCGGTCGCGGATGGCCTCGGGCCCGTCGATGCGCAGCTGGTACCAGAGCTTGAGCGCCCGGAACCGTCGTCCGAGAGGGATGCCCCAGTCGCGGTACTGGGTCGCCGTGCCTCCTGCCGTCGAGCGGAGGTAGCTGGGGTTCGTGGACATCACGCGGACCAGGTGGTCTGGATCGCGCAGGTAGAGCAGCGAGGTGTCCAGGATCGTGCCCATCCACTTGTGCGGGTTCCAGGAGAGCGAGTCGGCGTCCTCCACGCCGGCGAAGAGGTGGCGGCGTTCGGGCAGCAGCATCGCCGAGCCCGCCATCGCTGCGTCGACGTGGATCCAGGCGCCGTACGGCGCGGCCACCTCGACGATGTCGGGCAGGGGGTCGAAGGCCGTCACGCCGGTGGAACCCAGCGAGGCCACCACGACAGCGGGCACACCGCCGGCCTCGACGTCGGTCCTGATCAGCTGCGCGAGGTGGTCCACCCTCAGGTCGCGCGTCCACGGGTCGAGGTCCACGACCCGGATGTCGTCGGCGGCGAAGCCTGCGAGCAGGGCTGCCTTGCGGACCGAGGAGTGCGCCTCCTCGGTGGTGTAGACGTGCAGTGACCGGCCGAAGCGGACCAGGCCGCCGCCGGCCTGGGCGTGCTGGGTGGCCCGTTCGCGGGCTGCCAGCATGGCCACCAGGCAGGCGCTCGAGGCCGTGTCCTGGATGACGCCGGACCACTGCTCGCTCAGGCCGGTGAGCTGCCGCAGCCAGTCGACCACGACCTCCTCGACCTCGGTGAGGCTGGGGGAGGACTCCCAGGAGATCCCCAGGGATCCCAGCCCGGAGGAGGCGAAGTCGCCCAGGATCGAGGACAGGGTCGCGTTGGAGGGGAACCAGCCGAAGTTCATCGGGTGCTGGACCTCGGTGATGCCGGGAGCCACGATCGCCTCCAGGTCCTGGAGGACGCTCGAGGCGGACTCCCCGCCGGGAGGTGGCGTCGCAGGCAGCCGCCCTGCGATGTCGCCGGGCTCGACGTCGGGCCGCACCGGTCGGCCCTCGATCTCGATCCGGCGGTCGGTGATCCAGTCGACCAGCTCGTGCGCAGCCGCACGGAACTCCTCAGGCGTCATGGCGACAGTCAACCCGGGCGATCGGTGCTGCTCCACTCCGGCCCCACGGCTGGGCAGGTAGAAAGGGCACATGTGGTTCGACTCCTGGTCCGATGTCTGGCGTGTCCTCCTGGTGGGCCCCGCGTCGTACGCGGCCCTCGTGGTGCTTCTCCGCACGTCCGGCAAACGGACCCTGGCGAAGCTGAACGCCTTCGACCTGATCGTCACGGTCGCTCTCGGCTCGACCCTGGCGACGATCTTCCTGAGCAAGGACGTCTCCTGGAGCGAGGGGGTGGTCGCGCTCGGCGTACTCGCCCTGCTGCAGCTCGTCGTCGCCAGTCTCACCTCTCGGGTGCCGGCCACGCGCTCGGTGGTCACCTCGCGACCGACGCTGGTCTTCGAGGACGGTCACCCTCTCCGAGAGTCCCTGCGCCGTCAGCGACTCTCCGAGGCGGAGGTCTGGCAGGCGATCCGGGGGACCGGGGTCGGCGATCTGGCGGCGGTGGCTGCGGTCGTTCTGGAGGCCGACGGGACCCTCAGTGTCATCTCGACCCAGCAGGCTGGAAGCCGCTCGGCGCTCGACGACGTCGAACGGTAGAGGACTGCCCCTAGGCTGGCCGGATGAGTCCGTCCCTGCGTGGCAGCCTGCTGTCGTACCTCGTCGCCCTGGTCGTCTTCGTCGCGGTCGACATGGTGTGGCTGACCGTCGTGGCTCCCGACCTCTACGCCGCGCAGCTGGGATCACTGCTCGCTGATCCGGTGCGCCCGATACCGGCCGTCGCCTTCTACCTGCTCTTCATCGGCGGCATCGTCCACTTCGTCGTCAACCCGGCTCTGACCCGCGACAGCGTCCGGTGGGCCGCCGGATCCGGAGCGTTCTTCGGGCTGGTCACCTACGCGACCTGGGACCTGACCAGCCTCTCGGTGCTGGAGGGCTTTCCGGCCGCGCTGGTGCCGATCGACCTGGCCTGGGGGGCTGTCCTGTCCTCGATCGTCAGCCTGGTGACGACCGCCGTGGTCCGACGGTTCGGCGGCGGCGCGTCCACCCGGGACCGCTTGGCGTAGGCAGATCGCCTCGGGCGGCGCGGCCCCCGCAGCCGAGCCGCTGCGGCCACGGACTCGGAGTCGGAGACCTCGCCGCTCAGGGCTGTGCGTCGACCAGTGCCTCGCGCAAGGTGGTCCGCGCAGCTGCATAGCGGCTGCGAGCAGTGGAGGCGTTGAGTCCGAGGATCTCGGCCGCCTCCACGATGGTGAAGCCGTCCCAGTGGATCAGCATGACCAGCTCACGCTGAGCGTCGTGCAGGCGCAGCACCGCGTCGCGCACGGCATGGGTACCTTGCAGGTCCGGGGCTGAGGGTGAGGTGGCCAGCAGCTCACGCAGGCGGTCGGTGAGCTCCAGTCGCCGCCGGATGGTGCGGCGATGGTTGCTGAGGGTGTGGGCGGCGATCACGAACAGCCACATACGCTGCCGTTCCGGCTCGGCGGGCAGCTTGTCGATTCGTCTCCAGGCGGTCAGCATCGTCTCCCCGAACAGGTCGGCAGCATCCTCGTGCGAGGACACTCGGCGTACGAAGTAGGTCAGCAGGTCGGCTGACGACGTGCGCAGCGTTGCGCGTACTGCGGCCCTGTCGGTTGCCATCACTGGGTCCCGCCATCGCAGGAGGCGGCCATCGATACGCCTACTGCCGTCGTGGGCAGGTCCCGCTGCTCGAGCTCTCCCTGGAGACGCGTCGACACGACCGACAGCAGCGCGTAGGTCTCGTAGTCCTCCACGCTCTCGGCAGGGCCGGACTCCGAGCGTGTGGTGGCGCGAGGACGGAGTCCACGCGCCACTGAGCGCATATCGATGCTCGAGACATCGAGGTCCGCAAGGAACTCCTTCGCCTTGGCGAGAGCCGCTGCGCGAGTGACGGCGTCCACCGACTCGCCAGGGTCATCCACCTCCTTGACCCCGAAGCTCACCTCGCACACCGCGCCGTTCGAGGTGCGAACCACGGAGGCGGGCGCGGTGTCGAACCAGGGGAGGATGCCGGCCGCGCCGGCGACTGCCGTGCCGAGGCCTATCGCACCCGCGGCGATCAGACCGCTGATCGCCAGACGCGTGCGGCGACGCGGTCGCTGCGACGTGACCGACAGCTCGGCTTCGGCGATGACGAGCCCCAGCTCGCGGTCGAGCGCGGGGCCGTGGATCGGAGCAGGCGGGGCCGAGCCGGCGAGCTCTTCGTCGAGCGAGGTCATGGGCTCTCCTTCGAGGATCGTGGGTACCGCCTACATGTCCTGGACTACGTGCTTCGTCCATTCGACCGTCGCACTCCTTCCACATTCTGGAGACAATCCATTCGCCACACCGCGGCGGTCGGTCGCGGCACGCAGTGAGAATCGGCTACGGAAGGCCCCACGGCCTAGGTGGGCTGGAATCGCCCGCGGCCGTCCCGCGTCGAAGCACGGCGAGGTGAGCGCGGGCCGGGCCGGAGCCGGTGATGTCGCCGTTTGCGTTCTGGATCGAGTGTCCTACGCTATTCCAAAGATCTTTGGAGGAATGGTGGATTCAGAGGAACGTCGGGATCGCGTCTTCGACGAGCTCGCGGTCGTCGGCAAGGCCTTCGGTAGCGCCAAGCGCTTGGAGCTGGTTGCAGCTCCTGGCGCAGGGTGAGCGCACGGTCGAGGGGCTGGCCCGAGCGGCAGGGATGGGGGTCACCACGGTCTCTGCCCACCTGCAGGTGCTGAAGCTGTCCAATCTGGTGCGCACGCGCCGGGAGGGCACCCGGGTGCACTACCGCTTGGCGGGGGAGGACGTTGCCCGCCTCTATGACGCGATGCGAAGCGTGGCACGCGAGCGGTCAGCCGACGTCGGTGCCGCACTCGACGCCTACCTGAACCTGCCGGGCTCGGACGAGGTCGGCCTGGTGTCGCGTGAGGAGCTCACCCGGCTCCTGGGCACCAACGCAATCACGCTGATCGACGTGCGGCCAGAGGACGAGTTCGACGCCGGTCATATACCCGGGGCCCGCAGCGCACCTCTGGGCTCCCTGATGGCCACATCAGACGAGCTGCTGAACGCCCCAGGGGTGGTGGCCTACTGCCGTGGCAGCTTCTGTGTGATGGCCCACGACGCTGTCCGCCTGCTCGGGGCCGTCGGGGTCGAGGCGCGACGCCTCGAGGACGGCATGCTGGAGTGGCGCACGCACGGGCACCCCGTGGAGGTGGTCTCCTGATGACCTCGAAGTCGATCCGGAGCCTGGTCTCGTGGCCGCCGCGACGCTGGCTGGCGGCAGCCGCTGCTGCGATCGGGTTCGCGCTGGTGGTGGCCATCCCTACCGACCTCATCGACAATCCCGTGTTCGGGCGGGAGATCGCCCCGCCCTGGTGGGCCTGGCCATCACTTGTCGTCTCGTCGACGCTGGGTGGGCTGCTCGCCGCGACGTACGTCGCTGCGCCGAAGCAGCCCGACAACCCCGCGAGTCGCCGCGGTGGCTGGGTCGGGCCGTCCCTGACCTACTTCGCGGTGGGCTGCCCCGTCTGCAACAAGCTGGTGCTGATCGCGCTCGGCAGCGCTGGTGCGGTCACCTGGTTCGAGCCGGTCCAGCCGGTCCTTCAACTGCTCGCCGTCAGCCTGCTTGTCTGGGCGCTGCGCACCCGACTGCTCGGCGAGCTGTCCTGCCCGACAAGCACATCTGGAGATGTCTCACGTGTCTGATCGCCGCAAGAGCCCAGTCGTCCCGCTCGTGGTTGCCGCCGTGGCAGTCCTTGCCCTGGTTGCCACGCTCGTCGGCACCCGGGACGCCGACGACACCACCGAGAAGACCAGTGCCACCACGTCCAGCCAGTCGACAGAGCCGAACAAGGCGCCGGACGACACCTGGGAGCGACTGGTACGTCGAGAGGCCGACGACCCGATGGCCATGGGTGAGGTCGACGCGCCCGTCGTGATGCTCGCCTACTCGGAGTTCCAGTGCCCCTTCTGCGGCAAGTTCGCCCGGGATACCGCGCCGACCTTGATCAAGCAGTACGTCGAGAAGGGGATGCTCCGGATCGAGTGGCGCGACTTCCCCTACCTGGGCCCCGAGTCGACCACTGCCGCGGAGGCAGGGCGCGCTGCAGCCGCCCAGGACAGCTTCTGGGCTTTCCATGACCGGATGTATGCGCGGCAGCTGCCACCGAACTCGGGCGATCTCGACGAGGGCCACGTCGTCGGCATCGCGAAGAAGCTCGATCTCGATCTGGAGAAGTTTCGCTCGGACATGAAGTCCGAGTCCACGCAGCGGGCCATCGCTGCGGACTTCAGCCAGGGGCAGGCGATCGGGGTCACGGGCACTCCCGCATTCGTGATCAACGGGGTCCCGATCATCGGTGCTCAGCCCACGGAGGTCTTCGAGCAGGCAATCGAGCAGGCTGCGTCGGAGGCGGGCTGATGGGTGAGGTGGGAGTGTTGGCGGCCTTCGCCGCTGGTCTCCTCGCCTTGCTGTCGCCGTGCAGCGCGTTGTTGCTCCCCTCCTTCTTCGCCTACGCCTTCGCGAACAAGCGGGCGCTGGTCGCCCGCACGATGGTCTTCTACGCCGGGCTGCTGGTGACTCTCGTTCCGCTCGGCACCGGTGCGGGAGCGGCATCGGCGCTCTTCTACGGCAACCGGCCGCTTCTGATTGCGATCGCCGGCTGGATGATCATCGGGTTCGGTGCGTTGCAGCTCCTCGGCAAGGGTTTCACGGTCCCGTTCTCCGAGCGACTGAGCACCGCTGTGGCCGGCCGTGGCGGTGAGGGTTGGCTCTCGACGTTGCTGCTCGGAGCCGTCTACGGGCTGGCGGGCTTCTGCTCGGGACCGGTGCTCGGCGCCATCCTCACCGTCGCCGCCACCCAGGAGTCGCCTTGGCAGGGAGGCGCTCTTCTGGCGATCTACGCCCTCGGCATGGCTGCGCCGCTCCTTGTGCTTGCCGCACTCTGGGACCGCTATGACCTGGGTAGCCGCCGCTGGCTTCGTGGTCGCACGCTGGGGCTGGGCCGCTGGCGCATCCACTCGGTCTCTCTCGCCTCAGGTCTGCTGTTCATCGCGATCGGCGTCATCTTCCTGCGGTACGACGGAACGGCTGGTCTGACGGGATCGCTCGGCGTGGGGGACCTCACCGATGTCGAGTTCAACGCTCAGCGTGCCGTGACGCAGTGGGCCGCGGGCATGCCGTCCTGGTCGATCCCGGCGGTGGTGGCTCTAGGGGCGATCATCGTTGCGTGGCGTCGCTGGCGCCTCGAGGTCAGCGGAACGCCCACGTCTCGTGAGTGGACCGAGGAGTCTGCGACGCGGAGCGAATAGGACTCGGGTCCGGAGCGCCTACCGGATCGCACCCGGACACGACGCCTGGGTGGAGGGCGACACCGCAGTCGTCTGCTACGCGTTCAAGTCGGCGGCGTCCTACGCCAAGGCCTGACCCGCGTGGCGCCACCACGCCTCAACGAGCCAGGAAGGCGAGCAGCGCCTCGAGGAACGCCTCCTCGTTCTCACGGTGTGGCCAGTGGCCCGCACCGTCGAGGACGAGGACCTCGCAGGACGCGGTGAAGCGCCGCGGGGTCGCCGCGTAGCCGCGCTGCAACGCCGGTGGCTCGTCGGCTCCGCCGACCACCAGGCCCGGCACGTCGATCCTGGTGCGGTAGAGCGAGTGCCCCGGTCGCAGCGCCTTGTAGTAGGACAAGGCCCCGCGGAGCACCTCCGGGTCACCGAACGCCTCGACCGCGTCGGCCACCGAGCGGTCCCGGTCGGGTCCGGTCCAGCGTGGTGCCCACCTGCGGTAGAGCCGCTCCACCATCCGCAGGCGGAACAGGCGGGCGCTGGCCTGGGCCCAGGGCAGCTTGAAGTAGGCGAAGTGCCGCCCGGCCCAGGCTGCGCCCAGCGACGGCTCCAGGGTCAGCGGATGGGGGATGCCGAGCGCGACCATCCGCGTGACCCGGTCGGGGTGCTTCGCCGCCGCGCTGTACGTCGCGTCCGCGCCCCAGTCGTGGCCGATGACCACCGCGGTCGCCTCGCCCAGCGCGTCGAGCAGCAGCACCACGTCGTCGGCCAGGTCCGAGGTGTCGAAGCCGCGGTCGCTGAAGGTGGCCGGGTGGTAGCCGCGCAGGTAGGGCGCCACGGTCCGGAAGCCCGCCGCGTTGAGCCGCGCACGGATGCTGTCCCAGCCGGAGGGCAGGTCGGGGAAGCCGTGCAGGAGCAGCACGAGCGGACCCTCGCCGCTGTCGACGAAGCGGAAGGCCTGCCCACCCGCGGTGGCCTCATGCCACTCGATCCCCATGGAGCGATGCTAGAGGTCCGTCCGTGGATGGTGCGGCCTTGCGACGCACCGCCTCCCGACCGGCTGCGTTGCCCTCGCTCGACCGGCAACCCGGGTATGCCTCGCTCCTCCGCCTTGCCGGACGGGGGCGGAACGCCGCTCAGAACCCCACGCCATGTCACAGACGCAGCGCGAGGGGCTCCTGGGTGTGGGAGCCCCCCACCCCGCCCGGCGCTGCCGACGCCGCCCCGCGGCCTCACGACGAGGCCGCTGCGGGGCGATCGGTGGTCGGTGGTCCCGACGCTCAGCCGCCGAACAGGCGACCGAACCACCCCTTCTTCGCACCTGTCTGCTGGCGCGCGGCCTTGGGATGTCCACCGCACCACTGGCCGGCGGGGACCGAGGCCTTCACCTGGGCGACGTGCTGGCCGCAGCCGGCCCAGGTGGTCTTGCCGCAGGTCTTGCACTTCACGGAACGACACATCGTGGTGATCTCTCTTTCGATTGGGTGTGGGTTGGATCAGCTGTGCGAGAACCGGATGTCGGGCAGCACCCGGGTCAACCAGGCGGGACTCCACCATGCTGCCCGTCCCCACAGGCGGAGGCGACCCAGAGGGCCGGGCCTCCAGGAGAGCTGGTCGGACGCGGTGGCCCTGTGCGCTCTGCGGGGCTTGGAGCCGTCCTCGGGATCATGGTGCTCGTCGGGCAGGGTCTCGGGGCGGCCGGGAGCCGTCGTCGTCATGTCACGTCTCTTCCGGGTGGGGGAAAGGGCAGTGCCGCGGGGAGCGGCAGTCGTGTCAGGGCTCGTCGATGTCGAGATCAGACGAGGGCGGGGATCGCCTGGGCCGCGGTGTAGGTGGCGACCAGCAGCACCAGACCGGTGAAGGCGGTGGAGAGCTTCTTGGTGGAGACCCCGTCGGCCAGTCGTGCGCCGACCAGGCCGCCGGCGGCGGAGGCCACCGTCAGCGTCAGCACCAGGCCCCAGTCGGGGGTGGCGCCGACACCGGCGCGTACGGCGAGCGCGGCAGCGCTGGTCAGGGCGATCACCACGAGCGAGGTGCCCGCGGCGTACTCCATCGGCAGCGCCATGGCCAGCAGCAGCGCGGGGACGACCACGAAGCCGCCACCCACGCCCAGGAACCCGGTGAGCAGGCCGACGATGGTGGCCGTGACCAGCACCTTGAGTGCCTGGGGGCACCAGCAGGCGAAGGTCGGGCTGAAGGTGATGATCGGGTCGTCGAGAGCGGCCCGGGAGGCCTGACCCTCACCGAGCTGTCGACCTTTCACCTGGCGGTAGGCCATCACGCCGCCGACCAGGAGCATCAGGGCGGCGAAGGAGGCGAGCAGCACCGGCTCGGAGACCAGGGCTGAGGCCTTGGCGCCGGCGGCGGCGCCGCCGATGGCGACCACGCCGAACGCCACCCCCCGGCCGAGCAGTACGTTGCCGGCACGGTGGGCGGTGACCGCTCCGATCAGGGCCGTGACCCCGACCACCACCAGCGAACCGGTGGTGGCCTGCGAGGCCGACTGCCCGAGGGCATAGACCAGCACGGGGACGGCCAGGATCGATCCGCCGCCGCCGAGCGCACCGAGGCTGAGCCCGATCAGTGCGCCCGCGACGATCGCGATCACCATGGTCATCGGTGAGCGGCCTAGGCCTTGTCGCCGGAGTCGTCGCCGGCCTCGGGGCCGACCAGGTGGAGGTTCACCTTCTCTGCGTTCTCGAAGCTGTCGTCGATGACGACGAGCTGGCGTCCTGCGGCATCCAGCACGGAGGCCGCCACGCTTGCGCGGTAGCCGCCGGCGCAGTGCACCCACAGCTCGCCCTGGGGCACGTCGGCCACCCGTCGGGGCAGCTCGTGGATGGGCACGTTCACGGCGCCCTCGATGCGCGCCTTCGCATACTCGTCCGCGCGGCGTACGTCGAGCACGACGACCTCGCGGTGGTGGCGGACGTCCGCCAGGTCGGCGAAGGTCGCGGTCGGGTAGCTCGCGAGCTCCCGGTCGGACCAGTCCTCGGGCCCTCCGGTGCTGTGAGCGGCGGGTCGGTCGATGCCGATCCGCACCAGCTCACGCTGGGCCTCGGCGACGTCTTCGGCCGTCTCACCCAGCAGGGTCACCGGAGTGCCCCAGGTGATCAGCCAACCGAGGTAGGTAGCGAACCCGCCGTCGAGACCGAAGTTCAAGGTGCCAGGCGCGTGACCGGCGGCGAAGGCGGTGCGGTTGCGGAGGTCGACGACCCACTCCCCGGCCTCGATGCGCTTGCGCAGCTCCGCCGGCTCGGCGAGGGCGGGGACGCTCAGGTCAGGCTCGGAGGGGCCGGCGCTGTTGGCCGGAGCCATGTGCTGGTAGTACGCGGGCCAGGCGCCGAGGCCTGCGAGCAGCTCGGAGACGTAGCTCTCCTCGTCCTGGGTGAGGACGGGGTTCTCCTTCTTCTCCCGACCGATGGTGGACTCGGTGGCGTCGGACTGGTTGGCGGAGCAGAACGAGCCGAAGCCGTGCGTGGGGAGGACCTCAGCGTCGTCGGGGAGCAGGGACGCGAGCCGCTGCGCCGAGGCGTGCTGGTGGCGGACCAGTGCGTCGGTGTGCTCATCGCCCAGCAGGTCGGGTCGACCGGTCGCGCCGAAGAGCAGCGAGCCGCCGGTGAAGACGCCGACCGAGGCCGACAGTGCGTCGTCCGCCGCTGCGTCGCTCAGGGCGAAGGAGAGGTGGTTGAAGGTGTGACCTGGTGTGGCCAGGGCGGTGACGCGCATGCGCTCGCCGACCTCGACGGTCTCACCGTCGCGGATCGGAGTCCGCTCGAAGGCGACGTCGTCCTCGGCGCTGACCAGGTAGGCCGCACCGGTCCGCTCGGCCAGCGCGAGCCCGCCGGTCAGGTAGTCGTTGTGGATGTGCGTCTCGAACACGTGCGTCAGCCGGACACCGGCGTCCTCGATGATGCTGAGCACGCGGTCGATGTCGCGCTGCGGGTCGACCACGAACGCCGTCTCGCCGTCGTGGACGACGTAGCTGCGGTCCCCGAGAGTCGGGGTCTCGACGGTGACGAACGTGAAGGCGTCGCTGCTCGTCGCGCTCATCGGGCTCCCCCTTCCAGCGGACGTCCCGAGTCGACCCAGGCCTGGGTGCCGCCGGCGACGGACCGCGCATCGAACCCGGAGGCACGGAGCAGGTCGGTCATCGCACTGGAACGCCCGCCGGAGGCGCAGATCACGTAGACCGGCTGCTGCTTGGTGAGCTCGTTCATCCGGCTCGGTAGGTGGCCCATGGGGATCAGGTGGGCGCCCGGAACGTGTCCGGTCGCGTGCTCGGCGCTCTCTCGGACGTCGACGACGACCGCGTTGGCGCGCTCGCGGTCGAAGGTCTCGATGTCGACCTGGGGGGTCTGGCTCTCGCTCATGTGGGAGGTCCTCTCTGTGGGGTGAGGAAGCATTGCGGATACCCTAGGGGGTATGTATGCTGCCACCATAACAACACCCCTGGGGGTATCGTCAACTCAACCAGTTCCCCAGAGAACAGGAGTCAAAACGTGAGCACCAGCAATCTGACCTCGGAGAACTTCGAAGCCACCATCTTCGGCAACGACATCGTCCTCGTCGACTTCTGGGCGTCGTGGTGCGGACCGTGCCGCCAGTTCGCGCCGGTCTACGAGAAGGCCGCTGAAGCCCACCCCGACCTGACCTTCGGCAAGGTGGACACCGAGGCGGAGCGGGCGCTGTCCGCGGCGGCAGGCATCAGCTCCATCCCGACCCTGATGGCCTTCCGCGAGGGCGTGCTCGTGTTCTCCCAGCCCGGCGCGCTGCCCGCCCCGGCGCTGGAGCAGGTGATCGAGGCCGTGCGCGGCCTGGACATGGCGGCCGTGCGCGCTACCGTCGCGAGCGAGCAGACCGACCCCGAGCAGACCGACCCCGAGCAGACCAACCCCGAGACGACCGACCACGAGCAGAGGAGTGCCTGAGATGACCTACACGATCAACGCCACCCTGGACCGTCCCTACGACGAGACCGTCGAAGCGGTGCGCGCAGCGCTGAGCGACCAGGGCTTCGGGATCCTGACCGAGATCGACCTCAAGGCCACGCTGAAGGAGAAGCTCGACGTGGACGTGGCGCCCCAGGTCATTCTGGGTGCCTGCCGGCCCGCACTGGCGCACGAGGCCATCTCGGCCGAGCCGGCCATCGCCGCCGTGCTCCCGTGCAACGTCGTGGTTCGGTCGACGGGGGAGCGCACCACCGTGGTGCAGGCCTTCGACCCCGACGTGATGATGGGGCTGGCCGACAGCCCCGCGCTGCGCAAGGTCAGCGAGGACGCCAAGCAACGGCTGACCGCGGCCCTGGCCGCGCTCGAGGTGGACTGATGGAGCTCGAGCCGGCCTCGATGTCGCCGGTCATCAACCGGATCAAGCGTGCGCAGGGTCAGCTCGCCGGTGTCCTGCGGATGCTGGAGGAGGGGCGAGAGTGCGAGGACGTGGTCACCCAGCTGGCAGCAGTCTCCCGCGCTCTGGACCGGGCCGGGTTCGCGATCGTGGCGACCGGTCTCCAGCAGTGCCTCACCAACGGGGACGACATGGACAGCCTCGATGTGAAGAAGATGGAGAAGCTCTTCCTCTCGCTGGCCTGAGCTCGGCTCAGGCGTCCCCGGGGAGCACCAGCGCCTGCTCCACCCTCAAGAAGCGGGCGAGCACCTCCACGACGAGGCGGTGGTCGTCGAACTGCGGCAGCCCCGAGACGGCCATGGTGCCGATGCATCCGGTCGCGCGGATCAGCACCGGGAACGCGCCACCGTGGGCGGCGTACGCCGAGGGGTCGAGGAGCGAGGAGGCGTCGAAGGTGGTCCCCTCCGCCCGGAACTGCGAGCCGACCCGCAGCGAGGAGTGGCCGTACCGGTCGACGACCGCCGACTTGCGCTCGATCCACCCGTCGTTGTCGGCGGCTGGCCCCGGCAACGCGGCGTGGAAGAGCCGCTGGCCGTTGCGTCGCACCGAGACGACGAGCGGGAGCGCCGGCGGTCCAGGGCGGCCGTACGCATCGCCACCCGAGGTCCACGCGTCGGCGTCGTCGAAGCGGACGAAGACGAGCTGCTGCTCCTGGGCCAGCCAGCATCTCGAGCAGGTCGGTGTCGGTCACGGGGCCCCGCCTCGGCGACGAGTGCGCCGCTCGTCGGCGCTCCGGGGCGGCGTCGAGCACCGTCGGCGTTCGCACCGCGTCGCGCGGCTCCACAGGCGGGGACCCTCGCCGCGGACCGCCTGCGCGAACGCGGGATAGAAGGTGTCCCACGCGCCGCGCTCGGTCGGCACCGCGCGCGAGCCGGCTCCGTCGTGGAACGTCCCCGACGCGGACTCGTCCTCGACGCCCCACGCGTCGACGTGGCGGCGCCGGCGTCTCGCCGCCGACAGGGGTCCTCCTGGGTGTCGACCGTCGTGACACCAGGAGGTGGCCGAGCCGGTGACGCGGAAGCGCGGTCCGGGCGCGTGCTGCTGCCAGTTGCCCCACAGGTGCGAGACCCGCCGCCTCGTGGGTCAGCGCGACGAAGACGTCGTCGTCGAGGCCGTTGTCGCGCCGCGGTACTCGGCGTACACCCTGCTCCACCGGGCCCAGGAGCGTGATCGCCTGGTCGACCAGGTGGGCGCCGAAGTCGAGCAGGGTGCCTGCGCCCGCCGTGCCCGGACCGTGGTCGGGGGCGTGCCTCTCGAACCTGCGACTCGAACCTGCGCTGACCTCACCGAGTGACCGCGTCGACGAGCGCACGCACCGTCAGGAAGTCGGAGTCCCAGCGCCGGTTCTGGTAGGGGCTGAGCACGACCCCGGCCGAGGACGCGAGGTCGACGGTCGCGCGGGCAGCGGCCGGCTCGAGCGCGAACGGCTTGTCGCACACCACCGAGAGTCCGAGGCGCGATCGCCGTGCTCGGTCAGGTCTGAGTGGGTGTCGGCCGGGGTCGAGATGGCGACCGCCTCCGCGCCCGCGCTCACCAGCGCCTCGAGCGAGTCGAAGACCTGGACGCCGGGTGGTCCTTGCCGACCAGCTCGCGACGCGGTGGCGAGGTGGTGACCACGCCGAGGAACTCGCACTCGGACGCGGCGGAGAGCAACGGTGCGTGGAAGTAGCGACCGCCGAAGCCGTAGCCGACCAGGCCGATGCGTACGGGGGTCATGCGGGCACCCTTCCTGGCTCACTCCTGATTTCCTGGGTGGGGTGATCTTGCCACGGGGGCAGCGCGTCGTGCTGGCGTCGGGCGGCGTCTGGAGGGGGTGGCGCCGCTCAGGAAGGACTGCTGGGCGCCGCCCTGCGCTGGCGCAGCACGAGCGCAGCGCTCACAGCGAGCAGAGCAGCGGCCACCGACATCCACCCGACCGCGCCGAGCGAGTCGACGAAGCCGGCCATCGCCCGCTGGAGCCCGGCCGCGCCGTCGATGACCGGGTCGGAGGTGTCGCCGCCACCGAGCACCCTCAGCTCCCAGATGCCGTAGTAGGCGACGTAGGCGCCGGCGACGGCGAGCAGGCCGCCGGCCACCCGCGGCGTCCAGCGACCGGCCCGGCGCAGGCCCGTGACGACGCGGTGGGAGGCCAACGCGGTGGCGATCGCGAGGGTCCCGACGACGAGTCCCATGCCGGCGGCGTACGCCAGGAAGAGCACGCTGCCCTCCAGGGCGTCGGAGCGGAAGCCGGCGACGACCACGGCCAGGAAGGGTCCGATCGTGCAGGACAGGGAGGCCACCGCGTAGCTGGCCCCGAAGCCGGCCATCGAGCCGAACGAGCGGGTGATCGGCGTCGGTCGGCCGGTCTGGGGGCGGCGACGGAGCGAGATCCGTGGGATGCCGATCGTGCGGCCCGCGAGCATCCACACACCCATCCCGGCAAGGAGCAGTCCGAGCACGACGGTGAACCAGGGGAGGTGCTGCTGGAGCTGTGAGGCGACCGGCAGGATGGCCAGGCCGAACAGGGCGAACACTCCGGCGAACCCTGCGGTCATCGCAGCGGTGAGGCCCAGGGCGCGCACGACGCCGCGACCGCGGCCGGTGGCTCCGTCACCACTGAGCAGCAGGGAGACGTACGCCGGGAGGAGAGCGAAGCCACACGGATTGACGGCCGCCAGCATCCCGGCGCCGAGTGCGACGCCGAGCAGTCCTCCGGACAATGCTCAGCCGACCAGGTCGTCGACGACCTCGGCCAGCTCGGCGTCGTCGAGGTAGCCGGAGGCGACCTGCTCACCGTTCGTGTCCAGGACCAGGTAGGTGCTCTGGGCCTTGACTCCGAAGTGGCGCCACACCGAGCCCTCGTCGTCGCTGAGCATGGTCACCTTGCTCGACACCTCCTCCGCGAAGTCCGCGATCGCCGCGGTGTCGTCGAGGCCACCCACGCCCACCACGTTCACCGCGTCCTCGTGCTTCTCGGCCAGGGCGCTCACGCCGCCGATCTGGCCCCGGCAGGCGGAGCACCAGGGCGCCCAGAACCAGAAGACGGTGGGCTTGCCGGCGAGCGACTCGCCGTCGAAGCTGGCTCCGGCGACGGTGGTGGAGGTGAAGCCGAGGTCCTTGGCGCCGGCGGCGGCGCCGCCGTTCGACGCGCCGGAGGCCGACTGGGCTTCCTGCGATCCGGCGGTGCTGCCGCAGGCGGAGAGGAAGAAGAACAGGATTGCCAGCACGGCAGCACGGGTGCGCATAGGACCAAAGGTAGCCGGGGGGTGGGCACGGCGAAGCCGACGTCTCTCGCCTTCAGGAGGCCTGCGCAGCTCGTCGGTGGCACCCGGTGGGAGCGTCATCAGGTGGGGGTCTGGATCAGCGCGTCGCCGACGTCAGGACCGCGAACGGCCCACACCGGCTGCTGGGTGTCCAAGCGGAGGTTCAGCTCCTGGCCGGACGCGACCAGAGTGCCCAGGGGCAGCTCGACCTCGACCCGGCCGGAGGGCGCTGCCGCGATCGCGCCGACCCGCGATCGGCGAGGCTCGACGGTGGCTACCTGACGCGCCCCGGCGCTGGCGACGCTCACCACCTTCACCCGGAGGCCGGCGTCCGCCAGCCCCGCGGTGTCATCGTCGTGGTCGCCGGGGGGCGTGGCGAGGAGCTGCTCTCGACGTACGAGCAGCGCGGCCGGGCCAGAGACGGCACAGTCCTCAGGGAGGGGGACCGACCCCCAGCGCGAGAGGTGCTGCCCGTCCTGGACTCGTCCGGGGATCTCGTTGAAGCCTCCGAGCAGCCGGGCGACCACGACCGACGCCGGGCGGCGGTAGAGGGCCGGGACCGTCGCCACCTGCTCGAGCCGCCCGTCGGAGAGCACCGCCACGCGATCTGCGAGCGCGGCCTCGTCCAGGTCGTGGGTGACCATCAGGATCGTCGGTGAGAGCGCGGCCCTGACCTCGCGCAGCAGGTCGTGCATCGACCGGCGCAGGCCCGCGTCGAGCGCGCTGAAGGGCTCGTCGAGAAGGAGCACGCGTTCCTCGGTGGCCAGCGCACGGGCCAGCGCCACGCGCTGCTGCTGGCCGCCTGAGAGCTCGCGCGTACGCCGGCCGCCGAGATCGGTGAGGTGCACCAGGGACAGGTAGCGCCGCGCGGTCTCTCGAGCCTCGCGTCTGGAGGCGCCCCGGAGCCGCGGCCCGAACGCGACGTTGTCGAGCACCGACAGGTGGGTGAACAGGTGTGGCTGCTGGAACATCGCGGTGAGCCCGCGCTGCTCGGCCGGCTGGTCGGTGACGTCGCTCCCGCCCACGTGCACCCGCCCGGAGGCGGGTGTGGTCAGCCCGGCGGTGACGCGCAGCAGGGTGGACTTGCCTGATCCGGAGGGGCCGACGATCGAGAGCATCTCTCCGTCGGCCACGCGCAGGTCGATGCCCTCCAGGGTGGGCGCGCCCTGGGCGTGGTACCGGTGGCTGAGGGTCTCCAGTCGCAGCACGCTCATGCAGTGACCTCCTGTCGTGCCCGGGTCGAGACCCGGATGGCGAGCACCGCAAGGAGTGGAGGTACGACGCTGGCGAGGGCGAGCACGGCGACGCTCGACTCGCGCCCGGTGCCTGCCGCGGTGGACCCCAGCAGCACCGGCACCGTGACCAGCTGACCACCGCCGATCAGCAGCGTGACCACGTAGTCACTCCAGCCGACCAGGAAGGCCAGCCCGGCGGAGACTGCCAGACCGGCTCGCACCGCGGGCAGGGTGGCCCTGCGCCGGGCCTGGCGCGGGGTGGCTCCGAGGACTCGCGCCTGCTCCTCCAGCCCCTCGTCGACCCCGCGGTAGGCCGCGCGCATCGTGTACGCCGTGTAGGGCAGTGCGAAGACGACCAGCACCACCAGCACCGCCACCAGGTCGGGGATCCGGAGCCGGAGGATGAACACGTCGAGGCCCATGGAGACGGCGAAGGGTGGGAGCACGACCGGCGCGATCAGGACCAGGGCGGCGGCCCGCGGCCGCCGCAGCTCGCCCCACCCCAGGGCCCGCCCGGCGAGGGCGCCCAGCGGGGTGGCCACCGCGGCCACCAGCAGGCCGAGCGCGAGGGATCGCGCCGCCGCCGGGCCGAGCCCCGCGCTGACGGCCTCCCGGACGCCCCGCAGGCCCCACTCCTGGGGCAGCGGGGCCCCGGCCGACCACCGGGAGGCGAAGACCCAGAGGACGAGCGGCACCAGGGGGGCGGCCAGCCAGAGGGACGCCAGGCCGCCGGCCCACCGTGCGGATCCGCGCCTCATGCCCGACTCCGGGCGAGCGGGTGGCGCGAGAGCTGCACCACGGCGGCGGTGAGGAGCAGAGCCGCCACCGCGACCGCCGCGCCCAGCGCGGCCGTCGCCGCTGCCTGCGGTCGTGCGGTCAGGTCGATCGAGCCGAAGAGTCGATAGGCCATGACCGGCAGCGGCTCGGGATAGGTGCGACCCAGGAGCCACGGGACCTCGTAGGAGCCGGCGGTGTAGACGAAGGTGATCAGCGCGGCGCCGAGCATCGCGGGCAGCGCCGACGGCACCAGCACCCGGGACCACCGCTGCCACGGACCCGCGCCGAGCACCGCCGCCACGTCCAGCAGGTCGGTGAGCCGGGGGCCGATCGTCGCGACGACCACGACGGCCACGAACGCGGACTCCTTCCAGGCGAACTCCAGCACCGTGGCCACCGGCCAGGCGCCGCCGACGAGGTCGGGCCAGCGGTCGGACCCGATGCCCAGCCACCGGGGGAGCAGGCCCGCGTCGCCGATCAGCAGCCGGATCGAGGCAGCGCCCACGAGATGCGGGACGGTGACGACCACCGCGGCGAGGCCCCCCACCCACCAGCGTAGGGACGGGACCAGCAGCACGACCGTGGCGATTGCCAGGCCCAGCGCGGATGCCAGGACCGTCGACAGGGTCGCGATGGTGAGCGTCTCGCGCACGGCCAGGAGCAGGTCCGGTGCCGGCTCGGCGTACCCCTCGACCGAGAGCCGGGCCTCCCCGAACAGCGGGAGCAGGCCGACGCTGGTGGCTAGGACCGCGCTGATCCCGGCCCCGGTGACCAGGAGCACCAGCGCCAGCGCCGGCAGCGCGCGGTGGCGACTGATCGAGGGGACGGGTCGGCTCACGACCCGGCCCCGAGCACGTCGCGGCGCCAGCCCTCGTCGAGGGGGGTGACCCAGCCCGAGGACAGCTCCGGCACCGCGTTCTCGGAGAGCTCCTCGTAGGGGGGCACGATCGGTGAGCTCGGCAGCCGGTCGAACGCCGCGCGGTCCTCGCTGGTCAGGCGGTCCAGGTCCAGCGCGGTGAACTGCCCCCAGACGTCAGGGTCGGCCTTGGCCGCCTGCTGTGCGGGGGAGAGGGCGAGATCGGCCACGACCATGGCGCCCGCCTGGTCGCCCGAGGTCGACGGGATCGCCAGGAAGCTGGCGTTGCCGACGGTGCCCTCCTCCAGGGTGAGGACGCGTGTCGTCTTCGGGAAGGTGCCGTTGGCGACCAGCTCGGTCAGCGTCGCCGGGCCGTAGGTCATCGTCAGGTCGACCTCGCCGTTCGCGTACAGCCGGTCGAGGGCCGCGGAGTCGCGGGGGTAGGTGCGGCCCGCACGCCACAGGGAGGGGGCGAGGGCGTCCAGCGACGACCACAGTGCGGGGGTGAGCCGCTCGTAGTCCGACTTGTCATAGGCGGCCGGCACCTGGTCGGCTCCGCCCGCTGCGGCGTAGAGGGCCTGACGGACGAACACCGATCCGGTGAAGTCGGGCGGGGCGGGGTAGGTGAAGCGGCCGGGATTGTCCTTCGCCCAGGCCAGCAGGCCGCTGAAGGTCGTGGGCGGGTTCGGAACGCGCGCGGAGTCGTAGGCGAAGGTGAACTGGGCCTTGTGCCACGGCGACTCGCAGCCGTCGACGTCGGTGCCGAAGTCGCTGGTGACCAGGGCGTCGTCCGGGGCGAGGTACTTCGCGCTCGGAAGCCTGCCCGCCCACCCGCACAGCCAGGCATCCGCCTGCCGCCCGGTCGCGAAGTTGTCGCCGTTGACCCAGACCAGGTCGACCTTGCCGGAGTCCTCGCCGGCGGCCTTCTCCGCGAGCAGGCGGCGCATGGCGTCCTTGGTGTCGGCCACCGGCACCCGGCGCAGCGTCACACCGAGCTTCTCCGCGGCCGGCGCCAGGACGTCGTCGACGTAGGCGTTGCCCTGGTTGTCGCCGCCGTACATCCACAGGTCCACGATCTGGCCATCGGCCTCTGACACGATCTGGTCCCAGGGCTTGTCGGCGACCTGCTCCCGGGGCCCGGAGGAAGAGGAGCAGGCAGTGGTGAGCACCGCGACCGAGACGAGTACCGCCAGACGAGCGAGGGACGGGCGCACGGGGCCTCCGGGGGTCAACGGAACAAGATGGGCGTGGGAATCGGGAACACGATGGGGCCCTCGATGACTTCCCCTGATGTGGATGATCCCCCGAGAGCGAGGCGAACACCCCGACGACCTCGGCTGCTCTCGGCGGGTGCAGTGCGCATCCTCGTGGTCGTCACGCTGGTCCTCGCGCTGTTCGTAGTCGCCCGGGTCTATGGATTGCCCGATGTCGACACGCTGCGGGCCAGGGTCGACTCCGCCGGCAGCATCGGCTGGCTGATGTTCGTGGGCGGCTACGCCCTGATCGCGCTGTTCCCGGCTCCCAAGAGCGCGCTGACGCTGCTCGGGGGGGTGTTGTTCGGCTGGGTCCCCGGCGCCGGGCTCTCGCTCGCGGGCGCCTTGATCGGCGCCTTCGTGGCCTACGAGCTGGGCCGTTGGCTCGGACGCGACACCGTGGACCGGCTGGTGGGCGGTCGTCTGGCCCGGCTGGAGTCGAGCTTTCGGGAGCACGGGTTCCTCGCTGTGCTCACGGCCAGGCTGGTGCCGGTGCTGCCGTACACGCTGATCAACTACGGGTCGGGTGCCAGTGCCGTACGCCGGCGCGACTACCTGCTCGGCAGTGCGCTCGGGATGGTGCCCGGGAGCCTGGCGTACTCCGCGCTGGGTGCCTGGGGCACCGACCTGAGGGGGACCTTCGCGGGGATCGTCGTCCTGGTCCTGCTGCTCGTCGGGGGTGGGATCTGGGGAGGCCGTCGCTTCGTCGCGGCGCGGGCCGGTCAGGAGCTCGCTCCGCGGCCCGCAGGCACCGGTGACCGGGCCGACGAGACCTCACCCTGATGTTCGACCAGCGGCTGCGCCCCGCGGTCGCGCCGGTGCTGGATCGCGCCGCGGCCCTGCTGGACCGACCGGGCATCACCCCGGACCGGCTCACTCTCATCGGCCTGGCGACGGGCCTGGCGAGCGCCGCGGCAGCCGCGTCCCAGTGGTGGTCGTGGGCCCTGGGCCTCTGGCTGCTCTCGCGGCTGCTCGACGGGCTGGACGGCTCTCTCGCACGACGCCGGGCCACGGCGTCCTCCGCCTCGTCGGGGACGTCGGTCGCGGGCGGGTTCCTCGACATCAGCGCCGACTTCGTCGTCTACGGCGCGACCGTGCTCGGAGTGGCGGTCGGGGTCGCTGCGGGCTACGGGGCGGCCTGGCAGCCCTTCGCCGCCGTGCTGCTGGCCTACTACGTCAACGGCACTGCCTTCCTGGCCTTCTCCTCAGCAGCCGAGCGCAGCGGGCGCCAGCTCGACGACGGTCGGTCCTTCAGCTTCCTGGGCGGGCTGGCCGAGGGCGCCGAGACCATCGCGGTGCACTCGTTGTGGCTGATCTTCCCGGCCCACGCCTCCGTGATCGCGGCGGTGTGGGCGGTGTTCGTGGGGCTCAGCGCGGTGCAGCGGATCGTCTCGGGCTATCGACTACTGAGGTGAGCCCGCCGACCGGGCACTCGCGTGCGCCTGTACGACGCCGACCGGGCACTCATGTGCGCCTGTACGCCGCCGACCGGGCACTCATGTGCGCCTGTACGACGCCGACCGGGCACTCGTGTGCGTGGTCGACCGCTGGACCGGAGCACTGTGCCGGGTCGCAGCGGCCTCGAACGCGGCGCTCACCGCACCTGGTACTGCCGCAGCCACCGTCGGTCGATCCAGCGCTTGAGGAGCAGCGCCGAGCGGCCCAGCCACCACCCGCGACCCCGGACCGCGAGTCCCGTACCCGCACCGAGGTCGAGCACCGAGAGTGCCCGTCGCGGCGGGGAGTAGACGGGCAGCGGGGTCCCGGCGGCACGAGCCAGCAGGCTGGCCAGCAGCACCGGGCCTTGGCGGACGCCGTGCACCCCGATCCGGGGGAGCGGGCCGGGCAGGAACAGGGCGCAGTCGCCGGCGGCGTACACGTGGTCGTGGTCGCGGTGCTGCAGCGTCGCCCTCACCGGGACCCCGCCCCGGTCGCCCAGACCGACCTCGCGCACGACGTCGGGGGCACCGAGCCCGGTAGCGAGCACCGCGAGGTCATGGGCGAAGAGCCGGCCGTCGGCGCACCTGGCCGAGCGCTGGTCCAGGTGGGTGACGGCACAACCGGTCCGGCTGGTCACCCGGCGCGCCGACAGCAGCCGTGCCAGCCGGCGACGGGCCCCGGGGGGCAGGTCGGCGCCGATCTCGGACCCGGCTTCGAGGAGACTCACCGCAGCGACGTCCGGGCGCAGGGACAGGCGTGCCGCGACCTCGAGCCCGCTCGAGCCGCTCCCCACCACGGTCACCCGGGCGCCGTCACCGAGGCCGTCGTTCTCGCTGGTCAGCGCCCGGAGTCGAGCATCGAGGCCGGCGAGGCTGCTGAGGGGCTTCACCCGGAGCACGCCCTCGCCGACGGTCATGGACGTCGGGGCGACCGAGCTGCCGATGTTGAGGGAGACCACCGCGAACGGGATCCGGGTGCCGTCGTCGGCGACCGCGACCCCCGCGTCGAGGTCGATGCCGACCAGGACTCCCTCATGGTGCGCCACGCCCCCACGAGCCGCGAGGGCTCCGACATCGACCTGCCCGAACCCGGGCAGGTTCTCACCGGCGGCCGTCGCCGCGGCGACGCCGCTGTAGTCGAAGGTCCGGGGGGCCAGCAGCCGCACGCGGTAGCCGGCACGCACGAGGTCGGCAGCGTGGGTCACCAGGTGGAGGTGGGCGTGGCCGGCACCGACCAGCAACAGGTCGATCGGCCCGCTGCCCGTCGCCGGCTCAGGCGTCACGGTGCCGCAGCCACCACTTGCGCCAGCGGGCCAGCAGCGAGATGCCCCGCCGGGTGAGGCCGGGTCCCTCGAGCTGCTCCCGGACATCGGCGATCGCGGCGTTCCAGACACCGTCGTTCCACGTCGGGTAGGCGTGCGTGACCGCGGCCAGATCCCGGGTGCGGAGGCCCTGCTTGACCGCCAGGGTGAGCTCGCCCAGCGTCTCGCCCGCTCGAGGACCGACCACCATCGCGCCCACGATCCGGCCGCGGGTGTCGACGGTGAGCTTGGTGACGCCGTCGGTACGCCCCTCGGCGACCGCGCGGTCGACGTGGGAGTGCTTCCAGGTCACCACCTTCAGGCCCCGGGGCACCTCGTCGGTGGTGATCCCGACGGCGGCCACCTCGGGCTGGGTGTAGGTGACCCTGGGCACGGCCGTCAGGTCGACGCTGCGGCGTACGCCGAGCACCGCGTTGCTCGCCGCCAGGCTGGCGTGCACCCCCGCCGTGTGGGTGAACTGAGGGTGCCCGGTGAGATCGCCCGCGGCCCAGATCCTCGGGTTGGTCGTCTGCAGGTGGTCGTCCACGCGGACGAAGCCGTGCTGGTCGATCTCCACCCCGGCCCTGTCGAGGCCCAGGTCACGGGTGCGCGGCGACCGGCCGACGGCGACCAGCAGGTGGGTGAAGGGCACCTCGCGACCGTCGGAGAGCACCAGCAGGCCTTCGCTGTCGGGGTTGTGGGCGCTGTCGGCGGTGTCGGGGTTGTGGGGGGAGCCGGCCGGCTTCCGGCGTACCTCGGTGACCTGGGTGCCGGTGACCACCCGGGTTCCCTCTTGGGTCAGGGCGGAGGTGATCAGCGCCGCGGCGGTCTGGTCCTCCCGCGGAAGGAGCCGTGAGGCTCCCTCGACCAGGGTCACGGACGAGCCGAGCCGGGTGAACGCCTGGCCGAGCTCGCAGCCGATGCTGCCGCCCCCCAGGACGACCAGCTCGGGGGGCAGCTCCTTCAGCTCCCAGACGGACTCGCTGGTGAGGTAGCCGATCGCGTCGAGTCCGGGGATGCCGGGCACCGCAGGGGCGGCGCCGGTCGCGACCACGGCCTGGGTGAAACCGATCCGCTCGCCGGCGACGGTCACCTCGTCGGGGCCGGAGAAGACCGCACGCTCGTTCCTGACCGTGACGCCCTCGTCGCGGAGCGCCTCGGGCGAGTCGATCGGCGCGATGTGGTCGATGGCGCCCCGGACGTGGTCCATCACCCGGCCGAAGTCGACCTCGACGCCACGGGCGGTCACGCCCAGGGCAGCTCCCGCCCGGGCTCCGGCGGCCACCTCCGCGGCTGCGATCAGGGCCTTGGACGGGACGCAGCCGGTCCACAAGCAGTCCCCGCCGGTGCGCTCGCTCTCGAAGAGCAGCACCCGGGACCCGAACCGCGCGGCCGTCTTGGCCGCCACGATCCCCGCGGTGCCCCCTCCGACCACGACCAGGTCCCAGGGGCGTGCCGCCTCGGCGTCAGCCCCGCTCACTTCGGAGGGTTACGGATGAGGTCGTCGACGAACCCACGCAGCCGCTGCACCGCCGCCGGGTCGATCTCGGAACGACTCGACCACCTCGCCAGGGCACGGGTCAGGGCACGGTGCTCCCCGAGCACCTCGGTGCACTTCTCGCAGTTCGCGAGATGGTTCTCCAGCCGCGACACCTCCCCGGGGCTGAGCGGGGCGGCCGGATCGGAGTCGAGATATCGCGAGATGCGACGTGCCGACCAGTGGCACGTCAGCATCTGTCGAACAGCGTCGATCATGAGAGCCTCCCTCGCGTCAGAACAGTGGGACCGAGATGGCGGCGTACTCGCTCGCGTGCTCGGCTGAGTCGGGACATGACCGTCCCGACGGGTACGTCGAGCAGCGCAGCCGTCTCGGCGTAGCTCAGGTCGTGGACGTCGACCAGGAGCAAGGTGGCGCGGAACCTCGGGTCCAGGGAGGCCACCGCAGCCTGGAGCCCCGCGTCCAGCTCCAGGTCCAGGTACGCGTCCTCCGCGCTGTGCACCCCGGCCGGACCGAAGGCGGGCCGCGAGGAGCGCAGCAGCTCGCCGTCGTCGACCACCAGGGGCCGCCGGCGGCGGTGCAGGTTGATGTTGGTGTTGCGCAGGATCGTCAGCAACCAGGCGCGCGGGTGCTTGCCGTCGAAGCGGTGCAGGCCCCGGTATGCCCGCAGCAGGGTCTCCTGCACCAGGTCCTCGGCATCAGCGTCACTCGAGGCCAGCCCGCGAGCGACGCGCAGCAGTACCTCGATCTCGGGCTCGACGTACGCGCGGAAAGAGGTGCGCCGCGCGGCATCGTCGGGCTCAGTGGGTGAGCTCATGGCGCGGGAACCCGGTGAGGGGCGCTGGGCTTCCCGGAAGCGCAGTATGGGTACATGGGACCAGTGTGTCCGAGTCCCCGGTCCCGAGACCGGACTCCGGCCGGATGCCAACTCACAGGAGGTCGAGCCGAGAAGATGAGCCCGTCCAAGAACCCGCGCGTCTCACTGATCGTCTTCGACGTCAACGAGACGTTGTCGGACATGAGCCCGCTGTCGCAGAAGTTCGAGGAGGTCGGCCTGCCCGCTCACGAGCGGGAGGCCTGGTTCGCCGGTGTGCTCCGCGACGGGTTCTCCTTGACCTCGGTCGGGGTCAACCCGGACTTCGCCACGCTGGCGACCGAGTCGCTGCGCCTGCGTCTCCAGGGTCGAGAGGCTGCCGCCGATCCCGACGAGCTGGTCGCGACGGTGATGCGGTCCTTCGGGGAGCTGAGCGTCCACCCCGACGTCGTCGCCGGCGTACGAGCGCTGCGGTCGGCCGGGATCCGCCTGGTCACCCTGAGCAACGGCGCCACCGCGGTCGCCGAGGGCCTGCTCGACCGAGCCGGGATCAGGGACGAGTTCGAGACGCTGATGAGTGTGGCCGACGGCCCGGCCTGGAAGCCGGCCGCCGGTGCCTATCAGCGAGCCGTCGACGAGTGCGGCGTACCCGCCTCGGAGGCGATGCTCGTGGCCGTCCACCCCTGGGACATCGACGGAGCGGCCCGCGCCGGCCTGCGCACCGGGTGGCTCCAACGAGACGCCCCGCGCTACCCGTCGTACTTCACCGCCCCCGACGTGCAGTCGGCCGACATGGTGGAGCTCGCCGCGACCCTCACCGCCTGAACACGGGCCGACCGGGCACTCAGCTGTGTCTGTAGGACGCCGAGCGGGCACTGAGCTGTGTCTGTACGAGGTCGAGCGGGCACTCAGCGGTGTTTATACGACGCCGAGCGGGCACTGAGCGTTGTTACGGCCTTGCTGACCGGGGTGGTGGCGAGGGCGAGTGCCCGGTCGGCGTCCTGCGGGCGAGGGCGAGTGCCCGTCGGCGTGCTGGGCGAGGGCGAGTGCCCGCTCGGCGTCCTGCGGGCGAGGGCGAGTGCCCGCTCGGCGTACTGCGGGCGAGGGCGAGTGCCCGGTCGGCGTACTGCGGGCGAGGGCGAGTGCCCGGTCGGCGTACTACGACGACGGGGAGGGGGGGAGAGGGGGGTGAGTCCTCGGCGTAGATGTCGGGGATGCCGTCGGCGTTCTCGTCGCGCTCCTCGTACTCGCGGATCCGGCGGTAGGTGCTGTTGCGGGCGCGGAGCAGGGCGGAGGCGATCGTGGCGGAGAGCAGTGAGCCGACCAGGACGCCGATCTTGACGTTGTCGTCCCGGTCGCTGCCCGGACCGTAGGCCAGGTCGCCGATCAGCAGCGAGACGGTGAACCCGATCCCGGCCAGCAACGAGATCCCGGCGACGTCGAACCAGCTGAGGTTGTCGTCGAGGGAGGCCCGGGTGAAGCGTGAGACCAGATAGGTCGCCCCCAGGACGCCGACGAACTTGCCCGCCACCAGGCCGATGACGATCCCGAGGGCGATCCGGTCGGAGAGGGCGTCCGAGAGTCCCGAGAAGCCACCCACGGTGACTCCGGCGGCGAAGAACGCGAACACCGGAACGGCGAAGCCCGCGGACAGCGGGCGGAAGAGGTGCTCGAAGTGCTCCGCGAGGCCGATCCCTGCGTCGGGTCCGCCTCCGGCGTGGCTGCGGAGCACCGGCACGGCGAAACCGAGGAGCACCCCGGCCACGGTGGCGTGGATCCCGGACTCGTGGATCAGCACCCAGGTCGCCATCGCCAGGGGAAGCAGGAGGTACCAGGAGCGCACCCGTCGCTGCACCAGGAGCGTGAACAGTCCCAGCGGCACCAGCGCCAGCAGCAGCGGGACGAGGGCGAGGTCGCTGGTGTAGAAGATGGCGATGATGCTGACCGCGAAGAGGTCGTCGACCACGGCCAGCGTCAGCAGGAAGGTGCGCAGGGCCGAGGGAAGGTGCGTGCTGATCACCGCGAGTACGGCGAGCGCGAAGGCGATGTCGGTCGCCGTCGGGATCGCCCAGCCGTTGAGCGCGCCGTCGCCGACGCCGAGGTTCACCGCGACGAAGAACGAGTGCCGGCACGGCCATGCCGCCGAGCGCGGCGAAGATCGGCAGAGCCGCACGCCGGGGGTCACGCAGGTCGCCGGCCACGAACTCGCGCTTGAGCTCGAGGCCCACGACGAAGAAGAAGATGGCCAGCAGCCCGTCGGCCGCCCAGGTGCCCAGGGTGAGGTCGAGATGGAGCGCGGAGGGACCGACGACGAGGTCGCGCAGGTCGGTGTAGCCGGACTTCCAGGGGCTGTTGGCCCACACCAGCGCCACCACGGTGGCGACGAGGAGAAGCGCCCCGCCCACGGTCTCCCTGCGGAGCACCTCGGTGATCCGCAGGTTCTCCGCCAGCGATCCCCGGCCGAAGAGGAGGCGACGTGTCGGCTGCTCAGTCATCTGGTGCTCCTGGAGTGAGGACTTCGAGGTCGACTTCGGCCTCAGTGGCCTCCGCCTTGCGGCACGGTGGTCGGTCAGGGACTGGAGAGCCGCCCGGTGAGTCTCTCGTGCATGTGCGCGCTGGCGTCGTCGAGGCCACGGATCTCGACCGTCTTACCCTTGGAATGGTACTTGGTGGTGATGGCGTCGAGCGCGGCGACGGTGGAGGCGTCCCAGACGTGCGAGGCCGTGAGATCCACGACCACGTAGTCAGGATCCTCGGCGTACTCGAACTGGGTGTAGAGGTCGTTGCTGGAGGCGAAGAACAGCTCGCCGGTCACGGTGTACACCGCGTGCATCGACCCGTCGGCGACCTGGACCAGGTCGCGACGGGTCGCGGCCAGGTGGGCGACGCGGCGTGCGAACAGGGTCATCGCGACCAGCACCCCGACCACGACTCCGATCGCCAGGTTGTGGGTGGCGACGACGACGGCCACGGTGGAGAGCATCACGGTGGTCTCGCTCTTGGGCATCCTGCGCAGCGTGCCCGGCTGGACGCTGTGCCAGTCGAAGGTGCCGACGGCGACCATGATCATCACCGCGACCAGCGCCGCCATCGGGATCACCGCGACCACGTCGCCGAAGCCGACGACGAGGATGAGCAGGAACACGCCGGCCATGAACGTGGAGATCCGGGTCCGGGCGCCGGAGGCCTTCACGTTGATCATCGTCTGACCGATCATGGCGCAGCCGCCCATGCCGCCGAAGAAGCCGGTGATGATGTTCGCGGCGCCCTGGCCCCAGGCCTCACGCGTCTTGTGGGAGTGGGTGTCGGTGATGTCGTCGACGAGCTTGGCCGTCATCAACGACTCCAGCAGGCCCACGAGCGCCATGCCGAGGGCGTACGGCGCGATGATCTGCAGGGTCTCGAGCGTGAAGGGCACATCGGGCACGAACAGGCTCGGGAGGCTGTCCGGCAGCTCGCCCTCGTCGCCGACGTTCGGCACGTTGATCGCGACGGCCACGGTCACCAGGGTGAGCAGCACGATCGCCACCAGAGGGGCGGGCACCGCCTTGGTGAGCTTGGGCAGCAGGACCATGACGGCCAGGCCGACGAGCAGCATCGGATAGACCAGCCACGGTACGTCGATCAGGTGCGGCACCTGCGCGAGGAAGATCAGGATCGCCAGCGCGTTCACGAAGCCGACCATCACCGAGCGGGGGATGAAGCGCATCAGCCGCGCGACTCCGACCACACCGAGGGTGACCTGGATGAGGCCTCCCAGGAGCACTGTGGCGATGAGGTAGTCGAACCCGTAGTCGCGCATGACCGGGGCGATCACCAGCGCGACCGCGCCGGTGGCGGCGGAGATCATGGCTGGGCGGCCACCGAGGAAGGCGATCGAGACCGCCATCGTGAACGAGGCGAACAGTCCGACCCGCGGGTCCACCCCGGCGATGATCGAGAAGGAGATGGCCTCCGGGATCAGTGCGAGAGCGA
This sequence comes from uncultured Actinomycetota bacterium, assembly GCA_963812235.1. Taxonomy (GTDB): domain Bacteria; phylum Actinomycetota; class Actinomycetes; order Propionibacteriales; family Nocardioidaceae; genus Marmoricola. The sequence continues at coordinate 82,022 of CAWEUP010000018.1, read as the reverse complement.
CGACGAGACCGGCCAGGATCTCGGTGCGCAGGCGGGCCGGGCTCCGAAAGGCGGCGCGGACGGACTGGTCGACGGCAGGGTGCTCGGTGTGCACGGACACGCGGTTCTCCTTCACGGCCCGGCAGAGCGCGACGGGTACGAGGTTCGGGGGCTGGGAGAGTGCGTGCGACGATGCACGCGGGCCGCACTGAGGGCGGAGCCTAGGTCGGTACTCTACCCTTACGTGAGGGTAGAGTTGAAATCGGTCGAAGGGGAGTGGGGGCCAGATGCAGACCATTCCCGGACCCCATGGGGTCGCCGGTCGGCCGATGCAGATCGGCGAGGTCGCCGAGCGCACGGAGCTTCTCGCTGCGCACGCTCCGCCACTACGACGAGATCGGGCTCCTCCAGCCGTCGGCGCGCAGCGAGGGCGGCTTCCGGCTCTACACCCGCGAGGACGTGGACCGACTGCTTGTCATCCGCCGGATGAAGCCGCTGGGGTTCACCCTGGAGGCGATGCAGGACGTGATGCACCTGCTCGAGGCGCTGCGGACTGCGGCTGACCCCACGTCGTCGGCCGAGCTCCGGGAGCGGCTGCGGGAGGTCATCGACGAGGCGGTCGAGCGCCGGCAGAAGCTGTCCCACCAGCTGGCGATGGCCGACGAGTTCATCGACCTGCTGGGTCGCCAGCTTCCGCGGTGACCCACTGCGGGTGGAGTACGCCGGCCGCGCTAGGGCACCATGACCGCCATGAGCGCCTACTGGATCTGTGTCTACAAGGAGATCGTCGACCCGGCCAAGGTCGCGGCGTACGCCGAGCTGGCGGGGCCCGCGCTGCGTGAGTCGGGTGGCGCGTTCCTGGTCCGGGGAGTTCCCGTGCAGACCTACGAGGCCGGGCAGGAGACCCGCACGGTGGTGATCGAGTTCGCCTCGGTCGAGGCCGCCCGGGCCGCCCACGACACTCCCGCCTACCAGGCGGCCCTGGCCGCACTGGCCGACGGTGCTGTCCGCGACCTGCGCATCGTGCCGGCCGCCGACTGAGCCGTCCGCGGCGGTCACCAGGAGGCGCCGCGGGAGCCGAGTCCTCGATCCGGGCGTCAGCGTCCGGGCCGGTGCCAGGTCGGTTACCATGGGGGAGCCACCGACCCATGGCAGTGCCGCTCGTGCGCGAGACGTTCCCCGCCGGCGGTCGGTGACCCGGTCGCCGTTCGACGGCCGGACGGTTCCACACCGTGTCCGGCAGTGCAGCCTGACACGAGATCTCTCGCAGATCCGTGGGCCGCGTACTTCGCGGAGCGGTCGGTTCGGCAGGCTCCGCGCTTCGTGCCGCAGTGCTGACCTGGGACTGCGTACGGGTGTTGGTGGTTCCGCCGCGGTCATCGCGGCGGGTGCTCCGGAGGAGGGGTCTGTGGGTCGTCGAGGTACGCGCCAGTCCGGCGTTCGCCGTACCGCTCAGCGACGTGTGCGCGACCTGGACAACGAGGGCCTGATCCCGGTGCTCGCCCGCGCGGTGCGTGAGGTCGAGACGGCGATCCAGAAGGGCTCGGTGATGTCGTCGGTGCGCACCAAGTTCCAGGTGGTCGCGCTGCTGGTGCGCGAGGAGCGGGCGCGGGTGCGGGCCGACGCCACCTCCAGCGAGGCCCAGCGGGCCGAGCAGCTCAAGCGCCTGGACGGGGTCGCCACGATCCTCGCGAAGACCGCCGCGCGGGACACCTCGCTGCTCGCGCTGCTCGCCGAGGACGCGGAGGTCTCCGACTCGGCCAAGTCGCTGCGCCGCGACCTGCTGCGCGTCGCCGGTCTCGAGGCGCCCCCCGAGGAGCCGAAGCCCGTGGAGGACACGGGTGCCGCCGCCGTGCCCGAGCGCCGCGTCGTACCTCAGTCGGTGGTCTCCCGGCAGCTGGCGAACCCGTTCATGGCGCCCGACTTCTCCAACGCCGCACCCCGCGTGAGCCGGCCCCGACAGCTGGCCACCTGGGAGCTGCTCGGGCCGTTGCTCACCTCGTTCGAGCGCGCCTCCAGCGGCGCCACGGCCTGCATGCCGCTTCCGGAGCCGGGATCGCTGAAGGCCTCCGGAGCCCTGGAGCTGATGCCCCACCAGGCGCAGCTGGTGGCCGCCGCGAAGTCCGGGCACCGGACCTTCCTCCTCGCCGACGAGCCCGGGCTGGGCAAGACCGCCGAGGCGCTGCTCGCTGCCCAGGCGGCGAGCGCCTACCCACTGCTGGTCGTGGTGCCCAACGTCGTCAAGACCAACTGGGCGCGCGAGGCGGGTCTGTGGAGTCCCGGTCGCACCGCCACCGTGATCCACGGTGACGGCCACGAGATCGACGGCTTCGCCGACATCGTGATCGTCAACTACGAGGTGCTGGACCGCCACATCGGCTGGCTCGGGGCACACGGCTTCCGCGGCATGGTCGTCGACGAGGCGCACTTCATCAAGAACCGGACCTCCCAGCGCTCGCAGTTCGTGCTGCAGCTCGCCGACCGCATCCGCGCCCGCGTCACGCGCCCGCTGATGATGGCGCTCACCGGTACGCCGCTGATCAACGACATCGAGGACTTCCGGGCCATCTGGCAGTTCCTCGGCTGGATCGACGAGAAGAAGCCGCTGGACGCCCTGATGGAGTCGCTCGAGGACACCGGGCTCACCCCGGCGGACCCGGGGTTCTATCCGGCGGCCCGGCGCAGCGTGGTCAACCTCGGGATCGTGCGGCGTCGCAAGGTCGACGTGGCCGCGGACATCCCCGCACGCCGGGTCGCGGACCTGCCCGTCGAGCTCGACGAGGACATCGGCCGCTCGATCCGCGACGCGGAGCGGGAGCTCGCACGCCGGCTGGTGGCGCGCTACGACAGCGCGCTGGCCACCCGCACGTCCGGCCCCGTCGTCGAGGGCGTCGACCACGAGCTCGTACGCCGGGTCGCCGGCTGGGAGCGGGAGGACACCACCACGGCCTCGGGCGAGAACGTGTTCAGCATGCTCCGCCGCATCGGGCAGGCCAAGGCGGGACTGGCGGCCGACTACACCGCGCAGCTCGCCCGCAGCGTCGGCAAGGTCGTGTTCTTCGCCAAGCACATCGATGTGATGGACGTGGCGGAGGAGACCTTCGCCAAGCGTGGCCTGCGCTACTCCTCGATCCGTGGTGACCAGACCAGAAAGGCGCGAGAGCAGAACATCGAGGCCTTCGTGAACGACCCGGAGGTCTCGGTAGTGGTCTGCTCGCTCTCGGCGGCAGGCGTCGGGCTGAACCTGCAGGTCGCCTCCAACATGGTGCTCGCCGAGCTCTCCTGGACCGACGCGGAGCAGACCCAGGCGATCGACCGCATCCACCGCATCGGTCAGCTGGAGCCGGTCACGGCCTGGCGGATCATCGCGGCGCAGACGATCGACACCCGCATCGCCGAGCTGATCGACAGCAAGGCGGGGCTGGCGGCCAGGGCCCTGGACGGCTCCGACGAGGAGGTCTCGTCCTCGGCCGACGTGCAGCTCGAGGCGCTCATCTCCCTGCTCACCGAGGCCCTGGCGGAGCGCGACCAGGCCTAGCGACCAGGTCAGGCGACCAGGTCAGGCGACCAGGTCAGGCGACCAGGTCAGGCGACCACGTCAGGCGACCACGTCAGGCGACCAGGTCAGGCGACCAGGTCAGGCGCCTCGGCTCAGCCGACGACCGGCTGCCAGTCGGGGTGGTAGCCCTTGACCACGTGTCGGCGGCGCTTGCCGTCGGCGTCCGAGGTGTAGATCCACGAGTAGTGGTTGAAGACCAGACGCCTGCCCGTGGGGGAGTAGTCGGGATTGCGGTCGCCGGCGACGCGGGGATAGGAGTGCGCGGTGGGGGACGGCCCCAGGTTGAGCAGCGCGACGTGCGATCCGGCGGGACGCGGCTCGCTCTCGACGTCGTACTTGAGGCGGGTGTAGGCGATCGCGCCACCGTCGACGGTCCACGTCGGGTCGCCGAAGTACCCCTCGCCGCAGCACGACCCGCCCACGGCGTCGAGCAGGGTCACGGTCGCGTCCTGGATCGTGTAGAGCAGCAGGTAGTGGTCGGGGGAGTCCGGGTAGGAGTCCGAGGTGAAGGCGATGTGCTCGCCGTCGGGTGACCACGCCAGCGTGCCGCTCCCGTCCACGATTGGCTCGACGGTGTCCTGGTCCAGCGGGGGGAACGCGATCGGTGAGCCGAAGGGCGCCGTGGACCGGATCCGCTGGAGGTGCCCGTTGTTGGTGTAGTCGTTGGGCGCGTCGCCTCCGAAGGCCAGCCAGCTGCCGTCCGGGGACCACGCGGGCTCGGAGGTCCAGCTCTGGTGGGTGACCTGGGCCTTGCGAGTGCCGTCCGCGTTCATCACCCAGATGTTGCGGACTCCGTCAGGGGTCTCGCGCAGGTAGGCGATCCGGCGGCCGTCCGGCGACCAGTGCGGGCGGTAGTTCTTCGCCGACCGGGTGAGCTTCTTGACCTGGGTCCCGGTCGTGGTGGCGGTGTAGATCTGGTTGGACCTCACGAAGGCGAGCCGGCCGTCGTCCCGAGGGACTGCGGCCGCGGCGGGACTGGTGGCCGCGGGACTGGTGACGGCGATCAGGGCGAGGCCCAGGGCGACGGCGACGCCGTGCCTCCACAGACGTGCTCGGCTCTTGTCGGCCATGTCGGGTCCCCCGCGCTCTCGTGCATCCGTGGGTCCGAGGTGGCAGCGTGCCCGAACACCGATTTCGACTCGTCGTGGGAATGATCGTTCCGTTATCCGGATCAGTCAATGGCCGAACGGACAGTACTGATCCCCCCGTCTGTGCGTCGACCATGCCCACGCGGGGACAGGCAGGGTCAACCTCCCGCTGTGCTGAGCTGAGAGCTCAGGTCAGGAGAGCTCCGCGGCCAGGGTCCGGGCGGCCTCGTGCAGGGCCGGGACCGCGTCCGCGAGCAGCTCGTCGGTCATCCGGCCGGCGGGGCCAGAGACCGAGAGCGCGAGCGGCACGATCGAGGCAGGCACGTGCACCGCGACGCAGCGGACGCCGACCTCCTGCTCGCCCTCGTCGACCGCGTAGCCGCGGTCGCGGACGCGAGCGAGCTCGGCGAGGAGCTCCTCGGGGTCGGTCACGGTGTGCGGGGTGTGCCGCTCGAGCCCGGTGCGGCCCAGCAGTGCCCTGACCTGCTCCTCGGTGTTCCTGGCCAGCAGCGCCTTGCCGACCGCGGTGCAGTGCGGATCGACGCGGCGCCCGACCTCGGTGAACATCCGCATCGAGTGCCGTCCCGGGACCTGGGCGACGTACGCCACCCGGTCGCCGTCGAGCATGGCGAGGTTGGCGGTCTCGCCGATCGCTCCCACGAGGTGGCGCAGGTGGGGCTCCGCAGCGCCGATGAGCATCGTCGAGGAGCCCTGGGTGAGCAGGAACAGCCGGTGCCCCAGCGCGTAGCGGCGCGACGACTCCTGGCGCAGGTAGCCGAGGTCGACCAGGGTGCGCGCCAGACGATGCAGGGTCGCCGGCGGCAGGCCCGAGGCGATCGCCAGCTCGGAGAGGGCGATGGCGCCGCCGTGCGCCGCGACGAGCTCGAGCACCTCGAAGGCACGCTCCAGCGACTGCACGCCGGTGCGTCGCTGAGGTGGAGGCGACTCAGCGGGTGTGCTCGGGCCGGTACGGGGTACGGGATCCATCGAGTCACCTTCCATGCTGTCGATTCCGCATGGCGGAACGTGTTCATCCTAGCGAACTTGACAGGAGCGCGCGGTATCGGAAAGGTCGGTGACCGACGCCACTACGAGTTCCGGGATGCGGAATCTCGCTGAAGGAGTGACATGGACCAGCGCGTACAGCTCGGCGGCCTCAGCATCGCCGCCAGCCTGCACAGCTTCGTCGAGGAGGAGGCCCTGCCCGGCTCGGGCGTGGACCCTGCCGCGTTCTGGGAGGGCCTCGGCACCCTGGTGCACGACCTCGCCCCCCGCAACGCCGAGCTGCTGGCGCGACGCGACCAGCTCCAGACCTCGATCGACGACTGGCACCGCGAGCACCCGGGCCGTCCGGACCCGGAGACCTACACGACCTTCCTCCGTGAGATCGGCTATCTGCTGGACGAGCCGGCGCAGGTCGCCGCGACCACCGCGGAGGTCGACGACGAGGTCGCCCGCCTCGCCGGCCCGCAGCTGGTGGTTCCGCTGCTGAACGCGCGATTCGCCACCAACGCCGTGAACGCCCGGTGGGGCTCGCTCTACGACGCGCTCTACGGCACCGACGTGATCTCCCAGGAGGGCGAGCTCGCGCCCGGTGACGGCTACAACAAGGTGCGCGGCGACGAGGTGATCGCCCGAGGGCGGGCCTTCCTCGACGAGCACTTCGCATTGGTCTCGGGTTCACACGCCGACGCCACCAAGTACGCCGTGGACGGCGAGGGCCTCGCGGTCACGCTGGAGGACGGCGTGGTCCGGCTCGCCGAGCCGGGACAGCTGGTGGGACACCGCGGTGCCGCCGAGGCTCCCGACGCGGTGCTCCTGGTCCACCACGGCCTGCACGTGGAGATCCAGGTCGACCCTGCGGACTCGATCGGCTCCACCGATGCGGCCGGCGTCAAGGACCTGCTGCTGGAGTCGGCGGTCTCCACGATCATGGACCTCGAGGACTCGGTCGCTGCGGTGGACGCCGAGGACAAGGTCCTCGGCTACCGCAACTGGATGCAGCTGATGCGCGGCACCCTCGCGGAGGAGGTCACCAAGGGTGGCAAGACCTTCACCCGCTCGATGAACCCGGACCGGACCTACTCCACGACCTCCGGCGAGGAGGTCACGCTGCGCGGCCGCTCGCTGCTGTTCATCCGTCAGGTCGGACACCTGATGACCACCGACGCGGTCCTGGACCGCCACGGTGACGAGGTGCCCGAGGGGATCCTGGACGCGGTGATGACCGCGCTCGGCAGCCTTCAGGACCTGCGAGGGGAGTCGGCGCTCGCCAACTCGCGCACAGGCTCGATGTACGTGGTGAAGCCCAAGATGCACGGTCCCGACGAGGTCGCCTTCGCCGTCGAGCTCTTCGGTCGGGTCGAGGAGCTCCTCGGGCTGCCCCGCCTGACGATCAAGGTCGGGATCATGGACGAGGAGCGGCGTACCTCCCTGAACCTCAAGGCCTGCATCGGTGAGGCCAGCGAGCGGGTCGCCTTCATCAACACCGGCTTCCTGGACCGCACGGGCGACGAGATCCACACCTCGATGCAGGCCGGCCCGATGGTCCGCAAGAACGACATGAAGGCCGAGACCTGGATCCAGGCCTACGAGGACCTCAACGTCGACATCGGCCTGGAGTGCGGGCTGATGGGGCGCGCCCAGATCGGCAAGGGCATGTGGGCTGCACCCGACAGCCTCGCGGACATGTACGAGACCAAGATCGGCCACCCGGAAGCAGGCGCCACCTGCGCATGGGTGCCCTCGCCGACCGCAGCGACCGTGCACGCGCTGCACTACCACCAGGTCGACGTGAACGCGCGGCAGCAGGAGCTGCAGACCTCGGGGCGTCGTCGCGAACGCGAGCAGCTGCTCCAGGTCCCGCTGGGCGACCCCTCCACGTGGTCCGAGGAGGACCGGCAGCAGGAGATCGAGAACAACCTGCAGAGCCTGCTGGGGTACGTCGTGCGCTGGGTCGACGCGGGAGTGGGCTGCTCCAAGGTCCCGGACATCACCGGGGAGCAGCTGATGGAGGACCGGGCCACCTGCCGGATCTCTGCGCAGCACGTGGCCAACTGGCTGCACCACGACGTGGTCAGCGCCGAGCAGGTGGAGGAGACGCTCCGCCGGATGGCCAAGGTGGTCGACGAGCAGAACGCCGACGACCCGACCTACGTCGCGATGTCGCCGGGCTTCGACGGGGAGGCCTTCGAGGCGGCCCGCGCCCTGGTCTTCGAAGGACTCACGCAGCCGAGCGGCTACACCGAGCCGATCCTGCACCGACGCCGCGCGCAGGAGAAGGCGCAGACGACATCGACCGAGAGGAGCGCTTCCTGATGGACCTGGAGACCGCGCGCAGGGTCATCGAGGGGGGCCGCGCGCACAGCGCGTCCGCCGGCTTCAAGCCGATGACCGTGGTCGTCCTGGACGCAGGGGGTCACGTCGTGGCCGTCGAGCGCGAGGACGGCTCGTCGATGAAGCGCTTCGAGATCGGCCTCGGCAAGGCGCACGGCGCGCTCAGCCTGGGGATGGGGTCGCGCGCGATCATGACGCGTGCGGAGGAGCAGCCCTACTTCATCGCCGCGGTCACCGCCGCGGTGGGTGGGGCGCTGGTTCCCGTGCCCGGAGGAGTCCTGGTCCGTGACGGCGACGGGACCCTGCTGGGCGCGGTCGGCGTGACGGGGGACACCTCGGACAATGACGAGGCGACAGCGGTGGCCGGCATCGAGAGCGCGGGCCTCACCGCCCAGACCGACTGAGAGGCAGACAGATGGCATCGGGCACCGCATCCTCGTCCCAGGCATCGGCCGCCACGACTTCACCCGCCGCCGGTGTCCCCGGTGTCCGCGCGGTGGCCGAGGTCGCCGCCAGCCTGATCCCGCCCGAGGGGGTGATCACCGACCGCACCCGGCTGCGGACCTACGAGTGCGACGGGCTGGCCCACTACCGGGTGACCCCGGCGCTGGTCGTCATCCCGGAGAACGCGGCCCAGCTGGCCGCGGTGGTGCGCGCCTGCGCCGAGCAGCAGGTCCCGTTCGTGGCGCGCGGCGCGGGCACCGGCCTGTCCGGTGGCGCGCTCCCACACGCGGAGGGCGTGCTGATCGTGACCTCCAAGATGCGGGCCATCACCGCCGTACGCACCGAGGACCAGCGTGCGGTCGTCGAGCCCGGGGTGATCAACCTCGACGTGACCAGGGCAGCCACTCCCGGCGGCTACTACTACGCCCCGGACCCCTCGAGCCAGCAGATCTGCTCGATCGGCGGCAACGTGGCGGAGAACTCGGGAGGGGCGCACTGCCTCAAGTACGGCTTCACCACCAACCACGTGCTCGCCGCCGACTTCGTCACCGCCGAGGGGGACATCGTCGAGCTCGGCAGCGCCGCGCCGGACAGCCCCGGCTACGACCTGCTCGGTGCCGTGGTCGGGTCAGAGGGGACGCTGGGAATCGTCACCTCGACGACCGTCCGGCTGGTGCGTCTGCCCGAGGAGGTGCGCACGATCCTGGTGGGCTTCGAGTCCACCGACCAGGCGGGTGCCGCCACCTCCGGGATCATCGCCGCGGGCATCGTGCCCGCGGCCATCGAGATGATGGACGCGCTGGCCATCGAGGCGGCTGAGGCGGCCGTGCACTGCAACTACCCGCAAGGCGCCGGCGCGGTGCTGGTCATCGAGATCGACGGTGCCGCGATCGAGGTGGAGCAGGAGTGCGCCGAGGTCGAGCGCCTGTGCAACGAGAACGGCGCGTTCGAGCAGCGAGTCGCCACGGACCCCGCCGAACGGGCGCTGATCTGGAAGGGCCGCAAGTCCGCCTTCGCCGCCGTGGGCCGGATCAGCCCGGACTACATCGTCCAGGACGGAGTCATCCCGCGCACCGCCCTGCCGGAGGTGCTCAAGGCGATCGCCGAGCTCTCCAGCTCCTCGGGGGTGCGAGTGGCCAACGTCTTCCATGCCGGTGACGGCAACCTGCATCCCCTGGTGCTCTTCGACGATGCCGTCGAGGGCGCCGGAGAGGCCGCCGAGAAGGTCAGCGGCGCGATCCTCGATCTCTGCATCGAGCACGGCGGCTCGATCACCGGCGAGCACGGCGTCGGCATGGACAAGTCGAAGTACATGCCCCGGATGTACAACGCGGAGGACCTCGACACGATGCAGCTCGTGCGGTGTGCGTTCGATCCGGGCAACATCTCCAACCCCGGCAAGATCTTCCCGACCCCGCGGCTGTGCGGCGAGGTGCCAGGTCGCCACAAGGGCGCACATCCCTTGCAAGAGGCCGGTCTGGCGGAGGTCTTCTGATGCCGACCGACACCTTGAACGCGTCGGCGCGCGAAGCTCTCGGCTCCGCCTGCGCGGACGTGCAGGAGGCAGGCGAGGCCGACCTCGTCGACGGCGTCCGCCCGGGCCTGGTCGCCCGGGCCCAGGACACCGCTCAGGTCAGCGAAGTACTGCGTGCCGCCGCCGGGCACGGGCTGTCCGTGGTCCCGCGCGGCCGTGGCACCAAGCTCACCTGGGGACTTCCGCCCACCGACGTCGACGTGCTGCTCGACCTGAGTGCGCTCGACCAGGTCCTCGACCACCAGGCCGGCGACCTGATCGTCGCCACCCAGGCCGGAGCGCGCCTGCGCGACGTCCAGGCGGTCCTCGGCGAAGCCGGGCAGCGGCTCGCGCTCGACGAGCCCGTCCCCGGCTCCAGCATCGGCGGTGCCCTGGCCACCAACACCAGCGGCCCACGCCGGGTCGCCACCGGCACCGCACGCGACCTGCTGATCGGACTCACCGTCGTCCGCGCCGACGGGGTCGTGGCCAAGTCCGGTGGCCGGGTGGTCAAGAACGTCGCGGGCTACGACCTCGGCAAGCTGATGATCGGCTCTCTCGGGTCGCTGGCCGTGATGGTGGACGCCACCTTCCGGCTGCACCCGGTGCCGCTCACCCATCGCTGGGTCACGGCCGAGGTCGCCGACCCGGTCCAGGCCCAGCAGCTGGTGCAGTCGGTGCTGCACGCCCAGGCCGTGCCCGCAGCCATCGAGACCTCCTGGGCCGACGGTCGCGGTTCGGTCAGCGTCCTCCTCGAGGGACGTGAGGAGGGGGTCGCCGGTCGCACGGCCACGATCCGCGGGCTGCTGGGTGAGGCGTCGACGGAGAGCGGCGACGCCCCGGCCGACGGTGCGGTGTTCCCCTGGGACCTCGACGCGACCGGCGAGGACCGAGCCGTCGCGCTGAAGCTGACCTTCGTGCTCTCGGGGCTGGCCGACGTGCTGGCTGCCGCCACCCAGGCGCAGGTGTCGCTGCGCGGCTCCGCAGGTGCGGGAGTCGCCTACGCGGCGATCGCGCCGGGAACCCCGCTCGAGGCCGCGCGCGCGTCGGTGCAGCAGCTTCGTGAGGCGTGCACCCGTCACGGCGGCAGCGTCGTGGTCGTGGACGCGCCCTCATCGATCAAGAAGGGCCTCGACGTCTGGGGCCCGATACCTGCGCTCGACCTGATGAACCGTGTCAAGGACCAGTTCGATCCCGACCACCGGCTGGCAACAGGCAGATTCGTAGGAGGCATCTAGATGAGCGACACCTCAGAGCACAGTGGCGGTGCCCCTCGCGGAGGCAACCTGGGGGAGATGGGGAGCATCATCGACCTCGGCATGCCCGTACCCGGAGGTGCCTTCGACGAGCAGCACCCGCCGGACGCGGCCCTGATCGGCGACTGCGTGCACTGTGGCTTCTGCCTGCCGACCTGCCCGACGTACGTGCTGTGGGGGGAGGAGATGGACTCCCCGCGCGGGCGCATCTACCTGATGAAGGAGGGGCTCGAGGGCGAGCCGATGAGCGAGGCGATGGTGCAGCACTGGGACGCCTGCCTGGGTTGCATGGCCTGCGTGACCGCCTGCCCCTCGGGCGTCCAGTACGACACCTTGATCGAGCAGACGCGGGCGCAGGTCGAGCGACGCCACGAGCGCTCGCCCAAGGACAAGGCGCTGCGCGGGCTCGTGTTCTCGCTGTTCCCCTACCCCCGTCGGCTCAAGCTGCTCCGTGGCCCGCTGCGCATGATGCAGCGGACCGGGCTCGACCGCGCGATGCGGCGTACGGGCCTGCTGGACAGGTTCGCCCCGCAGCTGGCCGCCATGGAGCGGCTCGCTCCTCGCCTGGGCAAGCCGCAGCCGCTCCCCGCTCGGATCGCCGCCACCGGCACCCGACGTGCCGTGGTCGGGCTGCTGACCGGGTGTGTGCAGGGTGCGTTCTTCCCAGGGGTGAACGCCGCCACCGCCCGCGTGCTGCAGGCCGAGGGCTGCGACGTGATCGTGCCGAAGAGCCAGGGTTGCTGTGGCGCGCTGTCGGTGCACAACGGTCGCGAGCCCGAGGGGCAGGACTTCGCTCGCGGACTGATCGACGCCTTCGAGGACGCCGGCGTCGACTACGTCGTGGTCAACGCCGCCGGCTGCGGGTCGACGATGAAGGAATACGCCCGGTTGCTCGCCGACGACCCGGCGTACGCCGATCGGGCTCGGGCCTTCAGCGAGCGCGTCAGCGACGTGACCGAGATCCTCGACCACCTTGGTCCGGTCGCGCCGCGCCACCCGCTCGACATCACCGTCGCCTACCACGACGCGTGCCACCTTTCTCACGCCCAGGGCGTGCGGGCGCAGCCGCGCAGGCTACTGCAGGGGATCCCCGGCCTCGAGCTGCGCGAGATCGCCGAGGCCGAGCTGTGCTGCGGCTCCGCAGGGATCTACAACATCCTCAACCCCGAGCCGGCCCGCGAGCTCGGCGACCGCAAGGCGGCCAACATCGTCGCCACCGGCGCGCAGGTGCTCGTCACCGCCAACCCTGGCTGCCTGATGCAGGTCACCTCCGCGATCGAGCGCTCGGGCCATGCGATGCGGATGGCCCACACGGTCGAAGTGCTCGACGCCTCCATCCGCAACTCCAGCCTCCACCAACCCAACGAAGGAGATTGAGTGCCATGTCCGAGTCGACACGACAGCGGGGAGGTGGCGGGAGCGAGGCGCACGAGATCCGCAGCAAGAACGTCGCCCCCGTCAAGTACGTCGATCTACCCGAGCCGCTCCCGTTAAAGCGGGTCATCGGCCCCAGCGTGCTGCTGCTCGCCGGCGCCATCGGCTCCGGAGAGTTCGTGCTCTGGCCCTACATCACCTCACAGGTTGGCCTGACCCTCGTCTGGCTGACGTTGCTGGGGGTGCTCACCCAGTACTTCCTGAACATGGAGATCGAGCGGTACACCCTGGCGACGGGCGAGACCGCCGTCACCGGCTTCACCCGGCTCTGGAAGCCGTGGGGCCTGCTGTTCGTCATCATGACGATCGTGCCGTGGGCCTGGCCGGGCTGGGCGACCGGCGGGACGACCACGTTGAGCTTCGCCCTCGGTTTCTCTGAGAGCGCCATCCCCTACATCACCATCGGCGTACTGATCCTGATCGGCGTGATCCTGACGGTCTCCCCGGTGGTCTACCAGACTGTGGAGAAGATCCAGTTCTTCATGGTGACCCTGATCATCCTGTTCGTCGCCTACGCGGCGATATTCCTTCTCGGAGGCGAGGGGTACTCCGCCCTCGGGCGCGGCTTCACAGAGGTCGACAAGATCCCCGAGGGCGTGAGCGGGATCGGCGCCGCGACCCTGCTGGGTGCGATCGCCTTCGCCGGAGCCGGCGGAGCGCTCAACCTGGTGCAGTCGAACTGGGTGCGGGACAAGGGGCTGGGGATGGGGGCCCGGCTTCCCAAGGTCGTCTCCCCGTTCACCGGCGAAGAGGTGGCGGCGCCGACCACCGGCTACTTCTTCCACCGCGACGAGGCGAACATGCGTCGCTGGAACGCCTGGTGGAAGGTCGCCAACCGCGAACAGTTCATCACCTTCTTCGTGATCGGGGCGATCACGCTGTTCGTGTTCATGACCCTGACGTACGTCACCGTCGGGACGGGCGGTGCCGCGGAGAGCTTCGACTTCATCAAGGTCCAGGGCGAGGCCCTGGGTGTCTCCAGCGGTTCCTGGTTGAGCACGGCGTTCTGGCTCATCGGCGGCGTGGTGCTGTTCTCGACCAACCTCGCGGTCCTCGACATGGTCGGTCGGATCACGGCCGACGTGCTCAAGACCGGCCTGCTCAAGGACAACACCTCCTGGAGCGAGAGCCGGCTCTACTTCGCCGCCGTGTGGCTGGAGATCGTGTTCGGCTCGATCATCCTGCTCTCCGGATTCACCCAGCCGATCGTCCTGCTGGTGATCGCATCGTCACTGAACGGGTTGGTGATGTTCGTGTACTCGGTCCTGCTGATCCAGCTCAACCGGGGCATGCTGCCGCGGGAGATCGGCCTGCGCGGTGGCCGACTGGTGGCGATCGGCTGGGCTGTGCTGTTCTACGGTGGCTTCTCGGTGGTTCTGCTCATCGACCAGGCGAAGATGCTGTTCGCCTGACCCAGCACCCGCTGGCCGGGTGGGATGCGTGAACGCGCATCCCACCCGGCCGGCGGGCTTCGGTCCCATGGGTCAGCCGCACGACCGCGGCACCTCGTCTCCGTGGGGGATGGGCCGGAGGTCCGCCTCCATCCGAACGGCCGCACCTCAGCCGTCGGGTGGGGGCGGTCGGCTGTTCCGGCGGCGTAACCTGGTGGTCGGTCGAAGGCGAAGTCGGCGGAGCCGGTTCTTCGGATGGTCCAGGGTCCGGCGTGGACCAGCCGGTGGTGGTGGCCGCAGAGCAGGATCAGATTGGCCAAGCTGGTCGGGCCGCCGTCGGTCCAGTGCTGAATGTGGTGGGCGTGGCACATCAGTGGTGGGCGGGTGCAGTGCGGGAAGCGGCAGTGCTGCGTCTCGGGCGACCAGTGCCTTCCAGATCGCTGGGGTGACCAGGCGGTGCAGGCGTCCGACGTCGAGGACCTCGGACCTGCCGCCGAGGACGGCGGGGATGACCTCGGCGTCACAGCACAACCGTCGCACCGTGGAGGCGGAGAGCTGCTCTCCGGTCTCGGTGGTCGCGACCCCGGAACGTTGCTTGCAGGTCGGTCAGGCTCATCATCAGGGTCAGCCGGGGGACCGCGCTGTGGGAGGTGGGCAGCACGTCGGCGGTCTGCAGCCGTCGGCAGCCCTCGACCAGGGCGTCGAGCATCCGGGTGCCGTGGTCACGGGGGTCGCGACCGTCGTGACCGCAGCCCGGCAGCGTGCAGGTGGTGGATCGCAGTGTGGTCTCGACTGATCGCTCGTTTCGACTGACCGCTCGCTGGCGCTCGCTGCTCAACGCAAGGCTGCGCTCGCTGCTCGACCACCGGGTCTCGACTGATCGCTCGCTGCGCTCGCTGCTCGACCACCGGGGTGGGCCGCGGGTTGGGGTGCGGCGAGCGGGATCAGGGTGAGCTTGCGCAGCTCGGTCGCATCCAGCGCCTTGGCCTCACCGAGCAGGACCGTCACCGCGCGGGCGCGCAGGTCGGGGTCACCGGGCAGGGTGTCGACGGCCCGTTCGATCACGTGCGCCTTGGTGGGCGACCAACCATCGCCCAGGGCCTCGGCGACCGGGGCCAGCAGCGGGGTCTCCAACGCGGCCGAGAGTCGGACCGCCGCAGGTCCGGTGCCTTTGTGGCCACCGGCGACCGAGGTGACGAAGTCCTGGGTCGAGGCCCACCCGACTGCCTTGACCGCATGCGTCGCGTCCAGCTCACGGACCGCGGCCAGCTCGAGCGCATCCAGCGTGGTCTTCAACGTCTCGACTGCAGCAACCGTGTCCATCAGCTCGTCGCGACCTCGTGCCGCCCACAGGGTCTGACCGAGCTCGCGGACCTCGCCGCGCAGCCGCTCCAGCACCGCCGGAACACCGGATCCCCGGTGCTCGTGGGAGTCGCTCGGTTGGCTGCTCATAGATCTATCCAAGCACCGACCACTGACAGTCACCCTCGAGAATCCCCAAGTCTTAAAGGGATTCCGGAACTCGACAGTCGATCCTCGGCGACAGCCCGCGACCAGGGCGTCGAGCATCCGGGTGACATGGTTCCGGGGGCCTGGTCCGTCGTCACCGTATCCCGGCAGGTCGCAGTGTGGTCTCGACTGACCGCTCGTTTCGACTGACCGCTCGTTTCGACTGACCGCTCGCTGACGCTCGCTGCTCAACGCAAGGCTGACGCTCGCTGCTCAACGCAAGGCTGGCGCTCGCTGCTCGACCATCGAGTGATGGCGCTCGCTGCTCGACGACCGGGTGACTGGTCGTCGGGTGTGGTCTCGACTGATCGCTCGCTGCGCTCGCTGCTCGACCATCGAGTGATGGCGCTCGCTGCTCGACCATCGAGTGATGGCGCTCGCTGCTCGACCATCGAGTGATGGCGCTCGCTGCTCGACCACCGGGTGGCTCGCGCGCTCCCTCTGACCCGTACCCGGGTGTTCCCCGCAGTCAGCAGAGGGAGCCTCGTGCCGGGCCGGTCAGCCGGCCGCCTTGCCGATCGCCTCGAACTCGTCGTCGGTCAGCTCGATGGCTGCGGCGGCGGTGTTGGAGTCGAGGTGGTCGATGCTGGAGGTGCCCGGGATCGGCAGCATCACCGGCGAGCGCTTGAGCAGCCAGGCGAGGGCGAGCTGCGACGGGGTCGCGTCGTGCTCCTGTGCGGCCTCGGCCAACGGGCCGTCCTCCTGGGAGAGCGCCCCGGTCGCGAGTGGGAACCACGGGATGAAGCCGATGCCCGCCTCGGTGCAGTGGTCGAGCAGTGCCTCGGCGTCGCGGTTGGCGAGGTTGAACAGGTTCTGCACGGACACGATCTCGGCGGTCTGCTGCGCCTCCTGGAGCTGCTCGACGCTCACCTCGGAGAGACCGATGTGGCGGATCTTGCCTTCGTCCTGGAGCTGCTTGAGCTCCCCGACCTGCTCGGCGACCGGGAACGCGGAGTCGATGCGGTGCAGCTGGAAGAGGTCGATGCGCTCCTGCCCGAGACGGCGCAGGCTCAGCTCCACCTGCTGACGCAGGTAGGCAGGCTGACCCAGCGGCGTCCATTGTCCCGGGGCCTGACGGGTCAGCCCCGCCTTGGTGGCGATCACCACGTCGTCGGAGTAGGGGTGCAGCGCCTCCCGGAGCAGGTCCTCGGCGACGTGGGGGCCGTAGGAGTCGGCGGTGTCGAAGAAGGTGATGCCGATATCGACGGCTCGCCGGAGGACGCTGATCGCCTTGTCGTGGTCCTTGGGCGGTCCCCAGACACCTTCGCCGGGCAGCTGCATCGTGCCGTAGCCGAGGCGTACGACGGGCAGGTCACCGCCGAGCTGGAACGTTCCGGACGGTGCGGCAAGGTTCTCGGTCACGCGGACTCCTCGATGGCTCAGTGAGTGGGGCTCGTGCTTGTCCCAAGTCATCTGGAGCGCTCGATGTTCCCCGAGGCGCTCCGCTCACCGCCACGACTACAGGTGCTCTCGACCGCCACCACCACCTCCTGGGGGAGGCAGCGGGTGGTCGGTCGAGGGCCGGCCTCAGGCCGGGACGTAGGTGGAGTAGCTCGCCAGCCGGGTGATCTGGGCCCAGTCCTTCTCGCGCACGGCATCGGCCGGCGTGAGCCAGGATCCGCCGACGCAGCCGACGTTCGGCAGCGCGAGGTACGACGAGGCGGTGGCCTCGGTGATGCCGCCGGTGGGGCAGAAGCGGGCCTGGGGCACGGGCGCCCCGATCGCCTTGAGGAACTCCACGCCACCGGAGACCTCGGCGGGAAAGAGCTTCATCTCCGAGTAGCCGAGCTCGAGCAGCCGCAGCACCTCGGACACCGTCGCCGCGCCGGGCAGGTGTGGCAGGCCGGTGGCCTGCATCGCGGCGGCCAGGGACTCGGTGGTGCCCGGGGAGACCAGGAACTGGGCGCCGGCGAGCAGCGCGTCGTGAGCCTGGGCCGGTGAGACGATCGTGCCGGCGCCGACCAGGATCTCCGGGACCCGGGTGGCGATCAGCTCGATGCAGCGCAGCGCCTGCGGAGTACGCAGGGTCAGCTCGATGACCGGCACGCCGCCCTCGACGAGGGCCTCGGCGACGGGGACGGCGTCCGCGACGTCGTGGAGCACGACGACCGGGATCACCGGCACGCGGTCGATCAGGGACAGGGACTCAGTCATGGGGGATCTCCGTGTGTTGCTGGGAAGTGGGAAAGATGCTGGCACCCTCGTCGGCCGGACCGACGGCCCCGCGGAAGGCGTGGAACAGCTCGCGACCGGTGCCGAAGACGCGGGCGTCGTCCACCTCAGCGCACTCACGCTGCTCGAGCTCGTAGGGAGAGACGTGCACCTCGAGCACGCCGGTCGCTGCGTCGAGCGTGATCAGGTCGCCGTCGCGGACGCGTGCCAGCGGACCGCCGACCGAGGCCTCGGGGGTCAGGTGGATGGCTGCGGGGACCTTGCCCGACGCGCCGGACATCCGGCCGTCCGTGACCAGGGCGACGCGCTGACCGCGGTCCTGCAGGACCCCGAGGGCCGGTGTGAGCTTGTGCAGCTCGGGCATGCCGTTGGCGGCGGGACCCTGGAACCGGAGCACGGCGACGAAGTCGTCGTCGAGCTCACCGGCGCTGAACGCGGTGAGGAAGTCGGCCTGGTCGTCGAAGACCCGCGCGGGCGCCTTGACCTGCTGGTGCTCGGCCTTGACCGCCGAGGTCTTGATGACCGCGCGACCGAGGTTGCCGTCGAGCATCCGCAGTCCGCCGTCGGGGGAGAACGGGTCGTCGGCGCCACGGAGCACGTCGGTGTCCAGGCTCACCTTGGTCCCCTCCTCCCACGTCAGCTCGGAGCCGGTGAGCCGTGCCTCGGTGGTGTAGCGCCACAGGCCGTGACCGGCGACGGTCTGGACGTCGTCGTGGGCGAGGCCTGCCTTGAGCAGCGAGTGCACGGTGAAGCCCAGCCCGCCCGCGGCGTGGAAGTGGTTCACGTCGGCCTTGCCGTTGGGGTAGACCTGAGCCATCGACGGTACGACGGCCGAGAGGTCGGACAGGTCGTCCCAGGTCAGCGTGATGCCGGCTGCGCGGGCGATGGCCACGAGGTGCAGCGTGTGGTTGCTCGACCCGCCGGTCGCGAGCAGCGCGACGCAGCCGTTGACGATCGCCTTCTCGTCGACGATGTGACCGACGGGGGTGTAGCTCTTCCCCCAGGCGGTCATGGCCGTGGCCCGCGCGGCCGCCGCGTCGGTCAGAGCCGCACGCAGTGGCGTGCCGGGGTTGCCGAAGCTCGCGCCGGGCAGGTGCAGGCCCATGACCTCCATCAGCATCTGGTTGGAGTTCGCCGTCCCGTAGAACGTGCAGGTCCCCGCCGAGTGGTACGACGCGGACTCGGCCTCGAGCAGCTCCTCGCGGCCGATCTCGCCGGCGGCGTACCGCTGGCGGACAGCTGCCTTCTCGTCGTTCGGGAGACCCGAGGTCATCGGCCCGGCCGGCACGAACACCGTCGGCAGGTGGCCGAAGGACAGCGCGCCGATGAGCATGCCGGGCACGATCTTGTCGCAGACGCCGAGCATCAAGGTGGCGTCGAACATGTCGTGGGAGAGCGCGATCGCGGTCGACATCGCGATCACGTCGCGGCTGAAGAGCGAGAGCTGCATGCCGTCGCGGCCCTGGGTGATCCCGTCGCACATGGCCGGGACGCCGCCCGCGAACTGGGCGATGCCGCCCGATCGGATCACTGCCTTCTTCAGCTGGGCCGGAAAGGACTCGAAGGGCTGGTGGGCGGAGAGCATGTCGTTGTAGGCCGAGACGATGGCGATGTTCGGCTTGACGTTGCCGCGCAGCGCCGCCTTGTCGACCGGGCCCGACGCCGCGAACCCGTGTGCCAGGTTCGCGCACGCCAGTCGGCCGCGAGCGGGGCCGCGCTCCGCTGCTTCGTCGAGACGTCGGAGGTAGGCCGTGCGCTCGGCGCGACTGCGCTCGATGATGCGAGCGGTCACCTCGGCTACGACGGGGTGGATTGTCTGCTTCTTCATCGGGTCCTCATTCGGGCCAGGAGCGACTGTCGCGCTCGATCAAAGTGGTGGCGGCGCTGGGGCCGTGGGTACCGGAGGGGTAGGGCCGCGGCCGGTGGTCGGCTCGCGACCACCGCTCGAGGATGGGCTCGACCCAGATCCAGGCGGCCTCCACCTCGTCACGGCGCATGAACAACGTCGGGTTGCCACGCACCACGTCCATCAGCAGGCGCTCGTACGCGTCGGGGGAGTGCCGCATGAACGTCTGGGCATAGCTCAGGTCGAGGGAGACCGGGCGCAGCCGGATCCCACCGGGACCCGGCTCCTTGGCGGTCATGTGCAGCTTCATGCCCTCGTCGGGCTGGAGCTGGATGACCAGGCGGTTGGGCTCGGTGACGCCCTCGCTGCCGGGGAACATCGGGTGCGGCACGGCCTTGAACTGGATGATGATCTCCGAGACCCGGCGGTCCATGCGCTTGCCGGTGCGCAGGTAGAAGGGGACTCCTGCCCACCGCCAGTTCTGCACCTCGGCCTTGATGGCCACGTAGGTCTCGGTGGTGGAGCCGGGCAGGTCGACATCGGTCTGGTACGACGCGGCCACCGCGCCGTCCGCCAGCCCGGCGGAGTACTGGCCGGCGACGACGTTGCGGTCGACCGCCTCGCCGGTGATCGGCTTGAGCGCCTGGAGGACCTTGAGCTTCTCGTCACGCACGTTCTCGCGCCCGACGAACGTCGGTGGTTCCATCGCGACCAGGCACAGCAGCTGCAGCAGGTGGTTCTGGATCATGTCGCGCAGTGCGCCCGACTGGTCGTAGTAGCCACCTCGGCTCCCGACGCCGATGGACTCGGCGGCGGTGATCTGCACGTGGTCGATGCAGTTGGAGTTCCACAGCGGCTCGAGGAAGGTGTTGGCGAACCGGGTCACCAGGAGGTTCTGCACGCTCTCCTTGCCGAGGTAGTGGTCGATCCGGAAGATCTGGTGCTCCTCGAACACGGCACCGACCTCGTCGTTGATCTCCCGCGCGGAGGCGAGGTCGTGACCGAGGGGCTTCTCCAGGACGAGCCGTGAGCTCGGGGTGACCAGGCCGTGGGCGGCGAGGCGCTTGCTGACCGGGCCGAACAGCGCGGGGCCGATGGCGAGGTAGAAGACGCGGACCCGGTCCGGGTCGCTGAGCTTCTCGGCGAGGGTCGACCAGCCGGCGGTCTCCTCGATGTCGATGCTGACGTGGGTCAGGCGAGCGATGAAGCGGTCGATGACCGAGGTGTCCAGGTCGTCGCTGCGGACGAAGCGGGACAGCTCGCCGCGGATCTTGTCGCGGTAGCCGTCGTCGTCGAGACCGGCGCGCGAGAGCGCGATGATGCGGGTCTGGGGTGGGAGCTGACCGTCGAGGTCGCGGAGGTAGAGCGCGGGCAGCAGCTTGCGTGCCGCGAGATCTCCGGTGCCTCCGAAGACCACGAAGTCGGCCGCGGGAACAGGGCCAGGGATGGTGGAGCCGGTGTTCTGGGACATCTGATCTCTCTCGTGAAAGTGCACGAGCCCTTACCGTAGGCTTAGATATGCGTGCGCGCAAGACGTACTTAGGTATTTCGCGATACAAAAGAGTCCGGATCGACGTTCTCAGGCTGAAAGTGAGTGGTTGAATGACGCACATGAACCTCGGACAAGGCCCGGCTACGACCGGCGAGGTGTTCTCGCTGATCCGCGACGGGCTGGCGGTGACGCGCAGCGAGGTCGGTCGGGTCACCGGCCTGTCGCGTACTGCCGTGGCCGCACGGATCGGTGCGCTCCTGGAGTCGGGCCTGGTCGTGGAGCGCACCGAGGAGCTGCGCTCCTTCGGTGGTCGGCCGCCGGTGCTGCTGAGGTTCAACCGGGACGCCGGCGTCGTCCTTGCGGGAGCCATCGGCCGCAGCCGGACCCAGCTGGGCGTGTGCGACCTCGACGGTGGTGTGCTGGCGACCCTCGACCTCGACCAGGAGGTGGGCAGCTCCGCCGGCGAGCTGATGCCGAAGGTGGTGGCGGGTCTGGCCAGCCTGCTCGACGGGCTCGGGCGCCCGGCCACGGAGGTCCGCGCCGTCGGCCTGTGCATCCCCGGCACCGTCGACCTCCACCGCGGCGCCAGCCTCGACTCGCCGGCGATGACCGGATGGGACGGCGTCGGCCTGGCCGAGTTCCTCCGCGAGCTCACTCCGGCGCCGGTGTACGTCGACAACGACGTCAACGTGATGGCGCTCTCGGAGCGACGCGGCCATCTCCAGCGCTACCGCGACCTGCTGTTCGTCAAGGCCTCCACCGGCATCGGGGTCGGGATCGTGACGGGAGGCCAGCTGCTTCGCGGCGGGCTCGGCGCCGCGGGCGAGATCGGGCACACCAAGCTCGCCCAGGCGCAGGGACTGCCCTGCCGGTGCGGTGACACCGGGTGCCTGGAGGCCATCGCCGCGGGCTGGGCGCTGGTGCAGTCGGCGCGCGCCGGCGGCCAGGACGTGGGACACATCCGTGACCTGGTGCAGCTCGCGGTCCAGGGCAACCCTGAGGCGCGTCACCTGGTGCGTGAGGCGGGTCGGAGGATCGGCGAGGTGGTCGCCTCGGCGGTGAACCTGCTCAACCCCGAGGCCGTGGTCGTGGGCGGTGACCTGGCCCCGGCGTACGACACCTTCGTGGCCGGCCTGCGGGAGTCCCTCTACGCCCAGGCCTCGGCGCTGGCGACCCGCGAGCTGGTCATCGTCCCGGTGACCCACGGTGATCAGTCCGGCGTCATCGGCTGCGCAGCCCTGGCGATTCGCGAGATCCTCGACTCCGCAGCGGTGGACCGGGCGTTGTGGGCCCAGGGTGAGGGTGGTTGAGTCGCCGGTGCCGCTGAGAGGCCGGCGCCAGGTCCTTCGACGTCGGGAGCAACACATGGGCAGCAGCCAACGCTCGCAGATCGAGATGTCTGCGGAGGAGGTCAGCGCCTTCATCGCCACGCAGCGCACCGCCAGCCTGGCCACCGTCGGCGTCACCGGCCAGCCCCACCTGGTCGCGATGTGGTTCGCGATCCTCGACGGCGTCCTGTGGTTCGAGACCAAGACGAAGGCCCAGAAGGCGGTCAACCTGCGCCGCGACCCCCGGGCCACGGTCCTCATCGAGGACGGGCTCACCTACGACACGCTGCGCGGCGTCTCGTTCGAGGGGACGGCGGAGATCGTGGAGGATCCCGACGCGCTCTGGTCGGTGGGGGTGGACGTCTGGGAGCGCTACGTGGGGCCTTATCAGGACAGCCTCGAGCCGATGGTGACAGCCATGCTGCACCGTCGGGTGGCCATCCGGTTCGACGTGGCCAGGGTCAGGTCCTGGGACCATCGCAAGCTCGGTCTGGACCCGGTCTCCCTCGGGGGCACCGCTCGGCCGGTCGGTCCGAGCTGACCGGCGCCGAGCGCAGCTCGACGAATGGGTATTTCGCCCCGCAATAGTCCGATTTGCGTAATCATGGTGTCATGGGATCCGCGGAGCCTCGCGCTGCTCAGGCGGGCGACTGCCTGAGCGAGTGGATCCTGCGCGCGTGCTCCGACGGCCTCTGGGTGCTCGATGACCAGGCTCGTACGGCGTTCGCCAACGCGCCGATGGCGGCACTGCTCGGCCTCGACGTCGACCAGGTGATCGGCCTCTCGGCGTACGACGTGCTGGACCAGGCCGATCGGGGCGCCTTCCGCGACCACTTCGCCCGGCGTCACGACGTCTGCGTACCGCCTGCGGAGCTGGAGCTGCGCCTGCGGGGCCCGGGCGGCGAGAGCGTGCCGGTCGTGCTCGTGCGCACCCCGCTGATCGATGCCGACGGCGGCGACCAGGGCTGGCTGTACCGGGCCACGCCGTACTCCGACCAGCGGGCGCTGCTCGAGCACTACGCCGAGCGGGAAGCAGCGTTCCTGGAGGCCCAGCACATCGCCAAGATCGGGAGCTGGGACCGGGACGTCACCCGCGGCGGCCGCACCTGGTCCGACGAGCTCTTCCGCGTCTACGGGCTCGACGCGACCACCTTCGAGCCCTCCTACGAGGCCTTCCTCGACCGGGTGCACCCCGACGACCGCGCGCAGGTGTCCGCGAGCATGAGCGAGGCGCTCGCCGGGAACGCCCCGTTCGCGGCCGACTTCCGGCTGCAGCCCGACGCGGGCGCGCTGAAGTGGATCCGGGGCCGGGGACGGGTCACCCTCGACAAGGACGGCAACGTCGTCCGCATGCGGGGCACCTCGCAGGACATCACCGAGAGCAAGGACAACGAGAACGCGTTGGCCTTCCTCAGCGCACTGGGGCGTGCCGCCAACGGCGCGGACACACTGCGGGACGTGCTGGCCGCCGCCGACGCCATCGTGCTGCCCTACGCGCAGTGGCCGCCCGTGCTGATCGCCGTGCCGAGTGTGAAGGACGGCGGCGCCGCCCACGCCGACGACCCCGCCGACGACCCCGCCGACGACCCCGCCGACGACCCCGCCGTGAGCCTGGTCGACCTCGAACGTGGAAGCGCGACCCAGGAGCTCCGGGGGGTCGCGCACGACCTGGCCGTGCGCGCGGTTCGCGAACGTCGCGTCGTCGAGGGGATGGGCCCGACCGGGACCGTGCTGATCGCAGGCGCCGTGGTGGTCGCGGGGCGGCTCGCCTGTGCGCTGGTCTCCGACACCGGGCGCAGCACCGGCGCGACCGGGCCCGACCTCGACGTCTTCGGGCAGATGATCACGATGCTCTCCCACGTGGCCGAGCGGGAGTGGACCGCGGTCGAGCTCGCCACGGCGCGTGACGACGCACTCAGCGCCTCGATCGCGAAGTCGGACTTCCTGGCCACGATGAGCCACGAGATCCGCACCCCCCTCAACGGTGTGATCGGCCTCAGTCGAGCTGCTCGGCAGCACCGACCTGACCCCGCACCAACGCCGCCTCGCCGCAGGTGTCGACCAAGCCGGCCGGACCTTGCTGGCGCTGGTGAACGACGTCCTCGACCTGTCCAAGATCGAGGCCGGCCGGCTCGAGCTCGAGGAGGTCGACTTCGATCCGCGGGCGATCATCGAGCAGAGCGTCAGCCTGGTGGCCGACGCCGCTCGCGAGAAGCACCTCGAGCTCGTGGTCTCCAGCGCCGTCGACGTGCCCGACCGGCTGCGCGGGGACCCTGTTCGCTTCGGTCAGGTGATCACGAACCTGGCAGCCAACGCCGTCAAGTTCACCTCCGTCGGCGAGGTCGTCATCCGAGCCACCGCCGTGTCGACGGCCAAGGGCGTCACCGAGCTCAGGGTGGAGGTCAGCGACACCGGGATCGGCATCGCGCCCGAGGCCGTGAGCAGGCTGTTCGAGTCCTTCACCCAGGCCGACACCTCCACCACGAGGCAGTACGGCGGCACCGGGCTGGGACTGGCGATCTCCCGGCGCATCGTCTCGGCGATGCACGGCGAGATCGGGGTGCGGCATCACGACGGGCCGGGGACGACGTTCTGGTTCACCGCCGAGCTGGACGTGGTGGCCAGTGACGGCCCCAGCCGCGACGAGGTGCGGGAGAACGCGGTCGCCGGCCTGCGGGTGCTGATCGTCGACGACAACGAGACCAACAGGTTCATCCTCACCGAGAAGCTCATCGGATGGCGGGTGGTGGTCAAGGCCGTCGAGTCGGCGTACGAGGCCCTGCTCGAGCTGGAGACGGCCAACCGTCAGGACGCGCCGTACGACATCGTGCTGCTCGACTACATGATGCCCGGCGCTGACGGCGAGCAGCTGGCCCGGATCATCCGCGCGGAGCCGCGACATGACGAGACCAGGCTGGCCCTGCTCTCCTCGGGCCTGGAGCCCGGCGCGGAGTTCCTGGCTGCCGCCGGGATCGAGCTGTTCCTCAGCAAGCCGGTGCTTGCCTCGCCGCTGCTGGACACCCTCGTCGTGCTGGGGGGCGGGCTCGACGTGGTCGTGGTGCCCCCGGAGAGCGTGCAGGCCGTCCCGGTTGCGGGCACCGCCGGGCGGATCCTGGTGGTCGAGGACAACCCGGTCAACCAGCTCGTGGCCCAGGGCGTGCTCGAGCGTCTGGGGTACGCCGTCGTGGTGGCCGACGACGGAGCAGCAGGTCTGGCCGCGTTCTCCGAGGACAGTGCCGGCTTCGACGCGGTGCTGATGGACTGCCAGATGCCGGTGATGGACGGGTACGCCGCCACCAGGGCGATCCGCAGCCTCTCCGACGCAGGTCGCCGCATCCCGGTCATCGCGATGACCGCGGCGGCGGTGGCCGACGAGCGGGAGCGCTGTCTGGCCGCAGGCATGGACGACTTCCTCCTCAAGCCGGTGGACCGGAACGTGCTCCGCAAGACCCTCGAGCGGTGGATGACGCGCAGCGGTCCATCCGAGCCGGCGGTGCTGGAGCCCGACCCGCCGACCCACCTGAACCGGGACCGGCTGGGTGAGCTGCTCTCGGACGGGGCTGCCGATCTGCCACTCCTGCGCGAGATCCTGGCGCGGTTCGGCGCCAGGGCGGCGACCGATGTCAGCGACCTGTCGGCAGCCGTGCTCCGAGCAGACGTCGAGGAGGTGGCCAGGCTCGCTCACGGGCTCCGGGGCAGTGCCGCCAACGTCGGCCTGGTCCGACTCGCAGGGCGGTGCGAGGTGGTCGAGCTCGACGCCCTCCACGGCAGCCTTCCCACGGTGAGCGCGCTCGCGGAGCTCGAGCACGAGGTCCGGGCGGGCGTGGCAGAGCTGGAGAGCTGTGCGCGAGCCCTGACGCGACCATCGACCACGTCGAACACGTCGACCGCCGAGCTGGCCGGGAGGCCACGTGACCTGGGCCGGGAGCGCGGTCTCACGGCCTGAGCCGGGTGCCACGCGTCGCGGCGACCCGCTGGACCTGGGACGTACAGTCGGCCTCGAAGCCGACGCCGCCTTTCCCGGGAGCTGAGCCGATGCGAGTAGCCCTGCAGGTGACCTGCATCAACGATGCCCTGTTCCCGGGCACCGGAAGGGCGATGCTCACGCTCCTGCGACGTCTCGGCGTCGAGGTCGAGTTCCCGGAGGCCCAGACCTGCTGCGGACAGCCGATGGTCAACACCGGCTACCTGGACGAGGCAGTCCCGGCACTGAGGTCCTTCGTCGAGGCGTTCGACGGCTACGACGCGATCGTCACCCCGTCCGGCTCGTGCGCCGGGTCGGCTCGGCACCAGCACCAGATCGTGGCACGTCGCTCCGGGGACACCGCGCTGGTCGCTGCCGTCGAGAGGACCGCTCCTCGGGTCTTCGAGCTCACCGAGTTCCTCATCGACGAGCTCGGGGTGACCGACGTCGGCGCCTCGTTCCCGCACACGGTGACCTACCACCCCACGTGCCACTCGCTGCGCATGCTCGGGGTGGGTGATCGGCCGCGCGCGCTCCTCGAGCAGGTGCGCGGGCTGCGGCTGGTGGACCTGCCCGGCGCCGAGGAGTGCTGCGGCTTCGGCGGCACGTTCGCGATCAAGAACGCCGACACCTCGATCGCCATGGGGTCGGACAAGGCCCGGCACGTGCGCGAGACCGGCGCCGAGGTCGTGGTCGCCGGCGACAACTCCTGCCTGATGCACATCGGCGGGCTGCTCGCGCGACAGCGGTCCGGCGTACGCACCATGCACCTGGCCGAAGTGCTCGCCTCCACCGAGGGGATCGCCTGATGGGCGGCACCTTCGTCGGGATGCCGGCCTTCCCCGCAGCCGCCCGGGCGGCGCTCGGCGACACCCAGCTGCGGCACAACCTCGCGCACGCGACCCACACGATCCGCGAGAAGCGGGCGCGCGTGGTGGCGGAGGTGCCGGACTGGGAGGACCTGCGCACCGCGGGCGCGGCGATCAAGGACGCCGTGCTGGCTGACCTCGAGGGCCACCTGGTGCGGCTCGAGGAGCAGCTGGTGGCGCAGGGTGCCCACGTGCACTGGGCCCGCGACGCCGCCGAGGCCAACCGGATCGTGGCCGAGGTGGCGCGGTCCCACGGGGTCGACGAGGTGGTCAAGGTCAAGTCGATGGCCACCCAGGAGATCGGTCTGAACGAGGCGCTCGAGGCCGAGGGCATCGCCGCCTGGGAGACCGACCTCGCCGAGCTGATCGTGCAGCTCGGGGACGACCTGCCCTCGCACATCCTGGTGCCCGCGATCCACCGTAACCGGGCCGAGATCCGGGAGATCTTCCTCGAACGGATGGCCTCGGCCGGTCGCCCGGCTCCGAAGGACCTGAGCGACGACCCCGCCGAGCTGGCCGGTGCGGCGCGGCTGCACCTGCGCGAGAAGTTCCTGCGGGCGAAGGTGGCCGTCTCCGGTGCCAACTTCGCGGTCGCCGAGACCGGAACCCTGGTGGTGGTGGAGTCCGAGGGCAACGGCCGGATGTGCCTGACCCTGCCGGAGGTGCTGGTCTCGGTGGTGGGCATCGAGAAGGTGCTGCCCACCTTCGCCGACCTCGACGTGTTCCTCCAGCTGCTGCCCCGCTCCTCGACGGGCGAGCGGATGAACCCGTACACCTCGATGTGGACCGGCGTCACCCCCGGTGACGGCCCGCAGGAGGTGCACGTCGTGCTGCTGGACAACGGCCGGACTCGTGCCCTCGCCGACGAGGTGGGCCGCCAGGCGTTGCGCTGCATCCGCTGCTCGGCCTGCCTCAACGTGTGCCCGGTCTACGAGCGTGTCGGTGGACATGCCTACGGGTCGGTCTATCCGGGCCCGATCGGGGCGATCCTGAACCCGCTGATGAAGGGCGTGGGGGAGGACCCGCAGACCGACTCGCTGCCCTACGCCTCCTCGCTGTGCGGCGCCTGCTACGAGGTCTGCCCGGTCAAGATCGACATCCCTGCGGTGCTGGTGGACCTGCGCGCCCAGGTCGTGGATGCGCACCGCGGTGGAGTTCCCTCGGTCGAGGCCGTGGCGATGAAGGGCGCCTCGGCGACCTTCGCCTCCGCCTCGAGGCTCGCGCTGGCCGAGCGGCTGGCCCGACTGGGCACCGGGTTGGCCCGCCGGGTCCCGCTGGCCTCGGCCTGGACCGGAGCCCGGGACCTGCCGGCGGCGCCTCGCGAGTCGTTCCGGGCCTGGTGGCGGCGCACCGAGGGGGGACGGTCGTGAGCGCGCGCGAGGAGATCCTGGCCCGGGTGCGAGCGGCCACCTCCGGTGCGGCTGCGCCCTCGGCCCCCGCCGCCCGCGGCCTGGTCGGCGCTGGGTCGGTGGACCTCTTCGTGGAGCGGGTCGCCGACTACCGTGCGGTCGTGGAGAGGTGTTCGCCGGACGAGCTGGCCGGCCGGGTCGCGGAGGCGGTGCGTGACTGCTCGGTCGTCGTACCCGCCGGGCTGGGCGTGCAGGTGCCCGGGGCGCTCATCGACGACGGGCTCTGCGCCACGGAGCTGGACGACGTCGACGCCGTCGTCACCGAGGCGGCCGTGGGGATCGCCGAGACCGGCACGATCGTGCTCGACCACCGCCCGAACCAGGGCCGGCGCGCGATCAGCCTCGTGCCCGACCGGCACGTCTGCATCGTGCGGAACGACCAGGTGGTGGCCGGGGTCCCCGACGCCATCGACCGGCTGGACCCGACCAGGGCCCTGACCTGGATCAGCGGGCCCTCGGCCACCAGTGACATCGAGCTCGACCGGGTCGAGGGCGTGCACGGCCCCCGGCACCTGCACGTGATCGTGGTCCAGGCCTGACGAGGCGCGCCTCCGCTCTGCTGGCACTGCACTCCGGCGCGGAGAGCCTCAGTGGGCCCCGGTCTCGATCAGCAGCACTCCGCCGGCGATCGCCGCGATGCCGAGCAGCATGGCCGGCGTCAGCGGGTCCTTGAACAGCGTCCGGCCGGCGAGCGCGGTCAGCGCGACTCCGGTCGCGGCCCAGATCCCGTAGGCGACCCCCAGCGCCATGCCCGAGCGCAGGGTGAGCCACAGCAGCACGGTCGAGAGCACGTAGGCGATCAGCGTCGCGGCGGCCCATCCGCCCCGGCGAAGGCCCTGGGACTCTCTCAGCGACAGGGTGCCACCGACCTCGAGCAGGATCGCGGTGCCGAGGAACGCCCACATCATGACGACACCCTCTCCTCGACCCGTTCGGGAGCCTCGATCGCACGCTGGTAGCCGATCTCCACGAGCAGTACGCCGAGCACGACCAGGGCGATCCCGACCCCCATCTGCAGGGTGAACGGCTCGGCGAAGACCAGTGTGGCCAGGACCGCGGTCAGGGCGACGCCGCACGCCGCCCAGATGCCGTACGCCACGCCGACCGGCACCCCCGTAGCGAGGACCGCAGCGAGCAGGGAGAAGGCCACCACGTAGCCGACCGCGACGACCGCCAGCCAGGCGGGGTGGTCCAGGCCCGCGCGCAGGGCCAGCGTGCCGATGACCTCGGAGACGATGGCGCCGCCGAGCATCAGCCACCTGGTCAACGCTCACCGTCCTCGGTCAGGGAGATGAGGTACTGCACGAGCGCGTGCTGGTCCTCGGCCGGCGGGACCATCGAGCCGGTGGCCTTGGCGACCCACAAGCCGTCCGCGGCGAGCCGCGCGCAGGAGAGCCGCGCCCGGTCGGTCGGGCTGCACGAGGTCAGGTCGAACCACCGCTGGAACACCTCGTTCCAGGGACCGAGGTGCTCGGGCCGGCACAGCGCGTCGGCGTAGATCGCGACATCGGCCCGGGAGATCTCATCGCCGGCGGCCACCTCGACGTACGCCCTGATCCGCTGGGTGGGCGAGGCGTCGGCGAGCGGGACGCCGAGCGCGGCGAGCATCGCCTGCTCCCAGGCCTCGGCGACGTGCGCGACCACCGCGAGGGCGAGGTCCTCTCGGGAGGGGAAGTGGTAGAGCACGCCGGCCTTGGTGAGCCCGGCCTCGGTCGCGGTCGTCTCGTAGGAGAAGTCGACCCCGCCCTGACGCTCGGTGACGCGGTGCGCGGCCGCGACGATGGCGGCGCGGTTGTTGGGGCGCATGCGCCGAACTCTACCGTACGGTCGGTAAAGTTACTCACCCGGAACGAGGCCCTGATCCGCCGCAGGAGTCGCACTGCGAAACTGGCTCCATGGCTGAGAACACCGCACCCGAGGACGGGCCCCGCGCCGACGCCCAGGACACCGCAGGACCCTTCGTCGACTACATCGGCCTGGAGTTCGTCGAGACGACCGGGGACAAGGTGGTGGCCACCTGGACGGCGGGCCCGCACCTGCACCAGCCGCACGGCATCGTGCACGGCGGCGCGCACTGCAGCGTCGTGGAGACCCTCGCCAGCATCGGGGCCGCGGTCTGGCTGGGAGACCAGGGGAGGGTGGTCGGCGTCAACAACAACACCGACTTCTACCGCGCGCTCAGCGAGGGGGTGCTGACCTCGACGGCGACCCCGCTGCACCGCGGCAGGTCCCAGCAGGTGTGGCTGGTGGAGACCGTGATCGAGGCGAGCGGCAAGCTCGCGTCCCGGGGGCAGGTACGCCTGCAGAACCTCTACCCGGACGCGTGACCTCGCCCTGACCGACCTCGTACTGACTGACCTCGCCCTGACCGACCTCGTTCTGCCGGACGCCTCAGCAGGCGCTCGAGTAGGTTCCGAGCGTGGCCCTCGGGGCGGTGATCGACTGTGCGTTGGGCCGAGCCAGGGTGTAGTACCGCACCCAGTCCATCTGCATCCGGCCCTTGTTCATCGTCGCGCGCGCCGGGCCGTAGAGCCGGAAGCGGACGGTGTAGAGCGCGCCCGTGCGGGCCGAGCTCCGACGCTCGGTCATGATCACCTTGGTGTCGACGAACCAGGAGATGTGGTCCGGGGTGACCTCGACGGCGTAGGTGTGGAACTCGTTGTCGCTCAGCGGCAGGACCTTGTCGGCGGTGTACTCGACGTCGGGCAGGCTGCGGGCGTGCATCGTGGATCTGTTGGTGCCCAGCGTGTAGTCGCTCAGGATGATGTTCTGGGCGCCGCAGTGCTCGGGCCCCGAGGGCACCAGCTCCCACAGCACGCGGTAGGGCCGGTTTCCGGTGCCGTACTGCTTGGCGCGCACGCGTGCCTCCCAGCGGCCGTACCGGTGCTGGTGTCCCTGCACCGTCGCCGTCACGGTGCCTCGGGTGGCGTCCAGGGTCAGCATGCCGTTCTGGTTCCGGACCGTGCCGGGCTTGTTCACCAGCCACATCGACTTCAGCGGGGTGACGAACTCGTCGTTGAAGTGGGCGTTGCCCCAGCGGAAGATCTTGGCGGCATTGGTGGGTGGGGTGGCCGTGGCCGCTGCGCGCAGGTCGGCCGTGACGGCGCGCGCCTGGAGGGCGGGACCCGTCGGTGTCGGAGGGACCGAGACGACGGCCGCGAGGGTGAGCGAGCCGGCGGCCAGCGCGGTCAGCTTGATCAGGCGCACGGAGTTCACCGGGTCACGGTAGCCGCGAGCCGCCACCTCCTGGCTGGAATGCCAGATTTAGTAGTTACGCGCGCAATCAGGTGACTTGGCCTATTCTTGACTTCCAGCGGGGCCGAGCAGGCCCCATCCAGAATCCCTGGAGCATCGGACTGCGGCGTCGAAGGAGCGCGGGATGGACCCGAAGAAGAACATCAAGGCTCCGGCCGAGAACTACGTGTTCGTGGCCAACGGCGCCGGCCGCTGGTTCCTGCGCTCCTGCATGGTCGCTGCCCTGGTCGCCCTGTGCGTCGGTGCCACGCTCACCGTCACCCAGCGGGAGTTCTGGGCCATGGTCGTCACCGGCTGCGCGGCGGTCTCGCTCGTCCTGCTGTGGGCCCTGATGCAGTCGAAGATCCCGCAGCGGATCACGGTGCGCGGCTCGCAGATCCAGATCCGTCGTGACGGAAAGGTCGATGCCTTCGACCTCGAGGACCCAGCCGTGGACATCCGGGTCAGCGACGGCGAGATCGCCTTCGCGCACTACATGGACCGCTGGGTCGTCGTACGCGCCCGCGACGTGGACTGGAAGGTCTTCAGCGACGTGGTGATGCACTACCAGAACAAGGCCGACATGCACGCCGAAGAGCGCGCTCGCCGCTTCAGCCGCTGAGCCCGCCCCCCGGAGAGAGAAGAAATCTCCGGCGAATGCGGAACCTTCGTGCCTCTCCGGCGATTACCCCCTCGAATCGATACCCAAGATTCCGATGCCGGGGGGACTGATGAGCGACACGCACGCCGTGTACGGAGGCGTCCTGCGAGGCGACCCCTGTGACGGCCAGGTCCGTGGCGACCGCGACGTGGGCAGCGCCCTCAGCGCGGACGGGTGCGGTCCGCTGCTCGCAGAGCGGCAAGGCTCACGTCCGCGGGACTGACCCCTGGGCCCCATGACGTAACCTGTCGGCCACCCCTACCCCCCGTTGGTGGCCGGCAGGTTGCCTGGGTCCGTGATCACAGAAGGGCCAGGTCGTTGGACCTCCACGACGACGTCGTCCGTGCCGCAGCGTCGGGTGACCACCTCGCGTTCCGCGAGATCTACGACGTCGTGGCGCCCAAGGTGCTCAGCTATCTCCGTGTCAGGGGTGTCGAGGACCCCGAGGGCCTCACCAGTGAGGTCTTCCTGGCTCTCTATCCGCGGCTGTCCTCCCTCACCGGAGGCGCCTCGGGACTGCGGACCCTGGTGTTCTCGATCGCTCACGCCCGGGCCGTCGACGACGCGCGAAGACGGGCACGCCGCCCGGTCGACTTTGCCTACGACCCGGAGCAGGACCTCCGCACCATCGAGTCGGCGGAGCAGCAGGCCGTGCTCTCGCTCGAGGCGGAACGAGCGGTCGAGCTGATGCGCGAGCTCAACGAGAGCCAGCGCACGGTGATCACCCTGCGCATCATCGGTGACCTCAGTCTGGAGCAGACCGCTGCCGTCACCGGGAAGTCGGTGGCGTCGGTCAAACAGCTCCAGCGCCGCGGGCTGGCCAGGCTGCGCAGCATGATGGCTCCCTCGGAGGTGCTCGGATGAGGCCTCGTCAGTGGGACGCCATGATGGCGGAGTCGGACCTCGCCGACGAGGACTTCGGGGCGCTCGGCGCAGCGCTCGAGCCTCTCGCAGAGCTCGCCGACCGGGCGCCGACCCCCAGCCCGGAGCTGCAGGCCCTCTTCGGCCGGGGTGACCTCGACCTGCCCCGATCCTTGCGGCCGACGGCAATCGCTGCGAGTGGTCGCGGCTCGGGAGTGGCGGCCGGCGCCCTCGTGCTCGCGCTGTCGTGCGTGGGCGCCACCGGCCTCTCGGCTGCGGCCAACACCCTGCCGAGCCCGTGGCAGCACCAGGTCTCCGAGTTCTCCCGGCGTTACCTCCCCTTCGCCTTCCCCCAGCCGGCGGCGAGGCAGCAGGAGCCGCGTCGGCCGTCGCAGGAGGACAACGCTGCGCCCTCCCTCGAGGAGAGCGCCACCGGTGAGCCGGGGTCGGTGGCCACCGACCCCGAGCGCGCCAAGGCGGTGAGCCGATCGCTCGCGCAGCCCCGGGTGGCCCGCGACGAGGACTCGTCCGGCGAGACGCGCTCGCGTCCGTCCGCGGACGACCCCCGGGACCGGCCCAGCTCTGCCCCCCGCGCGTCGTACTCCGAGCCGGCGGAGCCGTCCTCCTCCTCACCGAGCGAGCCGACCTCCAGCAGCTCGCCGGAGCCCGAGTCGGAGCCGGAGCCGGAGCCGGAGCCCAGGCCGAGCGGCGCGAAGCCGTCGGCCGGAGTCCCGGTCAAGCTGGTCGTCCCGGGGACCATCCGTCCTGAGCAGCACGGGGTGTCGGGGGGCGGGACGAAGCAACCTGTCGGAACGGCACCTCGACCGCCACGGGGTCTGGTGCCGGTGACTCCAGGCGCGAGCCCGGTGGTGGACCCGGTGGTGGACCCGGTGGTGGACCCGTCGCCCGCACCGGTCGTGGGCAGCGCCCCCGGCCCGGCCGCGGGAGCCGCCCCTGTCGAGGTCGAGTCCTCCGCTGACGGCAGCGGACGCAACAGGATCGACGACTGAGGTCGACGGTCCGGCAGTGCATGAACTGCCGCCGAGCGGGCACACGCCAGCGATGACCTCCTTGTGGCTCGCGGATGCGCGGCCTGTCGACAGTGACCCGCTGCCCGAGAGTCCGATCGACGACATCGTCGTCGGGGCAGGGATCACCGGGCTGGCCACCGCGCTGCTGCTCGCTCGCGCGGGGCGTCGGGTCGCGGTCGTCGAGGCGCGTCATGTGGGAGCGGCTGCGACCGGCAACACCACCGCGAAGGTGTCGCTGCTCCAGGGCACGAAGTACTCCAAGCTGCTCACCTACCAGTCCGCACGGGTGGCGACTGCGTACCTCGAGGCCAACCGTGACGGGATGGAGTGGCTGCTGGGCTTCTGTGCCGAGCACGCCGTGCCCTTCCAGCGTCGCGCTGCGCACACCTATGCGGCGAGCGAGAGCGAGATCTCCAGCGTCCGCAAGGAGTACGACGCGGCCAGGTCGCTGGGTCTCCAGCTCACCTGGCGCGACTCCCTCGAGGTCCCGTTCCCGAACTTCGGGGCCGCCGTGCTCGAGGAGCAGGCGCAGTTCGACCCGATGGAGGTGCTCGCTGCGCTCGCGGAGCAGCTCCGGGGCCACGGGGGGACCCTGCACCAGGGACACCGTGTCACCGGCGTCTCCCTGACCGGGTCGCCCGAGGTGAGCCTGGGCAACGGCGCGACCCTGCGGGCGGAGCACGTCGTGCTCGCCACCGGTGCCCCCGTGCTGGACCGTGGTCTGTTCTTCTCCAAGCAGGAGGCGCAGCGCTCCTACGCCCTGGCCTTCGAGTCCGCTGCGGCACCTGAGGGGATGTACCTCTCGGTGGGGTCGGACTCTCGTTCGGTGAGGGACGCGCCCGGATCGGGCGGGACCAGGCTCCTGGTCGGTGGCAGCGGGCACGAGGTCGGACGGACCCGCTCGGAGGCCGAGCACGTCGACCGGCTGCGGGCCTGGACCGCGACGTACTTCCCGGACGCGGTCGAGACCCACCAGTGGTCGGCGCAGGACTACTCGCCGTACGACGCTGTTCCGTTCGTGGGCCTGCTGCCTCGCGGAGGCGGCCGCATCTACGCGGCGACGGGGTTCGACAAGTGGGGCATGACGAACGGGGTGGCAGCGGCTCGGTCCATCTCGGGCTCGATCCTGGGCAGCGAGCCGGCGTGGGCGAGGACGATGAGTCGTCGAGGGACGCGACCGCGGGCCGCGGCCCAGCTCGCGACGATGAACACCAAGGTGGGCGTCGCCGCGGCGGCCTCGGTGGTCGAGGGAGTGCGGCGCGACCAGCCGTGCTCGGTGGTGGCGGTGTGCACGCACCTCGGCGGGCTCCTGCACTGGAACGACGCGGAGAGCTCGTGGGACTGCCCGCTGCACGGCTCCCGGTTCGGGGTCGAGGGAGAGGTGCTCGAGGGGCCCGCGACCAAGGCGCTGAAGCGGCGCTCGAACACCGGCTGAGCGGCAGCCGGCTGCGCCCTGTGGGCGCGGGGGCCTAGATTTCACGAGGTGGACCCCCAGACCCCGCCCTCTCTGGCCGTCGCCGATGCGGCCTTCGTCACGTCCCGGCTGCTGGTCGGCGGCGACCTCCACACCCGCGACACCGAGCTCGCCGGGCGCCAGCTGGGCGAGCTCGTCGCGGTGGGGGTGACCCATGTCGTGGACGCGCGTGTCGAGTGGAGCGACGAGAGCTGGGTCGCCCGCAGCGCACCGGGGATCGCCTACCTCCACCACGGGATGGACGATGCCGGGCAGCTGGTCCCGAGCGCGTGGTTCGACGTCGGGGTCAGCTGGGCGCTGACGGCGATCGAGCAGGGTGGCACGGTGCTGACTCACTGCCACATGGGCATCAACCGTGGTCCCTCGCTCGGCTTCGCCGTTCTCCTGGCGCAGGGCTGGGACGCGGTGGACGCGCTGGACGCGATCCGAAGAGCCCGGCCGATCGCCTGGGTGGCCTACGCCGAGGACGCGCTGCGCTGGCACCACGGGAGGACGGGCGGCGGCCAGCGCGCTCTCGCGCACGATCGCCGCAGGTTGAGGCGGTGGCGCCGTGACAACGAGCTGGACCTGTCGGCCGTGATCAGGCTCAAGCGCACCGAGGGCTGGTGAGCAGGGTCAGTCCTCGAGCACCGCGAGCAGCCAGGTCGGGCTCATCGTGCGACATCCCACCGACTCGACGCGCTGAGCCAGCGCACGGTCGGCTGTGACCACGACGACGTCGCGACCGAGCTTTCGCGCCGACGAGGCCTCCTTGACGATGGTCGCGTCTCCGTCGCCGGGGGAGTGGACCGTCCGGAGGTGACCGTCACGGCCCCGCGGCACGCCCGCCTTCGCCTGACCCTCGAGGACCAGGACGATCTCGGTGTAGGCGGTGTCGGCCACGGCGAGGCGGCCGTGCAACCGCGCGGCCGCGCCGGCCCGGTCGCGCCACCAGCCGTCGGGGCGCGACCCCACGACGTTGGCGCCGTCGACCACGAGGATGCCGGCCACGGCTCAGGTCACCCGGCCCCGGCGGTCCGGCCCGGGAGTCCACGCTCGGGCGGCAGGAGCGGCCACGCGCCGACTCACGGCGGTCTGCTCGAAGATCCGGGTCATGCCGGCTCGACCAGCCACAGCTGGTGCTCTCCGGGAAGCCCCTTGAGCTCGACGGTGTCGTCCTCGATGAAGCGGAAGCTCTCAGCGTCGCGCAGCTGGTCGGCGATCTCCGCGGTGACCAGGATCTCGCCGCCGTCGGCCATGGCCGCGACGCGGGCCGCCATCGCCACGTTGCGGCCGAAGAAGTCACCTTCGCGCTCGATGGCGGTGCCGGTGTGCAGTCCGATGCGCACCCGGATCGGCATCCTGCGGAGCCGACGGTTGCGTTGCCGCTTCGCACTGAGCGCGCCCTGGATGCCGACCGCGGCACCGAGCGCGAGCTCGGGGGTGGGGAACACCACCATGTAGCCGTCTCCCTGGCTCTTGACGACGTGCCCGCGGTGACGGTCGATGAAGTGGTGCAGCAGCTTGTCGTGGGCGCCGAGCAGCTTGACCCACTCCCGGTCGCCGATCTCGCTGTTCAGGCTGGTGGAGTTCTCGATGTCGGAGAACAGCATCGTGACCGTGCCGTCGGAGGAGGCGATCCGGGCGATCTCGTTGCGATCCTCCTTCGCCCAGGCGGTCAGGTCGTCGATCGAGCTGAGCAGCATGCCGCGCACGCCCTGCTCACGCACCCTGGTGGCGGTCTCGACCACCGTCCTCATCGCCAGCCCAGCGGCCTGGGCGGCTTGAGCGGCGCGGGGACCGCGCGGGATCTCCCGCTCCGCCTCCAGCGCCTGACGCAGCTCGGCCGCCTCGGCCCGTGCCCCGGCCAGCGCCTGGCGGAGCATCCAGATCGTCATCCCCGCCGCCAGGAGCAGCATCCCCGCGACGATCGCGGTCAGGGTCTCGGCAGGCACCGGCCAAGAGTGGCACACGCCCAGCGGTCCGAGGCCGTCGTACGCCGGCGTGACGCGACCCGCGTCGGATCGTTGTCCTCAGCATGCGACGTACCGCTCTGCTCTCCCTGCTCGCGCTTCCAGCTGCCCTGCTCACCGGAGTGGGTGCCCTGCCGGCTGCGGACGCGGCTCCGCGCTCGGCCGCCCGTTCGGACGCGCTGCGCGACGTGATGTGGGTCGGCAACAACTGGGCCGGCACGGCGTCGATCGTGGACGCACGCCGGCTCAAGGTGCTCAAGCGTGGCGTCGACCTGATCCCGGACAAGGACCAGGAGCTCGCGGACATCCGCAGGGACCCGGAGCGGCTGGCGTTCTACCTCGCCATCCAGCAGGGACCGGGTGAAGGCCACGACCAGTACGTCGACGACATGTTCAGCACCCGGGACGGTCGCTACCTGGCGGTCTCCAGGCCGAGCTTCGCGGACGTCGTGTGGATCGATGTCGCCCGAGCGCTCGCGGGACGCTCCGACAGCATCGTGCGCGAGCAGTCGATGGACGGCCACCGCACCGACCACATGGGGCTCTCACCGGACGGCAGGCGGCTGCTGGTCAGCGACTCGACCGAGCGTCAGGTGATCGAGTTCTCGATGGTCGGCCAGCGCCTGGGGGGCAGACAGCTGAGGATGGGCGACCGGCTGCGGACCTTCGAGTCCGGGGAGACCCCGCACGAGAGCAACTACACCTCCGACGGGGAGCGCATCTTCCACGCCAGCATCGGCAAGGTGTACACGCCGGGCGACGAGACCGGGGCGGGACCGGTCAAGATCGGTCCGGCTCACGATGCGCTCAAGGGCGACCGGTGGTTCCAGATCGTGCGCAACGCGAGCTTCAAGGTGGCCCGGCGATGGGACATGGGCAAGGAGCTCGACGAGGCCGGCTACCCGGGCATGAGCTCTGCGGTCAGGCCGATGGCGCTGGCACCCGACGAGCGCTTCGTCTACTTCCAGGTCTCCTACTTCCACGGGCTGGTCGAGTTCGACACCCAGGCCAAGGACGTCGACGGCGAGGTGAGCTACACCTCCGGGAGGAAGCCCGAGCCGCGCTCGGGGGCGGTGCGTCGCGTGGTCGACCTCCCCAACCGGGTGCCGCAGATGCCCAAGGAGCAGTACGTCAACGACTCCGCCCACCATGGTCTGTCGATGGATCAGGCCGGCACGACGCTGTGTGCGGCCGGCACGATGGACGACTACGCGGCCCTGGTGGACCGCCGGACGATGCGGCCCAAGATCTTCGACAAGGCCACCACCGGCCACTCCTACGGCAAGCCGTACTGGACGACCGAGGGCCTCGGCGACACCTGCTGGGTCTCGTTGAGCGAGGCCGACTCGGTGGCCGTACTCAGCTTCGACTCGAAGAAGGAGCTGGCCTACCTGCCGGTCGGCGACCACCCGCAGCGGATCCGCCACGGGTGGGTGCGCGAGAAGGTGCTGGCTGCGGCCACCCGCTGAGCAGCGTCCCGCCCTCGGGGCCTCACAGCGCCTCGAGGTAGAACCAGCGACCTGCGCGCAGCTCGAAGCCGCTGCGCTCGTGCAGCACGCCCGGACCTTGGGGGGTGTCGAAGTGGGCGCGGAACTCCACCACCTGCTCGGACGCCTCCACCACCTCCAGCGCCGTCCAACGAGTGCTCCGGTCGGCGGACACGGTCGCCGGACGGGTGCGTGGGTGCCACGTGCGCCAGACGTACTCGGTGTCGCCCACGGCGTACGCCGAGAAGCGCGAGCGCATCAGCTCCTCGGGCGAGGCGGCCTGGTCCTCGCCGCGGTGGAGGCGTCCGCAGCAGGCGTCGTAGGACGGTGCGCCACACGGGCAGGAGCGCGCCACCGGGCTCTGGCTCATGGACACAGTCTCGCCCAACCCGCCGTGCGAGTGACGAGTCGTAGACTCTCCGCGGGACAGACCCACGACGACACTCGGGAGACACACGTGGTCGCAGTAGGCACGGAGATGGAGAACCCGGTCAGCCAGGAGCGTTTCGTCTGGCGGCACACCGCAGCCTCGACGAACGGGGAGTTCGTCGAGTTCGACCTGCACCTCGGCAAGGGGGCGGTCGTGGCCGCGCCTCACGCCCACCCCGAGCAGCGTGCTGACTTTCGCGTGGTCTCCGGCGCGGTCGAGCGTCAGGTGGGCGATCACCGGGAGCGGGTCGAGGCCGGTGGCGAGTGGACCGTGCCGGCGAGGACCTCGCACAGCTGGGGACAGGTCGGGGAGAGCGACGCCCACCTGGTCGTCCGGTTCACACCGGCGCTGAACAGTGAGCACTTCTTCGAGACCCTCTGCGGGCTTGCCCGCGACGGCAAGGCTGGACCCAAGGGGCTTCCGCGTCACCCGCTCCAGCTCGCCGTCCTGGCCCGCGACTATCGCCGAGAGTTCGCGCCGCCCTCGAACCTGCTGCGCGTCGTGAGCGGCCCGCCGACGGCTGTGCTCGCCTGGATCGGTCGCCGCGCGGGGTTCCGCAGCCAGTACCCGGAGTACTCCGCGGACTGACCCACCTCGGGTGGGTCTGCCGTCGATCTGCTGCGCGACCTAGTCGGGGACCTCCACGCTGAGGGCATGAACCCTCGCCGCGACGGCGTACGCCAGGGCTTCGTGCGCCGGTCGCTCACCTGGCTGCTCACCTCGTGCGTGGCGGGCGCAGGCATCTCCGCGGTGGCGTCGTCGACCGGACCCGATCGCGACCTGGTCGGCGCAGTCGTCGGCGAGACGGCCTTCTACGCCCTGCTCGTGCTGGTGCCGGCCGCGATCGGTCTGGGGCTCGGCGGCACAGTGCACCGCTTCCGGGGTCGCGCGACCTCCGCCCAGCCCGAGACCGTGCCAGCGGGCTGACCTCCGGGGCTCGGCCGGCGCGCCGTCGTCGGTGAGCGAGCGGGTCGAAACATGGAGGGTGCTTGGCGGAAACCTCGCTATTGCTGGGGATGGGTAGCGTGTTCGAGGTGACCACGACTGCACCAGCCATCCACAACGTCGGCCAGCTCCGCGAGAGCGGTCATCAGCAGAAGTCGCTCCGCGAGGAGCTGCGCGGCAACCTGCTGGACGCCCTGCGCGAGGGCCGCGACCCCTGGCCGGGACTGCACGGCTTCGAGACCACCGTGATCCCGCAGCTCGAGCGGGCCCTCCTGGCCGGCCACGACGTCGTCCTCCTGGGGGAGCGCGGCCAGGGAAAGACCCGGCTGCTGCGGACCCTCGTGGGGCTGCTCGACGAGTGGACTCCGGTGATCAGCGGGTCCGAGCTCGGCGAGCACCCCTACGAGCCGATCATCCACGCCTCCAAGCGCCGCGCTCTCGACGAGGGCGACCAGCTCGAGGTCGCGTGGCGGCACCGCGACGAGCGGTACGCCGAGAAGCTCGCCACCCCGGACACCAGCGTCGCCGACCTGATCGGAGACGTGGACCCGATGAAGGTGGCGGAGGGCCGCAGCCTCGGTGACCCGGAGACGATCCACTTCGGGCTGATCCCGCGCTCGCACCGGGGCATCGTCGCCATCAACGAGCTCCCCGACCTCGCCGAGCGCATCCAGGTGGCGATGCTCAACGTGATGGAGGAGCGAGACATCCAGATCCGCGGCTACGTGCTGCGACTTCCGCTCGACACGTTGGTGGTCGCCAGCGCCAACCCGGAGGACTACACCAACAGGGGGCGGATCATCACTCCGCTCAAGGATCGCTTCGGCGCCGAGATCCGGACCCACTACCCGATCGAGCTGACCGACGAGGTCGCGGTGATCCTCCAGGAGGCTGACCTGGTCGCCGACGTCCCCGGTCACCTGATCGAGATCCTGGCCCGGTTCACGCGCGCGCTGCGGGAGTCCAGCTCGGTCGACCAGCGCTCCGGCGTGTCCGCGCGGTTCTCCATCGCCGGAGCCGAGACCATCGCCGCCTCCGCGCTGCACCGAGCCACCTCGCAGGGCGAGTCGGCGGCGGTGGCGCGGGTGGTCGACCTCGAGACCGCGGTCGAGGTCCTCGGCGGCAAGGTGGAGTTCGAGACCGGGGAGGAGGGGCGGGAGGCCCAGATCCTCGAGCACCTGCTCCGCAAGGCCACCGCCGAGACGGTGCGATCACGCCTGGCGGGCGTCGACCTCGGTCTCCTCGTGCAGGCCCTGGAGCAGGGGGCGAGCGTCACCACCGGCGAGCAGGTCTCCGCCATCGACTTCCTCAGCGGCCTGCCCATGCTGGGTGAGTCCGAGCTCTACGACCAGGTCTGCGACCGGCTCGAGGCCACCAACGACGGCGAGCGAGCAAGCGCGATCGAGCTGGCCCTCGAAGGGCTCTACCTCGCGCAGAAGGTCGGCAAGGAGGCCGGGGACGGCGAGGTCGTCTATGGCTGAGGCTCCGCGGGCTCGGCGACCCGCCGCGCGCTCGCGCTACCGCGGATACGCCGGTGGCCCGGATCCGCTCGCTGCGCCGGTCGACCTGGCTGAGGCGCTGGACGCGATCGGCGAGGACGTGATGGCGGGCTACTCGCCCGAGCGGGCCATGCGCGAGTTCCTTCGTCGAGGCGGACGCTCCCAGGCCGGTCTCGACGACCTCGCCCGACGGGTGGCGGCCAAGCGGCGCGAGCTGCTCAACCGGCACCAGCTGGACGGCACCATGCAGGAGGTCCGCGAGCTGCTGGACCGGGCCGTGCTCGCGGAGCGACAGCAGCTTGCGCGGGACGTGGACCTCGACGATGCCGACCGCGCCTTCGACGAGATGCGGCTGGACAGCCTCCCCGCGAGCACCGCGGCCGCGGTCCAGGAGGCTCGGTGGCTATGACTGGCACAGCGTGGAGGCCCGGGCCGACTACGAGCACATCTTGGACCTGCTCGGTCGGGAGCTGCTCGACCAGCGGTTCAAGGGCATGAAGCAGGCGTTGGAGAACGCCACCGACGCCGACCGAGCGGCCGTCAACGAGATGCTGGGTGACCTCAACGACCTGCTGGACAAGCACCGTCGGGGTGAGGACACCGATCAGGACTTCGCCGACTTCATGGACAAGCACGGGGACTTCTTCCCGGAGAACCCGGGCAGCATCGACGAGCTGCTGGACACGCTGGCCCAGCGTGCCGCGGCCGCCCAGCGGATGCGCAACTCGATGACCCAGGAGCAGCGCGACGAGCTGGACGCGCTCGCCGGCCAGGCCTTCGGCAGCCCCGAGCTGATGGAGTCCCTGTCCCGGCTCGACGAGAGCCTCCGCGCCGTACGACCAGGTGAGGACTGGGGCAGCTCGGAGGAGTTCGGTGGCGAGCAGGGACTCGGGCTCGGTGACGGCACCGGCGTCCTCCAGGACCTCGCGGACCTCGACGAGCTCGGCGAGCAGCTCTCCCAGTCCTACGGCGGTGCCCGGATGGACGATGTCGACCTGGACAAGCTCGCGCGTCAGCTCGGTGACGCCGCGGCGGTCGATGCCAGGACGCTGGCCGAGCTCGAGCGTGCGCTGCGGGACACCGGGTACCTCAGACGAGGGTCCGACGGTCAGCTCAAGCTCTCACCCAAGGCGATGCGACAGCTCGGCAAGGCACTGCTCAAGGACGTCGCCGGCCGGCTCTCAGGACGCCAAGGGCAGCGTGACCTGCGTCACGCCGGTGCTGCGGGCGAGCTGAGCGGCGCCAGTCGTGAGTGGGTCTTCGGCGACACCGAGCCCTGGAACGTCACCAAGACGATCACCAACGCTGTGGTCAGAACGGCCGAAGAGGGCAACGACCCGCTCGCGGGGCTGCGCATCGACGTCCGCGACATCGAGGTCAACGAGACCGAGGCGCGCACCCAGGCGGCCGTCGCGCTGCTGGTCGACACCTCCTTCTCGATGGCGATGGCCAACCGCTGGGTCCCGATGAAGCGGACCGCGCTCGCCCTCCACCAGCTGATCAGCACCCGGTTCCGGGGCGACGACCTGCAGCTGATCGGCTTCGGTCGCTCCGCCCGGGTGATGGAGATCGAGGAGCTGACCGGGCTCGACGCCATGTGGGACAAGGGCACCAACCTCCATCACGCGCTGCTCCTGGCCAACCGGCACTTCCGCAAGCACCCCAGTGCCCAACCGGTGCTCCTGATCGTCACCGACGGCGAGCCGACCAGTCACCTGGAGCCGGACGGCGAGGTCTGGTTCTCCTACCCGCCGCACCCGCTGACCGTGGCCTGGTCCGTGCGCGAGCTGGACAACGCGGCCCGCCTGGGCGCGTCGACCACGTTCTTCCGGCTCGGCGAGGATCCCGGCCTGGCGCGCTTCATCGAGAAGCTCGCGGACCGGGTCGGCGGCCGGGTCGTGGCCCCCGAGCTGGACGACCTGGGGGCCGCCGTGGTCGGCAGCTACCTCGGCGGGCGGGGCCGCGCGTCGTCGAACAGCTTCGGAGACTGGTACGGCGGACGCGGTGCCTGGTTCGGCGGCTGAGGCCTGAGCGGACCTCGGGTGGCCATAACCACGGGACGCACCCTCGAGTCAGGACAGCGGGTCGACCACGCCGTAGGAGGTCAGCCGTCGCGACAGGTTGCGCACCTGCTGCCGAGCGTCGCCGAGCAGGTGGTCGATGGCGGTCAACCGAGCGGTGAAATGCCCCACGGAGTACTCCGC
This sequence comes from uncultured Actinomycetota bacterium, assembly GCA_963812235.1. GTDB lineage: Bacteria > Actinomycetota > Actinomycetes > Propionibacteriales > Nocardioidaceae > Marmoricola. The sequence continues at coordinate 37,655 of CAWEUP010000018.1, read as the reverse complement.
GGTCATGCCGATGCCGCCATGGAGCTGGATGGCCTCCTGGCCGATGTGCCGGCTCGCCCGACTGACCTGCAGCTTCGCGCGCGAGGCCGCCTCGCGCTTGCGCTCCGGTGAGGACGACTCGTCGGCGAGCACCATCGTCGCCCAGAGGACGATGCTGCGGGTCAGCTCCAGCGAGGTGTACATGTCCGCCGCGCGGAAGTTCAACGACTGGAAGCGGTTGAGCGTGACTCCGAACTGGGAGCGGGTCTTGAGGTAGTCCGTGGTCAGCTTGAGGGCCGAGTCCATCGCGCCCAGCGCCTCGTGACAGTAGGCGACGGTCGCGGCGGCGATGACGTCCTTGATCGTCTCGGTCGCCGAGCCACCCTCGCCCAGTGGCGTCGCCGGGCAGCGGTCGAAGCTCACGCGCGCGGCCCGGCCGCCGTCGAAGGTGGGATACGACGTGCGCTCGGTGTGCGCACCCTCGACCAGGAAGAGACGGTCCTCGGCGAAGACGACCAGCAGGTCGGCGCGAGCGCCGTTGAACACCGGCTCCTTCACCCCCGTGAGGGTGTCGCCGTCCACGCTCACACCGCCCTCGCCACCGGTCGGCTCGGACCAGGCGAAGGCCAGGATCAGCTCGCCCGACGAGAGCCCGCCGAGGATCTCCTTCTTCTGCTCCGCGCTGCCGTGAGCCGCCACCAGGCCACCGGCGAGCACGACCGCCTCGACGTACGGTTCGGGGGCGATCACCCGACCGAGCTCCTCGGCGACCACCGAGACCTCGACCGGCCCGGCGCCCATCCCGCCCTCGTCCTCGCTGAACGGGAGTCCGAGGACGCCCATCTCGGCGAGCCGCTCCCACATCTTCTCGTCGAAGCCGGGGTCCTCTGCCACCACCTCGCGCCTGCGCTCGGGGTCATAGGTCTTGAGCAGTCCGCGGACCGCGTCGCGGAGGGCGGTCTGCTCACCATCGAGGGTGAAGTCCATGTCAGCGAGCCCTTTCTAGAGACCGAGGATCGTGCCGGCGATGATCTGGCGCTGGATCTCGTTGGAGCCGCCGTAGATCGAGGCCTTGCGGAGGTTGAGGTACGTCGGAACCGACCCGCGTGCCCAGCCGGGGACACCGGAGCCCTCGTCGGCACCCGAGGCCAGGGAGAGCGGACCGCCGAGGTCCACCATCAGCTCGGAGACCGCCTGCTGGAGCTCGGTGCCCTTGAGCTTGAGCACCGAGGAGGCCGGATGGGGCTTGCCGTCGGCGGAGCTGGCCACGACGCGGAGTGCGGTCAGCTCCAGGGCGAGCAGCTCGTTCTCCAGCTCGATGATCTGCGCGGCCACGAGGGGGTCCTCGACCTGACCGGTCTGCACCGCGATCTCCTTCACGCCGGCGAGCACTCGCTTGGTCGCGCCCACCGGCGCGACACCGACGCGCTCGTTGCCGAGGAGGAACTTGGCGTAGCTCCAGCCCGCGTTCTCCTCGCCGACCAGGTTCTCAGCCGGGACCCGGACGTCCTCGAAGAACACCTCGTTGACCTCGTAGCCGCCGTCGATGAGCTGGATCGGTCGCAACGTCACGCCCTCGGCGTCCATCGGGCACAGGATGAAGCTGATGCCCTGCTGCTTGCGCTCGGCGTCGGGGTCGGTGCGGCAGAGCACGAAGATCCAGTCGGCGTGCTGTCCCAGGGTGGTCCACGCCTTCTGCCCGTTGATCACCCAGTCGTCCCCGTCACGCACGGCCTTGGTCTTCAGCGAGGCCAGATCCGACCCGGCATCAGGCTCGGAGAACCCCTGGCACCACCAGATGTCGAGGTTCGCGGTCGCCGGCAGGAACTTCTGCTTCTGCTCCTCGGACCCGAAGTTCGCGATCACCGGCCCCACCATGCTGGCGTTGAAGGCCAGCGGCGGCGGCACGCACGCCAGCTGCATCTCCTCGTGCCAGATGTGGCGCTGCAGCGCACTCCAGTCCCGCCCACCCCACTCGGTGGGCCAGTTCGGGACAGCGAGACCTGCGGCGTTGAGGATGCGCTGACTCTCGACGATCCCCTCCTTGCCCACGTGTCTGCCAGCGGCGACCGTGTCGCGGAGCTGTTGGGGGATCTCGGTGGTGAAGAAGGTCCGCATCTCCTCGCGGAAGGCGGACTCCTCCTCGGTCAGGGCAAGCTGCATCTCTGCTCCTGTCGGACGGTCGCGGGCGTGCTGGCCACGTTACCGTGCAGTAAAACCCCGACTGAGCAGTGCCGGTCAGGCTGCGAGCGCCCGCTCGATGTCGGCGGCGATCTTCTCCGGCTTGGTCGTGGAGCCGTAGCGCTTGAGCACGGAGCCGTCACGGCCGATCAGGAACTTGGTGAAGTTCCACTTGATCTTCTCGCCCATCAGGCCGCGCTTCTCCTCGCGCAGCCACTGGTAGAGCGGGTGCGCGTCGTCACCGTTGACATCGACCTTCTCGAACATCTGGAACGACACCCCGTAGTTCTTCTGGCAGAACGCGCCGATCTCCTGGTTGCTGCCCGGGTCCTGGTCGCCGAACTGGTTGCACGGGAAGCCGAGCACCGACAGGCCCTGGTCGGCGTACTGCTCGTGCAGCCTCTCCAACCCTTCGAACTGGGGGGTGAACCCGCAGGCCGACGCGGTGTTCACGACGAGGGCGACGTTGCCCTCGTACTTGTCGAGGCTCGCCGGCTCGCCGGTGATCGTGGTGGCAGAGAAGTCGCTCAGTGTCGGCACGTGGGTCTCCAGAACGGATCGGGGTGGCCGGTGGTGGCCTGTGCCAGGAGGTTCGTCGCCGAACACCTGACGGATGGGTGCGCGGCGAGGCCGCGCCATCTCGCAGACGGACCGCTAGCGCAACCTCGCCTGCACCTTGAAGCCACGTCGGCCGCCGGAGAGCGCCGAGTTGCTGAGCACCACCACGACCGAACGGAGCACAGTCCGGTTGTAGCGCACCAGGGTGCGCCCGTTGCCGGCGGCATCGAGCCTGATGCGCGTCTGGGTCACCCGCCCGTCGCGGTAGCGACGTTGGAGGATGGCTGCGGTGCCGGACGCGAGATCGGGCCCGTTCACCTGGACCAGCAGCCGTTTGCGAGTGCTCAGCCGGGAGCCGGGGCGGAGCAGGACCGCCGAGTTGGCCAGGCGCGGAATGCCCAGGGTGCGCCACCCCGTCGAGGGAGACCTCGTGGTCAGCGTCTTGGAGATCCCCCACACGGGACTGGGGTAGCCGGCCCGTTCGCTGTAGCTGCCGGCCGGCAGGGTGTTCCAGCTGCCGAAGGTGGCGAAGAAGCTCCTCCACTGCGAGGCGCCCACCACACCCCGGATCGCCGGGAGCGACGAGGTACTTCCGACCGCCGCCTCCCAGAACCGGCGCACCAGAGCGGGGTCCTGCCGCTCGGCGGCGTAGGTGAAGAAGAGGAACGAGCCGTAGGGGAACGTGCTGTCCATGGAGTCCAGTGACGTCCGCGGCTGCCGGATGGGGCTGGTGGAGAGGTACTGGTAGTGGTCGTTGATGTGGTCGTAGACGTGGTCCTCCATCCACACGGCGGTGCCCTCCATGAACCAGAGGTCCTCGCCGATGTCCATGGAGAACTGGATCGTGTGGAAGAGCTCGTGGGCGGCGGTCACCTTGAGCGACTCGAGGGGGGCGGCGCCGTACTGGGACCGGCTGTAGTCGTCGTCGAGCACGCAGTAGGACGAGACCTGTGACAGCGTCGAGCTGTCGTCGCCTGCGCAGTAGCCGTAGACGCCCTGGGGTGCGAGATCGCGCAGGAACACGTCCAGCCGGTCGTCGGGGTTGTTGGGATCCGAAGGGGCTCCGCCGTCGGGCAGCGGCGTCCGTCCCATGTAGGCCACCTCGGCGTCCCAGACCTCCTCGAGCGTGGACAGCGTCGTCTGTGCCCAGGCGGGCGTGGTGCCGGTGCCGTAGTGGACGCAGATGTTCGTCGAGCAGACCACGGTCGGTGTCTGCGCGGCGCCGGTCTCGACCCGGTCGGAGGCGACGTCGCGAGACAGGATCCGGTTGGCCGTACGCCGGTCGCCGCTGGCGAGGCTCGGACGGGCCAGGAACAGGTCCCGCAGCGTCATGGTGAGATCGCCGGCAGTGCCGCGGGAGGGGGGCTCGGCGTCGGTGCTGCCCAGCACTGACTTGGCCTCCGACAGCACCGCCTTCGCCTCGCTCGAGGTGAGGTCGGGGGAGTGGTGCTGGGCCTGCGGCGTGCCGCGAGAGGCGCTCGCCGCCTCGGCGTCGCCGGACACGGACAAGGTTGCCGATAGAGCTACGCCCAGCGCCAGACAGGCGAGGGCGGGGCTGCGCAGAGTGCGATACACCGGGCGAAGTCTAGGGCGTGCCACACGGCTGCCCGCACGTATCGACATGGTGGATAGGTTTCGCAGGTCATGACTACTACATCGCTGGCCACCGAATCCGACGCGGACGCGCTCCGCCGCACCCGCCTGCGCCGGATGCAGGGGGTCGCCGGCGGTCTCCTGCTGGTCGCCGCGGTCGTCTACCTCCTTACCCTGAACCAGGACGGCTTCTGGGGGTTCGTCAACGCGGGCGCCGAGGCGAGCATGGTGGGCGCCATCGCGGACTGGTTCGCCGTCACCGCACTGTTCCGCCACCCGTTGGGGCTGCCGATCCCGCACACCGCACTGGTGCCGCGCAAGAAGGACGAGTTCGGCAAGAGCCTCGAGGAGTTCTTCGCCGAGAACTTCCTCAACGAGGACGTGGTCCGCGAAAGGCTGATGGTCGCCGACATCTCCCAGCGCGTGGGCCAGTGGCTCACGGACCCCGCCAACTCCCGTCGGGTGGTGGCCGAGGCGACCAACGTGGCCGCGATCGGGCTGCGCAAGATGCGCGACCGCGATGTCGCCTCCGTCGTCGAGGAGGTGATCATCCCGCGGCTCATGGCCGAGCCGATCGCTCCGGTCGCGGGCGGCCTGCTCCAGGAGATCGTCGCGGACAACGCCCACCACGGCCTGGTGGACCTCGCCCTGGAGGAGGGACATCGCTGGCTGGTGCACAACCAGGAGACCTTCTCCGACGTGATCGGGGAGCGGGCTCCGTGGTGGGCGCCGGACCGACTCAACGAGGTCGTCACCGGCCGGCTGCACCTGGAGGCCATCCGTTGGGTGGCCGACATCCGCCGCGACCCGCAGCACCACGCCAGGGTGGCCATCGACAGCCTGCTCCGTCAGCTCGCCCAGGACCTGTTGCACGACCCGGCCACCCAGGCCCGGGCCGAGAAGCTCAAGCTGCGGGTGCTCGAGCAGCCGCAGATGATCGTCACCGGCATGTCGCTGTGGAGTGCGTTCCGCAAGGCGCTCCTGGAGGCGCTGGAGGACCAGGACGGCCCACTGCGTGCTCGGGCGGCCCAGGAGCTGGCGGGGCTGGGCGAGCGCGTCGGTCGAGACGACGCGCTGCGCACCAAGCTGGACACCTGGGCGGCGAACATCGTGGTCTGGGCCGTCGGCCGCTACGGCAACGAGCTTACGGCGGTGATCACCCAGACCATCGAACGCTGGGACGGCAAGGAGGCGGCGCGCAAGATCGAGCTGCACGTCGGCCGGGACCTGCAGTTCATCCGCATCAACGGCACCGTGGTCGGCGGACTCGTCGGCGTCATCATCCACGCGATCTCGTTGGTGCTCTGATGGCGAGCCACATCGAGGACGTGCCGATCCGCGACGAGTCCATCCGACTCGGTCAGTTCCTCAAGCTCGCCAACCTGATCGAGAGCGGCTCCGACGCCAAGGAGCTGATGATCCAGGGCTCCGTGACGGTCAACGGCGAGGTCGAGACCAGGCGGGGGCGGCAGCTCCGGCCCGGTGACGTGGTCGTGCTGGGTGGCGTCGCCTCCCGCGTGGTCTCGGGCTAGGCACCAGCCCGGCGCGAGAACCGGGTCAGCGCACCGAGATCAGGTCGACCACGAAGATCAGCGTCTCACCGGGGGCGATCACGCCGCCGGCGCCACGGTCGCCGTAGGCGAGGTGAGGCGGGATGGTCAGCTGACGACGGCCGCCGACCTTCATGCCCTGCACGCCCTGGTCCCACCCGGAGATGACCTGGCCGGCCCCGAGGCGGAAGTCGAGCGGCGTCCCGCGGTTGTACGAGGCGTCGAACTCCTCACCGGTGGAGTGCGCCACCCCGACGTAGTGGACCGAGACCGTGCTTCCGGCCGTGGCCTCGGCCCCGTCACCCTCGGAGAGCTCGGTGATCTCCAGCTCGGAGGGCGGCGGGCCGTCAGGGGCATCGATCTCAGGCTTGTCAGCAGTCATGGGGCAAGCCTGCCACGTGGGAGTAGACCCCCCGGGGTCAGGTCTGGTGGACGTAGCTGTCCAGCTGGTCGCGCTCGAAGGTGAGCTGGGTGATCCGGCTCTTCACGACGTCCCCGATGCTGACCACGGCCACCAGCTCGCCGTCGTCGATGACCGGCACGTGCCGGATCCGGTGCTCGGTCATCTGCGCCATCAGCCCGTCGACATCGTGTCCTGGCTCGCAGGTCTGAACGGCTTCCGTCATGATCTGGCGAACCGGTGCGTCCAGCACCGTGTCGTCGCCGTTCAGCTTGCGGACGACATCGCGCTCGCTGACGATCCCGTCGACCCCCTTGCCGTCGCCGCTCACGATCACGGCGCCGATGTTGTGCTCTGCCAGCAGCGCGAGCAGCTCGCGCACAGAGGAATCTGGTGTGATGGTGATCACGCCGCCGTGGGTCTTGCCGCGGATCACGTCGTTGATCTTCATGTTGGGCCCCTTCGGTACACGCCTCGTCGAGGTCACGTGCCCTTGAATCTAGTGTGCCCGAGCACCCCTGCACAGGGGCATTGGTCTCAGGACTCGTGATCGAGGGCGGGATCGCCCCGTCGCGAGCTCAGGTCGTGCACGGTGCCTCCCGGATGCGGATCGCCCTGGTCGGGCAACGCTCCCAGGAACGCCAGCGCCTGGTCGTGCAGCTTGCCGTTGGTGGCCAGCGCGCTGCCCCCGGTCGGGCCGGGCTCGCCGTCGAGCGAGGTGAAGTAGCCGCCCGCCTCCCGCACGATGATGTCCAGGGCCGCCATGTCGTAGAGCTCCAGCTGCGGCTCGGTCGCGATGTCCACCGCCCCCTCGGCCACCAGCATGTAGGACCAGAAGTCGCCGTACGCCCTGGTGCGCCAGCAGCGACGCGAGAGCGAGAGGAAGTCGTCCAGGCGGCCGCGCTCGTCCCAGCCGGACAGCGAGGAGTAGGACAGCGACGCGTCCTCGATCCGGGACACGTCGGAGACCTGGCAGGCAGTGGCGCGCAGGAGCGACTTGCCCGTCCACGCTCCGCCGCCCTTCATGGCCCACCAGCGCCGGTTCAGCATCGGGGCGGAGACCACGCCGAGCACGACCTCGTCCTCGACCATCAACGCGATCAACGTCGCCCAGACGGGCACGCCGCGAACGAAGTTCTTGGTGCCGTCGATCGGGTCGACCACCCAACGCCGCTGGCTGTGTCCGCTGCTGCCCGACTCCTCCCCGACGACCGCGTCGCGGGACCGGGCCCGTGACAGGCTGCGGCGGATGCCCTCCTCGACCGAGCGATCAGCGTCGGTCACGGGCGTGAGGTCCGGCTTGGTCATCACGTGGAGGTCGATCGCCTTGAACCTCGCCTCGGAGAGGGCATCGGCGTCGTCGGCCAGCACATGGGCGAGGCGGAGATCGTCGGTGAAGTCGGACGGCATGGGCACAGGGTATTCCCCGCGATGTGCTGCGCGACGACAGTGCCCAGCCGGGTCGGTGTTCCCACCGGATCGGCCGGTCCGCTCAGTAGTGGTCTCCGGCTTCCCTGCTCGCCAGCAGCCGCCGAAAGGACTGCACCCGCTCGGCCTGCTGCCCGGTCGCCTCGGTGAGCCCGCACTCGGGCTCACCCTCGCCGTGCGAGCAGCCCCGCGGGCACTCCACCGTGAGCTCGTGCAGGTCCGGGAACGCCTCGATCAGCTGGTCCGGGTCGACGTGGGCCAGGCCGAAGGAGCGGATGCCGGGAGTGTCCACGATCCAGCCGCCTCCCGGGAGGGCCAGCATCAGGGCGGTGACCGAGGTGTGCCGTCCTCGGCCGGTGACCGCGTTGACCACGCCCACCTCGCGGAAGGCGTCCGGGACCAGGGCGTTGACCAGCGTGGACTTGCCGACCCCGCTGTGGCCGAGGAGCACACTCGTCCGCCCCGCCAGTCGTTCAGCGATCTCGGTGAGGTCGCCTCCGCGCTGGGTGACGACGTGGTGCACGCCCAGTGGCCGATAGCTGGAGAGCAGCTGCTCGGGATCGGCGAGGTCGGCCTTGGTCAGGCACAGGAGCGGCTCCATCCCGGCGTCGTACGCCGCCACCAGGGCTCGGTCGATCAGCCCCTGACGTGGCTCGGGATCCGCCAGCGCGGTGACGATCACGAGCTGGTCGGCGTTGGCGACGATCACCCGCTCGACCGGGTCGTCGTCGTCGGCCGTACGCCGCAACACGGTCGTGCGCTTGTCCACGGTCACGATCCGGGCCAACGAGCCGTCGACCCCCGAGGTGTCGCCGACCAGCCGGACGTGGTCGCCGGTGATCACCGCCTTGCGCCCCAGCGAGCGGGACTTCATCGCGGTCACGATGGGCTCGGTCTCCCCGAGACGGCAGGTGTAGCGGCCGCGGTCGACGGTGACCACGACGGCCGGCACCGCGTCGCCGTACGCCGGCCGGTCCTTGGTGCGGGGCCGGGTGCTGCGGCGGGGTCTCTCGTAGCTCTCGGGATCGTGCTCGCCATAGCGACCGGTGGTCATGCGCGACCTCTCGAGGCCGTCACTCGACGAGCCCTGCCCAGACCTCGGCGAAGCCGGGGAAGGTCTTGGACGTGGTGGCGACGTCCTCCACCACGACGCCGTCGACGGCCGAGCCGATGATGACGGCCGCATGCGCCATCCGATGGTCGGCATAGGTGTGGAAGGTGCCGCCACGGAGCGTGGCCGGCTCGAAGGAGAGGCCGTCCTCGTGCTCGGTCACGGCGGCGCCGAGCGCGCCCAGCTCGGTGGAGAGCGCCGCCAGCCGGTCGGTCTCATGACCCCTGATGTGCGCGATCCCGCGCAGCCGCGAGGGCGTCGAGGCGATCGCGCACAGCGAGGCCAGCGCGGGCGCCAGCTCGCCCACGTCGTGGAGGTCGGCGTCGATGCCGAGGATCTGGTCACCGCCGGTGACGGTGAGCGCCTCGTCCTCGAGCACCACCTCGGCGCCCATCTGCTCGAGCAGGCCCCGCAGGGCGTCACCCGCCTGCGTGGTCGACCGGGGCCAGCCGGGGACGCGCACCCGGCCGCGACTGGTCATCGCCAGCATCAGGAACGGGGCCGCGTTGGACAGGTCGGGCTCGATGGTCACGTCGGTGCCCTGGATGCGGGTGCACGGGACCGTCCAGGTGGTGCCGTTCGTCTCCACCTCGACGCCGTGCTGCCGCAGACAGGCGATGGTCATCTCGATGTGCGGCAGTGACGGCACCGGGGGGCCGTCGTGGTGCACGACGACGCCTTCGCCGTAGGACGCCCCGGCCAGGAGCAGGGCCGAGACGAACTGGCTGGAGGCGGAGGCGTCGATCGTCACCGGACCACCCCGGACGCGTCCGCGTCCGGCCACGGTGAACGGCAGGGTGCCGCGCCCGCCGTCGTCGATCGATACCCCGAGCGCGCGCAGGGCGTCCAGCACCCCCGCCATCGGGCGCGTGCGCGCGTGGGGGTCCCCGTCGAAGTGCACCTGCCCCTTGGCGAGAGCGGCGACCGGGGGGAGGAACCGCATCACCGTGCCGGCGAGGCCACAGTCGATGGTGGCGCCGCGCAGCGGCCCGGGAAAGACCAGCCAGTCCTCGTCGGTGGTGATCACGGTGGAGCCGAGCCGGGACAGCGCCTCCGCCATCAGCTCGGTGTCGCGCGAGCGCAGGGCTCGGCGTACCACCGACGGGGCGTGCGACAGCGCGGCCAGGACCAGCGCCCGGTTGGTCAGCGACTTGGAGCCCGGCAGGTCCACCCGCACGTCGACAGGCCTCCGCGCGACGGGCGCGGGCCACATCGCTGGGTCGGTGCTCGGGCGTGTCTGCACCCGCTGAGGCTATTAGCCGATCGACTTGGCGGCGAGCCGGGCCTCGAGCTTGGCCTCCCGCCCGAGGTGCTTGGCCTCACGGCGTACGGCGGAGGCGCCGTGCCTGGCCCGCCACGCGACGCCCGGACGACCCTCGGTGTCGACGGCGGCCAGCATCAGTCCCCCGAGCATCGAGAGGTTCTTGAGGAAGTGGATCTGCTGGTCCGCGCGTGCGTCAGGGTCGCTCTCGTTCCAGAACTGGTGACCCGCGACCGTGGACGGCACCAGCGAGGCGGCCAGGATCGTGCTGGACAGCCGGGGAGCGCGGCCGCGGGCGAGCGCCAGACCAGCCACGACCTGCGCGGCGCCGTTGATGCGGACCAGGGTGACGGTCTCCTCGGGGAGCTTCACCGCAGGCACCGCCTTCTCCCACAGCGGGCGGAGCCGGTCGGCCGTCGGCTTGGCCCTCGCGGCGAGCGCGGGAGCGTTCCTCAAGGCGTTGACCCCACCCACGACGAACATGGAGGCGAGCAGGGGACGGGCGATCAGTCTGGTGGCGGTCATGGGTACATCAATACCCGATCAGTCATCGCTCAACCAGCGCGGGCCGGTACGAGCCGCGCGGGTGGAGTCGCCGGCTGGCCCTCGGAGAAGCCCCGCTCAGTCGTCGTCGTCATCGTCGTCACCCCGGTCGTTCCCGTGCCCGTGGCCGTCGTTTCCAGAGCCCTTGCCGGGCTTGCCGGGCTTCTCAGGTTTGGAGGGCTTGGAGGGCTTCTCGGGCTTGGACGGCCGGTCGGGCCGCGACGGCTTCTGCGGCTTCGAGGGCTTGTCCGGCTTGGCGGGCTCGGCGGGAGTACGAGGCTCGGCGGGTCGTGCGGGCTCGGCGGGCCTGGTCGGGGTGGTCGGGGTGGTCGGGGTGGTCGGGCCCGGCTTGGCAGGTTCGGGCTTGGTGGGGCGGGGCTTGGCGGGGCCGGGCTTGGCGGGCCGGGCTTGGCGGGCCTGGGCTTGGCCGGAGTCACCGGCTTGGCCGGCCGGGGCTTGGGCTTCGAGGCTCCGGGCTCGAGGCTCCGGGCTTGGTGGCTCCGGGCTTGGTGGCACCGGGCTTCGTGGCACCGGGCGTCGCGGGCCGGGGCCTGGTCGGCGTGGAGGTGCTCGGCGCCGTGGCCGGACGCCCGGACGACGACGTCGACGTCGACGTCGACCTGCCGGCCCCGTCATCAGGACGGGCGGAGTCTCGCCTCGCCTCGGCACCCCTCTGGGTGGGGACGGTGATCGACTTCGGCGTGGCGTTCGGCGCGGTCAGGGAGGCTGAGGCCTCCCGACCAGCCCGCAGGGGATCGGTCGATCGCGGGGCTTCCGAGGTCCAGCCGACACTGGACCGGGTGAGGCCCGAGGCGTCCATCGCAGTGCCATCGGGGCCGGGCTGACCGCCGACGCCCGCTGAGCGAGGTGGAGGCTGGTCGGCGGCCGCGGGGACCCCCTGCGGCCCGCCCTGAACGACGGCGAGTGCGGTGATCCCGGCGACACCGATCACGGCGGCCGTGGTGACGCTTCCCGACACATGGCTCAGCACGGCCTCCTTGCCGCGATCGAGCAGGACCAGGAGCCCGGAGCCGAACCCGGTGCTCCCGCCCGAGCTCAGGTAGGCGCCTGCAGCCGTTCCGACCAGGGCGGGCCCGAGCACGGCGGCCAGGGAGGAGTTGACCTGGAAGAGCTCGAGGTAGACGGCCGTGCAGCGGCGGCACTGCTCGAGGTGCTCCCGGACCGCCCGGGAGTCACGCTGGGACAGTGCCGAGCGGACGTAGCCGCCCAGCAGGTCGTTGATGTCCTTGCACGAGTCGCTGACCAGGTCACCGGTGTGCATCTGCAGAAAGGCCTGGCGCAGGCCCTCCCGAGCCCGGTAGGCGAGGGCGGACACCGAGTTGGGACTGATCCCCAGGAGCGGGGCGATGTCCGCGGGCTTCTGGTTCTCGACCTCGAGGTGCCACAGCACCAGCTGCCACCGCTCGGGGAGAGAGGCGAACGCCTTGGCGGCTGCTCCACCCTCGAAGCCGGCGACGGCCGTGTCGGTGAACGGCACGCCCGCGTCGTAGGGCGTCAGGTCGTCAGTGGTGGTCAGGCGCTGGTCCCTGCGAATGCGGTCGATGTGCAGCCGGCGTACGGCGGTCAGCAGGTAGGCGCGGAACGCGACGTCGGGTCCGCCGCCCGCGAGGAGCACGTCGAGCACCTTGACGAACGCCTCGGAGACCAGGTCGTCGCGCTCGGAGCCGCTGCCCATCACCGACGCGAGCCGCCGGGCGGCGTCGATGTGGCGGTCGAAGAGGGTGCCGTAGGCCGTGACGTCGCCACCGCGCACGCGGGAGATCAGCTCCGGGTCGGTCGGCTCCGGACTCAGCAGTTCGGTGACAGGGACGTCAACAGGCTTCATCAGGGATCGAGTGCGCTTTCTGCTCGGTGGACAGGCGGGCGAGTTTATGCGGATTTCCTGCCTGCGGAACCTCCGCGAAGCCGCCATCTTTCGTGGGGCCGGGGCGCGAGGGGTGGCCGGCGAGGGAGCCCGACGCCGCTCTTCGGGGGTGTCTCGAGGAGGACTGAGTCGATCGACGCACGGGTGCTGGGGAGGGCGTCGGAGTGCTGCGTGGTGCGTGCGGTGAGCGTGTTCCGGAGCGAGAAGACGCTCGGCCACCTGCCGCGGCAGACCTGCGTGAACCCACAGGCAGCGCTCCGGCCCGGCGCCTCTCCGGCCCTGATCACCGAGCCGCGGAGCCCCGCAGCTGCCCGCAGCATCGCTCGCGCGCCGGTGGTTCGCAGGCTCCCGACGACCTCCGACTCGATCGTCAGGAGTGACGATTTCGAGGCGTCGTGTCGACTCGTCCGGTATGCCGAGATCGTCGGCACCGGTCCTCCCCGCGCCGGACGATCAGCCGGGGCTCGAGGCACGTCGGACGGCGCGGTCGACGGACCGAAGAAACCTGCTCGGGCAGCGCATCGAGCCGCACGGCGGTCTAGTCCTGAATGTCGCCTTTACGGGGCGATCAGGGACGAATCCGGAGCGAGGCTCTACCCTCGCGCGGCGTCGCTGCCGGCCCCCGCTGGACGAGCCGGCACGACTCCGGGATGCACGAGCGCATCGGCGCCGGCGCCCTGTCCGAGGACCTGACTAGCCTGGGGTCATGTGTGGTCGATACGCCTCGAGCCGGAAGCCTGAGGATCTCGTCGAGGACTTCGAGATCCGCGACGTCGAGCTCCCGCGGCTGGAGCCGGACTGGAACGTCGCCCCCACCAAGGAGGTCTACGCGGTCCTGGAGCGTCCGCCCAGTGCGGACAGGGATTCAGCTCCTCAGCGCCAGCTGCGGGTGCTCACCTGGGGCCTGGTGCCCTTCTGGGCCAAGGACGCCGCCGTGGGCAACAAGATGATCAACGCCCGGGTGGAGACCGTGGCCGAGAAGCCGGCGTACCGCAGGGCCTTCGAGAAGCGACGAGCGATCCTGCCGGCGGACGGCTACTTCGAGTGGTACCCGACCCAGGAGCAGACCACGAGCGGGAAGCCGCGCAAGCAGCCCTTCTTCATCCGCCCCGTCGACGGGGGAGTGCTCGCGATGGCGGGCCTCTACGAGATCTGGCGTGATCCGGCCAAGGCCGACGACGACCCGTCGCGGTTCCGGTGGACATGCACGGTGCTGACCACGACCGCTGAGGACTCGCTGGGCCACATCCATGACCGGATGCCCCTGATGCTGCCGCCGGAGCGCTACGAGCAGTGGCTGGACCCCCGCAGCCATGACAAGGGCGCGCTGCTGTCCCTGCTGGAGCCCGCCGCACCCGGCCGGCTGGAGGCGTTCCCGGTCTCGACCCTCGTCTCCAACGTCAAGAACAACGGCCCGGAGCTGGTCGAGCCGCTCCCCGTGCAGGAGGGCTGAGCCGTGCCGATCGAGCGGATCGTCTCGACCCCTCGAGGCGAGGCCCGTCTGGTGGTGAGGCGGGCGAAGCGGCCGATCGCCACCCTGGTCCTCACCCACGGGGCGGGCGGAGGGATCGATGCGCCGGACCTGGTCCGGCTGGCCCGCACCCTTCCCCAGCAGGACGTGTCGGTCACCCTGGTGGAGATGCCGTGGCGGGTCGCGGGCAGAGGGCCCGCCCCGGCTCCCGCGGTGATCGACGAGTGCTACCTCGCCGTGCTGGACGACATGCGAACCCGCACGCCTCTCGTGCTGGGGGGCCGCAGTGCCGGTGCCCGGTCGGCCTGCCGGATCGCTCGCGGCGTGGGCGCGCGGGGCATCCTGGCGCTGGCGTTCCCGCTCCACCCCCCGGGCAGGCCGGAGAAGTCCCGCCTCGAAGAGCTCGCAGCGGGCCCGGGTGCGCACCCTGGTGATCCAGGGCGAGCGGGATCCGTTCGGCACACCGGCTGAGTTCCCGGCCGACGTGGACCTGGCGGTGGTGCCGTGGGCCGACCATTCCATGAAGGTGCCCAAGTCGGCGCCCGTCTCGCAGCAGGAGGCGCTCGCGGTGGTGCTGGAGGCGACGCTGGAGTGGATCGTGCGTGAGGTGACGGGATTGCGAGCCGAGGGGGAATCGAATCGGGTGAGCGGGCGTTGAGTACGAGGACATCCCCACCGACGCAGGAAGGGACGGCCCGTGCTCGCGACCCTCGACAGGCCCGCCTTCGCGACGCCGCCGGTAGGCTGGGCGGCGATGACTGACTCCAATACCGATGCCCTCGACCTGGCCGACATCGACCCGACCCAGATCGACCTGGCCACCGAGAGCGAGAGCGACCGGCAGACGCGCTTCGAGAGGGACGCGCTGCCGTTCCTCGACCAGCTCTACTCCGCCGCGATGCGAATGACTCGCAACCCCGCGGACGCCGAGGACCTGGTCCAGGAGACCTTCGCCAAGGCGTTCGGGTCCTTCCACCAGTTCCGGCCCGGCACCAACCTCAAGGCGTGGCTCTACCGGATCCTGACCAACACCTTCATCAACACCTACCGCAAGAAGCAGCGACAGCCGCAGCAGTCGATGGCGGAGGATGTCGAGGACTGGCAGCTCGCCCGGGCCGAGTCGCACTCGTCCAGCGGGTTGAAGTCCGCTGAGATGGAGGCGCTGGAGCACCTGCCCGACTCCGACGTCAAGGACGCGCTGCAGCGGCTCCCCGAGGACTTCCGGCTCGCGGTGTACCTCGCCGATGTCGAGGGGTTTCCCTACAAGGAGATCGCCGAGATCATGGAGACACCGATCGGAACAGTGATGTCCCGGTTGCACCGTGGACGACGGCAGCTTCGCGAGATGCTCACCGGCTACGTACGGGAGAACGACTTGCTATCCAGCGCGACCACCGCCGGCACCAAGGAAGGTCCGTCATGACCGACGAGACCGCCGCAGGTCCCCCGACGGACACCGACTGCTCCGAGGTCCTGGGGCGGGTCTTCTTCTTCCTCGACAACGAGCTGGACCAGGCCGGATGTGCCGAGATCCAGCACCATCTCGACGAGTGCGGCCCCTGCCTTGCCCGCTACGACCTCGAACGCACGGTGAAGACGCTGGTGGCGCGATCCTGCTCCGAGGTTGCGCCCGAGGGCCTGCGCCAGCGGGTGCAGCTGTCCATCCGTCAGGTCCAGGTACGCATCTCCGGCGGCGAATGAGCCCAGCCCTCGGGCTGCGGAAGGTCGCCGATTTCGTGATGGGGCGGCTGACCTGAGAGGATGACCACCGGCTTCGAGGGAAACTCCCGGAGCGATGACGATGGAGGACCTCATGGGCAAGACAGGCCGCAAGCGCCGCGCTCGCAAGAAGAAGGCCGCTAACCACGGCAAGCGCCCCAACGCCTGAGCGCTGCTCAGGCTGCTAGCAACTGACTCGAGCCCCGGACCGGACGGTCCGGGGCTCCAGTGTTCTCATGGGGGCATGGAACTCGAGCGACTGCTGCTGCAGGGACGAGAACTGATCGAGTCGACCTCACGGGCGCACTCCGAGCGATGGGGTCTCGGCTCCGCCCGGCGGTGGGCGCTGGACCAGGCCGAGGGTCGCATCATGTGGTCCTTCGAGGACCACGTCGCGACCGCGCCGGCCCAGATCCTCGGCTCGTGGAACTCCCAGGTGGGGACGTTCGTGTGGTCCTGGGACAACGACACCATCCGCGCGCCGTTGTGCGCGACCGCGGAGGCGGTGCGCACCTTCGGCGTCGAGAACGAGGTGGCGGCACTGTGCACCTCTCCGTTGAAGCTCGACGAGGAGCAGGTCCGCGACCTGATGGCGGTGGCCGTCGGGCTCGGAGCGTGCACCGGGCTCTACCACTCCTTCGACGGCCAGCTGGCGACCTACATCGCCTTCGGGGCGGTCACGGTCGAGGAGTCCGGTGGCCGCACCTCGGTCTTCGAGGTGCCGACGCCGTGACCGGCCCTGCACTCGCGCTCGGACTGAGCGCCACCCTGGACCGGACCGTCGACTCCGACGACACGGCGATCTCGGTAGGGTCCGGGACGCTGCCGGTGCTCGCCACTCCCAGACTGCTGGCGTGGTGCGAGGCGGCCACCTGCGCGGCGGTCGCACCGGCACTCCCCAGCGGCAGCACCAGCGTCGGCACCCGGGTCACCCTGGAGCACACCGCCCCGTCCCCGGTGGGCGCCGTCCTCCAGGTGAGCGCCACGGTCGTCCACGTGGACGGGAAGCTGGTCAGGTTCAGCGTGGCGGCGCGACAGGGATCCAGGCTGGTCGGCTCCGGCGAGGTGACCCGCGTGGTGGTCGACGCCGAGCGGTTCCTGTCGCGGGTCGGCGCTGCGAGCTGACCCGGTGGCTCGTCCCCGGCCGGGGAGCGCGTGGGCGCCACCGTGCCGCTCAGTCGGAGGACGGGAGCGGCACGGCGTACGCGAGCAGGCGTACTCCGGGCTCAGGTGACCAGTCGTCCTCGGGGGCGCGGACGAAGCCCAGCCGGTCGTAGAGCCGATGCGCGCTCGTCATCCGGTCCATGCTGGAGACCCGTACGCCGGCGTACCCCAGCTCGCGGGAGCGTCGCAGGCACACCTCCACCAGGGCCCGTCCCACGCCCCGACCGCGCGCGGCAGAGCTGACCGCCAGCATCCGGAACTCACCCTCGTCGTCACGGCCGATCTCGCGGTAGCGCGAGCCCGTCGGGCAGAACGTGACCGCACCCAGCACGGGGCCGCCCGCGGTCACGTCGTAGGCGACCCAGATCTCGGCGTCGCGGGCGCGGCCGGAGGTGTCGCGGAGCTTGCGGACGTAGTCGGCGTCCTCGTGCAGGAAGCCGTCGCCGACGTACGCCGCCGCCGTGAGCCGGCCCACCTCGGCGAGCTCCTCGGGGTGGGCCAGGCGGATCTCCAACACGCTGCTGGACCTCGGTCAGATGCCGAAGGTGGCGCGCGGGTAGGCGGCGTTCACGTCGGTGATCACGTTGACCAGGTAGGGGACACCGGAGGCGAACGCCCGGTCGATGGCAGGACCGATCTGGCGGGGGTCGGTCACCAGCTCGCCGCCGCCGCCGAGGGCCCGGACCACCTCGTCGTAGCGGGTCTGCGGAGCCAGGTCGGCGGCCACGTCGTAGCCGTAGAGCATCTGCATCGGCTGCTTCTCCAGCCCCCAGGCGGAGTTGTTGCCGCAGATCATCACGACCGGGAGGTTGTGACGCACGAGGGTGTCCACGTCCATCAGCGACAGTCCGGCGGCGCCGTCGCCGTACAGCAGCACCACCTGCGCCGACGGGCGGGCTAGGCGGGCCGCGATGGCGGCGCCGAGGCCGGCGCCCAGGCAGCCGTAGGGTCCGGGGTCGAGCCAGCCTCCGGGGCGCTTGGGCTCGACGAACTTGCCGGCGAAGGAGACGAAGTCGCCGCCGTCACCGATCACGATCGCGTCCTCCTCCAGCCGCGGCACCAGCTCGCCGTAGATGCGCGCCGGGTGGATCGGGTCGGCGGTGGCGCCGAGCAGGTCGGCGTCGCGAGCCACGGCAGACTTCACCGAGTCCTGGAGCGTGCTCACCCACGACGACCAGTCGGGTCGTCGTACCAGACCCGCCACGGCGTCGCGCAGCCCGTCGAGGACCAGGGTGAGGTCACCGGACGCCTCGGCGGCGAGGTCGGCGTGCTGCGAGACCTGGCCGGGGGAGTCGGCGAGGTGCACGACACGGGCAGGGGTCGCTCCGTCCTTGCCGCCGAAGACGCCGTACCCGAGGCGGAAGTCCAACGGGGTCCCGGCGACCACGACCAGGTCGGCTCCGCCCAGGGCCAAGCCGCGTGCCTTGGTGACCAGCAGCGGATGGCCGCCGGGGATGACGCCGCGGCCCATCCCGTTGGTGATGGCGGGAACGCCCGCCTCCTCCACCAGTCGCAGCGCGGCCTCCTCGGCCCCGTCGGCCCAGACATCGGTCCCCAGCACCAGCACGGGGCGCTGCGCCTGGCCGAGCAGCTCGGCGATGTCCGCGAGCACGTCAGCGTCGGGCTCCACTCGGGTGCGCGATCCTGCGGGGGGTCGGGAGCTCGCGGAGGAGTTGAAGAACTCGTCCATCGGGATGTCGACGAAGACAGGTCCTCGGTGTGAGGAGCCGGCGAGCGTGAACGCCTCGTGCATGCCGGTGGCGACGTCGGCGGCGCTGTGGATGGTGCGGGCGGACTTCGCCACCGGCGCCAGGATCGGTGGCTGGTCCAGCTCCTGGAGCGACCCCATGCCCCAGCGGTTGGTGGGAGCGCGCCCGCCGACCACGACCAGCGGGGACCCGTTGAACTGCGCCTGCGCCACCGCGCTGACCCCGTTGGTGACACCCGGTCCGGCCGTGAGCACGGCCAGTCCTGGAACCCGGGTCAGCTTGCCCGTGGCCTCGGCGGCGAAGGCGGCGGTCTGCTCGTGGCGGACGTCGATGATCCGCATCGGCGGGTCGGCGGTCACCGCTCCGTCGTACATCGGGAACACGTGGGCGCCGGAGAGCGTGAACATCACCTCCACGCCGTGAGCGCGCGCCACTGCCACGGCATGCTGCCCGGAGTGGCCGTCCACGGCGGCGGAGTCCTCGTGACCTGGTGCGGTGGCGCCCCCCAGGGGTGGAGCCGCCGAGTCCTCGGCCGGCTCGTGGGTGGGCTGCTCGGGTGCCTGCGTCATGACGCGAGGCTATCGCCCACCCCTCCCCCCGCCACCCCCCTCGCCGACCGGGCACTCGTGATTGCTCCTGGTACGCCGACCGGGCACTCGCTGTTGCTCCTGGTACGCCGAGCGGGCACTCGTGGTTGCTCCTGGTACGCCGAGCGGGCACTCGCGTTGCTCCTGGTACGCCGAGCGGGCACTCGCTGTTGCTCCTGGTACGCCGAGCGGGCACTCGTGGTTGCTGGCAGGTGCCCCGGTTCCACGAGGGCACGCGGAATCGCCCGGTCGGCGTCCTACGGGCGAAGGGGAGTGCCCGGTCGGCGTCCTACGGGCGAAGGCGAGTGCCCGGTCGGCGACCTACAGGCAGGGGTCTCCTAGGCTGACCGGGTGCCGTCACTCCAGGCTCTCGCCCGGGCCCACACCGATCTCTCCTCCGCGGACCTCGAGTGGCTCTCCAAGCTGCTCGCCGACTGGCAGATCATCGCCGACCTGAGCTTCGCCGACCTGGTGCTGTGGCTGCCGGCCAGGGACGGATCCGGCTACTGGGCCGGTGGCCAGATGCGCCCGACGACCGGGCCCACGGCGTTCGTGGACGACATCGTCGGGTCCTTCCTGGAGGCGGGCAAGCGACCGCTGCTGGACACGGCGCTTCGCGAGGGCCGGATCGCCCGCGAGGGCGACCCGGAGTGGCGCGACGACGTGCCGGTGCGGGTGGAGGCCATCCCCGTGTGTCGGAACGGACGGCTGATCGCCGTGGTGGCGCGCAACACCAACCTCCAAGGAGTGCGTACGCCGAGCCGGTTGGAGCTGTCCTACCTGCAGACCGCCAGCGAGCTCTCCCAGATGATCGCTCTCGGCAGCTTCCCCTTCGTCGGGCAGCGCTCGGACCACGCGGACACGCCGCGGGTCGGTGACGGCTTCGTCCGGGTCGACGCGGCCGGCGACGTGACCTACGCCAGCCCCAACGCGCTGTCGGTGTACCGCAAGCTGGGCTCACCGGAGACCTGAGCGGCAGGTCCCTGGCCGGGACCACCCGCGAGCTGGTGCCACCTGGGATGCGTCCGGACGAGGAGACTCTCAGCGCCGTGCTCGGTGGCCGGATGCCGGGCGACACCGAGCTGGGCAGCCCGCTGGCGACGGTCATCCTGAGGGGGATCCCGCTGCGCCCGACCGGTGAGCACACCGGTGCACTGGTGCTGCTGCGCGATGTGACCGAGCTTCGGCGTCGCGACCGCGAGCTGGTCACCAAGGACGCCACCATCCGCGAGATCCACCACCGGGTGAAGAACAACCTGCAGACGGTGGCGGCGCTGCTCCGGCTCCAGGCGCGACGCCTCGACATCCCGGAGGGGCGGGTCGCCCTCGAGGAGGCGGTACGCCGCGTCGGGGCGATCGCCGTGGTCCACGAGACCCTGAGTCAGGCCTTCGACGAGACCGTCGACTTCGACGACGTGACCGTCACGGCTGACCAGGCTGGTCACCGACGTCGGCTCGGCGGGGCTCCGATCCGCACGGTTCGGACCGGCTCGTTCGGGGCGATCAGCTCGGACGCCGCGACACCGCTGGCGATGGTCTTCACCGAGATCATGCAGAACGCCGTCGAGCACGCGCTCGACGAGGACCGCGGAGGCGTCATCGAGATCGAGTGCACCCGCGTGGGGAAGGGGCTGCGGCTGACCATCGAGGACGACGGCGTGGGCCTGCCCGCGGGGCTTCGGGCTCGAGGACGCCGCGAGCCTCGGCCTGTCCATCGTGAGCACGCTGGTGGGCGAGCTCGGCGGGGACATCGGCCTGGGTCGTCGGGCCGACGGAGTCGGGGACGCGTGTGGTGGTGCGGGTCCCCGACGTCGACGGGGCAGCCGCGCTGACCTGCCGCACGGCGTGCGCGAGTGGTGGGCTCAGGCGGTGCGCACCCGGGCACGGGCGTTGCGGCGCTTCAGCGCCCGCCGCTCGTCCTCGCTCAGACCGCCCCAGACACCGTGGTCCTGTCCGGCCTCGAGGGCCCATGCGAGGCACTGTTCGCGCACGTCGCAGCGACGGCACACCTGCTTGGCCTCCTCGATCTGCAAGATCGCGGGACCGGTGTTGCCGATCGGGAAGAACAATTCCGGGTCCTCTTCGAGGCACGCGGAACGGTGACGCCAATCCATGGCTGGGGTAACCCTCCGGGAACTAGTGAACGGATTCACGATGTTGGCCCGGCAGCCAGAACGTTGGGGTTGCCGGGGGGTGGTGGCGCACAAACCAGCTTCGGTTGCGGCACATCCGGTTTGATCGTTGCAACTCCGTGGCCCGATGACAACCCTTTGGGATCGTCGCCTTGGTCACAGCCCGTTGCGGAATAGGCTGAATCTCGTGAACGATGACTCGCCTGAGAAAGATGAGGACCATGTGGTGCCGGACCCGACCACCCGGTCGCCGTACTCGCCCCACGGTACCCCGGCACCCCTGGCGGCCGCAGCAGGTCTGACTCTGATCGAGGGAATCCTGACCGGCGGCTTCGGCCTGGCTGAGGCGGCGAGCCTCGACAGCGAGCGCCTGGTGATGGGGTTGAGCACCGCCCTGTTCTTCCTGGCGTACGGCGTGGTGCTGCTGGTCTGCGCGTGGGGGATGAACACGGTCCGGGCCTGGTCGCGGGGGCCGGTGCTGCTCTCCCAGCTGATCTGGCTGGGGCTCGCCTGGAACTTCCGCAGCGGCGACACCCTGCCGGTCGCGGTCGGGCTCGCGGTCGTGGCCGTGCTCGTGCTCGCCGGGCTGTTGCACCCCCGGTCGATCGATGCGCTGGAGCGCAGCGCGAACCGGGACTAGCCGGGCGGCCGGGTCAGCCGACCACGCTCAGCCGACCAGCTCAGCCGACCTCGCTCAGTGAGGTCCGCAGCTCTGCCAGGGTGCGGTTGAGCAGCCTGGAGACGTGCATCTGGGAGACCCCGATCTCCTCGGCGATCTGCGTCTGGGTCATCCCCCTGAAGAACCTCAGCATCAGGATCCGCTTCTCGCGGTGTCGGCAGCTGCTCGATCAGCGGCTTGATCGACTCGCGGATCTCCACGTGCGCGAGCGCCTCGTCCTCGATGCCGAGGCTGTCCAGGATGGTGTTGCGGTGGCCGTCGTCGCCGCTGTCTCCGGCATCGAGCGAGAGCGTGGAGTAGGCGTTGGTGGACTCGATGCCCTCCATCACCTCCTCCACCGAGACGCCGAGCTTGTCGGCGATCTCGCGGGGCGTGGGTGAGCGTCCGAGGTCCTGCGACATCTCGCCGGTGATCGCGCTGATCGACATCCTCAGCTCCTGCAGACGGCGAGGGACCCGGATCGCCCAGCCCTTGTCGCGGAAGTAGCGCTTGATCTCGCCGATGATCGTCGGGGTGGCGTACGTCGAGAACTCGACGCCGCGATCGTGGTCGAAGCGGTCGACCGACTTGATCAGGCCGATCGTGCCGACCTGGACCAGGTCGTCGAGGGGCTCGCCGCGGTTGATGAAGCGACGAGCGCAGTGGTCCACGAGCGGGAGGTGCAGCGACACCAGCTCCTCGCGGCACTGGGCGCGCCGCTGGAGGGGTCGAGTGCGACGATGCCAGCTCGGAGAACAGGGCGTGGCTGAGCTCGCGGGTCGAGTGCTGTCGCGCAGTCAGCGGCGCGCGCCGGCGACCGTTGACGGTCCCACCCGGAGAGGATGCCGAGTCGGGGTCGGCAGGCGGGTGGCTGGTGTCGGACTCGACACCGCTCGAGGAGACTGACACGGTCAGGCCGCGATGCTGGACCGCACGGTGAAGGAGACCCAGAGCAAGGGGCCTTCCCGACTCGTGAGCACGTCACTGGTCAGGGCGGTGAGCACCTGCCAGCCGAAGCTGCTCTCGTCGGGGTCGGCGTCGCTGCGCGAGTCGGCGGACACCGCCACCCGGATGGAGCCGTCGCTGAGGTCGAAGTTCGCGTGCAGGTCACCACCGGGATCGGCGTTCTCGAGGACCAGGGCGCACGCCTCACCGACCGCCATCCGAAGGTCCTCGATGTCGTCGAGGGTGAAGTCCAGCCTGGCCGCGAGGCCGGCGGTGGTCATGCGCAACACCGCGACGTAGGCACCATCCGCAGGTAGGCGCAGTTCGACGTCGGGGCGGGAGGTCACAGTGGTGTCCTACGGTCTCGATGGGTCAGTGGACGACAGACTAGTCCGAACCACGACATTTGTGGGGGAGGTCGGCGAATGCTGCCGCGGGCACCCTTCGCCCTCCGGACGAGACACGCGCAGACCCCCGTGCCGGAGGGCGCGGGGGTCTGGTGACGCGGGGCGTGCTGGGTGCCGCTCAGGCCTTCTTGGTCTCCCAGAAGATCTCCGCGATCTCGTCGATCTTGGCGAGCAGCTCGTCGGCCTTGCCGGCGTCGAACTCGCCCTTGGTGCCGCTGGCGCCGGCCAGCTTGGTGGCCTCGTTGAAGAGCTGGTGCAGCTGCGGGTACTTCTCGAAGTGCGGGGGCTTGAAGTAGTCGGTCCACAGCACCCAGAGGTGGTGCTTGACCAGCTCCGAGCGCTGCTCCTTGATCACGATGGCGCGGGTCCGGAAGTCCGGCGTCGTCGTTGTCCGCGACCTTGGCGATGATGCCCTTGATCGACTCGGCCTCGATGCGCGCCTGTGCGGGGTCGTAGACGCCGCATGGCAGGTCGCAGTGGGCGGAGACCTCGATGGTGGGAGCGAACAGCTTGTTCATCAGCATCCGGTTGGTTCCTCTCGCAGAAGGGTCGGGGTGGCGCCGTGTGCTCCAGCGCCTCGCTGGCTGCGACACTACTCCCGACCGCGACACTGACTCCACGAGGGAGGTCGGCGTGCACGCGCATCGCAGGAGCAGGGCCCTCGGCCGTCTCGTACCCCGCCTGGCGCGGCGCCAATCACGCGCGGCGACGCTCCCCGTTGCGCGGTGGGGGATGGCCGTGGTCCGAGGCAGGTCGATGCTGCCGACCCTCTCCGACGGGGACCGGCTGCTGGTCGGCTACCGCGTACACCCTGCCCCGAACCGGCTGGCCATCGTGCGCTTCGCCGACGGCGTCGTGGCCGTCAAGCGGATCGACCACCGGGCCGGCGACGGCTGGTGGGTGGTCCGGGACAACCCGGTGGAGGGACGGGACTCCTTCTCCGCCGGAGCGATCGCCCCGGACGACGTCCTGGGGGTCGCGCTGGCGAGGATCTGGCCGAGACCCACCCGCCTGAGCGGGCCGTCCACTGTGGGAAGATGACCGAGGGTCACCCCCCAGCTCAGCGTGCAGTTCCGCGGCCACACCTCTGGTTCAGCGTCGAACCTCCTGCCTCTCGACTCCTATCGCCCTAGGGATGACTTTCATGGTTGCATCGGAGCACATGCCAGATCCCGAGACTCCACTCGCCGATGATCCTGTCTTCGCGCTGCACGCCGGCGGCAAGATGGAGATCGCGTCCCGGGTCGCCCTCACCGGCCCCGACGAGCTCTCGATGGCCTACACCCCGGGGGTTGCCCGGGTGTGCGAGGCGATCGCGGCCGACCCCGATCTCGCGGACGACTACACCTGGATCTCCAACACGGTGGCCATCGTCACCGACGGTACGGCGGTGCTCGGGCTCGGCGACATCGGAGCCAAGGCGGCGATGCCGGTGATGGAGGGCAAGGCGGTGCTGTTCAAGCAGTTCGGCGGCGTGGACGCCGTGCCGCTCTGCCTGGACACCGTGGACGTCGCCGAGATCGTCGAGACGGTCGTGCGCCTGGCCCCGAGCTTCGGCGGCATCAACCTCGAGGACATCTCGGCCCCACGCTGCTTCGAGATCGAGGACCAGCTCAAGCAGCGCCTGGACATCCCGGTCTTCCACGACGACCAGCACGGCACCGCGGTCGTGGTGCTCGCAGCGCTGGAGAACGCGCTGCGCCTCACCGGCAGGCTGATGGAGACCACCCGGGTCGTGGTCTCCGGCGCCGGGGCGGCCGGAGTCGCGGTGACCCGGATCCTGCTGGCCGCCGGGATCCGCGACGTGGTGGTGCTCGACCGGTCCGGTGTGCTCGCTTCGGCACGCGGACCGCTGAACGACTCCAAGCGAGGCATCGCCGAGGCGACCGCGGACCTCACCGGTCGAGAGGGCAGCCTCGCCGGCGTGATGGACGGAGCAGATGTCTTCATCGGGGTCTCGGGTGGCACGGTCCCGGAGGAGATCGTGGCCACGATGGCTCCCGACGCGATCATCTTCGGGCTGGCCAACCCGATGCCCGAGGTGCACCCCGAGGTCGCCCACCGGCACGCCCTGATCGTGGCGACCGGTCGTTCGGACTTCCCCAACCAGATCAACAACGTGCTGGCCTTCCCGGGCATCTTCCGGGGCGCCTTCGACGTCCGCGCCCGCTCGATCACCGAGGGCATGAAGCTCGCTGCCGCGGATGCGCTGGCCTCGATCGTCGCCGACGAGGCGCGGGTGGACCTGATCATCCCCTCGCCCTTCGACCCGCGGGTCGGACCTGCCGTGGCCACGGCTGTCGCCGAGGCCGCCCGCCGGGACGGTGTGGCGCGCCGGTAGTTCACGGGCGCGAAGTTCCCGGCTCACCGCTAGGGTCGACCTATGTTTGCTGTGTACGCCGAAAGCTTCTCCTCCGACGAGCCGTTGACGGGCCTGGTGATCGGGGACAGACCCGATCCCGAGGTGCCCGACGGCTGGACGGTCGTGACCGTCAAGGCCGCTGCCCTGAACCACCACGACCTGTGGTCGCTGCGCGGAGTGGGCCTGAAGGAGGCCGCGCTGCCGATGATCCTCGGCTGCGACGCCGCCGGGCTGGACGAGGACGGCAACGAGGTCGTCGTCCATGCCGTCATCAGTGACCCGTCCTGGACCGGTGACGAGACCTTCGATCCTCGACGCTCGCTGCTCAGCGAGCGCTATCAGGGCACCTTCGCCGACAAGGTCGCCGTACCGAAGCGCAACGTGATCGCGAAGCCTGCGTCGCTGAGCTTCGAGGAGGCCGCCTGCCTGCCGACGGCGTGGCTGACCGCCTACCGGATGCTCTTCACCCAGGGCGGCCTGAAGGCCGGCGACACGGTGCTGGTGCAGGGCGCCGGTGGCGGGGTGGCCACCGCCCTGATCACCCTGGCACGCGCCGGTGGGCTCAAGGTGCTCGCCACCAGCCGCGACGAGAGCAAGCGCGACAAGGCCCTCGATCTCGGTGCTCACGAGGTCTTCGAGTCGGGCGCGCGGCTGCCGGTGAAGGTCGACGCCGTGATGGAGACGGTCGGCCGGGCCACCTGGTCCCACTCGATCCGCGCGCTGCGGCCGGGCGGCACCATCGTCATCTCCGGGACCACGTCCGGGCCCAAGCTCGACGACGCCGAGCTCACCCGGATCTTCTTCCTCCAGCTGCGCGTCATCGGGTCGACCATGGGCACCACCGGGGAGCTGGCCTCGCTGGTCAACCTGCTCGACTCCACGGGCGCACGTCCCCTGATCGACCGGACGCTGCCCATGGAGAAGGCGGAGGAAGGCTTCGCGGCGATGGCCCAGGGAGACGTGTTCGGCAAGATCGTCTTCACCCGTTGAGGCCCACCCATCTGCTGACGGGCGCGGGGTCGGGCATCGGCGCCGCGCTCGCAGAGGCTCTGCACGCGCGCGGCGACTCGCTCGTCCTGATCGCCCGGTCGGAGCAGCGTGCTGAGGAGCTCGCCGAGCGCTGGGCGGGGAGCACGACCCTGGTCGCCGATCTCAGCGAGGTGGACGCGCTGGCCTCCCTCGACCTGCCCGGCTCGCTCGACTCGGTCGTGCACGTGGCGGGCGCCGTCGAGCTCGGCGCGGTCTCCGAGCTGACCCCGCAGCAGTGGCGGCACCTCCTGGACGTCAACGTGATCGCCCCTGCCGTGCTGACCCGCTGCGCGCTGCCTGCCCTGCGCTCGTCGCGAGGCACCGTGGTCTTCGTGAACTCCGGTGCCGGGCTGCACGCCAACCCCGACTGGTCGGCGTACGCCGCCTCCAAGCACGGTCTGCGGGCGCTCGCTGACTCGCTGCGTGCGGAGGAGCGCGAGCACGGCGTCCGGGTCACCAGCGTCTATCCCGGGCGTACGGCGACACCGATGCAGGCGCGCGTCCACGACCACGAGGGCAAGCCCTACGACGCCGAGGACTGGATCCGGCCCGAGACGGTCGCCGACGCGATCGTGCACGTGCTCGACCTGCCGCGTGACGCGACCGTGCCCGACCTCACCGTCAGCCCCGGTCCCGACTGACCTGAATCGGCCCGCGGGCGACCGATGAGTTCCTCGGCGGCGTGGCGTCTTATTGAGTTGCCGGCACCCGTCGGCGTGGGCAAGATGTGATCCTCCGCAGAACGAGGTCTTCGATGCAGCACCCCTCGACTCAGTCGACCGACTACGCCGTCCTCAGGTGGCTGGTGGCGGCGACCTTCGTGGTGATCCTCAACGAGACCATCATGATCAACGCGATCCCACGACTGATGGCCGAGTTCGCGGTCACCGCCAACGCCGCACAGTGGCTCTCGACGGCGTTCATGCTGACGATGGCCGTGGTCATCCCGGTCACCGGCTGGCTCCTTCAGCGCGTCACCACCCGGTTCGCCTTCGGGTTGGCCATCGGCGTCTTCTGTGCGGGCACGACGATGTCCGCGGCGGCGTGGAGCTTCCCGGTGCTGCTGCTCGGGCGCGTGATCCAGGCCGGTGGCACCGCCGTGATGCTGCCGCTGCTGATGACGACCCTGATGGCCGTCGTGCCGGTGCGCGACCGGGGCCGGGTGATGGGCAACGTCACCCTGGCCATGTCCGTGGCGCCGGCGCTCGGTCCCGCAGTCTCCGGGGTCATCCTGCAGTCGCTGTCGTGGCGCTGGATCTTCCTCGTGGTGCTGCCGATCGCCCTCGGCACCGGGATCCTCGGGCTGCGTCGGATGGTCAACGTGGGGGAGCCGGTGGCTGGGAGGCTCGACTGGGCCAGCGTCGGGATAGCGGCCGTCGGGTTCAGCACGCTCGTCTACGGGCTCAGCGAGATCGGGGTCGGAGGGGAGCAGACGGTCGCCTACGGCGCGCTCGTCGTCGGCGTCCTCGGGGTGGGATCGTTCGCCTGGCGTCAGGTGGTCCTGCAACGCACCGACCGGCCGCTGCTCGACCTGCGCACCTTGAGGATCAGGGTGTTCGCGATCTCCCTGGGCGCCATGGCGATCGCGTTCATGGCGATGCTGGGCTCGATGATCCTGCTGCAGCTGTACCTCCAGAACGTGCGCGGGATGAGCCCGCTCACCACGGGCCTGATGGTCATGCCCGGCGGACTCGCCATGGGCCTGCTCGGCCCGCGAGTCGGGCGGATCTACGACGCCCACGGCGCCCGCGTCCTGATGCTCCCCGGGGCGCTCGGACTGCTCGCCTCGATGAGTGCCTTCGTGGCCCTAACCCTGACAACTCCCACGTGGCAGATCCTGGCGGTCCACATCGTGCTGATGGTGAGCCTGGCCACGCTGTTCACCCCGCTCTTCACCATGGGCCTCGGTGCGCTGCCGGCGAGGCTCTACTCCCACGGCAGCTCCTTGCTCGGTACGGCTCAACAGGTGGCCGGCGCCATGGGTACAGCCCTGGTCGTGACCGTCACCACCAGCCGAGCGAGCCTCCTGGTCGCCGACGGCGCCGGACCGCTCGCCGCTTCGCTCGACGGCATGCGCTGGGCGTTCGCGGTGGCAGCGGCCCTGTGCCTGGGGGTGCTGGGGCTGGTGGCCCTGCTGCCGGCGCGCCCCGAGGACCCGGTGGCCCGGGACACGGTCTCCAGCGGGGTGGAGTCAGCTCGTGCCCGAGACGAGGTCAGACCTCCCGAGCCGGTCTGACCGACTCACGAGAGCCCCTTCGAGCGCCAGCTCAGGGCGCCGACGAGCAGCATCCGCAGCTGCGTACGGGCCTGCTCGGCGATGACCGGCCGGTCGCCGGGCCGAGCCGTCGCCATCGCCTCGGCCGTGCCCACCATGGCGGTGACGATCAGGTTGGACAGCACCCGGAGGTCCTCGGTGGACCAGAGCGACCGGTCGGTGAGGCGAGCCAGGTCGGCGGCGAGCTCCCGCTCGACCAGCTCGACCTGGTGGCGGATCGCGGCGCGTACGGCGGGTGGGCCGGCGACCCGCTCGCGGAAGATGAACGCGAAGTGGTCGCGCCGCGTGTGCACGTGCTCGCCCAGCACTGACACCGAGCTGTCGATGATGTTGCGGTAGGTCGGGTCGCTACGGCGTACGTCGCGCAGCATCTCGCGCAACGAGGCGAAGGACTCCTCGACCAGCGCCAGGCCGAGCTCCTCGATCGAGTCGAAGTGCCGGTAGAACGCGGTCGGCACGATCCCGACCTCCTTGGCCACCTGTCGCAGTGACAGTGCCACCAGGCTGCTGTCCTCGCACAGGGCCAGCGTCGCCTGCAGGATCGCCCGTCGCGTGCGCTCCTTGCGCTCACCCCGCGACTCGCCACTCCGGGAGTCGGCCCCCCGTGAATCGATCACCGGTGAGGCGGCACCTCCCGCGGTGCGGGGGCCGGAGGAGCGCGTCATGCCCAGCAGGCTACTCGGGACCCGGCCCGCAGTGAACGTGTGTGCACTTGCCGGGCGGCGCTGAGGAGGTGTGCGGCGTCACCCTCGGTCCGCCTTGACCTCGACCGGGGAAGCCGACATGCTTTTGAGTGAACACATGTTCACTCAAACTACGAGAGGAGCCGCCATGTCCTTCCTGTCACCACTGGCCGATCGCGTCCTCGCCTCCCGTGCCCTGGCCGCACTCGCCTCGCCCCACGGCGTCGACCGCTACCTCGAGCAGGTGAACCCGATGTGGGCCGCCACCGAGGTCCGGGCTCGCGTGGTCGAGGTCGTGCGGGAGACCGGTGGAGAGCACCCGGTCGCGACGCTGGTCCTCCAGCCGACGAGCACCTGGCGCGGACACCGAGCCGGCCAGTACGTCCAGGTCGGGGTGGAGATCAACGGAGCCCGTCGTAGGACCCGGTGCTTCTCGATCTCCTCGGCCGAGTCGAACCCCGGTGAGCGGTTCTCCGTCACCGTGCGGGCCCACGACGAGGCAGAGCCGGGACAGCAGCGGGTCAGCCGGTTCCTCGTCCGCGAGGCCCAGCTGGGCCAGATCCTGCACCTGAGCCAGGCCCAGGGCGAGTTCACGCTCACGGAGAGCCCGGCGACCCCCACGAACAACCACCTGCTGATGATCTCGGGCGGATCCGGCATCACTCCGGTGATGTCGCAGGTGCGCACCCTGCTGCGCGAGGGCTACGACGGCCACGCCCAGCGCAAGGTGACCTTCCTGCACTACGCGCGCTCCGCCGAGGACCAGATCTTCGCCGAGGAGCTGAGCCGCATCGCGAGGGGCGACAACGGCATCGACGTCCACCTGCGACACGGTGGGGAGTTCTTCAGTGCCGAGGCGCTCGCCAGGCTGGTCCCGGACTTCCGCGACACCGACACGTGGGCGTGTGGACCGGCGCCGATGATGGCACTGGTGGCCGAGGCGTACGGCGACTCGCCGCGTCTGCGCACCGAGTTCTTCAAGCTGTCCACGGGCGTGCCGGTCGACGGCGAGTCGGCCGGCGGCGACGTCTCCTTCACGCGCACGGGCACGACCGCCACCAACTCCGGCGCCTCGCTCCTCGAGCAGGCGGAGGCACAGGGGCTGACCCCGGAGTACGGCTGCCGCATGGGCATCTGCTTCACCTGCGTGTCCCGCAAGACCGAGGGCACCGTACGCAACGTCATGACCGGGGAGGAGTCCTCCCTGCCCGACGAGGACATCCGCATCTGCGTGGCCGCGCCCGTCGGCAGCTGTTCCGTCGACCTCTGATCGAAGGGTCGAGGCGGTCGCGCAGCGACTCCTCGACCCGTCGCAAACGAAAGGATCCCTGATGACCACCACAGCCACACCCGCACCGCGCAAGCACGACAACAAGCTCACGCCCGAGCAGATCGAGGCGTTCGGCAACGAGATGGACGCCATCCGCCAGCGGCTGATCGGCGAGCTCGGCGAGGAGGACGCGGACTACATCCGCGGCATCGTCAAGAAGCAGCGACAGCTCGAGGTCGCGGGGCGTGCGCTGATGTACCTCCCGCCCGCCTGGCCGCTCGCGGTCGCCGCCCTGAGCGTCTCCAAGATCCTGGACAACATGGAGATCGGTCACAACGTCATGCACGGGCAGTACGACTGGATGGGCGACCCCGGCCTGAACTCGCGGATGTACGAGTGGGACAACGTCTGTCCCAGCGACCAGTGGAAGTACTCGCACAACTACATCCACCACACCTTCACCAACATCCTCGGCAAGGACCGTGACATCGGCTACGGGATCCTGCGGATGGACGAGGACCAGAAGTGGCACCCCTACTACCTGGGCAACCCGGTGTACGCCTTCTTGCTGATGGTCTTCTTCGAGTGGGGCGTGGCGATGCACGACCTCGAGGTCGAGAACATCGTGGCCGGGAAGCGCACGATCGCGCAGAACAAGCCGTTGCACCCCGGGCTGCTGCGCAAGATCCGCAAGCAGGCGCTCAAGGACTACCTGCTGTTCCCCGCGTTGACCGGCCCGCTGTTTCCCCTGACCTTCGCGGGCAACGCCGCAGCCAACCTGATCCGCAACGTCTGGGCGTTCAACATCATCTTCTGCGGCCACTTCCCGGCCGGAGTGGCGACCTTCAGCGAGGAGGAGTGCGAGGACGAGTCGCGGGGCCACTGGTACTACCGCCAGCTGCTCGGCTCGGCCAACATCACCGGGGGCCGGCTGTTCCACACGATGACCGGCAACCTGTCCCACCAGATCGAGCACCACCTCTTCCCCGACCTGCCGGCGCGTCGCTATCCCCAGATCGCTCCCGAGATCCAGGAGATCTGCGATCGCTACGGGCTCGACTACCACACCGGCCCCCTGGGCAGGCAGCTGCTCAGCGTCGCGCGGAAGATCTTCCGCCTGGCCCTTCCGGGGGGAGGCTCCACGGCGCCGGAGCACGGCACCACGCGCATCGAGCCGCTGGCGGCCTGATCTGCCAGCACGCGTCACCCCACTCGCGTTCCCGACGTGAGTTGGCTCCGATCACCCAGACCCTGAGAGAATGACACCATGTCGGACAAGCTCAGCAAGGCCGAGATCCGCAAGGACGCCCTACAGGAAGGCGTGACCGCAGCCAGCCAGGCTGTCGGCAGCGTCACGACGATCATCACCGCGGCGGTGGGCGACATCGCCCGCGCCGTCGGTGGGTTCGCGACCGAGATCTTCGAGATCCGCGACTCGGTGCGCAAGGCCGGGCGGGACCACGACGAGGCCGCCTCACCCGCACCAGGGCCCGCCCCCGAGGCCGCTCTCACCGACGAGCGTCCCGCGGGTCGGCCGACCGGTCAGCCGAAGGACATCTGAAAGTCGGCCATCCGGAACGACGCCAGGGGCCGCTTGCCGGCCAGCCAGGCGAGCGGCCCCTCGTCGTCGAAGACCCAGGAGCTGCGGCAGGGCAGGGTGCGGGCGCTGCCCGAGAGCGAGGCCGTCACGACCTCGCCGACATCGGGATGCTCCGCCTGGCGCTGCTGCCAGGTGCCGCCCCGGAACGGGGTGCGCGGAGCGACCCGGGAGAGATCGGTGAACGCGGCGTCGGCGATCCTGCGACCCTGCAGGCTGGCCGTCCAGGACGTGCGCTGGACTCCGCGGCCCGTGGCGCGGCCTCGGTCGCGGCGATCGAGCTCGCACAGGTCCTTGGGGATCGCCCACAGCTCACGGCCTCCGTCGCGGGAGTCGGCTGAGTCCACCCAGATGTCGGTGATGTGCGCCTTGGTCCGGGCCCGGCGCCGGGCCACCAGCAGCTCGGAGTAGACCAACGGGCTGGGGTCCTCGTAGGAGACGAGCGCGACGCCGTACAACCCCG
Source organism: uncultured Actinomycetota bacterium (assembly GCA_963812235.1). Taxonomy (GTDB): domain Bacteria; phylum Actinomycetota; class Actinomycetes; order Propionibacteriales; family Nocardioidaceae; genus Marmoricola. Next base: position 4,695 of record CAWEUP010000018.1, on the reverse strand, counting down.
CGGGACGGTCGGCGTGGTCACCGGCACGCACTCGGAACAGGGACACCCACAGCTGCCCGTGCAGCTGCCAGGGCGCCGGCGGATAGGTCATGGCCGCACTCTAGGGACTGAGGCGGCCTCAGCCGGCCCGCGTGTCCGGCGAGCGGAAGGTACGGCGGTACTCCGCGGGCGCCACGCCCACCTGCGATCCGAAGTGGTGACGCAGCAGCGCCGCGGAGCCGAAGCCGCTGCGGGCGGCCACCGTCTCGACCGGGACGTCACTGCTCTCCAGCAGCGTGCGTGCGTGGTGCAGCCGCTGGGCGAGGAGCCACTTGCCCGGGGTGGTGCCGGTCTCGGCGACGAAGCGACGCGCGAAGGTCCGCTCCGACATGGCCGCCCGGCGGGCCAGCGCGCGGACGGGCTGCTCCTCGGCGAGGTGCTCACGCATCCAGGTCAGCAGGGGGGTGAGGCTGTCGGCCTCGCAGTGGGGGACCGGGAGGTCGATGTACTGGCGCTGGCCGCCATCGCGTTGGGGTGGCACCACCATCCGGCGTGCGATCCGGGTCGCGACGGTGGCGCCGAGCTCACGGCGCACGAGATGGAGGCAGGCATCGATTCCGGCCGCGGTGCCGGCGCTGGTGATCACGCGGTCGTCCTCCACGAAGAGCACGTCGGGATCGACGTCGGCCTCGGGGAAGCGACGCTGAAGCTCCTCGGTGTGGCACCAGTGGGTGGTGCACGCACGCCCGTCGAGCAGTCCGGCGGAGCCCAGGAGGAAGGCGCCGGAGCACACCGAGACCACCCAGGCGCCGCGCGCGTGGGCCCGCCGGAAGGTGTCCAGCACCGCCTCGGTGACCGGGTGGGCGCGGTCGAAGGCAGGCGCGACGATCAGATCGGCGTTCTCGGCGCCGCCGAGTCCGTGGGGGGTGGTCATCGTCATGCCGTCGGGCAGCTCGATCGGCTCACCGGGGCGCTCGGAGCAGGCCCTGAAGTCGAAGCGGGGAACGCCGTCCTCGGAGCGGTCCACTCCGAAGACCTCGTGCACCAGGCCCAGCTCGAACAGTGTCGGACGGTGTGGCACGACCAGTGCGACGGTGGTCAGGCTCATGCCCGACAGTATGGCAGTAGATTGACGCAGGCAGGCAATTCTGCCAGTGGTGGCTGGGAATGTGCGATGGAAAACTTGCTGCCATGAGCACCTATCTCGCCCTTGTCCTCATCGCCGCGCTCGTGGGAGCCGTGCTGGCTCTGCTGGAACGCAACCACCGACGGACCGACGGACTGCCGCCACGTCCGTGCGGTGGCGTCCCCGACCGGGACAACGACCTGCGACGGGTGCTCGCCGAGCTGGACGTGAGCTCGCTGCGCGGGCGGGCCTGACCGGCCGCGCAGCGAGTGCTACTCGTCCTCGGGGTCGTCGAGCCGAGCGAGCCAGGTGGCGAACCGCTCGACCGCAGTCTCGAAGTCAGGGTGAAGGTCGGTGAACTCCTGCAGCCGCTCGGCGAGCCAGTCGATGGTCACCTCGTCGCCGCCGCGACGCTTCTGGAGCTCCTCGATGCCCCGGTCGGTGAAGTACACGGGGCTAGTAGCTCTCCTCGGCGATGCCCTCGACGCGTGCGAACGCGGCGCTCATCAGGCCCTTGAGCTCCTCGACGTGTCGGGAGTGCTGACCCACGGCGGGCGAGCTCGACTCGGGACGCGCGATGATCTTGACCGGGAGGTCCAGCGCCGGGAACAGGTTGAGGCGGAGGTGCGGAGCCGGGCCCATGTTGTCCGGCTCGTCCTGCACCCAGCGCACCTCGCGCAGGTTCGGATAGCGCTCGATCTCGCGCTGGAGCTCCGCCTCGGGGCGCGGATACAGCTGCTCGATGCGCGCGATGGCCGTGGTGGGGGACTCCCCCTGCTGCTTGCCGCGCTCGACCATCAGGTCCCAGGTGATCCGACCGCTGCAGAGCAGCAGCGTGTCGACTGCGGCAGGGTCGACGACCTCGTCACCGATCAGCGGCTGGAAGGTGCCCTCGGTGAAGTGCTGCGGCTGCGAGGCGGCGTCCTTGCGCTTGAGCATCGACTTGGGGGTGAACACGATCATCGGGCGGTGGGCGTCGCCGAGCGCATGGCGGCGCAGCAGGTGGAAGTAGCTGGCCGGCGTCGACGGCTGGGCCACCACGAACGCGTCATCGGCCGCCATCGTCAAGAACCGCTCGATGCGGGCCGAGGAGTGGTCCGGTCCCTGACCCTCGTAGCCGTGCGGCAGCAGCAGCACCACGCCGGAGGACTGTCCCCACTTGGTGTGGCTGGAGCTGATGAACTCGTCGATCACGATCTGGGCGCCGTTGACGAAGTCGCCGAACTGGGCCTCCCAGATCGTGAGCGCGTTGGGCCGGGCCACCGAGTAGCCGTACTCGAAGCCGAGGGCGGCGTACTCGGAGAGCAGCGAGTCGTAGAGGTAGAAGTTGCCCTGGTCCTCGGCGAGGTTGGCCAGGGGAGTCCACTCGTTGGCGTTGGTCCGGTCGATGATCGTGCCGAACCGGCTCACGAAGGTGCCTCGGCGGGAGTCCTGACCGGCGAGCCGCACCGGTCGCCCGTCCATCAGCAGTGACCCGAGCGCGAGGATCTCGCCGGTGCCCCAGTCGATAGGGCCCTCGGTGATCGCGGCCGCCCGTCGTTGCAGCTGCGGCTGGACCTTGGGGTGCACGGTGAAGCCGTCGGGCGCACTCACATAGGAGTCCGCGATCCGCTTCAGCGTCTCCCGCGGGATGGCGGTGGTGAAGTCCTCATGGCTCTTCTCGGGGTAGTCCGGGACCGTGGTCCAGCTCTCCGGGATGCTGCTGGCCTCACGCACCTCGGTGAAGACCCGCTCCAGCTGCTGCTGGTAGTCCTTGAGGACCTGCTCGGCCTCCTCCAGGGTGATGTCGCCGCGCCCGATCAGCGACTCGGTGTAGAGCTTGCGCACCGAACGCTTCTGCTCGATCAGGTCGTACATCAGGGGCTGGGTGTAGGAGGGGTCGTCGCCCTCGTTGTGACCACGTCGGCGGTAGCAGACGAGGTCGACCACGACGTCCTTGTTGAACGCCTGGCGGTACTCGAAGGAGAGCCGGGCCACCCGGATGCACGCCTCGGGGTCGTCGCCGTTGACGTGGAAGATCGGTGCCTGCACCATCCGGGCGACGTCGGTGCAGTAGAGCGAGGAGCGCGAGGCCGCCGGTGAGGTGGTGAAGCCGACCTGGTTGTTGACGACGACGTGGATCGTGCCGCCGGTGCGGTAGCCGCGCAGCTGGGAGAGGTTGAGCGTCTCCGCGACCACGCCCTGTCCGGCGAACGCGGCGTCGCCGTGCACCAGCAACGGCAGCACCGGGAACTCCTCACCCCGGTTGAGCACGTCCTGCTTGGCCCGGGCGATGCCCTCCAGGACCGGGTCGACGGCCTCGAGGTGGGAGGGGTTGGCCGCGACCGAGACCTTGATCTTGTCGCCGGAGTCCGCGAGGAACTCACCCTCGGCGCCGAGGTGGTACTTCACGTCGCCGGAGCCCTGGACCGTGCGCGGGTCGATGTTGCCCTCGAACTCACGGAAGATCTGGCTGTAGCTCTTCCCGACGATGTTCGCCAGGACGTTGAGCCGGCCGCGGTGGGCCATCCCGATGGTGACCTCGTCGAGCCCGTCCTCGGCCGCCGCCTCGCAGATCTCGTCGATCAGCGGCACGGTGGTCTCACCGCCCTCGAGGCTGAACCGCTTCTGCCCGACGAACTTGGTCTGCAGGAAGGTCTCGAACGCCTCGGCCTGGTTGAGCTTGAGCAGGATCCGCAGCTGCTCCTCGCGGGGCGGCTTCTGGTGGGGCTGCTCGACCCGCTCCTGGATCCAGCGACGCTGCTCGGGGTCCTGGATGTGCATGTACTCGATGCCGACGGTGCGGCAGTAGGAGTCGCGCAGGATCCCCAGGATCGAGCGCATCTTCATGAAGCGGCGCTCGCCACCGAACGATCCCGTGGCGAACTCGCGATCCAGGTCCCACAGGGTCAGCCCGTGGGACTCGACCTCGAGGTCGGGGTGGCTGCGCTGCTTGTACTCGAGCGGGTCGGTGTCGGCCATCATGTGGCCGCGCACGCGATAGGCGTGGATCAGCTCCAGGATGCGAGCCTGCTTGCTGATCTCGTCGTCGTGGCTGGTGGAGATGTCGGAGGACCAGCGGATCGGCTCGTAGGGGATCCGCAGGGATCGGAAGATGTCGTCGTAGAAGTGGTCGTCGCCGAGCAGCAGCCCGTGCACGATCCGGAGGAACTCGCCGCTCTGCGCGCCCTGGATGACCCGGTGGTCGTAGGTCGAGGTCAGGGTCATGATCTTGCTGATCGCGTTGCGGGTCAGCGTCTCCTCGGAGGCGCCCTGGAACTCGGGCGGGTACTCCATCGAGCCGACGCCGATGATCGCCCCCTGGCCCTTCATCAGGCGCGGCACCGAGTGGTTGGTGCCGATCGTGCCGGGGTTGGTCAGGCTGATCGTGGTGCCCTGGAAGTCGGTGACCTGGAGCTTGCCGTTGCGGGCCTTGCGGACGACCTCCTCATAGGCGGTCCAGAAGTGCGCGAAGTCCATGTCTTCGGCAGCCTTGATGCTGGGCACCAGCAGCTGCCGGGTGCCGTCGTCCTTCTTCATGTCGATCGCGAGACCGAGGTTGACGTGGGCAGGCGTGATCAGGTTGGGCTTGCCGTCCACGACGTCGAACC
>CAWEUP010000017.1:0-122622 GCA_963812235.1 uncultured Actinomycetota bacterium | reverse complement strand
GTCGGCGTGGCGCCGGTACCACGTCACTGCGAGCAGGTCGCCGACCAGCAGCAGCGGGAGGATGGCGCCGGTCGACTCTCGCGCCGGGAGCACCAGGGCGAACAGCGCCACCGCGATGGCGCCGACCCCGTTGATCGCCGTCTTGGCCACCCCCACCAGCATCGCGGCGAGGGCCAGGCAGAGCCACGCGGTGAGGGTCAGGTCATCCCCTGGCACACATCGGCCTCGCCACTAGGTCTTCACCACGAGGACCGGGACATTGACCTGCAGGATGATCGTCTGCGCGACGCTGCCCATCAGGGCCTTCCCCATCGGCGAGCGGCGGCGCGCACCGAGCACGAGGAGGTCGGGGCGAAGTCGCTCGGTGAGATCCACGATCGCCTCACCCACGTCTCCGCTCCCGGTCCGTACGTGCAGCTTCCACTGGATGCCGCTGTCCGCACCGACAGCCCTCTCGATCTCGTCGGACACACCAGCCCGGTAGGCGTCCTCGCGATCGGCGTCGAGAGCGGAGTCCACCACGTGCAGCACGGCCAGGTCGGTGTCGCGGTACTGCGCCTCCTGCACCGCGTGGGTCAGGGCCGACCGGGCGGTCGCCGAGATCTGGTGCGCGACCGCGACGGTCATCGCTGCAGCTCGTGCGAGAGCTCGGTGAGCTCGTCACCGCCGGCCATCTGGCGAGTCAGCTCATCGAGGGTCACCTCGCTGCGCTTCTTGTCGAGGACCGCCTGGCCGAGCTTGAGGATGACGAAGTGGTCCCCGACCAGGTAGGCGTGGTGCGGGTTGTGCGTGATGAACACGACCCCGAGCCCGGCATCGCGGGCAGCGGCCGTGTACTTCAGGACGACACCGGACTGCTTGACGCCGAGCGCAGCCGTGGGCTCGTCGAGGATCAGCACGCGGGCACCGAAGTACACCGCCCGCGCGATCGCGACGCACTGACGCTGGCCGCCGGAGAGCTCGCCGATGGGCTGGTCGATGTTCTTGACCACGATGCCCATCTTGCGCAGCTCCTCGTCGGCGATGCGCTTCATCTCCTTGACCTTCATCCCCGAGAGCGGAATGCCGCTCGAGGTCAGCTCCGAGCCGAGGAAGAAGTTGCGCCAGACCTCCATCAGCCCCACGACCGCGAGGTCCTGGTAGACCGTGGCGATGCCGTGGTCCAGCGCCGCCCGCGGCGAGGCGAAGCTGACCTCGCCGCCGTCGACCTTCAGGGTGCCCTCGTTGTGAGGGTGCAGGCCCGAGATGATCTTGATCAGGGTCGACTTCCCCGCTCCGTTGTCGCCGAGCACGCAGGTCACCTCGCCGGCACGGACGGTGAGGTTGATGCCCTTGAGGGCACGGATCGCGCCGTAGCGCTTGCCCACGTCGTCGAGCTCGACGAGCACCTCACCCTGCTCGAGGGTCTGGTCCGCGTGCTCGCTGATGGTGTCGGTCATGACTAACCCACCTTCCTCGTGGTCGAGAGCCTCTTGACGTACAGGTTGACGAGAACGGCGAGCAGCAGCATCACGCCGAGGAACGCCCGGAACCAGTTCGGGTCCCAGCCGGCGTACACGATGCACAGGCTGGTCATGCCGAAGATGAAGGAGCCGATGGCCGCGCCGATGGCGTTGCCGTAGCCGCCGGTCAGCAGCGTGCCGCCCACGACCGCAGCGATGATGTAGAGGAACTCGTTGCCGACGCCGTTGCCGGCCTGGATGGTGTTGAACCGGTAGAGCGTGTGCATGCCCATGAACCAGGCCAGGAAGCTGACGGCCATGAAGAGGCCGATCTTGACCTTGATGACGGGGACACCGACCGCGCGGGCGCTGGCCTGGTTGCCGCCGACGGCGTAGATCCAGTTGCCGACCCTGGTGCGCAGCAGCACCCAGGAGGCGATCGCGACGAACACGAACCACCACACCACGATGATGCTCACGCGCACCGAGCCCACCTGGAACGTGGAGGCGAAGATCTTCTCGAGCGAGGCGTAGCCGTTCATCTGGTTGATGTTCGGGGTGGAGACCGAGCCGGTCACCAGCTTGGTCACGCCGAGGTTGGCACCCTGGAGGATGAAGAACGTGCCGAGGGTGATCAGGAAGCTCGCGATCCCGGTCTTCATCACCAGGTATCCGTTGAGGAACCCGATGGCCAGCGCGAAGACCAGCGAGAGGAGCGCCCCGACCCACAGGTTGAGGTTGTACTCGTAGGAGAACATCGAGGCGAACAGCCCGGCCGTGGCGACCATGACTCCGGCGGAGAGGTCGAACTCACCCCCGATCATCAGCATGCCGACCGCGACGGCCACGATGCCGATGGTGGCGCTCTGGTAGAGGACGGTCGCCAGGGACTCGGCCGACCTGAAGGGCGGCGCCACGACCAGGAAGAAGATGCCGATCACGATGGCCGCGACGAGGGCGCCGATCTCCGGCCGTGCCAGGGCTCGGCCGAGCAGCCCGATCTGGACCCGGTTCGACGCCTCGGCGGGCGTTTGCTCGCGAGCGTTGTTTCTCTGATGTCTGACTCATGAGTTCCTCCGTGGTTCCGTTGGTGCGGGAGGCCGGTCAGCGGCTCGGCCGACCGGCCTCCCGCGGTCGACTAGCGGGTGCCCTTCTCGGCGAACGGAAGGATGGCCTCGATGTTCTCCTTGTCCACGAAGGACGGACCTGTCAGCACCGGGCCGCCACCGCCGATGTCGTTGCCGTTCTTCAGCTTGAGGTACAGCGCGGTCACGGCCTGGTAGCCCTGGACGTAGGGCTGCTGGTCGATCGAGAACTCGATGCTGCCGTCCTTGATGTTCTTGGCCGCATCGGCGTTGAGGTCGAAGGTGATGAGCTTCGCCTTGCTGCCCGACGCCTCCATGGCCTTGAGGGCGTCCAGCGCGATCGGAGCACCGAGCGTGACGATGTAGTCGATCGTCTTGTCCTGGGAGAGCTTGGCCTGCAGCGCTGAGACCACCGCGGAGTCGTCCGCGCCGTTCACCTGGATGTTCTTGGTGTTCGGGGCCTTGCTCTTCACGCCGGCGCAGCGCGCCTCGAGGGCCACCGAGCCGGCGGCCTGGATGACGCACAGCGGGTTCTTCCCGCCGGCCTCGGAGATCCGCTCGCCGGCCGACTCGCCCGCCAGGTTCTCGTCCGAGCCGAAGTACATCGAGGCGCCGACATCGAGGTAGTTCTCGATCCCGGAGTTGAACGCCACCACCGGGATCTCGGCCGCAGTCGCGTCCTTGACGGCCCCGGCCAGGGCGTCCGGAGTCGCCAGGGTGGTCGCGATGCCGTCGACGTCGGAGTCGATGGCGTTCTGGATCAGCGTCGCCTGCTTGGAGGCCTCGGGGTCGTTGGAGTACTTCAGGGTGACGCCGTAGTTCTTGGCTGCCTGCTGCGCGCCCGACTTGATCTTGTCCCAGAAGGTGTCACCCGGAGTCTCGTGGGTGACCATCGCAATGGTGTATCCGGAGTTGTCACCCGCACCGCCGCCACTGCTTCCACCCTCGCTCTCGGTGTCCGTGCGCCCGCCGCCCGCGCAGGCTGACAAGACGACTGCGAGCACGGAGCCCACGACGAGCGGGCCGCCTTTTCGGGCTGTGAACTGCTTCATGGTCGGTGTTCCTTTCCTAGTGGGCCCCTGGGGCGGGACCGCGTGCGCCTGGCGAAGAGGTGCCGGCTCCGCTCGCGGTGACGAGGGCACTGTGCTGGCGCTCACAGCCTCGTAGACGTCAACTCGGCTTGTCAAGGGTTTGTTCTAACATTCTGAGTTTAGGAACTGTCGAGGACCCTGTTTGTGCAGCAGACAGAATGTTAGGACAAAGCCTTGACAGGGGTGAAGGCGCTCGGTTTGACTGACGATGTCGCAGTCACCGCCGCGACCTCGTGCCTGATTCCATCGCTCATCACACCGACACTGGAGCTCCTATGTCAGACCTCTCGCAGCTGCGCCTCGGCACGGCACCGGACTCCTGGGGCGTCTGGTTCCCCAGCGACCCCCACCAGGTGACGTGGGACGTCTACCTCGACGAGATCGCCGCCGTGGGCTACGTCTACACCGAGCTGGGCCCGCAGGGGTTCATGCCGCAGGACCCCGCCCAGCTGAAGGACGAGCTGGCCCGCCGCAACCTCACCGCGTGTGGCGGCACGGTCTTCGCCGGCCTCCACAAGGGCAAGGACGCGCTCGACAAGGCGATCGCCGAGTTCGGCCAGGAGGCCCGGCTGCTGGCCGCGGTCGGTGCGGAGTACCTCGTCCACCTTCCCGAGCAGTACACCGACCAGCACACCGGTGACGCCACCGAGTCGGGTGACCTCGACCCGGAGCAGTGGAGGAACCTGGTGACCGGGACCGACGAGCTCGCCAAGGTGATCTACGGCGAGTACGGCGTGAAGCTGGTCTTCCACCCCCACGCGGACACCCATGTCGACACCCAGGTCCGCATCGAGCGCTTCCTCTCCGACACCGACCCCGAGCTGGTGAACCTCTGCCTCGACACCGGGCACGTCTCCTACTGCGAGGGCGACAACATCGACATCATCCAGAAGTTCCCCGAGCGGATCACCTATGTGCACCTCAAGTCCGTGGACCCCGTCGTGCGCGCCCGCGCGCTCGCGGAGAAGATGCCGCTCTCGGAGTCGGTGAAGCTCGGCATCATGTGTGAGCCGCCGTACGGCGAGCCGGACATGCCGCCGCTGCTCGACGAGCTCGGCAAGCTCGACCGCGAGATCTTCGCCGTGATCGAGCAGGACCTCTACCCGGTCGAGCCGCACATCCCCCTGCCCATCGGCGCACGCACCGCCGGCTACTACGTCGGCTGCGGGCTCGGTCCCGTCCGCCGCTGGCCCTACTGAGAACCCCGAGACAGAGGAGAACTGCCATGACGCTCAAGGTCGGAGTCATCGGAACCGGCATGATCGGCCGCGACCACATCCGGCGGCTCACCCAGGTCGTCTCGGGAGCCGAGGTGGTCGCTGTGACCGACGCCAACGAGGTGGCCGCCAAGGAAGCGGCTGCCGAGCTTCCCGGCGCGACCGTGCACGCCACCGGTGAGGACCTCATCGCCGACCCCCGGGTCGAGGCCGTGATCGTGTGCTCCTGGGGTCCCACCCACGAGCAGTACGTCGTCGCCTCGGTCGAGGCGGGCAAGCCGGTCTTCTGCGAGAAGCCGCTGGCGACCACCACCGCCGCGTGCGAGCGCATCATGGCGGCGGAGGTGGCGAGCGGGAAGCGGCTCGTGCAGGTCGGCTTCATGCGCCGCTACGACGCGTCGTACCGCGCCCTGAAGCAGGCCATCGACTCGGGGGCCGTCGGAGCTCCGCTCATCTACTACTCCGGCCACCGCAACCCGTCGGTGCCCGAGCACTACACCAAGGACATGGCGATCGTCGACACCGCCGTGCACGACTTCGACGTCGCCCGGTGGCTGCTCGGCGAGGAGCTGATCTCGATCCGCGTCCTCGCGGCCAAGCCCAACAGCCACGGCGGGGACCTGCAGGACCCGCTGCTGATGATCCTCGAGTCGTCCTCCGGGGTGCTGGTGAACGTCGAGACGTCGGTCAACATCCGCTACGGCTACGACATCCGTGGCGAGGTGGTCGGCGAGACCGGCACCGCGGCGCTCGCGGAGACCGGCCAGATCGTCCTGCGCAGGCACAACAGCGTCGGTGTCTCCGTACCGGAGGACTGGCGCGAGCGCTTCATCTCCGCCTACGACGTGGAGTTCCAGGAGTGGATCAACGAGGTGGTCGCCGGTGCCGACCTGACCGGGCCGAGCGCCTGGGACGGGTACGCCGCGCAGGCGGTCTGCGACGCCGGTGTCGAGGCGCTCTACAGCGGCGACCGGATCGAGATCGCGCTCGCGCCGAAGCCCTCCCACTACTCCTGACCCGACCCACCGCATCAGGGAGCGAAACCATGACGCAGAACTCACTCGGCGTCGCCGTCATCGGCGTCGGCATGGTCGGCCGGGCGCATGCGGCCGGCTACCGCACCGCCGCCGGCCTGTTCGACCTCGACGACCGCCCGGACACCCGCCTGGTCGCGATCGCCGACGCCTACGAGCCGTTCGCGGTCGACGCCGCCAAGCGCTTCGGCTACGAGCGCTCGGAGACGTCGTGGCAGGCCATCGTCGATGCCCCCGACATCGACGTCGTGAGCGTGGCGGTCGCCAACTCGATGCATCGCGAGGTGGTCGAGGCCCTGCTGGCCTCAGGCAAGCACGTGCTCTGCGAGAAGCCGCTCGCGCCCTCGGTCGAGGACGCCAAGGCCATGGCGGCCGCCGCGGAGGCGGCCAGCACCCACGCCGGCGTCGGGTTCACCTTCCGCCGCGCGCCGGGGATCAACGCGATCCGCGAGCAGGTCCTGAGTGGCGCGCTCGGCGATGTCCGCCACTTCAACGGTCACTACTGGTGCGACTACGCCCAGAACCCGAACGGCCCGATCAGCTGGCGCTACCGAGGCGGCCCGGGCAGCGGGGCGCTGGCCGACATCGGCAGCCACATGATCGACCTCGGCGAGTACGTCTGCGGTCCGATGACCAGTGTCAGCGGCGCTGTCTTCGCGACCTTCACGTCCGAGCGTCCTGTCCCCACGGGCGTGACCGTCGGTCACGGCGGCGGCGAGGTCAGCGACGAGAAGGAGGCGGTCGACAACGAGGACATCGCCACCTTCACCGCGACCTTCGCCAACGGCTCGGTCGGCACCTTCTCGATCTCGCGGGTGGCGCACGGGCTGCCCAACGGACTGGGCTTCGAGGTGTTCGCCGAGAAGGGCATGGCGGCCTACGACCTCAACCGTCCCGGCGAGTTCACCTTCGCCGACCAGGGTCCGTCCGGTGTGGTCAACGGGCCTCGCCGGGTGCTGCTCGGCCCCGACCACCCCTACCTCGAGCGCGGACTGCCGATGGACTTCCCCTCGGTCGGTCACGGGCAGAACGACTTCTTCGCCTGGCAGGCACGTGCCTTCCTCGACCAGGTGGCCGGGCTCGACCGGCTGCCCGCCGTACCCACGCTGCAGCACGGACTCCACAACATGGAGATCCTCGCGGCCGTCACCCAGTCGGCCCTCAACGGCGGCCGGTCCGTCGCGCTCGCCTGAACCTCCACCACCACCGGAAGGACCATCCGTATGAAGCTCGGCGCCTACACCGCCTGCCTGCATGACAAGCCGCTCGAGGAGGCGCTGGAGATCCTGCGCGACCTCGGCCTGACCAGCGCGGAGATCAACTCCGGTGGGTTCCTCGCCACGCCGCACCTGCCGGTCGAGGCGATCCTCGAGAGCGAGTCGGCGCGCGAGGAGTACCTCGCCACCTTCGCGAAGCACGGCATCACGCTGACCGCCCTGAACTGCAACGGCAACCCGCTGCACCCGGACCCCGAGGTGCGCGAGAAGCACAGCGACGACATCCGTCAGGTCGATCAAGCTCGCCAGCCTGCTCGGCATCAAGACCGTGATCACCATGTCCGGGCTGCCGGGCAGTGACCCGGGCGCCGCTCGCCCGTCGTGGACGGTGATCCCGTGGGACAGCGTCTACAAGGAGACCCTGGACTACCAGTGGGACGAGGTCGCCGTGCCGTTCTGGAAGGAGATCCAGGAGCTCGCGGCCGAGCACGACGTCAACGTCGCGATCGAGATGCACCCGCACAACCTGGTCTTCAACCCGGCCACGATGAAGCGGCTGGTCGAGCTGACCACGCCCGAGGGCGGCACCACCCACGTCGGCGCCGAGATGGACCCGAGCCACCTGTTCTGGCAGCACATCGACCCGATCGCGGCGATCGAGGACCTCGGCCCCCTCGTGTTCTTCGCTGCCGCCAAGGACACGCTGATCCACGAGACCGCAGCTGTCAACGGGGTGCTCGACGACCGGTTCGAGTGGATCCCGGCGGAGGAGAACCCGGTCGGTCTCGGCGGCCGCTACACCGTGACCAAGTGGCCCGAGGTCCCCGGCTGGTCGTTCGTGGCGGTCGGGCGTGGGCACGACGTCGACTTCTGGGCCCGGTTCCTCACCGCCATCCACAAGGTCGACCCGGACATGGCGGTCAACATCGAGCACGAGGACGCCACCTTCGGGCAGGTCGAGGGACTGAAGTTCGCTGCGGACAACCTGATCGCGGCCGCTGACCAGGTAGGGCTCGCATAAGTCGCCGCCGGCTGCTAAAGTCAGTATGTAAAGACAAACTAAGGAGCACTTGTGAGAATGATCGAGCACTGGATCGCCGGCAAGACCGTCAGCGGCGTCTCGGACCGGACGGCTCCGGTCTTCAACCCCGCCACCGGGGAGCAGCAGGCCGAGGTGCGGCTGGCCGAGGCGAGCGACGTCGAGGCGGCCATCGCCGCCGCCCGCGACGCGTTCGCGGACTGGTCGCAGACCTCGATCAGCAAGCGCACGAAGGTGCTGTTCGCGTTCCGCGAGATCGTCAACGCGCGTGCCGCGGAGATCGCCGAGCTGATCACCGACGAGCACGGCAAGGTGCTCTCCGACGCGCTGGGCGAGGTGCAGCGCGGGCTCGAGGTCGTGGAGTTCGCCTGCGGCATCCCCAGCCTGCTCAAGGGCGACTACTCCGACCAGGTCTCGACCGACGTCGACACCTTCTCGTTCCGCGAGCCGCTCGGGGTGGTCGCCGGCATCACGCCGTTCAACTTCCCGGCGATGGTGCCGATGTGGATGTTCCCGGTCGCGATCGCGTGCGGGAACACCTTCGTGCTCAAGCCCAGCGAGCGGGACCCCTCCGCGTCGATGCTGATCGCCCAGATGTGGCAGGAGGCCGGTCTGCCCGACGGCGTGTTCAACGTGGTGCACGGTGACAAGCTCGCCGTCGACACGATCCTGGACTCACCCGACGTGGCGGCGGTCTCGTTCGTCGGCTCCACCCCGATCGCGAGGTACATCCACGAGCGGGGTACGGCGAACGGCAAGCGCGTCCAGGCCCTCGGCGGCGCCAAGAACCACGCCATCATCCTCCCGGACGCCGACATCGAGTTCGCGGCCGACCACCTGGCCGCGGCCGCGTTCGGCTCGGCCGGCGAGCGCTGCATGGCGATCTCCGCCGCGGTGGCCGTCGGTGACGCCGGCGACCGGATCGTGCAGTCGGTCAAGGAGCGCGCCCTGGCGGTCAAGGTCGGCAGCGGCCGGGACAGCGCCAGCGAGATGGGCCCCGTGGTGACCCGCGAGGCCCAGGAGCGGATCGTCGGCCTGATCGGGACCGGCGAGGACCAGGGTGCCCGGATCGAGGTCGACGGCCGCGGACTGAGCGTCGAGGGGCACGAGGACGGATTCTTCGTCGGGCCCACCGTGATCGACGGTGTCACCACGGAGATGGACGTCTACACCCAGGAGATCTTCGGCCCGGTGCTCTCCGTCGTACGCGCCGACGACCGTGGACGAGGCGATCGCCCTGATCAACGCCAACCCCTACGGCAACGGCACCGCCATCTTCACCAACAGCGGTGAGGCGGCTCGACGCTTCCAGCGCGGCGTGCACGTCGGGATGATCGGCATCAACGTGCCGGTGCCCGTGCCGATGGCCTACTACTCGTTCGGCGGCTGGAAGGACTCGCTGTTCGGGGACAAGCACGTCCACGGACCCGAGGGCGTCAGCTTCTACACCCGGGCCAAGGTCGTCACCGCGCGCTGGCCGCACAGCGAGCACGCCAGCGAGGCGAGCTTCCACTTCCCGACGTCGAAGTGACCTCTACCCACCGACCGCACCGCTGGACCACCCGCAGGAGATGACATGAAGATCGCCCTCGACCCGTACATGCTGCGCAGCACTCCGCTGCTCGAGCTCCCCGGCGTGGTGGCCGACCTCGGCTACGAGCACATCGAGCTCTCGCCCCGTGAGGACTTCACGCCGTTCTTCCTGCATCCGCGGGTCGACGACGCAGGCGTCAAGGCCTTCAAGAAGGCGCTCGACGGAGCCGGCGTCTCGGTCGCCGCCCACCTGCCGCTCTACCGCTGGTCGGGCCCCGACGAGGACGAGCGCCAGGCCGCGGTGCGCTACTGGAAGCGCGCCATCCAGATCACCGTCGACCTCGACTGCCACGTGATGAACTCCGAGTTCAACGGGCGTCCCGAGCAGTCCAGCCTGAGCGAGGCGATGTTCTGGAAGTCGATGGAGGAGCTGCTTCCGGTCTTCGAGCGCGAGGGCGTCGAGCTGCGGCTCGAGCCGCACCCGGACGACTTCATCGAGGACGGCCTGGTCGCGGTGGACATGATCCGTGGCATCAACTCCCCGCTGGTCTCCTTCCTCTACTGCGCGCCGCACACCTTCCACATGGGCGGCAACATGGTCGAGATCATGGAGTACGCCGGGGACCTGATGACCCAGCTGCACATCGCCGACTCCTTCGACCACACCGGCTCCTCGGGCCTGCGCTACATCACCAACCCGCCCGGCAACGCGATCCGGGTGCACCAGCACCTCGACATCGGCCAGGGCGAGGTGAAGTGGGACCTGTTCTTCGAGACGCTGAACAAGCTCGGCTTCGGTGAGCGCGAGGACACCATCGCCACTGCCTGTGTGTTCGCCTGGGAGGACCGGGCAGAGGAGTCCAGCCGGTTCATGAAGAACACCATCGACACCTACGTGAGCGCCTGGTGAGCCCCGTGAGCCGCCGTGGACGCGGAGGCCCTCTCGAGCTGCTGACGGTCGGACGCGTCGGGGTCGACATCTACCCCCAGCAGGCGGGCCCGCTCAAGGACGTGAGCACCTTCGCCAAGTACCTCGGCGGCACCGCCACCAACGTCGCCGTCGGCGCTGCCCGGCTCGGCCGCCGGTCGGCGGTGCTGACCAAGGTCGGCCAGGATCCGTTCGGCGACTTCGTCCGCGAGGCGCTGGTCGGCTTCGGCGTGGACCCGTCGTACGTCGGCACGGCGCCGGAGCTGAACACCCCCGTCGTCTTCTGCGAGCTCGACCCGCCCGAGGACCCGGCGCTGCTACTTCTACCGGGCGCCGATCGCCCCCGACCTGACCCTCGGCGACGACGACGTCCCGTGGTCGCTGGTCCGCGACGTGCCCGTCTTCTGGGTCACCGGCACCGGGGCCAGCGTCGAGCCGTCGCGCACCACCCAGCTGGCGATGCTCAAGCACCGTGGTCGACCCGAGCCGGAGAGCGGACGCCACACCGTGCTCGACCTGGACTGGCGGCCGATGTTCTGGCCGTCGGCCGAGGAGGCCCGAGTGGAGTACGACGCGATGCTGGACCACGTCGACGTCGCGGTGGGCAACCGTGCCGAGGTCGAGGTGGCCGTCGGCACCAGTGACCCGCACGAGGCCGCCGAGCGGCTGCTCGCCCGCGGTCTTCGGCTGGCCATGGTCAAGATGGGCGGCGACGGCGTCCTGGTCGCCACCCCCGAGGCCACCCGCGTCGTGACACCGCACCGCGTCGAGGTGGTCTGCGGTCTGGGCGCCGGGGACGCCTTCGGTGCCGCGCTGGTCCACGGCCTGCTGTCCGGCTGGGACGCCGTCCGGTGCGCGGAGCACGCCAACGCCGCCGGGGCGATCGTCGCCTCGCAGCTCGCGTGCGCAGATGCCATGCCCACGCTGGAGGAGCTCTCCAGCCTCGTCGCCCGTCAAGGAGGAGCATCATGACCGTCGCCGCGGAAGCGCTCACGAGCGAGAGAGGTCCGACGATCTCGGACGCCGACTGGCGCCAGCTCCTGGAGCGGCGCGTCACCCAGCCGCACGCCGTCGCCGAGGCGTACGCCGCCCGGCGCAGGCCCGCGCGGTTCCTCTCCGACCGGGGCACGCTGTTCCTGGTGGCTGCCGACCACCCGGCTCGGGGATCGCTGTCCTCCGGCGGGGACGCGATGGCGATGGCCGACCGGCGCTCGTTGCTGGCCCGGCTGGTCGAGGCGCTGCACCACCCCGACGTCGACGGCGTTCTCGGCACCCCGGACATCATCGAGGAGCTGCTCCTGCTGGGCGCGCTCGAGGACAAGGTGGTGATCGGCTCGATGAACCGCGGCGGGCTCGACGGCGCCACCTGGACGATGGACGACCGGTTCACCGGCTACGACGCGGCGAGCATCGCGGCCTGCCGGCTCGAGGGCGGCAAGATGCTGCTGCGAATCGACGACACCGACTCCGGCACCGCCACCACGATCGAGGCCTGCGCCAGGGCGGTCAGCGACCTCGCCAAGCACGAGCTGGTCGCCATGGTCGAGCCGCTGCCCTACGAGCGGGACGCCGACGGCAACCTGTCCCTGCGCAAGGACGCCCCCGCCCTGTCGCGAGCCGTCACGATCGCCTCCGGGCTGGGCAACACCAGTGCCTACACCTGGCTGAAGATGCCCGCCTGCGACGACTTCGAGACGGTCTTCGGCTCGACCACGCTGCCGTGCGTCGTGCTCGGCGGCGCGCCCGGCCCCGACCCCGCAGCCGACCTCGCCTCCTGGGGGCAGACGCTGTCGCACCCCGCGGTGCGGGGCCTGGTCGTCGGCCGCTCGCTGCTCTACCCGCCCGACGGCGACGTCGGCTCCGCGGTGCACGCAGCCGCTGTGGTGCTCGAGTCGGCCAAGGCGGCGGACTGAGGTGAGCATCCACCGCCCCTACCCCAGCGCCGGCGACTCCTCGGGCGACTCCTCGGGCGACCTGGTGTCGTTCACCGCCTCCGAGGCGGGCTGGGACTGGACCGGGCTGCGCGTCGTACGCCTCGAGCCGGGGACGTCTCGGACCCTGCGGACCGACGACACGGAGATCTTCGTGCTGCCGCTGAGAGGAGCGGTCCGGGTGCAGGTCTCGCCCAGCGACCAGCCGGACCTGGTCGAGGCCTCCTTCGACCTCGCCGGCCGGGGCAGCGTCTTCAGCGGGGTCACCGACTTCGCCTACGTGGGCCGCGACAGCGTCGTGGTGCTGAGCAGCGACGGGGTCGCCGAGGTGGCCCTCCCGGCCGCTCGGTGCAGCACCAGGCTGGAGCCGCGCTACGGCCCGGCCGCCGAGGTCCCCGTCGAGACCCGCGGCGCCGGCACGGCGAGCCGGCAGGTGAACAACTTCGGCGTCCCCGGGGTCTGGGAGCACGCGGAGAAGCTGGTCTGCTGCGAGCTGGTCACCCCTCCGGGCAACTGGTCGAGCTACCCGCCGCACAAGCACGACGCGTCGGCGCCGTGCGAGGTGGTCAACGAGGAGATCTACTACTACCGGATCGCCGGTGCGGACCAGGTGACCCCCTCACGTGAGGGTCACGGCTACCACCGCACCTACACCGGCCCCGAGCACGCCGAGGCCGGCCTCGCCGAGATCGACGAGACCCTCGAGGTCCGCGACCACGACGTCGTGCTCGTGCCGCACGGCTACCACGGTCCGTGCATGGCCTCTCCGGGCTACCCGATGTACTACCTCAACGTGATGGCCGGCCCCGCCCCCGAGCGCGCGCTGGCCTTCTGCGACGACCCGGCACACGCCTGGATCCGGAACAGCTGGGCCAGCCAGGAGATCGACCCCCGATGCCCGGTCACCTCGGCATCAGGTCGCCCCGACGGCCTGGTCCCGGCGTACGACGATGACAATGCTCGCCCCGCCGAGGAGGCATCATGACCACCCCATCCCACGAGTCCCCGGCCGGAACGGTCCGGCTGAGCACCGCGCAGGCACTGGTGCGCTGGATGATCGCGCAGCGCTCCGAGCTGGTCGACGGCACCGAGGTGCCGCTGTTCCCCGGCGTCTTCGCGATCTTCGGGCACGGCAACGTGCTCGGACTCGGCACTGCGCTGAAGGCGGCCGGGAACGACCTGCCCACGTGGCGCGGACAGAACGAGCAGGGCATGGCCCTGGCGGCCGCGGGCTTCGCCCGGGCCACCGACCGCCGACAGGTGATGCCGGTGACGACCTCGGTCGGCCCCGGGGCGCTCAACCTGGTCACCGCCGCCGGAGTGGCCCACGCCAACCGGCTGCCGATGCTGCTGCTTCCCGGCGACACCTTCACCAGCCGCGCGCCCGACCCGGTGCTCCAGCAGGTCGAGCACTTCGGGGACCCGACGACCTCGGTCAACGACTCCTTCCGGGCGGTCGCCCGCTACTTCGACCGGATCACCCGGCCCGAGCAGCTGCTCTCCACGCTGCCGCACGTCGTACGGGTGCTCACCGACCCGGCGGACTGCGGGCCGGTCGTGCTGGCGCTGCCGCAGGACGCCCAGGTCGAGGAGTTCGACTTCCCGGTCTCCATGTTCGAGACCCGGGTCAACCGGGTGCCGCGCCAACGGCCCGACCGGGACGCCCTCGCCGCAGCCGTCGCCACGCTTCGCTCGGCCGAGCGGCCGCTGCTCGTGGTCGGTGGCGGGGTGCGCTACTCCGGCGCCGCCGCCCAGGCGGTCGCCTTCGCCGAGTCGCACGGCGTGCCCGTGGTCGAGACCGTGGCCGGGCGCACGCTCGTGCCTCACGACCACCGGCTCTTCGGAGGAGCGCTCGGCATCATCGGCGCCACCTCCGCCAACGAGCTGGCCGCCGAGGCCGACGTCGTGCTCGCCGTGGGCACCCGGCTCCAGGACTTCACCACCTCGTCGTGGACCGGCTTCGCGCCCGACGTACGGATCGTCACGGTCAACGCGGCGCGCTTCGACGCGGTCAAGCATGCCGCTCAAGCGGTCGTAGGTGATGCCCGCGAGTGCCTCGCCGAGCTCTCCGAGGCTCTGGGGGAGTGGACCGCCGCGGCGGCGTGGGCGGGCGTGGCCGAGCAGAAGCTGGCCGACTGGGACGCGCACGTGGACCGCCTGCGGGAGGGGGTCGCGCCGGACGGCTCGCTCACCTACGCCCAGGTGGTCGGCATCGTCAACGACGCGAGCGGGCCCGAGGACTACGTCCTCTCCGCCTCCGGGGGGATGCCCGGGGAGCTGCACGGCGGCTGGCGCACCGGCATCGTCAAGCCGGACGGCTCGCCGACCTCGGGCGCCACCATGGACCTGGAGTACGGCTTCTCCTGCATGGGCTACGAGGTGGTCGCCCCGTGGGGCGCCGCGATCGCGCGGGCGCAGACGCATCCCGACGGCCTGGTCACCGGCCTCTTCGGCGACGGCAGCTACCTGATGCTGAACTCCGAGCTCTACTCCGCGGCCTTCGCCGGGCATCCCTACGTCGCGGTGCTCTGCGACAACTCCGGCTTCGCGGTCATCCACCGGCTCCAGACCAACCAGGGAGCCGAGGGGTTCAACAACATGCTCGCCGACTCGCGGGGCCCGGGAGCCGACGGGAGCGTGCACGTCGACTTCGCGGCACACGCCCGCTCGCTGGGCTGCCTGGTCGAGGACGTGCCCGCCGGCGCCGGCGTGGACGACCTGCGGGCGGCGTACGCCCGGGCGCGGGAGCGGGCACGGGCGGAGCGCCGCCCCGCGGTCGTGGTGTGCCGGACGCACTCGTCGACCTGGACCGAGGCCGGCGCCTGGTGGGAGACCGGGGTGCCCCAGGGGCTGAGCGGTCGCGAGGCCTACGAGGACGGGAAGCGCGACCAGCTGCGCTGGCTCTGAGGCCGCGCTGACCAGATCACCCGGGCGGCCGCGTCGGGCTCGTCGGGGGCTGCCCGGTCCGGTGCCGCGAACGGTGTGGCGCCGACCGGGTTGGCCCAGGAGGTGGGCTCAGCCCTGGGTCATGCTCGCCGTCGTGAGGGGGGAGCCGTACTTGGTCTCGATCCTGCCGAGCTTCCAGATCGCGACCGCCACCACCCAGGTGACCACGAACAGGCCGACCACGACATAACCCACGACGTCGAGCTCGAGGGTGCCGAGGGTCGCGAGGGGGCCGCTCGTGATGTCCAGTGCCTGCACCGCCAGCGAGAGCAGCACGACGGTGCCGACGAAGAGGGCGATGATCACCGACAGCAGGGTGATCGTCAGGTTGTAGTACACCTTGCGGACCGGCTGCAGGAACGCCCACCCGTAGGCACGTGCCATGAAGACCCCGTCGGCGGTGTCGAACAGGCTCATGCCCGCCGCGAACAGCACCGGCAGCACCATGATGGCGTACCACGGCAGCACGAGGGCGGCCGTACCCGCCGCGAGCACCAGCAGGGCCACCTGGGACGCGGTGTCGAAGCCCAGCCCCATGAGCAGCCCCACGGGATAGACGTGCCAGGGCTTGGTGACGCGCTTGGTCGCGCCGCTGAGCATCCGGGCCAGGAAGCCACGGTTCGAGAGATGGTGCTCGAGAGCGTGCTCGTCGACGTCTCCGGTGCGCATCGCACGGAAGACGCGGGTGATGCCGATGACCGAGGCGAGGTTGGACAGGCCGATCAGGATCAGGAAGGTGCCGGCGACGATGCTGCCGATCGCGCCGAGGGTCACGGCCGTGCTCGAGTCGCGGTCCTGGACGGTTGCGCCGACCGCCTGCGTGCCGGTGACGATGAGCAGGGAGGCGCCGAAGACCACACTCGAGTGCCCGAGCGAGAACCAGAACCCCACGCCGAGTCCGGCCTTGCCCTCGCCCACCAGCTTGCGCGTGGTGTTGTCGATCACGGCGATGTGGTCGGCATCGAAGGCGTGCCGCACGCCCAGCAGGAAAGCGGTGACGCCGAGGCCGACGCCGTACACCTCGGTGCCGCTGAGCGCGTAGTTGCGCGGTGCGACCGCCAGCAGCAGCACGCCCCAGCCCACGACGTTGAGCAGGAGCACGAAGGCACTCATCCCGGCGAGGTGCGCCTTGTCGCGCCGGGTCCAGCGGCGGACCACCTGGCGGGTCCGCTGTGGTGACGGGCGGGTAGGAGGAGGGGCGATGCTCACGTGGCGAGGTTACGCGAGGGGTGGGTAGTTGCCAATGACTTGCAACAACTCAGAGTGACGCAGAGTGGTGCCTCGACCCGCTGGCGCGGTGGTCGTACGGGCAGCTCCGATGCTTCACAGGTTGACACTTGATAAAGCAGACACTTGAATACGGGGATGGAGACCTCGATCGACGAGCGGCACCTCGACGGCCTGTTCACGGCGCTCAGTGACCGCACCAGAAGAGACATCGTCCTCCGGCTCGGCGCCGGGGAGGCGACGGTCAAGGAGCTGGCGGCGCCGTACGCGATGACCGTGCAGGCGGTCTCGCAGCACATCCGGGTGCTCGAGCGATCCGGGCTGATCAGCCAGGGTCGGGACCGGCAGACGCGGCCGTGCCGGCTCGAGCCGGCAGCGCTGGAGACCGCGCTCTCCTGGATCGAGGAGAGCCGGCGCGTGTGGGCTGAGCGGATGGACCGGCTGGAGGCCCACCTGGGCCAGGTGCAGGAGGGTGAGGACCGGTGAGTGACGAGCTCGTCTACGAACGCGTCTTTCACGCCCCCCGCGAGCTGGTGTGGCGCTGCCTCACCGAGCCCACCGAGCTCGCGCAGTTCTGGGGACCTCGGGGCATGGACACCCCCCTCGAGGGCATCGTCGTCGAGCTTCACCCCGGCGGGCGGTTCGAGACCCTGATGGTCGGTGAGCACGGCAGCCACCGCATGGTCGCCACGTTCACCGAGGTCGCCGAGCCGGAACGGCTCGCCTGGGTGGACTCGACGACCGGGATGCACACCACCAGCACGCTCGAGGACCGTGGCGAGGGCCTGACCGCTGTCGTGATCCGTCAGCGGCACGTGCCCGAGGCCATGCGCGCGCCCGAGGCCCGCGCGGGCTTCCTCACCTCGCTGGACAAGCTCGAGCAGCACCTTGCTCACCTCACCGAAGGAGAAGCCCGATGACCGACCTGCAGACCCTGGTAGCGCCGACGTGCATCGGACTCGCCGACCTCCTCGCCGGCTCGCCGCCCGACACCTGGGACCAGCAGTCGCTCTGCGAGAAGTGGCAGGTACGCCATGTGGTGGCGCACCTGACGATGCCCTCCCGGATGACTCCGCAGCAGTTCGGGGCCGAGATGGCCGCCGCGGGTGGCGACTTCACCACCTTCTCCGACACCGTGGCGGCACGAGACGCCGTACTCCCAGCCGCAGACCACCTCGACCGGCTCCGATCGCCGCGACTGCACCAGTGGCAGCCCCCGGGGGGCGGCGCAGTCGGAGCGCTGACTCATGCCGTCATCCACTCCCTGGACGTCACGATCGCCCTCGACCGCCCCTCGGTCGCACCGCCAGAGGCGGTGACCGCCGTACTCGACCTGCTCACCGGGTCCGACGGCGCCTGGTTCGGGATCGACCTCAGCGACGTTCGACTGGAAGCCGGCGACCGCGACTGGGCCTGGGGCTCAGGCGAGGGCATCCAGGCCGACGGCGGGAGCCTGGTGTCCCTGCTGAGCGGCCGTACCCTGCCCGACGGCCGCCAGCTGGCCCGGCTGACGAGCTCGGGTGGCGGCGCCCGGTGAGAGAGACGCTGTCGGCGGTGTCCTGGGTCGGGGACCTGGGCGGGGATCTGGCGCTGGGTTCAGAGCGCACGCAGATAGCGGTGGGCCACCCACCGTTGCACGGCCCCGCCGACCGGACCGCCCCACCTGGCCAGCACTGACGCCGGACGGGAGAAGGCGGTGATGGTGAACTCGACCTCGCCGGTGTCGAGCAGCTCGACCACGAAGGCCTCCTCGCCGCTCTCGGGGTGTCCCGGCAGGGTGCCGTAGGCGAACCCCCTGCGCGTCGCCTCGTCGATGACGTAGACCACCCGCACGGGTGCATCGAGACCGAGCCGGCCCCCACCGAGCCGCAGGACGGCGACCGCATCGGTGGCGACCGTCTCGCGCGACGGTCTTACGCGCACTCCCGCCCGGCGGTGCATGTCCCAACCCAGCAGCGTGCGCGCCGCAGCCTCGAAGCGGTCCGCTCCGGTCCCGACGACCCGGCTGCGACGCATCGCGTGGAAGCCGGGAGGGGGGTCGGACCACGTGCCCCCGACCTCGGCGTACGTCAGGGCCTGGTCGCGCAGCTCCTCGGCCTCGAGCCCGGTCAGCAAGTCGGCACCCACGGAAGGAATCGTGCCACTCCGGCCGTGCTCCCCACCACGCTGCCAGTCCGTCGAGCCGAGAGGGACGACCTCGCCCCGGACGCGGTCGGCGCAGGACCCCTTAGTGGGCGCTGAGAGTCGACCTCGCGCCGCGCAGCACCCCGACCAGGCTGACCGCCGACACCAGCGCCCAGACTGCTTCGAGAAGCAGGAACCCCCACTGCCGCACGAGAACCGCCTCCACCGCCAGCACGGTCGAGCCGATCAGGTTCATCAACAGGTAGGTCAGCGACTTCTGGTCGAGCACGCCTCTCTGAGCCAGCGCGAAGCCTCCCAGGATCAGCAGCGACCCCATGACCTGAACACTTTGTCCCACGACGTTCTCCTCGGAGGCGTCGTCTTGGCAGGCCGGGTACGACGCACTCGTCCGGGACGCCGACGAAGTGCGACGCCGCCCCATGTATACCCACACCGCGAGCCCCTCCACCACCCGCCGGCCAACCAGCCGAGACCACCAGGCCGTACGCCGAACCCGATGGTCGAGCAGCGAGCGATCAGTCGAGACCCGGTGGGTCGAGCAGCGAGCGATCAGTCGAGACCCGGTGGGTCGAGCAGCGAGCGATCAGTCGAGACCCGGTGGGTCGAGCAGCGAGCGATCAGTCGAGACCCGGTGGGTCGAGCAGCGAGCGATCAGTCGAGACCACCCCGGTGACCATCCCGCACGTCTAGGTTGGATGACCATGACCGAGCGTGCGGAAGGACGATCATGAAGGCCGTCGTCTACGACCGGTACGGGCCTCCTGAGGTGCTTCGCGTCGAGCACGTCCCGGTGCCTGCCAGCAAGGCGGGACAGGTCCGCGTGAAGGTCGTGTCCACGTCCGTCAACCTCAGTGACTGGGAGTGTCTGCTCGGCTCTCCCGCATACGCACGCATCGGAGGGCTGCGCGTCCCCGCTTGTCGAACCCTCGGTTCGGACATCGCCGGCGTGGTCGACGAGGTCGGGGAGGGAGTGACCGAGTTCGAGCCCGGAGACGAGGTGTACGGCGACAACCTCAGCCTCAAGGGCGGCTTCGCCGAGTACGCGCTCGTGCCGGAGTCGGCGCTGGCGCCCAAGCCCGCCCAGCTCACCTTCGCCCAGGCTTCGGCGTTGCCGCAGTCGGGGGCGATTGCCTTGCAGGGCACGCACGGGGCCGCAGCAGGTCACCGGGTGCTGATCAACGGGGCCGGAGGCGGGTCGGGTGCCTTCGCGATCCAACTCGCGAAGCGGATGGGTGCGCACGTCACCGGCGTCGACAACGCCGCCAAGCTGGAGTTCATGCAGTCGATGGGTGCCGACGACGTGATCGACTACCGCCGGACGGACTTCACCCGAACGTCCCGGCCGTACGCCCTGGTCCTGGACCTGGTCGCGCACCGGTCTGCGATCGCCTATCGGCGTGCGCTGGCGCCCCATGGCAGCTATCGCTGTGTCGGTGGGTCAGTTCTCGCGTTGCTGGGTGTCCTCACGGCCGGCTGGGTGGTGGGGCGCCTCAGCGCCCGCTCGATCGGGGTGCT
The DNA here is from genome assembly GCA_963812235.1 of uncultured Actinomycetota bacterium. GTDB lineage: Bacteria > Actinomycetota > Actinomycetes > Propionibacteriales > Nocardioidaceae > Marmoricola. The sequence continues at coordinate 102,272 of CAWEUP010000017.1, read as the reverse complement.
CGCTGTCAACGAGGGGCCAGCGTACTTCACGCCACTGGCCTCCCTCTGCGTGAGTGGAGAGGTGCAGATTCCGATCGACCGCACCTTCACCCTCGACGAGGTCCCCGCCGCCCTCGCTCGTGTGGGATCGGGAAGCGCGCTCGGCAAAGTCGTGGTCAGCATCTGACCCGCCCGGTGGGTCGATCACTCGAGAAGCGAGTGATCGACCGCGACGCGCCCGCGTTTCGACCCTCCAGTCCACTGCTGTGCAGCAGCTGATTCCCCTGTCCACAGGGGCCGTTCGACCGGGGAGACTTGTCGGTGGTCGGTGCTTGGATGGACTCATGAGCAGCCAGCCGATCGACTCCCACGATCACCGGGGATCCGGTGTTCCGGCGGTGCTGGAGCGGCTGCGCGGCGAGGTCCGTGAGCTCGGTCAGACGCTGTGGGCAGCACGAGGTCGCGACGAGCTGATGGACGGCGTCGCCGCGATCGAGACCCTCAAGGCCACGCTGGAGTCGGTCGAGCTCGCCATGGTCCGTGAGCTCGACGCGACGCATGCGGTCAAAGCCGCCGGGTGGGCCTCGACCCAGGACTTCGTCACCTCGGTCGCCGGTGGCCACAAAGGCACCGGACCCGCGGCCGTACGACTCTCGGCCGCGTTGGAGACCCCGCTGCTGGCCCCGGTCGCCGAAGCCCTGGGTGACGGCTGGCTCTCCACGACCAAGGCGCACGTGATCGAACGGGCCCTCGACACCCTGCCCGGCGACCCCGACGTACGCGGCCGCGCCGTCTCGTTCCTGCTCGATCAGGCCAAGGCACTGGATGCGACCGAGCTGCGCAAGCTCACCCACCGGCTCCTGAGCATCGTCGACCCCGACGGGGACGACCGGCGCGCCGAGCGTGAGCTGGATCGCCTCGAACGAGCCGCTCACCTGGGCCGACACCTGACCATCACCGAGGACCAGTGCGGCGGCGCCTGGATCAAAGGCCGCTGCACTTCGGAGGACGCGGCCCTGATCAAGGCCACCCTGATCCCGCTGGCCGCACCCCAACCCGCGGCCCACCCCGGTGGTCGAGCAGCGAGCGCAGCGAGCGGACAGTCGAGACCCTGCGACCCCTCTACCTGCGACCTGCCGGGATGCTGTCACGACGGCCGTGACCCCCGTGACCACGGCACCCGGATGCTCGACGCCCTGGTCGAGGGCTGCCGACGGCTGCAGACCGCCGACCTGCTGCCCACCTCCCACGGCGCGGTGCCGCGGCTGACCCTGCTTGATGAGCCTGACCGACCTGCAAGAGCGTTCCGGGGTCGCGACCACCGAGACCGGGGAGCAGCTCTCCGCCTCCGACGGTCCGGTTGCTGTGCTGTGACGCCGAGGTCATCCCCGCCGTCCTGGGCGGCAGGTCCGAGGTCCTCGACGTCGGCCGCCTACGACGCCTGGTCACCCCAGCGATCTGGAAGGCACTGGTCGCCCGGGACCAGCACTGCCGGTTCCCGCACTGCACCCGCCCGCCGTTGATGTGCCACGCCCACCACCTCGAACACTGGATCAAAGGCGGCCCGACGTCGCTGGAGAACCTGATCTTGGTCTGCGGCCACCACCACCGACTTGTCCACGCCGGCCCCTGGACCATCAGAAGAACAGGCCCCGCCGACTTCGCGTTCGACCCACCAACCGGCGTACGCCGAAACCCCGACGCACGACCGCCACCCGACGACTGATGCCTGAGGGCCGAACGCTTCGGCTCCTCAGCAGCCGGGCAGCGCCCAGGGCAAGCCCGACCGCTGGTGGAGCAGCCTTGTCCGGAGACCAGGTCTGGCCGGGGCCGTCGCCGCGACGCTTCAGGCGCGGGTCCAAGGTGCGCAGCTGGTCCGGGCATATCGCGTCTCGGGCATGGCGACTCTGCGCTGGAGGTCCGTGCCTGATGCGGCGAATGACGAACTCGTCGAGGGCGACGACGACGCCGATCGGCATCAGGAAGATCAGCATGGCGAGCCCGACCGCACCCTTTCCCCGCACCTCGATGCTGGCTGACCGACGACCCACACGTCGATCCCCACAGCACACGGAAGCCACGCGGCCAGGAGCAAGGGCGCAGCCCCGCTCTGCAGTCGGTCGCGGACCTGTCTCCACGTGGTCGGACCGTAGGTAGTGGATCGGCCCTGCCTCCGCTCACCGCCACAGCGACCATCCGCGTGCGCAACAGAGACCGAAATTGGGACCGGAACTGGGACCGGAGCTGTGCGTAGCGGGGGCGACCTGGCCGCTAGGTCGATGTTCTCCCACCGCTGAGCGGGGGCCTCGCCCTGGCGCGGGCCGAGCGCCAGTGGCGAGACATCCGCTTCGGCCACCTGCTGCGTTCCCGCATGAGGTTCGGCGGCGAGACCTCGCTAGCGCTGAGGCTACGACGGCGTCTGGGCTTCGCAACGAGATCCGCGGACCTGACGAACTTGCATAGGCAGGTAATTGCCTGCATGATGATGGACATGACCGACGAGGCGCTGGGACCGGTTTTCAAGGCGTTGGCCGACCCGACGCGGCGCCTGCTGCTCGATCGTCTCCGGCAGCGGAACGGGCAGACCCTTACTGAGCTCTGCGGAAGTCTCGAGATGGCCCGACAGTCGGCAACGCAGCACCTTGACCTCCTCGCCGAAGCCAACCTCGTCACCGTGGTGCGTCAAGGGCGAGAGCGCCTGCACTACCTCAACCCCGCACCCATCCATGAGATGGGCGAGCGCTGGATCGCGGCGTACGACGCACCTCGACTGGCCACGATCAGCGCCATCAAGAACCGAGCAGAGGAGTATGCGATGACCGACACCAAGACTTCCGTGCCCACGTACGTCTACGTCACCTACATCCGTGCGAGCAGCGAGGATGTCTGGCAGGCCCTGACCGACGCCGACCTGACCGCACGCTACTGGGGACACGCCAACGTGTCCGACTGGCTGCCTGGCTCCCCCTGGGAGCATCGAAGGGTGGACGGGTCCGATGCCATCGACGTGACCGGCAAGGTGCTTGAGGCCGAGTCACCTGCTCGGCTCGTGATCACGTTCGAGGACTCCGAAGACGATCGGCCGAGTGGGCCGTCCGTCGTCACCTTCCTCATCGAACCCCACGACGACATCGTCCGGCTGACCGTGACCCACGAGAACCTCCCGAACACCGACATGCTGAACGGGATCTCGCGCGGCTGGCCCGCAGTGCTCGCCAACCTCAAGTCCCTGCTCGAAACCGGCGATGTCCTGCCAACGGCGCCCTGGAACATGCCGCAGCGGTCGCGGGCATGAACACCGAACTACTCGGACGTGCCACCGACTACGCACGTGGCGTCCTGACCGAGCTGACCAACGACGATCTACGACGACCGACGCCCTGCGAGGGCTGGGACGCGGGAACGGTCGTCCTGCACCTCGCTGACGTCACCGACGCTCTCCTCGCGCTGCTCGAGACGGGAACGCTCGCCCTCCCGCAGACACCACGCACCAGCGATCCCGACCCCGTGGCCCTGGTAAACGAGCGGTTGGCAAAGCTGACGCACGCATTCTCTGTCCCAACCGATGCGACGAGGGTCGAGAACGCAGCAACGGCCGGCGCGGTCGAGTTCACCACGCACGGCTGGGATATCGGCGCGGCCCGCCACCCCGAGCACCGGATCCCGGAGTCGCTGGCCGAGGACGTACTTGCGTTGGTCTCACCGGCCCTCGACCTCAGCGCGCGGGGCGAGAACTTCGCTGCGCCGATCGACGTCCCCGGCAACGCCTCCGCAAGCGTTCGCCTGGTGGCCTTCCTCGGACGCGACCCGAGCCACTGACGGTCAGGAAGTCGAGAAGCCCTCGACCCGCCATTCACCCGTCGTGATCGTCATGACTCACATCGGATCCGTAGCGCTCAACAGGCTCTCCGCGAGCTGATCGGCAGGTGGGACGTCAGAGTTGCAGAAACATGGTCAGGGAGCCATTTGCGTCGTCGACCCGCCGGAAGCCCACGCGCTCGTATAGACCCCGCGCGTAGTTGTCCGGCTCCACGCTAAGGCTCAACGACGGGAGTCCTTCTTCTCGGGCGGACGCAATCAGGGCGTCGAGCAATTGGGATCCAATCCCGCGCGCCCTGCACTCCTGTCGGACGCCGATGGACAACTCGGGTGTGGCGGCGTCGACGAAGCCGTAGCCGGGGTCGTTCTCGGGGAAGAACCGGATCCAGGCGGCTCCCACCGGCTGGTGGGCCTCCAATGCGATGACGCCGAGGTCCCCGGGGCGCGGCCAGCCCTCGACGTAGTGCGCGAGCTCCGGCTGGCTCAGAACCGCTGGGGCCGTGCCGCGTGGCCCGACTGCCCGCCAGAACGCCGCCACAACCAGCATCTCCATGAGGAAGTCAGCGTCCGAGGCTTCAGCAGGGCGAACGATGAGGGATATGCCGTTCATTGTCACCGGCTCACCATCTCTTGTGGCCGACGGACGGATTCGGAGTCGACCCAACTGCCTGCGCGGTGGCGACGACCGGCCAGCGCTCCGCGAACGGGTCGTCATGTCGCTGCCGAAAGCGGCGATGGATCACGACGGACATTCGACGGCGACCTTGGCGCCCATGTCAACCAAGATGGCGCTCGTCGTACGAATCGATCTGGGGTTGGGGAAGGGGAAGATCGCGGCCCAGGCAGCGCATGCTGCGGCCGCCGGTCTCACCGCGTGCCTGGTTGAGGACGCAGGGCGTACCCAGATCCCCGCCGGTACCCTGACCTGCTGTGCGATCGGCCCTGCTTCCGCCTCTGAGATAGATGCGATTACCGGGACTCTTGCGCTCCTGTGATCCGAGCCCGACTGGCCTGCTCAGCGATGATTCGAAGCGCTTCGCCCAGCGCGGAGCCCGAATGGGCCGTGAAGACCCACTCGTCACGGCGCTCCAGTGGCCGTGTCGTAATCGCTATGGGTGAGCTCCCATGAGGTCGTCGACGGGCCGCGGGCGCAGCCATGCGGAGATGTGCTGAACCCCGGTTGCGGAGCGTGCCACAGCGGGATCGGGACGCGGAGCGAACCAGGGGATCGGCTTGCGGCGCTCGCGTTGACTGTCTGTCAGTGCGGCGAACTAGAGCATGACCTTTGCGAACGTGGGCACGTTGGGTGCCGTCCCGGGCAAGCGAGATGAACTGCTCGCGCGCCTCACTGTGCGCAACACCGCTCTCCAGCAGGCCGTCTGCTTGGCGTACGAGGTTGGTCTCAGCGACGACGAGCCCGACACGGTTTTCGTTGTGGAGCTGCGGGAGAGCGCAGACGCGCATCAATCGTCGCTCGCCCTGCCACAGGTTCAAGCGGCTATCGCTGCGGCGCGGCCAATCCTGTCCGGCACCTTCGGCGGCTTCCGCTTCGAAGTTGTCGGGTCTCCACTCAGGGACTGAATCGAGGGCACGCGCGCCGTCTGATGGGGGTCCGCTGGGCGGTCACCAGCTCTTCGCCGGTCGCCGTTCGGCAAGTGGGACGTGGTTGCCTTGGCGGCGGCGCGATGGAGCAGTGAAAGCCGAGACGGTCGGTCATCGCGGCCCACGCGGCGACTGGTCGGGGCCGCGGCCGCTTCGCGGTCTGGCAGGCTCGGCGTGTGAACGCACACCGTCCGACTGTCCGATGCCAGCCCGGCTGCGGAGCGTTGGTCCCCAACGAGGACGGACCCACGCACGCCTACATCGGGTCTGTCCCGGGCTGTTGGCAACTGTATGGCGAAGTGCTGTCCCACGAGTACACCGACTACGAGTACGGCGCGCTGCACACTCTCGCCGTCGACACGTACGCCGTTCAACATCCGCACAATGCGGATCGACGTAACCGGCAATCGGTGGGTGTTCACCTCATCAGCCTGTGCGCAGTCCTGGAACATGATCTGGCCTCGGACGAGGCCAGGACCTTGATCGGTGACATCGCACTAGCTCGACGGCAGCGCGGATGGGAGTGGCCGCACTTGGTCCCCTCCTCCCGGGGGAGCATCACGGTGGCCGACGTGCACGCCGCGCCGGGACCGACGGCGCACCGTGAGCGAATACGACTGTGGGCAGACAGCGTCTGGCAGGCCTTCTCCGAGCATCACCACACCGTGCGTGCCTGGTTCGACGCCGCTTGGTCAGACCCTCGGAGTTGAGCTGGAGCGGCTGCGCAAGTACGCCTCCGGCACGCAAGGGCACGTGCCAATCCCTGCAGCGCACGACCAGGTAGGGGTGCCTGCGTCACGCGTCTGTTGCGCGGGTTCCCCCGCCACCGGCACGCTCCGCGTGACCCATTCCCGCCCGGTCACGCTCCTCGTGACAATCGGCTTGCGGCGATCTCAAGGGCGTCCGCTTCCGACTGCACCGATCGCTGCCTCGTTCGGAACGGGCAGATCGGATCAGCTATCGGCGACACGTGACCTTCGCTGCGCGACTACCTCGTGCCGTGGAGGTCCTTGCGGTAGCCGATGAAGGTCTTCAGAGAGCCGTTCGGCGACTCTGTCGGTCCTGTCTGGTCGAAGCCGCAGTGGCCGCCGCCACCGCAACCAGGAGCTCTCCCGGTCCGGGCTCGGGATCGAGGACCTCTCGTACCTGCAGGACGTCCCGGCCGCCACGGGCCTCCACCACTACTGCGCGCACTGTGCCTCCTCAGCCGACGGGCCTGGCGATGGCGGCGACGCACCGGCGCTCCAAGTCGCGCTGGTGCCGCCACCTCTGGAGCAGGCCGGGGGGACGTCCCAGGCCGATCCGATCCGGCGCCTCGCTCACCTGCAACCCGGCACCGTCCCACCGGCCGCGGTAGCTCCACTGGGTCCACTGCTCCAGGTCCGGGAACGACGCGTCCTGCCCGAACAGCACCGTCGGACCGGGTGGCGGCGGGCCCTGAGACGCCAGGGAGACCTGCTCAGGATCACCGTCGACGAGGCGGGCAACGCGCACGACCGGTCCGTCGGCCCCCGCCACGACGAGGAGGTGGTCGCGAACAGGATCCTCGCGCGTCAACACCTCCACAACGGCGTCCACGTCGATCTCGACGAGGAGGCGCGGGAGGTACCACCAGTGCTCGCGCTGCAGGAGCGGCGAGTCGGCCAGGAGCCGCGAAGGCGGGTAGCGGCGGAGCTCCTGGGCCAGCAGATCGGTCGCGAACAGGTCACCGGACGGGTCCTCGACCAGCCGGGGCCTGCCGACAATGACGAGGGGGCGGAACGCCGTACCCGTCGAGCGCGGCTCGGTCAGGCTGAGGGCGACCACGGGAGACCCCGCGACCTCCCTGGCCAGGTCCTCCTCGGCGTAGGTGAACGCGAGCACGGGCACGTCGCCGTCCACGAGCGCTACGACGCCGCGAACCCGCGGCAGGCCGGCCACCCCCCAGCTGACCTCCGCCAGCGACGACGCCGAGATCGCTTCAGTGATCACAGTGGCCCACACTGTCACAGCGGTGTCACGGAGCGCTCCGGTGATTGAGGTCACACCCGCCAGGGTGCATGATGACAAAGGCGTCACCTCCTGAGGTCGGCAGCCACGCCGTCCGGGGGGCCGTGTGGAAGGAGCTCGACCGATGCCTGCCGTTGCCGTCGCCGTCGTCGTAGGAGCGATGTTCTTCCTCGGCTACCGGTACTACTCGACGTACCTCGCCGAACGCATCTACGCCCTGGAACCGGCGTTCCTCACGCCTGCACACGAGTTCAAGGACGGGATCGACTTCGTCCCCACCAACAAGCACGTGGTCTTCGGCCACCACTTCACCTCCGTCGCCGGGGCCGCGCCGATCGTCGGTCCGGCGATCGCGGTCTTCTGGGGCTGGGGACCGGCACTCGCCTGGATCGTGCTGGGCACGATCTTCGCCGCGGGTGTCCACGACCTCGGATCGCTCGCGGTCTCGCTGCGCCACCGTGCCAAGAACATCGGCACGATCGCGCAGGACGTGATCAGCAAGCGTGCCCGGACGCTCTTCCTGCTCATCATCTTCTTCCTGCTGACGCTCGTGAACGCGGTGTTCGCGGTGGTGATCGCGAGCCTCTTCGTCGCCAACCCGGGTGCCGTGATCCCGATCGTCGTCGAGATCCCGCTCGCGATGTTCATCGGCCAGTACATCTACAAGACGCGCTCGGCGGCCCTGGTGCCCTCGATCCTCGGGGTCATCGGCCTCTACCTGCTGATCTGGGTGGGGCAGCAGTACCCGATCGACATCGCTCCGGTCGCCGAGGCGTTCGGGATGGAGGCGCGCACCCTGTGGGTGATCATCCTGTTCGCCTACACCTTCGTGGCCTCGAGGCTCCCGGTGTGGATGCTGCTCCAGCCGCGTGACTACATCAACTCCCACCAGCTGTTCATCGCGCTCGGCGTGATCGGCCTGGGCATGCTGGTCGGCTGGAACGAGATCGTCGCACCGCTGGTCAACGACGTCCCCGCGGACTCTCCGTCGATCTTCCCGTTCCTGTTCATCACGATCGCCTGCGGGGCGATCTCCGGGTTCCACTCCCTGGTCTCCTCGGGCACGACGGCCAAGCAGGTCGACAAGGAGACCGACGCCCGCTACATCGGCTACATGGGTGCCGTGGGTGAGGGCAGCCTCGCGACCGGGGCTGTCCTCGCGGTGACTGCCGGCGTGGTCGCGACCCGCGGTGAGTGGGACGCGCTCTACCCCGACTTCGCCACTGCCTCCGGGGGCGCGGTGGGCAACTTCGTGAACGGTGTCGCCGTGTTCGCCAACAACCTCGGTATCCCGCTCGACCTGGCCGTCATCTTCGCGGCCGTCGTGGTCATCTCCTTCGCCGCGACGACCATGGACACCGGAGTCCGCCTCCAGCGCTACATCGTCCAGGAGATCGCGGAGCTGGCCGGCTGGCACAAGCTCGCGCGCAACCTGACGCTCGCGGGCCTCGTGGCGGTCGCGGTCCCGATGGCGATGGCACTGATCCCCGGCGGAGGCGACGCCGGCTACACATTCGGCGTGCTCTGGCGGCTGTTCGGCACCACGAACCAGCTCACGGCGGGTCTCGCGCTCACCGTCGTGGCGGTGTGGGTGCTCCGAATGAAGCGCAACCCGCTTCCCGCTGTGATCCCGCTGGTCTTCCTGCTGGCGATGACCACGTGGGCGCTGTTCAGCCAGTTCTGGGACTTCACCCAGGGCGAGTCGTGGAGTGAGCGTTGGGTGCTCGCCCCGCTCGACGCGTGCATCTTCATCCTGGCGGTGTGGTTGATCGTCGAGGCTGTTGGGGCGTTGCGCCGTGGCAGCCGCCGTGAGTACGACGAGGCCGGCAGCCCGGTGGGCGATGACTCGGACGTGAAAACGCAATGACCGTCCGCGTCGTGCTCGTGCGGCCGTGGACCGATGCCCACGGCGGTACCGGGTGCTGCAGCGGGGAGACCCGCGACGGCATCTGCTTCGAGGGCCGGGTCGACGGTCCGCGCGAGCACGACGCGGAGGTGGGAACCGTCGCCCAGGCCTACCTCCGGCTCCGGGCGGAGGTGCCCGAGGTCGACGTGCAGATCGTCGGCGTCGACAACACCGCCTACCTCCTGCCGAGCGTGTTTCGAGCGGTGCGCCGCCGCCGGGGCGCCTGGGCAGCGCTGAAGGAGGCAAACCGCGCCACCACGGGTGGCTCGCTCCTGATCGACGGTGACCGCATCGGGGACGTCCAGCAGATGGGTATCCAGGCCGTCGTGACGGAGGTACGCCGCCGCGCCTGCGTTGCGCACTAGCTGGCTTGGAGCCGCGTCCAAGTGGCCGGAATGCAGGAGGGATCTGGGTCGCGTGCGCCGGACCGTCCCCTTACAGAAACGGCTTGCGGACGGAACCGCACACCGACGCCGTCGGGGCCGAGGATCGTCGTCGTCACCGAATACGGATCCCTGACTGGAGCGCCGCCTTCGATCTCACGCTCGGGATGCTGCACGCGACGCCCTCGGGCTACGGTTTGAACGATGAATGCGCTGTCGTTGGACTACGCCGGTCTCATGTCTTCTTTCCGCCCGCCGCGGGACCTGGTGCTGGTAAGCGCCGCGCTGCTGACAGCCTTCGCAGACTGGTACGAAGCTAGGCACGGGGATTGTGCGCTGCACCAGTTCGAGCAGGCCGGAGCCAGCTACCTGTTCGACTTGGCCAGCTCAGCGAACCTGCCGCAGGAAGACAGGACCGTCGCCGCTTTGGCGCTGACACCGCAGGCGGTTGACCCCCGGGACACCGCCTACCAGAGGGGCTTCCCGATGGCACCAGGCGTGGACGGCGCGCCAGTGGATCGTGGGCATCTCATACCGCACCTATCCGGGGGAGAGTTCGGCCCGAACATGTTTCGCCAAGACCGCGCCTTGAACCGAGGATGGTCCGAGCAAGGCAAGAGGTACCGGGCGTTGGAGCGCGAAGCGGCTGCGACGCCCGGCACCCTCTACTTCGGGCACCTCATCTACGCCGACGACACTGCCTACCCCTACGAGATCGAGACTGGGCTTCTCCGCGGCGACAAGCTCCATGTCGAGCGGTTCCACAACCGCCCCTGAGACCGCTGATCGTGGCCAATGCTCGCCCCTCCTGCGGCTGACACTCACGCTAGAACGGCGCGCATGCGACCTGTCATGCTGTGGGATCCGCCTCCGGCGACGGACGCACGGCAGCGCAGACGATCAGATCGGACGGTCGTGGCGTCACAAGGCGTTCCGCCTACGGTGATGGAGGCCGGGTGCCGCTGATGACGGCCCGTCGATTTCGTCGGTTGCGGTCATTGGCGCTGACGCTGTTACCTGATCGGGCGTAATCGCTCCGGGGAGGTGGGAGTGTCACTTCGGCCGACCGGGCGCGTTGACGCGGGCGACCTCTTCCTGACCATGCTCGCGGGCAAAGCGGGGTCGACGCGGAAGACCGGGTAGTGCGCGGCGATTGCCTCGATCTGGGAAAGTGGCGCGTCCGGCTCGATCCCGAAGTAGTGGCGGGCCTCCCCGGTCCGGACCATCGGCCGGCCTCGCGGGCTCGGTCGGTGGATGTACGCACGGACAACCTCGGCCCGCTCGACGACTGGCAGTTCGACCAGGTGTGCGGCGTACCGCTTCCGCCGGTGCTGCAGGACCACCTGGCCGGAGGCGGCGCGGACGTTGCGGACCCATTCCGACTCGCCGGCCAGGGCGACGAGGTGGTTGTGGCCGCCGGACTCGACTTGGACCATCAGGGTGCCGCGGATTTGTCCGGACCGTCGGCCGGGGACTTCGAGCCGGACCACGTACTCGGGTGTCAGCCCCAACGTCCGGAAGATCGGTGCGATCGACTGCAGGTGCCGGTAGAAGCCTGGAGGCCGCCGGTACCGGGTCCGGGCGGCATACTCCACCGGTCGGAAGAACCCCTCCGGCAGCCACCGCCTGCGCACGCTATTCATGGTCGCACCGGTTCCGGCATCTCGACCGCGGGAACACCAACCAGTGTGTTGGCAGCGGCGGCGGGTGGCCCGACCCCAGCGCGCTCGTCGCACGCACGGACGACGGGTGAATTGGTGAACTTTGACATGGCCACTCCACTCCTTTGGTGCGACTGGGCTGGAAAGGCAGGGTCCTGGCCCATGGGTTGCGAGTGTCAATGGGTATGCCGTGGTGCGCTTGCCGCGGCTTCAAGTGGGCGGGGTTGTTTACGAGGGTGCCGGGTATTGGGCACGCCAGCCGCGAAGGAGCCAGCCAGGATCGTCGGCACAACCAGCCTCACGCGGAGCGTGCCGGTGACCGATCGGCTTCTGCAACAAGAGTGGGCACCCTGGCGGAAGCCAACTGGGACTAGAACTGAGACTACGAGTCCGGGAGACGATGAACGCCGACCTTCCCCCTGGCGGGCGACGGTCGGCGTTCTCGCAGGTCAGCCCCTGCGTCGGCGTGGCGGAGGATAGGGGATTCGAACCCCTGAGGGCGTTAACCCAACCCGCTTTCCAAGCGAGCGCCATAGGCCACTAGGCGAATCCTCCGTCGCGAAGGCTACCTGCCCCGATTGGCCTGTGAGAAATCGACCTCCTAGACTCTGCGGCAACCCCCCATGCGGCGGTATCTCACCGAATCCCCCAGGGCCGGAAGGCAGCAAGGGCAGGCGGGCTCTGCCGGGTGCATGGGGGGCCTCTGCATTGTCGGGGGTTCTCGTTAGGGTGCGGGTGTGGAACCCACCCTCGCTCTCTACCGTCGCTACCGGCCGGAGACCTTCGCCGAGGTGATCGGGCAGGACCACGTCACCGAGCCACTTCGCGCGGCGTTGGCGAACAACAGGGTCAACCACGCCTACCTCTTCTCCGGGCCCCGCGGGTGCGGAAAGACGACCAGCGCGCGCATCCTGGCCCGGGCGCTGAACTGCGAGCAGGCGCCCATCGCCGACCCGTGCGGGGAGTGCCAGTCGTGCCGTGACCTCGCTCGCGGCGGGGGCGGGTCGATCGACGTGATCGAGATCGACGCCGCCAGCCACGGCGGGGTCGACGACGCCCGTGACCTGCGCGAACGCGCGTTCTTCGCCCCGGTGAGCAGCCGCTTCAAGGTCTACATCATCGACGAGGCCCACATGGTCAGCTCGCAGGGCTTCAATGCACTGCTCAAGCTGGTCGAGGAGCCGCCCGAACACCTGAAGTTCATCTTCGCCACCACCGAGCCGGAGAAGGTCATCGCGACCATCCGCTCCCGCACGCACCACTACCCCTTCCGCCTGATCCCGCCACGCACGCTCTCGGACTACCTGGCCGAGCTGTGCCAGAAGGAGGGTGTGCAGATCGAGCCGGCAGCGCTGCCCCTGGTCGTACGCGCCGGTGCCGGGTCCGCCCGCGACTCCCTCTCGGTGCTCGACCAGCTGCTCGGTGGAGCCGGACCGGCGGGAGTCACCTACGAGGTGGCCACCAGCCTGCTGGGCTACACCCCGGACAACCTGCTCGACGAGGTGATCGACGCGTTCGCCGCCGTCGACGGTGCCGGCGTCTTCAGCGTGGTGGACAAGGTCATCGAGACCGGCCAGGACCCCCGCCGATTCACCGAGGACGTCCTGCGCCGACTGCGCGACCTGGTGATCGTGGCCGCTGTTCCGGACGCGTCCGCCTCGGGTCTGATCGACGTACCCCAGGACCAGGCCGAGCGGCTGGTGGCCCAGGCTGCCCGCTTCGGCCGGTCCGAGCTGGTGCGCGCCGCGGACCTGGTCGCCAGCGGACTCACCGAGATGCGTGGCGCCACCACGCCCCGGTTGCTGCTCGAGCTGATCTGCGCGCGGCTGCTGCTGCCCGCCGTGGACCACGACTCCCTGGGCCTCGGTGCCCGCCTCGACCGGCTGGAGCGCCGGGTCTCGGTCTCGGGTGCCGTCACCGCCTCCGAGGAGCCGCCGCGCGACCCCCGTGGCGCTGCCTCGTCGCCGAGGCCCGACCCACGTCCCCTCGCCTCGGACGCGCCCACCTCCGTCGAGCAGGAGCCGACGCGTCCCCGGCCGCAGCCCTCGCCCGCGTCCGGCCCAGGCGGCCCGGCAGCGAACGCGCCCAACGCCCAGCCCAACGCCCAGCCCAGCCCCCAGCAGGCCATTCCCCAGCAGGCCGGCCCCCAGCAGTCCACCCCAGCGCAGTCCACGCCAGCGCAGTCCACCCCAGGGCAGCCCAGCCCCCCGCACCCCACTCCGGAGCCCGCGCGGCAGGAAACCGGCTCGCCGGCGGCAGGAGCAGCCGCGGGAGCGGTCCTGTCACTTGCGGACGTACGCCGGATCTGGCCGGACCTGCTCGAGGCGGTCAAGAAGATGCGCCGGTTCACCTGGATCCTGCTGAGCCAGAACGCCCAGGTGATCGGGGTCGACGCGACCAGCCTGACCGTGGGGTTCAAGACGGCCGGAGCGCGGGACTCGTTCGTCGGCGGCGGCAGCGAGGAGATCCTGCGCCAGGCGGCGATCGACATGGTCGGTGCCGACTGGAAGATCGAGGTCGCCGTCGACCCGTCGGCGGACCCGGGCTCCGAGACTGCGCCGCGAGTGATCCGTCCGGCGGTGGCTCCACCGACCGCCACCGACTCGCGCTCCGACTCCGCGACCGGAGGCGTCTCGACGGGCGCGCCAGAGACGCCTCCGAGCTGGGCCAGCGACGAAGGCGACGACCCGGCCCGAGCCGAGCAGAGCACCGGGCGCGCCGGGGGCGCGGCCGATGCCCGGTCGAAGATCACCGCGACCCGCCAGGGTGGTGAGCCCGTCACCACCACCGGGCCCGACCTCGACGCTGATGCCCATCGCGACGACCCCTCAGCCGAGGACAACACCCTCGACGGCACCCAGCTGCTCGAACGTGAGCTGGGAGCAACCGTGATCGAGGAGATCCAGCACGACTGACCGCGTCACCGACCGGAGCACCGCACCACCGATCCCAGGAGCAGATGACATGACGGAAAACCCCTTCGGCGGCCCCACCAGCGACGGCGGCGGGTTCGACCTGCAGGCGATGCTCGAGCAGGCCCAGCAGATGCAGTCGCAGCTCGTCCAGGCCCAGGAGGAGCTGGCCGCCGCCTCGGTCGAGGGCAGCGCTGGAGGCGTCGCGGTCACCCTTGCGGGCACCGGCGAGCTGACCGCCGTCACCGTGGCCCCCGGCTCCTTCGACGGCTCCGACCCTGAGTCGCTCGCGGACCTGGGTGACCTCGTGGTCGCGGCCTACCGAGACGGCAAGTCCAAGGTGGACGCGCTCGCGGCCCAGGCTCTGGGTCCGCTGGCCGGCGGCCTGGACCTCGGCGGCGACAGCGGAGGCGCCCTACCAGGAGGCTTCGGTGTATGAGGGTGTCCTCCAGGACCTGATCGACGAGCTCGCCCGGCTCCCGGGTGTCGGACCCAAGGGTGCGCAGCGCATCGCCTTCCACCTGCTGGCCTCGGACCCGGTCGACGTACGCCGCCTGGCGGACACGCTGCTCGAGATGAAGGCCAAGGCGAAGTTCTGCAAGGTGTGCGGGAACGTCTCGGAGGAGGAGCTGTGTCGGATCTGTCGTGACCCTCGTCGTGACCCCACCCTGATCTGCGTGGTCGAGGAGCCCAAGGACGTGGTGGCGATCGAGCGCACGCGTGAGTTCCGCGGGCGCTACCACGTGCTCGGCGGGGCGATCTCGCCCCTGGACGGCATCGGCCCCGAGCAGCTTCGCATCCGCGAGCTGATGGCTCGGCTGGGGGACAACACCGTCACCGAGGTGATCCTCGCGACCGACCCGAACATCGAAGGTGACGCAACCGCCGCCTATCTGAGCAGAAACCTGGCAGCCTTGGACTTGCGCGTGACGCGTCTGGCGAGTGGACTGCCAGTGGGTGGAGACCTCGAGTACGCCGATGAGGTGACGCTCGGCCGAGCATTTGCAGGAAGGCGTAACACAGGTGACTGAGACACAGATGGACCCCGAGCTGGAGGAGTTCGCCCAGCAGATCGCTGACGGGGTGGAGTCCTTCCTTGTCGCGCTGCGTGCGCTCTCGCACGAGAAGAACCCAGGGACCGTCATCTCCTTGCTGCTGGTGGAGGTCAGCCAGGTCCTCTTCGCAGGGGCGCGGCTCGGCGCGATGCGCGACTTCTCTCCCACCCTGGAGTACCAGCCGGACGTCGGTCCCGATCCGGACCTCGACGCCATGCGGATGCGGTTGGCCAGGCTGCTGGACAGTGTGGACGCCTACACCTACAACTTCGACGTCTACCTGCCCGAGCTGGTGGAGGCGCTGCTCTCCGACGAGCTGACCAGCATCGCCACCGACCTGGCCAACGGGCTTCGCCACTTCCGTGCCGGTGACGTGGCCGAGGCGTTGTGGTGGTGGCAGTACTCCTACGTCGCCAACTGGGGCAACAGCGCCAGCGCCGTACTGCGGGCGCTCCAGTCGATCGTCGCCCACGACCGCCTCGATGCCGACTTCGAGAGCGAGAGCGACCAGATCGCGGCGGCCGAGGCGGTCCTGGACAGCGACCAGCGCGGTCTGTGAGCCCAGTAGAATCGGACCGATCAGTGTCGCTCTGCCCCTGATCGGGCCAGGAGACGCGTGAACCGACAGTAGGGAGAGCAGCGCCGTGGGCATCGTGGTGCAGAAGTACGGCGGGTCCTCTCTCGCCGACGCCGCAGCCATCAAGCGGGTCGCTCGCCGGATCGTCGAGGCCAAGCGGGCCGGCCACGACGTCGTGGTGGCCGTCTCCGCCATGGGCGACTCGACCGACGAGCTGCTCGAGCTGGCCGAAGGCGTGAGCCCGCTGCCACCGGCCCGTGAGCTCGACATGCTCCTGACCGCCGGGGAGCGCATCTCGATGGCGCTGGTGGCGATGGCGATCTCGGACCTCGGCGCCACCGCGCGCTCCTTCACCGGCTCCCAGGCGGGCGTGATCACCGACTCGGTGCACGGCCGGGCGAAGATCATCGACGTCACCCCGGGCCGCATCTCCGCGGCGCTCGACGAGGGTCACATCGTGATCGTCGCCGGCTTCCAGGGGGTCAGCCAGGACACCAAGGAGATCACCACGCTGGGCCGCGGTGGGACCGACACCACGGCCGTGGCCCTGGCGGCGGCGCTGCAGGCCGACGTGTGCGAGATCTACACCGACGTCGACGGCGTGTTCACCGCAGACCCGCGCATCGTGCCCACCGCACGCAAGCTCGACCGCGTCACCTACGAGGAGATGCTCGAGCTCGCCGCCGGCGGAGCCAAGATCCTGCACCTGCGGTGCGTCGAGTACGCCCGCCGCTACGACATCCCCATCCACGTGCGCTCGTCCTTCAGCCAGCTGACCGGGACGATCGTGGCCGGCAGCATCAACGACGAGGCCCACCAGGAGGCCACCATGGAAGCAGCCATCATCGCCGGCGTCGCCCACGACCGGAGCGAGGCCAAGATCACCGTGGTCGGCGTGCCCGACAAGGTGGGTGAGGCCGCCCGCATCTTCGACGCGCTCGCGCGTGCGCAGATCAACCTGGACATGATCGTCCAGAACGTCAGCGCAGCCGCCACCAACCTCACCGACATCTCCTTCACGCTGCCGCGCACCGACGGCCAGGCCGCGATGACGGCCCTGGACGCGCTCAAGGCCGAGATCGGGTTCGCCTCGCTGCTCTACGACGACAAGATCGGCAAGATCTCGCTGATCGGTGCCGGAATGCGCTCACACCCCGGCGTCACCGCGAAGTTCTTCAGTGCCCTGGCGGGCGCGGGGGTCAACATCGGGATGATCTCGACCTCGGAGATCCGGATCTCCGTCGTCGTCGACGAGGCCGGGGTCGATGCCGCTGTGGCGGCCGCGCACACGGCCTTCGAGCTCGACGCCGACGAGGTCGAGGCCGTCGTCTACGGCGGGACGGGGCGCTGAGATGGGAGTTCGTCTAGGCATCGTCGGCGCCACCGGTCAGGTGGGCGTTGCCATGCGGCAGATCCTGCTCGAACGCGACTTCCCGGCAGACGAGATCCGGTTCTTCGCCTCCGCCCGCTCCGCCGGCACGGTCCTGCCCTACGGTGACCGCGAGATCACCGTCGAGGACGCCGCGACCGCCGACCCCAGCGGGCTGGACATCGTGCTGTTCTCCGCCGGTGCGACCACCTCACGGGCGCAGGCTCCCCGCTTCGCCGAGGCGGGTGCCGTCGTGGTGGACAACTCGTCGGCCTGGCGGATGGACCCGGACGTGCCGCTGGTGGTCAGCGAGGTCAACCCGGAGGCCATCGCCCTGGCGACCTCGGGCAGCGGCAAGGGCATCATCGCCAACCCGAACTGCACGACGATGGCCGCCATGCCGGTCCTCAAGCCACTGCACGATGCGGCGGGCCTGCGTCGCCTGATCGCCTCGACCTACCAGGCCGTCTCCGGGTCCGGGGTGGCTGGGGTGGACGAGCTGGCCGGCCAGGTCGAGTCCGCCGGTGACAAGGCCCGTGAGCTCTCCTACGACGGCTCGGCGATCGAGTTCCCGGCGCCTGCCAAGTACGCGCGGACGATCGCCTACAACGTGGTCCCCCTGGCCGGGGCGATCGTCGAGGACGGGCTGGACGAGACCGACGAGGAGAAGAAGCTTCGCAACGAGTCTCGCAAGATCCTCGACATCCCGGAGCTGCTGGTCTCGGGGATCTGCGTGCGGGTGCCCGTCTTCACCGGCCACTCGCTGGCCATCAACGCCGAGTTCGACTCGCCGATGCCGGTGGCCCGGGCTCGCCAGATCCTGGGCAACGCCCCCGGCGTCGAGCTCAGCGACATCCCGACCCCGCTGCAGGCTGCGGGCGCCGATCCGTCGTACGTCGGACGGCTGCGCCACGATCCGGGCGTCCCGGACGAGCGCGGCCTGGCCCTGTTCATCAGCAGCGACAACCTGCGCAAGGGTGCGGCGCTGAACACCGTCCAGATCGCCGAGCTGCTCGCCGCCAGGACGCCGTAGCCCTCAGCCCTGGCGGGCTGCCACCGCTCGTGCACTCAGCTGCCCGAGCGGCCCGATCCTGCTCAGCCGCGGTTGCCCTCCTCGCCGAAGCTGGTGGTCACCCACCCGGACAGCATGAAGGTGAGCCCGCTCAGGACCGGGACGAACAGCAGAGTCAACAGTGAGGTCAGGCTCCCCAGCAGGAAGAGCATCACCAGCACGGCGAACAGGCCGACTCCCAAGAAGCTGGTGCTGACCGGGTCGGAGAAGCGCCAGGCCTTGAACAGCGCCGCCCCGAGCAGCACCTGCACCGCCAGGATCAGGACCAGGGCGAACGCCCCGATGCGACCGCAGCTGCCGACGCCGCGCACGACCTCGCAGCCGCGGCCGGCCAGGAACCCCAGCAGCACCCCGGCGATCCCGACGACGATGCCGGTCAGGAATGCGGCGAGCCGAGGGTCGAGCGCGGGCAGCGAGATGGCGGACCGCCGGGCTGCGGGGGCCGACGCCTCGGCCTCGTTCGTGGCCGGCGCAGGCTCCTCGACGCTCACCACCGCTCCTGGTGTCGCTCTCGCCTCTCGACCGGACACGGCAGGGGCCTGGGCCGCCGCAGGGGCCGGAGCCGCCGCAGGCGGGTCGGCCTGGGGTCGGGGCCGCGACGAGGAGGGCAGCACCTGTGTTTCAGCGTCCCGGTCAGGGTCCTGCTCAGCGTCCCGGTCAGGGGCCTGCTCAGCGTCCTGGTCAGCGTCCTGGTCAGCGTCCTGATCGGCGTCCTGCTCAGTTTCCGTGGGTGCGGTCGCAGGCTTGTCGTGTTCAGCAGCGACCGGAGGGGGCACGGGAGGCAGCCGCTTGGGCTTCTCGGCGGCCGGTGCGAGGCCGCCACGTGGTTCGGCGACCGGGTCGGCCGCGAGCGGGTCCGTCGCCGGATGCGCAGCCGTGGCGTCGTCCGGGGTGGCTACCGGGTCGGCGACGGGGATGGGTTGGGTGGAGTCGGATGGCTGGGGGAGGTCTGCGCCTGATCCGGCGCTCTGCTTGCCCTTCTTCTTGCGCCCGAAGCCGAACAGGGACGGCAGCTCCAGGTTCGGCTCGTGACCACTCTCATCGGGTTTGTCAGCCATGAGTCGAATAGTGCCATGGATGGGCCTCGACAGCATGAGCCAGGAGAGGGCGCCTTGCGTTGGGCTCGCGCCGGCAGCGCGGGCGGCGCGGGCGCGGCCGGCTGACGGTCTGGCTTCGCCGACTGCGACCGACCTCACGCGTCTCATATCTGGACCTTGGCGGCCTCGCTGGGGTGCCTACGGTCGAAGTCAGGACGCGAAGATCTGTTTAATCAAGCCCCGGTTCTGGGAGGAACCATGAAGGCTCTCGTCTACGGGGTGGACGTGGCCATCGAGGCGGTCGGATATCCCGAGACGCTGCTCGACGCCGCAGCGGTCGTGCGGCCGGGCGGCACCGTGGCGAACGTCGGCGTGCACGGCACTCCGGTGGAGATGCCGATGCAGGACCTGTGGATCAACAACATCAGCATGACCATGGGGCTGGTCGACACCGTGTCCATCCCGACCCTGCTGAAGATGGTCGCCAGCGGGAAGATCCCCGCCGAGAAGATGGGCACCCACACGTTCACCTTCGACCAGTTCGACGAGGCCTACGACGTGTTCAAGAACGCCGCGGACAACCTCGCCCTCAAGGTGGTCCTCCAGCCTGCGTGACCTCGGAGACGAAGGACACCCGGACCTGCAGTGGCAGGCCCGGGTGTCCTCGATGCCCTGAGACATCACCGAGTCGGGGTGACAGGATTTGAACCTGCGGCCTCGTCGTCCCGAACGACGCGCGCTACCAAGCTGCGCCACACCCCGAAAGCGTGGGAAGTCTAACCGGAACGCGGTGCTGGGGCCGAACCCGGGCTCACCGCGCCCTCGGCAGCAGCGTGAGCAGGGTCGCCTCCGGGCGGCAGAACAGCCTGATCGGGGTGTACGGCGAGGTGCCGGCCCCTGCCGACACGTGCAGCCACGAGCTCCGGGGATCGCCGGGGAGCGAAGCCGCCGGATGACGGTGCAGCCCCTTCGCGCGGGCGGTGTCGAGGTCGCAGTTGGTGACGATGGCGCCCTTGAACGGCAGGCAGACCTGGCCGCCGTGGGTGTGCCCGGCGAAGGTGATGTCGTAGCCGTCGCGGGCGTACTGGTCGAGCACCCGGAGGTACGGCGCGTGCGCGACTCCGACGCGCAGGTCCGCGTCGGCCGGTGCCGGGCCCGCGACCGCGTCCAGGTCGTCATAGCCCAGGTGGGGGTCGTCGACCCCGACGAAGGCCAGCGAGGTGCCGTCCACCTCGAGGCGAGCCGAGGTGTTGGTCAGGTCCGTCCAGCCATGCGCGTCGAACGCCGCGCGGAGGTCGCGCCAGGGCAGCTTGGGGGTGTGCACGTTCCGGGAGCCGTTGTCCGGGAAGAGGTACCACAGCGGGTTGCGTGCACTGGGCGCGAAGTAGTCGTTGGACCCGAAGACGTAGACGCCGGGCACCTCCAGGAGCCGGCCCAGACCCTCCACCAGCGGCGCGACCGAGTCGGGGTGGGCCAGGTTGTCGCCGGTGTTGATGACCAGGTCGGGCTCGAGGTCCGCCAGCGAGCGGAGCCACCGTCGCTTGGTCCCCTGGGAGGGCGTCAGGTGCAGGTCGCTGAGGTGCAGCACCTTGAGGGGACGGTGTCCGGCGGGCAGTACGGCGACCTCGCACCGGCGTACGACGAAGTTGCGCACCTCGAACCCAGCGGAGTACGCCAGCGTTCCGAGACCGGCGAGCGCGGTGAGTCCGACACCGTACGCCGCGGAGCGCAGCAGCGACGGGGAATCGGGCCCGGAAACCGAGTGGGGGTCCATGCCGCAAGGCTGCCACAATGGCTGTCATGAGTGCCTTGAAGGACCGTCTGCGCGAAGACCTCACCGCCTCGATCAAGTCCGGGGACAAGGTGCGCTCCTCCACCCTCAGGATGGTGCTGACCGCGGTGACCAACGCGGAGGTCGCCGGGAAGCAGGCGCGCGAGCTCAGCGACGCCGACGTCCTCGGTGTGCTGAGCAGTGAGTCGAAGAAGCGTCGTGAGGCCGCCGAGGCGTTCGGCGCTGCCGGGCGCGACGAGCAGGCCGCCAAGGAGCGTGCGGAGGCGGAGGTGATCGCGGGCTACCTGCCCGAGCAGCTCAGCGAGCAGGAGATCACCGAGCTGGTGGCCGCCACGATCGCCGAGCTCGGTGTCGCCGAGGAGGGTCCGCGCGCGATGGGCCGGGTGATGGGCGCCCTGCAGCCGAGGACCAAGGACCGCGCCGACGGCGGTGTCGTCGCAGCGGCTGTCCGGGCTCAGCTCGGCTGAACCAGGAGCCGGCTGCCGAGCCGCCCGCCGAGCCGACACCGAACTGCCCCGAACCGCCCCGAGCCCGGCGGCGCCGGGACCGGTCAGCTGTGCGGAGCGCGACGAGCGGAGCTGCCGCTCACTCGTCCTCGTCCTCGTCCCCGTCGAACTCTGCGGGGGCCGACGTGGCGGTGGGTCTGACGAAGTCGGCGTTGGGGATGTCGTTCTGGATCGCCCGCATGGCCTCGGCCCACATCGGCCCGGCCGTGGTGGAGCCGAAGGCGGTGCCGACGGCGGTGCCGCCGATGACCTGGCCGTTCAGCGTGATGTGGTTTCCGCCAGCGTCGATGCCGGCCACCATCGCGGCCGTGGCGACGGTGGGCGTGTAGCCGCTGAACCACACCGCCATGTTGCTGTTGATCGTGCCGGTCTTGCCGGCGGACGGCTTGTTCAGCGCGAGGTTCTGGCCGAACCCACCCGGAGCCATCAGTCCGCGCAGGATGTCGTTGATGGTGTCGGCGGTGTTCTGCTCGAGCACCTGCTCGCAGTCCTTGCGGTAGTTCTTGAACACCTTGCCGTCGCTGTTCAGGATCTGGGTGACCGGCCGGTTCTCGCAGTGCTCGCCGCGGGCAGCCAGCGTGGCGTAGGCGCTGGCCATCTCCAGCGGGCTCACGTCGGCCACGCCGAGGGGGAACACCGGCACCCGCTCCCGGTCCGGCTCGGTGAGGTCGATGCCCATCGCCTTCGCGAGGGCGTAGGGCTGGCACAGCCCGGTCTTGCGCGTGAGCTGGGCGAAGTAGGTGTTCACCGAGAGCTGGGTGCCCTTGTACATGTCGAAGCGCGGCTTGCCCGTGGTGGTGGAGTTGTTCCAGGTGTGGGAGTCGCTGGAGGCGTAGTTGCCGTTGCAGTCGGGGTAGCTGTTGTTGGGGATCGTCAGCTTCTCGGGACTCACGAAGGACGTCCTGCTCGAGAGACCCTGCTCCAGCGCCGCCGCGAGGACGAACACCTTGAACGTCGATCCACCCTGGAAGCCGTTGGAGTCGCCGTACTTCTTGTCGACCACGTAGTTCAGGAACGTCTGTCCCTTCTTCTTCTCCCGTCCCATGGGCCGGGACTGGCCGATGCCGAGCACCTTGCCTGAGCCCGGCTGGACCATCGCCAACGCTCCGATGGCCCGGTCGGTGGCCCGGACCCGGTTGGCCGCTGCCCGCTCGGCTGCCTTCTGGAAGCGCAGGTCCACCGTGGTCTTGATGGTCAGCCCGCCGCTGGTGAGCAGCTGGGCCCGATCGGCCTGGGTCTTGCCCAGCGCCGGGTCCTGCATCAGGTAGCGGCGTACGTAGTCACAGAAGAAGGGAGCCTGGGTCCCCAGGCAGCCGTTGCGGCTCTTGCGCACCTTCAGGCCCAGCTTCTGGCCGGCCAGGCGGTCCGCGGAGGCCTGCTTGATCACGTCGAGCTCGGCCATCCGGTCGAGGACCACGTTGCGGCGGGCCAGGGCGCGTTCGGGGGAGCTGGTGGGGTCGAAGCCGACCGGGTTCTTCACCAGTCCGGCCAGGGTGGCGGCCTGCTTCGCGTTCAGCTTGCTGGCGTTGACCGAGAAGAAGTGTCGCGAGGCGGCCTGGATGCCGTAGGCCCCGTCGCCGAAGTAGGCGAGGTTCAGGTAGCGCTCGAGGATCCAGTCCTTGGAGTAGTTCTGCTCGAAGGCGATCGCGTGCCGGAGCTCCTGGATCTTGCGCTGGTAGGTGTTCTCGGTCGCCGCCCTCCGCTCGGCCGCCGTCCGGGCCTGGGTCAGCTGGGTCATCTTGGCCATCTGCTGGGTGATCGAGGATCCGCCCTGGGTGCCGCCGGACGAGGTCTGGTTGCTGATGAACGCTCTCAGCGTCCCCTTCAGGTCCAGCGCGCCGTGCTCGTAGAAGCGGAAGTCCTCGATCGCGATGATCGCCTGCTTCATGATCGGCGCCACCTTGTCCAGCGAGACGTTGACGCGGTTCTCGTCGTAGAAGGTGGCGATCGTCTCGCCGTTGCTGTCCCTTGACCAGGGTGCGCTGGGCGAGGGGTGCCGCCTTGAGCTCGGCGGGCAGGTTCTGCATCGACTTCGCAGTCGCGTCCGCGCCGTAGCCGACGGCTGCGATGACGGGGACAGCAAGGGCCGCGGCGAGTACGCCGAGGACCACGGAGACGGCCACGATCACTCCGAGGTGGGAGACGACCGTGCCGAACGAGACGTGGGGACGGCGTCGGGGCATAGCACAAAGTCTAGGGGGGCGACGGGCAGACACGAGCAACCGATCGCCCGTATGTAGTCATTTCGGACTATACGAGAATGACACCCATGTGTCTGTTTCGAGTCTCCATATCTCTTTAGTCTCTAGATGGGTTGAAAACGGACGTATTGGGACGAGCCGCTAAAAAGCCCGGGACCTGAACTTTGGAGGGAACATGTCCTGGAACGAAACTTGGGCGAACGTAGCCCTGTGTCAGAAGGCCACGCCGGACGAGCTGTTCGTTCGAGGCGCGGAGCAGCACAAGGCCAAGGCCGTGTGCGGCGCGTGCCCCGTACGGGCGGAATGCCTGGCTGAAGCCTTGGACAACGAGATCGAGTGGGGTGTCTGGGGCGGGCTCACCGAGCGCGAGCGCCGGGCACTGCTGCGCAAGCGGCCGAACGTCACCTCGTGGCGTGAGCTCCTCGAGACCGCCAAGGCCGAGCACGAGATGGCGGGCGCGATCGAGACTGCCTGACCCGGGTTTCCTGGCTTGTCAGTCGACCCACCCGTCGCCTGATCGGTTGGGATGCCCGGATCGGGCCTAGGCGTACCTAGGCGTGACGTCGATCTTCCTGGTGCCCGGTCGGGTGTCCGGTCTCGGCTCCGGTCGGGTGTCCGGTCTGGTGTCCGGTCTGGGCGCCGAGGAGGTCGCCGATGTGCCGGAGGCCGTCCAGGTCGTGCACGTCGGTCGACAGGGCCGGCAGCACCGCTGTGGGCACGTCCGGGTGGCTGGTCGCGAACCTGCGCGTCAACCGCGACTCGCGCTCGACGACCACCTTGCGGTCAGCATGCAGCCGCAGCAGGCCTGAGGTCAGGCTGTCGTCCTCGACATCGGACCGCAGCCTCTCCACCCCGGCCATCGCGGCATGGGCCGAGAGCTCCCCGGAGGGGTCGCTGCTCGCCCGGTTGACCACCAGACCGGCCAGGGGCATCCGCTCCTGACGCAGGCGTTCCACGAAGTACGCCGCCTCGCGGAGCGCGTCCGGCTCGGGCGCCGCCACGACCACGAAGGCCGTGCGCCGGTCCTGGAGGAGCTCGTAGGTGCGCTGGGCGCGCTGGCGGAAGCCGCCGAACAGCGTGTCGAACGCGGCGACGAACGCCTTCATGTCCTGCAGCACCTGGGCGCCGATGATCTTGGTGATCGCGTTGGTCACCATCCCGAAACCGGCCGTCATCAGGCGCGCCGGGCCCCGGGCGGGAGCGAGCAGCAGCTTCATGAAGCGCCCGTCGAGGAAGCTGGAGAGTCGTTCGGGTGCGTCCAGGAAGTCCAGGGCACTGCGTGAGGGAGGGGTGTCGACGACGATCAGGTCCCAGCGTCCGGAGCGGCGGGCGTCCTTGTCGAGCTGGCCGAGCTTCTCCATGGCCATGTACTCCTGGGTCCCGGCGAACGAGCTGGAGACCGCGATGTAGAACGGGTTGCTCAGGATCTGCTCGGCCTTCTCCGGGCTTGCCTGGCTCTGCACGACCTCGTCGAAGGTCCGCTTCATGTCGAGCATCATCGCGTCCATACGGGGGGCTTCGCCCCCCGTACGCCCCCCGCCCCCCGTACGCCCCCTGCCCGTTCCTGGCTCTGCGGGTGCGTCCATACGGGGGGCTTCGCCCCCCGTACGCCCCCCGGCCGTTCCCGGCTCTGCGGTTCCGTCGAGGAGGCGTGCGTCGCCCGCAGTGGGCTGCGCGTCCATACGGGGGGCTCCGCCCGCAGGGGGCTCGAAGCCCTCCGCCCAGCGCAGGTCGGGGACCGGCCGCGGGGTGTTGTCGAGGTCCTCGATCCCCATCGACTGGGCCAGCCTCCGTGCAGGGTCGATGGTCAGGACGACGACCTTGCGACCACGCTCTGCTGCGCGCAGGGCCAGGGCCGCCGAGGTGGTGGTCTTGCCGACGCCTCCGGCGCCGCAGCACACGATGATGCTGCGCTCGCGGTCATCGAGCAGCGCGTCGACGTCCAGCACCAGTGCCGGGTCGTGCGTGGCCACCAACGGCCCGATCCGCGCTCGCGCGTGGGAGCTCTGGTGCGTGCTCGCGGTGCGCGTGGGGGAGGCGTTCATGCGAGGCCTTCCTCGGTGAGGGCTTCGGCGAGCTCGTAGAGGCCGCCCATGTCGATCCCGCCGGGGAGGCGGGGCAGCTCGAACGTCGGGATCTCCATGGCCTCCACCAGCGTGCGCTGGCTGTCCTCGAGGCGCCGTCGCTCCGCGTGGTGCCGCCCCTCCTCGATCAGGGCGTCGACAAGTGTGTCCTCGGCGGCGATGCCGACCTTGTCGAGGGCGGTGATCAGGGTGCCTCGGTCGACGGTGCCGTCCAGCAGCTGTGCCCGCTCTTCCACGTCGAGGTCCTGGGGGCGCACCATGTTCACGATCACGCCGCCGACGGGCAGTCCGCCGGCCCGCAGCTCCGCGATCCCGTCAGCGGTCTCCTGCACCGGCATCTCCTCGAGCACGGTCACCAGGTGGATCGCCGTACGCGACGAGCGCAGCAGGGTGGTGACGGTGTCGGCCTGGGACTTGATCGGCCCCACCTTGGCCAGCCCGGCGAGCTCGTTGTTGACGTTGAGGAACTGCGCGATGCGTCCCGTCGGAGGTGCGTCCAGGACGATCGAGTCGTAGGTGCGGGCCCCCTTGTTGCGGCGGTTGCGGTTGGCGGCCTCGTAGACCTTGCCGGTCAGCAGCACGTCGCGAACACCGGGGGCGATCGTGGTGGCGAACTCGATCACCCCGAACCGGTCGAGCGCCTTGCCGGCCCGGCCGAGCCGGTAGTACATGTCGAGGTACTCCAGAAGCGCGGACTCGGCGTCGATCGCGAGGGCGTAGACGTCGCCTGCGCCGGTGGTTCCTCGGGCGAGCAGGCGCTCCTCGTAGGGGAGCGGAGCAACGTCGAAGAGCTGGGCGATCCCCTGCCGGCCCTCGACCTCGCACAGGAGCACGGACTTGCCTCGCGAGGCGAGCGCCAGCGCCAGCGCGGAGGCGACCGTGGTCTTGCCGGTTCCGCCCTTGCCGGTGACGATGTGCAGCTGTACTCCGGGGAATCGCGACGGCCCCGACGTGGAGCCAGGGGAGGGCGAGCTGGTCTGGTCGGGCACGCTTCGAGCCTAGCCGCGACGCGCGCCCGGATCCGGAGTGATCTGGGGCACGTCGACGCCGGGCGCGGTCTCCGTGGCAGGATCGCTGACGGGCGAGGTAGTCGCCGACGTTGCAGGAGCCGCCGGGAGGTAATGACGTGGACAAGGTTGTGGCTAGTGCCGCCGAGGCGATCGGGGACATCCCGGACGGCGCAAGGCTGTCGGTGGGTGGGTTCGGCCTGTGTGGCATCCCCTCGGTGCTGATCGAGGCGCTGCTGGAGTCGGGTGCGACCGACCTCGAGGCCGTCTCGAACAACTGTGGCGTCGACGACTGGGGCCTGGGTCGACTGCTCGCGGCGAGGCGGCTGCGCCGGATGATCGCCTCCTACGTCGGGGAGAACAAGGAGTTCGCCCGTCAGTACCTGCACGGCGAGCTCGAGGTGGAGCTCACCCCGCAGGGCACGCTGGCCGAGCGGATGCGAGCCGGCGGGTCCGGGATCGCCGCCTTCTTCACCGCGACCGGCGGCGGCACCCAGGTGGCCGAGGGCGGGCTGCCCTGGCGGTACGACGACGCCGGCAACGTCACGGTGGCGAGCCCGGCCGAAGGAGACCAGGGACTTCAACGGTCGGGAGTACGTCCTGGAGGAGGCGATCATCGCCGACTTCGGGCTGGTCCGGGCCTGGAAGGGCGACCGGCACGGCAACCTCGTCTACCGCGACTCGGCGCGCAACTTCAACCCGCTGGCGGCGATGTGCGGCAAGCTGACCATCGCCGAGGTGGAGCACCTCGTCGAGCCCGGTGAGCTGGACCCCAACGACGTGCACACACCCGGCGTCTTCGTGCAGCGCGTGGTGCAGCTCACCCCGGAGCAGGCCGAGGACAAGCGGATCGAGAAGCGCACGGTACGGCCCCGGACCGAACCGCCTTCGGACCAGATTCCTGCCGGTGGCGCCGCTGCCGGCATCGCAGAGGGAGGGGACAGCTGATGGCCTGGACGCGCGAGGAGATGGCGGCACGTGCGGCCAGCGAGCTGACCGACGGCAGCTATGTGAACCTGGGCATCGGACTGCCGACGCTGGTGCCGAACTACGTCGACGACGACGTGGAGCTGGTGCTCCAGTCCGAGAACGGCATCCTCGGCGTCGGCGCCTACCCCTATGACGGCGACGAGGACCCCGACCTGATCAACGCGGGGAAGGAGACCGTCACCCTGCGGCGTGGGGCGTCCTTCTTCGACTCCGCGACCAGCTTCGGGATGATCCGCGGCGGCAAGATCGACGCCGCGATCCTGGGCGCGATGCAGGTCTCGGCCACCGGCGACATCGCCAACTGGATGATCCCCGGGAAGATGGTCAAGGGCATGGGCGGTGCGATGGACCTGGTGCACGGCGCGAAGCGGGTGATCGTGCTGATGGAGCACAACGCCAAGGACGGCTCCTACAAGATCGTCAACGAGTGCTCACTGCCCTACACCGGTCGGGCCGTCGTACAGCGCATCATCACCGACCTGTGCGTGCTCGACGTCATCGCGGCAGCGGACGGAGGCGGGCTCCGACTGGTCGAGCTGGCGCCCGGGGTGACTGAGGACGAGGTCCGCGAGCGGACCGAGCCAGCCATCCACAGCTGACCGGACCCACAGCTCGGACACCCGGGTCGACACCGCGGGTCGGACTGTCCGCAGCTGGCCGGCCAGCTGACCCGAGGCGGCCGGGTGTCGAAGGTCACACCCGGCGGCTGGGCGGAATGCCGGAGCGCAGCGGGCCTGTTGGGGAAAGTAATTCAACTTTCCACCATCTGCGAGGTTCCCACTGATGTCACGTGCATTCACCCCCGTCCGGATCGGCTCCTGGGACCTTCCCCAGGCCTTCGTGATGGCGCCGCTCACGCGGAACCGTGCAGGAGTCGGGAACGCTCCGACCCAGCTCAACGCGACCTACTACGCCCAGCGCGCCGGCGCCGGCCTGATCATCACCGAGGGCGTGGCTCCCAGCGCCGTCGGCCAGGGGTACCTGAACGTCCCGGGCCTCTACACCCAGGAGCAGATCGACGGCTGGCGCCTGGTCGCCGACGCGGTGCACGGCGCTGGTGGGCACATCGTGGCCCAGCTGATGCACGCCGGCCGGATCGCCCACGGCGAGAACAAGGACGGCGTCGAGACGATCTCCGCCAGTGCCGTGACCGCGCCAGGTGACATGGTCACCGTCGCCGGCCCCAAGCCGCACGACGAGCCGCGGGCCCTGGAGACCGAGGAGCTGGCCGGTGTGGTCAACGACTACGTCACCGCCGCCCGGAACGCGATCGAGGCCGGTCTGGACGGTGTCGAGGTGCACGCGGCCAACGGCTACCTGCTCCACCAGTTCCTCGACCCGACGATCAACCGTCGTGAGGACGAGTACGGCGGCTCGCCGCAGAACCGTGCGCGCTTCGTGATCGAGGTGGTGACCGCGGTCGCCGGTGCGATCGGCGCGGACAAGGTCGGGCTGCGGATCTCTCCCGGGCATGCCTTCAACAGCGTCGGCGAGGAGATCGGCTCCGAGGACCTCACCACCACCTACGCGGCCCTGGTCGACGGCGTCGCCCCCCTCGGGATCGCCTACCTGAGCATGCTGGCCAGCCCGCTCGAGCCTCTCGAGAGCCTGGTCAAGGACCTGCGCTCGCGCTTCGGCGGCTCGGTAATGCTCAACGACGGCTTCGGCGAGGTCACCTCGCTCGAGTCGGTGGAGGCCCTGCTCGCGACCGGTCTCGCCGACGCGGTGGTCGTGGGTCGGCAGTTCCTCGCCAACCCCGACCTGCACGCACGCTGGGAGCGGGGCGCCGACCTCAACGAGCCGGACGCCTCCACCTTCTACGGCGGCGGGGCCGAGGGCTACACCGACTACCCGACCCTCGACGCGGCTTCCTGAGTCGAGCCGAGCCCACCTGACCGATGCCGCTGGAGCTCCCCTCCGGCGGCATCGGTCTGTGTCAGCGGCCCCCAGCGGGGTGGAGCCACGCCTCTGCGTTGGTCCCCGGCCCGGGCTCCATCGCCGTGAGGACCTGGTCGAAGACCTCGGTGCACCCGGGGTCGACCAGCTCCATGTGCCCGACGCCGGGGAGCGCGACCAGCCGTACCCAGGGATGAGCCGCCACCAGACCCCGGCTCAGTGAGACCGGGACCTCCTCGTCCAGGGCGCCGTGCACGATGACCACGGCGGCGCCGGGAGGCTCCGCGAACAGCACCATCGGGTCGGCGGCGGCAGGCTGATGCTCGCCGAGCATGGCCTGGGTCGCGCCCGCGCCCAGTCCGAGGCGCACGGCCTCCCCGAGGTCGCACACCGGGGCCAGCGCGACGACGCGCTCCACCGGCAGTCCGGTCGTGGACAGCCACATCGCCAGGTGTCCTCCCGCGGAGTGGCCGGCGACCGTGATCGGTCCGACCGGGAGGTCGAGCCCCGTCAGGAGCGCGGGCAGCCGGGCCACCGCCAGCTGGACGTCCTCGCCGGTGACCGGCCAGCCCCCTCCGCCTCCGACCCGGCGGTACTCCGGTGTCGCGACCAGCCATCCGTGCTCCGCCAGCGCCCGGGCCAGCGGCCGGGTGTGCCGGCGATCCCACGGCGAACGCCAGAAGCCGCCATGGAGCAGGACCAGCATCCGTCCGGTCGGCTCGGCGGGGACGTGCAGGTCGATCACAGCATCCTCATGGTCGGCGTACCGCACGGTCACGTCAGGCAGCATGGGCGTCACGGTAGACCGGGGCTAGGGTGACCGGCATGACCAAGTGGGAATACCTGACCGCTCCCGTGCTGGTGCACTCCACCAAGCAGATCCTCGACAACTTCGGCTCCGACGGGTGGGAGCTCGTGCAGATGGTGCCGGGCATGAACCCCGAGAACCTCGTGGCCTACTTCAAGCGTCCCGTCCAGTGAACGCCGTGCAGCACGCGTCGCCTGCCCTGACCACGGGTGGCGTCGCATGAGCGGGCAGACGCCGGAGGAGCTCCTCGCCGAGCTCGGCCTGACCGTGCCGGCAGTGGCCAAGCCGGTCGCCTCCTACATCCCGGCCGTGCGCAGCGGGAGCCACGTCTTCACCTCCGGCCAGCTGCCCATGCGTGACGGCCAGCTGATCCTGACCGGCAAGGTCGGTGGCGAGGTGAGCCCGGAGGAGGCCCTGGAGTGTGCCCGCCAGTGTGCACTCAACGCACTCGCCGCGATCCGCGCCGAGGTGGGCGAGCTCTCGGCGATCAAGCGCATCGTCAAGGTGGTGGTGTTCGTCGCCTCGACCCCCGACTTCACCGCTCAGGCGCAGGTCGCCAACGGCGTCTCCGAGCTGCTGGGTGCGATCTTCGGCGAGGCGGGTCGGCACGCGCGTGCCGCGGTCGGCGTCGCGGTCCTTCCGCTCGACGCCCCCGTCGAGGTCGAGATGATCGTCGAAGTCTGAGTCCCGATGAGGGTCCAGGTCCCACCGCAGTTCGTGGACGACGCCAGAGCGTTCGCCGACGGCACCCGGGTGCCTGCCGAGCCGCGCAACGCCGCCACCGTGGTGCTCCTGCGCCCCGAGGACGAAGGGCCGGGCGTCTACCTGCTGCGACGGCAGACCTCGATGGCCTTCGCCGCCGGGATGTGCGTCTTCCCCGGTGGTGGGGTCGACCCCCGTGACTTCGACCACGAGATCGCCTGGGCCGGCCCGCCACCCGACGAGTGGGCGGTCCAGCTCGGCACCGACGAGGCCACCGCCCGGGCGCTGGTGTGCGCCGCGGTCCGAGAGACCTTCGAGGAGTCCAGCGTGCTGCTGGCCGGACCCTCACGCGGACTCCGTGGTGGCGGACACCACGGGCGCCGACTGGGAGGCCGATCGTGCGGCCCTGGAGGCGCGCGAGCTCGCGTTCACCGAGTTCCTGGACCGACGTGGTCTGGTGCTGCGCACCGACCTGCTCGGGGTCTGGGCGGCCTGGCTGACCCCGAACTTCGAGCCCCGGCGCTTCCGCACCTGGTTCTTCGTCGCCGACCTGCCGCAGGGTCAACGCACCCTCGACGTCTCCACCGAGTCCGACCTGGTCACCTGGGTGCCGGCCATCGAGGCGGTGCGCGAGGTGGAGGCCGAGCGCATGGGGATGCTGCCGCCGACGTACCTCACCTGCCTCGAGGTCGCCCAGTACGCCGACCCGGCCGACGTGCTCGTCGCCGCCAGAGGTCGCGCCGTCGAGATGTTCATGCCCGAGATCGAGCACAACGAGCAGGGAGGGACGCTCTCGATGCCCTCGCGGTACCACGAGCTGATCGAGTCGCGTTCGTGAGCAGTCCTCCCGAGGAGGCGGCCGGCTGGACCGGAGGCGACTTCGGCGAGCGCGCCCACTGCGTGCTCGCTCCGAACGCCGACGTGATGACGCTCGACGGCACCAACACCTGGATCCTGCGGGAGCCAGGTGCCGCTCGCTCGATCGTGATCGACCCGGGCCCCGCCGACCCGGGCCACCTCGCGGCGATCGCGGAGCGGGCCGGTCAGGTGGGCGTCGTACTGCTGACCCATCACCACCTCGACCACTCCGAGGCCGCCAAGCAGTTCGCCGAGACGATGGGCTGCGGCGTGCGCGCCCTCGACCCCGGTCTGCGACTGGGCTCCGAGGGCCTCGGTGACCAGGACGTGGTCGAGATCGACGGCCTCGAGGTGCACGTCGTCTCCACGCCGGGGCACACCTCGGACTCGCTGTCCTTCGTCGTACCCGCCGAGGCTGCCGTCCTCACCGGAGACACGGTGCTCGGTCGCGGCACGACCGTGGTGGCGCATCCCGACGGTGAGCTGGGTGCCTATCTCGGCTCGCTGGACCGCCTGCGCGCGCTGGCCGAGGCCGAGTCGGTGCGCACGGTCTGGCCCGGTCACGGCCCGGTGATCGGGGATGCGCTGAGGGTCCTCGACCACTACATCAGCCACCGCGCGGACCGGCTGGCCCAGGTGGAGTCAGCGGTGGCGCAGCTGCGGGAGTCCGAGGTGCTCACCGAGGACGAGCTGCCGCGCCGGGTGGTGGAGCTGGTCTACGCCGATGTCGACCCGGTGCTGTGGGGGGCGGCCGAGCTCTCGGTCCGCGCCCAGCTGGTCTATCTGTCCCGGCGCACCTGAGACCGACCTGGCAGGCGACGACCGCTCGTACCACTCCACGGCGAGTATGCTGAATCGACACACCGATGTGACCGATTAAGGGATACTTTCGTCCGTGCGGCAGAAATACTCCATGGCAGCGTTCGTGACGCTGCTGGTGACCGTCTGGGGTATCGGCTTCCTCTGGTTCCGTGGAGACTTCGCCGTCGACTCCGCCACGACGGCCACGGCCGGCAGCTCGCAGCCGAAGCCCTACACCGACGACGACCTCCCCAGTGGCTATCCCCTGGAGACCCCCAGTGCCAGCCCCAGCGCCAGTCCTCCTCCTCCCAGTCCCTCACCCCAGGCCCGCGCGAGTGCGCGTGCGAGCGCCCGTGCCCTCGCTCCTGCCCCCGCTCGGGTCGATACCGGCTATCGCGCGCTTGCCGGTGCCCAGCCCGACCTGTCGGCGCCCGCACTTGATCCACTGGATCCCGCTCCGGTGTACACCGGCAACATCGGGCGCGGCGAGGAGCGTCGGCCCGTCGACGTGAACCCGGTGCAGGCACGCCCCAAGCCTGCGGGACTTCCGCCCGTGGCCACCTTCTCGATGGCCTCGTTCAACGTGCTCGGGAGCTCGCACACCCGCAGCGGCGGCAAGGCCTCCGGGCGTCCGTCGGGACCCGAACGCATGGGTGGGGCGATCGCGATCCTCGCCTCGCACAACGTCAGCGTGGCCGGCTTCCAGGAGTTCCAGGCCGACCAGCGACGGGCCCTGGTGAGCCGTGCGCCCGGCTGGACGATCTTCCCCGGGGAGTCACTCGGGCGCGGCGGCGGCGAGAACTCCATCGGCTGGCGCACCGACACCTGGGAGCTGGTCAAGCCCGGCTCGGTGTCCGATCCCCTACTTCAACGGGCGGATCCGCCCGATGCCCTCGGTGCTGCTGCGTCACAAGCCGACCGGCGTCCAGGCGTACTTCTCCAACTTCCACAACCCGGCCGACACCAGGAAGTTCCGCAACCAGGGTCGCTTCCGGGCCGAGGCCACCCGTCGTCAGATCAACCTGTTCAACCAGATCGAGCAGTCCGGCATCCCGCAGTTCGTGACCGGTGACATGAACGAGCGTGACGGCTACTTCTGCCGGGTGACCGGTGCGACGCCGTTGGTCGCCGCTGCGGGCGGGAGCAACAACGGGCGGTGCATCGTCCCGCGTCCGACTCAGATCGACTGGATCTTCGGCAGCCCGAGCGCGGAGTTCTCCGAGTACTCCGTCGACAAGAGCCCGCTCGTGCGGCGTACGACCGACCACCCGGTCGTGACCGCGAAGGTGACCATCGACGCCGCGAAGTTCAAGAACGCCTACTAGTCGAGGCGGCACTCCCGGTGGGCGCGCGAACGCACGATCACCTGGACCGACGCTTCATCCGCTCCACGTCGTGGATCACGACCGAGCGCGGCTCCAGGCGCAGCCAGCCTCGGGAGGCGAAGTCGGCCAGGGCCTTGTTCACGGTCTCGCGGGAGGCGCCGACCAGCTGGGCCAGCTCCTCCTGGGTGAGGTCGTGGTGGACGTGCACCCCGTCGTCGGCGGTGCGGCCGAAGCGGTCCGCGAGGTCGAGCAGGGCCTTGGCCACCCGGCCGGGAACGTCGGAGAAGACCAGGTCGGCCACGACCTCGTTGGTCTTGCGGAGCCTGCCGGCCAGCTGGGTCAGCAGCCCGAGCGAGACGCCGGGGCGCCCCTCGAGCCACCGCAGCAGGTCGTCGTGGGAGAGCGAGAGGAAGGTGGTCTCGGTGACCGCCGTGACCGTCGCGGACCGTGGGCCGGGGTCGAAGAGCGAGAGCTCGCCGAACATCTGGCCCGGACCGAGGATCGCCAGCAGGTTCTCGCGGCCGTCCGAAGAGGTGCGGCCGAGCTTCACCTTGCCGTCGGTGACGATGTAGAGCCGGTCACCCGGGTCGCCCTCGTGGAAGAGCACCTCGCCGCGGCGCAGCCTGTTCTCTGCCATGGACGCGCGCAGCGCAGCGGCTGCCTCGTCGTCGAGGGCACTGAACAGCGGCGCCTGCCGGAGTACGTCGTTATCCACGTGATGTCCCTTCACTTCTGGGCGGCCTGCAACGACCACCCGGGTGGTCCAGGTCACAGTCTGTCCCATCAGCCCGCCGGGCGCCACGCGACCCCGACCAGGCCGGACAACCCGGTCGGCGTGAGCGCTTCGACCGGCGCCGTACTCTGTTCGGCGTGCCCGACACCACCGTGACCACTGCGTTGGTGCGACGTGCACGCAAGGTCAACCGGGTCCTGGGCCAGACGTATCCGGACGCGAGGTGCGAGCTCGACTTCGACGACCCGTTCCAGCTGCTGGTCGTCACCGTGCTGAGCGCCCAGACGACCGACCGCCGGGTCAATGCGGTGCGGCCCACGCTGTTCGCCGCCTATCCGGACCCTGCGTCGATGGCTGCGGCGCCGCGGGAGGACCTGGAACGGATCATCGGGCCGCTCGGCTTCTTCCGAGCCAAGACCGAGTCCCTGCTCAAGCTCTCGGCCGCACTCGTCGCCGACCACGCGGGCCAGGTGCCGCCCCGGCTCGACGACCTCGTCAAGCTGCCGGGAGTCGGTCGGAAGACGGCGAACGTGGTGCTGGGCAACGCCTTCGACGTCCCCGGCATCACGGTGGACACCCACTTCGGGCGGCTGATCCGGCGTCTGGGCTGGACCGAGGAGACCGACCCGGTCAAGGCCGAGCACGCCGTCGGTGCACTGTTCCCTCGAGCCGACTGGACGATGCTGAGCCACCACCTGATCTGGCACGGGCGTCGCGTGTGCCATGCGAAGAAGCCCGCGTGCGGCGCCTGCACGGTGGCCCAGTGGTGTCCGTCGTACGGTCTGGGACCCACCGACGCCGAGGCGGCGGCACTGCTCGTCAAGACGCAGGGGCCCGCATGAGCGCCCGGCTGCTCGGTGCGCTGGTCGCGCTCGTGCTCGCGGTGGGCGGCTGCTCGTCCTCGGACGCGTCCGAGAAGGAGAAGGCCCCCAAGCGACTGCCGGCGGTGACGCTCGACTCGCTCGACGAGGGTGGCCGGCCGATCGAGCTGCGCAGCGTGCGCGGGCCGACGGTGATCAACCTGTGGGCCAGCTGGTGCGTGCCCTGCAAGCGCGAGCTCCCGATCTACCAGCAGTTCGCGGAGAAGTACGCCGGCGAGGTGGGGGTGATCGGCATCGACTTCCAGGAGACTCGTCTCGCCGCAGCCCGCAAGCTCATCAAGGACACCGGGGTCGAGTACCCGCTCTACGCCGACCCCGACGGCGAGATGCGGGCCCGCTTCATGCCGGAGGTGATCATGGTCGACGAGGCCGGCGAGATCGTCTTCGAGATGTACGTCGAGATCACCTCTCTCGGCCAGCTCGAGACCCTCGTTCGCAAGCACCTGGGAGCCACGACGATGAACGCGCGACGCGTTCCTGCTGCCGGAGTGGCTCGAGCCCATCCGGGCCGGTGCCGACACCATCCGGGCCAGTGACATCAGCCAGTTCGTGCCACCGGCCGACTCGGATCCGCGCAAGGGGGCGGTGCTGATGCTCTTCGGGGAGGGGCCCGCCGGCCCCGACCTGCTGCTGACCGAGCGCGCCCACGACATGCGCTCGCACCCCGGCCAGATCTCCTTCCCCGGCGGCTCGATCGACGACACCGACGTGTCGCCGGTCGCGGCAGCGCTGCGGGAGGCCGAGGAGGAGACCGGGCTCGACGCCGGCGGCGTCGAGGTCTTCGGCACCCTGCCCGAGCTCTGGCTTCCGCCGAGCAACTTCGCCGTCACCACCGTCCTCGCGTGGTGGCGGGACCCCACGAGGGTCGACGTGGTCGACCCTCGCGAGGTGAATGCCGTCCTGCGGGTGCCGCTCGAGGAGCTGCTCGACCCGCAGCACCGGGTGACGGTCGTGCACCCGATCGGCTACCGCGGCCCCGGATTCCTGATCGGTGACTCCAAGGACCTGATCCTGTGGGGGTTCACCGCGGGGCTGATCACCAAGCTCTTCGACCATGTGGGGCTCACCCGTCCCTGGGACGCGTCCGTGCTGCGGGAATTGCCGGACTACATGTTCGGGCTGAGTCAAGATTGAGTCAGTCCACGGGCCCCGCAGCCCCACCCGATCGCCGTGAAGGGCTTGCATGAACGTCCTCGACTGGTCGTTGGTCGTCATCACGATCGCCTACGCCCTCTCCGGCTACTGGCAGGGGTTCATCACGGGTGCCTTCGCGACCACAGGGTTGCTGCTCGGCGGCCTGGCGGGCTTCTGGCTGGCCCCGATCCTGCTCGGAGAGGCGTCCCAGACGCTCTGGGTCTCCCTGGGAGCCCTCTTCGTGGTGCTCGTGATGGCCTCGGTGGGGCAGGCGCTCCTCCAGTACGTCGGCTCGCGGCTGCGCGCCCGAGTGACCTGGCAACCGATCCGGGCGGTCGACGCGGTGGGCGGTTCGGCGCTGAGCGTGGTGGCCGTCCTGCTCGTCGCCTGGGGGCTCGGCGTGGCGATCACCGGATCCCAGATCCCGGGCATCAGTCCCCAGGTGCGGGACTCACGCGTGCTCAGCACGGTCAACGGCGTGATGCCCGTGCAGGCCCAACGGGCGCTGCGATCCTTCGACAAGGTGGTCGGCTCGACCTTCCCGCGCTACCTGGAGCCGTTCGCCACCGAGCGCATCTCCAAGGTCCCCAAGGCCCAGCGCCGGGTGCTGCGTGACCCCGACATCCGCAGGGCGGCCAACAGCGTCTTCAAGATCCGCAGCAGCAACCGCTGCGGCAGCGGGGTCGAGGGCACCGGGTTCCTCTACGCACCCCGCAAGGTGATGACCAACGCCCACGTCGTGGCCGGGGTCACCGAGCCCATGGTCCAGGTGGGCAAGCAGTCGGTCCAGGGGAAGGTCGTCTACTACGACCCCGACGTGGACGTGGCCGTCGTCGACGTACCCGGTCTCGACGGGCCGGCGGTCAAGTTCGACCTCGGTGGCGAGCAGGGCGAGCAGGGAGCCGTGCTCGGGTTCCCGCTGGATGGGCCTTTCAACGCCCAGCCGGTGCGGATCCGCAGCCAGGAACGGCTGCGCTCGCCAGACATCTACGGCAACGGCACGGTCACCCGCGACGTGTTCTCGATGCGCGGGCGGATCCGGCCGGGCAACTCCGGTGGTCCGGTCGTCTCGACCCAGGGCCGCATCCTCGGCGTGGTGTTCGCGGCCTCGGTGAGCGACAAGGAGACCGGCTACGCACTCACGGCCGACCAGGTGCGCAGCGCTGCCGCCGCCGGACTGGACGCCAGACTCCAAGGTCTCCAGCGGCAACTGCACCTAGTGGGCCGTCTGTGAAAGGGCGCGAGGCCGCGCGATTCCACAGACGTACCACTGGGGTCGACGCGACCGGGTCGCCGGTCGCGTCGTCCGGGAGGGCTAGTTGCGCTTGAGCAGGGTCTTGTTCTGCTTGGCCTGCTCGATCGAGCGCTCAGGGGCCTTGACCTGCTTGAGCTTGCGGACCCCGACGAAGGCCAGCAGGCCGGCCAGCAGCAGGTAGACCGCGAAGACGATCAGGAAGCACCAGGCCAGGTCGAGGCCGGTCATGTGCACGAAGAACGCGAACGCGATCGAGACCATGATGATCGCCAGCAGGCCCAGGAAGGCCGCGGTCGCGAACATCGCGACGCTGATGCCGCCCGCCTTGACCGAGACCTTGAGCTCCGACTTGGCGAGCGCGATCTCACTCTGGATCAGGCTGGAGACGTCGCGGCTGGCGTCGATCACCAACTTGCCGATCGTTGGTTCCTCGGTGTCGACGGGTTCGCGGTGAGACATGAGTGATGACTTCCCTTCGAGGACTGCTGACGTCGTCCCGAACCCTATCGTCACCAGCCACGACAACCAGGGGCACGGTTTGGATAACAGGTGTCGCGTCTGGGAGACTCAGGCACAGTTGGAGGGGAGTATTCCTTCGCGGCGGTGTCGTCATCACGGTTCGGCTCGGGCTAGATCGGGTCCGCCCGGCGCCGTCGGCCGCCTCACGGCGGCGGAAGAGACCTCCGGACCCACATCACACGCAGGGTTCACGCGCGCGCGGAGCCCGAGTCCGGAGGCAAGAACATGGATGTATCCCCCCTCGTCTGGTGGCTGACGATCGGCATCACCTCAGTCGTGCTGCTCTTCGACGTCATCGTCATCGGGCGGCGCCCGCACGAGCCCTCGCGCCGAGAGGTCAGCGTCGCGCTGACCTTCTTCGTGGGGATGGCGGTGCTCTTCGGCATCGGGGTGTGGATCTTCTCCGGCCCGCAGTACGGCACCGAGTTCTTCGCCGGCTGGCTGACCGAGTACTCCCTCTCGGTCGACAACCTGTTCATCTTCTTGATCATCATGAACAAGTTCGGCGTACCCAAGCCGCTGCAGCAGAGCGCCCTGCTGGTCGGGATCGTGCTCGCGCTGATCATGCGTGGCATCTTCATCGCCGTCGGCGCCGCTGCGATCAACAACTTCAGCTGGGTCTTCTACGTCTTCGGGCTGTTCCTGGTCTACACGGCGTACAAGCTCGCCAAGGAGGGCTCCGAGGACGAGGACGAGTTCGAGGAGAACCGCCTGATCAAGTTCCTGGAGAGCAGGTTCCCCGCCACCTCGGAGTGGCACGGCGCCAAGATCCTGACCGTCGAGAACGGCAAGCGGGTGATGACCCCGATGTTCGTGGTCATCGTGGCGCTCGGCACGACCGACCTGCTCTTCGCCCTCGACTCGATCCCGGCGATCTACGGCCTCACCAAGGAGCCGTTCCTGGTGCTCACCGCGAACATCTTCGCGCTGATGGGCCTGCGCCAGCTCTACTTCCTGATCGGCGGCCTGCTGGAGCGCCTGGTCTACCTCTCCTACGGCCTGTCGTTCCTGCTCGGGTTCATCGGCGTCAAGCTGATCCTGCACGCCATGCACGAGAACGAGCTGTCGTTCATCAACGGCGGCGAGCACATCAAGTGGGCGCCGGAGATCCCGATCTGGCTCTCGCTGCTGGTGATCGTGGGCACCCTGGTGGTCACCACCGTGCTGAGCC
Source organism: uncultured Actinomycetota bacterium (assembly GCA_963812235.1). Lineage (GTDB taxonomy): Bacteria > Actinomycetota > Actinomycetes > Propionibacteriales > Nocardioidaceae > Marmoricola. The sequence goes on along the minus strand of CAWEUP010000017.1, from coordinate 62,248 downwards.
TGCTCAAGTCGAGGTCGTTGTCCAAGGTCGAGCTCGACGCCGCCACCGGCCCCCGGCGCGACTGGGACAACGACTGACCCCCCAGCCCCGCTGACCCGTCGCATCTGAAAGCCCCTAGCCTGCCGACCCGTCGCATCTGAAAGCCCTCGGGCTTTCAGATGCGACGGGTCAGCGGGCTAGGCGGGTGGGGGCTGGGTCAGGCGTCGTCCTTGCCGTCGGAGTCGATGCCCTTGCCGATCAGGTCCATCACCGTGGAGTCCGCCAGGGTGGTGACGTCGCCGACCTCGCGGTGCTCGGCCACGTCCTTGAGGAGGCGGCGCATGATCTTGCCGGACCGGGTCTTCGGCAGCTCGGGCACCACCATGATCTGGCGCGGCTTGGCGATGGCGCCGATCTCCTTCTGGACGTGGCTGCGCAGCTCCTGGATCAGGGACTCCGGGGCCTTCTCGCCCTCCTTGAGGGCGGACTCCTTGAGGATGACGAAGGCGCACACGGCCTGGCCGGTGGTCTCGTCCGCCGCTCCCACGACCGCGGCCTCGGCCACCTTGGGGTGCGAGACCAGGGCGGACTCGATCTCGGTGGTGGAGAGCCGGTGGCCCGAGACGTTCATGACGTCGTCGACGCGTCCCAGCAGCCAGATGTCTCCGTCGTCGTCCTTCTTGGCGCCGTCCCCGGCGAAGTAGAAGCCCTGCTTCTCGAAGCGGGACCAGTAGGTCTCCTTGAACCGCTCGTCGTCGCCCCACAGGGTGCGCAGCATCGAGGGCCACGGCTCCTTGATCACCAGCAGCCCACCGGACCCGTTGGGCACCGACTCGCCCTCCTCGGTGACGACATCGGTGACGATGCCCGGGATCGCCCGCATCGCCGAGCCGGGCTTGGACGAGGTGACCCCCGGCAGGGGGCTGATCATGATCGAGCCGGTCTCGGTCTGCCACCAGGTGTCCACGACCGGGGTCTGTCCGGCGCCGATCGTCTCGCGGTACCAGACGTAGGCCTCGGGGTTGATCGACTCACCGACCGAGCCGAGCAGCCGCAGCTTGGAGAGGTCGTGGTCCTCGGGGATGTTGCCGCCCCACTTCATGAACGTCCGGATGGCGGTCGGTGCGGTGTAGAAGATCGTGACGCCGTACTTCTCACAGATCTCCCACCAGCGGCCCTTGTCGGGGGTGTCCGGGGTGCCCTCGTACATCACCGACGTGGCCTGGTTGGACAGCGGACCGTAGACCCCGTAGGAGTGTCCGGTGACCCAGCCGACGTCGGCCGTGCACCAGTAGACGTCCGTGTCGGGCTTGAGGTCGAAGATGCCCCAGTGGGTGTAGGAGCAGCCGACCAGGTAGCCGCCGGTCGTGTGCAGGATGCCCTTGGGCTTGCCGGTGGTGCCGGAGGTGTACATCACGTACAGCGGGTGCTCGGCGTCGAAGAACTCGCACTCGTGCTCGGTGGACTGCGCGTCGACGAGCTCGTGCCACCAGACGTCACGGTCGTCGTTCCACTCCACGTCCTGGCCCGTACGACGCACGACCAGGACCTTGCGGACCTCGTGCCCCTCGCCGGAGGCCTTCTCGCAGGCCTCGTCGACGGCGGGCTTGAGCGCTGAGGGGGCGCCGCGGCGGTAGCCGCCGTCGGAGGTGATGATCACCTTCGCGTCGCAGTCGGCGAGCCGGCTGGCCAGGGCGTCGGAGGAGAACCCGCCGAAGACCACGGTGTGCGGCGCTCCGAGCCGGGCGCAGGCGAGCATGGCGATGGCCGTCTCGGGGATCATCGGCATGTAGATCGCCACCCGGTCGCCGGTCTGCACGCCGAGCTCGACGAGCGCGTTGGCCGCCTTGGAGACCTCGTCCTTGAGGTCGGAGTAGGTGAGGTCGCGGGTGTCGTCCTCAGGCTCGCCGACCCAGTGGAAGGCGACCTTGTCACCGGCACCGTTCTCGACGTGCCGGTCCACGCAGTTGTACGCCGCGTTCAGCTTGCCGCCCACGAACCACTTGGCGAACGGGGGGTTGTCCCAGTCCAGGACCCGGTCCCACTTGGTCTGCCAGTCCAGCCGATCGGCCTGCTTCTCCCAGAACGCGAGCCGGTCCTTGTCGGCCTCGGCGTAGGCGTCCTCGGTGAGGTTGGCGTGCTTCGCGAACTCCTCGGGCGGCTCGAAGTGACGCTTCTCGGTGGACAGGTTGGCCAGGGTTCCGCTGGACTCGTCGCTCATCGAACTCGCTCCTCGTGCATCGACATCTGAGTGTTTCGAACCTACTTGTTGCACAGCGTCCGGACGACCCTCGAGGGTTCGCCCGGACGCTGGTGCGGTGGTCGCCCTACGTCAGTGGGAGATCGCACCCTCGGAGCCGGCACCGGTGAGGGCCCGCACCTCGAGCTCCACGAAGCGCTCCTCCGACATCGGCTCACTGGAGGTGACAGTGCCCAGCCAGCCGAGCAGGAAACCGGCGGGGATCGAGATGATCCCCGGGTTGCTCAGCGGGAACCAGGCCCAGTCGGCGCCGGTGACCAGCGCGGCCTCCGAACCCGAGACCACCGGGGAGAAGAAGACCAGCACCATGCAGGTGATCAGTCCGCCGTAGATGGCCCACACCGCGCCACGGGTGTTGAAGCGCGACCAGAACAGGTTGTAGATCAGCGAGGGCAGGTTGGCCGAGGCCGCCACCGCGAAGGCCAGGGCAACCAGGAAGGCGATGTTCAGCTTCTGTGCCGGGATGGCCAGCGCGATCGCGATGCCGCCGATGACGAAGGCCGCGATCCGGGCCACCCTGACCTCGTCCTTCTCGCTCGCCTGACCCTTCTTGAACACGGTGGCGTAGAGGTCGTGCGCCACCGAGGAGGCCGAGGTCAGCGTCAGCCCGGCGACCACCGCGAGGATCGTGGCGAACGCGACCGCCGAGATCAGCGCCAGCAGCACTGCGCCACCGGTCGAGCCGGCCCCACCGCCGACGGCTTCAGCGAGCAACGGGGATGCCAGGTTGCCGCCAGAGGCCACGACCTTGCTGTCGGGACCGGTGTCCAGCATTGCTGCCGCACCGAAGCCCAGGACCAGTGTCATCAGGTAGAAGCTGCCGATCAGTCCGATCGCCCAGAGCACCGACTTCCGTGCGGCGTTGGCCGTCGGGACGGTGTAGAAGCGGATCAGGATGTGCGGCAGTCCGGCCGTGCCGAGCACGAGTGCGAGACCCAGCGAGATGAAGTCGATCCGCGACGTGGTGCTCACGCCGTACTTCAGGCCCGGCTGCAGGAACTCCTGGCCCTTGCCGGTGTTGTCGGCCGCCGCCTGGAGCAGCTCGGAGAAGTTGAAGTCGAACTTCGCCAGCACCAGCACCGTGATCAGCACGGTGCCGGTCATCAGCAGCACCGCCTTGACGATCTGCACCCAGGTGGTGCCCCTCATGCCACCGACGGTGACGTAGAAGACCATCAGCATGCCGACGCCGACGATGGTCAGTGCCTTGAGTGCCTCCGACTCCACGCCGAGCAGCAGCGCCACCAGGGCGCCCGCGCCGACCATCTGCGCGAGCAGGTAGAAGATCGAGACCACGACGGTCGAGGTCGCCGCGGCGGTACGCACCGGGCGCTGCCGCATCCGGTACGCGAGCTGGTCGGCCATCGTGTAGCGACCCGAGTTGCGCAGCAGCTCGGCCACCAGCAGCAGTGCCACCAGCCAGGCGACGAGGAAGCCGATCGAGTAGAGGAACCCGTCGTAGCCGTTGATGGCGATCAGTCCGGAGATGCCGAGGAAGGACGCGGCGGACATGTAGTCGCCGGAGACGGCCATGCCGTTCTGGAACCCGCTGAAGGAGCGCCCGCCGGCGTAGAAGTCGGCGGTGCCGGACTACTGGCGGCTCGCCCAGAAGGTGATGCCGACCGTGAGCAGGACGACGGCGACGAACAGGACGGCGGTGAGGGTCTGCGAGCTCATCGGGGAACCTCCGAGTTGTACTGCTCCTCGAGCTGACGCGCGAGCGGGTCGACGTTGCGGTGCATGTAGCGCGCGTAGAAGAACGCGATCCCGAAGGTGGTCACGAACTGGAGCAGGCCGAAGACCAGGGCCACGTTGATGTTGCCGAACACCTTGGTGCTCATGAAGTCGGTGGCCCAGTTCGACATCACGACGTAGAGCAGGTACCAGACCAGGAACGCGAACGTCGCCGGGAAGACGAAGCTCCGGTAGCGACGACGCAGCTCCTCGAACTCCGCGGTCTCGTGCAGGCGGGTCGTAGACCTCGGCGTTCGTCGATCGCCTGGCGGTGGACGTCGACGTCGCCGCTGCCGGGGGTGGGATCAGGCATGGATGTGGCCCTTCGTGAGTGGGGTGGTGACCACGATCACCGTCGCAGCGGCACACCCGCGCGGCTACCGGCTCGTGGCGGCTGCGCGACGGGCGGGCGACGGGAATCGCCCAGCGGTCGATGGCGTACGACGAACGGTCGGTCGATTCGTCAGCTCCGGTCGAGCTGGACCGCCTCGGGGGTGTGCAGCCGCACCATGAAGCGCGAGACGTGGGCGGGCAGCCGGTGCCGGGTCATCCGGGAGACGACGACCATCGTGGCGAACGCGAGCGGCACCGCCCAGGCGGCCGGCTGCGCGACCAGCGCGGCGAACCAGCCGCCGGTGCGGTTGTTGACCAGGTTGTCGACGACGGCGCCACCGGTGAGCGCGCCACCGACGACCATCCCGGCGAGAGCCCCGACGTCGGTCAGCCCGCGCCACCAGATCCCGAGCAGCAGCAACGGGCAGAAGGTGGCCGCGGCCATCGCGAACGCGAGGCCGACGACGGTGGCGACGGCAACGTCGCGCGCCACCAGCGCGAGCAGGAACGGCACCACGATGGCGACCACCGCGCTGAGCCGGAACGCGGTGACTCCCTCGAGCCGCCTGCTCATCACGTCCTGGCTGACGCACGCCGGCCACGGCGATCGTCAGTCCCGAGGAGGTCGCCAGGAAGGCGGCGAAGGCGCCCGCGGTCAGCAGTGCGATCAGCAGCTCGCCGCCGAGGCCGCCGACCATCCGCCCGGGCAGCTCGAGCACCACCGTGTCGGCCCGTCCGCTCCCGACGAGGTCCGGTGCGTAGAGCCGGCCGAGCGCGCCGTACACCGGCGGCAGCACGTAGAAGAGCCCGAGCAGCGCCAGCACCGCCACCGTGGTCTGGCGTGCCGCCTGCCCGTCGGGGTTGGTGTAGAACCGCACCACCACGTGGGGAAGCCCCATCGTGCCGAGGAAGGTCGCGATCATCAGCGAGTACGTCGAGTACAGCGGATGGTCCCCGAGGAAGTCGATCGGGTTCGACCAGTCTGCGCCGGACTCGCCGCCGACGAACAGGCTGGGATCCGCCGGCGAGCGGCCGCCGTCGCTGAGCCACACCACCACCAGGAAGCAGAGCGGCACGAGCAGGGCGGTCAGCTTCAGCCAGTACTGGAAGGCCTGCACGAAGGTGATCGACCGCATGCCGCCGGACAGCACGTTGAGCAGCACCACGACCGCGACCACCAGCCCGCCGGCCCAGCCGGGAAGACCGGTGGCGGTGCGCAACGCGACTCCCGCCCCCTGGAACTGCGGCATCAGGTAGAGCCAGCCGATCGCCACGACCATCACCGAGGCCAGCGTGCGCACGCTGCGCGAGTCGAGGCGTGCCTCCGCGAAGTCGGGCAGCGTGTAGGCCCCAGAACGTCGCAGCGGAGCAGCGACCAGCACCAGCAGCACGAGGTAGCCCGCTGTCCAGCCGACGGGGTACCAGAGCATCTCGGCGCCGAAGCTGAGCACCAGGCCGGCGACGCCGAGGAACGAGGCGGCGGAGAGGTACTCACCGCTGATCGCGGAGGCGTTCAGGGCCGGGCGGACCGAGCGTGAGGCGACGAAGAAGTCGGACGTGGTCCGGCTGAACCTCAGTCCCCAGGTGCCGATCGCCAAGGTGGCGACGGTCACGAGCAGCACCGCCACGAATCCGAGACCGAGGTTCACGACCGCTCGACCACCCGGGCGAAGGCGCGCTCGTTGCGCTCGGCTCGCCGCACGTAGCGCCAGGCCAGGAACACCAGCACCGGGTAGCAGCCGAAGGCGAGGATCCCCCAGGAGACGGGCATGCCCAGCAGTCGATGGGTGTTCAGGGCCGGCACCAGGGTGAACAGCAGCGGCAGCAGCCCCACCGTGAGCCCGAGCATCGCCAACGTGCTCAGCGCCAGCCGCAGCTGCGCCCGGAGCAGGGTCCCGACGTAGATCTCGCCGACCTCGCTCTGCGCGTCGATCTCGGAGGCCGCGGTGATGCGAGGTCGCAGACGCGGCCGCTGGGTCCAGGGGCTGGTCACCCGGACCCGCTGGGGCGCGGGCTCGCTCACGGGGCGGCCCCCGGCCGGGCGTTGCGCACCAGGAGGTCGCGCAGCTCGCGCGTGTGCCGGCGGCTCACCTGCAGCTCGTGACCGCCGATCACCACGGCGCACCGACCGCCGTCGACGCGGACCTCGTCCACGAAGCCGGTCGCGATCAGGACCGAACGGTGGATCCGCACGAAGCCGTGGTCCGCCCAGTCCTGCTCGAGCTGGGCGAGGGGCACCCGCACCAGGTGGCTGTCCTCCGCGGTGTGCAGTCGGGCGTAGTCGCCCTCGGCCTCGACGTAGCGGATCTGGGAGACGGCGAGGAAGCGGGTGACGCCTCCCCGTTCGACCGGCACCACCGCCTCGGGATGGTCCGGTCCGGGCGGCGAGCAGGACGCGGCGTACGGCCTCGGCGAGGCGCTCCGCGCGCACGGGCTTGAGCACGTAGTCGACGGCGTTGAGGTCGAAGGCATCGACCGCGTGCTGCTCGTGGGCGGTGACGAACACCGTCGCGGGCGGCTCCTTGAAGCGGGAGAGGACCTGAGCCAGCTCGATGCCGCTGAGCCCGGGCATCTGGATGTCGAGGAAGACGACATCGAGCTCGAGCTGCTGGAGCCGTCGCAGGGCCTCCGTGGGGGAGTCGGTGGCGTGCACCTCGGCCACCCGTGGGTCGCGCTCCAGCAGATACGTCAGCTCATCCAGGGCAGGACGTTCGTCGTCGATCACCAGCACCCGCAGACCGGTCACGCCGACACCCCCGGTGCGAACTTCGGCACGCGTACGACGACCCTGGTGCCGGCGCCGGGTGCGGTCTCCACGACCAGACCGTATTCGTCTCCGAACGTGCTGCGCAGCCGCTCGTCCACGTTGGCGAGACCGACCGAGTCGCCGGCGACCCCGGAGAGGATCTCCCGGATCCGCTCGGGATCCTCGCCGGCCCCGTTGTCCTCGATCGAGATGACGCACTCCTGGTCGACGTCGCGGGCCTCGATCGATGATCCGCCCCTCCGTGGCGACCGACTCGAGCCCGTGCTGCACGGCGTTCTCCACCAGGGGCTGCAGGCACAGGAACGGGATGCTCACCCCGAGCACCTCGGGCGCCACCTGCAGGGTGACGTTCAGCCGGTCACCGAAGCGGGCCTGCTCCAGGAGCAGGTAGCGCTCCACCGAGCGCAGCTCCTCGGCCAAGGTGGTGAACTCGCCGTGCTCGCGGAAGGAGTAGCGGGTGAAGTCGGCGAACTCCAGCAGCAGGTCGCGGGCCCGGTCGGGATCGGTGCGCACGAAGGAGGCGATGGCGCCGAGCGAGTTGTAGATGAAGTGCGGGCTGATCTGCGCGCGCAGGGCGCGGACCTCGGCGCCCACGAGCCGGTGCCGGGACTCGTCGAGCTCGGCCAGCTCGAGCTGGCCGGACGCCCAGCTGGCCACCTCCTCGGTCGCGCGCAGCAGGCTCGCCGAGGGCTGGTCGGAGAGCGCGACCAGGGCGCCGGCGACCCGGTCGTCGATGATCAGCGGGCTGGCGATCGCGTGCCGCACCAGGCATCCCGCGGTCGTGCACGCCAGCTCTGCTCGACCGGCCACGACCGTGCTGGTCGCGGTGATCGACCGGAGCGCGAGCGCGAGCGCCTGGTCGCCGTGGTGGGTGGAGAGCCCGTCGTACCCGAGCAGCTGGCGGGTGTCGGAGATCGCGACCGCCGCGGTGCCCAGCAGGTTGCGCAGGTGTCGCAGGCTGCGCTCCACCGACTCCGGGTTCAGTCCCTGGCGCAGCGCCGGGGAGGCGAGGGCAGCCGTGTGCAGCGTGCGGAACGTGGCCTGGTCTGCGTCGCTGCCGAGCTGGCGGGCATACCAGCGGCTGCGCAGCCCCTCGAACGCCATCGACTCACCTGAAGTCGATCAGCTGGGTGCCCGGGTCCTCGGGCCGGCGCGGACTGCTCGTCGAGACCGGGGGCGCCGCATCGGCCGAGGCTCAGTCGGGTGGCTCGTCGGGGTCTCGGTCGGCGTGGCCTGGGTCGGCGCGGCCGCGGGGGCGGCTCGGGCGGCAGCTCCTGGTGGAGTACGACGGCCCGGTAGCACTTGGTCACCTAGGGCAGCTGCATGCCGTCGTGGCCGCGGCCGTACTCGGCGTAGAGGTCGGCGACCTTGGCCAGCACGTCCTCGCGGTCGGACTCGCGCATCGTCGAGACGTGGGAGACCGACCGCGCCAGGTCGGCCAGCGAGGCGGCGGTGTGCGGCTGCCAGAAGCGGAACTGCTTGGAGTCCACGAAGCCGAAGTAGGGCGTCTCCATCAGCGGCTTCGCGTGGTCCTCTTCCTCGCCCGGGGGCGAGAGCAGCCGCTTGAGCCGGCGTACCCACGGGATCGCCTCGTCGTAGGTGTTCCATACCAGCGCGAGTACGCCGCCCGGGCGCAGCACCCGGGCGATCTCGAGCAGTGCCCGCTCGTGGTCGAACCAGTGGAAGGACTGGCCGCACGCCACCACGTCGACCGAGCGCGAAGCGCAGCGGGATCTGCTCGGCGGTGGCCACGACGTGCGGTACGTCGACCCGCTCGGCCGAGCAGCGCGAGCATCTCCGGGAGCGGGTCGGTGGCCAGCACCTCGTGTCCGCTGCGGTGCAGCATCTCGGTGAGCTTGCCGGTGCCGGCGCCGAGCTCGAGGACCACTGAGCGACCGGTGCCGCTCATCCAGCTCACGGCACTCGGCCGGATAGGAGGGTCGTGCTCGGTCGTAGGCGTCGGCCACCGGGGCGAACGACCGTTCAGGTGGTGGACTCTGCTCGCTCATCGTGCGCTCGAAGTTACCCGATACTCTTCCCGCCGTGCCCCACGCGTCCACGGAGTCCTCACCGGACCCCCTCACCTGGCTGACCGAGCTCGAAGGCGTCCCCTCGGCGTTCGCGGCGACCCGTGACGGCATCGACGTGATGCTGCGGGACCGCGGCCTTCGTCGTACCACCCCTGAGCAGACCGCTGAGTCGCTGCTGCTGGGCGCGCACGCGAGCGCCGTGCTGGAGGGTTCGGCCTCCTCGCTGGAGGAGGTGCGCGGCGGCACGGGCGACGCGCTCGCCCAGGCGTCGGTGCGGGTGAGTGCCGAGCTGCTCTCGCTCGTGCCGGTGCTGGGCCGCTCGCCGCTGCAGGTCTTCGCCCGGCTGCACGCGCTGACCGGCGGCGCCTCGGCCGGGCCAGCCGGTCGACGCCCGCTGCCGCTGAGCGGCTGGGCTCGCTCTCCTCGACGCTGCTGGCCACCAGAGCCCCGGCGCTGCTCGTCGCGGCGCTGGTGCACGCCGAGCTGGTCAGCGCCGCGGCCTTCGCCGACCACAACGGCATCGTCGCCCGGGCTGCCGAGCGGTTGCTGCTGGTCTCGCGCGGAGTCGACCCCGCCTCCCTGGTGGTGCCGGAGGCCGGGCACCTGGCGCTGCGCGCGGAGTACGAGTCGAACCTGCGGGGCTACCGCGACGGCGGTCGGGGCGGGCTGCACTCCTGGCTGCTCTACGTCGCCCAGGCCCAGACGAAGGGTGCCGAGGCGAGCCCGCTGCGGATGAGGCGGGGCTGAGCCCGCGACCGCCGCGGGCGTGGGGGGAAAGATGAGCGGCACCGAAGTCCACCAAGCAAGCTTGGGGAATCTCGATGCCGCTCGACACACGGGGATTGGCTACCAGGCGTGCACTGTCTAATCGTGGCCACCGGGATATCCGGACTGACCAACACCCTGAAAGAAGGGTAGATCGCCGCGTGGGTACCGGCTCCGTGTGAGTCTGTGGAGTTGTGCCTCCTTTGTACGCCCGCTACCGGGGCATCACAAGGCCGCAGCCTCTTGACTTTTCACGTCGAGGCGCGTCGCCGCCTGACGCCCAGCCAGTACGCCGCACCGATGGCCATGAAGCTCCCCAAGGTGAGTGCGATCGCCGGTGCTCGCGGAGGGCAGCGTGACCCGACTGCGCAGCGCCACCGGCTTCTCGAACACCAGCACCGGCCAGCCGCGATCGCGCGCGATGCGGCGCAGCTCCTTGTCGGGATTGACCGCGTAGGGGTGTCCACCGCCTCGAGCATGTGCACGTCGGTCACCGAGTCGCTGTAGGCGTAGCTGCGTTCGAGGTCGTAGCCCCGCTTGCGGGCCAGGTCGCGGATCGCCTTGGCCTTGTTCTCGGCGTAGGCGTAGAAGCGGATGTCCCCGGTGTACTTGCCGTCCCGCACGTCCATCCGGGTGGCGATCACCTTGTCGGCGCCGAGCATCTCCCCGATCGGCTCGACGACCTCGGAGCCGCTGGTCGAGACGATGATGACGTCGCGGCCGGCGAGATGATGGGTCTCGATCAGGCTGACCGCCTCGTCGTACACGAGAGGGTCGACGATGTTGTGCAGCGTGTCGGCCACGATCTCCTTGACCGTCTCGACGTCCCAGCCCGAGCACAGCTGCGACATGAACTGGCGCATCTTCTCCATCTGGTCGTGGTCGGCGCCGCCGACCAGGTAGACGAACTGGGCGTACGCGGACCGCAGCACGGCGCCGCGGGAGATCAGTCCACCGGCCTGGAACTCGCGGCTGAACGCCAACGTGCTCGACTTGGCGATGATCGTCTTGTCGAGGTCGAAGAATGCTGCCGTCGGTCGGGCCACCGGGCTCATCCCCGAAGTGTAGGCAGCACCGCAGCGATCGCCTTGAGCAGCAGCCGTTCGGCATCCACAGGCGCGCGGCATGTGCGCGGCTGTCCACAGGCCTGTGCGACGGTCCCCTGCGACAGACGTGCGGCGTCGCAGCATCGACTGCATGGACACCACGCCCCACTGCTCCTCTCCTGTGACCCGCTGCTCATCGGTGAGGTCCTGCGGCTGAGCGCCGCGGCCGGCGTCGTGCCCGAGGTGGTCCGTGACTGCGAGAGCGCGATGCGGCTGTGGAACAGCGCGCCGGTCGTGCTGGTCGGCGCGGACTGTGCCGCTGCACTGGCCGGCTCGAGCCCGCCTCGACGGCCGCGGGTGCACGTCCTGGGCCGCTCGCCGGTGGACGACGCGCTCGTTCCGGGAGGCGTTGGCCATGGGCGCCGAGAACGTCGCGGCCCTGCCGGCCTCGGAGACCTGGCTGGTGGAGCTGCTCACCGACATCGGCGACGGGGGCGCCACTCCGGGACTCACGATCGGGGTGATCGGCGGCTCGGGCGGAGCGGGTGCCACCGTGTTCGCTGCGGCCCTGGCCCAGACCGCGGCGACCCAGGGACGGGTCCTGCTCGTCGACGCCGATCCGATCGGGGCCGGGATCGACCGGGTGCTCGGGCTGGAGTCCGCCGACGGGATCCGCTGGGACGCGATGATGCAGGCCACCGGACGGCTCAGCTCGCGATCGCTGCGCGAGGCGCTGCCTCGGCCGCGACGGGTCTCTCGGTGCTGACCTGGCCCTCCGACCGGCCCTCCTCGCTCCAGGCCTTCGCGATGCGCGAGGTGCTCTCCGCGGGACGGCGGGGCTTCGACGCCGTCGTGGTCGACCTGCCCCGTCATCGCGACTCGGTGATCGAGGAGACCATCACCCGGTGCGACCACGTCGTACTCCTCTCGACCCTGACCGTGCCGGGTGTCACCTCCGCAGCCCGGGTCGCGCACCGGCTGCCCGAGGTTGCGCCGGCGCGCCACCTGGTCACCCGGGGCAGCCGGGCCGGGGTCTCGCCCGGAGTCGGTGAGTCGGCTGCTGCGGGTCCCGCTGCTCGTCACCATGGGCGACCAGCGAGGCCTCGACGAGGCGATCGACCTGGGCGCCGGGCCGGCGCGGTCCCGTCGCGGCACGCTTGCCCGGGCAGCCCGTACGGCGGCTGCGTCCCTCCTGGCCGACCGCCGGCCAGCAGCGGCGTGACCGAGCACGTCTCGGCCGAGCTCCTGGACGAGGTGCGCGAGCGGCTCGCCCGGGACGCCGCGCCGCTGACCGCCCAGCTGGTCGCCCGGGCACTGCGCGACCGGGGCGCCCAGTCGGCGATGCCACCGTGCTCGCGGTGCACGACGCCCTGCGCCGCGACGTGGTCGGCGCGGGACCGCTGGAGCCACTGCTGCGCCTCGAGGGCGTCACCGACGTCCTCGTCAACGGGCCCGAGCAGGTCTGGATCGACCGGGGCGCGGGGCTGGAGCTGACCGGCGTGCGGTTCCCCGACGACCCGGCCGTGCGCCGGCTCGCGCAGCGACTCGCGGCCACGGCCGGGCGCAGACTCGACGACGCGTCGCCCCACGTCGACCTGCGGCTGCCCGACGGCTCCCGTTTCCACGCGGTGCTGTCCCCGGTGGCGCGACCCGGCACCGTGCTGTCGCTGCGGGTGCCGCGCCAGCGCGTCTTCACGCTGGCCGAGCTGGTGGCGGCCGGAGCCGTGGGCGAGGCAGGCGCGGCGCTGCTGGAGCTGGTGGTGCAGCGGCGGCTGGCGTTCCTGGTCAGCGGCGGGACCGGCTCGGGCAAGACCACCCTGCTCAACGCGCTGCTCTCACTGGTCGACGCGCTCCGAGCGGCTGGTCCTGGTGGAGGACGCCTCGGAGCTGCGGCCCGAGCACGAGCACGTGGTCGCCCTGGAGGCGCGGCCGGCCAACATCGAGGGCGTCGGCGAGATCTCTCTGCGCACGCTGGTGCGCCAGGCCCTGCGGATGCGCCCGGACCGGCTGGTGGTGGGCGAGGTGCGTGGAGCCGAGGTGGTCGACATGTTGGCCGCCATGAACACCGGCCACGAGGGCGGCTGCGCGCACCATCCACGCCAACTCGGCGGAGGACGTGCCCAGCCGGGTGGAGGGGCTGGCGCTCGCGGCAGGGCTCTCCCGCGCGGCGGTCCACAGCCAGCTGGGCTCGGCCGTCGACGTGGTGATCCACCTCGGCCGCGCGGCGGACCACCGGCGGCGGGTGGGTGAGATCGGGGTGGTCACCCGGTCGCCCGACGGGGGCGTGCAGGTCGCTACCCGGCGTGAGCTTCGCCGGCGACGGTGCGATCGTGCCCGGACCGGCCGTCGACGAGCTCTCCGGGCTGATCGAGCCGTGAGCCAGATGGAGGCCTCGGCCGCCGTGGTGGCGATCCTCGCCGCGGTCGCGGTCGCCCTGCTGGTGCCGGGGCCGGTGCCACTGCGACCGCAGGGCCGGTCGCCGGCCCGGTTCCCCGCTCCGGTCGTGGTGCTGTGCGGCGCGCTGGCGGCGCTGGCCCTGTCGTCCTGGTTGAGCACGCAGCGACTTGTGCTCGTCGGTCTGGTCGCCGCCGCGTCGTTGGGCGTGGTCCGGGTGGTGCGACGTCGCCGGAGGGCGCGCGCCGCCGAGCAGCGCTCGGACCAGGTGCTGGCCGCGTGCGACTCGATGGCCTCGGACCTCGCGGCCGGTCAGCCGCCGCTCCGCTCGCTGGACCGCGTGGCGCAGGAGTGGCCCGAGTTCGCGCCGGTGGCGGTCGCGGGACAGATGGGGGCTGACGTGCCGGGCGCCCTGCGCGAGCTCGGCTCCCTGCCCGGAGGACGGCAGCTGCGCGACCTGGCAGCCGCGTGGCAGGTCGCGCACGGGACCGGCGCGGGCCTCGCCAAGGTGATCGGTGAGACGGCGGACTCGATGAGGAGCCAGCGACGGACGGCCAGGCTGGTGGCGGCCGAGCTCGCGGCTGCCCACGCCACCGCCCGCATGCTGGCCGTGCTGCCGTTCGGGGTGCTGCTGCTCGGGTCCGGGATCGGAGGTGACCCGGTCGGCTTCCTGGTCGGTTCGACGGTCGGCCTCGGCTGCCTGGGGCTGGGGTTGGCCCTCTCGTTCGCCGGTCTGTTCTGGCTCGAGCGCATCGCGGACCGGGTCCTGGGGCGATGATCGCGCTGGTCGGCGTACTCACCGCAGCCAGTGTGCTGCTGCTGATCGCCTCACGTCCCTCGGTCGAGCAGGATCCCTGGGTCGCGCCGCACGACGTCTCCGTCAGCGCCGCAGCGCGCGGTGATCGCCAGGCTCAGAGGTGCTCTGGCGCTGACGGCCGCTGCTGGCGGCTGGGCGATGCTCGGAGGCGCGCTGGGACTAGCTGTGGGGACCGGGTGCGCCGTCACGGTGTGGGTGGTCCTGGGGCGGGTGGAGGACCCCGCCGTCGTACGTCGCCGCGAGACCCTGGTGCTGGACCTGCCGACCGGGGTCGACCTGCTCGGCGCCTGTCTCGACGCCGGGGCGGCGATCGAGTCGGGGCTGTCCTCGGTGAGCACAGCGTTCGGAGGGCCCGTGGCGGAGGAGTTCGCGACGATCCTGCATCGGCTCGAGATCGGTGTCGACCCCGCTCAGGTATGGCGCGGTGTCGCCCGACACCCGGAGCTCGGTGCGCTGGGGCGGGCCGTCGGCCGGGCGCACGAGACCGGGGCGCCGGTGGGACAGGCCGTGCACCGCCTGGCCGAGGAGCTGCGGGAGCGAGCACGGGCCGACGTGGAGACCCGGGCGCGCAGCATCGAGGTCAAGGCGGCCGCACCCCTCGGGCTGTGCCTGCTGCCGGCGTTCGTGGTGCTGGGCATCGTCCCGATGGTGGTCGGGGTCTTCAGCTCGCTGGGGCTGTTCCGGTGAGCCGCGCGCGCGACCAGCAGCCGTGCACGTTCTCCGCAGGGTGCTCCGCCGTCTGTCGTGCCCAGACCTCCGGGTGGCTGACGGCTCTCTCACTGGGGGCTGTTGGCGCGGACGTTCCACCGGAAGGTCTCGCGCGCACCCAGGGATGCCAGGTCGCTCCGGTCCCAGTCGATGGCTGCGTAGTCGAACGCCGCCCGGTCGAACAAGGTGGGGGAGCCGATCGCGAGCTCGGTGACGAAGACGTCGCTGAGGACCATGCTCTGCGAGCAACCAGCGATCTCGCAGCCGTCGGAGTCCGCGCTGTCCATGGGTGTGGACGAGCTCAAGGCGGCGACGAGGGCGATCGTGCCCGCCCCTGTCCGGGTCTCGGCGGTGACGTCGAGGAACGAGGGCGCTCCAGCTCCGACGCCCCCTGCCGGCGATCGGTTGACGGGTCACCACAGTCGAGGCCATGGGCAAGGTGATGATGAGGTCGTCGACTGAGGCCCTGCCGATCCCGTTTCCCCATGGCCTGTAGGTCCAGCCGGCCCGGGTCCTTGGTCCACTCCGTCCACTCCGTCGGCTCCGTCGGCTCCGTCGGCTCCGTCGGCTCCCGGCTCCGTCGACCTCCACTCCGTCAGCTCCATCTGCCCCGTCGGCCCCATTCGTCCCGTCGGCACCGGCGGGACCTTGCGCGCCGGCGGGTCCTCGGGCCCGCGTGAGGCCCCGTGCGCCCTTCTCGCCGTTGACGTCCCAGGTGACGCGTGCGCATTCGAGGAGCAGGCCTTGGACGGCGCGACTGTTCGCACGGCGCCTGTCTTGGTGTGCGAGCACGCGGTGATGGTGGTGCTCGGAGCGGTGGCGGCGTTCACGAGGTAGCTTCCGGAGACCGTCAACCCCAGCGCGAGCAGGATGCCGACACCCACGATCCGACTGTTGGGAGACTTGGGGTACACCTCCGGCCAATGGCACGCACCCCATGCCTCTCGGAGCGTAGCGCTGCGAACTTGCAGGAGCTATAGACCAACAAGTCGCCGCAAAAACCTGGCCTTTCGTCGTCAGATCCTGGCTGCCTGGGATCGCTCGAGCCCCGTCCGTGGACCGTGGTTCGACGCCCGCCGACCGGGTCTCGAGGGCCTGGCAACGGCACGGCTGCTGGCCTGCTGCGTCGAGTGCTCGCGAGACCTGGCGACAGGCACCACCTCCGCGGCCCGGTCGTCGTGGAGCAGTGCCGTCGAGGCGTCTTCAGCATGGCGCTGCTGACCGGCACTCGTGCACAGCCAACGCCGGAGCGGGGTTCTCCACCGGCGCGCAACAAGTGGTCGCGATGCCGCCGCCGAGCGAGAAATGTGCTTCTCGACAAGGAAATCTGCCTCGACCGGGTGGTCGCGGCCAGCAGTCAGGAGAAGTCATGCCACACAACTCGCTCGCCCTCGCGTCAGCCGGCGCGAGCCCCGTCCGCGACGACGCGGGCGCCACCACCGCGGAGTACGCCACCGTCACCGGGTGCGGCGTCGGCTTCGCCGCGGTGCTCTTCAAGTTGCTCACCAGCGACCTGGGCCAGGGGCTCTTGAAGTTCATCATCAACGCGCTCAAGACGCTGCTGCCCTTCTGAGACCCAGGAAGGCGCAGACCGAGACCGACCGGCGGGGTGGGATGGGGCTGCCCGCCCCGCCGGTCGCACCACCGCCGCGCAGGAGAACAGGAGGAGAGCACGTGCGAGCGGACCGGGAGCGAGGAGCGGTCACCGCCGAGACGGCGATGGCGCTGCCGCTGATCGCGGCCTTCACGGTGTCGATGGCCTGGCTGGTCAGCTCTGGGCATCACTCAGGTGCGGGCTCTGGACGCCGCACGTGAGACGGCCAGGGCCGCTGCCCGGTCGGAGGGAACTGCCGTGCGTCGGTGGCGCTGGGACGCCGGGTGGCCCCGTCCGGTTCCCGAATCGTGATCAGCCGGCGGTCGGGGACGGTCGTGGTGCGGGTGAGCAGCCCGGTCGCCGGACCGAGAGGACTTCTCCAGGGACTGGTCGGACTTCCGGGTGTCCGCCGAGGCGGTCGCTGCTCAGGAGCCGACGCGGTGAGGACCCGGCGGAATACCGAGGACGGCGCCGGCACCATCGTGGCCGCGGCCATGCTGGGTGTGCTGGTGTTCGTGACCGTGGCCACGTCCGGTGTCGTCGGGGTGGTGGCGGCGCATCGGCGCGCTCAGGCAGCCGCTGACCTGTCGTCCCTCGCCGGAGCGGCGGCCCTGCAGGACGGCGGTGCGGCGTGTGCGCGCGCAGCGCGCGATCGCGACTCTCAACGACGCGCAGCTACGCCGGTGTCAGGTCGAGGGCTGGAACGTCCGGGTCGAGGTGAGCGCGGCGATCCGGCTGCCGTGGGGCTCCCTGGACCTGAGGGCCAGAGGACGTGCCGGTCCGGTGACCGGATGAGGTCAGGGACGGTCGCCCTCGGTGTCGCTGGGGTGCTCCCGCTCGTCTCGCTTGTACTCGTCGAGCTTGCTGCTCAGCTCGCTCACCTTCTTGCGGTCGGCTCGCCGGGAGGCGGCGCGCTTGGTCGCGCTGCGGAACATGCCCAGGCTGAGCACGAACAGGAGCAGCGTGGCCATGCCGAGGAAGAACACCACCGAGGCGGTCGCCTCGAGGTTGAACGCCCCCAGGTCGATGGACGTGAGGTCGGTGCCGCCGAACAGGGCAGCGATCACCAGCAGTACGGCGATGATCAGGACGATGAGCGCGGCGACGAACACGGGCGGACTTCCCCTCCAGAGGCGATTGTCTCGACCATAGGGGATCAGGCACCCCAGCGGTGCGCAGGCGAGCACGTGGCTTGGCCGGTGGCGTCAGAGCAGGTCGAGCAGTGCCCGGAGCCGCGCGAAGCAGCAGGTCGAGCAGGAGCACCGCACCGGCCTTGTCGAGCGGGTTGTTCTGGTTGCCGCACTTGGGCGACTGCACACAGGACGGACAGCCCTCCGCGCACCCGCAGGCCGCGATGGTGTCCCGGGTCGCGCGCAGCCAGGTCGAGGCGGCCCGGAACCCCCGCTCGGCGAAACCCGCACCGCCCGGGTGGCCGTCGTACACGAAGACGGTGAGGGTCCCGGTGTCCGGGTGCAGAGCGGTGGAGACGCCGCCGATGTCCCAGCGGTCGCAGGTGGCGAACAGGGGGAGCAGGCCGATGGCCGCGTGCTCTGCGGCATGCGCGGCTCCCGGAAGGTCCTCGGAGGCCACCCCCGACCCGGCCAGCGCGTGGCTCGGCAGGGTCCACCACACCGCGGTGGTGTCCAGCATGCGCTCGGGCAGGTCGAGGAGCTCCTCGCCGATCACCTCGCCGCTCGGGACCGCTCGCTTGAGGTAGGAGACCACCTGATGGGTGACCCGCACGCTGCCGAGAGCCAGTCGAGCCTGTCCCCACGTCGTCGTCTCCTGCTCAGCGAGGATCTCGATGTCGGTGATCTCCCGGGCGGACGTCGAGTAGTCGGGGTCGGCGCGCACCACCACGGCCACCGAGGACTCGAGGTCGAGCTCGGTCACCAGCCAGGTCTCCCCCTGGTGCAGGTAGACCGCGCCGGCATGCGCGGTCGCGTGCGAGGAGGAGTGGTCGACCGTGCCCAGCACCCGGCCGGTGTGGTCCTCGACGAGACGGACCGGGGTGCCGCCCGAGGACCGGATGTCGGCGAGATCGCTGGCGCGCCGGCGGTCGGTCCAGAACCAGCCGTGGGGACGGCGCCGCAACAGGCCGCCCTCGGTGAGGGCCTGGACTCCCGCCGAGAGCTCCGGGGCCGAACAGAGGAAGGTCCGCAGTCGTCAGCGGGATCTCTGCCGCCGCCGCGCACAGGTGCGGACCGAGGACGTAGGGGTTGTCGGGGTCGAAGACGTTCGCCTCGACGGGCTGACCCAGCAGCGCCTCGGGGTGGTGGACCAGGTAGGTGTCCAGCGGGTCGTCGCGGGCGACCATCACAGCCAGCGCGTCCCGCGCGCCCCGTCCGGCACGGCCGACCTGCTGCCACAGAGCGGCGCGGGTGCCGGGGAACCCGGCGAGCAGCACGGCGTCGAGCCCGCTGATGTCGATACCGAGCTCGAGCGCGTTGGTCGCGGACAGGCCGAGGAGCCGTCCGGCCCGCAGCGCCTCCTCGAGCTCGCGTCGCTCCTCGGGCAGGTAGCCCCCGCGGTACGCCGCCACCTGGTCCACCAAGGAGGCGTCGACCTCGGCCAGCAGGCGGCGTGCCGCCAGCGCAACCGTCTCGGCTCCGCGCCGAGACCGCACGAAGGCCAGGGTCCGGACCCGTTCCACGACGAGGTCGGTGAGCAGGTCGGCGACCTCGCTGGTCGCGGAGCGGCGCACCGGCGCGCCGTTCTCGCCACGACCCGCGACGAACGGTGGCTCCCACAGCGCCAGGGCGGTGCGCCCCCGGGGCGAGCCGTCGTCGGTGACCGGTACGACGTCCAGCCCGGTGAGCCGGCCCGCGGAGACCTCGGGGTCGGCCACCGTGGCCGAGGCCAGCACGAAGGTCGGGTGCGCGCCGTACAGCGCAGCCACCCGGCGCAGGCGACGGATGATCTGCGCGACGTGAGCCCCGAAGACGCCCCGGTAGTGATGACACTCATCGATCACGACGTAGCGGAGGGAGGCGAAGAAGCGAGACCAGCGCGCGTGCCCGGGCAGCAACGAGTGGTGGAGCATGTCGGGATTGGTGAGGACGTACTCGCCGTGGTCGCGCGTCCAGGCCCGCATCTCCGGCGTCGAGTCGCCGTCGTGGGTGCCGCACCGGAGGCCGGGGAGCCCCAGTCGCGTCAGGGCCGCGAGCTGGTCCTGGGCCAGTGCCTTCGTCGGCGCCAGGTAGAGGACGCCGGCGCCGCGCTGTCCCTTGGGCCCGCGGCTCGCCTCGATCGCCTGCAGTCCCGGAAGCAGGTAGCACAGCGACTTGCCCGACGAGGTGCCCGTCGCGATGACCGTGTGCCGGCCCGAGTGGGCGAGATCGGCGGCCTCGAGCTGATGCGTCCACGGTCTGGACACGCCGATCCTGGCGAAGGCCTCGCGCAGGGGGTCCTCGAACCAGTCTGGCCAGGCCGCCTCGCGGGCACGGACGCGGCGGCCTCACCTCCAGATGCAGCAGGCTCTCGCGTCTGCCGGGGGCAGCGCTGAGTCGCTCCATCAGAGTTTCGAGATCCATCACCTGCACGTGCTCAGTCTTCCAGTGGGGTGTGACGGTTCCGCCCGCCGTCGGCCTGGACATGGTTCAATACGTCCGTTGATGTCCAAGTGCGGGGGCCGGGCCCGACCCGGACGAGGCTCGGAGGAGAGACCGTGGACCTTTCGCTGCAGACCCGTGAGGTCGACAGTCGCACCATCGTCGCCGTAGGCGGCGAGATCGACGTTTACACGGCGCCCAAGCTCCGGGACAAGATCAGCGAGCTCGTCGGCGATGGTCGACACGACCTCGTGATCGACATGGAGAACGTCGACTTCCTGGACTCCACCGGGCTCGGCGTGCTGGTCGGCGGTCTGAAGAAGGTCCGCGCCCAGGACGGCACCATGGAGCTGATCTGCTCCCAGGACCGACTCCTGAAGATCTTCCGGATCACCGGTCTGGCCAAGGTCTTCACCATCCACGAGTCGGAGTCAGCGGCGCTCGGCGCCTGACCCGCACAGCGTCGTACCTCTGTGTGGGCCGCCTTCGGGCGGACGACACGCGGAATCCTGATAGGTGAGCCCGGTCACGGTCTGACCGGTGGAGACACGTAGACTCCGCCGCGGTCAACTACTGACAAACTCCGAGGAGAAACATGACCGGGCTGATCCCCGCTGTCGTGGACCTCGACGGCACCAACTTCGTGCTGGTCGTCATCGTCGCCGTGATCGCGCTCGTCGCGCTCGCGTTGGCGGGGATGTTCCGCACCGAGGTTCTGGCTGCCGACGAAGGCACCGACAACATGAAGAACATCGCGCACGCTGTTCAGGAGGGCGCCAACGCCTACCTGACCAGGCAGTTCCGGACGCTCGGCATCTTTGCCGCGGTCGCGTTCGTGGCGCTGCTCGCGCTCCCAGCCGAAACCATGGGGGTCCGTATCGGCCGCTCCATCTTCTTCCTGGTCGGGGCCGGCTTCTCCGGTGCTGTCGGGTACCTGGGGATGTCGCTGGCCGTGAAGGCCAACCTGCGGGTGGCCGCAGCCGCCAACGACCAGGGTCGTGACCCGGCCATGAAGATCGGCTTCCGTACCGGGGCGATGGTCGGCATGCTGACCGTGGGCCTGGGACTGCTCGGTGCCAGCATCGTGGTGCTGATGTTCAAGGACACCGCGCCTCGCGTGCTCGAGGGCTTCGGCTTCGGTGCCGCGCTGCTCGCCATGTTCATGCGTGTCGGTGGCGGCATCTTCACCAAGGCTGCTGACGTCGGCGCTGACCTGGTCGGCAAGGTCGAGCAGAACATCCCCGAGGACGACCCGCGCAACGCCGCGACCATCGCCGACAACGTGGGCGACAACGTCGGCGACTGCGCCGGTATGGCCGCCGACCTGTTCGAGTCGTACGCCGTGACGCTCGTCGCCGCGCTGATCCTCGGCTCGCAGGCCTTCGGCGACGCTGGTCTGGTCTACCCGTTGATGATCCCTGCCATCGGTGCGCTGACCGCGGTGCTCGGGGTCTACATCACCACCCCGAAGCCGGGAGAGAACGGCCTGACCACGATCAACCGGGCCTTCTACATCTCGGCCTCCGTCGGTGCCCTCGCCTCGGTGATCGCCTCCTACCTCTACCTTCCCGGCAGCTTCGCGGAGTTCAACAACGTGATGGGCGCCGACATGTCGGGCGCCTCGGGTGATCCCCGGCTGATCGCCTCCGCCGCAGTGGTCATCGGCATCGTCATGGCCGCAGGCATCCTCGCGCTGACGGGCTACTACACCGGCACCGAGCGGCAGCCCGTCAAGGGCGTGGCCGAGAGCTCGATGACCGGCGCTGCCACGGTGATCCTCAGTGGTCTCTCGGTGGGCTTCGAGTCGGCCGTCTACACCACCCTGGTGATCGGTGCCGCGGTGTTCGGGGCCTTCCTCCTCGGAGGCGCGACCCTGACGATCTCGCTGTTCGCCGTCGCGCTGGCCGGTTGCGGTCTGCTGACCACGGTCGGCGTGATCGTGGCCATGGACACCTTCGGTCCGGTCTCCGACAACGCGCAGGGCATCGCGGAGATGTCGGGCGACGTCAGCCCCGAGGGTGCGCAGATCCTCACCGAGCTCGACGCCGTGGGCAACACCACCAAGGCGATCACCAAGGGAATCGCGATCGCGACGGCGGTCCTCGCGGCCACCGCCTTGTTCGGGTCCTACTCCACCTCGGTCTTCGAGGCTGTCAAGGAGGCGGGCATCAAGGAGGACGTCACTGGTCTTCGACGTCTTCAACCCGGGTGTGCTCGTGGGCATCCTGCTGGGCGCCGCAGTGGTGTTCATGTTCTCCGGGCTCGCGATCAACGCGGTCGCCCGTGCGGCCGGTGCCGTGGTCTACGAGGTCCGTCGCCAGTTCCGCGACATCCCCGGGATCATGGAGGGCACCGGTCGTCCGGAGTACGGCAAGGTCGTCGACATCGTCACCAAGGACTCGTTGCGCGAGCTGGTCGCTCCCGGCCTGCTGGCCGTCCTGGCGCCGGTCGCCGTGGGCTTCGGCCTCGGAGTCGAGGCGCTCGCAGGCTTCCTGGCCGGTGCGATCGGCACCGGCACCCTGATGGCGGTCTTCCTGGCCAACGCCGGTGGTGCGTGGGACAACGCCAAGAAGCTCGTCGAGGACGGTCACCACGGTGGCAAGGGCTCGGCCCAGCACGAGGCCACCATCATCGGTGACACCGTGGGCGACCCGTTCAAGGACACCGCCGGCCCGGCGATCAACCCGCTGATCAAGGTGATGAACCTGGTCTCGCTGCTGATCGCGAGCGCGGTGGTGTCGCTGAGCGTGGGCGAGAACCAGAACGACGCCGTCGCGCATCCTGATCGCCCTGGTGGCCGTGACCGTCATCGTGGTCTCGGTGATCATCTCCAAGCGTCGCGGCAACGTGATGACCAACGAGGCCCCGGCCCCGGCCAGCACCAACAGGGTCGTCTAGACCCGCCTCACCAGCTAGATCGCCGAGCGGGCAATCCTGCTCGGCTGTACGACGCCGACCGGGCACTCGTGCAGGGACACCACCTGCACGAGTGCCCGGTCGACGTATTTCCGGCGAGCGCGAGTGCCCGGTCGGCGTACCTAGGGCGAGTGCGAGTGCCCGGTCGGCGTACCTGGGGCGAGTGCGAGTGCCCGGTCGGCGGGTTCAGCAGGCGGGGGCTAGCGTGCGGGGGGTGAGCGACCATGAGCGATGACGTCCTCGCCTCGCGGCTGCGCGAGGCCCTGGCTGCGGCCGACTTCACCTATGCCGGCGTCGCCGCAGCACTGGGTACGACGGGCCATGCCGCCCTCTCGCGCAACGAGACGCTCCCGGGGCTGCGGGCCACCCGGGGCGGGAGCAGGGTCGAGACGCTGACCCGGCTGTGGCTGCTGCAGGCCCCGGTGTCGGCGCGCGAGGTCGAGGCGGCGCTGCCCGGCCTGCTCGATCCCCTGTGCAACGCGGGCCTGCTCGAGCGGTCGGTCGGCGAGGTGCGGGCACGGGTCGACGTACGTCCCTATGCCACCGACGAGCTCGATCTCTGGGTGGCCGGCGACCTGACGCCCGGCCTCAACGGAGCACCGAGCCGGGTGCCTGCCGACCATGTGCTCGGGATCAGCTCGGCCGCCACGTCGTTGGCGCAGCTCACCGTGCGGGAGCCGGTCGAGGTGGCGCTCGACCTCGGCACCGGATGTGGGGTGCAGTCGCTGCACCTGGCCCAGCACGCCCGCCGGGTCGTCGCCACCGACGTCAACCCGCGAGCCCTCAAGCTGACCCGGTTCAACGCCGCGCTGAACGATCTCTCCGATCGCATCGAGGTCCGCGGTGGCAGCTTCTTCGAGCCGGTCGCGGACGAGCTGTTCGACCTGGTGGCGACCAATCCGCCCTTCGTGATCTCGCCTGCCACGGGGGAGCGTCTGGTCTACCGGGACTCCGGTCTCCCCGGTGACCGCGTGGTCGAGCACATCGTGCGTGCCGCCCCGGGGCACCTCCGTGAGGGTGGCACCGCTCAGGTCCTGGCCAACTGGATGATCGTGCGCGGGC
This sequence comes from uncultured Actinomycetota bacterium, assembly GCA_963812235.1. Taxonomy (GTDB): domain Bacteria; phylum Actinomycetota; class Actinomycetes; order Propionibacteriales; family Nocardioidaceae; genus Marmoricola. The sequence continues at coordinate 38,292 of CAWEUP010000017.1, read as the reverse complement.
AGCCGTGGGAGGACCGGCTCTCGTCGTGGATCGACGGCTGCGACGCCTGGGTGGTCCAGCGCGAGGTCGTCGACCTGCCGACCTACGTCGAGCTGTGGCTCAAGGACGAGGGCGTGCACGGGTCGGCCGACTACCTCGAGCGCTACGACACCTGGCTCTCCTGGTTCGAGGGGCAGGACGCCGAGGCGGTCGGCTTCGGGTGGATCAACCTGCGGCGGACGACGGTGGCGGAGCCCACGCTGCGGCTGGAGGAGTGGCCCTACGACGTGGAGCAGCCGATCGGGCCCGAGGTCACCGGCTTCTTCGACCGGGTGGGGCGCCTGCGACGGGCTGGGCGACGACGACCTGGCGGCGGCGAGACTGGTGGCCCGGGTGGACCTGCGCCAGGAGTCGTACGGCGCTCCGGGCGCGGCAGACCCCGAGGAGATCGTGGTCAGGCAGCAGCGATGGGCCCGGACGGGCCCGTCAGGTCGACACCGTCGAGGCCGCCCTGGTCGGGGCGTGCGACGGCGAGCTGACCGTGGTCCAGATCCTCGACGCGCTCGCCGACCTCCTGGAACAGGAGCCGGGCGAGGTGCGGGCGGGCTATCTTCCCGTCGTACGCGACCTCGTCCTCGAGGGCTTCCTGCTGGTGGCGGAGCCCTAGGAAGGACCCTTCCCGGGGGTCGGGGCCAGTGCCGAAGACACGCTCGATCAGCGGCGTACGCCGGGCGTCGCGCCACTTCGGGACTGGACACGTTCACAGGACCGTTGCCCGGACGCGCTACCTTGTCGGGGCTCGAGGCGGCCGTCCCGGACCTCGCAGGCACCGACCGCATCGCAAAGGATGAGTAACCAAGCAGTGGCACACAAGCTCGTTATCGTCGAGTCACCGGCCAAGGCCCGCACCATCGCGGGCTACCTCGGCCGGGGCTACGTCGTGGAATCCTCGATCGGTCACATCCGTGACCTCCCGCAGAGTGCTGCCGACATCCCGGCCCGCCTCAAGGGGGAGTCCTGGGCGCGCCTGGGGGTCGACGTCGACAACGACTTCGAACCGGTCTACGTGGTCTCGCGCGACAAGAAGTCGCACATGACCAAGCTCAAGGGGCTGCTCAAGGACGCCGACGAGCTCTATCTGGCCACCGATGAGGACCGCGAGGGGGAGGCGATCGCCTGGCACCTGCTCGACGAGCTCAAGCCGAAGGTCCCGGTGCACCGGATGGTCTTCCACGAGATCACCCCCGCGGCCATCACCGCAGCGGTGGAGTCTCCCCGCCAGATCGACATGGACCTGGTCGAGGCCCAGGAGGCCCGGCGCATCCTGGACCGGCTCTACGGCTACGAGGTCAGCCCGGTGCTGTGGCGCAAGGTGATGTCGGGGCTCTCCGCGGGCCGGGTGCAGTCGGTGGCGACCCGGTTGGTGGTGGACAAGGAGCGCGAGCGGATGCGGTTCCGCGTCGCGTCGTACTGGGACCTCGAGGGGACCTTCGACGCGGGCGAGAAGCACGAGCAGCGGATGTTCCCCGCCAAGCTGCACTCCATCGACGGTGCGCGGGTGGCTCGTGGCAGCGACTTCAGCCAGGACGGCGAGCTGAAGGCCGGCTCGGCGGTGGTCCACCTCAACAAGTCGCGCGCCGAGGCGCTCGCGGAGGCGCTGCACGACACGGACTTCGCGGTGCGCTCGATGGAGTCCAAGCCGTACACCCGCAAGCCGTACGCGCCGTTCCGCACGACCACGCTGCAGCAGGAAGCGAGCCGCAAGCTCGGGTACGGCGCGTCCCGCACGATGTCGGTGGCGCAGCGGCTGTACGAGAACGGCTACATCACCTACATGCGTACCGACTCCACGACGCTCTCGCAGACGGCGATCACCGCGGCGCGCAACCAGGCCCGCGACCTCTACGGCGCGGAGTACATCCCGGACTCGCCGCGCGTCTACGCCTCCAAGGTCAAGAACGCCCAGGAGGCGCACGAGGCGATCCGGCCGGCCGGCGACTCGTTCCGTACGCCGGCGCAGACCGGCCTCACCGGAGACGAGTTCCGGCTCTACGAGCTGATCTGGATGCGCACCATCGCCTCCCAGATGAAGGACGCCGTCGGTCAGTCGGTCACGCTCCGCCTCGGCGGCGCGTCCAGCGCCGGCGAGGACGTGGTGTTCTCCGCCAGCGGCCGGATCATCACCTTCCACGGGTTCCTCAAGGCCTACGTGGAGGGCAGCGACGACGCCGACGCGACGGCCGACGACCAGGAGTCCCGGCTGCCCAACGTCACCGAGGGCGACCCGGTCAGCGCGGCCGCGATCCGCGCCGAGGGTCACCAGACCAAGCCCCCCGCCCGCTACACCGAGGCCACGCTGATCAAGGAGCTCGAGGAGCGCGAGATCGGCCGGCCCTCGACGTACGCCTCGATCATCGGGACGATCCTCAACCGCGGCTACGTCTACAAGAAGGGCACCGCGCTGGTGCCGGCCTGGCTCGCCTTCTCGGTGATCCGGCTGCTGGAGGAGCACTTCGCCCGACTGGTCTCCTACGAGTTCACGGCGGGCATGGAGGACATTCTCGACGACATCGCCGGAGGTCGCCGCGAGCGCAACACCGAGCTGGCCGAGTTCTACTTCGGCTCCGGGGAGATCGAGGGGCTCAAGAAGCTCGTCTCCGAGCTCGGCGACATCGACGCCAAGGAGCTGGCCACCTTCCCGATCGGTGAGCCGGAGAGCGGCATCGCCCTGCGGGTGGGCAAGTACGGCCCCTATCTCGAGGGTCCGGGCGACGACGGGACACCCGCAGCCAAGAAGGCCAACGTGCCTGACGACCTGCCGCCCGACGAGCTGACCATGGAGAAGGCCCGCGAGCTGCTGGAGAACCCCGCCGGCGAGGAGACCCCGCTCGGGACGCACCCGGAGACCGGCCTCGAGGTGGTCGCGAAGAACGGCCGGTACGGCCCCTTCGTCACCGAGCTGTTGCCCGAGGACGCCCCCAAGAACGCCAAGCCGCGCACCGGCTCGCTCTTCAAGGACATGTCCCTGGAGACGATCGACCTCGCCCAGGCCGTGAAGCTGCTCTCGCTCCCGCGGGTGGTTGGTGCGGACCCCGAGGGTGTCGAGATCACCGCGCAGAACGGGCGCTACGGCCCCTATCTCAAGAAGGGCACCGACTCCCGCTCGCTGGAGTCCGAGGACCAGCTGTTCGAGATCACCCTCGAGCAGGCGCTGGCGATCTACGCGCAACCCAAGCAGCGCGGACGGGCTGCTGCCGCTCCGCCGCTGAAGGAGCTCGGCAACGATCCGGTCTCCGGGGCGCCGGTGGTGGTCAAGGAGGGCCGGTTCGGCGAGTACGTCACCGACGGTGAGTACAACGCCACGCTACGCAAGGAGGACTCCGTCGAGGCGATCACCCTCGAGCGTGCCGCCGAGCTGCTCGCCGAGCGCCGCGCGAGGGGCCCGGCGAAGAAGGCAGCCAAGCGCGGGGCGAAGAAGACCACGGCGAAGAAGGCAACGGCGAAGAAGGCGACCGCCAAGAAGACCACTGCCAAGAAGGCTGCTGCGAAGAAGACGACCACGAAGGCTGCGGCCAAGAAGTCCTGATGCCCCTGTTCGGGCCGGGTAGGCGCGTCCCTGCGGTGGCCCCGGCTCGACCTGTCACTTCGGCGCCTTAAGGTGATCCACGTGTCCGAGCGGTTCCCTGGCGTCTATGCCTCACGCGGTGTGTTCGTCTGCTTCGAGGGGGGCGAGGGGGCCGGCAAGTCCACGCAGTCACGACTGCTGCGCGAACGGCTCGAGGAGTCCGGGCACGAGGTGCTCCTCACGCGGGAGCCGGGCGCCACTCCGGTGGGCGCGCAGGTGCGCCGCATCGTCCTCGACCCCGCGACCGGAGCCCTGGCCGACCGCACCGAGGCCCTGCTGTACGCCGCGGACAAGGCCGAGCACCTCCATGCCGTCGTACGTCCCGCCCTGGCGCGGGGCGAGATCGTGATCACCGACCGGTACGTCGACTCGACGCTGGCCTACCAGGGGGCGGGGCGCTCGCTCGACGGCGCCGAGCTCGAGTGGGTGGCGCGCTGGGCCACCGAGGACCTGCGGCCCCACCTCACGGTGCTGCTGGACCTCGAGCCCGAGCAGGGGCTGACCCGGTTCACCGGACGCGACCGGATCGAGGCGGAGTCCCTGGACTTCCACCAGCGGGTGCGCGCGGAGTTCCTGCGGCTCGCGGCGCAGGATCGCGACCACTACCTGGTGCTGGACGCGCGGGCACCGGTCGCGGAGATCGCTGCCGCGGTCCACGGCCGGCTCGTGCCGATGCTGGAGCCGGTGCACCGATGACGGTGTGGGAGAGCCTGGTCGGGCAGGCAGCGCTGGTGGACCGGCTGAAGCGGGCGGTGGCGGGAGACATGTCGCACGCCTGGCTGTTCACCGGACCTCCTGGCTCGGGTCGCTCCAACGCCGCCATCGCCTTCGCCGCGGGGCTGCAGTGCGAGCGCGGGGGCTGCGGTGAGTGTCCCTCCTGCCACCAGATCGTGGTCGGCTCCCATCCCGACGTGCGGGTCACGCGCACCGAGAAGCTCTCGATCGGAGTCGACGAGGTGCGCGACCTGGTGCGCAGCTCCGCACTCTCCCCGGTGGGCAACCGCTGGCAGGTGATGGTCGTCGAGGACGCCGACCGACTCACCGATCACGCCGCCAACGCGCTGCTCAAGGCGATCGAGGAGCCCACGGAGCGCACGGTGTGGCTGCTGTGCGCGCCGACGGTCGAGGACGTGCTGCCCACGATCCACTCACGGACTCGCCTGGTCGTGCTGGCCACTCCCTCGGTCGAGGACGTGACCGACTTCCTCGTGCGCACCGAGGGGATCGGCGTCGAGACGGCGTCGTACGCCGCCCGCGCCAGCCAGGGACACATCGGGCGGGCGCGGGCGTTGGCGCGCGACGAGGACACCCGCCGCCGCCGGCGCGAGGTGGTGAGCATCCCGGCGCGACTGCTGAGCCTGGGGGCCTGCATGGCGGCCGCCGCCGACCTGCACGACCTGGCCAAGGAGGAGGCCGAGGCGCTCACCGACGCGCACGACCGCAAGGAGAAGTCCGAGCTGGACCGCGCCTACGGCGTGGTGGAGCGGGGCCGCCGCCCCCGCGAGTACACCCCCGCCCTCCGCGACCTGGAGAAGTCCCAGAAGACCCGGGCCAAGAGGCGAGTGCTGGACGTGGTCGACCGCGGTCTGATGGACCTGGTCTCGTTCTACCGCGACGTGCTCACCGTGCAGCTCGGAGCCGCCTCGGAGCTGGTCAACGAGGAGCTGCGCGGGGAGGTGCAGGCGCTTGCCTCCGCGTCGTCGCCCGAGCACAACCTCGCGCGGATCGACGCCGTCTTCTCGGCTCGCGAGCAGATGCTGGAGTTCAACGTGCCGCCGCTGCTGGCGCTGGAGTCGATGATGGTCGCGCTCCGGGTCGTCCGCGTCTGAGCGTTCTGTCCCCGGCTGAGGGGTCTGACCCTAGGCTGGTGAGATGTCCGCGCCGCTGCCACCGCCCACCCGGCGGCGGGCCAGCACGACCACGGTCGTGGTCTCCGTGGTCCTCGTGGTGCTGCTCGTCGTCAGCGCTTCGGGATATGCGGCCTGGACGGCGTGGTCGGCGCTGCGCGACGACTCGGCCGCCGGCCGACTGGCTGACCCTCCCGAGCCCAGTGCCGACGCGGACGAGCCCGGCTATCCCGCCGAGCTGGCCCGCTTCTACGAGCAGGAGCTCGACTGGCGTCGGTGTGGCGAGAGTCAGTGCGCCCGCCTGGAGGTCCCGCTCGACTATGCCGAGCCGGAGGCCGCCACGATCGAGCTGTCGGTGCTGCGGACGCCGGCGCAACGGCGCGCGCAGCGCGTCGGTCAGCTGGTGGTGAACCCGGGAGGACCGGGCGGGTCGGGCGTGGACTACGCGGCCGGGGGCCCGAGCACGTTCGGTGTCCCGCTTAGCCGCTACTTCGACATCGTCGGCTTCGACCCGCGGGGAGTGGGCGAGAGCACGCCGTTGGAGTGCGCGGACACCGAGACGACCGATGAGTTCCTCAGCGCCGACCCGGACCCGGACACCCCGGCGGAGGTACGACGGCTCGACCGGCTCACCCGCGAGTTCGGCCAGGGGTGCCTGAGCCGCAGCGGCGAGCTGGCCCGGCACATGTCCACGGTCGAGGTCGCCAAGGACATGGACGTGCTGCGCGAGGCTCTGGGTGAACCCCAGCTGGACTACCTCGGTGCGTCGTACGGCACCTTGATCGGGACGACGTACGCCGAGCTCTTCCCCGACCGGGTGCGACGGATGGTCCTCGACGGCGCCATCGATCCTTCTCTGTCCGTCAAGGAGCGGTCGCTGGGGCAGGCAGAGGGCTTTGAGACCGCACTGCGCGCCTATCTCCAGGACTGTGTCCAGGGCGAGAACTGCGTCGTGGGAGATTCCGTCGACGAGGGAGCCGCCCGGATCAAAGAGCTCCTGGACCAGCTGGACGCCGAGCCACTGCGCACCTCGAGCGGCCGCCCACTCACCCAGGCACTGGCCACCTACGGCATCGTGCTTCCGCTCTACGTCGAGCGCCTGTGGCCGCTGCTGACCGTGGCTCTGCGCGCGGCCCAGGAGGGGAACGGCGACCCGTTGCTCCAGCTCTCAGACCAGTACACCTCGCGCGGAATCAACCGCTACACCGACAACTCGACGGCGGCTCTGCTGGCCGTCAACTGCCTGGACAACGACGAGGGGGTCGCCGCGGACAAGGTCCCCAGTCAGGTGGCCGAGTTCGAGAAGGCCTCGCCGACCTTCGGTCGGATCTTCGCCTACGGTCTGTCGACCTGCGAATCCTGGCCCGTTGACAGCGGGAACCGCACTCGGGCTCTCGCAGCGAAGGGCGCACCGCCCATCGTGGTGCTCGGCACCACCCGCGATCCGGCGACGCCGTACCGGCAGTCAGTCGCTCTCGCCGAGCAGCTCCAGTCCGGCGTGCTGGTCAGCCGCGACGGCGACGGGCACACCGCGTTCCAGCAGGGCAACGAATGCGTCAACCGGGCGGTGGAGCGCTACCTCGTCGGCGGGACGGTCCCACGGGACGGGCTGTCCTGCTGAGGACCGTCGGTTGAACCGGTCCGGGCGTGCCGCCGAGGGGAGGCCGTTTGGAGACCGCGGTGCCCCCCGCCATATACTCGTCCGGCGTGCCCGGCTGACTGGCCGGGCACTGCGCCGCCTTAGCTCAGTCGGTAGAGCGTCTCACTCGTAATGAGAAGGTCATCGGTTCGATTCCGATAGGCGGCTCACTACATAACCGCAGGTCAGACGCCTACAGGCCGCCGTTGAACAACCATCCAGCCCTCAGAAACGAGGCAAGTGGTGCAGTTATGGTTGCAGTTGGTACGAGCGCTGTGCAGTCACGGACAGGCCCATGCAGAGCCGGGAGCCTCGCCACTGTTCGGTGCTCCGTCCCCGCGGGGGCAGAAGATCACCGTCCGCCACGTGATCGCAGGCACCTCGCCTGGCGACCTTGGAAGCCATGGACACCCATCGCTACCCCACCGGGTACCGCCCCGGTCCCGCGGCTGGCTCCCACACCGAGATCGGCCGGTTGTTGGCGCATCTGGAGCAGCGGCTGGCCGAGCTGGACCGGCTGCACCGCGAGATCGCTGAGGACGCGCAGACCCCGGCTCACGCTGCCGCTGCCACCCCGTGTGGTGAGCCGCTGGTGCGGCTCGGGATGCCGTTGGTCGATGACTATCTGGAGTTCCGGGAGGGACGCGCTCGCCCGAACACGGTGGTGGCTGCTGCCTATGACCTGCGGGTGTCCTTCACCGTGGTCGCAAAGCCTCCGGCCGAGGTCGCGCCAGCTGACGTGTTGGGGTTCACCACCGCTCACCGCTCACCGCTCACCGCTCACCGCCCAGCACACCGGACGCAGCAGCGAGCGAGCACTCCAGTCGGTCGAGGAACCCCAGGGTGTTGCGACCAGCACGGTCGCAGGTCCGAGGGCCAGGGCCGCGGCGTCGAGGACCAGCAGTGCGGTCTGCTCGAAAGAGGCTGCCGCCGAACTGGGTCGAGGTGAGAGCGGGAACCTCGAGGGTCGGGTCGGCGAGCTGGCGCCGTGGGCTGGAGCCGGTGGCGGTGACGAGCACGACCGTGGCCGAGACCGCGCGGGCGGTCTCCGCAGGATGCCGACTGACCGGGGTTGTTCCGGAGGCCGAGCCGATGAGCAGGGTGTCGTCGCCGGTGGTGGCGGATCAGGCCCGTGGGCGCTCGTGGGCGGGGTCGAACATGGGCTCTGCACGTACGACGGCCCGGGATCTGACTCCGATCACGTCGATGGCCAGCTCCGTTCCCGGCGCTGCGTGGGGGGGATCGACGTAGCCCATCGCGATGTTCGTGTTCATGGTGTGGCCGAAGCCGCCGCTGGTGACCGTGCCGATCAGCTCCTCGGCCGCCCAGATCGGATCTCCTGTGTGAGCCGCCGCTTCGTCGTTGGCCACCTCGAGACTGACCAACAGCCGCCGGTTGCCCGCCTCCCGTTGGGCGACGATCGCATCGCGACCCCGGAAGTCCTTCGAGAGGTCGACGAATCGATCGAGCTGCGCCTCCAGCACGGTGAACTCGGTGTGGAGTTCATGCTTCCAGGTTCGATAGTTCTTCTCGAGGCGCATCGACTCGGTGGCCAGCAGACCGAAGTCGATCATTCCGAGCGGCTCACCTGCGGCCGCCAAGGCCTGGTAGACGTCGACCGAGCGCTCCGCGGGGAAGTGGAGCTCCCATCCGAGCTCGCCGGTGAAGCTCATGCGTAGCGCCTGCACGGTGGTCCCGGCGATGGTGATCTCGCGTGTCGACAGCCAAGGGAACGCAGCGTTGTCGAGCGCGTGGTCGGTGACCGCGCCGAGTACGTCGCGGGAACGGGGTCCAGCCAGCATCAGCGTGTTGTGGGTGTCGGTGAGGTTCGTGATGGTCACGCCGGCCGGCGGATCGGCCTCGTTCAACAGGTCGAGATCATGCCATTCGGCCGTTGCCGCGCTGAGCAACCAGAAGCGGTCCTCGGCGATCCGGGTCACCGTGAACTCCGAGCGGAACCGGCCTTGGTCGTCGCTCACGTACGCCAGCCCTGTGCGACCCACCGCCGGCATGCGACCAGCGCTCAGGTGGTCGAACCACTCCACCGATCCCGGCCCCTCGATGTCGAAGCGGGTGAAGCCGGAGATCTCCACGATCCCGACGTTGTCGCGAACGGCTCGGGCTTCGACTCCGATCCGGTCGTGGTACGTCGAGAATCGAAACGCCGGCACGTGCTCGAAGGCGTCTTCTGCCGAGTGGAAGTACAGCACGCGCTCCCATCCGTTGATCGCACCGAACTCAGCGCCCTTGGACGCCAGCAGGTCGTAGAGCGGCGTGCACTTCGCCTTTCGGCCGGCCGGCCGGTGTTCGTCGGGGCGGGGGAAGACGAACTCGTGCTGGTACTCCTCGACGGCTTTCGCCGAGGCGTAGGCCTCGTCGGCGTACTGGGTGAAGCGGCGAGGGTCCATCACCCAGGTGTCCCATTCGGATTCGCCGTCGACGATGATCTCGGCGAGCACCTTGCCGAGCCCGCCACCCTCACCGATGCCGGCCCGGACCCCGATGATGGCGTAACCATTGCGGACGCCCGGCAGCTTGCCGACGAGCGGCACACCGTCGGGGGAGTAGGCGATCGGGCCGTTGATCACCGACGAGATCCCGGCCGTCTGGAGGACGGGAAGCCGCTCCATCACCCGCTCCATGTTGTCGCCCAGCCGGTCCAGGTCGGGCGGCTCGAGCTTGCCGGCGAAATCGGCGGGGATGTGGTCGCGTCCCCAAGTCTTGCAGCCTTGTTCGTAGACTCCCACGAGCAGACCGTTGTGCTCCTGGCGGCTGTAGAAGTCGTCACCCGGGTCACGGATCAGTGGCAGGCGTTTGCCGAGCGCTTCGATCTCAGGAAGCTGCTCGGTGAGGAAGAACTGGTGCTCCAGGGAGGACACCGGCGACTCCAAACCGTAGAACTTCCCGACCTGATGGACCCGATAGCCGCCCGCGTTCACGAAGCTCTCGCACTCGATGTCGCCCTTGTTCGTGCGGACGATCCACCCATCGGCCGTGGGCTCGAGGCCGATGACCTCCGTGTGGCGGAAGACCTGCCCGCCGTTCCTGCGACCGGCGCTGCACAGGCCGTTGACGAGGCCGGTGGGGTCGATGTCGCCGTCGACCGGGTCCCACAGTCCGCACGTGAGGCCCTTCACGTTGAGCAACGGGTGCGCCTCGGCCATCTCCGACGGACCGATCACCTCCAAGTCGACACCCATCCCCTTCGCCACGCCGACGAAATGGCGGTAGCCGTCGAGATCGGACTGGTCGTAGCCGAGCCGGATCCCCCCGTCGTCGCGCCGGTAGGTGATGGGCGACAAGGGGTCGGCGGCAAGACGGGTGTAGAGCTCGACCGAGTACTTCTTCAGCCCGACCATCGTCTGGGCGGCGCCGAACTGGGTGACCTGGCCGGCGGCGTGCCAGGTCGATCCCGACGCCAGCTCATCGCGTTCGACGAGCACGACGTCACGCCAACCGTGTTCGGTGAGGTGGTAGAAGGTGCTGGCGCCACCGACGCCACCACCGATGACGACGACGCGTGCCCGGCTCGGAAGGTTGTTCACTGTCTGCTCCTGGAATCTCTCGGCGATAGGTGTTCGGCGACGTCAAGCCGCGAATGCCGAGCCTTCTGGAAGACCTGGCAAGACAGAACGATGGTGTGAGGAGCGCTGATCACCGCGGATCCTTCCGCGCGCGTTCGATCGTCCTCAATGCCAGTTCCACGGCGGGATCGATGACTGCGACGCCCTCGGGTAGTGGCGTGTCGTTGAGCAGGGCCGAGATCTCGGTGCACGCCGCAACCGTCGCCTCAGCACCCCTGCTACGGAGGTCGTCGAGGATGCTTCCGAGCAGCGTCGTAGTCGCTGGATTCGACGCGACCGGCCTTCACTGCGTCAACCAGCGCCATCAGCTGGCGCTGCTGCGCGGGCTGGGGCGCAATCCACTCGATGCCGGCATCAAGCAAAGCGGTTTGGAACAGGCCAGACCTCAGTGCACCGTCGGTGGCCAGCAGACCCACACGTCCAGCTTTCCGCCCTCGGATCGCTTCCACGGTGACGTCGATGATGCTGATGAACTCAACCGACTCCTTGGCCATCACCGGTGCCAAGTACGTGTGCACGGTGTTGCAGGGAACGACGATGATCTCCGCACCGGCGTCGACGAGATGGCGAATCCCGGCCTCGAGTCGCGGCGTCGGGTCCTCGCCGCCGTTCAGAAGGGCATCTTGGCGACTCGGGACAGTCGGGTCCGCCCAGATCATCACGCGAAGGTGCTCTTGGTCTCGCGTGGCGGGCGTGTGCTGAATCAGCTTGTCGTAGAAGTCGACCGTCGCACTGGGTCCCATCCCACCAAGGACCCCGACCAGGCGAGATTCTGCTCCATGCTCAGCGTCAGGCATGTGGTTCCTCGGTGTCGCCTCGGGAGACGTGTCGAGCGCTCGTGACCCACCGTCGTGCGTCACGGCTGCCCACGATCGCCCCGAGTTTCGGGAGGCCGGAACCCGTCCACGGACAACTCCTCGCTCGAGTTTTGATCGTTTCACGATGGGCCAAGTTGTCTGGCACGTTAGGCCACGGGAAGGTGTCAGTCAAGGGGGCCCGACTAGCAAGCCGAGCGTGAGCCCTGACCCCTTGACCGCACGGCCGCTAGTGAGTAAGTTGCCTGACACCCTGACAGATACCTGGGACCCACCCTGGTGCTTACTCCAGCCCTCGATACGAGGGTCCTGACCGAGCACTACGTTCTCGACCCAACCCGAAACGTCTGAGCGAGGCCTTCCGTGTCAACACTTCTCCACAGCAGATCGCAGGCCGGGTTGCGCTCGCAGACGCACAAGGTGATCATCGACGAGTCGCCTGGCAACACGCACGTTTGCGTGGCCGAGAGGGCGCACGATGGCAGACATTGAACGGCTGACGCCGAGCCGCAGGGTGCCGGTGCGCATCGCGGAGCAGATCCTCGAGCGGATTCAGTCCGGTGAGTTTCCTCTCGGGTCCAAGCTGCCTTCTGAGATGGAGCTGGCGCGTCTCTTCGGGGTCAGCCGGCCATCGGTGCGCGAGGCACTGGGCGCCCTTCAGTTCGTCGGGCATCTCGACTCGGTGCGCGGATCCGGAACCCGGGTGATCGCCACGCATCGCTCGATCGAGCACACTCCCACCACCCCGTCGGAGATGTCGACGACAGCGGTGCTCGACCTGTTCGAGGCCCGGTTGCTGGTCGAGCCCCAGGTCGCAGCCATCGCCGCGCGGAACCCCGTTTCCGACAAGGTCGACGATGCCGAGGCGCTGATCGAGGGCATGGCGCTTGCCGTCGAAGAGCCGAGCCTGCACGCCGAGACGGACCTGCGCATTCATCGCGCGCTGGCCGAGATCTGCCCGAACACGTTCATGCGCCGATCGGCCCTGCAGCTGCTGGACCAGGCCGCCTCCCCGGCACTCCAGGGCGTGCGGGCGCAGGCCTGGGACAGCCACGTGCTGCCACCGATCTGGCGCGGGCAGCACCAGGACGTGCTGCAGGCGATCCGCGCCGGGGACGCGGAGGCCGCCGCTACCGCGACCTGGGCGCATCTGGCCTCCTCGACCCTCAGCGCCCTGACAGTCCTCCTGCGGGACCCGGATGCCCACCAGGCTGCCATCTACACGCTCAAGTCCTTGACGGAGCACGGGCCACCGCAATGGTCCACCTTCGCCCGGAACCATGCTGGCCCAGGTTCGCGCCCGGTCCGATCCGCCCCCGCGGCTGGTCACTTCCTCGCGGAGGAAACCCAGTGAGCACCGCTGCGCCCCCGGCCCACTTCGGGTTCGACCTCACCCAGCCCGAACCGATCCCGGAGTCAGGTATCACCCGGGCCACCGAGCTGATGCAGAGCGGCCGCCTGTTCCGGTACACCGAGGTGGCCGACGGCCAGGTCAACGATGTAGCAGAGCTGGAGGCCCGCTTCGCTGAGCTGATCGGACGGCGCTACGCCGTCGCGGTCAACTCCTGCGGTGGGTCGATGTTTCTTGCCCTGCGCGCCTCGGGCGTGCAGCCCGGCGACCCGGTGCTCGTCAATGGCTACACCCTGGCACCGGTCCCCGGCGCCATCGACCACGCGGGTGCCGTGCCGGTGGTCGTGGAGATCACTGAGGGTCTGACCATCGACCTGGAGGACCTCCGCCGCAAGGCAGAGTCCTCGGGAGCCGAGACGCTGCTGCTTTCCCACATGCGAGGACATGTCGCAGATCTGGACGCGGTGAGTGCGCTGTGCAACCAACTGGGCATCGTTCTGATCGAGGACTGCGCGCACACCCTTGGTGCCAGCTGGGACGGAAGGCCGACAGGCACCTTCGGCGCGGTCGGATGCTTCAGCACCCAGACGTTCAAGCATCTCAACTCCGGTGAGGGTGGCTTTCTCCTGACCGACGACGACGACATCGCAGCTCGGGCGATTCTCCACTCCGGCAGCTACATGATCTACGCGCAGCATCTGGCCCGTCCGCCACTGAGCGCCTTCGAACCGCTGCGGGGCCAGGTGGCCAACTACAGCCTTCGCCTCACCGCGCTGGCTGCCGCCCTGATCCGCCCCCAGCTCGACGCGCTGCCCGAACGGGTCCAGCGAATGAACGTGCTGTACGGCGAGCTGGAGAGACTCGTCCGGGACATCCCGCACGCAAGGGTCATCGAGCGGACACCGAAAGAGGGGTACGTCGGCAGTTCGTTCCAGTTCGCGCTGCCCGAGCTCACTGCTGACCAGATCAGCGCGGCCCTGAAGATCGCCGACGAGCGCGGACTGCACGTCAACTGGTTCGGGGACCCGATCATGCGCGGATTCACCAGCCGCCCCCAGCAATGGGACTACGTCTCCTCGGCCCAGCACCTGCCCCGCACCGAGGCAATCCTGTCCACCCTGTGCGATCTCCGCGTTCCTCCAACGATGAGCATCGACCACTGCCGACTCGCCGCGGAGATCATCCGCTACGCGGTGGAACAAGCCAGCGCTCGCTAGCCCTCGTACCCGTTCAACCTTCGACCACCTCTGGAAAGGGATCCGATGTCGATCACCTATGTCAAGCGCACTCATGGCCTGGACTCTGTTGACATCTCGCCCACGACTCAGGTCGTGAGGGAGATGCTCAGCCGTCTGGAAGCCGAGGGCGAGTCCGCCACCCGGGAGTACTCCCGCGAGCTGGATTCCTGGGACCCCGAAACCTTCATCGTCAGCCAAGACCAGATCCGCGCGGCCGAGCGATCCCTCTCGGACACGCTGAAGGAGGACCTCCAGTTCGCGCACCGACAGATCCGCACCTTCGCCGACCACCAGCGGGAGAGCATGAGCGAGTTCGAGGTCGAGCTGTACCCGGGCCTGGTTGCCGGTCAGCGCAACATTCCCGTCAGCACCGCCGGCTGCTACGTGCCTGGCGGGAGGTTCGCCCACGTGGCCTCGGCCGCCATGAGCATCGCGACAGCCAAGGCTGCAGGGGTCCCTCAGATCACGGCCTGCTCCCCGCCCCGCGGCACCGACGGGATCCACCCGGCCACGCTCTACGGGATGGACATGGCCGGGGCCGACACCATCATGTGTCTCGGCGGAGTTCAGGCCATCGCCGCGATGGCGTTCGGCCACTTCACCGGGCACCCGGCGGTCATGCTTGCGGGTCCCGGCAACGGGTATGTCGCCGAGGCCAAGCGCCTGCTGTTCGGCCGTGTCGGCATCGACGTGATCGCCGGGCCGACCGAGGCCCTCGTGCTCGCCGACGACACCGCGGACCCCTGGGTGGTCGCTGTCGATCTGATCAGCCAGGCCGAGCACGGCAAGGACTCGGCAACAATCCTGATCACCACGTCCATGCGGGTGGCCGAGGAGACTCTCGCGCTGATCCCGAAGGCGCTCGAGCAGATGCCGGCCGGATCGATCGCCGGCGAGGCCTGGGCGAGCCTGGGCGAAGTCATCGTCACCGACACCCGTGAGGAGGCTGCTCAGCTCTCCGACGACTACGCCAACGAGCATGTCGAGGTCCATGCCGAGGACCTGGACTGGTGGCTGCAGAACCTGCAGAGCTACGGGTCGCTCTTTCTGGGCGAGGAGACCACCGTTTCCTACGGCGACAAGACCTCTGGCCCCAACCACATCCTGCCCACTCGTGCCGCGGCGAAGTACACCGGTGGACTGTGGGTGGGCAAGTTCATCAAGACCACGACCTACCAACGCATGACCCGTGAGGCCAACGGCCAGATCGGCCGGGTCGCCGCTCGCATCTCTCGAGTCGAGGGGATGGAGGGCCATGCATTGGCCGGTGACGTGCGCCTGCGCAAGTACTTCCCCGACGAGGAGCTGGAGACCGCCATCGGCGGCTGAAGACGGCCGCGGCATCTCACCTGTCACCGGTCTGCACGCCGAAAGCAGCGCTTCCCCCAACTTCGACCGCTCCGTCCACGAAAGAAGGAACCATGCACCTGGCGCGCATCCCCCGTCGCCGCTACACCGTCGGCTCGACTCCCATCGAGTTCCTACCGCAGCTGAGCGAGCATCTCGGTGGCCCCAACATCTACATCAAGCGCGACGACCTCCTCGGTCTCAGCGCCGGAGGCAACAAGACCCGCAAGCTCGAGTTCGTCATGGCCGACGCGCTGGCCAACGGTGCCGACACGATCATCACCACCGGGGCTGTGCAGTCCAACCACTGCCGCCTGACCCTCTCGGCCGCGATCAGGGAAGGCCTCAAATGCCGACTCCTGCTCGAAGAGCGCGTAGAGGGCTCCTACAACCCGGACTCCAGCGGCAACAACCTGCTGTTCCGACTGCTCGGCGCCGAGACGATCGACATGGTCCCCGGCGGCACCGACCTGGTGGCCGAGATGGAGAGGATGGCCGCTGAGGTCACCGCCGGCGGCGGCAAGCCCTACATCGTCCCCGGCGGCGCCTC
This sequence comes from uncultured Actinomycetota bacterium, assembly GCA_963812235.1. Lineage (GTDB taxonomy): Bacteria > Actinomycetota > Actinomycetes > Propionibacteriales > Nocardioidaceae > Marmoricola. The sequence goes on along the minus strand of CAWEUP010000017.1, from coordinate 22,317 downwards.
CAACCCGCTGGGCGCGCTCGGCTACGTCTCCTGCGCCGAGGAGATTCTCGCCCAGTCCTTCGAGATGTCTCTGCCGATCGATCACGTCGTCTGCGCCAGCGGCTCCGGCGGCACCCACGCAGGACTCGTTGCGGGCTTCCACGGCAACCAGAGCGGGATCCCTGTCACCGGGATCAGCGTGCGCGCAAGCAGGGCGCCACAGGAAGCCAAGCTGCACGCCCTGTCGAACGCCGCCTCCCAGCTCGCGGGTGCCGACCGCGAGGTGCCCACGGACGCGTTCACTGTCACCGACGACTACGTCGGTCCCGGGTACTCACTGCCCACCACCGAGATGACCGCCGCCATTCAGGCGTTCGCCCGGCTCGAGGGGATCCTGCTCGACCCGGTCTACACCGGAAAGACCGCCGCCGGGCTGATCGGCCTGATCCGACAGGGCTACTTCCCTGCGGACTCCAACGTGCTGTTCATTCACACCGGCGGTTCGCCAGCGCTGTACGCCTACCCCGACGCAGTCTTGAGCGTTGTGCCGTGACGGCGCGCGTGGGTGAGCTGTCGAATCGGCAGCATCGTGACCTGCCTCGAGCGCAGGCGTCGGTCGTCGTGCAGGGCGACCCCTCAATTGCGGAACTGCTGGTCGCGACCCGTATCAGAACGTGGTTTCGTGACTTTGGACACCTACTCGACACCACATGTCTGGGGGTGGCACGCCGATGTGGGACTTCATCGCCAGCCACAAGTCACAGATCCTGATCAACGGTTTCAACCATGCCTACCTGGTGGTCCTCGCCGTCATCTTCGCGACGGTCATCGCCGTCGCGCTGGCTCTGGTGGTCACCCGATACCCCGCGCTCGAGCCGTTCGCCAACTTCGTCAGCACGGTTGGTCTCACGATCCCCTCCTTCGCGCTGGTGGGCCTGCTTCTGCCGCCCTTCGGCCTTGGCGCGCCCACCGCGCTGATCCTGGTCACCTTCTACGCCACCCTGCCGATCATGCGTAACGCGATCGTGGGACTGACCGGGGTCGACGCCAACCTGGTGGAGTCCGCGCGCGGCATGGGGATGAGCGAAGTGACCTCGATGATCAAGATCCGGCTCCCACTGGCCTGGCCGGTGATCCTCACCGGGATCCGGATCTCGATGCAGATGTCGATGGGCATCGCGGCGATCGCGGCGTACGTGCTCGGGCCCGGTCTCGGCGGGTTCATCTTCACCGGTCTTGCCTCGCTCGGCGGTCAGACCGGCCTCTACTTCACGCTGGTCGCCGTCATCGGGATCGTGATCATCGCGTTGTTCCTCGACCTGGTCCTCCGGGCACTGGGCTTCTTCACCACATCGAAGGGAATCCGGGTCTCATGAGCGACACGGCAGGCAAGCACTCATCAGGCAGCAGGGCCGCCAACGAGAGCAACTCCACGGTCAGCGGGGCGGAGATCCGTCTCGAGAACGTCACGAAGCAGTACCCCGGCTCCAAGCTCGTGGCCGTCGGCGGGCTGAGCCTGACCATCCCGGCGGGCGAGATCGTCATGTTCGTCGGCCCCTCGGGCTGCGGCAAGACCACGTCGCTGAAGATGATCAACCGGCTGATCGAGCCGACATCGGGGGTGATCAGCATCGCCGGTGAGGATGTGCGCAAGCAGAGCGCCGACGAGCTCCGGCGCCGCGTCGGCTATGTCATCCAGGGCGGCAGCCTGTTCCCGCACATGACAGTGGCCAAGAACATCGCCCTGGTGCCGAAGATGCTCGGCTGGGGCGACGACCGGATCAAGAAGCGGACCGACGAGCTGCTCGACCTGGTCAGCCTGGACCCGTCGCGCTACCGCGACCGCTACCCACGTGAGCTCTCCGGCGGCCAGCAGCAGCGGGTCGGCGTGGCCCGCGGACTTGCTGCGGACCCGCCGGTGATCTTGATGGACGAGCCCTTCGGAGCCGTCGACCCGATCACGCGTCAGCGGCTCCAGGACGAGCTGCTCTCGATCCAGCGCGAGCTGCACAAGACGATCGTGTGCGTGACCCACGACATCGACGAGGCGATCAAGCTCGGCGACCGGATCCTGATCCTCCAGGAGGGCGCGCAGATCGCTCAGTACGACCGGCCGGAGGTGGTGCTGGCCAGCCCCGCCAACGAGTTCGTCGCCGACTTCGTCGGGGCTGGTTCGGCCCTCAAGCAGCTGAGCCTGTCGCGGATCTCAGAGGTGAAGCTGCACCGGCCGACCACGGCGAGGATCGGGGAGCGGACCGCGGAGGTCAAGTCGCGGGCCGAGGCCAACGGGGACCGGGCAGTGGTCGTGCTCGACGACCGCGACCGCCCTCGTGGCTGGCCCTGGCTGCGCCAGCTCAAAGGCGAGACCGTCTTCGAACCCGTAGGCGAGCTGGACAGCATCGACCAGGGGGCCACGCTCAACGACGCTCTGGACACGATGCTGACCAACAGTCACGACGGCGTGATCATCACCGGGCATCGAGACATGTTCATGGGGACCGCCGACTTCAGCTGTGTCACCGACCACATGCGCTCAATGCAGGAGAGGGCGAACGCCGAGGCTCAGCGCCGTGCCGACGCCGAGACGCACCATGATCCGTCCGAGCAGATCACCGGCGGAAAGCTTGCGGACGAGCGACCCGAGCCTGACCGGGAAGCATCGCTATGACCGCGGTCGAGTCCGAGAGCTCGCTGACGATGGAGACCACCCAGGGTGGCATCGAGACGAAGAAGGGGCCGCTGAGCGGACTCAGCCGGGCCCTCGCACTGGAAGTCTTCGGCATCCCGATCCTCGTCGTCTTGCTGTTCCTCGGCTACGTGCTGTGGCGTCAAACGGCCACCCTGGACCTGGTCGAGGAGAGTGCCCTTGGCTGGCCCGCCGTGCTGCTCGCGATCCGGGAGCAGATCGTGCTCACGCTCGTCGCGTCGCTGATCGTGATTGCCGTTGCCGTCCCGCTCGGGCTGCTGCTCACCCGCCCGGGCGTCAAGCGGATTGCGCCCGGCGTGGTCGCGGTCGCGAACTTCGGGCAGGCGGCACCCGCGATCGGGCTGTTCGTGCTGTTCGCGATCCTGTTCGGCTACGGATTCTGGACAGCTGTCGTCACCCTGGTCGTATACGGGGTGCTGCCGGTGCTCAGCAACACCATCGTCGGGTTGCAGGGCGTCAGTCCCAACCTGGTCGAGGCGGGTCGAGGCGTAGGCATGTCCAATCCCGCCGTGATGTTCCGGGTGGAACTGCCGCTGGCCGTACCGGTGATCATGTCCGGGATCAGGACTGCGCTGGTCCTGGTCGTCGGAACGGCGGCGCTGGCCACCTTCATCGCCGGAGGCGGCCTGGGCGGCCTGGTCACCACCGGGATCAGCCTGGACCGCACCCGGGTGCTGATCTCGGGTGCTGTGCTGATCGCCCTGATCGCCCTGCTCGTCGAATGGGTGGGACGCATGCTCGAGATCTTCGTGCGACCGAAGGGCATCTGACATGGCACACCGACGGATCAGACGTCTCGTCCGGGCCGGCCTGCTGGGTGGCGTGGCCGTCCTGACCTCGGGCTGCCTGGGGCTGGGAACCGCTGGGGGTTTCGTTCCGACCGGGAAGCTCGCGGGGCCACTCGCGGACGTCAAGCCGCTCGACGGCGCGACGATCGCGGTCGGCTCGAAGAGCTTCACCGAGCAGATCATCCTCGGCAAGATGGCGATCATCCTGCTGCAGTCCGCCGGCGCCGAGGTCACCGACCTGACCGGCATCCCCGGCAGCGCCTCGGCGCGTGCCGCGATCAAGGACGGACAGGTCCAGGCGCAGTGGGAGTACACCGGCACCGGCTGGTTGGCCTTCCTCGGACACGACAAGCCGATCCGCGACAGCGAGGAGCAGTACGTCGCGGTCCGCGACGAGGACGCGGAGAAGAACGACCTCATCTGGCTGCCTCCGTCCCCGATGAACAACACCTATGCCTTCGCGGTCACCGACAAGGTGCAGAAGGAGTTCAACATCACCAAGCTCTCGCAGCTCAAGGACGTCCCGAAGGAGCAGCGCACCTTCTGCCTCGAGTCCGAGCTGCTGAACCGTCCGGACGACGGCATGCCCGGGATGCTGAAGATGTACGGCATCCCGAAGGGGACCGGCGTGCCGGTGAACCAGCTCAAGATCTTCCAGACCGGTGCGGTGTACGACGCCACCGCGAAGGGTGTCTGCAACTTCGGTGAGGTGTTCACCACCGACGGGCGGATCCTCTCGCTGAACCTCAACGTGCTCGAGGACGACAAGGACTTCTTCGCCAAGGCCAACGTCTCGATGGTGTTGCGCGGCCCGACGCTCAAGGAGCACCCGCAGCTCGAGGAGCTCTTCGCCCCGGTCACGAAGGAGCTCACGGACGAGGCGATGCTCAGGCTCAACGGCAAGGTCGACGTGAGTGGCGACGACCCCGCCACCGTCGCGTTCAACTGGCTCAAGAGCGAGGGCTTCGTCGAGGACCGGTGAACCGGCGCGTCAGCGCACCTTGACGGCGGCGCCGGCGGCGCTATCGGTCGGGGTGCAGGATCCCGGCGAGCATCACCCGGCACCGGCCCCGGCCCCATCCGCAGCTCGGTGGTACGGCGTGCCAGGGGATGGGTGATGGCCTTCACATGGCACGCAAGAGATGCCGTTCCGTGGGCCCGTCCGTATCGGGCGATGCCGAACCGTTCCTCGTCGGACCGACCGAGGAGGCGTGGGAGCTTGCCAGGTCCCTTGTCCACCAGGAACGGTCTTCTCAGCAGGCGTCTGAGCGCCGACCGCGGTCATCGGCTTGAGGTCTCTATTCGGCCGCGGCCGTGTCCACCAGAGCCTGTGCGGCGACCGATAGTCGCGGCCGTCGTCTCCAGATCGCTGTGAGGGGGCGGCGCAGGCCCAGACGGGCGACCCGTGCCGCGACCAGCTTCCCGGATGCAATCTCCGCCGCGAGTGCGGTCTTGGACAGCACCACTGGCCCCATGCCTGCGAGGGCCGCTGACTTCAGGGCGGTGTTCGAAGCCAGCTCGAATCCGGGAGTCAGGGTGTGACCTCCGCGCTTCAGCGCCTCCTCCAACGTCTCCCGCGTGCCGGATCCCATCTCCCGGACCATCAGTGAGGCCCCGCTCACCTCGGCCACGCTCACCACGCGGCCGGGCTCAGCCCAGGGATGATCAGGGCGTACGGCGACGATCAGTCGATCCCACGCGATCCGCCGCTGCTCCAGGGACGGGGGGACCGTCAAGGACTCGACGAAGCCCACGTCTACCTCCCCACTCTCCACGAGCTCGGCCACCCGGGCGGAGTTGTGCACCGTCAGCGTCACCGTGACATTGGGGTCGAGCCGCTTGAGCCTGCCCACCCACTGCGGTGCGTGGTGCTCGGCGATCGTCATACTCACGCCAGCGCGAACTGAGGGTCGCTGTGAACCCACGAGTGACTCCAGTGATCGGCTGAAGTCATCAGCGCTAGCGAGCAGCTTCGTGGCCCAGTCGACCACCACCTGTCCGGTAGGCGTCAAGGTCGTCCCCGAGCTGCTCCGTTCCAGGAGAGGGAGCCGCAGGCTCCTCTCCAGGGCAGCCATCCGCCGACTCACGGTCGGCTGCGAGAAGCCGAGGAGGGCAGCCGCCCGACCGATGCTCCCCTGTTCCGCCACGAGGACGAGCACGCGAATATCGTCCAAGTCCAAGGGTGCAGTCATGCACCCAGCGTATGACCTTCTGCCCTTTTGGTGTCTACCCGCAGGTCGTCAGCGACCGCATGCTGGCAGGGTGAACACTGAACCGCTGCAACTCGCGCGCAGGAGCCCTCGCCCCGGCGTGGAATCGATCCGACCACTGGCACCGGGAATGGCGGCCGCCATGCTCGGAGTGGCCGCCGCACTCGCCGGTCACCACTTCGTCCCCGCTCTGGGAACCCTCACCTGGGCGGTTCTGCTCGGAGCACTTGCGGCGAACTCCGGCGTTCTGCCGGCCAGCACACGGCTGGGGTTGAAGCTCGCAACCAGACGCTTCCTGCGTATCGGTGTGGTTCTGCTGGGCTTTTCGCTGTCGCTGGTCTCCATCGCCGCTCTCGGAGCACCAGTGATCGCCCTGGTGGTGGTCACGTTGTTCACCACCCTCATCGCGACCACCTGGCTCGGCGAGCGGATTGGGCTCGGACCCGCACGTAGCCTGCTGATCGGCACCGGCTTCGCGATTTGTGGCGCATCGGCCATCGCGGCCATGGAGGAGCACGCTGAAGCCGATGATGACGACGTCGCTGTGGCAATCGCGATGGTGACACTCTGCGGAACGGCAGCGATGGTGATCCTGCCGCTCCTGCAGGGTCCCCTGGGACTCACCAGCGAACAGTACGGTGCTTGGGCGGGAGCGAGCGTCCATGAGGTCGGCCAGGTCGTCGCCGCTGCCGGTCCCGCGGGAGCCTCCGCCGTCGCGGTGGCCGTGGTGGTGAAGCTGACTCGGGTGCTGCTGCTGGCGCCGGTCGTGGCCGGGGTGAGTCTGCGTCGGCGGATGCATGCTGGATCCGACAGCACGGAGGTCTCGAACCGTCCCGCGATCATTCCGGTTTTCGTGCTCGGCTTCCTGATCTGCGTGGTGATCCGCAGCATTGGATTGCTGCCTGATGCTCTCCTGCCTGGGATAGAGACGCTGCAGACGGCAACGCTCGCCGCAGCGCTGTTCGGCATGGGAACAGGCGTTCACCTGCGAACTCTTGCGCGCAGCAGTGGTCCAGCCGTCGCCTTGTCGATCCTGTCGACCTTGCTGGTCGCGGGGATCTCCCTTGCCGGGGTTTCAGTCTTGATCTGAACCTCGCGCTTGCACCGACTGGGCGGTGCGGAGCGTCCCATCAAGGTGTGTCCAGGGCCCCCGAGTCGGACCGTGACGCGAGACGCGCTCCAGTCAGGATCGTCACGCGGGAGGCGCTCTGGTCAGTATCGACTTCCAGGGCCTCCGCTGGTGGAGCGGATTCCGGGTGCCTGCGGACAGATGAACCCGCTGCGTCTCACCGCGGGCGGGCGCACCGGTCGGCCTGGCGCCGTTCGGACGTATCGTCGCGTCTGAGGCAAGCGGGGCTTGGTCCTGGCGTCTCGCTTTCCGAAGGAGGTTCCTGGGCTGGCATGGCGACCGTGTAGTCATCGGCGGTGCGGCTTTCGCGGGCGCTGTAGCTTCGCACGATCGAGAACGTCGTACGGCACGGGCACATCCGGCGAGTCGAACCCGGGCGCATGGTGTTTGACGGCCGTTCGGTCGAGATGATCGAGGCGGCCAATGCGCATCTGCGCGCGCGGCTCGATGCCTGAGGCAGCTGGTCAGCGTAGAGTCGGTGCTGACGGTGCCCCATCCATCCTCGCCCCTCGGAGGATCCGTGAAGCGTCTGATCGTGTGCTGCGACGGCACCTGGAGCACCCAGGACCAACGGCGCCCCACCAATGTGGTCAAGCTGCACCGGGCTCTGGCCGAGGTCGGCACCGACGGCGCGCCGCAGCTCGGCTGCTACGTGCAAGGCGTCGGCACCACGACGTGGCAGCGCCTGGTCGGTGGCGCCTTCGGCTGGGGCCTGTCACAGAACGTCAAGCAGGGCTACCGCTTCCTCGTCGAGCACTTCGAGCCCGGCGACGAGCTCTACTTCTTCGGGTTCAGTCGCGGCGCTTACACCGCGCGCAGCCTGGCCGGCCTGGTCCGCAACGCCGGAGTCCTGCGCGCCGAACACGCGGGCAAGGTCGACGACGCCTACTCGCTCTACCGCGACCGCGACAAGCACCCGAGCGGTGAGGAGGCCGCGAGGTTCCGCGCGGCGCACTCCCACGAGTCCCGCATCCGGTGCATCGGGGTCTGGGACACGGTCGGCTCGCTCGGCATCCCGCTCACCGGGCTGCACCTGTTCAAGCTGGTCAACCGGCCGTGGCAGTTCCACGACACCGACCTGAGCAGCCACGTCGATGCCGCCTACCACGCCATGGCCATCGACGAACGGCGTGGACCGTTCAGCCCCACGCTGTGGAGCAAGCAGCCCGAGTCGAACCGGCAGGAGATCGAGCAGGTGTGGTTCAGCGGCGTCCACAGCGACGTCGGCGGCGGCTACCGCGACGACGACCTGGCCGACATCGCCCTGCTGTGGATGGTCGAGCGCGCCCGTCGGTGCGGCCTGGCGGTCCAGGACCCGCCCGACACCGATCCCCGCATCGAGGGGCGGATGCACGACTCCTACACCGACCTCTACGTGCTCACCCAGCCCTCCGCGCGCCGGCTCGGTGAGGTCGATCCAGCTCACGAGTACGTCGCCTCCAGCGCGGTCGCCCGCCAGGACCGGGACCCGTCGTACGCCCCCAACCTGCGTCGTTACCGCGACTCGACGGCCTTCCAGGAACAACCGGTCCAGGCTCGCTGACCTCACCGTTCGAGTCGTCGAAGCTCCGAACGGCCCTGCTCTGCGGGTGGCGTTCGCGTCCGAGAGGGTGCGGAGCATGGGCCTGGGTGCGCGGTCCGGGGGTCTACGGCACTCGCGGTAGACCGCGTTCGCGCGTTCGAATATGGACAGGTGTCCAGTCATGTGTGCGCTCTGAGGAGCCAGGTCGTCGACGGTCGCCGCGGAAGGATCGGCTTCCGGCGCGTCCGCTCATACCTGCCGAACGCGCGATCCGCCGGCCGTTCGAGCCGCGTCCTTTTACCGCGAATGGCCAACGTGGCCGGAGAGATGCTGCTGTCGGGTGCCAGTCGCTAAGCCCGCCGGCCCTCAGCTTCGGGTGTCCTGGTGGGCGGATTGCCCCTGCACTCGCAGCGGCAAGGTCGGGGCGGTTCCATCGCGCCCCATGGGCGGGAGTGTGACTCACCAGCGCGGGTGCGGCAGGATCGGCCCATGAGCAAGAAGCGCAGGGTTCCGCCGCAGGACGCGATGTTCCTGTGGACCGAGACGCCGGAGACGATGATGCACGTGGCGTCGTTGATGCCGTTCACGCCACCGGCCGATGCGGGACCGACGTACCTGCGCGAAGTCCTGGAGGAGGCGCGCGGGGAGCCGGTCTTGTCGCCGTGGAACCTGAAGCTGACGCATCCGTTCCTGCTGCGACACCCGCGACAGGCGTGGGTCGAGGACGAGAACTTCGACTTCGACTACCACGTACGGCGTTCCGCGCTGGCCAGTCCGGGCGACGAGCGCGAGCTCGGGATCTTGGTCTCGCGGCTGCACAGCCATCAGTTCGACTTCACCCGGCCGCCGTGGGAGATGCACGTCATCGAGGGTCTTGAGGGGGGTCGGTTCGCGCTCTACACCAAGGTGCACCACGCCCTGGTTGACGGTTTCACCGCGGTGAAGATGCTTAGTCGCTCACTGTCCGAGGACCCGGGAAGCAAGGGAAAGTTCTTCTTCAGCCTCGATCCGCCGAAGCGCTCGAAGCCGCCGAGGGAGTCTGCGTCGCTGGTCCGCGCCGTGGGCGGTACCGCGACCGGGGTGGCCAAGGGTGCGCTCGGCGCGGTGGGTTCCGCGGCCGGTGTGGCCAGGGCCGTTGTCAAGCTCGAGCTCAGTCGCGGAGAGCAGCACAAGAACCTCAAGGGTGGGTGGAGCGCGCCCGACTCGATCTTCAACCAGCGCACCAGCCGCACCCGTCGCTTCGCTACCCAGCAGTTCGCTACCTCGCGGTTCAAGGCCATTGCCAAGGCGTCGGGCGGGACTCTGAACGACGTGGTGATGGCGGTCTGTGGCGGTGGGCTTCGCGCCTACCTCGAGGAGCTCGGTGAGTTGCCGGAGAAGCCTCTGGTGGCTTTCGTGCCGGTGAACATCCGCGAAGGGGGAGACGAGGGTGGCGGCAACAAGGTCGCTGTGCTGATGGCCTCGATGGGCACCCATGTGGAGGACCCGGTGGGGCGGTTGGAGGCGGTGATCGACTCGACTAGCCAGGCGAAGAACCAGATGGCTGGGCTGGGTCAGCTGCCCGCACTGGCCTACTCCGGGTATCTGCTAGCGCCAAGCGTCGCCCAGACGTTGGCCGCGATCGCTGGTGTCAAGAATCCGTTGCCGACCACCTTCAACCTGGTGCTCTCCAACGTCCCTGGGCCGAAGAAGACGCTGTACCTGCGTGGCTCGCGACTGGAGGCGGTCTACCCGGTGTCGATCCCGGCGCATGGGATGGCGCTGAACATCACCCTGGAGACCTACGCCGACACGATGAACTTCGGCTTCATCGGTGACCGGGAGGCAGTGCCTCATCTGCAGCGGCTGGCCGTCTACACCGGTGAGGCGTTGATCGCGCTCGAGCGTGGTCTCGGACTCCCGTCCGATGCCGGGGACACCGGGCCTCCGGAAGCGCCGGACGAGGGGGAGCAGCCCGGAGCGGGCCCGTCGGCCGTGACTCGCGCAGCGCTGGCGGTGCCGGGAAAGAAGAGCACAGCGAGGAAGGCCCCGGTCAAAGAAGGCCCCGGCCAAGAAGGCCCCGGCACAAGAAGGCCCCGGCCAAGAAGAGCACAGCGAAGAAGTCCCCGGCCAAGAAGGGCACGACCAGCTGACCGTGTGCGACAGACCGAGCGACCTCGCTCGCAGGCCGACGGACATGGCGACGTATCGATGCGAGTCATACGGCGTCCGCACGCGGTGGAAAGACAATGGGTCGGGGCGCGCATGACGTTCTGTCGCCCATGGAGCCTGGTGGGGGTGCGGAGTCTGTGACGAGTCTCTCGACCTCCGGAACCGGCGCGCGACTAGGGCATCGACCGGAGGACACGCTGCTCTAGTTCGAAGAGATCACCCCGTAGGCGTTGCTTCCCCACTGGCTGGACCGAGCGACCATGCTCCCGTCACCGAGGGTTTCCCTGCGGGTGAAGGAAGTGAGGGCACTTCTGGTCAGGTCGCTGATGCGCCATCGGTTGGCGCTCTCGTGGTGCCGGCGCCCCCGTGTCGGCTTTCGAGTGAATCAGCTATCGACCCCGGCCCGATCAGGTCGATGGCGGCCAGGTCCCGGGGCCTGGTCGCCGGAGCATGCTCGCCCCAGCCCCGCCAGCCTCCTGCCGGCTTCTTCTAGGCCAGGCTTCCGCTGAGGTTCGGTCCGAGGATCGCGTCGCGACGGGGGGCCGTCTCCCGCTCTGTGGTCGAGGGCGGCGCCAAGCGGTCGAGTAGTGGCGCGAGGGCCGCCGCCGGCAGCGGCCGGCTGAGGTGGAAGCCCTGCGCGACGTGGCATCCCAACTCGGCCAGTGCCTCGCGGGTCTCGACGTCCTCGACCCCCTCGCCCACCACCTTCAGGCCCAGGTTGTGCGCCAGCTCGATCGTCGACCGCACGATGACCGCGTTCTCCGCGTTGCTCAGCATGTCGACGACGAACGACTGGTCGATCTTCAGGGTTCCGATCGGCAGGCTGCGAAGGTAGGAGAGTGAGGAGTACCCGGTGCCGTAGTCGTCGACGCTGACCGCTACGCCCAGTTGGGAGAGCTTGCGCAGCACGTCGGCTGCCCGGGCGGGGTCGGCCATGGCGCTGGTCTCGGTGACCTCGACCTCGAGCCGGTTCGGTTCGACGTCCTCCTGGGCCAGCAGCTCCTTGACCAGCTGTGGCAGGCGGGTGTCTGTCAGGTTGCGGGCGGAGAGGTTGACCGAGACCGAGATGTCGCGGCCCTCATCCTTCCAGACTCGCGCCTGGCGCAGCGCCTTTCGCAGCACGGTCTCGGTGAGCGCCGAGATCAACCCGGTCTGCTCGGCGACGGGGATGAAGTCGTTCGGCGGCACGGTGCCGCGCGTCGGGTGGTTCCAGCGCAGCAGGGCCTCGACGCTGCGCACGGTGCCGTCGCAGAGCTCCACCTTGGGCTGGTAGTAGAGCACCAGCTCGTCGCGTTCCAGCGCGCCGCGCAGTTCGTCAAGGAGGGTGATCCGCGACAGGCTGGATTCGTCGGCGGCGGGGTCGTAGACCGCGTATGCGCCACGGGACTGCTTGGCCACGTACATCGCGACGTCGGCGTGCTGCAAGAGCGATCCGTGGTCCTCGCCGTGCTCGGGGAAGCAGGCGATGCCGATGCTGGCCTCCACGGCCAGTCCGACGCCGCGCACGGTGAACGGGCGGTGCAACTGATCCAGCAGGCGTTGTGCCACCAGGCAGGCCGCCTGCGTGTACCCCTCGTCCGACTGGTTGCGGCCCTCCCGCTTCGCGGTTTGGAGCAGCGAGTCGAGCGCCCGGGCCCGCTTGGCGTCGATCACCCTGTCGAAGTCCCGGGCGTCGAGTCGAGTCGCGATGCCTAGTCGGACGGTGGCCGCGCCCGTCTGCGCGGCCTGATCCTCGGCGCGGGCGACCATCATCGCGGTCAGCATCTGGGCGAGGACGAGGCCGGCAACGCCGAGCAGAACGGCGCTGACGATCGCGAAGCGCGCCACGAAGCTGAGCGAGGCGACGCGCGACATAGGACTCCTTCGAAGCATGGTGGTCGGAGTCGCGGGCGCCCGGGCTACTCAATGATCCCTCGTCCGACGGCACCGCGAGCCTAGGCCGTACAGAGCGACCGCATGGGCGATTAGCAGATCTTTGACCTGATTGCGGCCAGGGAGGTGGTGGATGAGGGGCCGTGAGCCTGATGCCCGGTCGTCGGCTCGACATCCGGCACGAGACGCTCGACCCCAAGGTCTACGAAGTCCGTGAAGTCGGTGAAACGTGGGCGTGGCCCGCGAGGGTCGCCCAGGGTGCCGGGGGTGAAGTCGGTCATCGCCTGCAGAACCTGCTCCGGCGAGGCCTTCGTGGTCAGGTCGAACCGCATGCGACTCACGCACCCGTGAGGGACACCGTGGCGCTGGGTCACCGACAAGTTCGCCCCCAAGGATTCCTCCACGGGCTGGTCGGCCGGCTTGGAGTCGGCGAGGTCGGCGAAGGAGCACCCGGCGCCGGCACCGGAGGTGACCGCCAGGATCCGGGCGGTGGCACCGACGACCTCGCAGGTGCTCGGGGTCCTGCCGGGAAGACCACGGTTTCGGCAGGCTGGACGTCGTACCTCGAAGGCCCCAGCAGCGTCCGTGACCGCGGCCCTCGCGACGTGGTCGCCGTCGACCATCGAGTACTTCTTGCCCTCTCCCGCGCGGACGTGGGTGCTGCCCGTGGCTCCTCCTCGGCTGGGTGCGTAACAGCATCCGCCGTGCCGGCGGCGGCGGTTCGAGTAGGGCACTAGGTGACTTCGAGAACCTTCGCGAGGGCACTGCGCTCGGAGACACCCAGTTTGAGGTTCACCCGGTACAGGTGCCCCTCAACGGTCCGCACCGACAGGGTCAGCCGTTCGGCGATGTCCTTGTTCGACAGACCATGAGCGGCCAGCGAGGCGATCTCGCGCTCCCGGGCGGTGAGCGGCAGCGGCGTCGCGGCGAGCGCCAGGGCCGGGGTGGCTGCCCCGGAGCGACCAGCCAGCCTCTGCGCGAAAGCCGCCGCAGAGAGCGCCGAGCCCTGCCACCCGTGGCGACGGTGCACCTCGGCTGCCTGGGCTGCGGCGTCGCCGGCGGCCACGAGGTCACCGAGCCGACTCCAAGCCTCGGCGGCCGCGACGAGCGCCTGGCCGTCCTCCTCCGCCCAGGCCCGAGCATGGGTCAGGGCGAGCTCAGCGCGAGGACTCAGCTGCAGCGCCTCGAGGCGCGACAGGGCGCCAGCGGCGTCGCCGAGCTGGATCGCGGTCTGCCAGGCGAGGACCTCGTAGGCCGCAGAGCCCGCCTCGCGAGCGAGCGCGGCGGCGGTGTGCGCGTGATCGACCGCTTGCGTGCTCGATCCATCTGCGGCCGCTCCCCAGGCCTGGGCGAGAAGGTCGTCAGGGGCGTAGACCCGGTACGCCGGATGTTGCTGTGCTGCAATGCTGGCAACCAAGGGCGCTGCCTCAGCCGATCGGCCGGCCAGGGCGAGGGCAGTGGCCAGCAGCGTGCGGCAGCGGAACCGGAACTCGTGCCCCGAGTCAGCCAGTCCGGCCCAGGCCTCGCGCAGCACGATCTGGGCGTCGCGGACCCTGCCTTCGGCGAGGGCGGCATGCCCGGCCACTACCAGACCCATCAGCCTGGCTGGTCCGGGGAGGTCGGCTGATGCGGCTGCCATCCTTCCGGCGAGCCGCTGTCCCCGCGCCGGTGTCCCGGCGAGGCGGTGGCCGAGCACCTGGAAGTCTGCCAGCCCGAATCCGGGGATGACGGTAGGCACCTTGTCGGCGTACAGCCCGCCCACCGTCGCAGCCTCGTCGAGCAGCTCGCTCGACCCAGTCACGGCGGCGGCCGCGGCCACCGCAGAGGCGACAAGGATGCGAGCGAGGTCGTCGGGCAGCTCTGCGTGCAGCAGAGCCGGACCACGGGCCAGCACCGTCGAGGACTCGCCGGCCGCGGCGGTCAGGGCCAGATCCATTCCGGCGACGTGGAGTGGCAGCGCTCCCGTGGCGTCGGCTGCGGCCAGCGCGTGACGGGCCTGCTCAGGTCGGGCCATCGTGAAGAAGAAGTTGCCGGTGCGGTGCAGCTGGGCCAACGCGTGCTGCCCGGCGTCGGGGGTGCTCTCGGCGAGGTCCCCGAGGATCGACTCCGCCTCCTCGCCGCGGCTGAGCCAGGACAGCGCCGCGGCGTGCACCAACCGGGACGTGGGGTCGCCGGAGGCGGCAGCCGCCCTGGCCAGCCGCTCTGCCAGCGGCAGGTCGTACATCCGAGTCGCGGCCTGTGCGGCCTTGAGGAACAACGCAGTGTCCGGGGGCAGGTCGGAGTCGAGCATGAGCACAGCGCGCGGGATGGGGTCCGGCGTCACGTCGAGGGTGAGCGCGACCCGGCCGCGCAGGCGGCGAGCGCGCAGCGTGCCCATGACTGCGCGGCGGACCTCGCCGTACAACGGGTGCGCCAGACGGGCGACCAGCCCGTCGACGCGCACCAGGCCGCCACCCTCGGCCTCTTCGACGTCCGCAGGCGAGGTCAGCGCCGACAACGTCCGCACCGCCACCGGCTCGGCCAGCGCGACCAGGTCCAGGACCTCCTGCACCCCCTCCGCGAGGCCGCCGATCTGGCGTTGCAGGAGATCGGCCAGCTCCCGGGAGATCGCCGGCTCGCTGGTCCAGCGCCAGATGCCGGTTGCCGCGGTGAACCGGCCTGCCGATATCTCCCCGGTCAGCAGGTGCCGCAGGAACAGTGGACTGCCCTGGGTCAAGGTCCACAACCGTTGCGCCGAGGCTGACTCCACCGGACCGCCTAGCACTTGGGCGACCAGACCTGTCATCGCGGCGACGTCCAACGGGGCCAGGTCCAGGCGCGGGAGGTGGTCGTCCTTCCACAGCGACGTCACCGTGTCGGGAGCCGGGTCCCCGGCCCGCAGGGTGACCACGACCGGCGCGAGTCGCCGCACGACCACGCGGTGCAAGATGATGGCCGAATGCGCGTCGAGCAGGTGCGCGTCGTCGACTGCAAGCACCAGCGGCTGCTGCCGCGCCAGCTGGGCCAGCGCCCGACCGATGGTCTCGGTAGCCTCGCCTGGCGGGATGTCCAGCAGTCCTGCGAACGCACCCAACGGCGTGGCCCGGGCCGCTGTGCTGGCGTGGGCCCAGACCGCGCTCCGTCCCCGGGACGTCGCGACGGCGAGCGCCTCGCGGGCGAGCCGGGTCTTGCCCACCCCGGCCGGTCCGGCCACGACGATCCCCGCCGCACCTGGCCGAATTGCCGCTACTGCGGTGCGCAACTCCTCGTCCCGGCCGAACAGCGGCCACGACCGCTTCATCTCGTCAGGGTAGTTGCCCCGGGTCGAGTAGCGCACTACTCGCGGTCGGTGGGTCAGGCCGCATCAGGCTTGGTTCATGAGCCCTCGAACCGTGATGGTCACCGGCTCCTCCTGCGGCTCCTCCCGCGCCATCGCCGTCCGACTGGCGCGGTCGGGCTGGCGGGGGTGCGGCGGCGTCCGGAGCGACGCCGCCGTCAAGGAGCTGGCCGCGGAGTCCGAGACAGTCACGGCGATCGAGCTCGACGTCACCGTCCCCGAACACCTCGACGAACTCGACCGCGAACTCTTCGAGCGGCTGCACGCGGTCCTCAGCAAGGCGGTCATGCACCACGAGCTCGAGGTGGACCCGATCGGGCCATCTGCGCTCACTCGGGCCGTATTGCCGGAGCTGCGTCGAGCCCAAGGCCCGTTGGTGCTGCCTACCCGCAGCCTCGTCGCGGTCGTGAGCCCAGGCATCCAGCTTCAACCGAGACGACGAGCAGCGCGATGAAGGTGCCACCCGCCGCGCGGTCAGCGGTGACCCCACCGGTGACCGTTCGCCCGGCTCGGGTCGACGACGTCGAGCAGATGGCTCGTGTCAATGTGCGGTGCTGGCAAGAGACGTATCGGGAGCTGATGCCGGACGCACTACTTGACGACCCCGGGTTCGTTGCGGCCCGCGAACGGTTCTGGACTGCCGTCGTGAGCGAAGTACGCCCTCACCACCGCGTAGCCGTCGCCGAGAGGGACGGCAGGCTCATCGGACTCGCCATGTCAGGACCACCGCTGGACCGCGAGGCAACCTGGGTGAGGCAGCTGTACGTGCTGTACGTGCTCAAGGCCGAGCACGGCCTCGGCGCCGGGCCGGCGTTGCTGGAGGAGGTCGTGCCTGCCGAGGACTCGGTCGCGCTGTGGGTGGCGGATCCCAACCCACGCGCGCAGGCGTTCTACCGCAAGCAGGGGTTCGCTGCGGACGGTGCAGAACAGGTTGACGAGGGTGTCCGCGAGATCCGGATGACCCGCAACACTCGCGGGCGCCCCGTGGCCGACGCCGGGCCTTGCCCTGACCCATGTGGTGCGCACCGAGGCCAACCTGAACGGTGAGTCCGCTCGCGGAGGTGTGACTCTTCGCGGCAGATCGCCGGCCACTTCAGGGTTTCGGCACGCTCGTCGCTACTCGCAGGTGACGAGACCGCTCGTCGCGGGCCGTCCGGCCTACCCGTTCACCTCTTCGAAGTGGGGGCGTCCCGGGTCGGCGTACACGGGGTCGGACTGACCGCTGCGCACGGCCTCGAGCTGCGCACACACAGCGGCACCGAAGAACAGTGCGATCGCGGAGAGCAGGCTCCACAGCAGCAGGGCGAACACCCCGGCAAGGGGGCCGTAGATCTTGCCGAACGACGGGCTGATGGTGACGTACGCCGCGAGCAGGCCCGTGGAGAGCAGCGTGAGGACCACCGCGACGCCCGAGCCGAGGGCCAGCCAGGTCAGTCCGGGCTGCCTGCGTCGCGGGGCGTGGTCCAGGATCACGGCGATGGTGAGCACCAGCAGCGCCACCCCGGCCGGCCAGCGGGCGATGTTCCACGCTCGGACAGAGTCGGCACTCCAGGCGTACTGATCGGCCATCGCGTCGGCGAACGCCCCACCGGCCACCAGCAGCAGGAACCCGACCCCGACAGGCACCGCGAGGATCGCGGTCAGGATCGCCGCGCGGCCGTACTTCCACAACGCGGGCCGGTCCCGCTCGATGCCGTAGATCCGGTTGCTGCCGCGCTCGACCTGGCCCATCGCGGTCGTCATGGAGAGCAACGCGAAGAACAGGCCGATCGCCAGCGCGATCTCGCCCGCCCCCTCGCTGGACTTGCTGCCGGTCACCGCGCTCGAGAGGGCGTCGCGGGTGCCGGAGCCGGGGGAGATGGCGTCGATCGTGCGGGCCAGCACCCGCTGGGGTCGCTCCTCGTCGATGTCGGCGGCCAGACCGGTGAGCGCGAGCATGAACGGCACCACGGCGAGCGCAGCCTGCAGCGCGAGGGCGCGGGAGTTGGTGAACCCGTCGCCGTAACGGAAGCGCACGAACGAGTCGACGAAGAGCCGTCGCACCCCTGTCCGGCGGATGGCGTGCCAGGCGTCCCCGGCGTCGAGCTCGTCACCGTCCATCTCGGTCGTGACCGGAACAGTGCGGGCGGTGCTCATGCGCCGCAGTCTAGGGAGACTGCCGACCGGCGCGCGCTGGGGACAGGCCCGCAGGTGCGTGGTCAGGGTCGAGATCTGGATTCGAGGGACGCATTGGCGCGTCCCTGAACGATGTTGGTCGGCGTACCCGGCGAGGAGGCCTTGAGAGGCAAGGTGTCGATCGACTAGCGCTGAGCGGGATCCTTGAGCTCGGGGTCGAGGGCGACGGCCTTCAGGACGCTGGCGTTGCCGGCATCCTTCTGTCCGGCGGCTCGCTGGAGGAGCCCGAGGTTGAGCCACGCTGCTGCGTCCTGGGGATTGGACTCGACAGCGCGTTGGTACAGCGACGTCGCCTCCTTCGGATCGGGGCCGGTGCGCAGGATGGCCAAGTTGAACAACGCCGGCTCGTAGGCAGGATCGCTCTTGAGAGCCGCTCGGTATTTCTGCTCTGCCAACCCGTAGTTCGAGCGCGCTTCGTCGATCAGCGCGAGGTTGTACAAGGCGAACTTGTTCGCAGGGTCGAGATCGAGAGTCTTCTGATACGACGCCGAGGCTGCGGTCAGGTCTCCGGAAGCATGCGCCTCGAGACCGGCTTCGAGGGTGGAGGCGGCCTTATTCGTGTCGGAGGTCGCGCTCGCAGCGGTGCCGGAGCTCTCGTCACCGCCGCAGGCCGTGACCCCTAGCACCACGATGGCTGATAGCGACAGGGATCGCAGCACCCGAGTCGTGCGACCGACTGCAGGGGATCGTTGTCTCATGGGTCTCCTCGACGGGTGTCGTCATGTGGATGGTGTGTCGCGAGACCGGGAGCGCGGACAGGACGATAGACCGTCAGTCCTCCGGAGGCCAGCGAAGAGTCGGTCTCGCACGACACATTGTCCGACAAGTCGGCGCGGCATGTGACGCTTTGGCATGCCCGGACACGAGCGGGCCCGCCGAAGGCCGGCGGACCCGCTCGAAGGGTGCCTCCTGATCAGCTGGCGCAGATGACGAAGGCCCTGTTGTTGCCATGGCTCGCCGCGAAGGTCGCGGTCCACGAGGAGGCGGTGCCTGAGGTGGTGGCGGCGCCGAGGTTCGAGGACGGGAAGGAGCCCTTCATTTCCTCCTGGGAGCTCGACCCGCCTCCGCCGACGGCGAACTTGCCCGCTGCGCAGTTGGCGGTGACCGTCGAGGAGTTGGCGTTGACGCTCACGATCGCCAGCCCACTTGTCGCCGAGGGGCCCGCGGGTCCCGCAGGTCCGGTGGCCCCAGGGGCTCCGTTGGTTCCGGAGGGCCCTTGAGGACCAGGCACTGTGGAGTCTGCGCCCGCAGGTCCACGGAGACCGGTCTCGCCCTGGGGGCCGGGGACGTCCGAGTCCGCGCCCGCAGGCCCGGCAGGGCCGGCAGGGCCGGCAGGACCGTCTGCACCGGTAGGGCCGGTGTCGCCAGGGAGACCCCGAGGGCCCACGGCCCCTGCTGTGCCGTCGTTCCCGTCGGCCCCGTCCTGTCCGTCGGCTCCGGCGGGGCCCTGAGCTCCGGCGGCGCCCGCGGGGCCGCGAGGCCCCTCAGGTCCGACGGCGCCCTCTGATCCGGTCTCGCCTTGCAGGCCGCGCGCGCCGGTGCTGCCGTCGATGCCGGCAGGACCGGCGTCGCCCTGGGGTCCTTGAAGTCCTTGAGGTCCGGCGTCCCCTTGGGCTCCTTGGGCTCCGGTGTCGCCTTGGGCTCCTTGGGCTCCTTGGGCTCCGGTGTCGCCTTGGGCTCCTTGGGCTCCGGTGTCGCCTTGGGCTCCTTGGGCTCCGGTGTCGCCTTGGGCTCCTTGGGCTCCTTGGGCTCCGGTGTCGCCTTGGGCTCCTTGGGCTCCGGCGTCACCCTGCGGGCCGGTCGCGCCGGTCGCGCCGGTCCGACCAGTGGCACCACGAGCGCCGGTCGGCCCCGCAGCGCCGGTGGCTCCCCGCGGACCCTGCGGCCCTCTCTGGTTCCAGGTGATCAGCTTCTCCGTTCCTGGCGCAGGAGGTCCGGTATCCATCGATGATGCGGACAGTGGTGCTGGTGTAGCACGCGGACACCACGGCATTGGGTGCGGGAACTGCGGCACTGGCAGAGGTCAGGCCGGCACTGAAGAGGGTCAAGGTGACCCCGCCCACCATGGCCACGGTGACGACAGGCCTGGTGTGGCCCAGAGAACGAATGCGAAACGACATTGACTTTTCTCCAACTCGAGTTGGAGCCGACTGGCCCCCCGGCCTGCGGCGCTCCCAGGTTCGGGGTGACTGCCACAGCGTCTTCTTGTAGACGGGTCGATAGTGGGCCACCTCTAGGGCAGAACGAGGTCCCACGTCGCAAATCGATTCGGACTCGGCTCCTCCGACTAGACCGCGGCCGCACCACCCCTGACGCAGCGCCACCGGATGAGCCAGGGGCCAGAGGTCCCGATGCCCTCTTTGTGTGCTCTCCTACCCACGTCTGTCCTATTTAAAGGGACGAACGTGCACGACCAATCCGCAGGCGGTCATTCTGGGCCATATCGCGGACCGGCAGGTCTGTGCTAGGTCGGAAGCCGGATCGGCCAGCGGTGCCTTCAGACCACCTCTTCGGTGTCCGCTGGCTCCCGAACCGAACAATGCCGAACCCGAGCCGTACGCCGTAGGCTCAGGGCGTGAAGCCACAGGACAGCACAGCGCGCGCCGGTCAGCCCAGCGACGTCGATCGCACTCGGCGCGGGGGCCGGCCATGAACACCAAGCTCGTCGCCCTCGTCCTCATCGTGGCGCTCGTCGTCACCGGCGTCGGCACCGGCATCGCGGTCCTGCTCGGGAGATAGCGTCCGCGGCTCCCGCGACCGCCTCCGACGGCGTCCGCCCGCGGGTGTCCCGACTTGTGCACCCGGGCCTTGCCGCTCGCCGCTACGGTCGAGCCACGCCCACGAGACGGAGGAAGCAGATGGCGCATCACGAGGTGTTGATCGTCGGGGGCGGCAACGCCGGGATCTCGCTGGCGGCCCTACTGCTGCGCGACGGCGCACGGGACGTCGCGGTGGTGGAGAGCGAGTCGGTCCACCGCTACCGTCCGCTGCTCAACTACGTGGGAGCCGGCGAGGCCACGATGGCGTCGCTGGAGCGCCCCGCGGCCTCGGTGATGCCGGATAGCTGCACGTGGATCCAGGACCAGGTGGTCGCGGTCGACGTGCAGGACCTGAGCGTGTCGACGCGGGACGGTCGGCGGATCAGCTGCACCACGCTGGTGCTGTGTCCAGGTCTCGAGGAGGACTGGGACGCCACCCCGGGCCTGGCGGAGTCCTATGCGGACGGCTGGGCGGGGTCGACCTTCGTGGTCGAGAGCGCGCCGCGGGTGTGGCCCGCCCTGCGCGACCTGACGGGCGGGCGGGTGGTCTTCACGATGCCGCCCGAGCCCGCCCCGTGCGGTGCGACCGCCCTGAAGCCGCTGTTCATGGCGTGTGACCACTGGCAGCGAGCCGGGGTGCTGCAGGACCTCGACGTGCACCTGGTCCTCCCGGGCGCCACGCCCCTCGGGATGCCGAAGGCCGACGTGCTGCTCGAGCAGACCCTGGCCTCCTACGGAGTGCAGGTGCTGCGGGAGGCCCGGGTCGTCGGCCTGGAGTCACGACAGGTCACGGTGAGGACGCCTCGAGGCGACCACGTGCTGGGAGATCTCTCCTACGCCCACGTGGTCCCGCACTACCGGGCCCCACGATGGATCGCCGAGAGCGCCGTGGCGGGCGACACCGAGGCGGGACTGGTGGACGTCGACCCGCTCACGCTGCGTCACCGACGGCACCCGGCGATCTGGTCGCTGGGCGACGTGGCCGACCTCGGGATCAAGCCCTCCGGCGGCGCCCTGCGCAAGCAGGTCGCGGTCCTGGCCCACAACATCGCCGCCGCTGACTCGACCCGGCTCGAGCACTACGACGGGTACACCGTCATGCCGATCACGGTCGCTCGACACCGGCTCATGCTCGTGGAGGTGGACCGCGAGGGCCGTCCGGCGCCCTCGGTGCCCTTCCCCGACCTCGTCCGACCCCGGCGGGCGACCTGGTGGGCCGACCGCTACGCCCTCCCGGTGACCTACTTCAAGCGCATCCTGCGCGGAAAGGTCTGAGCCGAGGCTCCTCGCGCGCTGACGCTGCCGTCACCCCGACGGTTCGCCCGCGCGGAGTATCAGCGCGCCCCGACGGTGCTCTTGGAGATCGAGTGCCCCGTCCGGAAAGTGAGCAGGCCATGTCCGTCCACCTCTCCCTGCCGACCCGCCCCACCGACTCCGTCGATGCGCCCGCCGAGGGCCGACTGCCCCGCCCTCTCGCGCAGTGGTTCCCGTGGGTCACCGACCGCGAGCAGGCGCTGACGCGGCTGGTCCTCATCCCGATCGGCTTCCTGCCCGTCACTCTGATCGCGGCGGCCGCGTTCGGAGTGGCAGGTCTGCGTGAGCTCGCCGGCTACGTGCTGCTGCCGGCCCTTGCGGTTGCCGCGGGCGTGCTGCTGTGGCGTTCCTCATGGGCCTCCACGGCGCTCCTGGCGCTCGGGGCCGGCATCCTC
>CAWEUP010000016.1:0-54592 GCA_963812235.1 uncultured Actinomycetota bacterium | reverse complement strand
CATCGGGCCACCCTCACACACCGACGGCAGCTCTCGGTCCGCGCCGCCCGGCGGGGTCGGTGATCGACCTCGCCGCCGCGCCGGCGGCGCTGGAAGCCCTGGACCAACCGTCGACGTCTAGCGGCATCACCGTCGTCTCGAAGCAGCACACCTAGAGGACGCGGGAGGTCACGCCGGGGCGCCGCTCAGGACCCGCGGACGGGCGAACCGCAGGTAGAGCGACGGGATGACCAGGAGGTTGAGCAGGGTCGAGGTGACCAGACCGCCGAGGATGACGATGGCCATGGGGTGCTCGATCTCATGGCCGGGGATCGAACCCGCCCACACGAGCGGGATCAGGGCGAACGCCGTGGCCCCGGCGGTCATCAAGATCGGTGAGAGGCGCTCACGGGCTCCGCGCATCACCAGCTCTCTGCCGAAGGCCACGCCCTCGGCGTACTCAAGATGCTGGAAGTGGCTGATCATCATGATGCCGTTGCGGGCGGCGATCCCGAAGACCGTGAGGAAGCCCACCAGCGATCCCAGTGACAGCACCCCTCCGGTCGCCAGCGCCGCCAGGACGCCACCGACCAGGGCCATCAGGAGCGTGGGGAAGAAGAGCAGCGCCAGCCGCAGGCTGCCGAACGCCATCTGGAGCAGCAGTAGGACCGCGACCAACGCGCCGATGCCCACGAGCAGGAGCGTCCGCTGGGCGGCGTCACGCTCCGCATGTTCGCCCAGCACCTGGACCGAGTATCCGCGGGGCATCTCGACCTCGTCGATGCGCTCCTCGAGGTCGCGGGCGATCCCGCCTGCGTCGGAGCCGGTGACGCCGGCTGTGACGTCCATGCGTCTGGTCCCTGCCTCCCGGACGATGGCGTTGGGTGTCGGCACCACCTCGACGTCCGCCACCGAGTCCAACCGGACCTGCCGGCCGTCCGGGGTGTCGATGAGCATGGCTGCGATGCTGTGCAGGCTGTGGCGGATCGAGGCCACGCCGTACACGTTGATGTCGTAGGTCCGTCCCGACTCGTAGACGTCCGCGACCTCGATACCCGCGACCAACGTTGAGGCCTCGCGCCGCACGTCGCCCGGCTTGAGGCCGTACCGCTGTGCTTTGGCCAGGTCCACCTTGACCTCCAGCTGTGGGACCGGGGTGAGGAGCTCCGCTTGCGGCGACTCCAGTCCCGGGGTGTCGCTCATGACGTCTTCCAGGCGGTCGGCAAGGTCTGCGAGAGTCTTGAGGTCGTCACCTGAGATCCGCACCACGATGGCCTCGTCCGTCCCGGTCAGCACCTCCCGGATCCGCTCCTTGAGGTAGGTCTGCACGTCTCGATAGAGGCCGGGATATCCGTCCACCTCAGCCTGGACGGACTCCAGGGTGTCGTCGTAGTCGGCATCGGGATCGATGCTGATCCAGTTCTCACCGAACTCCGGACCCACGACCTCGTCAGCGTTGGTGGCCTGGCCGATGTGGGCGCCGAAGTTCCGGACGCCAGGGATGTCGCCCAGGCCCTCAGCGGACCGGGTGGTGATCCGGACCTCCTCCTGCAGCGAGGTGCCCGGCTTGGTCACCCAGTGCATCAGCAGGTCACGCTCCTTGAACTCCGGCAGGAGCGCCTGCCCCAGCTGAGGAGTCCCCACGACGGCCAGGAGGATCAGCCCGACGACCGCGAAGTAGGCAGGCCGCGCCGAGTGCGTCACGCGCGTGAGCACGGCGGAGTACCACCGGACCAGCAGCACCTTCAGCGGAGACTCCCGCCGGAGGTGACCGTGCCTGCGCAGCAGAAGCAGGCCCAGCGCTGGTGTCACGGTCAGGGCGACCGCCATGGACGCCAGCAGGGCGAGCGCGTAGGAGGTCACGAGCGGCCGGAAGAAGGCCCCGGAGAGTCCCTCGAGGAAGAACACGGGAGTGATGGCAGCGATGTTGATCAGCGTCGCGTAGACGATGGCGCGGCGCACCTCGATGGAGGCTTCGAGCACGATCTTCGCCGTCGGAGTGGTGTCCCCGGTGGACCTGGCGAGACGGAGTCGGCGCCAGATGTTCTCGATGTCGATGATCGCGTCGTCGACGACCACACCCACTGAGATGACGAATCCTGCGAGCACCATCGTGTTGATGGTGCTGCCCTGGAGGTAGAGGACCAGCCCCGCGACGACGAGCGAGAGCGGGATCGCGACGATGCTGATCAGGGCAGTGCGCCACTCGAAGAGGAAGGTGAGCAGGACGAGGATCACCAGCAGGGTCCCGAGCAGCAGCGCGTTCGTCAGGTTGTTGATGGAGGTCTCGATGAAGGTCGCCGGCCGGAAGATCGAGGCGTCGATGCGTACGTCGGTGAGGGCGGGCTCGATCCTGTCCAGGATCTCCTCGACCCCCCGGGTCACCTGGAGGGTGTTGGCCCAGGGGAACTTCTCGACGATCAGGAGAAGCCCCGGGCCCCCGTCGACGACGGCGTCCCCGATCAAGGGCTGGTGACCCACCACCACCTGCGCCACCTGGTCGAGCCTCAGGGTCTTGCCGTCCTTGTTCTCGACGGTCACGCTTCCCAGCTCGGCCGGGTCACCGACGGCCGCGACGTGCTCTATCCCGAAGCGCTGTGCGCCGGTCTCCACGAATCCACCTGAGCCGAGGGCAGCAGCGGGGCGGTACGACAGCAGGCCGGCCTCGACGGCATCCGCAGCGGCGTTCCTGACCTGGTCGACGGTCACCCCGTGTCGGCGAAGCCGTGGTGGGTCCACCTGCACCTGGTACTGGGTCTTGCGATTGCCCCATACCGCGACGTTGGCGACTCCTGGGACCCGCATCAGGTTGTCGCGGATCTTCCAGCGGGTGAGCTGGGAGAGCTGATGGTGTCCAGCTTGTCGGAGGACACGCCTATCTTCATCACCCTGCTGGTGGAGGACAGCGGTTGGATCAGGTGCGGGGGTGTGGCCCAGGACGGCAGCGTGGGCGTCACCGTCGCCACTCTCTCCTGCACCAGCTGCCGGGCGTCCATGATGTCGGTCCCTGGCTTGAAGAGGAGCACGATCGACGAGAGCTGGCCCACGGACTTGGATCGAAGCACCTCGAGCCCGGGAACGCCCGCCAAGGTCTGCTCGAGGGGCACCGTGATCAGCTCCTCCACCTCCGCCGCCGACAGCCCCACGCAGGCGGTCTGGATCTCCACCTTGGGCGGTGCGAACTCGGGGAAGACATCCACCGGTGCCTTGCTCAGCTGCCAGGCGCCGCCGAACATCAACAAGACGCCGCCCAGCACCACCAGCATCCGGAAACGAAGACTGACAAGGATGATCCAGTGCATCATCTCAGTGGCCCACTTCGAACTCGGTGCCGTAGAGCTCGGCCGACCCGGTGCCCGCGATGGTGGCTCCGACCTCCGGTCCGCTGGCGAGGACGGCTCGGCGGTCGTCCACCGCAACGACCTCCACCGGCTGTCGACGGAACCGCAGGGACTCTCCCTGCGAGGTGTAGACCCAGACCGTGCCGTCGGCCCCGTGGACCAGCGAGGCGTAGGGGACCGTGAGCCTGCCCGCGGCTGAGCGGCTCTGTTCCACACGGGCCAGGTCCAGGCCGATCTTGTCGGCTCCGGCGCGGGTGAGGGTGACGAACGAGAGGTCGCTGCCCTCGACCGCGTCCACGGTCGCCGGGCTGTGGTGCTCGACCTCGGGCTCCTCGCCGCGACCGGCGCCCGCGGTCCACACCGTCAGTGACAGCAGGAGCACGATCGCGAGGAGTGAGGCCGCCTGACCGCTTCTCGTCCAGCGATCCTGCTCGCGCGCCGTGGTCGTAGCCATGGCGTCACACCTGAGCCGTGGCCGGTGCCACTGGAACCTCGTCGAGGACCTCCGGGTCGCGATGCTCGCCCCAGCGCAGGTAGAGCGTCGGGAACAGCAGCAGCGGAGCCAGCGTGGCGGTCACCGCGCCACCGAGGACCACGAGCGCCATCGGATGGATGATCTCGAGCCCCGGGCGCGGCCCCGCGATAGCCACCGGCAGGAGCACAGCCACGACCAGAACCCCCGACAGCACGGTCGGCACACCGCGTTCCGCGGCTCCACGGGTCGCCAGCTCGGCACCGAACGGGACGTCCTGGACCGCGCGCAGCGCTTGGTAGTGGCTCACCAGGGCCAGGAGGTTGCGTACCGCCAGAGCCAGCACGACCAGGAAGCCCAAGAGGGCGCCGATCGTCAGCTCCCCACCCGCGAGTACGGCGGCGACCACACCGCCGACCATCGAGAAGAAGACGGTGGCCAGTACCGCTGCGGTTACCCGCCAGCTACGCACGGCGACGTGCAGAAGCAGTACGACGGTCGCCAGCGCGCACCCGCCGAGCAGGAGCAGGCGTCCCAGGTCGAGCTGGTCGGTCGAGTCCCCGATCACCTCGGCGTGGTACTCCAGTGGGAAGTCGATCTTGGCCAGGGCGGCCTCGATCTGCGTGACCGCCTCGTCACGGTCGCCGGTGACCGTCGCCACGAGGTCCAGCCGGCGTGAGACCGACTCGCGGTTGATCAACGAGTAGGACGTGCCCTGCCGGACGTCGGCGACCCGGTCGAGCCGAACGCTCCCCCCGTTCGGGGTGTCGATCAGCAGCTCACCGACCAGGCTCGGATCCGCGAAGTAGGCGCGGCTGCCGTTGACGATGACATCGAACACCTTCTGCTGCTCGAACAGGCTCCCGACCTTGAGCCCGTTGGCCAGAGTGGTCGCGGCACGTCGTACGTCGCCCGGTTTGAGGCCGAAGCGTTTTGCCGCCTCGAGGTCGACCTCGACCTCGAGGTTCGGGCCGACGAGAGGTTTCTCGACCCGGACGTCGGTGACGTCGTCGATGGCCGAGAGGTTGCGCTTGATGGCTTCAGACTGCCGGGTGAGCGTGGGAAGCTCCTCGCCATAGACCCGCACCGCCACTTCGTCATCTCGGGTGGCGACCCGACCTCGGTCGGTCTCGGACAGCAGCGCGCCACCTGCCTCGATGCGGTCCGAGAAGTAGGACCGCAGCTCCACCTCGGCGCCCTCGTAGCTCTCGACCGCGGCGCTGACGTGGGCGACGGTGTCGTCGTAGTCAGCCTCTGGGTCGATGCCGACCCAGAGCTCCCCCTCACCGATATCGCCGACTTTGTCGGAGAGCACGGCGCGACCCACGTGGCCACCGACGCTGCGGACGCCGGGGAGTGCCCGCAGATCCGCCCCGAGCTCCGCGGCGATGGTCGTCATCCCGGCCCGCGAGATGCCTGAGTCGCCCCGCCAGGCGACCACGAGGTCCGACTCCTTGAACTCGGGGAGCAGCCCCGGCTGCTCGGAGGTGCGGAGGAACGGAGCCAGGAACGCGCCGGTGAGGATTCCTAGCGCCAGCACAGCGAGAACGGGGCGAACCGCGTGCACGGCACCGCGGGAGAGCTTGGCCACGGTCCTTTCCACCCACTGCGCCCCTTGTGGCACTGCGCCCCGCCCGCCCCGGAGCAATGCCGAGCACAGTGCTGGAGTGACGGTCAGGGCGACCACCATGGAGGTCGCCGTGGCGACCGCGAATGCGATCAGGGTCGGTCGGTAGAAGGCCTCGGACAGAGGGTCGAGCACCAGCGACGGCAGCAGTGCCACCAGCACGATGACAGTGGCGAATCCCATGGCTCGCCGCATCTCCAGGCTCGCGTCATGGATGACCGACCTCGGAGCCAGCTCGGCTCCCGGGCGACTTCGGAGCCGGCGGACGACCTGTTCGACGTCGACCACCGCGTCCTGGACCACCACGGTGGTCGCCAGGGCCAGGCCGGCCAGCACCACGCTGTTCAGGCTCATGCCGAGGAGATCGAGCAGCAAAACGGCGGTCAGCAGGGACACGACCGTCGAGACCACGGCGATCAGGGTCGCGCGAAGGTGCAACATGAACAGGACCAACGCCAACAGCCCGATGAGCAGCCCTAGGCCGAGCGTGATCAGGTAGTTGTCCCGTGCCTGGTCCACGAATGTGGCGGGACGGAACAGGTTGGTGTCCACCGAGATCCCCTTGAGGCCCGGTTGCAGGGCGCTCAGGGCCTCCTCGATGCCCTTGGTGACCTCCACGGTGTTCGCCCCCGGGAACTTCTCCACGACCATGATCAGCCCTGGACCGTCATCGACGACGGCATCCCCGATGAGCGGCTGGTGGTCCTCGACCACGTTCGCGATGTCGCCCAGGGTCTTCCCGGCTGCGCGCGACGAGCCCGGCTGTTGTTCTAGCGCCACCTCTTGCAGGTCCTCGGGCGAGACGATCGGAGAGACGTGACGGATCTCCAGTCGCGACCCAGGGGTGTCGACGAAGCCGCCGGTACCGGGCGCGGACGCGTTGAGATAGGTGAGTGGAGAGACCCACAGTGCGTTGCCGGTCGTGTTGATCACCTGCTGCAAGGTGACCCCCTGTCTCGCCAGGCGTTTGGGGTTGACCTGCACCTGGAGCTGGCGTTCGCGCTGTCCGAAGATCGAGACGTTGGCCACCCCCGGGACTCCCAGCAGCCGGGGACGGATCGTCCACCTGGCGAGCACCGACATCTGGATGGGCGAGACCTGCTCGGACCTGAACCCGACCACCAGGGCACGGCTGGAGGAGGACAAGGGCTGGACGATGACCGGAGACTCGGTGAGGTGGGCCAACAGACCCTGCTGGGTGAGCCGCTCCTGCACCACTTGGCGAGCGTCGAGCAGGTCAGTGCCACGCTCGAAGATCAAGGTGATCGAGGACAGCCCGTTCACGGACTCGGAGCGGATGCCATCGAGGAAGGCCACGCCGTTGAGCAGCAGGTTCTCCATCGGAGCCGTGATGAGCTGCTCGACCTCTTCGGCGGAGAGCCCCAGCGCCTCCGTCTGCACCTCGACGTACGGCGGCGAGAACTCCGGCAGTGCGTCGGCATTGGTCTGTCGAGCTTGCAGTGCGCCGAGCACGACGAGGACCGCGGCCACAAGCAGCACGAAGACCCTGGCTGCCATCGCCCGGGTGATCAGCCAGGATGTCATCGCCGCCCCCGCCGTGAGCCGCCGATGGTGCTCGTCAAGGCCATCTGCTCAGCTCCTGTCCCGCCTCAAGCCAGCCGATCGTGCTCGCCACCCTCAATGGTGGAAGGCGCACCTTGAGGATTCCTTGGACTGCGCGCGAGTCCGGGACGGTGCCGTCCTGACCGGGCCTCGCGCGAATCGCAGAGCCGCGGGGGTCAACGCAGCTGGTAGGTGGCGATCGACGCTGCGACGTAGTGACAGATGAAGGCGGCGATGGTGAAGGAGTGGAACACCTCGTGGAAGCCGAACCAGACCGGGTAGGGGTTGGGGCGGCGGAGCCCGTAGACCAGGCCGCCGAGGGTGTAGAGGCCGCCTCCGACGGCGATCAGGGTGATCACTGCGGTGCCGCCGTCGGCGAAGTCGTCGGCGTAGAAGATGGCCACCCAGCCCAGCGCGAAGTAGATCGGGGTGTAGATCCACCGGGGGGCGTCGATCCAGAAGATCCGGAAGGCGACGCCGAGGATCGCTCCGCTCCACACGATCACCAGCAGCCCCACCCGGGCGCTGCCCTCGAGGAGGATCAGGGTGAACGGCGTGTACGAGCCGGCGATCAGCAGGTAGATGTTCGAGTGGTCGAACCGGCGCAGGATCGCCCACCAGCGCTCGGACCAGGTGCCCCGGTGGTAGATCGCCGAGACGGTGAACAGCAGCAGCGCGGTGAAGGCGAAGACCGCGGAGCCGATGCGGGTGGTCAGCGTGGGGGACAGCGCGATCAGCACGATGCCGGCGGCCAGGGCCAGCGGAGCAGTGCTCGCGTGCAGCCAACCGCGCAGCTTGGGCTTGACCTCGCCCTTGACGTAACGGACCTTCTCGCGGACCTGCTCCGCGGTCTCGCGCACGGCCTCGGCCGCCTCGTGCGCGTTCTCGGCGACACGCTTGGGGAGAGGGGGCTGAGGATCCACAGGCCCAAAAGTACAGTCGGCTCCTCACCCCGCGCGACAAACGCCGAGGTCGATGAGTGCAGGATCACCAGGTCTCTGTCCCGGTACAGTCACGAGCGTGGCGGACTGGAAACGAGGACTGCGGCGAGTGCTCTATCCGGCCTACGAGGCCAGGGTGGTCCGACGGCTCCCGGCTGCCCGGATTCCCAAGCACGTCGGGGTCATGCTGGACGGCAACCGGCGGTGGGCCAGGGCAGTGGGCGCGGACACCGCGCAAGGTCACCGGGCGGGCGCGGCCAACATCGAGCCGCTCCTGGGATGGTGCGAGGACATCGGCGTGGAGGTGGTCACGCTGTGGCTGCTCTCGACCGACAACCTGAACCGTCCGCCGGCGGAGCTGGAGCCGCTGCTCGCCATCATCATCGACGCCGTGGAGACCCTCGCCGAGCAGGGGCGCTGGCGGCTGCACCCGGTCGGATCCCTCGATCTGCTCCCGGCCGAGGTCGCCGAGCGGCTCAAGACGGCCGCTGAGTCCACCCGGGACGTCGACGGGCTCCTGGTGAACATCGCCGTGGGCTACGGCGGTCGCCGGGAGATCGCGGACGCCGTACGCGCCCTGCTCCACGAGCACGTGGGGAAGGGCACCACGCTGGAGGAGCTCGCCGAGTTCCTCGACGTGGAGCACATCGCCCAGCACCTCTACACCAAGGGCCAGCCCGACCCCGACCTCGTGATCCGCACCAGCGGCGAGCAGCGCTTGGGCGGCTTCCTGCTCTGGCAGAGCGCGCAGAGCGAGTTCTACTTCTGCGAGGCCTACTGGCCCGACTTCCGGCGCGTGGACTTCCTCCGGGCGGTGCGCGCGTACGCCGAGCGCGAGCGCCGCTTCGGCTCCTGAGCCTTCCGGCCGCCGCAGCCACCCGGGGGTGACCAGCCCCGCGGCTCAGAGGTCGCGGTGGACCTCGGTCGGCTCCTCACGGTCGGTGCCGGCGATGTTGCGGATGGCCAGCGCGAGACCACCCCACACCACCAACATGGCGATGAGCATCATCACGATCGCAGAAGCAGTCATCGGGCAACCTCCTCGGGCGGAGCGGTCAGGTCGACGGTACGCCGCCAGGGCAGTCGGGCGATGACCACGGCCACGACGACCACCACGGCTGCGGAGCCCCAGCCCATCGAGTTGATCAGCCAGCCGGGATAGCCGCCGTACGGCTCAGCCAGCACGGCTCGGAGCTCGTCGATCAGCACGTAGATGAGGGCGGCCGGAGTGACCACGCCGACCAGGGCGATCCACCAGCTGCCGAGCTGCACCGACCCGGTGCTGTTGAGGTGGTCCCGCAGGTGGTCGAGGTCGCGGTAGACCCAGGTGACGGCCAGCATGCTGACCACGGCGACCAGCAGGATGCCGAAGCGGTTGATGAAGTGGTCGGCGGTGTCCAGGACCGGGACGCCGGTGGTGGTGGCGAACAGCAGGACGCTGGCCGTCGCTGCCGGCACCCCGACGATCAGCGATGCCGTGACCCGGCCGAGGTCGAGCTTGTCGCGGACCGCGGAGATCACCACCTCGATCACGCTGACCAGCGAGGTCAGCCCGGCCACCACGAGCGACCCGAAGAAGAGCACGCCGATCACTGCTCCGGCGGGGGCCTCGGAGATGATCGCCGGGAACGCGACGAACGCCAGGCCGAGTCCGGAGGTCGCCACCTCGTCGACGGCGACCCCGTTGGCCTGGGCCATGAATCCCAGCGCGGCGAACACGCCGATGCCGGCGAGCAGCTCGAAGGAGGAGTTGGCCAGACCGACGACCAGTCCCGACCCCGTCATGTCGGTCTTGCGGCCGACGTAGGAGGCGTAGGTGATCATGATCCCGAAGCCCACCGAGAGCGAGAAGAAGATCTGACCGAACGCCGCCGCCCAGACTCCGGCGTCGGCGAGGGCTCCCCAGTCCGGGGCGAAGAGGGCATCGAGCCCGGCCCCGGCGCCCGGCAGGAACAAGGACCTGCCCACGAGCGCGAGGAAAGCGACGACCAGCAGCGGGATGAACACCACCGAGAGCGCTCCGATGCCCTTCTGGACCCCGGCGACCATCACCGCGATGACCGCTACCCACACCAGCAGCAGTGGCCACAGCACCCCGCCCACGAAGTCGAGCCCCAGCCCCGGCTCGGCCACCTGGAGGAAGTCGCCGAAGAAGAACTCGTCCGGCTTCGAGCCCCAGGAACGGTCGAGCGAGAAGAACGTGTAGCGCATCGCCCACGCGATGATCACCGCGTAGTAGATCGCGATCACCGCACAGATCCCGACCTGCCACCAACCCAGGGTCTCGGCCATGGACCCGCCGCCGAGACGCCGGAAGGACAGCGGCGCAGAGCCGCGATAGCGGTGCCCGATGCCGTAGTCGAGGAGCAGGAAGGGCAGCCCGGCGACCAGCAGCGCCACCAGGTAGGGGATCAGGAAGGCCCCGCCGCCGTTCTCGTAGGCGACGTAGGGAAAGCGCCAGATGTTGCCCAGGCCCACGGCGGACCCGATCGCCGCCAGGATGAACACCTTGCGGCTGGTGAAGGCGCCTCGGCCGTGTTGCTCCGTCGAGGCATCGGCTGGCAGGGCGTGCTCGGACATCAGGCTCCTTTGCTCGCTTCACCAAGCCTAGACCTTTCGTCGCCTGGCATGGCGAAAGGTACCCGAGCAGATCGGAGCGCTTCGGTCTGGTGCGCCGTCCTCGCGGCCCTGCTCACCCCGCGCCAGTGGTGCGTCAGTGAAATGGCGTAGCGGGCCGCGCCATGTCACAGACGGACCAGTAGGTGTGCCCGGCTAGGGCGTGTCGCCGTGGCAGGCTTGACCGGCGACGTATTTTTCAAGCATCGGCCTGCGGGGAAGCAGTCCGTACCAGGAAGGCGAAGTTCGTGAGCGATCACGGCCACTGCTCCATCGGAGGTCACCACTCAGGTCTCCGACGCCCGTCCCGGTCCGTGCACGTGTTCTAGCGGACCGGGCGCACGAGTGCGCGCACCGGTCACAAGGGGAACCAGTGACAACTGCGAAGCGCGATCCCGCCCAGGCACGCCGTCTCTCGGGCACTGACTCGACCGCACCGGTCCGACGCACCTACGTCATCGACACCTCCGTACTGCTCGCGGACCCCGGCGCCCTGCGTCGGTTCGAGGAGCACGAGGTGGTGCTCCCGGTCGTGGTGATCACCGAGCTGGAGGGCAAGCGCCACCACCCCGAGCTCGGCTACTTCGCCCGCTCCGCGCTGCGCATGCTCGACGAGCTGCGCGTCGAGAACGGCCGCCTGGACGAGCCCGTCCCGGTGGGCGAGCTCGGCGGCAGCATCCGGGTCGAGCTGAACCACACGGACCCGGAGTCCCTGCCCTCGGGCTTCCGTCTCGGCGACAACGACACCCGCATCCTGGCCGTGGCGCGCAACCTGGCCAACGAAGGCCACCAGGTCACGCTCATCTCCAAGGACCTGCCGCTGCGGATCAAGGCGTCCGCCGTCGGGCTCGACGCCGAGGAGTACCGCGGCGAGCAGATCCAGGAGTCGGACGCGGGCTGGACCGGGATGGCCGAGGTGGACGTGACCGGCGCCGACCTCGACGAGCTGTACGACGACCAGGTGATCGACCTCGACAGCGCCCGCGAGCTGCCCTGCCACACGGGCCTGGTGCTGATCTCCGAGCGGGGCAGTGCCCTGGGCCGGGTGAAGGCCGACAAGCGGGTGCACCTGGTCCGGGGCGACCGAGAGGCCTTCGGCATCCACGGCCGCTCCGCCGAGCAGCGGATCGCCCTGGACCTCCTGCTCGACCCCGAGATCGGGATCGTGTCGCTGGGCGGCCGGGCCGGCACCGGCAAGTCGGCGCTGGCGCTGTGCGCCGGCCTGGAGACGGTGCTGGAGCGGCGTACCCACAAGAAGGTGGTCGTCTTCCGTCCGCTGTTCGCGGTCGGTGGCCAGGAGCTGGGCTACCTCCCCGGCAGCGAGACCGAGAAGATGTCGCCCTGGGGCCAGGCGGTGTTCGACACCCTGGGGGCGATCACCACCCCCGACGTGGTCGAGGAGGTGCTCGACCGCGGCATGCTCGAGGTGCTGCCACTGACCCACATCCGCGGCCGGTCGCTGCACGACGCGTTCGTGATCGTCGACGAGGCGCAGTCGCTGGAGCGCAACGTGCTGTTGACCGTGCTCTCCCGGATAGGTGCCAACTCCAAGGTGGTGCTGACCCACGACGTGGCCCAGCGCGACAACCTCCGGGTCGGTCGCCACGACGGCGTGGTCGCGGTGGTCGACCGGCTCAAGGGACACCCGCTGTTCGCGCACGTCACCCTCACCCGGTCCGAGCGGTCGCCGATCGCGGCGCTGGTCACCGAGATGCTGGAGCACATGACCATGTGAGTGCGCTCGGCCGGCCGCGAACGTGAACGAGGTCACGCTGGTTACCGGGTGGTTCAACTTGCAACTGTTCGGGGGATGCGCGAGGGTGGACGTTCTTCCCCGAACGCTCCGCGCTTCCCCCCAGCACGTCGAGCGTGCATGACGTCCATGCCGTCAACGCTAGGGTCCACCTTGTCCGAGAAGCACAGCGCCACGCACCGCCGCGCGCCCGGAACCTCTCTGCTCACCCGCTCACGCCACCGCCTGCGCACGATCGCGCTGAGCTCCGCGGTCGCCGTCGTCGCGACCGGTCTCGCCGTGTCCGCAGGGGTCCTCGGCGACGGGGCGCCCCTCGACCAGGCCTCGGCCACGCTGGCCACCGCGAGCCCGAGCAAGGCCCTGACCCAGTCCGAGCTGGACGAACGCGAGGAGCGGGCCTCCCGGTCGACCGGTGACCGTCGACCCGTGGCCGACCGGGCCAAGGCCCGCACGCTCTCGAACGCCTCCGGCGTCGCGGTCACGAAGTCGGCGGACCTGAGCACCGCCGACCCCAAGACGCTCGCCCGCGCCCTGATGCCGCAGTTCGGCATGTCGGCCTCGGAGTTCGGCTGCCTGGAGAGCCTCTGGACCAAGGAGTCCGGCTGGAACGTGCGTGCCGACAACCCGACCTCCTCGGCGTACGGCATCCCGCAGGCTCTGCCCGGCTCCAAGATGTCCTCGGCGGGACCGAACTGGGAGAGCAACGCCGAGACCCAGATCCGGTGGGGTCTGGGCTACATCAAGAGCCGCTACGGCTCGCCCTGTGCCGCCTGGTCCTACCAGCAGGGTGCCGGCTGGTACTGACCCGGACTCAGTCCGCCCGGGTCATGCTGCGGACGTCGAGCGCCTGGTCCATCTGCTCCTCGGTGAGGTCCCCGCGGTCGACGTACCCCATGTGGAGCACCTGCTCGCGGATGGTGCGGCCCTCCTTGAGGGCTGACTTGGCGACCTTGGAGGCCTCCTCGTAGCCGATGTACTTGTTCAGCGGCGTCACCACGGAGGGCGAGGACTCGGCGTAGGTCAGGCACCGGTCCTCGTCGGCGGTGATGCCGTCGATGCACCGGTGGGCCAGCAGCGGTGCGACGTGGGCCAGCAGCCGGATCGACTCGAGCAGGTTGCGCGCCATCACCGGCATCATCACGTTGAGCTCGAAGCTGCCGCTGGCACCGCCGACCGCGACCGTGGCGTCGTTGCCGATCACCTGCGCGCACACCATCAGGGTCGCCTCCGGGAGCACCGGGTTCACCTTGCCGGGCATGATGCTCGAGCCGGGCTGGAGGTCGGGCAGGTGGATCTCGGCCAACCCGGTCGTCGGCCCCGAGGACATCCACCGCAGGTCGTTGCAGATCTTGGTCAGGCCCACCGCGATCGTGCGGAGCTGGCCGGAGAGCTCGACGAGCGCGTCCTGGCTGCCCTGCGCCTCGAAGTGGTTGCGGGCCTCGGTGAAGGGCAGGCCGGTCTCCGCGGCGATGTCGGCGATGACTCGCTCGGCGAAGCCGTCGGGAGTGTTGATGCCGGTGCCGACCGCGGTGCCACCGAGGGGCAGCTCGGCCACGCGCGGGAGAGCCGACTCGAGTCTCTCCACGCCCATCCGGATGATCGCGGCGTAGCCTCCGAACTCCTGCCCGAGCATCACCGGGGTCGCGTCCATGAGGTGGGTCCGCCCCGACTTCACCACGTGCTTGAACTCTTCTGCCTTGCCCTCCAGCGACCGGGCGAGCTCCTCGAGCGCAGGGATCAGCTCGGCCTTGGTCGCCTCGACCGCGGCCACGTGGATCGAGGTGGGGAAGGTGTCGTTGCTCGACTGGCTGGCGTTGACGTGGTCGTTGGGGTGGCAGTCGGTGCCGGCGCGGGAGGCCAGCGAGGCGAGCACCTCGTTCATGTTCATGTTGGAGCTGGTGCCCGACCCGGTCTGGAAGACGTCGATCGGGAACTCGCCGTGGTGAGCGCCACCGATGATCTCGTCGGCCCCGTTCGCGATGGCCGCGGCCTTGTCCGCGTCGATGATGCCGAGCTCGGCGTTGATGCGAGCGGCGGCCTTCTTGACCCGGGCGATCGCCACGATGTGGGCCGGCTCCAACGTGGTGCCGCTGATCGGGAAGTTCTCCACAGCGCGCTGGGTCTGCGCACGCCACAGCGCGTCCTTGGGGACCTCGATGTCGCCCATGCTGTCGTGCTCGGTACGGGTCAGGCTGCGACGATTCTCGGCGCTCATGGGGTGGACGCTACCGGTGATCCGCCGCTCGCCCCCAGCCCGCCCTCGCTCGAGGAGTCGATCAGACGACGCGCGAGAGGTAGAGCAGGTACTGCTCCGGCCGCTCCTGCAGCAGTACGTCGTAGCGGTGCTCGTCGCAGTTGCCGAAGACCTCCTCCATCACCGCCGCCAGCTCCGGGGCCGGGTTCGCCGACCACACCACCAGCACGCCTCCGGGGTTGATGGTCCGTCGGGCGCTCTCGATGAACTCGGGCCGGTAGACGGCGGCGTTGCCGTCGTAGACCAGGTAGCCGGGACCGTTGTCGACGTCGAGCAGCACCAGGTCGTAGCTCGACGTGGCCTCCGCGATCGCCATCAGAATGTCGGCGTTGACCAGGTGCAGCCGACTGTCGGCGAGCAGCGCGGGCCCGTGCGGGACGGTGCCGTCGCGCATCCAGGCGATCAGCGACTCCTCGATCTCGACCACGCGGACCTCCTCGACCTCGTGGTCGGCCAGCACCCGCTGCACCGTGAACCCGAGGCCCAGGCCGCCGACGACGACGCGACGCGGACGCTCCACCAGCGCGAGCGCCGCCTCCGCCAGTGCGATCTCGGAGCTGGTCTCCTGGGTGTCCATCACGAAGACCCCGTTGACGCGCAGCTCCAGGGTGTCGGCGGCGTTCGGCTCGATGCGCCGGCGAAGGACCAGCTCTCCACGCTCGGACTCGGCGCGAGCCACCTCGACGTACTCAGTCACGCAGAGGATTGTGCCAGCGGACCCGGCACCGGTCTGTCTCGCACCTGTCTCCTCGCCTTCAGGCCGGTCGGGTCATCGATCTCGCGCGATTGGGTACAACGGTGGAGCCGACGCTCCCGCCGGCCCGGACAGGCGCTGGACTCCGCTCCAGCCGGCTGTCCCCGACCCAGTGATCGTGCGAAGGACGTGACACCGTGCCCCCACCCGACGATGAAGGACAGGTCTCGGAGGTCTCCAGCCTCGAGGGTGCCGACCAGCCGATCCAGCCCGACCAGGCGGTGGCCGGCGCGCCGGACGCGGAGAGCGGTCGGGTTCAGGAGGGCAAGACGGGCCCGAACGCGCGCACCGGCGCGGCGAGCTCGGAGTACACCGACGACGGCGAGGACGACCAGGCGGCCACGCACGACTGAGCCGCGAGGATCAGCGGCCCTTCCACACCGGCGCTCGCTTCTCGGCGAAGGCCTCGGAAGCCCTCCAGCCCGTCCTCGGAGGAGTAGAGCGCGTCCACGGTCGGGAGCACGCGTCCGGTCACCTGGTCCAGCACCTCCTGGAACCCGGTGCCCTCCGCGGCTCGGGCGACCTCCTTGATCGCGGCGAAGACCAGCGGGGGTCCGGACTCCAGCATGCGAGCGATCTCCCAGGCCCGCGCGAGCACGGCCTCCTGGTCGGCGAGCACCTCGTTGACCACGCCCCAACGGTGCGCCTCGACGGCATCCATCCACCGTCCGGTCAGGAGCAGCTCCATCGCGACGTGGTAGGGCATCCGCTTCGGCAGCTTGATGGTGGCCGCGTCCGCGACGGTCCCGGCCGTGATCTCCGGCAGGCCGAACTGGGTCGAGGCGGAGGCATAGATCAGGTCGCAGGACAGGGCCAGCTCGAAGCCGCCGCCCATGGCCAGGCCGTGCACCGCGGCGATCACCGGCTTGTTCAGGTCGGGCAGCTCCTGAAGACCGCCGAACCCGCCGACGCCGTAGTCCCCGTCGACCGCGTCGCCGCCCGCGGCAGCCTTGAGGTCCCAGCCGGCGCAGAAGAACTTCTCACCTGCCGTGCGGAGGATCGCCACCCGCAGTGCCGGGTCGTCGCGGAAGTCGGCGAAGACCTGACCCATCTCGCGGCTGGTCGCCAGGTCGATCGCGTTGGCCTTGGGCCGGTCGAGGGTGACCTCCAGGACCGCGCCCACCTGTCGCGTGCGTACGGACTCGCTCATCTGTTCTCCCTGCTCATCGGAAAGCGGACGTGCTCACGAGCCGAGCGGCCGCAGCAGGGCCCGGGAGATGATGTGCCGCTGGATCTCCGAGGTGCCGTCCCAGATCCGCTCGATCCGGGCGTCCCTCCAGATGCGCTCCAGCGGCAGCTCGTCCATCAGTCCCATGCCGCCGTGGATCTGGATCGCCTCGTCCGCGACGAAGGCGAGCATCTCGGTGGCCTTCAGCTTGGCCATCGCGATGTCGGAGTCGGTGGCGGTGCCCTGGTCGTACTTCCAGGCGGCCTCCAGCGTGAGCAGCTCCGCGGCGCGCAGCTCGGTGGCCATGTCGGCGAGCTTGAACGAGATCCCCTGGAAGCGGCCGATCTTCTGGCCGAACTGCTCGCGCTCCGCGGCGTGCCGCACGGCCAGGCCGAGCGCCCGCTCGGCGCGTCCCAGGCAGGTGCCGGCGACCTGGAGGCGGGTGGCGCCCAGCCAGGTGCCGGCGAGGTCGAACCCGCGACCCTCCTCGCCGAGCAGCGCGTCGTCGGCGACGTGACAGTTGTCGAAGTCGAGGATCGCGTTGGTGTAGCCGCGGTGGGAGACGTTGCGGTAGCCCTCGTGCACCGTCAGCCCTGGCGTGTCGAGGTCGACGAGGAAGGTGGACATCGCCTTGGCGCCGTCATCCCCGGCGTCGGTGCGCGCGAACAGGATCACGAAGTCGGACTCCTGCGCGTGGCTGATGAAGTGCTTGGTTCCGTGGATGCGCCAGCCCTGCGCCTCCTTGACCGCGCGCGTGCGCATGCCCCGCAGGTCGGAGCCGGCCTCCGGCTCGGTCAGCGCCAGGCAGTCGCGGCGCTCACCTCGCACACTGGGGTAGAGGTAGCGCTCCCGCTGCGCCTCCGTGCCGGCGAGCAGGATGTTGGAGGGCCGTCCCACGCAGGTGTAGTGGAGTGCGTAGTTGGCCTTGCCGAGCTCCTTCTCGAAGAGCACACCCGTGAGCGTGTCCAGACCGGCGCCTCCGACCTCCTCGGGCATGTTCGCGGCGTAGAGGCCGGCCTTGATCGCCTTCTGGGTGATCTCCGCGGCGAGCTCGGGACGCAGCACGCCGGTGCGCTCGACCTCCTGCTCGTGCGGATAGAGCTCACGCTCGACGAAGGACCGCGTCGTCGCGACCACCGCGCGCTGCTCGTCGCTCAGCTTGAAGTCCATCTCGCACTCTCCTTGTTCTGCTGCCCCGCAGGGTGTCCCTACGGCTTCTCGAACGGCTGCCCTCGGAGCGGGGGTGACGGTGTACGAGTGCCCCGGCCTCGTGGTGCAGACGACGCGTTGATCATGTCCGACTTCTTGGCCGTTCGGTGACCTAGGCTCGCGGAGTGACCCGGCGAGATGCAAGCGGCGTCCGGTGAGCTCCCCGATGCGTGCTGAGCTCGACGCTCGGTCTGAGGTCGCTGTTCGATCCGGACTCGGTGGCCGTCGTGGGAGCCAGCGACGATCCCGCCAAGTGGGGGCACATCCTGAGCCGGCGTGCCCTCGAGTCGGTCGGCCGCCGGCCGGTGCTGCTGGTCAACGCGCGCGGCACGGTGGTGCTCGGCCGGCCCACCTACCGGACCCTGGCCGAGGCTCGGCGCGATCACGGCAGCGCGCTGGACCTGGTCGTGGTGTGTGTCCCGGCGGCGGCGCTGGTCGGGACCGTGGCCGAGGCGGTCGAGGCCGGCGCGCGCGCAGTCGTGGTGATCACCGCAGGATTCTCCGAGCTGGGCGCGGAGGGTGCCCGGCTCGAGCAGGAGGCCGTCGCCATCGCCCGCGCGGCCGGAGCGGTCCTGGTCGGCCCGAACTGCCTGGGCGTGGCTGACACCGGCACGGACCTGCAGCTGAGCCATGCCGCGCTCCCGGTCGGCGAGGTGGCAGTGCTCAGCCAGAGCGGCAACATGGTCCTCGACCTGGGCGCCCTGTTCGTCGAGCGTGGTCTGGGAGTCTCGCGGTTCGTCTCACTGGGCAACCAGGCGCAGCTGGGCGTGGTGGAGCTGATGCGCTCGTGCGTGGCCCACGCGGGCACCAGGGCGGTCGCGCTGTACGCCGAGGACGTGGTCGACGGGCGCGGGTTCATCGCCGCGGCCCGAGCGCTGCGCGAGGCCGGGAAACCTGTCGTGCTGCTCTCGCCGGGGAGGTCCGCCGCCGCCGCGCGCAGCGCGGTCTCCCACACCGGCTCGCTCACCAGCCCCGCCCAGGTGGTCGACGCGGCGTGCGCGGTCGCGGGGGTACGACGTGTCGACAACCCCACCCAGATGGCCGACCTGCTCCAGGGCCTGCTCGTCCCTCGTCGGCTGCTCGGCGACCGGGTGGCGGTGCTCACCGACGGGGGTGGCCACGGCGCGATGGCGGCCGACGCCCTCGCCGCGGTCGGGCTGGACAGCCCGCCGCTCGGGGAGGCGACCCGCAGCCGCCTGCGCGAGCACCTGTGGGCCAGCTCGACGGTCGCGAATCCCGTCGACCTGGCGGGGGCGGGGGACAGGGACCCGATGAACTACGCCCGCGCCGTGGAGGCCCTGCTCGAGGGGGACGACGTGGACGCGGTGCTGGTGACCGGCTACTTCGGCGGCTACTCGGTCGAGGGCAACGGTCTCAGCGTCACCGAGCTGGCCGCCGTGCACAGCATCGCGCTCGCGGTCCAGGCGCAGCACAAGCCGGTGGTGGTGCACACGATCTTCCCCCACAGCCCGAGCGCCGCGGTGCTGCGAGCCGCCGGGATCCCGGTGCACCGCGACATCGACCGCGCCTGTGCGGTGCTGGCGGGACTCGTCGAGGGCCCGCTGCCCGAGGTCGCGCAGGAGCAGGTCCCCGACTCCGCCCGCGTCATCGAGGCGACCTATGAGTCGGCCCGCGCCCTGTTCGGTGCCGCGGGGGTGAGGTTTCCGTCCGCCGTCACGGTGACCGCCAGGAGCGAGCTGGAGGCCGCCTTCGAGACGACCGGGTTCCCGGTCGTGCTCAAGGCCCTCGGCACGCAGCACAAGTCGGACGCGGGAGGCGTGGTGCTCGGGCTCCCGGACGCAGCGGCCGCGCTTCGCGGCGTACGACGACCTGAGGGCACGCCTCGACCCGCGGGCGGTCTCGGTCGAGGCGATGGCGGGCTCCGCCGGGAGCCTCGGTGCCGGAGTCGAGGTGATCGCGGGGTGCGTGCGCGATCCGACGTTCGGTCCGGTGCTGATGGTCGGGCTCGGTGGGATCTACGCCGAGGTGCTCGCCGACACCGCGTGCGCCCTGGCCCCGGTCTCCCTCGCGCAGGTGCGCGACCTGCTGCTGTCGCTGCGTGGTGCGCCGCTGCTGCTGGGCGCGCGCGGTCGGGCCGCGGTGGACCTCGACGCGCTGGTGGCGGCGGTCGCCGCCGTCGCGCGTACGGCGGTGCAGCATCCCGAGCTGCGGGAGCTGGAGGTCAACCCGCTGCTCGCCACGCCCGAGGGCACACTGGCGCTCGATGCCCGGGTAGTGCTCGACCCCAGCGGGCGGTCAGGTCCGGACCAGGTGCACCAGCGTCACGGTCTCGGGTCGGCGCCGGGGGAACCAGAGCCCTCGGTCTGAGAGCGCCTGCCCGGTGACCCCGACCCCCTCGGTCGGGCCGTCCGGGGCGAGCGGCGAGGACATGCTGACGTGCGTGTAGTCGACCGCACCCTCCCAGCGCGGATCGTAGGTCGCGGTCAGGTCCAGCCCCGGCACCCGCATCGACACCCCGCGGTTGTGCGACGGCTCGTCGAGCTGCACGTGGGCGAGCAGCGCCTCGGAGCGGTCTGCTGCCACCACGCCGTGCATCAGCACCGTCGGGTCCGAGGACTCGGGACGAACGACCCGCCCCGAGTGCAGCAGCGGCCGGAAACGCCGGTAGCGACGGACCCAGTCGGCGAGCAGCTCGAGGTCCTCCTCCGTCGCCTCGGTGAGGTCCCACTCGAACCCGAACGAGCCGAACAGGGCGGTCGCGGCCCGGAAGTCCAGACCCAGCGTGCGTCCGGTGGTGTGCGAGGTCGGCGAGGAGATGTGCGCGCCGACGTACTCGGGGGCGACGAGCTGGGTGGTCCATCGCTGGATCTGCTGCCGCGCGACCGCGTCGGTCATGTCGGAGGTCCAGATGCGCTGCACCCGCTCGAGTACGCCGAGGTCCACCCGGCCGCCGCCCGAGGCACACGACTCCCAGTCGATCCCGGGGTGCGCGGCGCGCAGCGCGTCCAGCAGGGCGTAGAAGCCGACTGTCTGGGCGTGCACCGCAGGCGCACCTCCCCGGGCCGAGCTCCCCGCCTCGAGCAGGTCACGGTTGTGGTCCC
The DNA here is from genome assembly GCA_963812235.1 of uncultured Actinomycetota bacterium. Lineage (GTDB taxonomy): Bacteria > Actinomycetota > Actinomycetes > Propionibacteriales > Nocardioidaceae > Marmoricola. The sequence continues at coordinate 33,853 of CAWEUP010000016.1, read as the reverse complement.
ACTTGACCGCCTCGACCGGATAGGCCGAGAGCACCGCGGTGATCTGCTCGAAGATGTGCTCGCGGACCTCGGCGCGGGAGAGGTCGAGCACCAGCTGGTGTCGGTGCAGCAACGGCACCCGGTCACCCGTGGAGAGGATCCAGTCCGGGTGCTCGCGGTAGAGGTCGGAGTCCGGGTTCACCATCTCCGGCTCGATCCACAGGCCGAACTGCATTCCGAGCCCACGCACGTGGTCCACCAGAGGAGTCAGTCCCTCGGGCCACACCTCGGGGTCCACCCACCAGTCGCCGAGCCCGAGCGTGTCGTCACGGCGCCGGCCGAACCAGCCGTCGTCCAGGACGAAGCGCTCGACGCCGATGTGCGCGGCGCGGTCGGCGATTGCTTTGAGCCTCGGGAGGTCGTGGTCGAAGTAGACGGCCTCCCAGACGTTGAGCACGACCGGCTGGGTGCCCGGATGGGCGCGAGGCTGCGCTGGTATCCGTGCCAGACCGCGGCCAGACCGTCGAGACCGTCGTCTGCGGCGGCGAAGTAGACCCACGGCGTGGAGTAGCTGTCCGCGGGAGCGAGCCGCAGCTCGCCGGACTGGAGGAGCTCGCCGCCACCGAGAGTGGTCGCGGTGGCGGGGTCGCGCTCGACCCGGAGCACGGAGTTGCCGCTCCAGGCGACGTGGACCGCGAGCACCTCGCCGTGGGTCGTGGAGAAGCCGGGGGTGCCGAGCACCGCCAGGGTGGCCGCACCGAGTCCCGGTCGACCCGCACGCGACTCTCGGGTCCAGAGTCCGTCGGTGACCTGGTGGCGCTGTGGGTTGCGCTCGCGCTCGTGACGACCGGTGAAGTCGAGGACCTCGACCAGATGGTCGGGAGCGGGCAGCACCACCTCGAGGCCTTCGAGGGCATAGTCGTCCGTGCCGTCGTTGGTCAGCACGTGCCGCAGCCGAAGGGCCCCGCCTGCGACGGTCTCGACCTCGGTGACCAGTCCGAGTCCGGCCGCTGAGTCGACGAGCTCGATCCGCAGACCGCCGTCAAACTCCTCGATCGCGCTGCATCGGAACTTCGTCGACCAGTCTCGGCCGCCGTCCCGGTGTCCGCGCAGGTGGGGGCGGGTCAACCGGCCGCGGGCATGTTCCCCGAGGAGGGGAAGACCCGGGCCGTGGGGCAGCAGCGGCTGGCCCGAGGACGCCGAGCCCAGCAAGCCGACCGCGACCACGACGGGGAACCCGTCATGGTCGCGGACCAGCTCGATGCCCGTGATCGTGGCCTGCGGGTCACGCGGGAACATCATCAGCGGTCAGGTCATCCCTTGACCGCGCCTGCGGTCATGCCGCGCACGAAGTAGCGCTGGAGCAGCAGGAAGACCGCGATCGGCACGATGATGGTCAAGATGCCACCCGCCGTCGTGAGGTTCCAGCCCTGACCGAGCTGGCCACGCAGTCCGGTCAGCGCGATCGTCATCGGCTCGTTCTCGCCGGGGCCGATGAAGACCAGCGCCACCAGCAGGTCGTTCCAGACCCAGAGGAACTGGAAGATCGCGAACGAGGCGAGGGCCGGCACCGACATCGGAAGCACCAGCCGGTAGAAGGTCTGGAAGTGGCTGGCGCCGTCGATCTTGGCGGACTCGATGATGGTCTTGGGCAAGGTGGCCATGTAGTTGCGCAGGATGTAGATCGCCAGGGACATGCCGAAGCCGATGTGGGCCAGCCACACGGCCGGGAAGGTGCCGTTCATGCCGAGGTAGCCGTAGATCTTCAGCATCGGCACCAGGGCGACGTAGTTGGGCACCACGAGCAGCCCGACGATGCTCAGGAACAGCACGTCACGACCCTTGAACTCCATGAAGGTGAAGGCGTACGCCGCGAAGGCCGCTACCAGCACCGGGATGAACGTCGCCGGCAGCACGATGGCGAGGCTGTTGATGAACGCCGGCCCCATCTGGGCCTTGTCCAGCGCCTCGGTGTAGTTGCTGGTGGTGAGGTCACCCAGGCTGCCGAGCACGGTCCACCAGCCGGAGTTCCGCGCCGCGTCGACCGTGCGGAACGAGGTCACGAAGGTGCCGATCAACGGCACCATCCACACCAGGCAGATCAAGATCAGCACCAGCTTGACCAGCCAGCCTGCCTTGGCCGGGTTGGGGTCGAAGCTGGAGGCCTTCTTCCGCTGCTGGGCCGTCGGCGTCGCCGCCGCCATGGGAGTCACTGCCTGGCTCATGCTGCGGCCTCCTCGCGCTTGAAGTGACGGACTTGGTAGATCATCACCGGGATGACCGCGATCATCAGCATCACCACGATGGCTGCGGCTGCGCCGTTGTTGAAGTTGGTGTTCAGCTGGTTGAAGAACTCGTTGCCCAGCACGTTGGTGTTGAAGCCACCGTTGGTGAGCACGTAGACGATGTCGAAGATCTTCATGACCGCGATGGTCACGGTGATGAACACGGTGATGATCGTGCCCTTGATCTGCGGCAGGACCACCCGGAAGAACGTCTGCCGCTCGGTGGCGCCGTCGATGCGCGCGGCCTCCAGCGTGTCCGCGGGGACGCCCTTGACTGCCGCGGAGAGCAGCACCATGGCGAAGCCGACCTGCGACCAGAGCAGCACCACCATCAACAGCACGCTGTTCAGGTGGAGCGTGCTCTGCTGCAGCCAGGCCACCGGGTCGAAGCCCAGGCTGGTCCAGACGGCGTTGAGGACGCCGATCTGGGTGCGACCCTGGGGCTCCGCGGCGTACATGAAGCGCCACACGGTCGCCGCGCCCACGGCGCTGATCGCCATCGGCATGAAGATGATCGTCTTGGTGAGCTTCTCCCCGGTCGGCTTGAGCCGGTCGGTGAGCACGGCCACGGCGAGGCCTAGGACCACCGTCACCGCCGGGACCAGGATGATCCACAACAAGGTGTTGAACAGTGTCTGGCGGAACCCGTCGTTGGAGAGCAGCCGGGTGAAGTTGTCCATGCCTACGAACGCCGTCGAGGAGGCGTCCTGGAAGCTGGCGACCACCGTCTGGGCTGCCGGATAGATCAGGTAGACGGCGACCGCGAGGTAGGCCGGCAGGATGTAGAAGTACGGCTTGACCCGCTGCTCCCACTTGGGTGGCATCAGCTCGGCGAGCTTGTTGAGCACCCAGTACAGCGCCAGCGCCGCACCGATGCCCGCCACTACGGTCAGCAGGGCTGTGAGCACCTTCATGTCAGATCACACCTTCCTGGCCCGGCTCGCGGGCGGGGCTTCTCGGCAGAGTGAACGCCGGGGGCGCGGGGTGTGGTCCCCACACCCCCGGCGGTGCTGCAACGTGCGAGAGACTCAGCCAGCCGGCCAGGCCTCGTCGATGCCCTTCAGAGCGGCGTCGAGATCCTTCTGGTCGCTGATCCAGGCGCTCATCTCCTTCCAGAAGGCGCCGGCGCCGACCTCGCCGGGCATCTGGTCGGAACCGTCGAACAGCAGCACGGTCGCGTCGGTGCCGACCTTGGCGACCTGACGGGTCAGGTCGTTGGCGTAGTTGGCCTCGTCGAACGTCTTGTGCGGCGAGATGAACGAGCTGTTCTTCGCCGCCTCGTTGCCGATCTCGGGGTCGGCCAGCATCTTCATGACGTCCTTGCTCGACTGGGACTCGTCCAGCAGCATCGCCATGTCGCCACCACCGAGGACGGGGTTCTCGCCGCCGGTGTCCTTGGGCGGGAAGCCGAACACGCCGACGTTGGCGTCCAGGTCCGACTTGACGTCGTCCGGGAAGAAGCCGGTGATGAAGCTGCCCTGCTTGTACATCCAGCAGCCGGGCTTCGCGTCGAACATCGGGTTTCCGGCCGTGCCGAAGTTGGTGCTGGCGATCGCCTTGCGGCCACCGAGCACGTTGCCGTCGGTGAACATCAGCTTCTCGAACTCCGCGGCGGCCTCCTTGACGAGCGGGGAGTCGAACTTGACCTCGTTGGCGACCCACTTCTTGTACTCCTCCGGGCCGCCGTACCGCATGATCAGGTCCTCCATCCAGTCCGTGGCGGGCCACCCGGTCGCGGTGTCGGACTCGATGCCCATGCACCACGGAGTGTTGCCGTCGGACTTGATCTCCTCGGTCAGCGCGTTGAGTTCCTCGATCGACTCCGGCGCCTCGTAGCCGGCCTTGTCCCAGGCCTTCTTCGGGTAGAACACCAGGCTCTTCACGTTCGCGCTGACCAGCAGGCCGTAGAGCTTGTCGTCGACGGTGCCGGAGTCGATGGTGCCGGGGATCATGGACTCCTCGAGCGCCGCCGTGTCGAGCACGTCGTCGAGGGGGACCGGCTTGCCGCGCTTGACGATGTCGGCGACGACGCCGGGCTGCGGGATGAACGCGATGTCCGGGGTGTCGTTCGCCTGGATCTTCTGCATGATCAGCTGGTTGATGTTCTCAACCTTCTGCCACTTGACCGTGATGCCCTCCGCCTTGGCCTTCTCCGGTGAGCACCTGGTTCAGCCCGTCCTGGACCGGTTGGTCGATGCTGCTCCAGATGGTCACGGACTTGTCGTCCTCGCCGCCGCTATCGCCACTTCCGCCGCCGCAGCCGGTGAGTGCCGTGGCGGCCGCCAGAGCGGTGACCGCGGCGAGCGCGGCCCTGGGAGGCCTGGGGATCTGCATCATGTTCTCCTCGGAGCTGGACTTGGATGACTCTTGGACACTGGGACGCTCGGCGTCGTAGTGTGATCGACACCACATGCTGAATCGAATCAGCAGCCTATGGCGCTAGGCCCCGCGAAGTGTCAAGCATCGATTTGGTTACGGCGGCTCAATTTGCGACGGAGGTGTGCATAGTGACCCCCTTCAAGAAGGCGACGTTGAACGACGTCGCTCGGCGAGCGGGAGTCTCGGTCACCACCGCCTCCTACATCCTCAACGGCCGTTCCGCCCAGATGCGGATCTCGGAGGAGACCGCGCGCCGGGTCGAGACCGCCATGCACGAGCTGAAGTACCGCCCCAACCTGAACGCCCGCAACCTGCGCCGCTCCCGGACCCGGACCATCGGCGTCATCTCGGACTCGGTGGCGAGTCGGGGATTCTCCAACCAGCTCCTCACCGGCGCCAGTGCCGCAGCCCGGGAGAGCGACCACCTGCTGGTGATCGGGGAGACCATGGGCGACCTCGACGCCGAGTGCCTGCTGATCGAGGACATGGTCGACCGTCAGGTGGACGGCATCATCTACGCCACCCACACTGCCTCGAAGGTGCAGGTGCCCGAGGCGTTGGCGCAGGTGCGCACCGTCCTGCTCAACTGCGTCGACGCCACCCAAGGGCTTCCCGGCGTGGTGCCTGACGACGAGGGTGGCGGACACGCCGCCGTGGCCCTGCTCGTCTCCTCCGGCATCCAGGGCCCCACCTACGTCGTGGGCGAAGATCCCACACCCACCGCCACCGCCGGCGTCGAGCGCGTCCGCGGCATCACCGCGGCGATGAGCCAGGCACACCGCGAGCTGGCGGGCATCGTGCGCTGCCCCTGGGCGGTCGAGCCGGCGTACCACCACATGCGTCGCTGGTTGGCCGAAGGCGCCCGACCGGCTGCTCTGATCTGCCTCAACGACCGGATCGCGATGGGGGCCTACCAGGCGCTGGCCGAGCAGCGGGCTCAGGGTGCCCGAGGACGTCGCCGTCATCGCCTTCGACGGCTCGGAGCTGGCCGACTGGCTCCGCCCGCGGCTCACGTCCCTGGGCATCCCGTTCGCCGAGATGGGCAGGCTCGCGGTCTCGCTGCTGCTGGAGCCCGAGCCGGGTCGGTCGGGTGTCTTCCGACTGCCGTTGCTGCTGAGCGTGGGCGACTCCACCGGGACCGGGCTCCCGATCACCGCCGAGCCGAGCCGCGGGTGACGTTCGACCTGCCCGCATGCCTACGTGTGGGACTTCTGGACGGTGTACGACGCCGCTACCGGTCGCCAGCACCTGTTCTACCTGCATGCGCCGCGGTCGCTGGGCGACCCCGATCTGCGTCATCGGCACGCACGCATCGGTCACGCGGTCTCCGAGGACCTGGTCACCTGGACCCCGCTGCCGGCGCCGCTGCCGGCGCCCGAGGTTCCTTCCTTCGACGACCTCGCCTCCTGGACCGGCTGCACCGTCCACAGCGGCGAGGGGTGGTGGCTGTTCTCGACCGGTCTCTGCAGCGAGGACGACGGTCTCGTCCAGCGGATCGGCTCCGCCCGATCCTCGGACGCGTTGACCTGGACCCGCACCGACCTGGTGCTCAGCGCCGACCCGGCGTACTACCAGCGCAGCAGCCCGGCCTGGGTCGAGGAGGCCTGGCGCGACCCGTGGGTCGTGCAGGACGCAGGCGGCACCTGGCACATGTACGTCACGGCCCGTGACCGGCGCGGTGACCCCGGATGCGGCGTCGTCGGCCACGCGGTCTCCGAGGACCTGCTCGAGCTGGGTGGTGGCGCCGCCGCTGAGCTCGCCGACCGGGCTCTTCGAGTGGCTCGAGGTGATCCAGGTGGTGCAGGTGGACGACCGCTGGGTGCTGCTCTTCTCCTGCCTGGCTGAGCAGATGCCGGAGGACGCCGCGGGAGCCGGTGGCGTGTGGTCGGTGCCGGTCGACGGGCCGGGAGCCGAGGTGGACGTCGCCGCGGCGGTGCGGCTCAGCGACGAGTCGCTCTATGTCGGCAAGGTCGTCGAGCACGCCGGCTCGGCGTACTTCATGGCCTTCCGCAACCAGGGGTCCGTCGGCGAGTTCGTCGGAGGTCTCAGCGACCCGGTGCCGGTGACGTGGCGTGCCGACGGCCGCGGGCTCGCATTGGCGTCCGGGGCTCTGGACCGTAGTGTGACTCGGGTCACTTACAACGGATCGTCCGGCACGTTCCTGCCGGTGAGGAGATAAATCATGGCAACAGTCACGTTCAAGCAAGCACAGCGCTGGTATCCCGGGATGGACAAGCCCGCGGTTCCCGGCATCGACCTGGAGATCGAGGACGGCGAGTTCATGGTCCTCGTCGGACCCTCCGGGTGCGGCAAGTCCACCACCTTGCGGATGCTCGCAGGGCTCGAAGAGGTCAACGACGGGCAGATCTTCATCGGTGACCGCGACGTCACCAAGCTCCCGCCCAAGGACCGCGACATCGCGATGGTGTTCCAGAACTACGCGCTCTACCCGCACATGACGGTGGCGGAGAACATGGCGTTCTCGCTGAAGATGGCCAAGATGCCGGCCGACGAGCGCAAGAAGGCCGTCGACGAGGCGGCTCGGATCCTGAACCTCACCGAGTACCTCGACCGCAAGCCCAAGGCACTCTCCGGTGGCCAGCGCCAGCGCGTGGCGATGGGGCGCGCGATCGTGCGCAAGCCCCAGGTCTTCTGCATGGACGAGCCGCTGTCCAACCTGGACGCGAAGATGCGCGTGCAGACCCGCACGGACATCGCCAAGCTCCAGGCCGACCTCGGCGTCACCACCGTCTACGTCACCCACGACCAGGTCGAGGCGATGACGATGGGCGACCGGGTCGCGGTGATGAAGGACGGCTACCTCCAGCAGGTGGACACCCCGCTGAACCTCTACGACCGCCCGGTGAACCTGTTCGTGGCCGGCTTCATCGGCTCACCGCAGATGAACCTGATCTCCGCCAAGGCCGAGAACGGCAAGGCCAAGATCGGCGAGTACCTCGTGCCGGTCGATGAGACCGCCTCCCAGCGGATGAAGGGCGACATCGTGATCGGTGTCCGTCCCGAGTCCTGGCGCCAGGTCACTGCCGAGGAGGGCGGGCTGCCGGTCAAGGTCACCGTCGTCGAGGAGCTCGGGCTCCGACGCGTTCGTCTACGGGACCAGCGATGTCGAGGGTGTGCCCAGCAGCGTCATCGTGCGGGTGCACGGACGCGACACCGTGCACAAGGGCGAGGTGCTCCACGTGACCACCGACCCGCACCACGTGCACGTCTTCGACGCCGCCTCCGGCGATCGGCTCAGCGACTGAAGTACTGAGGTACTGACGAACGGGCGCTCCGGCGGTGCGAACCACCGCTGGGGCGCCCGTCGGCCTGTGTCACCGGTTCAGCCGGTGCTCACGGGTTCAGCCAGTGCGCTCGGACCCGGCGGTCTGCTCGGCGCGGTCCGCCGTACGCCGGATCAGGTCGGTGAACGTCTCGAACAGCTCGCTCCGGCAGGTCGTGGCCCATGCCGTCGATGACCAGCAGCTCCGCGCCCGGGATGGCTCGTGCGGTCGCGCGACCACCGGAGACGTGCACCATCCTGTCCGCGGCGCCGTGCACGACGGCCGCCGGCACCTCGCAGCCCTGCCAGGGCCCGTGAGCGGTCGGGCTGGTTGACCACCGCCAGCATCTGTCGCATCACCCCGCTCGCGGAGACGCCGCGGTCGAAGGTCTCGCCGGCGCGTTCGCGATCCTTCTCCTCGTCGCGGCGGAAGCCGGGAGAGCCGATCAGCTGCCACGTCTTCGACGAGGTCGCGACGTAGGCCTCACGGCCGGCGGCGCGCTTGGCGATCAGCTGCGGCAGCAGGGCCGGATGCTGCCAGCCGACGGTGCGCCTGCCGGGCGTCGACATGATCGAGGTCAGCGACCGGACCCGCGAGGGCATCTCGACCGCCATCGTCTGCGCGATCATCCCGCCCATCGAGACCCCCACCACGTGGGCGCCGGTCCAACCGAGGTGGTCCATCAGCCCGCCGGCATCGGCAGCCATGTCGCTCAGCGTGTACGGCGTACGCCCTCCTCGGCCGACGAAGGCCCGGACCAGCTGGCTGCCGGGAGACGCGGCCGGGGATCCGCGAGGACCGACCGGTGTCGCGGTTGTCGAAGCGGACGACGTGGAAACCGGCTTCGGCGAGCATGGTGCACAGCTCGGGGTCCCACCAGTTCATCGGGCCGCCGAGACCCATCACGAGCAGCAGGGGCTCGGCGTCGGGGGTGCCGAAGGTCTGGTAGCACAGCTCGACTCCCGGGGAGACCGGCGCGAACAACTCTTTCGAGACTGGAATCGACATGTTTGGTCCTCAAAGGGCTGAAATGTAAAAAGTCTTGCAGATCGTGGCCGGTGACTCGCCAGTAACGCTACCTTCTGTCAGTGAGCTCACCGATCGGTAGTTTCCTGCTGCCCGAGGGATTCGATGGTCCCGGGGGTCTGGGTGCGCTCATGCGCGAGGTCAGCTCGGTGACCGAGGCGGCGCGCTACCTGCGCCGCTCCAGGTCCGACCGTCGCACCCGCGCGCTGCTGCCGTACGCCGGGAGCCACCGGGTGCCCGCGCACGACCCGGTCCTGCTGGTCCCGGGGTTCTTGGCCGGCGACACGACGCTCGGGGCCATGTCGACGTTCCTGAGGCGACAGGGCTTCCGGACCTACCGCGCCCAGATCCGCGTCAACGTCGGACTGCACCCGGCAGTCGGCCGACAAGCTCGAGCGTCGACTGGAGTCGATCGCCACCAGGCGCAACCGCAAGGTCACGATCGTGGGGCACAGCCTCGGGGGCATGCTCGCCCGCGGTCTCGCGGCCCGTCGCCCGGACCTGGTCGAGGGGATCGTCAGCCTGGGCAGTCCCGTGCTGGCGCCCGGTGCCGTCCACCGCGTGCTGGCCTGGGACGCGCGGATGCTCTCCCGGCTCACTCAGGCCGGGCTCGGTGGGATGATGGGCGCCGACTGCTTCGGTGGCGAGTGCGCCCGGCTGTCCTTCGAGGAGAGCCACCTGCCGATCGACCCCGAGGTCGGGTTCACCGCGATCTACAGCAAGCGCGACGGCATCGTGGACTGGCGGGCCTGCGTGGACCCGGCCGCGCACACGATCGAGGTGAGCACCAGCCACTGTGGCATGGCCGTCGACCCCGTCGTGATGGATCACGTGCTCGGCTGCCCTGCGTGAGCAGCAGGTCAGGCGGGCCACCCTGACGGCAGTTCCTGACGTCGAGGTGGGTTCGCTCCGCGTCGTTCACACGTGATCGCGGAGACCTCGATCGCGCCGCGCACCAGCCGGCCCAGATCGTCCTCGGACACCGGCAGGCCGGGTCCGGGCGGCCTGAAGGCGTCCAGGTCCCAGAGCTGCGCCAGCGTGCCGGCCATGAAGGCGTCCCCGGCGCCGACGGTGTCCACCACCTCGATCGGACGGGGCCGGGCGCTGACCTGGACGTCGTGGGTGAAGGCAGTGGCGCCGTCGGGTCCGCGCGTGAGCAGCACGACCTGGGTGCGCTCGCCCTTGAGCAGCTCCCGGGCGAAGTCGTCGGGGTCGGTCGCCGGGTCGAGCGTGACCGCGTCCTCGTCGCTGAGCTTGACCAGGGTGCAGCGTGCCGCCAGCTCGATGACCTCTCGGCGTACGCGGTCGCGGTCGTCGACGAACGACTCCCGCAGGTTCGCATCGATGCTGACGAAGCCGTCCCGCGCGCACGCCTGCTCGACCAGGTCCAGCACGCTGGCGCGGCCCGGCTCGAGCAGGGTGCCCAGACGACCCGACGTGCAGTGCGTGGCACGGCGGGAGCTCCTGGCGCGGCAGGCTCCAGTCGAGGTCGAAGTCGTAGGTCGCGGCCCCGGTGGCGTCGAGGTGCGCGGTGGCCACCGACGTACGACCGCTGGAGGTCGGGGCAGCGGCGATCTCGGCGCCGCTCCCGGTGACGTGCTGGACCACCAGTCCACCGCGCTCGTCGTGCCCCACCTGGGTGATCAGGGTCGTCGGCACCTCCAGACGGGCCAGTCCGACAGCCACGTTCAGCGGCGATCCGCCGGGGGTCTCGCTGGAGTCGCCGTCTCGGTCGACCACGACGTCGATCAGGGCCTCGCCTGCTACCACGATCATGGTGCTCCTCAGCGCTCGTAGTCGACGTCGGCGTAGGCCTTGAGCTTGCTCAGCTTGTGCTCGGAGTGGATCGATCGGATCGTGCCACTGCGCGAGCGCATCACCAAGGAGTGCGTCGAGGCTCCGCCGGCCTTGTAGCGGACGCCCTGCATCAGCTCACCGTCGGTGATCCCGGTGGCCACGAAGAAGCAGTCGTCCCCGGAGACGAGGTCCTCGGTGTAGAGCACGCGCTCCAGGTCGTGCCCGGCGTCGATCGCGCGCTGCTTCTCCTCGTCGCCGGTGGGCCACAGCCGGCCCTGGATGACGCCGTCGAGGCACTTCATCGCACACGCGGCGATGATCCCCTCGGGGGTGCCTCCGATGCCGAGCAGCAGGTCGACGCCGGTGCCGTCACGGGCTGCCATGATCGCGCCGGCGACGTCGCCGTCGGTGATGAACTTGATCCGCGCGCCGGTGCCGCGGATCTCCTCGACCAGGCGCTCGTGCCGGGGCCGATCGAGCACCACGACGGTCACGTCCTCGGGCTTGCTGCCCTTGGCCTTGGCGACCTGGTGGATGTTCTCCGAGACCGGGTAGCGGATGTCGACCACGTCGGCCGCCGCCGGGCCGGTCACCAGCTTCTCCATGTAGAACACCGCGGACGGGTCGTACATGGATCCGCGGGGCGAGACAGCGAGCACCGCGATGGCATTGGCCATGCCCTTGGCGGCCAGGGTGGTGCCGTCGATCGGGTCGACGGCCACGTCGCAGCTCGGCCCGTCTCCGTCGCCGACCTCCTCGCCGTTGTAGAGCATCGGCGCGTTGTCCTTCTCGCCCTCGCCGATGACCACGATGCCGCGCATGCCGACGGTCGAGATCAGCGTGCGCATCGCGTTCACTGCCACGCCGTCCGCACCGTTCTTGTCGCCCTTGCCCACCCAGCGGCCCGCAGCCATGGCGGCGGCCTCGGTCACGCGCACGAGCTCGAGGGCGAGGTTGCGGTCGGGGTAGCTGGGGGCGACGGTGAGCGAGTCGGGTAGATGGCTCTCAGACATGGCAGTGATCGTAACCGCAACGGGCGTTGGCAGGATGGGTCCATGAGCGCGTCTCAAGAGCCCGCCCCCACCGCCAACCGCCGATATCCACGCAGTTCGGCCGGTCTGGTCGGCGCGATGCTCGTCACGGTGCTGTTCGTTCTCGCGGTCGTCGCCTTCCGGGCGCTCACCCGCAACAACGAGCCCACTCCGGTGCGAGCGGTGGACTACCCGGTGGTGGTGAAGGCCGCCCGCGCGGAGAAGTCGTTGCTCGTGCTCGCTCCGGATCGGCTGCCGCTGGGCTGGAAGGCGACCAGCGCGACGTTCACCAGTGGAGTCTCGCCGACATGGCACCTCGGGATCCTCACCGACAAGCGCAAGTACGTCGGCCTCGAGGAGGCTCGCTCGAGCATCGAGGACCTGGCCAAGGAGTACGTCGACCCGTCGGCCGAGCGTGGCTCCGACGTCACGATCGACGGTCAGACCTGGCAGACGTGGACCGACGACGGTGGCGACTACGCGGTCGCGCGGTCACTGAAGCTCGCGGGCGCCTCCGCGGAGTCGGTACTGGTCGTCGGCACCGCGCCGGAGGCCCAGATCCGCACCTTCGCCGGCTCGCTGAAGGGCTGCTCCCTGGAGCCCCAGACGCTCCGGATCGAGTAGGCGAGGCAGGTCTCAGGTGAGTGCCTGGCTGCCTAGGTCTCGGGGGTGTCGTCGCCGATCGCCTCGTCCAGCCGGGCGCGGGCACCCTCCAGGGCGCGCTGGCAGACCTTGGCGAGCTCCTCGCCCTGCTCCCACAGCGCCAGGGACTCAGCCAGGCTGGTGCCGCCCTGTTCGAGGGTGCGGACCACCTCGATCAGCTGGTCGCGGGCGTCCTCGTAGGAGGGAGCTTCACTCATCGTCGTCCTCGTTCGTCTCGGTCATCAGGTCGATCCGGTCGACCGACGTCGTGGCGGCGCCGATGCGTCCGTCGGCCACCCGGATGTGAATGGTGTGTCCCGGCTCCAAGGTGGCCACGCTGGAGAGCGCTCGCCCGTCGGCGTCGGAGAGCACCGCGTAGCCACGACGCAGGGTCGCCAGCGGGGAGAGGGCACGGATCCGCGCCACCTGGTGCACCAGGTCGTCCTGGCCGCGGTCGAGCCCGTGTCGGAAGGTCCGGCGCGCACGCTCGCGGTAGCCCTCGATCTCCCGGATCCGCTCCGCCAGCCCCGAGCGCGGATCGGCGAGCACCGGACGCGATCGGAGTGCCGCCAGCTGCCTCTGCTCGCGCTCGACCAGGCCACGAACCGCCATCCGTCCCCGCTCGCGGACCTGCAGCACCCGCTCGGCCTCCTCGGCGACGTCGGGTACGACCCGTTTGGCCGCGTCGGTGGGGGTCGAGGCGCGTACGTCGCTGACCAGGTCGAGGATGGGGGAGTCGGGCTCGTGGCCGATCGCCGAGACCACCGGGGTGGTGGCCGCGAAGACGGCTCGGACCACGGCCTCGTCGGAGAAGGGCAGCAGGTCCTCCACCGAGCCCCCACCGCGCGCGATGATGATCACATCGACCTCGGGGTCGCGGTCGAGGGCCTGGATCGCCTCGATCACCTCACGAGCGGCGTGCATGCCCTGCATGGCGGCGTACCGGACGGTGAACCTGACGCCGGGCCAGCGCCGTCGGCCGTTGTCCAGCACGTCTCGCTCGGCGGCCGAGCTCTGCGCGGTGACCAGGCCGACGTTGCGCGGCAGGAACGGCAGTCGGCGCTTGCGCTCCGCGGCGAAGAGTCCCTCGGCTGCCAGGAGCTGCCGCCGCCGCTCGAGCCGGGCCAGCAGCTCACCCTCGCCGACGAGCCTGATCTCGCGCACGGCCAGCGACAGGGTGCCGCGGTTGGCATAGAACGAGGGCCGGGCGTGGCAGACGATCTGAGCCCCCTCCACCAGCGGGGTGGGCAGCGAGTCGATCACCCCCCGGTTGCAGGTGACCGGCACCGAGATGTCGGCGAGCTTGTCGCGCAGCGTGAGGAAGACGGTGTTCATGCCTCCGCGACGGGAGATCTGGGTGACCTGGCCCTCGACCCACACCGCGCCGAGGCGGTCGATCCACGCTCCGATGGCCTGGGTGATCTGACGCACCGGCGCCGGATGCTCGGGAGAGGTCTCCATGGCCATGCGGTGACCCTAGATGACCTCAGGCGTCGGCGACCCCTCGCAGCGCCCCTCGGGCCGGCGCGGCTGGCCGGGCCACCTACGATTGGTCCATGACTGATCTGGGTACGCCGAGCATCCTGTCGCCCGACGAGGCTGACCGCGCTGTGCGCCTGGCTGCGCCGCGCGGGTACTGCGCCGGCGTCGACCGGGCCGTGATCACCGTGGAGAAGGCGCTCGACCTGTACGGCTCGCCGGTCTACGTGCGCAAGCAGATCGTGCACAACAAGCACGTGGTGGCCGACCTCGAGTCTCGCGGGGCGATCTTCGTCGAGGAGCTCGACGAGGTCCCCGAGGGCAGGACCGTGGTGTTCTCCGCCCACGGGGTCTCGCCGATGGTGCACGAGCAGGCGGCCGAGCGCGGGTTGAAGACGATCGACGCGACCTGCCCGCTCGTCACCAAGGTGCACCACGAGGCGAAGCGGTTCGCGGCCGACGACTACGACATCCTGCTGATCGGTCACGAGGGTCACGAGGAGGTCGAGGGCACTGCAGGCGAGGCCCCCGGCCACATCCAGCTCGTGCAGAGCCCCGCGGACGTCGACAGCATCGTTGTCCGTGATCCGGAGAGGGTCGCCTGGCTCTCCCAGACCACGCTGTCGGTCGACGAGACGATGGCCACGGTCGATGCCATTCGGCAGCGCTTCCCGAAGCTGTCTGGACCCGCCCAGCGACGACATCTGCTACGCCACCCAGAACCGCCAGCTCGCCGTCAAGGAGATCAGCCCGGGCGCCGACCTGGTGATCGTGGTGGGCTCGGCGAACTCCTCGAACTCGGTACGCCTCGCGGAGGTGGCGCTCGAGGCCGGCGCCAAGGCCGCCTACCGGGTCGACGACGCCAGCGAGATCGAGGAGGCCTGGCTGGTCGGCGTAGAGAGCGTCAGCGTCACCTCGGGTGCCTCCGTGCCCGAGGACCTGGTCACAGGAGTGCTGTCCTTCCTCACCGAGCGGGGCTATCCGGACGCGCAGGCCGTGCACACGGCAGAGGAGTCGCTCATCTTCGCCCTTCCCCCCGAGCTCCGCCGCGACATGCGCCAGGCGGCTGCAGCGCAGAGCGGTCGCTGACCAGGTGGCGCGGTACTTCGACGTCCATCCCGTCGACCCGCAGCCGCGTTCCATCTCGCAGGTGGTCGAGGTCCTGCGCGACGACGGACTGATCGCCTACCCGACGGACTCCTGCTACGCCTTCGGGATCCAGCTCGGCAACCGCGACGGGCTCGAGCGGATCAAGCAGCTCCGCCGGCTCGACGACAAGCACCACTTCACCCTGGTCTGCCGCGACTTCGCGCAGCTGGGCCAGCTGGTGCACCTGAGCAACGCCGCCTTCCGTGCGGTCAAGGCGGCCACTCCCGGGCCGTACACGTTCATCCTGCCCGCCACCGGTGAGGTGCCGAAGCGGCTGATGCATCCCAAGAAGCGGACGGTCGGCGTGAGGATCCCCGACCACCCGGTCGTGCGCGCGCTGCTGGAGGAGCTCGGCGAGCCGCTGCTGTCCAGCACGCTGCTGATGCCGGACCACGAGGAGCCGATGACCGACGGCTGGCAGATCAAGGACGAGCTGGATCAGTGGTTGGACGCGGTGATCGACTCGGGTGAGTGCGGCTCGGAGCCCACCACCGTCGTCGA
Source organism: uncultured Actinomycetota bacterium (assembly GCA_963812235.1). Classification (GTDB taxonomy): domain Bacteria; phylum Actinomycetota; class Actinomycetes; order Propionibacteriales; family Nocardioidaceae; genus Marmoricola. The sequence goes on along the minus strand of CAWEUP010000016.1, from coordinate 18,301 downwards.
CTTCTCCGACGGTCCGCCGGTCGTGGCCAGGGTCGGCGCCGGAGGCACCGACCGCTTCGAGTAGCGGAGCGTCTGGATCCGCTGCCGGGTGGCGAGGACCGCCAGCGCCAGCAGGTAGGCCGTCAGCAGTGCGCTCGCGCGGTGGGCGAGGCCCGAGACGACCGCCTGGACCAGCCCGTCACCGGCGTCGGCGATCCAGCTGCGATGGATGACCGCGAGCGCGGTGATGAAGGAGAGCAGCAGGAGCGGCGGGAGCACGCCCACGCGGAAGAAGTCGCGCGGGTGCACCGCCAGGGCGGCCCCGACACAGATCACGACGAAGCCGATGTCGAACAGCAGGGAGAGGCGGCCCAGGAGGGCGAGGTCGAGAGCGATGACCACGAGCCCGCTCAGAACTGCCAGCCGCACTACGCGGCTGCCTGCCATCCGGCCCTCTTCCCACAGGGTGGGTGCGCTCACCTGCCCAACGTAGGCCGACTCACGCGCTGGACTGCCGCGACTCGCCGGAGGAGGGCTCGTTGACGGCGGGCAGCTCGGGACGCTGCTCGGCCACCGCCTCCAGCAGCTCGCCGGCGGTCAGCGGCCGTGGAACCTGGGTCACCGGTCGCACCGGCTGCGAGCTCCTCGCGGGTGACCCCGATGTCCTCGAACTGGCGGGCGGTGACCAGGACCCGGCTCTCGATCGAGCCGACGGCGCTGTTGAACGCCTCGACGGCTGACTTGAGCGACCGCCCGACCTTGTCGAGGTGCCCGCCCATGACGCCGATCCGGGTGTGCAGCTCTCGGCCGAGCTCGTGGATCTCTCGGGTGCGCTCGGCCAGCGCCTCCGTGGTCCACCCGTGGGCGACGGTGCGCAGCAGCGCGATCAGGGTCGTGGGCGTGGCGATCACGACGTCCTTGGTCGCGGCGTACGTCAGCAGGGAGGGGTCGGTCTCCAGCGCCGTGGCCAGGAACGACTCGGCGGGCACGAACATCACCACGAACTCAGGCGCCCCCGGCATCGAGCGCCAGTAGGCCTTGCCGGAGAGGGCGTCGACGTGGTTGCGCACCTGGCGGACGTGACGGCGCAGGTGGGCCGCCGACTCCTCGGGGTCGCCGGCCGCGAGGGCGTCCAGGTGGGCGTCGAGCGGCACCTTGGCATCGACCACGACCGACCGGCCTCCGGCCAGCCGCACCACCAGATCAGGACGGTGGCCACCGTCCTCGCGCGCGATGTGGACCTGCTCCTGGAAGTCGCAGTGCTCCACCATGCCGGCGAGCTCGACCGCCTTGCGCAGGTGCAGCTCGCCCCACTGCCCGCGGACCTGGGGCTTGCGCAGCGCGGTGGACAGCGCGCCGGTCTCGCGACGCAGCAGGTCGGTGCTGTGCCGCATGTCGTCGACCTGCTGACGCAGCTGCCCCTGCCACGAGGCACGCTGCTGCTCGACGTCCATCAGCCGCTCGTGCAGCCGGTCGAGCCCGGCCCGCAGCACCGCCTGATCCTCTCCGCGGGCCGACAGGGCACGGACGATGTCCGGATCGCCGTCGCGTCGCGACCAGACCAGAACCGTGACTGCGCCGAGGAGCGCACCGATCACCAGGGTCAGCAGGGGAAGCAGGAGGCTCATGCGGTCGAGCCTGGCAGCAAGCACCGACAGGACCGTGGAGCGATGGTCGTACCCCGTCGAGTTTCGGTGCTCGGGGGCGTTCGGTGGTCGAGCCGAGACCCGGTGAGCGAGCCCGGTCGAGACCCGACCCGGTGGTCGAGCCAAGTCGAGACCCGCAGCCCGTTGAGGGTGTCGCTGACCTCGCTCAGGATCGCGACGACAGCTCAGGGGTCCGGGAGGTGGAGCGAGTTCGCTCTCAGTCCAGGTCGACGATCACCGGGGCGTGGTCGCTGGCTCCCTTGCCCGCCCGCTCGTCCCGGTCGATGAAGGCGCCGGTGACCCTCGAGGCGAAGGAGGGATTGCCCAGCACGAAGTCGATCCGCATGCCGCGGTTGCGCTCGTAGCGTTGCCGGTAGTAGTCCCAGTAGGTATAGGTCTCCGGACCCGGTGTGTGCGGTCGGGTGACGTCGAGGTACCCGTCGTCGAGAAAGCCCTGGAACGCAGCCCGCTCCCGCGGTGTGACGTGGGTGCTCTTGGCGAACGCGGCGATGTCGAAGACGTCCTCGTCGTGGGGAGCGATGTTCCAGTCGCCGACGAGGGCGACGTCGCCGGCCATCGACCTGGCGGCCTGGCGCAGCTTGGCCAGCCACTCGAGCTTGTAGGCGTAGTGGGGGTCGTCGACCTTGCGACCGTTGGGCACGTACAGCGACCACACGCGTAGGCCGCCGCAGGTGGCGCCGAGCGCACGGGCCTCGGCCACGGGCGGCTCACCCCAGCCGGGCATGTCCGCGAAGCCGACCTCGACGTCCTCGATGCCGACGCGGCTGAGGATGGCGACGCCGTTCCACTGGTCGTGACCGACGGCGGCGATGTCGTAGCCGAGCACCGTCAGCCCCATCAGTGGCAGCTGGTCCTCTCGAGCCTTGGTCTCCTGGAGGGCGAGCACGTCGATGTCGTGACGCTGCAGGAGCGCCTCCACGCGGTCGATGCGGCTGCGGAGGGAGTTCACGTTCCAGGTGGCGATGCGCACGACCCCAAGGCTAGGGCCACCATCGAAGGTCCGAGGTGGCGCTGCCTCGGGGACGTGCCTGGTCCGTGCGCCTAGCTCTCCATGACCTGGTCGCCCACGACCTTCACAGGGACCGCAGCCAGAGGCGACGGCGCCGGACCGGAGACGTTCTCCCCGGTGAAGGCGTCGAACACCGACATGTGGCACGGACACTTCAGCTGTTCGCCCTCGGCGACCACGGTGCAGCCCTTGTGGGTGCACACGGCCGTGAACGCGACGATCTCGCCTGCGCTCGGCTGGGAGACGATGACCGGTTTGCCGGCCGCGTCCTTGACTCCGACAGCACCGCCCACAGGAACGTCCGCCGTGGCGACCAGGCCCTCTGCGCTCTCTGTCGTCGGACCCTGAGGGCTCCTGCGCCTTGTCGGCCGAGTCCGGCTGCTCCGAGTCCGGCTGCTCCGAGTCATCGGAGCCGCACGCGGACAGGGCGCCGGCCGTCACGAGGGCGACTCCTCCCGCGATCACTGGTCGGCGACCGACCACTCCTGGCCGGGTCATCGCTGGCTTCCGGAGATAGCGATGAAGAAGTCGGTGTTGCCGTTGGGGTTGACCATCACCACGGGCGCGAGGCATCGCTCCGGCACGCTGAGGCGGTCCCGGATCCGGGCATCGCCGGCCGAGCTCAACGGCGCGCTGTCGCTGGTGTCGGCGATCTCTCCGTTGCAGGCCAACGACGCCGTGACGGTGGTCACCGGCCCGGTGCCTTCGCCGGGGATCACGAGTCGGCGGACCCGGAGGTCCAACCGTCCTGACTGACGGACCCGGACGCTGCTGCGGCCGATGACCCACGGCTTCCCGCCAGGAGCCACGCCGAACACGGGCGCGTCCTCAGGGACGCTTCCGGCCAGAGATGCGCGCAGCAGGTCGGTGTGGTGGCCGTGATGGCCGCGGCGACCGGAGTCCCCCTCCGCGGAAGCGATGGACACGGAGGTGACGGCGAGGGCCAGGGCCGCTGCCGAGGTCACGAGTATGCGAGGTCGCATGGGTTCGTCCTTTTCGTCCGGGGACCTGAACGGTCCCCTCTGATGACACACGTCTCGAGCCACCCGGCGGTTCACAATGGAGGCAGTTCGTGAACCGCGACCGTCTCCCCGACGTCGTGGAGGTGAGGAGGTGCTGATGCCGCCGACCGACCTGGTCCTGCTCCACGCGCTGCACGACGAGCACGGCGCTGCGCTCTGGTCCTTCTGTCTGCGGCTGACCGGCAACGACCGCTTCCAGGCCGAGGACCTGGTGCAGGAGACCCTGCTCCGGACCTGGCGACATCCAGAGATGATGGAGGCCTCTCAAGGTTCGGTGCGGGGGTGGCTGTTCACTGTCGCCCGGAACATCTTCATCGACCAGTGGCGCCAGCGTCGCCGTCACCCGGAGGTGTTGACCGATCGGCTGCCCGAGCGGGCCGAGGGCGACGACACCGACCAGCTGCTGATGTCCTGGATGGTGGCCGAGGCGGTCAGGTCGCTGTCCGAGGAGCACCGGGCGGTGCTGCTGCACTGCTACTACCAGGGGCGATCGGTGGCGGACGCCGCCCTCCGGCTGGGGATTCCCGAAGGCACGGTGAAGTCGCGCACGCACTACGCGCTGCGGGCACTCCGGCTGGCGTTGCAGGAGATGGGGGTCGTGACATGAGCTGCCAACGGCACGCCCACGAGGACGCGGCGTACGTCCTCGGCTCGTTGTCGCCGTCGGACCGGCTGACCTACGAGGAGCACCTGGCGGGGTGCGCGCAGTGCGCGGGGGCGGTCCGCGAGCTTGCCGGCCTGCCCGGGCTGCTGGCCCGCCTCGACGAGACCGAGGTGGCCGGTCTTGCTCCGGCTGAGCCGCTACCGCCGAGCGTGCTGCCTGCGTTGCTGGCAGAGGCGGCTCGTGGACGCCGGCTGCGGCGAGTCCGTTGGGTGGCCGCGGCCGCGGGCCTCGCGGCTGCGGTCGTGGCACTCACCACGTTCGCGGCGCAGCGCTACGACCAGCGCCCCGCCGATCCACCCGCCACCGCGACGCCCTCCGCGCGGGAGATGAGCCCGGTCGACCAGGACCGGCTGGGGGGCTCGGTGCTTCTCGAGCGCGTCGGCTGGGGGACCAAGCTGCAGCTGCGCTGCAGCTACGGGGGTACGCCGGACAGCGTCGCGAGCCTGCCGGCGTACGCCTTGGTGGTGAGCACTCGTGACGGGCTCGAGGAGAGTGTCGGCACCTGGCGCGCCGTGGCCGGCAAGGTGACCACCATCAACGGCGCGACGGCTGCAGACCTGGGTGACATCACGCGTGTCGACGTACGCACCGTCGACGGACGGGTGCTGCTGCGTCTGGACCGCTGAGGCGATCGCGGGGCCCCTGGTTGGGGGTGGGGGCCATGCTGGACTGATGGATGAGTCTCGGACAACGTTGACGGTCAAGCTGGCCGAGATCGACGAGCAGATGGCCACGATGGAGAAGAAGCCGGTGGACCAGGGCTCGATCTCGTTCGGCAAGCGGATCGGCGAAGGCACCTCGATGGCGGTCGACCGGCTCGCTCAGGTGGCGGTGCACGACCAGCTGCAGCTCACCCGGGCCGACGTGGTCCGGGCGCTGGCGAAGCTCGACGAGGGCACCTACGGCGAGTGCGACGCCTGTGGCAACGCGATCGCGCCGGGGCGTCTGGAGGCGCTGCCGTGGGCCGTGCTGTGCGTCGAGGATGCCTCGAAACGTTGAACCGCGCGCCCTCCACCCGGGCCGGGGAGATCGCCGGCGTCGAGACGGAGACGACTCAGGTGGACCAGGGCCTCGCCGTGCGTCCTGTCGGGGCCAGGACGCATGCAGGGCACGGCGCCGGGGCACTGGGAGAGACGTCGGGCGATCCCGTCCGACGCACATCCACGACTCAAGGAGGGCACATGGCAAACCTCGTCAGCATGCTCAACCGATTCGTCGGCGGCCGTGGTCGCCGTGGCTCAGGCGCGACAGCGTCACGCGGGACCACCCCCGGCTCAGGCACCGGCTTGGGCCCGAACGCCGGTGCGGCCGGCCGGGGTCAGGGCGATCCGATCGGCCGCGGGGTCCGCGGCCTGTTGGGCCGGTTCCGTCGCTGATTGGGCCGATGGGCCGAGGTCAGGGACGATGTCGGGGAGATGCCACTACTCGACAGACTCCCTGACCTGCCGGCCGACCCGGCACAGGGCGGCCACGCCGACCCCGACGCCCTCTTCGACGCCTTCGAGGGCTGGGTGGGGGAGCAGGGGCTGACGCTCTACCCGGCGCAGGAGGAGGCGCTGATCGAGGTCGTCAGCGGCAACAACGTGATCCTCTCCACGCCGACCGGGACCGGCAAGAGCCTGGTGGCGACCGGCGCCCACTTCGCGGCGCTGGCGACAGGCAGGCGCACCTTCTACACGGCTCCGATCAAGGCCTTGGTCTCGGAGAAGTTCTTCGCCCTGATCGATGTCTTCGGTGCCGACAACGTCGGCATGCTCACGGGGGACGCGGCCGTGAACGCCCAGGCCCCGATCGTGTGCTGCACCGCCGAGGTGCTGGCGAACATCGCCCTGCGCGAGGGTGCCGCCGCCGACGTCGGCCAGGTCGTGATGGACGAGTTCCACTACTACTCCGAGCCCGACCGGGGATGGGCCTGGCAGGTGCCGCTGCTGGAGCTGCCCCACGCGCAGTTCCTGCTGATGTCCGCGACCCTGGGCGACGTCACCTTCTTCGTCGACGACCTGAAGCGGCGTACGGGACGTGACACGACGGCGGTCACCAGCGTCACCCGTCCGGTGCCGCTGAGCTATGAGTGGGCCGTCACGCCGATGCACGAGACCATCGAGGAGCTGCTCACGACCCACCAGGCGCCGGTGTACGTCGTGCACTTCACCCAGGTCGCAGCGCTGGAGCGTGCGCAGGCGCTGACCAGCATCAACGTGTGCACCCGTGCGGAGAAGGACCGGATCGCCGAGCTGATCGGGGGCTTCCGCTTCAGTCCCGGGTTCGGCAAGACGCTCTCGCGCCTGGTCAAGCACGGCGTCGGCGTCCACCACGCCGGCATGCTGCCGAAGTACCGCCGCCTCGTCGAGCAGCTGGCGCAGGCCGGCCTGCTGAAGGTCATCTGCGGCACCGACACGCTCGGCGTGGGCATCAACGTGCCCATCCGGACGGTGGTCTTCACCGGCCTCTCGAAGTACGACGGCCGTCGACAGCGGATGCTCAAGGCCCGTGAGTTCCACCAGATCGCCGGTCGTGCCGGACGTGCCGGCTTCGACACCGCGGGCACGGTGGTGGTGCAGGCGCCCGAGCACATGGTGGAGAACCACCGGCTGGTGCAGAAGGCCGGTGACGACCCGAAGAAGCTCAAGCGGGTGCAGCGAAAGAAGGCGCCGGAGGGTCAGATCACCTGGACCGAGGAGGCGTTCGAGAGGATCGTCGCGTCCGAGCCCGAGGCGCTGGTCTCCCGCATGCGGGTGAGCCACTCGATGCTGCTGAACGTGATCGCACGGCCCGGCAACCCTGCAGCGGCGATGCGACACCTGTTGCGCGACAACCACGAGGACGCGCGGTCACAGCGCAGGCTGATGCGTCTCGCGGCCGCGCAGCACCGGGCGCTGCTCGCGGCGGGAGTGGTGGAGCTGGTGAAGCCACCGGCGGCTGACGGTCGACGGGTCCAGCTGGTCGAGGGGCTCCAGCTCAACTTCGCGCTGAACCAGCCGCTGTCGGCGTACGCCCTGGCCGTCTTCGACGCCCTGGACCCCGAGCAGCCGACGTACGCGCTGGACATCGTCTCGGTCGTCGAGGCGACCCTGGAGAACCCGCGTCCCGTCCTGGGCGCCCAGGAGCACCGCGCGCGTGGCGAGGCGATCGGCGAGATGAAGGCCGACGGCATCGAGTACGACGAGCGGATGGAGCTGCTCGACGAGGTCACCTGGCCCAAGCCGCTCCAGGAGCTGCTCGAGCACACCTACCGCCTCTACTGGCAGCAGCACCCCTGGGCCGGGGAGGACGCCGTCTCGCCGAAGTCGGTGGTGCGCGACATGTACGAGCGCGCGATGACCTTCGGTGAGTACGTCGCGTTCTACGGACTGACGCGCTCGGAGGGCCTGGTGCTGCGCTACCTCGGAGACGCCTACCGGGCGCTGAGGCAGACGGTGCCGGACAGTGTGCGCACCGACGACCTCGAGGACATCGTGCAGTGGCTCGGAACGGTGGTGCGCCAGACCGACTCCAGCCTGCTCGACGAGTGGGAGCGGCTCAGCGACCCCGACGCGCTGGCTGGAGCGGTGGATCCCGACATCCTGCCTCCGGTCCCCGAGCGGATCACCGCCAACCAGCGGGCCTTCACCGTCCTGGTGCGCAACGCCATGTTCCGTCGCGTCGAGCTGGCTGCGTATCGCCGGTGGGAGCAGCTCGGCGAGCTGGAGCAGGAGACCGGCTCGTCGATGACGGGGGAGGACTGGCGCGCGGCCGTCGAGGAGTACTTCGAGGAGCACGCGAGCATCGACACCGGTCCGGACGCGCGTGGCCCGAGGATGCTGCTGATGGAGAAGGGCGAGCGCAGCTGGGAGGTCCAGCAGATCATCGGCGACCCGGCAGGCGACCACGACTGGCGCATCACCGCCACCGTCGACCTGGCTCGCCTCCGACGAGGAGGGCGAGCTCGTCCTCGACGTCACCGGCTTCGTGCAGCTCTGAGCCGGGAGGCCCATCGAGGCGCGCGGCCGGTCAGACGAAGGCGCTCTCCCCGGTGATCGCCCGGCCGACGATGAGCGTGTTGACCTCGCGGGTGCCCTCGTAGGAGTAGATCGCCTCCGCGTCGGCGACGAACCGTCCGACGTGGTGCTCCAGCAGGACCCCGTTGCCGCCGAGCACCTCACGCGCCCACCCGACCGCCTCGCGCATCCCCACCGTGGAGTGCGCCTTGCACAGCGAGGCGTGCTCGTCCTTGAGCAGCCCGCCGTCCTGGAGCTGCGAGGCGCGCACGTTCATGGCTGTCGACGCGGTGACGTTGCTCAGCATCTTCACGAGCAGGTCCTGCACCAGCTGGAACGACGCGATCGGCCGACCGAACTGCTGGCGCGACTTGGTGTAGCGAAGCGCGTGCTCGAAAGCACCGCGTGCGCACCCCGTCGCCATCCAGGCGACGTTCATCCGGGTCACCCGCAGCACGTTGGCGGTGGCACGGAAGTTGTCGGCCCGCTGCAGCCGGTTGCTCTCCGGGACGCGTACGTCGTGCAGGTGGATCTCTGCGTTCTGGACGACACGCAGGGCGATCTTGTCCTCCTGCTTGTCGAAGGTCATCCCGTCGGTGCCCTTCTCGACGACGAAGCCCTTGACCTGCTTGTCGTCCTCGTCGCGGGCCCAGATCACCACGAGGTCAGCGAACGCGGCGTTGCCGATCCACTTCTTCTCGCCGTTGAGGACCCAGTCGTCGCCGTCGCGACGCGCGCTGGTGGCCAGCCCGGCGGAGATGTCCGAGCCGTGATCGGGCTCGGTCAGTCCGAAGGCGCCGATCAGCTCCATCCGCGCCATCGGTGGCAGCCAGCGCTCGCGTTGCTCGTCCGACCCGCACAGGTGGATCGAGCCCATGGCCAGCCCGCCGTGGACGCCCATGAACGTGGCGATCGAGGGGTCGACGCGGGCCAGCTCCATCGCGACCATCCCGTCCACGAGCGCGCCGCGAGCGGGACACCCTGGGGCGTCGTACGCCAGGCCGGCGATGCCGAGCTCGGCGATGCCGGGCAGCAGGTCGTGGGGGAACGACGCCCGCGTCCAGTGCTCGTTGATGATCGGCTCGACCTCGCGGGTCATGAAGGCGCGCACCCTGCTGAGGCGCTCGCGGTCCTCCTCGTCGAGCAGGAGCTCGAAGCCGAAGAAGTCCGAGAAGGGGGAGTCGTCGAGCCCGAGTTCGGCGAGGTCGGTCATGTGGGGTCTCCTGAGGTGAGGAACTCTTCGATGACGGGAACGAGTTCGGCGGCCTCGGTGAGGATGCCGAGGTGGCCGCCGTGGTAGACGTGCAACGTGGCCGAGGGGATCAGCCGTGCCTGCATGCGCACGTTGACGACCGGGATGATCGGGTCGTCGTCGCCTCCCATCACCAGCGTGGGCTGACGGATCAGCCCGAGGAACGGCAGGCTGCTCCAGCCGTACATCGCGGCGAGCTGGTAGTAGTAGCCCCGTTTGGGGCCGGCGCGGGTGGTGGCGTGGAGCAGGTCGGCGCCGACCTCGGGACTGTTGCGCATGGTCCCGCCGTAGATCTCGGCGGCGATCCGGGCGGCGTACTCCGGGTCGCGGTGGCGTCGAGGAGTGAGCATCTTCGCGAGCACCCGGGGATGGGCGGGCACCATCAGGCAGCCGGTGCCGGTCGCGCAGAGCACGACCCGGCGGACGCGTCGTCGCGACTGCACGGCGAGCTGTTGGGCGAGTCCGCCCCCCCACGACAGCCCGAAGACGTCGAAGCGGTCATAGCCGAGCTTGCTCATCAGCGCTGTCACCCACGAGGACAGCGCGGCGATGGCGTACGGGAACGGCGGCGGCGCACTGCCACCCACTCCGGGTACGTCGAACCGCACCACGCCGCGGTCAGGGTGCAGCGAGTCGACGAGGGGCTGCAGCGCCTCCAGGCTGGCGCCGATCCCGTTGCACAGCAGCAACGGCGGCTCGTCCACCAGCTCCCCACGGGCAGGCCGCACCGACACCCGTGCCGCGATGGTGCGCACGGTGACGTTGCGGATCCGGTCTCGCCCGGCCGCGTCGGCACCACCTTCCCGGGTGATCGGCTCAGCGATCGTGGACATAGGTGCCCGGAGCGTCACACACGGGCTCGTACGCCGCGGACCCGAGCCGGCGCGGCTTGTTGCGCTCGGGACCCGTGCGCTCCTCGAGCCAGGCGACGTAGTCCTCCCACCAGCTGCCTCGTACCTTGCTCGCCCCCTCGAGCCACTCCGCGGCGCTGTCGGGGTTCTTCGGCGCCGTCTGGAAGCTCGCCTTGGGGTTGCCGGGAGGGTTCACCATCGCGGCGATGTGCCCGCTGGTGGAGAGCACGAACTTCGAGTTGCCGCCGAAGAGCTGGGTGGTCTCGTAGCAGGACTGCCACTTGCACAGGTGGTCCGCGATCCCCGCGACGACGTAGGAGTCCACGTCGATCTTGCCGAGGTCGACCTCCGACCCGAGCATCTTCGAGGCGCCGGGCTGGGTGAGGGCGTTGCGGATCGCGAGGTCCATGAAGTCGCGGTGCATCGCCGCCGACATCCTCACCGGGTCAGCGTTCCAGTAGAGGATGTCGAAGGCCTTCGGCGGATAGCCGAGCAGGTAGTTGTTGACCCAGTAGTTCCAGATCAGGTCGTTGGGCCGCAGCCAGGCGAACACCTCGGCAAGCACCCGCCCGTCGAGGTACCCCTTCTCCGCCGACGCGCGCGTCGAGGAGGCGGCGGCCTTGTGGGAGAGCAGTGCGTTGGGCAGTCCGGCCTGGTTCTGGTCGAGCACGGTGACCGCCAGGCTGAACGCCGCCACGCGGTCGAGCTCGCCGACCGCCGCGAGGTGGGCCAGCGTCATCGAGGCGATCATCCCGCCGGAGCAGATGGCGAAGAGGGCGACCTTGTCCTGGCGGGTGATCTTCTCGGCGGCGGTCATCGCCTCGAGGATGGCCTGACCGTAGGTGTCCAGGCCCCAGTCGGCGTGCCGGGCGTCGGGGTTGCGCCAGGAGATGCAGAAGACCTGCTGACCGTTGGCGACGAGGTGCTCCACCAGGCTTCGCTGGGGAGCCAGGTCGATCACGTAGTACTTGTTGATGGTCGGCGGCACGATCAGCAACGGGACCGACCGCACCTTGGTGGTCTGCGGGGTGTACTGGATCAGCTCGAAGACGTCGGTGCGCAGCACCACCTCACCGGGCGTGATGGCCAGGTCGGTGCCGACCTCGAAGGCGTCCGGCTCGACCATGGAGGGGACCCGCGGAGCCGTGGCGAAGTCACGCACGAAGCGTCGCCCGCCGTTGACCAGGTTGCCGCCTCCGGTGTCGAGGACGCGCTTGAGCACCTTGGGGTTCAGCACCGGGTTGTTGCTCGGGGCGGCGGCCTCGATGAGGTTGTCGATGATGAAGCCCATCCGCTGCTCGTCGCCCCAGTCGAGGTCGGCGTCGGCGAGCAGCCCGCGCAACGCCTGGGAGACCGCGAGGTAGGACTGCAGCGTTCGCTTGAACAGCGGGTTCTTGACCCAGGCCTCCTCGGCGAAGCGTCGGTCCTTGTCGGCGGGTGCCAGGTCGGAGCGGCCTACTCCGACCTTGGCCAGGTCCGCCTGCCAGTCCTACGGTCCGGCCCGCGACCTTGACCGGCCGCTTCACCAGGGCCGCCCCGAACCGCACTCCCGACATGCCGGGCAGAAACCGGCGCAGGGGGTTGCTCGAGGCGTCGGCGAGCAGCAGGTCGAGAGGAGCCGAGAGCTCGTTGCTGGCGAGCTCGGCACTCTCCTCCGCTTGGCTGGCGTCGGTGTCGGCGGGGGGCGCGGTGTCGACCGAGCTCACGCTCCGACCCCCTTGGGGGCCTCGACCTCGCGGCGCAGGATCTTGCCGGTCGGGCCCTTGGGCAGCTCGTCGACGATCCACACGGCGCGGGGGTACTTGTAGGCGGCGAGCCGCTCCTTGGCGAAGGCCTGGAGCTCGGCCTCGCTCCACCTTGGCGCCGGGCTTCAGGGCGACGGCGGCGCCGACCTCCTCACCGAGGTCGTCGTCCTTGATCCCGATCACAGCGACCTCGGCGACGTCCTCGTGCTCGTAGAGCGCCTCCTCGACCTCGCGCGGGTAGACGTTGTAGCCACCGCGGATGATCAGGTCCTTCTTGCGGTCGACGATGAAGAAGTAGCCGTCCTCGTCCACCTTGGCCATGTCGCCGGAGAGGAACCAGCCGTCGCTGATGGCCTCCGCGGTGGCCTCCTCGCGGCCCCAGTAGCCCTTCATGATGTTCTCGCCCTTGATCGCGATCTCACCGATCTCGCCCTCGGCGACGTCCTTGCGGTCGTCGTCGACGAGCTTCATCTCCACGCCGCGGACGGGGGTGCCGATCGACCCGGGCTTGCGCTCCTGGTCGGGCTGGTTGAAGGAGGCCACCGGCGAGGTCTCGGAGAGTCCGTAGCCCTCGAGGACGATGCAGTCGAACGCCTCCTCGAACTTCTTCATCACCTCGACCGGCATCGCCGAGCCGCCGGAGATGCAGGTGCGCAGGCTGGACATGTCGGCGTCCTTGGCGTCCTCGGAGTTCAACAGCCCGGCGTACATCGTCGGGACGCCCTCGAAGACGGTGACCTTGTCCCGGCCGATCACCTCAAGCGCCTTGACGGGGTCGAAGCGGGGGATCAGGGTCAGACAGGCGCCCTTGAGGACCGACGGCGTTGAGGCCGCAGGTCAGCCCGAACACGTGGAACAGCGGCAGGCAGCCCATGATCACGTCCTGCTCGGTGATCTCGATCAGGGTCTCGGCGCTGGTGGCGGCGTTGGTGATCATGTTGTGGTGGGTCAGCTCGGCGCCCTTGGGCTGGCCGGTGGTGCCGGAGGTGTAGAGCAGTACGACGTTGTCGTCGTCTTCCCGGCTGACCACCTCGGTGTCGGGCTCGTGCTCGGCGAGCACCGCAGCGAAGTCCGTGCCCACCTCGACGCACTCGATCCCGACGGCGTCGGCACCCTTGCCCGCCTCCTCGGCCATGTCCTTCCAGGCGAAGACGACCGACGCGCCGGAGTCCTCGAGGTAGTACTTCACCTCGCGGCCCTTGAGCAGCGGGTTCATCGGCACGACCACGGCGCCCATCGAGATCGCGCCGTAGAAGAGCACCGGGAACGGCGGCACGTTGGGCAGCACCAGACCGACGCGGTCACCGGGCCCGACGCCCTTCGACTTCAACATTGCCGCGACTCGGCGAGCACCGTCCTGGAGCTCGGCGTAGGTCAGCACCATGTCGTCGAGCTTGATCGCCGGGCGGTCTCCGTGCTCGGCGGCGGTCTTGGTCAGGTTGTCGGCGAGATTGGTCACTCGGTGCCTCCCGGGCGTTGGTCGTACACAAGTCATGCCACGTGCGGGCGAGACGCCCGAGTGGCGGGGCGACGCGATGTCGCGGGTCCGTCACGTCCTACTACCCACTGTGCTGCGCGCCACACTCGAACCTACCGTGACCTCGGTGACGGGTGCGGAATTCGTGGCGGCGGCGTACACCGCCGTAGAGTCGTCGCCCGTGGCACTCACCATCGGAATCGTCGGTCTCCCCAACGCGGGCAAGTCCACGTTGTTCAACGCGCTGACCAAGAACAACGTGCTGGCGGCGAACTACCCCTTCGCCACCATCGAGCCCAACGTCGGCGTGGTCGCCGTCCCGGACGAGCGCCTCGGCAAGCTCGCCGAGATCTTCGCGTCGGCCAAGCAGCTGCCCGCCACCGTCGAGTTCGTCGACATCGCCGGCATCGTCAAGGGCGCCTCCGAGGGGGAGGGCCTGGGCAACAAGTTCCTCTCCCACATCCGTGAGGCGGCGGCGATCTGCCAGGTGACCCGGGTCTTCCGGGACGAGGACGTCACCCACGTCGACGGCGAGGTGAACCCGGAGTCGGACATCTCCACGATCCAGACCGAGATGATCCTGGCCGACCTGCAGACCGTGGAGAAGGCGATCCCTCGGCTGGAGAAGGAGGCGCGCGCCAACAAGGCGCTGAACGCCAACCTCGAGGCGACCCGTGAGGCGAAGGAGCTGCTGGAGGCGGGTACGCCGATCATCGCCACCAAGATCGACCGCGACCTGGTCCGCGAGCTGTCCCTGCTGACCGCCAAGCCCTACATCTACGTCTTCAACTGCGACGCCGACGAGCTGGCGCGACGAGGACCTCAAGCAGAGGATGCGCGCGATCGTCGCGCCGGCCGAGGCGATCTTCCTCGACGCCAAGTTCGAGTCTGAGCTCGTCGAGCTCGGCGACGACGACGAGGCTCGCGAGATGCTCGCGGAGATGGGCGTGGAGGAGCCCGGCCTCGACGTGCTCGCCCGGGTCGGCTTCGACACCCTCGGCCTGCAGACCTACCTGACCGCCGGCCCCAAGGAGGCCCGCGCCTGGACGATCAAGAAGGGCGCCACCGCCCCCGAGGCCGCCGGCGTGATCCACACCGACTTCCAGAAGGGCTTCATCAAGGCCGAGATCGTCTCCTACGACGACCTGGTCGCCGCCGGCTCCATGTCCACCGCCAAGGCAGCCGGCAAGGTGCGCATGGAGGGCAAGGACTACGTGATGGCCGACGGCGACGTGGTGGAGTTCCGCTTCAACGTGTGAACTGGCGCAAAACCCCAGGTCAGAGGGGGTGTAGCCCCTCCCGGTCCGCACACAGTCCGCAAGAGTTTCAGCAGGATCGGCTCGAACGGGCCGTTGAGTGGCGAATCCCACGGGCTCGGATCCACGGTTGGTAGATCCCTATGGCGGGCTTTTGGCACCGTTGTGCCGCGACGCTGGTGGCCTGCGAACCGATGCCTAGCGAAACATGTACGACCCGGGGGTGCTCTCCCACCGTGCCCGCCCTCAACTTGGCGACGGTTGTGGTGGGCTCGCCGAGGCACGCGGAGATGATCGACGCGGCAGCCTTCCCTCGTCCGGTCCTCGGCGGTCGGCCAGAGGTGCGCGTGAATGTTGAGCGTCGTGGTCGCTTTGGCGTGGCCCAGCGAGCGTTGCACGGTGACTACGTCGCACCCGGCCGCGATGAGGCCCGAGGCGTAGAAGTGCCGCAGGTCGTGGAGCTTGATGCCGGTCAAGCCCCCGTCGCGCAGCGTCCTCCGCCAGCAGTAGCCGACCGTGTTCTGATGAGGTTGAATTGTCGCCCTCGCCAGCGAAGAGCCAGTGCTCCTTGCCGGTGGTGCCGTCGGCCGTGACGTGCTCCGCCAGGACGTTGACGAGAGTGTCGGCGAGGTAGACGACGCGCTCTGAGCCGTACTTCGGCGCTCGTACGTCGATGGCGCCACCGTTGACACGCTGGACCTGGCGGGAGACCTTGAGCGACTTGCGAAGGAAGTCGACGTCACCGAGTTGGACCCCGGCGGCCTCGCCCAGTCGCAGGCCCGCGAAGGCGCAGAGGGCGATGAACGGCTGGAACCGGTCCTCGGCCACGGCCATGAGCTGCCCGACCGCCTCTGGGGTGGGAATCGACATGGCCACGTCCGCGCGGCGGCCGCGAGGGAGGCGTACTCCATCGGTCGGGTCGGAGCCGATCACCCGGTCCTTCACCGCGGCGCGGAACACAGACCTGACGTTGACGTACCGCGTCTTGATCGTGCCGGGGGCGAGGCCGGTGGCGTTCATCTGCTTGATCCAGGTCTCGACGTCCGAGCGCCGGACCGGCTTCATGGGCGTCCCCGCGAACGGGACGGATCTGGCCGCCAGCGACATCGCGAGCACGTTGCCGGGTGCCCAGACCTGGCGGGCCGACCACTCGCCGAAGAAGGCTGAGAAAGTGATTCGGCCTGCCTGTGGGTCGGCCTACGTGCCGGTGACCACGGTCGAAGTGACCTGATCCAGCCACTGTTGGGCGTCGATCTTGCGGTTAAGTGCCGCGAGTTCTCCCTTCCGGAGTTATCGCGGGTCCTACGAGCCCTGCCGAGGCTTGCAGTAGCCCACCTGGTCATCTGCACGGCATCTGCGTGTTTGTCTTGTTGACGACGCCAAGCGACAACATCACAGGGGGGCAGTTGCTGGCGATAGACCTGGCTCTGACCGTCGGCAGCCTTGCTGCCGCCGACGCCGCGAAGGGCTGCTCATCGCGCGCGGCAACTACGTGAGCGCGCTTAGGCCAGTGCGCATTCGCCGCACGCTGCACGCTGTCGCATTCGGCTGCACCGAGGAGGTCGCCCAGAGAGCACAACCCAGGCATCGAGTGAATGCGGCCCTGATGCTTCTCGCGCGGGCCTGCCGGAGGTGTCGTCGACGTATCCTTGGACCATGGTGACCCCATCACTTCAGTCTGCGATCCAGGGCATGAGCCTCGATGAGCGCTTGGAGCTGGTCGAGTACATCGAGAGCACCGTCGATCAGTCCCAGTTCGAGGTGACCGAGGAGCAGAGGGCGCTGATCCGGTCCCGGGCCGCCGAGCTTGATACTGATCCGTCGATCGGGCTGACGCGCGACGAGCTCAGAGCGCGGGTTGCTGCGCGCCGGGTGTGACGCGTCGCCGCCTCGTCTTCCATCCTGGGGTCGAGGACGATCTGGTAGCGATTCTCGACGACTACGGTGCCCTTGATCCGGCCTTGCCGGGTCGCTTCGAGGCCAGGCTTGATGAACAGATCGAGAGGATCGAGCTCTACCCCGAATCCGGGGCCATCCTCTTCGACTCCTATCGACGCGTGCCGATCAAGCGGTTCCCCTACATGGCGGTCTATCTGGTGGGCGGCGATCGGATCGACGTTCTCGCTCTGACCAACATTCGGCGCGACCCGGCTTGGGTCGCGGCCACCGTCTCCGGGCGGTCCGATGCATAGGCAGCGGTCCGCAAATGGTCCGCGAGAAGTTCCGCCGGGACCGGCTGTGTCCAACGACGCCAAACGTCCTGAAGACTGCGTTTGCGCAGGTCAGACGGTGTTTTCCGGCATCGACCGGTGATGACCAACGACACCCAAAACCCCGCGTGATCGTTCCGCTTCAACGTGTGCATCGGCGCGTTCGTGCGGCTCAGAGGGGGGGTGACCCCTGCCAGTCTGCACAGAGTCCGCAAGAAATCCAGTCGGGTGAGCTCGCTCGATCGGACTGGTTCGGACGGCCCGTCTCTCGGCGCTGCCCGGTGGGACCCGTGCAACGCGACCCGTCAGCGCGGGAGGGCGGCGAGCACCTGAACTGTTGGTCAGGTGCGCTGGGCCCAGACAGCGATCGCGACCCCCCGCGACAAGACGCGGCCCACAGGCGGGGGCTACAGCCCAAGACCGGACGTCTTGCCAGTCGGGCCAATTGACCTTGGTCGGAGCGGGTCCTGCAGGGGCTGGATTCAGGGAGAAAGTTGGTATGTCTCCTCCGGGCGCGACTGCTGTCGTACCGCTTGCGGAGTTCACGTTCTTGCTTCGAGTAGTTCGCGTCGAGCAGGCCGAAGATGACTACTGCGAGCGCCCCGAGCACTGCGATCCACCACTCGGTCTTGGTGATGGCGTAGCCGTGGGTCAAGGTCACGATGGGTAACAGCCAGGTCTTCGAGGACGAGGACGCCTGGGACATCCGGGGCACGATGTGGAAGTGAACGTGTGGAACGGTGTGTGTCGCCGCTGTGCCGGTGGACTGGATGACGTTCATCCCATCCAGGGGGACTGATGCGCGAACAGCGCGCGCGATCCTACGGACAGCGGCTCCCAGGATTCGGCGCTCTGCGTCGGTCAGGTCCGTGAGGTCCGAAACGTTCCTGTTCGGCACCACCATGGTGTGACCGCGACTCGCTGGTTCGAGCGGGAACAAGGCGGTGACCTGGGCGTCTTGATATCCGACCTGGCGTTCGGGTCATGGCCTTCGATGATGAGGCAGAACGGGCACGGCGGCTGGACCACGAGCGGGTCACGCCATGACCCGATCACAGCTCGATCTTGTCCGACAAGGTTTTGTAGGTGGCCTGGCTGTCGATCTTCCCTGCCAGTTCGTGACAGTCGGGTCGAAAATGGGGACACTCACCCGGCTACGACCCTGAGTTCAGTCCCGAGGCGCGGCTTGGGT
>CAWEUP010000015.1:0-157945 GCA_963812235.1 uncultured Actinomycetota bacterium | reverse complement strand
CGCAATCAGGCCTCTCGACCGTCTCTGCAGGGCAACCTGCTAAAACTTACCGGTTGCGATCCTCGGAGTCAAATCGACTCCGGAGCTTCCGGCCCCCTGGCGCGCAGACTCCGTCTCGGCGTTCCGAGGCCGCTTCAGCGCGCACCCGGACCACCTCGACTGAGGTGAACGGTTTTGGGGTTCTGACCCGGTTCGGCCGCCCGACCTCTCGGTCTTGCGTCCTGCTCTTCCGGGCCAACGAGTGAAACATTAGGCGTCTGCGGAGGGTCCGTCAAATCGGGTCCGAGTGGCCCCGGTCACACCACCTGTTCACGCAGGTCACGACCCCTTCCGAGGGCTCTCAGCGCGCGAATCCCCAGTCAGGACAGGCGATTCCCCGCGTCTGCTCCGGTCTGGCGCAGCCGGAGAGGCGCATCGACTCCACCAGCTCGGCCCCCAGCTCCGCCAGTGCGCGAGCCACCCCGTCCGTGCCGCCTGCGGCGAGCGCGTGGAACATCGGCCGGCCGACGAAGGCCGCGTCCGCACCCAGGGCCAGCGCCAGCAGCACGTGCAGCCCCGAGCGCACTCCCCCGTCGACGTACACCTGGGCGGCGTCGCCGACCGCGGCGCGCACCTCGGCGACCTGGCGAGCCGTGGCCACGGCCTGGTCGAGCTGTCGGCCCCCGTGGTTGGAGACCCACACCGCGCTCGCGCCGGCAGCGACACAGCTCGCCGCGTCGTCGCCGCGCAGCACGCCCTTGACCACCACCGGCAGGCCCGTGGTCGACGCCAGCCACCCGACGTCGTCGGGCCCGAGGTCCATCGCCTTGAGCCGGCTCTCGGGATGCACTCCTGCCGAGGTCAGGTTCGCGCCCACCCAGGCAGGGTCGGCCATCTCCCACACGTCTCGGCCCACCTGGCAGGGCGTAGCGCGTGCCCAGGACGGGCACGTCGGCCGTCAGGACGACGGCGGCTGGCGCCGGCGGCCCTGGCTGCCTCCAGGAGTCCCACAGCCTCCTGACGGACCTGGGGGACGTAGAGCTGCAGCCACCAGACGGCGCCGGTCGCGGCGATGTCGGCGAAGGTGCTCCCGGAGTTGCTGGAGACCACGACGGGCACTCCCCCGGCTGCCGCGGCCCGGGCCATGGCCACCTCGCCGTCGGGGTCCGCGGCGCGCTGCAGGGTCATCGGCGCGATGCCCAGCGGGAGTGCGAACGTCCGTCCCATCAGGGCCACGGTGGTCTCCACGCGACGGACGTCGCGCAGGATGCGGGGAGCGATCCGGACGGCCTGCCAGGCGCTGACCGCCTCCCGCAGCGTGATCTCGTCGCGGGCGCCCTCCGCGACGTAGCGGAACACCGCCTCCGGCAGGGCCTCCCGCGAGAGCGACTCCACCCGGTCGAGCCAGCGAGCGGAGGTCGGCGCATTCATCGGCTCAGTGCATCTCCACGCCGGCGAGGTTCTTCTTGCCGCGACGCAGCACCAGCCAGCTCCCGCCGATCAGGTCGCCGTCATCCGGCACCTGCTCGACGTCGGTGATGCGCTCGTTGTTCAGGTAGGCGCCGCCCTCGGCAGATGGTCCGCCGTGCCTCCCCCTTGCTCTTGACCAGGCCCGCCTCCACGAGCAGGTCGATCACCCCGGTGCCCTTGGCCGCGCGTGTCGAGCCTGCCTCCCTGAGCGCTGCAGCGAGCGTCTCCCCCCGGAGCTCGCGCAGGTCACCACCGCCGAACAGTGCCGCCGCGGCCGCCTTGGCGTGCTCGGTCTCCTCGGCACCATGGACCTCGGTGGTCACGGCGTCCGCCAGCGCCTTCTGCCCCGCGCGCAGGAACGGCTTCTCCGCGGTCTGGCGGTCCAGCTCCTCGATCTCCTCGTGGGTGAGGAAGGTGAAGATGCGCAGCAGCTCGCCGACCTTCTCGTCCTCCGCGTTCAGCCAGAACTGGTGGAAGGCGTACGGCGACATCATCTCGGGATCGAGCCACAGGGCGCCCCCCTCGGTCTTGCCGTACTTGGTGCCGTCGGACTTGGTGACGAGCGGAGTCGCGAAGGCGTGCGCCTTGCCCCGTGGTGCCGCCGGATCAGCTCGACACCGCCGGTGAGGTTCCCCCACTGGTCGCTGCCGCCGAACTGGAGCCGGACGCCGTGGTCGCGGTAGAGGTTGAGGAAGTCCATCGACTGGAGCAGGACGTAGCTGAACTCGGTGTAGCTGATGCCCGCCTCGAGCCGGCTCCTGACCACGTCGCGCGCCAGCATCCGGTTGACCGGGAAGTGCTTGCCGATGTCGCGCAGGAAGTCGATCGTCGAGAGGCTGGCCGTCCAGTCGTAGTTGTTCACCATCGTGGCGGCGTTCGAGCCCTCGAAGTCCAGGAAGGGCTCGATCTGGCGGCGCACCTTCTCGACCCACTCCCGGACGGTGTCCAGCGAGTTCAGGGTGCGCTCACCGGAGTCGCGGGGGTCGCCGATCATCCCGGTGGCGCCGCCGACGAGTGCGTACGGCGTGTGCCCGGCCAGCTGGAGCCGCCTGGCGGTGAGGAGCTGCACCAGGTTGCCCATGTGCAGGCTCGGCGCGGTGGGGTCGAAGCCGACGTAGAACCGGACGGACTCCTCGGCGAGCGCGGCACGCAGGGCCTCCGGGTCCGTCGAGTGCGCGATCAGGCCGCGCCACTCGAGATCGTCCAGCAGGTTCGGGTCGGTCGTCACGCTGGGGCACTCCTCGGTCGGGTCCCGGCCCGTCCAGCCGGTCGCGACCAGACTGCCATGCGTCGCCTTCGCCGCAGCGAGGAGTCCATCGCGGGTCGCGGCCGGGCGCCCGACCGCGGCTGGACCGGTCAGGTCGCTGCACCTGGTGCGGGACGCACCACGATCTTGCCGACGTGGGCGCGCTCCGCCAGCGCGGCGTGCGCGCGATGGATCTCGGAGAGCGGGTAGGTCGCCGCGACCCGCGGGCGGAGACCGCCCGCGCGCGCCTGCTCGGCCAGCGCCGCGAAGTGCGCGGGAGCGTGCATGGTCGAGCCCACGATGCGCAGGTTGTGCAGGTAGAGCCGGCGCAGGTCGAGCGTCACCACGGAGCCGGCCACCGCGCCCGCGACCACCCAACGGCCGTGGGCCCGCAACAGGGGCAGCAGCCGGTCGACCTGCGGTCCGCCGACGACGTCGACCACCGCGTCCAGACCCCGGGGCACGAGCTCGGCCAGACCCGGAGGCCGAGCGGTCGACCACCTCTCGGCGCCGGAGCCGCGGACCAGGTCGGTCTTGCCAGCGCTGGTCTGGGCGATCACGCGGCACCCGCGCGCGGCCGCGAGCTGCACGACGGCCAGGCCGACGCCGCCTGAGGCACCGGTGACGAGCACGGTCTCACCGGCGCGGATCCCACCACGTTCGAGCATGCCCATCGCGGTGCCGTACGCGATCGGCAGGCACGCCAGCTCCACGTCGCTCGAGCGGCGAGTCCGTCATGTCGTGCACGCGGTCGGCCGCCACCACGACGTACTCCGCGAAGCCCCCGTCGTACTCACTGCCGAGGACGCCGACCAGGCGCGGCTCGTCTCCGCCGTCGCTCTCGGCGTAGGTCGCTGGGTCGACGAGGACCCTGCAGCCGATCAGCGCCCGGTCACCTCCGGGGCCCACCTCGTCCACGCGTCCAGCCACGTCGGCGCCCTGGATGCGGGGGAAGTCGATGGGGCCCAGCCATCCGGCGAGGGCGTCGGGATCACCGGGGAGGCCGTAGGCCCCCTCGCGGGTCCACAGGTCGGTGTTGTTGGTCGCCGCTGCGGCGACCCGTACCCGCACCTGGCCTGGGACCCGGCTGCGGGTCGTCCACCGTGCGCAGCTCGACGGCGTCGGCACCGCCGAACCTGGTCAGCACTGCTGCGCGCACCGCGTCCCCTCCCCTGCATCGTGCCGCCCGGCCAGTCTGGCACTCGGCAACGGCTGTCAGCCGCTGCGCGACCGCGGGGCTGCCGGGCGGTACGTCGAGACCGTGGGGTCGCCGGTGAGCCAGAATCGCCACGGACGGTCGGCGGCCAGCCGCAGTCCGACGCGAGGACCGGCGCTGACCTCGCCGACCGGTGGGCCGGCCCGGAGGACGCCGGCTCAGGTCGAGGCCGTTGTCGTCGCGGTCGATCCCCATCGCTCGGCACAGCCGGCCGGGGCCGCGGGCGAGGTCACGATCCGAGGAGCCGCGGCCGCCGCTCCCGGGCCAGGTCGATCCCGTCGACCACCTCGCCGGCGCGCAGCAGGATCGCGCTCGCCTGCCCCTCGGGTCCGCACGAGACGTTGCAGCAGTGGTGCATCCCGTAGGTGAAGTAGACGTAGAGCCGTCCCGGCGGACCGAACATGACCGCGTTGCGGTCGGTGCGCCCGCGGTGGGCGTGCGAGCCGGGATCGTGCGCGCCGTCGTACGCCTCCACCTCGGTGATCCGGACGGTCACGCCACCGTGGCTGAGCCTCGCCCCGAGCAGGCGTGGCGCCGCCTCAGGACCGGAGCCCGCGAGCAGGTCGAGGCAGGCTCACCGCAGCCAGTCCCGGAGGGCGGCCACCGCCTCGCGCAGCTCGACCAGCTGCTCGGCGACCCGGTCCGGGGACGGTGCCACCGCGGCCGTTGCGCGAGGAGACCGAGCCCTGCGCGGTGAGCACGTCGCGCACCTCCGGGGTCAGGCGTGGGTCGATCTCGGCGAACTGGTCGTCGCTGAGGCCGTCGAGCTCGATGCCGAGCTGCTCGCAGCGGCGTACGCACGCACCGGCCAGCTCGTGCGCCTCCCGGAACGGGACTCCTCCGCGGACCAGCCACTCGGCGATGTCGGTCGCGAGGGAGAAGCCCTGCGGCGCCAGCTCGGCCATCCGCGCGGTGTCGAAGCGCAGCGTCGCGACCTGTCCGGTGAACGCGGGCAGCAGCACCTCGAGGGTGTCGACGGAGTCGAAGACCGGCTCCTTGTCCTCCTGCAGGTCACGGTTGTAGGCCAGCGGGCAGCGCCTTGAGGGTCGCGAGCAGACCGGTGAGGTTGCCGATCAGTCGGCCGGACTTGCCGCGGGCGAGCTCGGCGATGTCGGGGTTCTTCTTCTGCGGCATGATGCTCGACCCCGTCGAGAACGCGTCGTCGAGCGCCACGAACCCGAACTCGCGGGTGTTCCAGACGATGATCTCCTCGGCCTGGCGGCTGACGTCCACGCCGATCATCGCCATCACGAAGGCGAACTCCGCGACGAAGTCACGCGCTGCGGTGCCGTCGATGGAGTTGGCCGAGCTCCCGGTGAAGCCGAGGTCGCTGGCCACCGCCTCCGGGTCCAGGCCGAGACTCGAACCGGCGAGGGCTCCGGAGCCGTACGGCGAGTCGGCGGCGACCCTGGCGTCCCAGTCGCGGAGGCGGGCCGACGTCGCGGACCAGTGGCCAGGCATGCGCCATCAGGTGGTGGCTGAGCAGCACCGGCTGCGCGTGCTGGAGGTGCGTGCGCCCGGGCATGATCGCGCCGTGGTGGCGCTCGGCCTGCTCGGCAAGAGCCGCGACGAGGTCGAGGACGAGACCGCCGACGATGCGGGCGTGGTCGCGGAGGAAGACCTTGAACAGGGTGGCGATCTGGTCGTTGCGGCTGCGGCCCGCACGGAGCTTCCCGCCGAGGTCGGCACCGACGAGCTCGACCAGCGCTCCCTCCAGCGCCCCGTGGACGTCCTCGTCGGAGTCGGCTGGACGCAGCTGCCCCGTGGCGACCCGGCGGTCGAGCTCGTCGATGCCGTCGAGGAGCCCGGTGAGCTCCGCGTCGGTGAGCAGGTTCGCCGTGCGCAGGGCTCGTGCATGGGCTCGCGAGCCGTCGAGGTCGTAGCACGCCAGCCGCCAGTCGAAGTGCGTGCTCCGCGAGAGCGCCTCCAGCTCGGGGCTCGGTCCGCCTTCGAATCGCCCACCCCAGAGGGCGCCGTGGTTCGTAGTCCCGCTCACGCTCCTCAGTTTGTCAGTCCAGTGCCCGACCGACCGACCGGGCCCGGATGTCGGGCGCAGCGAGTCGCTCCGCATTGGCGGCGAGGTCGTCGGGCTCCTGCTGGGACTCGCGCTCGGCAGCCACCCGAGCGCGATAGGCCGCCACCTCGTCGGCCACCCGACGCTCGTCCCAGTCCAGGATCGGCGCCACCAGCTCGGCGGCCGACTGGGCACACTCCACGCCGCGGTCGTGCGTCTCGATCGAGATCCGCGTGCGCCGGGAGAGCAGGTCGTCGAGGTGCAGCGCCCCTTCGTGGGTGACGCCGTAGACGATCTCGAGCTTGAGGTACTCCTCGGCCCCCGGCAACGGCTCGAGCAAGGTCGGGTCGTCGTCGGCCGCCGCCAGCACCTCGTGCACCAGCGAGCCGTAGCGATCCAACAGGTGGGTCACCCGCCACGTGGGCAGGCCGCGGTCGCGGGCGATGTGCTCCACGCGGTTCGTCATGGCGCGATATCCCTCGGCGCCCACGAGCGGGATCTCCTCGGTCACGCTGGGACCGACACCGGCCGGGAGATCGGCCAGCGCCGCCTCGACCGCGTCGGCGGCCATCACGCGGTAGGTCGTGTACTTCCCGCCCGCGATGGAGACGAGCCCCGGTTGCGGACGGCCTACGGCGTGCTCACGGGACAGGCTCGAGCTGGCCTCGCTCTCGCCCTCGAGCAGAGGTCGCAGGCCGGCGTAGACACCTTCGATGTCCGCGTGGGTCAACGGTGTCGCCAGCACCTTGTTGACGTGCTCGAGCAGATAGTCGATGTCGGCCCGGCTCGCCGCGGGGTGCGCCTTGTCCAGCTCCCAGTCGGTGTCGGTGGTGCCCACGATCCAGTGGGTGCCCCAGGGGATCACGAACAACACGGACGTGTCGGTGCGCAGGATCATCCCCGTCGTGGAGTTGATCCGATCGCGCGGAACCACGATGTGCACGCCCTTCGAGGCCCGCACGTTGAACTGGCCCCGGCCTCCGGCGAGCTTCTGGATGTCGTCGGTCCACACCCCCGTGCAGTTGATCACCACACGAGCTGGGACCTCAGCGGTCTCGCCGGTCTCCACGTCGGTGACCTCGACGCCCACGACCCGCTCGCCTGCGTGCTGCATCCGGGTGACCTTGGCCGAGCTCAGCAGGGTGGCGCCGTACGAGGCTGCTGTGCGGGCGACCATCATCGTGTGCCGCGCGTCGTCGGCCTGGGCGTCGTAGTAGAACAGGGCGCCGACCAAGGCATCCTTGCGCAGCCCCGGTGCGAGCTGCATCGCCTTGCGTCGGCTCAGCTGCTTGTGGCGCGGCACCGAGCGGGCACCACCCATCGAGTCGTAGAGGGTCAGTCCCGCGGTGACGTAGGGGCGTTCCCAGATCCGGTGCTTGAGCGGGTAGAGGAACGAGACCGGCTTCACCAGGTGCGGCGCGATCCTGGTGAGCATGAGCTCGCGTTCGCGCAGGGCCTCACGCACCAGCGAGAAGTTCAGCTGCTCCAGGTAGCGCAGGCCCCCGTGGAACAGCTTGGAGCTGCGCGAGGAGGTGCCGGAGCCGAAGTCACGCTGCTCGACCACCAGTACCCGCAGGCCGCGGGTGGCGGCGTCCAGGGCCACCCCGGAGCCGGTGACTCCGCCGCCTACGACGACGACGTCGTACTCCTGCTCCGTCAGCTCCTTCCATGCACGTGCGCGCTCCTGTGGTCCGAGTCGTGCTGGTGTGAGCATGTGGCCTCCTCGAGGAGTAGCGATCGTCGTCCGTAGATGCGTCATCTGCTCGTCTGTGCCAACATGCAGATCGGCTCACTGTGGCACACGTCACTTTGGGCAGGGTCGCCTACTCGTCCAGAGAAAGGCAGAGCATGCTGACTGACATCTTCCTCCCCGAGATGATGGGCACCGGGATCCTCGTCCTGCTGGGCACCGGCGTGGTCGCCAACGCCTTGCTTCCCAAGACCTCGGGCATCGACGGCGGCATCCTGCTGATCAACTTCGGTTGGGGACTGGGTGTCTATGCAGGTGTCTACGTCGCCTACCGCTCGGGGGCCCACATCAACCCCGCGGTCACGCTGGGCCTGCTCGCGGCGGGTGACTCAGGGCTCTCCTTCGCGGAGGTGCTGGTCTACCTGTCGGGTCAGATGGTCGGCGCGATGCTCGGCGCCGGCCTCTGCTGGCTCGCCTACAAGAAGCACTTCGACCAGGCTGACGCCGACCCCGACAAGAAGCTGTCGGTCTTCTGCACGATGCCCGGCATCTACGCACCGGCATGGAACATGGTGACCGAGATCATCGGCACCTTCGTCCTGGTCTTCGTGATCCTGTCCCTGGGCAAGACGCCCACCGAGGTCGGGCCGCTGGCAGTGGCTCTGCTCGTCGTCGTGATCGGCGCCAGCCTCGGTGGACCGACCGGCTATGCGATCAACCCCGCACGTGACCTCGGTCCCCGCATCATGCACGCGCTGCTCCCGATCCCGAACAAGGGTCCGAGCGGGTGGCACTACGCGTGGGTCCCGGTCGTGGCCCCGGTGATCGGCGGGGTCCTCGGCGGGGTCCTCGGCAACGCCGTGGGATTCGTCTGAACATTTCGTCCACCCGACCAGCTGCACCCACACCACCGGAGGCACCACAGATGGCTCAGAGCAAGACCTACATCCTCTCGATCGACCAGGGCACCACCAGCACCCGCGCGATGGTCTTCGACCACGCGGGACAGGTCGTCGCCGTCGACCAGGTCGAGCACGAGCAGATCTTCCCCGGGCGGGCTGGGTCGAGCACGACCCCACCGAGATCTGGACCAACACTCGCAAGGTGATCGGCGGTGCGCTCGCCAAGGCGAACCTCAACAGCGGCAACATCGAGGCTGTCGGCATCACCAACCAGCGCGAGACCGCGGTGGTCTGGGAGAAGGCGACCGGCAAACCGGTCTACAACGCCATCGTCTGGCAGGACACTCGCACGCAGAAGATCGTCGACGAGCTCGCGGGTGACGGGGGCCCGGAGCGGTACAAGGACGTGTGCGGGCTACCCCTGGCGACCTACTTCTCCGGCCCCAAGGTGAAGTGGATCCTCGACAACGTCGACGGCGCGCGCGAGCAGGCCGAGGCCGGCGAGCTGCTGTTCGGCAACACCGACACCTGGCTGCTGTGGAACCTCACGGGTGGCGCGGAGAACGGCGGGGTGCACGTCACCGACGTGACCAACGCCAGCCGCACGATGCTGATGAACCTGGCGGACCTCACCTGGGACGAGTCGATCGCCGAGGACATGGGCATCCCGATGTCGATGCTGCCGGAGATCAAGTCCTCCTCCGAGGTGTACGGCGAGTGCAAGCCCGGCGTGCTCAAGGGCACGCCCATCGCCGGCATCCTCGGAGACCAGCAGGCAGCGACGTTCGGGCAGGCCTGCCTGAGCAAGGGCACGGCCAAGAACACCTACGGCACGGGCAACTTCATGCTGCTCAACACCGGCTCCGAGCAGGTGCCCAGCGAGAACGGCCTGCTGACCACCGTGTGCTACAAGATCGGTGACCAGGACGTGGTCTACGCCCTCGAGGGATCCATCGCGGTCACCGGGTCGCTGGTCCAGTGGATCCGGGACAACCTCGGGATGATCAGCTCGGCGGACGAGATCGAGGAGCTGGCCAAGAAGGTCGACGACAACGGGGGTGCCTACTTCGTTCCCGCCTTCTCCGGGCTGTTCGCGCCGCACTGGCGCTCCGACGCCCGCGGTGCCCTGGTCGGGCTGACCCGGTTCGTCAACCGCAACCACATCGCGAGGGCCGTCCTGGAGGCGACCGCCTTCCAGACCCGCGAGGTCCTCGACGCCATGAACGCCGATTCGGGTGTCCCGTTGACCGAGCTGAGGGTGGACGGGGGCATGGTCGTCAACGAGACACTGATGCAGTTCCAGGCCGACATCCTCGGTGTGGACGTCGTCCGACCCAAGGTCGCGGAGACCACGGCCCTCGGCGCGGCCTACGCAGCGGGGCTTGCGGTCGGCTACTGGAAGAACGAGGACGACATCCTCAACAACTGGGGTGAGGACAAGCGCTGGACGCCGAGCATGGACGACGACGAGCGCGAGCGCCTCTACCGCAACTGGAAGAAGGCCGTGACCAAGACGCTCGACTGGGTCGACGACGACGTGGACTGACCGCTCTGCCGGGGCCGGCCGGATCTCTCAGTCGGTGCCGATCTCCATCGCGACGTTGTCCAGGGCGAGGTCGCCGGCGTCGCCCTCGGCGGCCGGGTTGCGGGCGATCCGGTCGCCTCCGCCGGGCTCGAGCTCGCCGAAGAGGGTGCCGTGCTCGACGAGCACCTGGCCCTGCTGGATCGGCTGGGTGGCGTACATCTCCAGCTTCGAGCGTGAGTCGGCGATGTCCAGGTTGCGCATCGTCAGCTGGCCGATCCGGTCGTTCGGGCCGAAGGCGGCGTGCTCGGTGCGCTCCATGGACAGCTTGTCCGGGTGGTAGGAGAAGTTGTCTCCCGCGGTGTTCAGCACCGTGTAGTCCTCGCCGCGGCGGAGCCGGAGCGTGACCTCGCCGGTCACCAGCGAGGCGATCCACCGCTGGATGGCCTCACGCAGCATCAGCGCCTGCGGGTCGAGCCAGCGACCTTCGTAGAGCAGCCGGCCCAGGCGACGGCCCTCGAGGTGGTAGTTGGCGATGGTGTCCTCGTTGTGCACCGCGTTGAGCAGCCGCTCGTAGGCGATCCAGAGCAGGGCCATCCCCGGCGCCTCGTAGATGCCGCGCGACTTGGCCTCGATGATCCGGTTCTCGATCTGGTCCGACATCCCGATGCCGTGCCGGCCGCCGATGGTGTTGGCCTCGTGGACCAGGGCGACCGGGTCGTCGTACCTCGTGCCGTTGATCGCGACCGGACGGCCCATCTCGAAGCGGATGCTGACGTCCTCGGTCTCGATGGCGACGGCGGGGTCCCAGAACTTCACGCCCATGATCGGCTCGACGGTCTCCAGGGAGACGTCGAGGTGCTCGAGCATCTTGGCCTCGTGGGTGGCGCCCCAGATGTTGGCGTCGGTGGAGTAGGCCTTCTCCTTGCTGTCGCGGTAGGGCAGGTCGTGCTCGGTGAGCCACTGGCTCATCTCCGCGCGCCCTCCCAGCTCGGCGACGAAGTCGGCGTCCAGCCACGGCTTGTAGATCCGCAGGGACGGGTTGGCGAGCAGGCCGTAGCGGTAGAACCGCTCGATGTCGTTGCCCTTGAAGGTGGAGCCGTCGCCCCAGATGTCGACGCTGTCCTCGTGCATCGCGCGCACGAGCAGGGTGCCGGTCACCGCACGTCCGAGCGGAGTGGTGTTGAAGTACGTGCGACCACCGGACCGGATGTGGAAGGCACCGCAGGCCATCGCCGCGAGCCCCTCGTTGACCAGCTCGGTCTTGCAGTCGATCATGCGGGAGAGCTCGGCACCGTAGGCGAGTGCGCGGTCCGGGACGCCTTCGATGTCCGGCTCGTCGTACTGCCCGATGTCCGCGGTGTACGTGCACGGCACGGCGCCCTTGTCGCGCATCCAGGCGACGGCCACCGAGGTGTCGAGTCCACCGGAGAAGGCGATGCCGACCTTCTCGCCGACGGGGAGGGCGGTCAGGACCTTGCTCATGTGTTGCTCCTCGGTTCAGGTTCGGTGGGGCGGGCCGGAGACGGACCCGGGCCGGGCGCTCGCGGTGGCTGTGCTGCGGTGACCGGAAGGGGCGTCACCCGGTGCTGATCGGTGCTGATCGGTGTCACTCGGGTCGGCCGCTCGGCGGCAGGATTCGGCTGGTGCCGTTGGCCAGGTCGAGGAAGCGCTGCTCCAGCACCTTGCCGCCCTGGGGGTCTCGCGCGATCACCAGCACGGTGTCGTCACCGGCGATCGTGCCCAGCACGTCCCCGAGCTCGGCCTTGTCCATGGCGACCGCCAGGAAGTTCGCCGCACCGGGCGGTGTCCGCAGGACGACCAGGTTGGCCGAGGAGTCGGCGGAGACCACCAGCTCGGCGCACAGCCGCGACAGCCGCGCCTCCCCCGCCGCGGAGTCACGACCGACGGTGGGTGTGCGGTCGCCCCCCTCGGCGGGTACGGCGTAGACCAGGGCGCCGCTCGCGGAGCGGATCTTGATCGCGTCGAGCTCGACCAGGTCGCGGGACAGGGTCGCCTGGGTGACCGAGAGCCCGTCGGCGTTGAGCCGGTCGGCCAGCTCGCTCTGCGACCGCACCTGACCGGTCTCCAGGAGCTCGATGATGCGCTGCTGGCGGGCACTCTTGGTCACCGGGAAGTGCGACTGCCCCGACACGCTCTCGCTCATCAGGGACCACCGTCCTCGAGCAGCCACGCGATCACGGCCTTCTGCACGTGCCGACGGTTCTCCGCCTCGTCCCAGACCATGCTCTGCGGCCCGTCGATGACCTCGGCCGTGATCTCCTTGCCCCGGTAGGCAGGCAGGCAGTGCAGCACGATCGCGTCGGCGGCGGCGGTCGCGAGCAGGGCGCCGTTGAGCTGCCACGGACCGAAGACCTCCGCGCGCACCGCTGCCTCGGCCTCACGGCCCATGGACACCCAGGTGTCGGTGGCGAGCACCCCGGCTCCCTTCGCGGCCACCACAGGGTCGTGGACGTACTCCGCCGACCCGCCGGTGAGCGCTGCGATCTCCTGGGCACGCAGCAGGACCTTGCGGTCCGGTGCGTACTCCGCGGGACCGCTCACCCGCACGTGCATCCCTGCGGTGGCGCCCGCGAGCAGGTAGCTGTGCCCCATGTTGCACGAGGGGTCACCGACGAACGTCAGCACCTGACCCGCCAGCTCGCCCCGCTGCTCGCGCACGGTCAGCAGGTCGGCCAGTGCCTGGCAGGGGTGGAACTCGTCGGTGAGCGCGTTCACCACCGGTACGCCGCTGTGCTCGGCCATCTCCTCGAGGCGGCTCTGCTCGTGCGTGCGCCACACCACCATCGAGGCCTGCCGCCCCAGCACGCGCGCCGTGTCGGAGACGGACTCGCGGACGCCGATCTGGGCCAGCGACCCGTCGATGATCATCGGGAACCCGCCCAGCTCGGCGATCCCGGACGCGAACGACGCCTGGGTCCGCAGGGTCGGCTTGTCGAAGAGCACCGCAACGGTCCGCGGGCCCGCCAGGGGCTGCTCCGCGAAAGGGGAGGCCTTCAGCCGCGCAGCCAGCTCCAGCACCCGGGCCTGCTCCGTGGGATCGAGGTCGTCGTCGCGGAGGAAGTGCCGAGTCATGACGCGGCTCCGAAGCCGGTGTCGAGGATCGCGGGCCACGCCGCGAGGAAGGAGTCGGCCTGCGCCTCGGTGAGCACCAGCGGCGGTGCCAGCCGGATGCGCTCCGGGGTGGGGTTGTTGATGATGAAGCCGGCGTCGAGCGCCGCGGCCGTGACCTCGGCCGAGACCGACTCGGTCAGGTCGAGTCCGATCAGCAGCCCGGCGCCACGCACCTCGCTGACGCGGTCGTCGCGGGCGAGCCCGTCGCGGACGTGCTGTCCCAGCGTGATGACGTGCTCGAGCAGGCCGTCCCTCTCGATGGTCCCGATCACCGCGAGCGCCGCCGCCGCGGCCACGGGGTTGCCCCCGAAGGTGGTGCCGTGGTTGCCGGGGCCCAGCAGGTCGGCGGAGGCACCGGTCGCGATGCAGGCCCCGATCGGGAAGCCACCCGCGAGTCCCTTGGCGACGGTCACGATGTCTGCCGGCACGGACAGGGGCGCCGCGACCGCGGAGTTCTGGTGCGCGAACCAGGCGCCGGTGCGGCCCATCCCGGTCTGGATCTCATCGAGCCACAGCAGCGCACCGTGCTGGCTGGTGATCTCGCGGGCCTGCTGCAGGTAGTCCAGCGGTGGGGCGACCACGCCGGCCTCACCCTGCAGGGGCTCCAGGATCACCGCGGCCGTGCGGTCCGTGACCGCGGCGGCCAATGCGGCCGCATCGCCGTACGGCACGAAGGTGACCTCACCGGGGAGCGGCTCGAACGGCTCGCGGTAGGCGGCCTTGGCCGTCAGCGCGAGCGCACCCATGGTGCGTCCGTGGAACGCGCCCTCGGTGGCGACGAGGTGGGTGCGGCCGGTGCGCCGGGTGAGCTTGAGCGCGGCCTCGTTGGCCTCCGCCCCGGAGTTGACCAGGAAGACCTTGCCGGTCGTGCCGAGCAGCGCGAGCAGGCGCTCGGCCAGTCGGACCTGCGGCTCGGTCGCGAAGAAGTTGGAGACGTGCCCGAGGGTCTGCAGCTGGGTGGTGACGGCCTCCACCAGCGCGGGATGGCCGTGCCCGAGCGCGTTCACGGCGATGCCGCCCAGCAGGTCGAGGTACCGCTTGCCGCCCTCGTCCCAGACGTGGGGACCCTCGCCGCGGGTCAGCACCAGCTTCGGTGGGCCGAAGGTGTTCATCAAGGCGTCGGCGTATCGCGCCTGCAGGTCTGCCATCTCGCTCAGTCCTTCCGCTCGCCGGAGGCGTAGGCCTTGCGGATCACCGTCTCGACGCCCGGCAGCACCTGGGTGCCGACGCCCTCGGCGGTGAACAGCTCCAGGAGCACCGAGTGCGGCTCCCGGCCGTCCACGACGGTGGCTCGGGGAACACCGCCGGTCACGGCGTCGTAGCACGCCTGCATCTTCGGGACCATGCCGCTGTTGAGGCTGGGCATCAGCTCGGCCAGCGACTCCGGACTGATCTCCTGGATCACGTCGTCGCTGTTCGGCCAGTCCCGGTAGAGGCCCTCCACGTCGGTGAGCACCATCAGCTTCTCGGCGCCCAGAGCGACCGCGAGCGCGGCGGCCGCGGTGTCCGCGTTCACGTTGTGGACCACGCCGTGCTTGTCCGGTGCCACACTCGAGATCACCGGGATCCGACCCGCCATCACCAGGTCCTCGACCGCCTCGGGGCGGACCTCGTCGACCTCGCCGACGAGACCGAGGTCGACCATCTCGCCGTCGACGATGGTGTTGGTGGCCTTGGCGGTGAACAGCCCGGCGTCCTCACCCGAGAGGCCCACGGCGATGTGGCCGTGCTGGTTGATCAGTCCGACGAGCTCGCGCTGCACCTGACCCACCAGGACCATGCGTACGACGTCCATGGCCTCGGGCGTGGTCACCCGCAGCCCGCCGCGGAACTCCGACTTGATGCCGAGCTTGTCCAGCATCTTGGAGATCTGGGGTCCGCCGCCGTGGACGACGACGGGCCGGAAGCCGGCGAACCTGAGGAAGGCGATGTCCTCGGCGAAGGCCTTCTTGAAGGTGTCGTCGATCATGGCGTTGCCGCCGTACTTCACCACGACGACCTTGCCGTGGTACTTCATCAGCCACGGCAGCGCATTGGCGAGCGTCTCGGCGGGGTGAGTGGAGTAGGGCTTGTCGGTCATGACGAGTACGCGCTGTTCTCGTGGACGTAGGCGTGGGTCAGGTCGTTGGTCCAGACGGTCGCACGCTCCTGCCCCGACTTCAGGTCGATGGTCACGCTGACCTCCCGGGAGTCGAGGTCCACCCCGGCGGGGTCCTCGGCCGGGGTCGACTCGCGGCAGACCCACACCCCGTTCATCGCCACGTCGAGGTCCGCCGGGTCGAAGGTCGCCGCGGTGGTGCCGATGCTGGCCAGCACCCGTCCCCAGTTGGGGTCCTTGCCGAAGACTGCGGCCTTGAACAGGTTGCTGCGCGCGACGCTGCGTCCGACCTCGACCGCCTCGTCCTCCGACGCGGCGTGCAGGACGGTGATCGCGATCTCGTGGTCGGCGCCCTCGGCGTCCTTGAGCAGCTGCATCGCGAGGTCGGTGCAGGCCTGCCCCAGAGCCGCGGCGAAGTCGTCGAAGGCCGGCGTGACCCCGCTGGCGCCGCTGGCCATCACCGTGACCGTGTCGTTGGTGGACATGCAGCCGTCGGAGTCGAGCCGGTCGAAGCTGGTCCGGGTCGCGGCCCGAAGTGCCGTGTCGAGCTCCGCTGCGGGCACGACCGCATCCGTGGTGAGCACGACGAGCATCGTCGCCAGCTGGGGCGCCAGCATCCCGGCGCCCTTGGCCATCCCGCCGATCGACCAGCCGTTGCCCTCCACGACGACCTGCTTGCTCACCGAGTCGGTGGTCATGATCGCCTCGGCAGCCGACTGCCCGTCGTCGGGGCTCAGCGCCGCCAGGCAGTCGTCGACGCCCGTGAGGAGGTTCTCGCGCGGGTTGCTCAGGCCGATCAGGCCGGTCGAGCAGACCACGACGTCGAGCGCGCCGATGCCGAGTCCGTCGGCCACGCGCTCGGCGACCGCATGGGTGGTCTGGAAGCCCTCGGCGCCGGTGTAGCAGTTGGCGCCGCCGGAGTTGAGCACCACGGCGCGCACCACCCCGTCCTTGACGACCTCCTGGCTCCACAGGATCGGGTTGGCCTTGCAGCGGTTGGCGGTGAAGACCGAGGCGGAGTCGAAGGTGGGTCCGGTGTTGACCACCAGGGCCAGGTCCTTGCCGCCGCTGGTCTTCAGGCCTGCGCAGACGCCGGTGGCGCTGAAGCCCTGGGGATGGGTGACGCTCATCTGCTCTGGTTCTCCTCGTGAATGGGTCTCGGCCGTCCGTTCGCCGGACTCGTCTCGACAGGTCGCTCGGGGGCGCTCACCGGTCGGCGGGACGCTGCTCGACCGTGCAGGCGCAGTGCGGGGTCCTGCTGGGGCATCTGGTCGTCACTCCGCGCGGACGGGCTGAGCGGCGACGACGTCGTGCCCCGATCGTCGCCAGGCCTCAGCGGCCCGGTCGGCCTCGCCCACGGGCACCAGCACCCAGTCGGTGTCGAAGGTGGAGATCGTGAAGACGCTGATCTCGGCCTCGGCCAGCGGCTGGAGCAGGGCGACCAGGACGCCGGTGAGGGCGAAGTCCAGCGGGCCCTGCACGGCGAAGGCGGTGAACGGGCCGCCCGCCTTGGCCTTGTTGGGCACGCTGCGCATCGCACAGACCACGCTGGTCTCCCGCGCGGTGGCGGTGACCGAGAACAGTGAGGACGACTCGGCCCAGGAGGGCACCTGCGCGCCGGCCCCGAGCCGGACCACGGCCAGCTTCTCGGGGAACTGCTCGAGGGTGAACGTCCGGGGCGCCTGCTGCTCGCTCATGGCGCCAGCCCCACGGTCGTGAGGCCGGTCTGCTCGGGCAGGCCGAGCGCCAGGTTCATGCACTGCACGGCCGCTCCCCCGGTGCCCTTGGTCAGGTTGTCGACGGCGCCGACCGCCACCATGCGCCCAGCAGCGGAGTCCAGGGTGACCTGGAGGTGCACGCTGTTCGAGCCGGTGACCGACTTGGTGGCAGGCCAGGTCCCCTCGGGCAGCACGTGCACGAAGGGCTCGTCGGCGTACGCCTTGAGGTAGCAGGCGCGCAGGTCCTCGACGGTCACGTCCGGCACCGCCGTGGCGCTCGCCGTCGCCAGGATGCCCCGTGGCATCGGCACCAGGACGGGGGTGAAGCTCACCTTCACCTCCTGCTCGGTCAGGCCGCGGAGGTTCTGCAGGATCTCGGGAGTGTGCCGGTGCGCGCCGCCGACGCCGTACGCCGAGGCCGACCCCATCACCTCGCTGCCCAGCAGATGGGGCTTGGCTGCCTTGCCGGCTCCGCTCGTGCCGGACACCGCCACCACGACCACGTCGTCGGTGTGCACCAGGCCGGCCGCGACGGCGGGCGCGAGGGCCAGGGTGGAGACGGTCGGGTAGCAGCCCGGGACCGCGATCCGGCGGGCACCCTGGAGCGCCGCGCGCTGGCCGGGGAGCTCTGGGAGGCCGTAGGGCCAGGAGCCGGCGTGCTCGGATCCGTAGAACTGCTCCCACAGGGAGGCGTCCTCGAGCCGGAAGTCGGCCCCGCAGTCGATCACCACGGTGTCCGGCGACGACGCACCGATCTGCTCCGCCACCGCACCGGACTGGCCGTGCGGCAGCGCGAGGAACACCACGTCGTGGCCCGCGAGCGTCTCGGTCGTGGTCTGCTCGAGGACCCGGTCGGCCAGGGGCACCAGGTGGGGCTGGAGGACACCGAGGCTCTCGCCCGCGTTGGACCCTCCGGTCAGCGCCCCGATCTCCACCGACGGGTGGGCCGAGCAGGAGACGGAGCACCTCACCGCCGGCGTACCCACTGGCCCCGGCGACGGCTATCCGTGTCTGCATGTGCATGACTATACATAAGTTTGCATGGCCCGCCAGCGACCCGGGGCCCAGGCTCGGCTCTCAGACGGCGAACTCACCCAGCTCGTCCCAGTGGTCTCCCTCGATCAGCATGTTGCGGATCAGCGGGGTCTCCTGCACGTACTGCGGCAGGTCGGCCTGGGCCTGCTTGAAGTGCGCGCTGTTCACGTGCGCCTCGGCCGCGTCGTCCTTGAAGGCCTCGATCAGCACGTACTGGTGGGGGTCGTCGACGCTGCGCGACCACTCGTAGAACAGGTTGCCCTCCTCGGCGCGAGTGGCCTCGGTGAAGTCCTTGCTGAGCTCGATCCACTGGTCGGCGTACTCCGGCTTCACCTTCCACTTGACGCAGATGAAGATCATGTCGGCTCCTTGCTGTGCGGCTGTTCGTTGACGCAGGCGATGGTGCCATGCGCCCCGAGGGTCGGCCACCGTGCTTGTCGCCTGCTGAGAAGACGCGTGCGAGGGCGCTTGCGCGGCTGCCTAACCTGTGGCCATGGCCGTGGAGAGCTCCGAGGAGCACCCAGGGGGAGCCGACGCCGGCGCCCGGGCGGGCTCGGTGCACCGGACGCTGGAGATCCTCGAGGTGGTCGCCGCTCTCGGCGGCGCCTCGGCCAAGGAGATCGCCGACACCGCCGGGCTGCCCCTGCCCACGGTCTACCGCCTGGCCCGTGAGCTCCTGGACAGCGGCTACCTCGTGCACATCCGGGAGGAGAAGCGCTTCGAGCTCGGCTACAAGCTCCACCAGCTCGGGGTGTCGCTGCACCAGCAGATCGGTGTCCCCCAGCAGGTGCGGACCGAGATCACCCTGCTGCACGAGCAGCTGGGACTGGCGGCGTACTTCGCGGTGCACCGCGGATCGCAGATCGCGGTGGTCTTCACCGTCGACTCCCCCAGCTCCCCCCGCCTCCAGCCGATCGACTTCGGCTTCCACGAGGCCCCGCACGCCACCGCCCTCGGCAAGATCCTGCTGGCCAACATGGAGCCCGAGCAGGTCGCCCGGCACCTCGGGGACGAGCCGATGCAGCGCTTCGCGCCCGGCACGATCACCAGTCACCGGGAGCTGGAGACGCAGCTGAAGGTGGTGGCCGACCGCGGCATCGCCTGGGAGTTCGGCGAGTTCCAGCAGGGCGCCACCTGCGTCGCCGCAGCGGTGCGCGGTGCCAGCGGCGCGCTGATCGGCTCCGTGGCCGTCTCGGGCACCGACGCCCAGATGGCCTCCGACGGGCCGCAGGCCGAGACCGCCGTCCGTGCTACGGCGTCCCGTGTCAGTCGCTACTACCGCTCCGGGCGCACCCGCCCCCAGTAGACCGGCCCAGTAGCCGGCCCAGTAGCCGGCCCAGCAGGCAACCCCGTAGCCCGGACCCGTAGCCCGCCCCATCGCCCGGATCCGTAGCCCGGCCCCGTAGCCCGGCCGGCCTCTTCTCATGGGTCGAGAACGCTGCTTGGCCCGGAGTGCGGGAGTTCCTAACGTGGCGATCGTCACATCGACGCCAGCCACCTTGGAGCACACATGGCCGACCCCCAGTCCTTCGACCAGACCCTCGACGATGCCTCCCGAGCCGCCCTGGTGCGACTCCTGCGGGCGGCGTACCCCCACCCCCGGTTCCCTGACGGACCCTACGAGCGCACCGCCGATGCGATCATCAGCCAGGTCGACGCCTCGCTGTGGCACCGGCTGGCGCTGACCCGGGGGCTGACCACGCTCGACGCGGCGGCCGGAGGCAGCTTCGCCGACCTCGACGACGACGCCGCGCTGTCCCTGCTCCGCACGATGGCGGATGCCGAGTTCTTCCGGTTCGTGCGCGGCGTGGCCGTGGTGACGCTCTACAACGACCACGAGGTCTGGGACCTGCTCGGCTACGAGGGCGAGTCCTACTCCAAGGGCGGCTACCTCGAGCGTGGCTTCGACGACCTCGACTGGCTCCCCAGCCCCCGCATCGAGGAGTACGACGGACCCGAGCGCCTCGTCGAGGTGGCCCCCGACGACGAGCTCAGCACCAGCGGAAGGAGCGCCCGATGAGCCCTCAGACGAACCTCGGCAAGCAGATCAGCCACGACGAGGAGGTCGTGGTCATCGTCGGCTCCGGCGCCGGCGGCGGCACGGTGGCCCACGAGCTGGCCACCCGTGGCATCAAGTGCGTGGTGCTCGAGGCGGGCCCGTTCCTGCTGCCCGAGGACTACGAGAACG
The DNA here is from genome assembly GCA_963812235.1 of uncultured Actinomycetota bacterium. GTDB lineage: Bacteria > Actinomycetota > Actinomycetes > Propionibacteriales > Nocardioidaceae > Marmoricola. Next base: position 137,732 of record CAWEUP010000015.1, on the reverse strand, counting down.
ACGAGTGGGCGGCGTTCAACCAGATGGCGTGGCTGGACAACCGCACCGCCTCCGGGCCGTTCCGGGTCGCCCGGGACTTCCCGAACCTCCCGGCCTGGATCGTCAAGGCGGTCGGCGGCTCCACCACCCACTGGTCCGGAGCCACGCCCCGCTTCCGCGAGTACGAGTTCAAGACCCGCAGCCACTACGGCGCTCTCGAAGGCGCCAACCTGCTCGACTGGCCGATCACGCTCGCCGACCTCGCGCCGTACTACGACAAGGCCGAGATCGCGATCGGCTCGACCCACCGGCACGGACGACCCGCGCTGCCGGCCAACAACAACTACAAGGTGTTCGCGAACGGCGCCGAGAAGGTCGGCTACAAGTTCTACGCGACCGGCCCCTACGGCACCAACGCCGAGCCGTACGACGGCCGCCCGGCCTCGATCCAGGACGGGTTCAACTTCCAGGGCGACAAGCACACCTCGAAGTGGAGCACCGCGGTCCGCGAGATCCCCCGCGCTGTCGAGTCGGGCAACTGCGAGCTGCGACCCGACTCGCAGGCCGTGCAGATCACCCATGACGCGAGCGGGCGCGCCGACGCGGTGCTCTACCTCGACAAGGAGGGCAACCTGCACCGGCAGGCCGCCAAGGTGGTCTGCGTGGCCGGCAACTCGATCGAGTCGCCGCGGCTGCTGCTGATGAGCGCGAGCTCGCTGCACCCCGACGGGCTGGCCAACTCCTCGGGACAGGTGGGGCGCAACTACATGCGCCACACCACCGGCTCGGTCTACGCCCGGTTCGAGCAGCCGGTGCACATGTACCGCGGCGAGACGATGGCCGGGATCATCGCCGACGAGGCCCGCCTGGACTCCTCCCGCGGCTTCGTCGGCGGCTACTACATGGAGACGCTGTCCCTGGGTCCGGCGTTCCTGGCGGCGTTCGCCGACCCGGGGGCGTGGGGCCCGGACTTCACGGCGGTGCTGGACGCCTACGAGAACACCGCCGGCATGTGGGTCGTCGGCGAGGACATGCCCCAGGAGACCAACCGGGTGACCCTGAACCCGGCGCTCCAGGACCAGTGGGGCCTGCCCTCGCCCGACGTGCACTTCGCCGACCACCCCAACGACGTCGCCATGCGTGAGCACGGCTACTCCCGGTCCGACATGCTCTACGAGGCCGTCGGCGCGACCGCGACGCACCACACGCCGCCGTACCCGGCGACGCACAACCTCGGCACCTGCCGGATGAGCGAGCGGCCCGAGGACGGCGTCGTGGACCAGTGGGGTCAGGCGCACGACGTGCCGGGGCTGTTCGTCAGCGACGGCTCGGTGATGACCACCGGTGCCGCGGCCAACCCGACGCTGACCATCGTGGCGCTGGCGATCCGGCAGGCGGAGTACATCGCCGACCAGATCGGCGGAGCAGGCTCCTGAGCGGCGCACCAGACCGCGCTGGCCGCCTCGCTGCAAGCGGGCGCTCGGTCACTCCTCCTGCGGAGTGACCGGGCGTCCGCTCGACCTGCTGGCGCGGGCACACGACGCCTCGCACTACCTGCTGCACCCGCAGGCGCTGGTGACCCCCGCCGGCGTCCTGGACGTCGCCGAGGTCATGCGCGCCTGCACCCGGCTCGGCGCTCCGCTCACCTTCCGTGGCGGAGGCACCTCGCTGTCGGGACAGGCGCTGAGCGACTCGGTGCTGGTCGACACCCGCACGCACTTCCAGGGCGTCGAGGTGCTCGACGAGGGCCGCCGCGTGCGCGTGGAGCCCGGCGTCACGGTGCGCGCGGTCAACGCCCGGCTGGCGCGCCACCGCCGCCGGCTCGGACCGGACCCGGCCAGCGAGATCGCCTGCACCATCGGCGGCGTGATCGCCAACAACTCCTCGGGCATGCAGTGCGGCACCGAGCTGAACGCCTACCGCACGATCGAGTCGATGGTGATCGTGCTGCCGTCCGGCACCGTCATCGACTCGGCCGCGCCCGGCGCGACCCGGCGTCTGGCGCAGCTCGAGCCGGACCTGCACCGCGGGCTGGCCGAGCTGCGGGACCGGGTCCGCGTCGCGGCCCGACGACGTGGCCACGCTGGAGCGGCTGTTCGCGCTGAAGAACACCATGGGCTACGGCCTGAACGCCTTCCTGGACCACGACGACCCGCTCGAGATCCTGGTGCACCTGATGGTCGGCAGCGAGGGCACGCTGGGCTTCGTGGCGTCCGCGGTCTTCCGCACCGTCGAGGTGCTCCCCCACGCGGCCACCGGCCTGCTCGTCTTCGACGACCTGGTCGTCGCGTCCCGCTCGGTGCCGGACGTGCTGGAGTCGGGTGTCGCGACCGCCGAGCTGCTCGACGCGGCCTCGCTGCGGGTGGCGCAGGCCGATCCCGGCTGTCCTGAGCAGATCAAGCGGCTCGACGTACGCCGGCACGCGGCGCTGCTGGTCGAGCTGCAGTCGCCCAGCGAGGAGGGGCTGGCCGACGCTGCGCCACGACGCCGACCGCACGATGGCGAGGCTGCCGCTCGCCTCTCCCCCGGAGCTCACCGCCGACTCCAGGCAGCGGGCGCAGCTGTGGCGCACCCGCAAGGGCCTCTACAGCGCCGTCGCCGGAGCCCGCCCGTCGGGGACCAGCGCCCTGCTCGAGGACGTCGCCGTGCCCGTCGCCAGTCTCGGCGACATGTGCGAGGGGCTCGACGCGATGCTGGACGACCACGGCTACGAGGGCTCGGTGATCTTCGGTCACGCCCGCGACGGCAACCTGCACTTCATGCTCAACGAGCGCTTCGACGACCCGCGGTCGGTCAAGCGCTACGAGGCGTTCACCAACGACATGGTCGACCTGGTGCTGGGCCTGGGCGGCACGCTCAAGGCCGAGCACGGCACCGGCCGGATCATGGCTCCGTTCGTGGAGCGGCAGTACGGCGCCGCGCTGACCGGGGTGATGCGCGACCTCAAGCAGCTCCTCGACCCGGCCGGCATGCTCAACCCCGGCTCGGTGCTGACCGACGACGCGGGCGCCTGGCTGCGCGACCTCAAGACGACCGCGACCGTGGAGGAGGAGGTCGACCGGTGCGTGGAGTGCGGCTTCTGCGAGCCGGTGTGCCCTTCCCGCACGCTGACCCTCACGCCGCGCCAGCGGATCGTGCTGCGGCGCGAGCTGGCCGCAGCCGCGTCCCGCGGGGACACCGCGCTGGTCGGGCACCTGCGTGCGGCCTACGACTACGACGGGCTGCAGACCTGCGCGGTGGACGGGATGTGCGCGACCGCGTGCCCGGTGCTGATCAACACCGGTGACCTGGTGCGCCGGCTGCGCGCCGAGCAGGCCGGGCCGGTCTCCCAGAGGGCCTGGTCGCTCGCGGCGGACCGGTGGGCGGGCACGACGAGAGCCGCCTCCCGGGCACTGACCGCCGCCGACCGGCTCCCCGACGCGGTGCCGGTGGCGCTCTCCCGGGTCGGCCGGAGCGTGGCCGGCGTCGACCAGGTCCCGCTCTACGACCCCGGGCTGTCCGCCGGCGGGCCGCCCCGGCGCGACCTGGCGGACCCGGACGCCGAGGCGGTGCTGTTCGGCGCCTGCGTCGGGACGATGTTCGGCGGGTCGGCCACCTCGTCGGTGCAGCAGCTCTGCGAGCGGGCCGGTGTCCGGCTGCGCACCCCGGAGGGGATCGGCGGACTCTGCTGCGGAACCCCCTGGAAGTCCAAGGGCCTCACCGAGGGCTACGCGCGGATGTCGGCCCAGGTGGTCGAGGCCGTGCGCCGGGCCACCGACGAGGGCCGACTGCCGGTGCTCGTCGACGCCAGCTCGTGCACCGAGGGCCTGCGGCAGATGCTGGTCGGCACCGGGGTCACCGTGCTCGACGCCACCGAGTTCGTGGCCGAGCGGGTGCTGCCGCGGCTGCGGGTCACCTCACCGGTGCCGGCCGTGGTGGTGCACCCGACCTGCTCCAGCACCGCCGTCGGCAGCACCTCGGCGCTGCTGCAGATCGCGGGGTTCGTCTCCGAGGACGTCACCGTCCCGGACGCCTGGGGCTGCTGCGCCTTCGCCGGCGACCGCGGGCTGCTGCACCCGGAGCTCACCGCCTCGGCCACCGCTCCCGAGGCGGCCGAGGTGGGCGCGCTCGCGAGACCGGCCGGGACGGCGTACGTCTCGAGCAACCGGACCTGCGAGATCGGGATGCGGCGCGCCACCGGCGAGGACTACCGCCACGTGCTCGAGGTGCTGGCCGAGGCGACCCGCTGAGCAACGCTGCCGGGGCTCAGGCGCGCTGCTCGGCTCCGTGACGCTGGGCGGCCAGGGCCACGGCGGCGTCGCGCGCCACCGAGGTGTCCTTCTCGGTCAGGGTGCGGTCCGGGGCCCGGAACCGCAGCGCGAAGGCCAGAGACTTGCGGCCCTCGCCGACCTGCGGGCCGGTGTAGACGTCGAAGAGCCGCACCGACTCGCACAGCGGGCCGGCGCCCTCGCGCAGCGTCGTCGCGAGCTCCTCCGCGGCCAGGTCCTCGGCCACGATCAGGGCGACGTCCTCCTTGGCGACCGGGAAGGAGGAGAACACCGGCGCCGCCGGCACGCCCACCGCACGGGTCAGCAGCGCGTCGAGGTCCAGCTCGGCCACCGACGTCCGGGCAGGCACGCCGTAGGCCCGGCACACCGTCGGGTGCAGCTCACCCGCGTGGCCCACGGTGGTGTCCGCGACCAGCAGCTCGGCGCAGCGGCCGGGGTGCCAGGGCGCCAGCTCGGCCGAGCGGACGGTCAGCTCGAGCCCGAGTGAGGACGCGACCAGACGGGCGGTCTCGATCACGTCGCTCCAGCCCGCAGCGCGGCCCCTGCCCCACCAGCCGGCACGGTCGCGGTCACCGCACAACGCGAAGGCGAGATGCAGCGGCTGCTGGGGGACGGCCTTCTCGAGGTCGGCCCACTCCCCCTCGGTGGGACGCCGGTCCACCGGCAGGATCGGGGCGCCCGTCTCCGACTGCGGGAAGGTGACCTGCGCCGTCTCGAAGAGAGCGAGGTCGGCGGCCCCACGGCTCACGTTGCGCGCCACGGTGCGCAGCAGCCCGGGCAGCAGGGTGGTGGTCATCAGCGGCTCTTCGCTGCTGAGCGGGTTCGCCAGCCGCAGCGTCGTACGCCGCGGGTCGGCCGGGTCGAGCCCGAGCAGGTCGAGGTCGGTGGCCCCGACGAAGGGGAAGTTCACGACCTCGACGTAGCCGTCACCGGCCAGCGTGCGACCGACGCGGCGGCGCATGGACCTGGGCCGGGGTGAGCCCGCGACCCGAGGGGGCGGGAGGGAGCACGCTGGGCACGTCCTCGTAGCCGACGATCCGGGCGACCTCCTCGACCAGGTCGAAGGGGTCGGTGAGGTCGGGCCGCCAGGGCGGGACCGTCGCGGTGAGGGTGTCCGCGGCTGCCTCGACCCGGCAGCCGACGGCCTCGAGGTTGGCGACGGAGGTGTGCGAGGCGATGTCCATGCCGGTGATCCGGGCGGGCAGGTCGATCGGGATCGTGATCCGGCCCTGCTCGGGGGGCTGACCGACGACGGTCACTCCGGGCTCGATCGTGCCGCCTCCGAACTCGGCCAGGAGCTCGGCCACGCGCTGTGCCGCCGCCTCGCAGATGGTCGGGTCGACACCGCGCTCGTTGCGCTTGCCCGCCTCGGAGGTGAGCTTGTGGCGCCTGCCCGTGCGGAACATCGACACGGCGTCCCAGTGGGCCGCCTCGATCAGCACCCGGGTGGTGGTCTCCGACATCTCGGTGGTCTCGCCACCCATGACCCCGCCCAGACCGATGATCCCGGAGTCGTCGGTGACGACGAGGTCCTCCGGTGAGAGAGTCCGCTCGTTGCCGTCCAGCGTGGTGAGCCGCTCACCCTGCCGGGCGCGACGCACCCGGAGGGCGCCGGCCAGCTTGTCGGCGTCGTAGCCGTGGATCGGTCGGCCCAGCTCGAGCATCACGTAGTTGGTCACGTCCACGGCCAGCGAGATGGACCGCTGCCCGGAGAGCAGCAGCCGCCGTGCCATCCAGTCGGGCGTGGGCGCCGCCGGGTCCACGCCCGAGACCGTGCGGGCCACGAACACCGGGCAGCCCTGCGGGTCCTCGATCAGCACGCGGTGACCCTGGTCGTCCGGCGTCGGGACGTCGCGGTCCGCGGGGTCGTGGAACGGCACGCCGTAGGCGAGCGCCGCCTCGCGGGCGACTCCGCGCAGCGAGAGCGCGTAGGCGCGGTCGGGGTTGATCTCGAACTCGATCACCTCGTCGCGCAGGTCGAGGAGGTCGAACACGTCGTCACCGGGCTCTCCGGCGTCCGCGGGGAGCACCAGGATGCCGTCGTGGTCGTCGCCGAGGCCGAGCTCGCGCGTCGAGCAGATCATCCCTGCGGACAGGTGCCCGTAGGTCTTGCGGGCGGAGATCTCGAAGGGACCGGGCAGCACCCCGCCGGGGAGCACCACCACGACGAGGTCACCGGGAGTGAAGTTGTGTGCTCCGCAGACGATGCCCTGGGGCTCACCGGTGCCGTTCGCGTCGCCGACGTCGACGGTGCACCAGTTGATCGTCTTGCCGTTCTTCTGCGGCTCGGGGTCCATCGTGAGCACGCGGCCGACCACCAGGGGGCCGGTGATGTCGTGGCCGGGCCGCTCGAGCGCCTCGAGCTTGAGGCCGAGCGCCGTCATCCGAGCGGCCAGGTCCTCGGTCGAGACATCGGCCGGGAGGTCGGCGTACTCGCGGATCCAGGAGACAGGCGCCTTCATCAGATCTCCGTTCCGAACGCAGTGGAGAAGCGGACGTCGCCCTCGAACATGTCGCGCATGTCGGCGACGCCGTGACGCGACATCAGGGTCCGGTCGATGCCCATCCCGAAGGCGAAGCCGGTGTAGCGCTCGTGGTCGATGCCGCACGCCGTGAGCACCCGGGGGTTGACCACGCCGCAGCCACCCCACTCGATCCAGCCCTCGCCCTTGCAGGTGCGGCAGTCCTGGACCGCCGGCGCGAGGCCGCGGCAGACGAAGCAGCGCAGGTCGACCTCGGCGCTGGGCTCGGTGAACGGGAAGTACGACGGCCGGAACCGGGTGGTGATGCCGGCGCCGAAGATCGCCTCGGCGAAGTGGTCGAGCGAGCCCTTGAGGTGGGCCATGCTGATGCCCTCGTCGATGACCAGGCCCTCGACCTGGTGGAACATCGGGCTGTGCGTGGCGTCGTACTCGTCGGTCCGGAACACCCGGCCCGGGCAGACGACGTAGATCGGCGGCTTGCGGGTGAGCATGGTCCGCGCCTGCACCGGTGAGGTGTGGGTCCGCAGCACGAGGTGGTGCTCGGGCGGCTCGGTCCAGAAGGTGTCCTGCATCGTGCGGGCGGGGTGGTCCGGCCCCAGGTTGAGGGCGTCGAAGTTGAGCCACTCCGCCTCGACCAGCGGCCCCTCGGCCACCTCCCAGCCCATGGCGACGAAGACGTCGGCGATGCGCTCGGCCAGCATCGTGATCGGGTGCCGCGCACCTCGGGTCGCCCGGTCCCAGGGAAGCGTCACGTCGACGGTCTCCTCGACCAGCATCCGCGCCTCGGCCTCGGCCTCGAGCTCGGCCTGGCGCCGTGCGAGTGCCTGGTTGACCGTGCCCCGGGCCTGACCGACCCGCTGGCCCGCGTCCTTGCGGGCCTGCGGCGGCAGCGCGCCGATCTCGCGGTTGGCCAGGGCGAGCGGCGAGCGGTCCCCCGCATGTGCGGTCCGGACCTGCTTGAGCGCCTCGAGGTCGGTGGCCCCGGCGATCGCCGCGAGCGCGCCCTCGCGCATGGCGGTCACGTGCTCCTCGTCGAGCGGGGTCACCTGGACCGGGTCGTACTCGGAGTTGGGACCCGACATCGTTGCCTCTCGCTTGTCTCGCACGAACTGTGCGCGGGCCAGTCTAGGAAGTGCCGCGCGGGCTCGGCCACCCGGTTTGCCGCCGGCCCCGGATCTCCCGGCCTGCCGGCTCAGTTCAGGCGCCAGAGCTCGCACCTGCGCGGTCGGGCCGGACGGTGTGCGGTACGTCGCGGACCTGAGCGGCTCGAGGGGCAGGTTCTGGTACGCCGCACCGGCGCAGGAGCTGTCGGTGACCACGAAGCGCACACCGGCCGCCCTCGCCGCGGCGGCGTCGACCGGGGCCTCGAACGAGGGCGAGCGGCCGGGCCACATGCCGGGGACCAGGGCGACCAGGGCGTCGTGCTCGGAGGCCCACGCCATGCCCACGTTCTCGAAGGCGACCGCCACTCCCGTGCGGATCTTGAGGGCGTTCGGATCGACGCAGGGACCCGCCAGCACCAGGCTCTCGCCCCGGTCCCGGGGCACCGCCTCGGTGACCCGGGCCACCGCCTCGAGCTGGGGCGTGCGGTAGTCGATCGTCTCGCCGATCCCGGGCGAGAGGCTGAACACGAGGTAGTCGGTCATCGAGACGACGGTCAGCACCAGGAAGCCGGCGCCCGACCACCTCACCCAGCGCAGGTCCAGCTCGCCCTGGATCCAGGCGCCGACCACGAGCACCACCGGCAGCAGCGCCGCGAAGCCGTTGAGCCAGAGCCGGTAGGGCTCCTGGCTGGCCCCCCACACGTCGTTGGTCCACAGCAGCAGCCAGGCCACCGAGGCGCCGAGCCCGATCGCGGTCCACCAGACCTGGCGAGCGACCAGCCCGGCCACCACGACCAGGAGCAACCCGGTGAGCAGCAGGGTGCCGTGCAGGAGGCCGGTCGCCAACGGGACTCCGAGGTCGGTCGCGGCGGTCGAGGCCTGGCGGTACTCCAGGAAGGGGTCCCCCGAGGCCACCCCCACCGCGGTCAGCACGACCTGCGGTGCGGCCCCGACCGCGATCGCCACGAAGCCCACCAGGATCCGGCGCTGCGCCGCGATCGCCAGCAGCACGCCCGGCGTCGCCGGCAGGAGTCCCAGCACGAGCAGCACGAGCGGCGAGACCGCACCGGCCAGCCCGGGGCCGACCAGGAACAGCCCGACCAGGAGGACCACCGACACGGCTGCCGCGATCAGGGCGGGTCGCCCGCGGCGCTGGAGCAGGCCGAAGAACGCGATCACGTACGTCACCACGTAGATGCCGGTCAGGAAGGTGTAGGTGTGCACGCTGGCGCTCACTCCCAGGACCAGCGCGATGACGTAGGCCAGTGCCACGGCCCGGCGGCCGGTGATCCACCCACCGACCACCCCGACGAGGCCGAGCAGGCACAGCGAGAGGACCACGACCGCGACCGTCGCGCCGTTGCCGGCGAAGAACTCGGCGAACGGCCCCCAGATCACGGCGTGCTCCTGGAGGCGGGTCAGCCAGCCCGTGCCGCGGATCTCGCCGAACACCCCCGCGGTCAACGAGACCGGCCCGAGGACCGCCAGCCAGCGCCTGCCGGACAGCGCCGCGCAAGCCGCGCCGACGGTCCCGGCGAGCGCTGCCTGCGACCCCAGGCTGCCGACCCACCACCACACCACCGGGTCGCTGTGCGTGACCTGAGCCAGCCAGCCGATGCCCTGGTAGTAGAGCCGGGGATAGTAGATGGAGCCGGTCTGCGTGTAGGGCTCGACCGAGCGCAGGTCGCCGTTGGCGATGTTCACCGCGATCGTCAGGTAGGACTGCTGGTCGTTGGCGAAGTAGGCCTTGAACTCGTGCGGGGTGAAGTCGGCGGACCAGAACATCCAGGTGACCATCGCCAGGTAGATCCCGGCCGAGACGACCCCGCAGGCCAGGACCGTCCAGCCGCCCAGCCGACGGGTCGTCGATCCTCAGCGGTGCTGCTCCGCGGTGGTGCGATCCGCCATCAGCGGCGGTCGTCACAGGGCCAGCGGATCTCCAGCCGCCCGCCGCCGGTCTCCGAGTCGCCGATCGTCACCTCGCCGCCGTGGACCCGCACCAGCCCGTTCACGATGTACATCCCGAGCCCGGTGCCGCCCCGGACCCCGTGCTTCCAGAACTTGGTGAAGACGCGGGCCCGGATCGCCTCCGGAATGCCCTCACCCTCGTCGTCCACCCGGATCAGCACGCCCGGGAACGGCTCGGCGATGGTCTGCACGCTGACGTGCACGGTCCCCTCGCCGTGCCGGATGGCGTTGTCGACGACGTTGGTGACGACCTGGGTGAACTTGTCGGGGTCGGCGAAGATCTCCGGCGTCGGATCGGCGTACGACGACTCGATGACGCGTGCTGTGCCCTCCCGGACCGAGAGCACGCACCGCTCCACGATCGCCTGGGTGTCGACGGGCCGGGGATAGAGCGGGAGCCGCCCGGTGTCGATCCGCGCCACGTCCAGGAGCTCGGTGATCAGCCGCTGCAGCCTCTCGGAGTCGGCGTGCACCGTGTGCAGCATCAGCTTCTTCTGCTCGTCGTTGAGGCGGTCCCACTTGCTCAGCAGCGTCGAGACGAAGCCCTTGACCCCGGTCAGCGGCGAGCGCAGCTCGTGGGCCACCGTCGCGACCAGGTCGGACCGGTCGCGGTCGAGGCGGGCGCGGCCGCGTCCCGAGCGGATCACCAGCGCGACGCTGCTGACGGCCCCGAACCGCCCGACGCGGTTGATCCGCCCGGTGACCAGCACCTCGGTGCCGTCGGAGGTGAACCATGACTGCTCGGTCAGCCCGACCCGGCTCCCGAGTCCGTCGTAGGGCCGGTTGGTGGCGTACCACTCGCAGCCGTTCTGGTCCTGCAGGGTCATCACGTCCGACAACGGCCGACCCGATCCGACCCCGGGACCGAGCAGTCGGCGCGCCTCGCGGTTGACCGTGGTCACGTTGCCGGCCGCGTCGGCGATGACGACGCCGTCGGGCAGCTGGTCCACGACGTCGCCTGCGGGCAGGCTGCCTTCCGAGTCCGTCACGGGGGTCAGCGTAGGCCGTGCGGGGCCAACCTCGCCTCCCGCCGGGCCGTCCTCAGATGACCCGCGAGGCCGCCTCCGAGTTCGCCTCACCCTCTTGTCTCCTGGTCCGCCGACCGGGCACTCGTGGTCGGTCCTCGAGCACGCCGACCGGGCAATCCTGGTCGCCCTGAGCACGCCCACCGGGCAATCCTGGTCGCCCTGAGCACGCCGACCGGGCAATCCTGGTCGTGCTCCTGGCGCTGACAGCCGACCGGGCAACTCGCTGGCGTCCTGCCCTGGCTCGATAGATTGCCGCACCGCGGCCAAGACATCTCGACGAGTGCCCGCTCGGCGCGCTGACAGCGACCACGAGTGCCCGCTCGGCGCGCTGAGACCAACCACGAGTGCCCGCTCGGCGTACTGACAGCAACCACGAGTGCCCGCTCGGCGTACTGACAGCGACCACGAGTGCCCGCTCGGCGTGCTGACAGCGACCACGAGGGGTGGTGGCTGCTCAGCTCGGGCAACCCCGGTCGACAACCTCGCCGGTGCGTAGGCGGAGCGCGAGCTCGTCGAGCTCGCGACGAGCCTGCACCCGGGCGAGGTTCCATCCGGCCCATCCGTCCGCCTGCACGGTCGCGGCGCCCAGGGTGCACGACGCCGTCTGCCGGTGGCTCGCCAGCGTCGGGGTGGCGTCGGCGCTGAGCCCCTGCAGGTAGTACTCGTCGACCTTGCCGGTCGCCTCGTAGCGATCGAGGTTGTGCCGCGCGATCCAGGCGTCGGGGTTCGCCAGCCCGAGCGCGAGCAGCAGGGCCGATCCGGACAACAGCGCCATCCGTGGAAGCCACCAGCCGCGCAACCTGATCCCGGCCACCACCACCGCGATCACGACCAGTCCCAGCCAGGCCTCGAAGACGTCCACCAGCAGCCGGAGCCGGGTGAAGCCGTAGGCCTCCTGGTAGAGGTCCATCCGGTGCAGCGCCGACGCGACCACGACGAGGGTGAGCGCACACAGCGCACCCAGCGATCCCCGGAGCCACCACCGGTCGCTGATGCTGTCGCCCGCCTTGCGGGCAGCCGCCCAGACGACGAGCAGCATCAGCGCCGTCGCGAACGTCAGCTGAGCGAAGCCCTGGTGGACGTACTCGGCGTAGGTGAGGCCGGTGGCGTCGCGGATGTAGTCGTGCCCGCCGAGGAACGCCGCCATCTGGGCCGCGAGGAACAGGGCGAAGACCGCGTCGACGAGCAGCACAGGAGCCAGCCACTCGAAGCGGTGCGTGGCCGGTCGACGGATGCCGTGCCTCTCGACGACGGGCGGGTTCAGCGAGAGGTACGCCGCCGCCAGCACGGTCCCGGTCACCGCGACAGCCACGAACGATCCGGAGCACCAGGCCGTCCTCGACCTCGGGCAGCACCAGGCTCACCCAGTGACCCACGATCGCGTCGCCGGTGGCGAACAGCAGCCCGAAGACGAGCAGCGCGAGCCCGGAGACGATCACCGTGCGCAGCACGGCCGCACTCTGGGTGCCTCCTCCCAGAGCCCTGAACGTGCGGCCCAGCCACGGCAGGCCGCGCAGCCCCGCGGCCGGCCAGGCGATCGCTCCCAGCACCAGCCCGAGCGCCGAACGCCCGTTCGTCAGGGCGGCGGTGGTCAGCAGAGCGCTGGTCAGCAGACCGAGCACCACGATCCACTCCGCGTCGCGTACGACGACCAGCGACCGTGAACCCGATGCACAGCACGGCGCAGGCCCAGGTGAACGGGCTGCGGCGAAAGCGGCTGACCCCGAGCACCAGCAGGCCGGACGCGAGGAGCACCAGTGCGGTGGCGAGCCCGACGCTCTCGTACGGGATCGAGAGTCCGGCGACAGCCCCGATGGCGACACAGGCGAGCAGGAGCCCTCGCCGCGCCGGCGTCCCGAGGTCGGGCCACACCGAGCCGAAGGCGGCGTCGACGACAGAGGTGCTGATCCGGTCCGCGGGCCGGGTCGGCTGGTGCTCTGGGTGCGCAGCACCCGGTGCTGGCTGGGCCGTGGTCGCCATCGGGTGGCTCCTCTCGGTGGGACGTGGTCTGGCAGGGGCCTCGGTCGGCTACCCGCGGCGGGCTGGGGAAGGTCGACCCGGAACCGGGCGCCGGACCAGCCCGGCACCGGGTCGACCAGACCGATCCGCCCCCCGTGCAGGTCGGTCACCCAGCGGGCGATGGCGAGGCCGAGTCCGGTGCCACCGCCACCTGGGTCCCGCAGCGTGCCGAACCGCTCGAAGACGCGTTCGCGGTCCTCCGGGCGCGATGCCGTCACCGTCGTCGGAGACCTCGAGACGCACCGCGTCCCCGGCCCGGCCCGCCCAGATGCGCACCACCCCGCCTTCCGGGCTGTGCCGGGCGGCGTTGTCGAGCAGGTTGGCGAGGAGCTGGTGCAGCCGCGAGCGATCACCGGTCAGGACCAGGTCGGGCGGCTCGATCCGTACGTCGAAGGAGACCCGGCGCATCCCGGCGCGCGCCAGCGTCACCGCCTCCTCGACCAGGGGGGCGACCGGCACCTCGGCGCGGGACAGGGCCACCACGCCCGCGTCGACGCGGGACAGGTCGAGCAGGTCGCCGACGAGGGTGCTCAGCCGCTCGGCCTGGTCGAGCGCGACCCGGATCGTGGCGGGGTCCGGCTCGGTGACCTTGTCGTCGAGGTTCTCCAGCACCGCCACGAGTGCGGTGAGCGGCGTCCGCAGCTCGTGCGAGACGCTCGCCACGAGGTCGCGGCGCTGGCGGTCGACGGTGGCGAGGTCGGCGGCCATCCGGTTGAACGCCCGGGCCAGCTCGCCGACCTCGTCGGTCGAGGTGGTCTCCACGCGCACGTCGTAGTCGCCCGCGGCCATCCGTCGTGCGGCCAGCGTCATCTGGCGCAGTGGCGAGGTCATCCCGACGGCCAGCAGCTGGGTGACCCCCAGCGCCAGCAGCACCGTGACCGGGATGCTCAGGCCGGCGGGCACCGCCCCGGCGCCGAGCGTGGCCAGCACCGCGGCCACCAGGACGCTGACGGCGACGAGCAGGCCGAGCTTGACCTTGATGGAGGTGACCAGGCCCAGCGGCTCCCGGCCGGCCTCCATCAGCACTCCTCCAGCGCGTAGCCCACGCCGTGCACGGTGCGCACCCGCTCGGAGCCGATCTTGGAGCGCAGCGCCTTGACGTGGCTGTCGACCGTCCGGGTCGCGCCCGCGCCGCCCTCCCAGCCCCACACGTCGGCCAGCAGCCGCTCGCGGGTCAGCACCTGGCCCGGAGCCGAGGCCAGGGCGCGGAGCAGGTCGAACTCGGTCGGCGTCAGGTGCACCTCCTCACCCTGCAGCCAGGTCCGGCGGGCACCTGGGTCCAGGCGGAGACCGCCCAGCACCACCAGCGTCGGCGGCCGGGCGGCCGCCTCCCGGACGGACTGCTCCGCCCGCTCCACCCGGCGCAGCAGGGCCGCCACCCGGGCGACCAGCTCACGCATCCGGAAGGGCTTGGTCAGGTAGTCGTCCGCGCCGACGCCCAGGCCGATCAGGACGTCGGCCTCGTCGTCGCGGGCGGTCACCATCAGCACCGGGACCGGACGGTGCTGCTGGATCCGCCGGCACACCTCGAGCCCGTCGAAGCCGGGCAGCATCACGTCGAGCACCACCAGGTCCGGCTGGTGCGCCTCGTACGCCGCGACCGCCGCCGGGCCGTCGTACGCCGAGACGACGAGGTGTCCCTCGGCGCGGAGGCGGTCGCCGATGGCCTGGTTGATCAGCGGCTCGTCCTCGACCACGAGCACGGTCGTCGCGGGCGTGGTCGCAGGGTCCATGTCTGGAGGGTAGAAGCGACCGGCGTCGGGACTGGTGTGCGCAACGTGAAGGTTGTGTGCAGATCGCCGCCGACGAGGTGCCGTCGTAGAGTCCGGACATGGCTCGCCGGGCCCGCACCTCCGACCTCCACCGGATCGCGTCCGCGATGCCGCACGTCACCAAGGTCGACGGCACCAGGGCGAACCCGATCTACCAGGTCGGGCAGAAGTCGTTCGTGTTCTTCCGCAACCCACGGGCCGACGCCTTCGACCCCGAGACCGGTGAGCGCTACCAGGACGTGATCGTCATCTGGGTCGGCTCCGAGGACGACAAGCAGGCGCTCGTCCAGGACACCGGCACGCCGTACTTCAGCACGCCCCACTTCGACGGCCATCCGTCGGTGCTGCTCCGGGCCAGCCGGATCGGCGAGATCGACCTCGACGAGCTCACCGAGCTGGTCCAGGACGCGTGGCTGGCCCAGGCCTCCCGGCGGCGCGCGGAGACCTGGCTCGCCCAGAGGTGACCGTCGCCACCGTCTCCGGCGGGCTCCGCAGACCGACCGAGCGCTCAGCGGCGGGTGGCCCGGGCGCTCGCGTAGAGGCAGACCGCCGCGGCGGTGGAGAGGTTCAGGCTCTCGGCGCGGCCGAAGATCGGGATCGAGACCCGGTGGTCGGCCAGCGCGGCCAGGTCTGCGGGAAGTCCCCAGGCCTCGTTGCCGAAGAGCCACGCGACCGGCTGGTCGAGCAGGCCGGAGGACTCGGCCTCGAAGAGGTCGATCTCGCCGGCCCCCTCGGCGGCCAGGACCACGAAGCCGGCCTCCGCGCGCTGCCCGGACGGCCGCAGCCGGATCGGTCTCCAGGGCGATCGGCAGGTGCCACAGGCTGCCGACGCTCGCGCGCACGGTCTTGTCGTTGTAGGGGTCCACGCTGTGTCCCGGCCAGGACGACCGCTGTCGCGCCGACGGCGTCAGCGCACCTGATCACGGTGCCGGCGTTGCCCGGGTCGCGGACGTCGGCACAGATCACCACCGTGGCAGCGGTCTCCGGCGGGACCGGAGGCAGCGCCGTCTCCAGGGGCACGTCGAGGAAGCGGCACACCGCCACGATCCCCTGCGGTGTGACCGCCCCGCTCAGGGTCTCGATCGCCGACTCGCTGGCCGGCCACCACGGGGCACCGGAGTCGTCGACGGCCTTGCGCAGGGCGGCGTACCGTCCGCTCGCCTCCTCGGTCGCGAAGACCTCCACCACGCCGCCGGGGAGGTGCAGGGCCTCGGTCAGCGCCTTGGCGCCCTCGGCCAGGAACAGCCGCTGCTCGGCCCGTGAATTGCGACGGGCGAGCCTTCGTGCCGTCTTGATGCGACCACTCTTCGAAGAGAGTGGCTGCTCGGCAGGAAGGCTCGCCATCGTCAGCGATGTCGACTCGAGTCCCACGAGGGGGCTCTGGTCGGTCAGGCCGTGACCGGCGCGTTGACGTCCTCGGGCAGGTTGGCCTTGGCCAGCTCGACCATCACCAGGAAGGCGGGGGCGTCGTTGACGGCGAGCTCGGCCAGGATCTTGCGGTCGACCTCGACACCCGCGGCCTTGAGGCCCTGGATGAAGCGGTTGTAGGTCAGGCCGTTGGCGCGGGCACCGGCGTTGATGCGCTGGATCCAGAGCCTGCGGAAGTCGCCCTTGCGCTTCTTGCGGTCGTTGTAGCTGTAGACCAGCGAGTGGGTGACCTGCTCCTTGGCCTTGCGGTAGAGACGCGAGCGCTGTCCCCGGTAGCCGGAGGCGCGCTCGAGAGTGACCCGGCGCTTCTTGTGGGCGTTTACTGCCCGCTTGACGCGTGCCATTTCAGTACTCCTTCAAAGATTCTTCGATCTCGACTGCTCGAGACCTCCGGGTAGGAACACCCGGGGTGTCAGGGATGAGGTGTGCCTTAGAGGCCGAGCAGCTTCTTCGCGCGCGGTACGTCGGCCTTGGCGACCTCAGCGGTTCCCGACATGCGACGGGTGACCTTCGAGGACTTCTTCTCCAGGTTGTGGCGCAGGCCCGTCTTCTGGCGACGGATCTTGCCGGTCCCGGTCACGCGGAAGCGCTTGGAGGCACCGGAGTGTGTCTTGTTCTTCGGCATCTGTGTCTATTCCTTCTCTCGTTACGCTTCGATCTCGGGATCGAGGTTCTCGGAGCGGCCACGCTCCTTCTTCGGCGAAGGCACCGGATGTGCTGCCTTCAGCTCGGCCCGCTCGGCCTCACGCTCGGCCTCACGCTCGGCAGCGCGGGCGTCCCGCTCGGCCTTGACCTCGGCCTTGGCCTCGGACTTCTTCTTGTGCGGTCCGATCACCATGGTCATGTTGCGGCCGTCCTGCTTGGGCGAGGACTCCACGAAGCCCAGATCGGTCACGTCCTCGGCGAGGCGCTGCAGCAACCGGTATCCCAGCTCGGGACGGTGCTGCTCGCGACCGCGGAACATGATCGTGATCTTGACCTTGTCCCCCGACCGGAGGAACCGCACGACGTGACCCTTCTTGGTCTCGTAGTCGTGCGCGTCGATCTTCGGGCGGAGCTTCATCTCCTTGATGACCGTGTTGGTCTGGTTGCGACGCGCTTCACGGG
This sequence comes from uncultured Actinomycetota bacterium, assembly GCA_963812235.1. Lineage (GTDB taxonomy): Bacteria > Actinomycetota > Actinomycetes > Propionibacteriales > Nocardioidaceae > Marmoricola. The sequence continues at coordinate 120,577 of CAWEUP010000015.1, read as the reverse complement.
CCTTCTGGGCGTTCTCGTACTTGAACTTGCCGTAGTCCATGAGCTTGCAGACCGGGGGTCGCCCCATCGGCGCGATCTCGACCAGGTCGAGATCGGCTTCCTGAGCCAGGCGCAGGGCGTCGCTGGTGGAGACGATGCCGACGGTTTCGCCGTTGGGTCCAACGAGCCGGACTTCCGGAACCCGGATCCGATCGTTGATTCGCAGCTCGGTGCTGATGTGTCCTCCTGTGGTGGTCTTCATGGTGGACCCGCAGGAGGTCGGCCTCGGCCAGCGCATCTCTGCCCTGACATGGAAGAAGGCCTCCGCGTCACACACGGAAGCCTCGAGTCGTCGGGCAGGACGACGGCAGGCGTCGTCTCACTCGTTGACCGGACCCGACGACCTGACTGCCAAGGATCTGGCAACTGCCAAGGATCTGGCAGGGAACGGTCGATGCGGGTGGGAGGAGGCCTCCGCTTGTCAGACCAGCCACGTCCTTGCGGACATGACTGATCGGTCACGGGCTAGGTTACAAGCACTGGCCCGCTATTGCACATCGAGGCCGCTCACCGGACCGGCTGCACCCAGGCCCACTGCCCCTGGACGAGCAGCAGTCGCAGGCCCGCAGCCAGCGAGACGAGGTCGTCACCCTCGACGACGAAGAGCACCGGCCCGGCCACGTCGACCAGCAGCGCCTCTGCTCCGTCCTGGAGCGCCGCCTGCGCCGCCTGCCGCACCGGCACCGGCACCGGGCGCGCCTCGGGGTTCCAGGCGGTCAGGCTGGCGCTGCCGGTGAACGCCAGCAGCGCGGTGCGGCCGTCGCGGCCGGTCATCAGGACGGCCGCCATGTCGCTGGTCTTGTCGTGCGCGAGTCCGCGCTCGTCGTACTCCACCTCGCCGAGCACGGCGACGACCGGCACCAGCACCCGGACGTCCTGCAGGACGGCCAGCGTCGCGTGGTGGGAGCGGTCCTCGTCGGTGGCCGCTGCGTCCGCGTAGGCCGCCAGGGCGGCAGCCACCGAGTCGTCGACCGCGCCGTCGTCCCCGGCGAAGCCGGGATCGGGAAGGGAGCGCACCTGGAGGATCCTTCCAGACCGTCCCACCGGGCCAAACGTAGGCTGGAGCCATGCCCCCGGAAGCAGGCGCCGCCCTCGACGACACCACCTGGGTGGTGCTCGCGCTCGTGCTCACGATCGTCGGCGGCGCGCTGTCGTGGCTGGCCTGGCGCAGACGCGGGCTCGCTGCGGGCCTTCGTGGCCTGGCCTGGACGCTCCTCCCGGTGGCCGCGTGGCTGACCGGCACCCTGCGTCTGGCCGCGAACATCGTGGCCGAGGTCGTCGCCTGGGCGTCTCGACTGGTCTTCTCCCCCACGGTGTGGCTGGGACTGGTGATCGCCGGGCTCTCCGCACTCCTGTGGGTGGTCTCGGGCTTCCTGCGCGCACGCGGCATCGGGGTGCGCAGCGCCGCGCCGGAGACGGAGGGGGGCCGGACCGGGGCGCCGCTCGCCGAGCGGACGGACCCGGGGACTCCTCCGCGCAAGGTCGGCAGGGCCGGCAAGGCCGGCAAGGCCGGCAAGGACGACGACATCGAGGACCTGGACGACATCGAGGCCATCCTCAAGCGCCACGGGATCTAGCGGGTGCCGACGGCGTCCTCGGTCCTGCGACTGGCGCTCGAGCGGCCGGCGACACTGGGGTCGGGGCGACTGGTCTGCGTCGACGGCCCCGCAGGCTCGGGCAAGACCACCCTCGCCGCGGACCTCGCCGCCTTGGCGCCGGACGCCTCGGTGGTCCACCTGGACGACCTGTACGCCGGCTGGTCCGGGCTGGCGGAGATCGACGGGCGGCTCGCGGGCCTGCTGCTCCCCCTGGCCCGCGGACAGGCGGGCTCCTACCGTCGCTACGACTGGGCGGCGGGAGGCTTCGCCGAGCGGGTCGTCGTCGACCCGACGCCGCTCCTCGTGCTCGAGGGCGTCGGCAGCTTCGCCTCGCGGTTCGCCTCCCAGGTCACGGTGCTGGTGTGGGTGGAGGCGGAGTACGACCTCCGGCTGGCGCGCGGCCTCGCCCGCGACGGCGACACCTTCGCTCCGCACTGGGAGCAGTGGGCCGCAGACGAGGCCGCCCTGTTCGCCCGGGAGCGGACCCGCGAGCGCGCGGACGTCGTCGTCGACGGCGCCCGACCGCTCGGCTGACACCGCTGCCGCAGAGCCGCACTCCCGCGGCGCGCAGGCCGACCTGTGGCCGGGTCAGGCCTCGAGCAGCCGATAGCTCGTCCAGCGCATCGCGGTGGCGTACCCGGCCCGCTCGTAGATCCCCAGCGCTCCGGTCGCGTTCTGCGAGTCCACCTCCAACGACGACAGGTCGAAGCCCGCCTGCCGGTAGCGGCTCAGAGCGCTCCGCAGGAGCAGACCGGCCAGCCCACGACGACGGTGCTCGGGCACGGTGCCCACCTTCGCGACGAACGCCTCCCGCTTCCCCGTCGCCTCCCGGACGGCATCGAACTCATTGGTCTGGAGGTACGCCGCGACGCCACCCGCACCGTCACGGATGACCAGGCTGAGCTCGGGACGGAAGTTGCGGCTCCCGGTGACCCACTGCCGCCACATCGCCGCGTCCCAGCGGGTGAAGCCGTAGTGCCCGACGAAAGCCGTGTTGTGCGCCGCTCTGATCTCCTCCTGGTCGGCGCCCTCCCAGGTGGACAGTCCGAAGCCACCGGGCACCGTCGGCTCCGGAGCGGCGACCACTGCTCCGCCCAGGTCGGCCTGCATCACGAAGGACCACCGCTCGGCGAGCAGCCCGCACCGTGCGAACACCCGCTCCAGGTCGGAGTTCGCCGAGGGCGCACTCCCGGTGACGATCGGCACCAGGGCCCGTTCCCGCGCATACTCACGTGCCCGCGCCACCATCAGCGGTACGACGCGCGACCCGATCCCGGTCCGTCGGTGCTCCGGGTGGACGACACCGTCGATGCTCACGCTCACCGTGCCGTCGACCGGCCCTCGCGGCAGCAGCCGACTGTGGCCGACGACCTGACCGTCGCGCTCCACCACCAGCCAGTCGCGTGCCGGGTCGATCATCGGGTTCTCCAGCTCCTCGACCACGTCCTCGACCGAGTAGTGCTCCTCGGTGCGGTCCACTGCCTCCGCAGCGGCGAGGAGGGCGTCGAGAGCACGCGCGTCACCGAGATCGACCGGACGGATCGAGAAGTCGCCCATCCACCGGATCGTAGAACCTGCACCTGACTCCGTGCATGCCGATTTCCGGCAGCGCGCACGACCGGGAGGATCTCCGGTTCCACGCAGGTGGGGGTCGAAGGGGGCTCAGTCGGGGGTGTTCGCGGCGATCGTGGCCCGGATCTCGCGCACCGCCCTGCGCGCTCGCTCACCGTCGGAGCCCTGCACGCCGATCATCGAGACGGTGGTGCCGTCCGAGAGGTCGAGGGTCCCCCAGGGCGCGCCACGGCGCAGCGACACCGAGATGACCTGCGACCACTCGTAGCGTCGGGTGCGATAGCCGTTCACCACGTTGAGCGTCTGCTCGGTCGCGGTGACCCGGGACCGGGACAGCGCGCTCCACGTCCCGAAGAGCAGCAGCAGCAGGAACACCAGCGTCCCGCGCTGGAAGATCGTGAACTGGGCGCGGACCTCGGCGCCGATCGCGATCCAGACGGCGACGAACAGGGCGAGCAGCATCGTGCCCAGGATCCACACGGCGAGGCGGACACCCAGCGGTCGCCAGGTGTGCGGCAGCTGCGGGGCGACAGCGGGGCTGCGCTCAGAGTCGGCAGGCATGGATGTCGGTGAGCAGGATCGCGCGGGCACCGATCTCGTAGAGGTCGTCCATCAACCGCTGGGCGCCGTCACGCGGGACCATGGCGCGCACCGCCACCCAGCCCTCGCGATGCAACGGCGACATGGTCGGACCCTCGAGCCCGGGGGTCAGCGCGACCGCGGCCTCGACCTGAGCCTCCGCGATGTCGTAGTCCATCATCACGTAGGTCCGCGCCACGAGCACACCGTCGAGACGACGCTTGAACACCTCGAAGCCGGCGGGGTCGGGGGTCCCGGCACGGGTGATCAGCACCGCCTCGGACTCCAGGATCACCTCACCGACGATCTCCAGCCCGGCGGCCTTCATCGTGCTGCCGGTCTCCACCACGTCGGCGATCACGTCGGCCACGCCGAGCTGGATGCTGGTCTCCACCGCACCATCGAGACGGACCACCTCGGCGTCGATGCCTCGCTCCTCGAGGTGGCGGCGCACCACCCCGACGTACGACGTGGCGATGCGCTTGCCGGCGAGCCCGTCGAGCCCGTCGAGAGTTCCGGGACGGGCCGCGAACCGGAACCGCGACCGGCCGAACCCGAGCCGGAGCGACTCCTCGGCCTTGGCCCCGGAGTCGAGCAGCAGGTCGCGGCCGGTGATGCCGACGTCGAGCGTGCCCTCGCCGACGTAGAGGGCGATGTCGCGCGGGCGGAGGTAGAAGAACTCCACGCCGTTGACGGTGTCGAGCAGGCTGAGCTCCTTGGAGTCGCTGCGCTGCCGGTAGCCGGCCTCGCGCAGGATCTCGGAGGCAGAGGTGGACAGCGATCCCTTGTTCGGGATGGCGATCCGGAGCAGCGGCGCTGCCTCGCCGGTGGACTGCCCCTCAACAACGGGGGTCGAGCTTGTCGAGACCATGATTCCCCTACAGGTGTGCGTAGACGTCGTCGAGCGAGATTCCGGCGGCGAGCATCAGCACCTGAGCGTGGTAGAGCAGCTGGCTGATCTCCTCGGCCGCCCGCTCATGGCCCTCCCACTCGGCGGCCATCCAGGACTCGGCGGCCTCCTCGACCAGCTTCTTGCCGATGGCGTGCACCCCGGCGTCGAGCGCCTGCACCGTCCCGGATCCCTCCGGACGGGTCTCGGCCTTCTCGCTCAGCTCGGCCCAGAGACCCTCGAACGTCTTCACGGGCGCCAGCCTATGCGCTGGCCCGCAGTCCCCCACATCGGCACGGGCCCGTGGACGGCCGAGGTCTGCTCACCGAGGCACGAGCCGGGGGAAGCTCTCCCGCAGGCAGGCGTACTGCGCGACGTCCAGGTAGGAGGGGTTGCTTCCCGCAGGCATCGCGAGGACCTCGATCGCCGCGAGCAGCGGGTGCCGGGCGATCTCGTGGTGAGGGAGCACCGGGTCGACGGAGCGGAGCAGCACCGGCATCGCGAGCTCGGTGCCCTCGGCCCGCGCCGGACCGGTCGTCACGCCCACTGCGTGGATCCCGCGGGGATGACGCGGGTCCGCTCCACTCACCCACAGCAGGACGGGCTGTCCCTCGTCGATGAGGTCGGTGCGGTAGGAGGGCCGGACGCAGCGACTGGTGATCGCGGCGAATCCGGAGCGGGCGATCGCGGCGTGCGGGAGACCGTCGGGACGCGCCTTGACCAGCCAGGCGCCGAGTGTCTCCGAGGAGACGGCGCGCGTCGCTCGGGGCCACCCTCGCCGCCCGTCAGCCCGCCAGCTCGCGCAGGGTGCGCGCGGTCAGCAGGGCGGCGGCAGCGGCCTCGTAGCCCTTGCTCTCCACGCTGCCCTCCAGGCCCGCGCGGTCGAGCGCCTGCTGCTCGGTGTCGCAGGTGAGCAGGCCGAAGCCGACGGGGACACCGGAGTCGAGCGCGACCCGGGTCAGCCCGTCGGTGGCCGAGGAGCACACGTACTCGAAGTGCGGAGTCCCGCCGCGGATGACCACCCCGAGCGCGACGACCGCGTCGTAGCCCTGCTGGGCGCAGGCCTGGGCCACCACGGGCAGCTCGAAGGCGCCGGGCACGCGCACCAGCTCCGAGGAGCCGACCTGGTAGCGCTCGATGGCCTCCAGCGCGCCCGCGACCAGGCCCGTCATCACCGTCTCGTGCCAGCTCGCCGCCACCACCGCGACCCGCAGGTCGCTGCAGTCGACCGGCTCGTCGGCGGGGCTGCCGTCGCCACTCATGCTTCGGCGCGGGGGTCGGAGCAGCAGGGCCTCGTCACTGGTGTTCTCATGGGTTCACTCCACTGTGCAGGTCACCGAAGTGGTGCCCCATCCGGTCACGCTTGGTCAGCAGGTAGGCGATGTTGTGGTCGTTGGGCCGTGGGCGTGAGCGCCACCCGCTCGGCCACGGGGACACCGTAGGACTCCAGGCTCTCAGTCTTGTCGGGGTTGTTGGTCATCAGTCTGACCGAGCCGACGCCGAGGTCGCGCAGGATCTGCGTGGCGGCACCGTAGTGCCGTGCGTCGGCAGGCAGCCCGAGGTCGAGGTTGGCGTCCACCGTGTCCCGTCCGCCGTCCTGGAGCTGGTAGGCCTGCAGCTTGGCGAGCAGGCCGATCCCCCGGCCCTCGTGGCCGCGGAGGTAGATCACCACGCCACGACCCTCCTTGACGATCAGCTCCATCGCCTCCTCGAGCTGAGGACCGCAGTCGCAGCGCTCCGAGGCGAACACGTCGCCGGTGAGGCACTCGCTGTGCACCCGCGTGAGGACGGGCTCCTCGGTTCGCAGGTCGGCGGGGTCGCCGTACACCAGCGCGACGTGCTCTGAGTCGTCGACCGTGATCCGATAGCCGAACGCGTGGAAGTCGCCCTGCTTGGTGGGCAGCAGCGTCTCGGCTACCCGCTCCACGTGCGACTCGTGTCGCCGGCGGTAGTGGACCATCTGCTCGATGGAGATCATCCGCAGACCGTGCTCGTCGCAGAACTCGCGCAGCTGCGGGCCGCGCTTCATGGTGCCGTCGTCGTTGACCACCTCGACCAGCACGCCGGCCGGAGTGAGCCCCGCCATCCGGGCGAGGTCGACCGCGGCCTCGGTGTGGCCGCGCCGTACGAGCACCCCGCCCTCGCGGTAGCGCAGCGGGAACACGTGGCCGGGGCGGGTGATCTCCCACGGCTCGGTGGCCGAGTCGGCCAGCACCCGCGCCGTGTGCGCGCGGTCGGCCGCCGAGATGCCGGTGGAGACGCCGTCACGGGCATCGACCGAGATCGTGTACGCCGTCCGGAGCTTGTCCTTGTTGTGCGGCGTCATCAGCGGGATCTCCAGCCGGTCGAGCATCGTGGCCGGCATCGGCACGCAGATCACGCCGCTGGAGTGGCGGATGGTGAACGCCATCAGCTCCGGCGTGGCCTTGCTGGCCGCGAAGATCAGGTCGCCCTCGTTCTCGCGGTCCTCGTCGTCGACGACGACCACCGCCTTGCCCGCGGCGATGTCGGCGAGTGCGTCCTCGATCGCGTCCAGCCGAACCTTGGTGTGTTCACTCATGACTTCACCATCTTCTCGACGTACTTCGCGATCACGTCCACCTCGAGGTTGACCGTGTCGCCTGGTTCCCGGGATCCCAGGGTGGTGCGGGCCAGCGTCTCCGGGATCAGGCTGACCGTGAACGCCGTGGCGCTCACCTCGACCACGGTGAGCGAGATGCCGTCGACGGTGATCGAGCCCTTGGGCACGAGGTAGCGCTCCAGCTCGGCCGGCAACGAGATCTCGACCAGCTCCCAGTGCTCGCTCGGGGTCCGTCGCAGCACCGAGCCGGTGCCGTCGACGTGTCCCTGGACGATGTGTCCGCCGAGCCGGGTCGCCGGCGTCACCGCACGCTCGAGGTTCACCCTGTCCCCCGGCTGGAGGGCGCCGAGCGAGGTCTTGACCAGGGTCTCGCGCATGACGTCCGCGGTGAACGCGTCGGGGGTGCCGGGCGTCTCGCCGGGGTTCTCGCCGGGGGTCTCGCCGGCGGTCGCGGACGTGGAGACCACGGTCAGGCAGCAGCCGTTGACCGAGATGGAGTCCCCCAGCTGCGCGTCGCTCGTCACGAGCGCTCCGCGGACGGTGAGGCGGATGGCGTCGCCCTGGTCCTCCAGGGTGGTCACGGAGCCGAGCTCCTCCACGATGCCGGTGAACATGGCTCAGGCTCCTCTGGTGGCGGTGGCGGTCCCGCGAGTTGTCCCGCGAGTTGTCCCACGAGTTGTCCCGCGAGTTGTCATGGTGATGCGGACACAGGCCTCGGCGCCGGTGCCGACGGTGCTGACGTCGGTGATCTGCAGCCGCCGGGCGTCGGCGATCGTGGTGATGCCGAGGTCGGCGACCGCGCCGGCGCCCGCGCCGAGCAGCGCCGGCGACACGTAGGCCACGACCTCGTCCACCAGGTCGGCGCGCAGGAACGCCGCGGCGAGCTGTGGACCGCCCTCGAGGAAGACGTGCTGCCGGTCGTCCGCGTGCAGGGTGGCCAGCGCCGCCGCCGGGTCGCGGGTCTCGAGCACGACCGTCGGGGCCTGGTCGTCGAACACGCGCCGGCCCGGGTCGAGCGCACGCAGCCCCATGACCGCCCGCATCGGCTGGTGCGGCAGTGGCTCGTCGTACTCGTCCCGCACGGTCAGCGCCGGGTCGTCGATCTCCACGGTGCCGGTGCCGACGAGCATGACGTCACACAGGGCGCGCAACCGGTGGCTGTCCACACGGGCCGCCGCGGACGTCACCCACTTGCTGGTCCCGTCGGCCGCGGCGCTGCGGCCGTCGAGGGTGACGGCGAGCTTCCAGGTCACGAACGGACGGTGGTGCTCCATCGCGAAGGTCCAGGCGCGGTTCACCGCGCGGGCCTCGCGCTCCATCAGGCCGAACTCGACCTCCACCCCGGCGTCGCGCAGGGTGGCGGCCCCTCCGGCGGCGACCGGGTTCGGGTCCGGCTGGGCGAAGACCACCCGGCGTACGCCCGCCTCGACCAGCGCCGTGGCGCACGGACCCGTCCGGCCGGTGTGGTTGCACGGCTCGAGGGAGACCACTGCCGTCGATCCCTGCGCGTCGGCGCCGGCCTCGGCGAGCGCTGCCGCCTCCGCATGCGCGGTGCCGGCGCCGCGGTGGTAGCCCTCGGCGACCTCGGAGCCGTCCGGCGCGAGCAGGACGCAGCCCACCCGCGGGTTGGGGCCCAGCGGCACCCCGGAGGTGGTCGCCAGGGTGAGCGCACGACGCATCGCCCGTTGCTCTGCCTCGGAGAATCCCATTGCCCGTCCCATCGGTCCACGCGGACTCCGGGGACGGCCGGCTCACGACACACGTATCGCGAACACGACCTGCGTGCGTCTTCTCATCCGGACTTTGACCGTCGGTCCAGGAGTTGCACCTGATCAACCGGCCACGTGGTGTCGACCGGGTCGCGGACTGTTACCGCCGGTGCGGAGTTTCACCGCCCCCAGAGCACGCGAGCTGTTCACTCGTCCCCTGAAGTCTGCCACAGCCGGGCAGCCTCGGCGCTGGTGAGGTCGCTCACCCGGGGGTGCGAGCTCAGCTCTGAACCGGCTGGAGCGGCCAGTGCAGGATCGTGCACATGTCCTGCGGCTCGACCTCGGGCCCGGTGAGGTACTCCTCCCAGACCGGCGCCGTCTCGTCGACCCGGCGGCCCTGCTCGGCGGCTCCCTCCCGCAGCGCGTCGTAGGCCTGCGCGAGGCCCTCGTAGGGCCCCATGTGGACGGTGGTGGCCGTGTCCACGTCGGGCAGTCGGAGGTCCTCGACGCCGTCGCCGGGTCCGACGGGTGCGGCCACCGGGAACCCCGCCGCCACGTGGAAGAGGTCCTCGTCCATCTCGTAGCAGGACGCCGGCGGACCCGTGGGCCTGGTGCCGGTCTGTCCCAGCCGGTCGGTCACGAGGGCGAAGGCCCGGCCCATCTTTTCGCCGATCTCCTCGGGCCTGGCATCGAAGCGGTGCACGGCCAGGTACCGGCCGTTCTCGTGGTCGATGGTGACGGCGTAGCTCATGATCTGCCCCCTGTGGTCACTTCCACGCTAGGAGCGCGGTGCGGGGCGCGACAGTGCCGAAGGACCCCCGTCGGCACGGGCCGTGGTCCCACCTGAGGTCCTGCGGACGACGAGAGGCCCGGCGCCGTCGGAAGGACGGCGCCGGGCCTCGTCCGGCGAGGTTCGCTGGAGTCAGCGACCCGCGCGCTGCTTCTTCTGCTTGGCCGTGACCGCCGCCGGGCCGGACGCCGGGGCAGGCCGGACCGAAGCGACCGCAGCCACCACGTCGACCAGGCCGTAGCCCTTGTCGACGCTCGTGGTGCCCAGCGGGCCGCTCTCGTAGGCCGCACCGTCGGCGTACTTGTAGGCCGTGGTCTTGATCGCGTCCTCGACCTGCTGCGGGGTCGCGGCCGGGTTGGCCTGGAACAGCTGAGCCACGATGCCGGCGATGTGCGGGGCCGCCATCGAGGTGCCGCTGATCGTGTTGAACGTGCCGATGTCGGTCGTCGCCGGGCCGTTGCGGACCTCACGCCCGGTGGAGCACACCACCAGGTACGGCCGGCACGAGGAGGTGATCTTGTCGCCGGGGGCGGAGATGTCGGGGTAGGTCGACTGGTCGCCGCTCTTGCCGCGCGAGGAGAACGTGGAGACCTTGCCGTCGCGGGTGCCGCTGTTCAGGTCGTTGTACGACGCGACGGAGATGACTCCCCCGGTCGGGTCCATGCCCGCCGGGTTGGAGTTGCTGGCCGAGCCGTCTCCACCGTCGTTGCCGTTGGCCCACACGGTGACCACACCGTCGGCCGCGAGGGCACGCTGGAGCTTGACCGTGGCCGACTGCGGGTCGAACTCCCCGCCGCCGATCGGACCGTAGGAGTTGTTGGTGACCTTGATCGGAGGACACGTGGTGGCCGAGACGCCCGCACCGCAGGGGGCCGCGTGGTTCTCCAGCACCCAGTTGAGCGCGGCGTCCGCGCCGATGATGACCAGCCCGGCACCGGTCGAGACCGAGACCAGCTTGGCCCCGGGAGCGGCGCCTTGCAGCTTCGCGCCGTCCGTCAGGGTCGTGGGCCGTCCCGCCACGATGCCGTTGACGTGGGTGCCGTGTCCGCCGACCGAGAGGGTGTCGGTGTCGGCCGAGCTCGGCATCCGCTGCACCGAGCAGGCGATCTCGAACGGGTCGCAGAACGCCTTCAGGTTGGCCACGACGGCGCTGCTGCCGTCCGCCTCCTCGAAGTAGGGGTGGGTCGGGTCGACCCCGGAGTCGATGACGCCGACGGAGACGCCGGTGCCGGTCAGGGCGGTGCCGTCGGCGCCGGTCAGAGTCTGGGCCGCCTCGAGCCCGCGGGTCGCGGTGTTGGAGGTCATCTGGAAGTACTCGATCGGCTGGTCGCCGGCCTCGACGTACTCGACTCCGGGCTGGCTGCGCAGTTCCTCGATCTGGCTGGCGGTGCCCTTGGCGCCGACGACCCCGATGCGGGCGAAGGTGGCCCGCTCGGCCATGCCGGTGGCGGAGACCGCCGCGTCGGCGTCGGCCAGGGTGGCGCCGTGCACGAGCACCGTGGTGGCGCCGGTGAGCGAGGTGAGCTGCTGGCTCAGGTAGGGCGACAGGTCGGCCTGGTCAGCCTGGTCAGCCGCCCCGGCGGGGCTCGGCGCCGCGAGGCCGAGGACCAGGATGGCCGCCGCACCGGCGGCGAGGGAGGTGGGGATGCGCAGTCGCACTCAGGAGCTCCTTGCCCGAGGCCGCACCGGCTCGTGTGCTCCGGGTCTGCCGGGGCGCCGGGCGGCGTTGCCCTTCCCAACGACGGGCCGTCACCGGGGTCACGCCCAGGTTTCGGGCGGCCTCCGGGGGATGCTCAGGACGAGGCGGGCGCGGCCTGCTCCGCGAGCTGCCGCAGCCGGCTCACCATGGCGTCGGGGTCCTGCGCCGAGTAGACGGCCGATCCGGCGACGAACACGTCGGCGCCGGCCTCGACGCAGCGCTCGATGGTCTCCGCGGAGACGCCGCCGTCGACCTGCAGCCAGACCTCGAGCCCGGACGCCGAGATCAGCTCGCGTGCCCGGCGGATCTTGGGCAGGCACAGGTCCAGGAACTTCTGTCCTCCGAACCCCGGCTCCACCGTCATCAGCAGCACCATGTCGAGCTCGCCCAGCAGATCGGCGTACGGCTCGATCGGCGTCGCCGGGCGCAGCGCCATCGAGGCGCGGGCGCCCTTGGCCCGGAGCTCGCGGGCGAGGCGCACCGGTGCTGCGGCTGCCTCGACGTGGAAGGTGACCGAGCCCGCACCCGCCTCGGCGTACGCCGGGGCCCAGCGGTCGGGGTCCTCGATCATCAGGTGCACGTCGATCGGCAGGGTCGCGGCCTTCGCGAGGGACTCCACCACCGGCAGCCCGAGCGTCAGGTTGGGGACGAAGTGGTTGTCCATCACGTCCACGTGCACCCAGTCGGCGCTGGGGATGCGGCCGACCTCGTCAGCGAGCCGGGACAGGTCGGCGTTCAGGATGCTCGGCGTGATCTGGATACCCATGATGGGTCGATCCTAGGAGGCTCGCTGCCGGGACGAGGACACGCCATCATCGGGTTCGCCGCGAAATGGCCCACGATCGTGACGTGCCCGCTAGTGTGTGTGATGTTGGTCTCCACAAGTTCGCCCAGGAAACTTCTCCCCCCGAGGTAACCAGTGAGCACCTATCAGAGCGTCCGCTTCGCCACCCGCCCCGAGCATCGACGACGTGTGCGTCGACGGGGGGCCGTGGCCCAGTTCCTCGTCATCTTGTCCCTGCTCGCGGCCGCTGTCCTGGTCTCCCTCCAGCTCAACGACCTCGCGCTGAACATCACCCGCTGAGCACTGCGCGGGTCGGCCCAGCAGGTCGCTATCCGACCGGCAGCCGGCGCAGCAGCGCCAGGAACATCGCATCGGTCGCGTGCCGGTGCGGCCACAGCTGCACAGCGCCGCCCAGGTGCGCCGACTCGGCGTCCGCCGCCTCGGGCACCAGAGCGAGAGCGTCCTCGAGGAGTACGTCGCCCCGCTCCGCGGTGATCGCGGCCACCACCTCGACCGTCTCCTCGACGACCGGCGAGCAGGTCGCGTAGACCACCACCCCACCGGGACGCACCGCGTCCAGCGCACTGCGCAGCAGCGCCGACTGCAGCGGGACCAGGTCGTCGACATCGTCGCGCGTACGCCGCCAGCGGCTCTCCGGGCGACGACGCAGCGCCCCCAGGCCCGAGCAGGGCGCATCGACCAGCACCCGGTCGAAGGTGGCCGGCAGCCAGGGCGGCCGGGTGCCGTCGCCGGTGACCACGTCGCCGGCGGTGGCACGCATGGCCGAGGCCACGAGCCGCGCCCGGTGGGGCTGACGCTCGTTGGCCAGCAGCCGCGCGCCTCGCTGGGACGCGAGCGCCGCGAGCAGCGCCGCCTTGCCTCCCGGGCCCGCGCACAGGTCCAGCCAGCGCTCGTCGCGCCCCTCGACGGCTGCTCGGGTGAGGGCCAGCGCCACCAGCTGCGAGCCGGCGTCCTGAACGGCGGCCCGGCCCTCGCGCACCGCGTCGATCTGGCCCGGGTCACCGGCGTCCATCGTCACGCCGAGGGGCGAGAGCGACGGGTGGGCCGGCTCCGACAGGGACGCGGCGAGCTCCTCGACCGTGGACAGGCCGGGCCTGGCCACCAGCGTGACGCGCGGGCGCTCGTTGTCGGCCCGGAGCAGGGACTCCAGCTCCTCGGGGCGGTCGAGGGCGCGCTCCAGCGCCGCGACGACCCACTCCGGGTGGGAGTGACGCACGGCTCGGGAAGCCTGCAGCAGGCCCATCCAGGTGTCGAAGTCGTGGGCCGCGATCTTGCGCATCACCGCGTTGGCGAAGCCCGCGGGCCGGTGCCCGACGCGCAGCCGCACCAGCTCCACGGTGCTGTCGACCGCCGCGTGGTCGGGCACGCGCATCGCCAGCAGCTGGTGCGCTCCCAGGCGCAGCGCGTCTCGGACCGCGGCATCCGGTTTCCGCGCGACCAGGTGGTCGATGACCGCGTCGTAGCTGCCCAGCCCCCGCAACGTGCCGCCGACGAGCTCGGTGGTGAACGCGGCGTCGCGCCCTCCGATGCGGCGCTCACGGAGCAGCTGCGGGAGCAGGAGGTTGGCGTAGGCGTCGTCGGCGCGCACCGCGGTGAGCACGTCGTAGGCCGCCAGCCGCGCCGAGTCGACCGGGCCACGGTGCTGGTGTTGCTGGTGTTGCTGGGGTTGCTGGGCGCCTGCCGAGGTGGAGGCCTTCATCCGAGGAACTCGCGGACCAGCTTCTTCGGTGCCGTGGCCAGCCAGGCCTCGGTGATCACCTCGGCGAGCTCGTCCCGGGTGATCTCGCCGAGCCGGGACAGCTGGACCAGCACCGCGTGGTAGTTGCGGAAGTGGTCGATGGTGAAGAACGGCCCCTCGCCCTCGACCAGGGCCAGCGCGTCGTCGGGGCCGGCCGTGCGGATCACGAGCAGGTCGTCGTACTCCTCCCCCGTCGCCGGGTCGAGTGCCGACTTGTGCGGACGCCGGTACAGCACGAACCCCCGGCCCTTGTCCCCGTGCGGGACCAGCCAGGTGGGGACGTCTCCCCAGGAGGTGCCCAGCCAGGTCCCCGGCAGGCCCGCGCAGATCTCCTCGACGTCCTCAGGGCGAGCGGGAGGCGACGTGCGGGGCATGACAAGCAGGCTACGCGTCGCCCTCACCGGTCGAGCGAGGGCGAGTCCGACGCCGCTGGGCCGAGCTGGTCGCCGGTCCCGAGCCGGGCGCCTCGAGCCCAGTCGGCGGCGTCCATCTCCTTGCGGCCGGAGCCCTTGACCCGCCCCAGCTGGACCGGCCCGCTACCGGTGCCGACGAAGACCGCGTTCTTGGTGACCTCGAGCTGGCCCGGTGGCAGTCGCTCCCGGCCCACCGGCCGCACCGGTCCGAGCTTGAGCCGCTCGCCGGCGTAGGTCGACCATGCCCCGGGCGCCGGGGTGCAGGCGCGGATGCGACGGTCGACGGCGACGGCGGGCTGGTTCCAGTCCACCTCGGCGTCCTCGACGCGTCAGCTTCGGCGCGAAGCTGAGCCCGTCGACAGGCTGCTCACGGGCCTCGACCGTGCCGTCGGCGATGCCGTCGAGGGTCTGCACCAGCAGGTCGGCGCCGCCCTCGGCGAGCCGCTGCAGCAGGTCACCGGCGGTGTCGTCGGGGCGGATGGTCTGGGTCATCAGGCCGTACGTCGGCCCGGCGTCGAGCGTCTTGACGATGCGGAAGGTGGTCGCGCCGCTGACCTCGTCGCCGGCCCAGATGGCGTGCTGCACCGGAGCGGCGCCGCGCCAGCTGGGCAGCACCGAGAAGTGCAGGTTCACCCAGCCGTGCTCGGGGATGTCGAGTACGGACTGGGGCAGGATCGCGCCGTAGGCGACGACGGGGCAGCAGTCGGGACGCAGTGCGCGCAGCGCGTCGCCGAACGCCGGGTCGCGAGGGTGCTCAGGCTTCAGCACGGGTACGCCGAGCTCCTCGGCGCGGCGGGCCACCGGGGAGGCGACCAACGTGCGTCCCCGCCCGGCGGGTGCGTCCGGCCGGGTCACCACGCCCACCAGCTCGTGTCGGCTGGCTGCCACGGCGTCGAGCGCGGGGAGGGCCACCTCGGGGGTGCCGGCGAAGACCAGCCGCATCGGCTAGAACCCGAGACCGTTGGTCGCGTGCGGGGAG
This sequence comes from uncultured Actinomycetota bacterium, assembly GCA_963812235.1. Classification (GTDB taxonomy): domain Bacteria; phylum Actinomycetota; class Actinomycetes; order Propionibacteriales; family Nocardioidaceae; genus Marmoricola. The sequence continues at coordinate 105,186 of CAWEUP010000015.1, read as the reverse complement.
ATCTTCACCTGCAGCGACGACTGCCCGAACCAGTCCGCCTCGCGGATGTACTTCATCGCCTCCTTGCGCGCCTCGCGGTCCAGCCGGTCCACGAACAGGATCCCGTCGAGGTGGTCGGTCTCGTGCTGGATGGCCCGAGAGAGCATCTCGGTCCCCTCGATCGTCACCGGCTCACCGTGCATGTCGAACCCGCGCGCGACCACCGAGAAGGCCCGCCTGCAGTCGATCCGCAGCTCGGGGATGGACAGGCACCCCTCCGGCCCGTCCTGGATCTCCTCCGACAGGGTGAGGTCAGGGTTGACGAGGTGACCGAGCTCGCCGTCGACGTACCAGGTGAACACGCGCAGGCCCACGCCGAGCTGAGGCGCGGCCAGCCCGGCTCCGGGGGCCTCCAGCATCGTGTCGGTCAGGTCCGCGACGAGCGTCCGCAGCTCCTTGTCGAAGTCGACGACGGGCTTCGCCGGCGTACGCAGGACAGGGTCTCCGAACAACCTGATCGGCCTGATGGACAAGAACATCCTCCTGAGAAGGGCGGGGTCGCCAGTCTAGGAGGAGGCGTGGCGGCGCCGACGCGTGCCACCGAGTCACCGCCGCACCGACCTCAGCCGAGCTCCGCCGGGTCCACCTCGACCCGCAGCCGCGGAAGCTTGCGGGTGGAGCGCTGCGCCTGGAGGGCCCCGAGAGCCGCGGAGAGCTCGGCTCCGGAGTGTCGCGGCACGCGCACCACGTAGCGCGCGGTCTCGTCCAGGGCGTCGCGCACCCCCTCGACGGGGCACCGGCCCGAGGATCTCCGCACCCTCGGGCAGGATCAGCGCCGCCACCGCCTGCTCCAGGTCGGCGGGCTGCCCGCTGATCGTGGCCACCCGGGAGGCCGGCGGCAGGTGCGCCGACTGCCGTTCCTCGATCTCGCGCCTGGCCAGGCCGCTGTGGTCCCACCGCACGAGCGCCTGCAGCCCCCGCTCGCCGGCGTCGCCGACGGCGAGGACCCGGCCGCCGTCGCTCGCGGCGCGTACCAGCGCCGCCGCGTTGGCCCAGCGCCGTACGGCCTCCTCGGTGGCCCGGAGGTCCGAGCGGGCGAGCAGCAGCCAGGTGTCCATCAGCAGCACCGCCGCGTAGCCGCCCGAGGCGACCGGTTCGGCGCCGGGCGTCGCGACCACGATCGCCGGCGAGCCGTCCACCGTCTCGAGCACGCGGTCCCCGGAGGAGGAGGTGCGTACCTGGATGCCCGGCACGGCGCGGCCCAGCTCCTCCGCCGTCCGCGCGTCGCCGATCACCGGCGCGCGGAGACCGTGCCCCCCGCACTCCGCGCACTGCCACCCCGGCGCGGCGGTCGCGCACCAGGCGCACTCCGGGGGGCGCGACGGCCCGCGCAGGCGGAGCGGACCATGGCACGTGTCGCACACGGCGGGCGCCCGGCAGCGGTCACACGCGAGCCGGGTGGCGTAGCCGGCTCGCGGGGTCTGCACCAGCACCGGCCCGTCCTTGACGGCCTGCCGGAGCAGGACGATCGCCTCGCTGGGCAGCCTGGCGGACCGGGCTCCCGGGTCCCGGGCGAGGTCGTGGTCGGAGTCGCCGGTCAGGCTCACCGCGATCCGGCGGCGTACGACCTCACGTGGGGCGACCACCTCGGTGGCCCAGTGCGTGCGGACGAGGTACTCCGCCTCGACGCTGCGGGCGTGCGCCGCCAGCAGGGCGGCGGACCCCGTCTCCTGCGCCCGCAGCAGCAGCACCTCACGCGCGTGCGGATAGGGGGCCCTCGGCTCGTCGTGCAGATCGTCGCCGTCGTCCCAGATGGCGACCAGGCCCAGGTCCTGCACCGGAGCGAAGGCTGCCGCCCGCGTGCCGATCACGATCCGCACCGAGCCCCGACTGACCGCCAGGAATGCCCGGTAGCGCTTGGCCGGGCCGGAGTCGGCGGCGAGGACGACGTGCTGGTCGGTGCCCAGACGCGCGGTCAGGGCGGCGTCGAGCCGTGCGACGTCTCGGTGGTCGGGCACGCACACCAGGGCGCCGCGCCCGGAGACGGCGGTGGCCACCACCGCCTCGGTCACCAGCTCGGCCCAGTCGTCGCCGGGGACGACCGTCCAGACCGCACGCGGCGACTCCCCCCGGGCCAGGCCGTCGAGGAACGGCGTCGCGGCGAGGTAGTGCTCGGCGAGCTCAGGCCGCGCGCGGCCGGGGACGGAGCAGGTCGGCGGCGCGGCGGCTGCTTCTCGACGGTGGCATGCCGAGGAGGTACGGCGAGCCGGAGCACGTCGGACCGGGTGCCGGCGTAGCGCTGCGCCACCGCGCCGGTCAGCGCAGCGACGTCGGGGGTCAGGACGCGCTCGGCGCTGACCACCCGGCGCAGCGGCTGGAGCCGGCCGGTGTGCTCGGTCGTGGACGGCCCGCTCCACGATGAATCCGTCGACGTCCTGGCCCGCGAACCGCACCTTGACCCGCACCCCGGGCTGGGCATCGGCCGACATGGTCTCCGGGACCACGTAGTCGAAGGGGCGGTCCAGGTGGGCCAGCGCGACGTCGACCAGCACCCTCGCGACGGGATCGACCTCGGCGCGGGGAACGGGCTTGCGCTCGCGGGGTGGCGTCGCCTTCCGCGCGACCTCCTTGACCCGCTCCGGGGCCGGCAGCAGCGCCGCCTGCTCCTCCTCACCCGCCGTCACCCGCGCATGCTTTCACCCGACTCCCGACAACTCGCCGAGCGGGCACTCGCGTGCGTCGTGAGTACGCCGAGCGGGCACTCGCGTGCGTCGTGAGTACGCCGAGCGGGCACTCGCGTGCGCTGCCAGGGCGTACGCCGCACGCACTGTCCGGGCCCAGACATCCGCGCCCGGTCAGCCCGCGCAGCCGCCTTGAGCTTCTCGGCCCGGTCGGTGTTCTCCCAGGTGAAGTCGGCGAGCTCGCGACCGAAGTGGCCGTACGCCGCGGTCTGCGCGTAGATCGGGCGCAGCAGGTCGAGGTCTCTGATGATCGCGGCCGGGCGCAGGTCGAAGACCTCGAGGACGGCGCGCTGGATCACCTCGTCGGAGACGATCCCGGTGCCGAAGGTCTGCACGAACACGCCGACCGGCTGGGCCTTGCCGATCGCGTAGGCGACCTGCACCTCCGCGCGACGGGCGAGACCCGCGGCGACGATGGTCTTGGCCACCCAGCGCATGGCGTACGCCGCGGACCGGTCCACCTTGGAGGGGTCCTTGCCGGAGAACGCGCCGCCACCGTGGCGAGCCATCCCGCCGTAGGTGTCCACGATGATCTTGCGACCGGTCAGGCCGGCGTCGCCCATCGGACCGCCCACCACGAAGACGCCCGTCGGGTTCACCAGCAGCCGGTAGTCCTCCGAGGGGATCTCGAAGCCCGCGAGCACGTGGTCGATCACGTGCTCCTTGATGTCCGCCTCGAGCGTGTCCAGCGTGATCTCCTCCGCGTGCTGGGTGGAGAGCACCACGGTGTCCACGCGCACCGGACGGTCGTCCTCGTCGTACTCGATCGTCACCTGGGTCTTGCCGTCGGGGCGCAGGTAGCCCAGGGTCCCGTTCTTGCGGACCTCGGTCAGCCGCTCGGCGAGCCGGTGCGCGATGGTGATCGGCAGCGGCATCAGCTCGGGGGTGTCGTCGGAGGCGTAGCCGAACATCAGTCCCTGGTCGCCGGCGCCCTGCTGGTCCAGCTCGTCCTCGGACGCGCTCAGCCGGGACTCCAGGCCGTGGTCCACGCCGGCCGCGATGTCCGCGGACTGGCCGCCGATGGCCACCTGGACGCCGCACGACTTGCCGTCGAAGCCCTTCAGCGAGGAGTCGTAGCCGATCTCGAGGATCTTCGCCCGCACCAGCTCGGCGACCGGCGCGTAGGCGTTGGTGCGCACCTCGCCGGCCACCACGACCAGCCCGGTGGTGAGCAGGGTCTCGACCGCGACCCGGAGGTTCGCCCGGTCGACGTCGTGGGCGAGCAGGTAGTCCAGAACGGTGTCGCTGATGGCGTCGGCGATCTTGTCCGGATGACCCTCGGTCACGGATTCGGAGGTGAAAAGTCGTCCGGTCACTGTCGTGCTCTCCTACGCGATATGAGTCCAGGGCTGGGATCCTCGACGGATGAGGTCTCGGCGATCCGAGACTAACCGACCGTCCCAGGAAGCAGACGAGTGTCTCAGCGGGCGTCCGGCGCGCGGCCGGCGGAGAGCCGGTCGATGACCCCGTCCCAGATCACGTGGGCCAGCGCTGACTTGGACCCGAGGGGCACGGTCACCGCACCGCCGTCGGCTCCGAGCACGACCGCCTCGTTGTCCTGGGAGCCGAAGACCGCGCCTCCACTGACGTCGTTGACCACGAGCAGGTCGCAGCCCTTCCTCGCCAGCTTGGCCCGCGCATGGTCCAGCACGCTCCCGGTGGCGTCGCCGGTCTCCGCTGCGAAGCCGACCACGACGATGCGGTCGTTGGGGCGATTCGCGGCCAGCCCGGCCAGGATGTCGGGGTTCTGCACCAGCCGGAGCTCCTGGGCCCTGCCGTCGTCGGCCTTCTTGATCTTGGCGACCGAGGGCGTGGCCGGGCGGAAGTCCGCGGGTGCGGCTGCCATCACCACGGCGTCCGCGGAGACGCAGGCCTCCACCACGTGCTCGTGCAGCTCCTCGGTGGTCTCCACGCGGACGACCTTGACCCCCGCGGGGTCAGGGAGGGCGACGTTGGCCGCGACGAGAGTGACCTCGGCGCCACGGGCCGCCGCCGTCCGGGCGAGGGCGTAGCCCTGGAGCCCGGAGGAGCGGTTGCCGATGAACCGCACGGGATCGAGGTACTCCCGGGTCCCGCCGGCGGAGACCACGACGCGTCTGCCGGCGAGGTCCTGCACCGGGCCGGCGGCCGACTGCGGTCCCCTGCCCAGCAGATCGGCCACCAGGGCGAAGATCTCCCCCGGGTCCGGCAACCGACCCTTGCCGGTGTCGGCACCGGTCAGGCGCCCCTCCGCGGGCTCGATCACGACCGCGCCGCGGGCACGCAGCGTGGCCACGTTGCCCTGGGTGGCGGGGTGCTCCCACATCTCGGTGTGCATCGCCGGTGCGAACACGACGGGGCAGCGAGCCGTGAGCAGGGTGTTGGTGAGCAGGTCGTCGGCCAGCCCGTGAGCCGCCTTGGCGAGCAGGTCGGCGGTGGCCGGCGCCACCACGACCAGGTGGGCCCGCTGTCCGATCCGCACGTGTGGCACCTCGTGCACGTTGGTCCAGACCTCGGTGCTGACCGGCTTCCCGGACAGCGCGGCCCAGGTGGGCGCTCCGACGAACTGCAGCGCCGACGCGGTGGGTACGACGGTGACGTCGTGGCCGGACTCGGTCAGCAGACGCAGCAGCTCGCAGGCCTTGTACGCAGCAATCCCGCCGCTCACGCCGAGAACGACACGAGGGCGGGACGCTGCTTGCTCCACAGAGTGCTGCTTGCTACTCGGCGACCGGGTCGGCGGCGCGAGCCTGCGGGGCAGGGTTCGCGGCGGCCAGCGCCTCGGCCGCGATCTCGTCGGGGTCGATGTCCTCGCAGGTGAGCAGGTCCTCGTTGATCTCGCGCAGGGCGATCGACAACGGCTTCTCCTGCACGTGGGTGTCCACGAGCGGTCCGACGTACTCCAGCAGGCCCTCGCCGAGCTGGGAGTAGTACGCGTTGATCTGGCGTGCACGCTTGGCGCTGTAGAGCACCAGCTTGTACTTGGAGTCGGTCTTGGTCAGCAGGTCGTCGATCGGGGGGTTGGTGATCCCCTCGGCAACTGGCTGGGCACCGGACACGCTCATCGAGCCTCACTAACGAAGATGTGGTTCCGCGGACGACGGCCGCCGGCGACTTCCGGGGCCCGTCACGTTCGGGGGAACGCCCCGGACCGCATCAACTCTACCAATTCCTCACCCGCATCGTGAATCTGCCGGTTGACGACGGTGACGTCGAACTCGGACTCGGCAGCCAGCTCGGCCCGAGCCGACTCCAGGCGACGCTCGCGCTCGGCCTCCTCCTCGGTGCCACGACCGATCAGCCGGCGCACCAGCTCCTCCCAGGAGGGGGGTGCCAAGAAGACGAACAGGGCGGTCGGCATCCGGTGCCGGACCTGGCGGGCGCCCTGGAGATCGATCTCCAGCAGCGCCATCCGCCCCTGGGACAGCGCCTCCTCGACGGGACGACGCGGGGTGCCGTACCGGGCACCACGATGGACGACGGCCCACTCCAGCAGCTCGTCGTCGGCGACCAGTCGGTCGAACTCGCTCTCGGAGACGAAGTGGTAGTGCACCCCGTCCTGCTCCCCCGGGCGGCGACGCCTGGTGGTCGCGGACACCGAGACCCAGACCTCCGGGTGCTCGGCCCGCACCCACGCGGTGATCGTGCCCTTGCCCACGGCTGTGGGCCCAGCGAGCACAGTCAGTCGCGAGGGGGGCAGGAGCACCTGCTCACTCAGGTGAGAACTCCTCGACCAGCGCGGCCACCTGCTTGGCCCCCAGGCCACGCACGCGGCGGGTCTCGGAGATCTTCAGCTTCTCCATCACCTGCTGGGCGCGGACCTTGCCGATGCCGGGCATCGACTGGAGCAGCTCCTTGACCCGCATCTTGCCGATGACCTCGTTGGTGCGGCTCTCGGCCACCACGTCGGCCAGGGTCGCTCCGGAGTGCTTGAGCCGGTTCTTGACCTCGGCCCGCTCGCGGCGCGAGGCCGCGGCCTTGTCGAGAGCAGCGTGGCGTTGCTCGGTCGTGAGAGGTGGCAGCGCCACTGGTGATTCCTCGACTTCCTGCTCGTCTTCGTCGAGCGGGGAGAGTGTGTCCGGGTGGGGCGTCGGCGTGGTGCGGGTGTCCGGAGTGCTGCTGGGTACGGAGTGACCCGACACCGGCAATCTAGTCACGGCGCGGCGCCCGCTGCAACGCGAGGAGGTCCGCATCTGGGCTCCCCGAGACGAACGTCACGGCCGACATTCCTCGCAGGGCGGACGTCCGCGCGCCGGTCCCGAGGTTCAGCTCAGACCCAGGTTGACCTTGCACACGTCTCGGGCCTGGAGCTCGATGCCGGAGGCGGACTGCACCACGTCCTCGGCACCGATCTGGTCGGCTGCCTCCGCCACGGCCACTGCTCGGCCTCGCTCAGCCCTGGCGGCGGCTCGCCGTCCTTGAAGTCGGCCGGGCTCCGCCCCCGACTTCTCGATCGCCTCCTCGAGGCCCTCGAGTGCCCCGAGGAAGACCTGCCACTCGTCGCGCAGATCCGACGGGGCCTCCTCGGCGAGCTCCCGCAGCATCGGCAGCCCGTTGAGCAACGCGGCCGGCGAGTCCGACTCGATCATCTCGGCGATGGCCTGGTTGCGTTCCTTGAGCGAGGCGCAGTAGTCCTGGCCCGGGTCTCCGCAGGCGGTCACCGGGGCGAGCAGCGTCACCAGGAGCCCCACCGTGCGCGCCCGCCCGGTGCCCGGCCGACGGTTCATCGGCCGCGCCGCAGGGCCGCGAACGCGTCCAGGGACCGGTCCACGGCCGCGCTCAGCGACCCGGCGTCCGGGCCGGCTCCGAGGATCTCGCGCGAGCTGGCCGGGAGCACCAGGTCGATCACGTCACCGAAGATCCGGCGTACGTCCTCAGCGGTGCCTCCCTGGGCACCGATCCCCGGCACCAGCAGCGGACCGTTGACCGCGAGGTCCTCGGTGGTCTCGCCGATCGTCGCGCCCACCACCGCGCCGAAGGAGCCCATCGGAGCGGCGTCGGCATTGAGCCCGCGCAGCTCCTCGAGCACGCTGCCGGCGACGGTGGCGCCGGACTCGGTGCGCGCGTGCTGGATGGCAGGGCGCCTCGGGGTTGGAGGTCAGCGCGAGGACGAAGACGCCCTTGCCGTGCTGGCGGGCGGTGTCGATCATCGGGGTCAGGCTTCCGAAGCCGAGGTACGGCGTGGCCGTGATGGCGTCCACCGCCATCGGTGAGTGCGGGTCGAGGTAGGCGTCGGCGTAGGCCTGCGCCGTCGAGCCGATGTCGCCTCGCTTGACGTCCAGGATCACGACCGCGCCGGCTTCGCGGCAGGTCTCCACGACTCGCTCCAGCACCTCCGATCCCCCGGGAGCCGAACCTCTCGAAGAACGCCGACTGGGGCTTGATCGCGGCCACGCGGGGCGCGAGGGCCTCGGCGGCGCCGAGCGCGAACTTCTCCAGCCCGTTGACCGAGTCGGTCAGGCCCCAGGCGTCGAGCAGCGTGACGTGCGGGTCGATCCCGGCGCACAGCGGTCCACGGCCGTCCATGGCCATCCGCAGGCGAGCGCCGAAGGTCGGCACGCCCTCCGCGACCGGCTGGCTCATCGCGCACTCCCCCGGTGCTCCGCGCTGGGCCCGGTGAGTGCGGAGAGCCCGGCGTTCATCCGGGCGGGCCACCACGGACCCTCGTAGACGAAGGCGGTGTAGGCCTGGACCAGGTCGGCTCCCGCATCGAGACGCTCGGTCGCGTCCTCGACGCTGGTGATGCCGCCGACGCCGATCAGGGTCAGCTCCGGGCCGACCCGCTCCCGCAGCAGCCGCACCACCTGCGTGGCGCGAGGTCGCACCGGTGGTCCGGAGAGCCCTCCCCCGCCCGCGGCGCTGACCTGCTCGGGTGAGGAGTGCAGGCCCTCGCGGGAGACGGTGGTGTTGGTGGCCACGATGCCGTCGAGGCGGAGCGCGACGGCCAGGTCGGCGACGGCGTGCACGTCCTCGTCGCCGAGGTCGGGCGCGATCTTGACGAGCAGGGGCACGTGGTGGTCGGAGACGTCGTCGGCCCGGCGGCGTACGGCGCGCAGCAGCGGTTCGAGCCGGCTCACCGCCTGCAGGTCACGCAGTCCCGGCGTGTTCGGAGAGGACACGTTCACGACCAGGTAGTCGGCATGGGGCGCGAGCAGGCCGGTGCTCTTCTCGTAGTCACCCACCGCCCGGTCCTCGGGGACCACCTTGGTCTTGCCGATGTTGATGCCCAGGGGGACGCGGCCGCGACCGGTGTCAGCGCTGCCGCGCGCGGCCAACCGTCGCGCGACCGCCTCGGCGCCGTCGTTGTTGAAGCCCATCCGGTTGACGATCGCGCGGTCGGCCGGGAGCCGCGCCAGCCGTGGCCTCGGGTTGCCGGTCTGGGGCTCGCCGGTGACCGTGCCGATCTCGATGAACGCGAAGCCCAGGTTCGCCAGGGCCTCGATCCCGACCCCGTCCTTGTCGAAGCCGGCGGCGAGACCGAGCAGCCCGGGGAACTCCAGCCCCATCAGGGACACGCCCCGTGCGTCTCCTGGCGCCGGCGACCGCCGAGCAGTCGCGTGGCCGGCTGGGCGGCCTGGATGGCACGGAACCCCCACCGGTGCGCGGTCTCGGCGTCCGTACGGGTCAGCAGCTTGTCGAAGACCTGGCGGTAGACCCCTGCGCTCACCGGCGGGCCCAGTCCTGCAGCGAGCGCACGCCGATCTCCGAGGCGCGCAAGGCCTCGATCCCCTGGACGGCCGCACCCAGCCCCTGCACGGTGGTGATGCAGGGGATGTTGCGCAGGATCGCTGCAGTCCGGATCTCGTAGCCGTCCAGGCGGGGTGAGCCTCCGCTCGTGATCCCGTGCGGGGTGTTCACGATCAGGTCGATCTCACCGTCGAGGATCCTGCCGACGATCGTCTTGTCGCCGTCCTCACCGTCGCCTTCGCTGTGCTTGCGGACGACGGTCGCCGAGACGCCGTTGCGGCGCAGCACCTCCGCCGTCCCCTGGGTGGCCACGATGTCGTAGCCGAGGTCGGCCAGCCGCTTGATCGGGAAGATCATGCTGCGCTTGTCCCGGTTGGCCATCGACACGAAGACCCGCCCGCTGAGCGGCAGCGAGCCGAACGCCGCCGTCTGGGCCTTGGCGAACGCCTTGCCGAAGTCGGCGTCGAAGCCCATCACCTCACCCGTGGAGCGCATCTCGGGTCCGAGGATGGTGTCGACGTTCAGCCCCTCCGTCGTCTTGAACCGGTTGAACGGCATCACGGCCTCCTTGACCGCGATCGGCGCGTCGGGCGGCAGGTCGCCGCCGTCGCCCGTCGGACCGCGAGCAGTCCCGCGAGCCGGAGCTCGGCGATGCTCTCGCCGAGCATCACCCGCGCCGCCGCCTTGGCCAGCGGGACCGCCGTCGCCTTGGAGACGAACGGCACCGTGCGGCTCGCCCGCGGGTTGGCCTCCAGCACGTAGAGCACGTCGGAGCCGAGCGCGAACTGGATGTTGATCAGCCCGCGGACGCCGACACCCTTGGCGATCGCCTCGGTGGCGATCCGGATCCGGTCGATCTCCTCCTTGCCCAGGGTGATCGGCGGCAGCGCGCACGAGGAGTCGCCGGAGTGGATCCCGGCCTCCTCGATGTGCTCCATCACGCCGCCGAGGTAGAGGTCGGTCCCGTCGTAGATCGCGTCGACGTCGATCTCCACCGCGTCGTCGATGAACCGGTCGACCAGCACCGGGTGCTCCGGACTGATCTCGGTGGCCCGGTCGATGTAGCCCTCGAGGGACGCATCGCCGTAGACGATCTCCATGCCGCGTCCACCCAGGACGTAGGAGGGCCGCACCAGCACCGGGTAGCCGATGGTGGCGGCGATCTTCTGGGCCTCGGCGAACGAGGTCGCCATGCCGTGGGGCGGGGAGGTCAGCCCGGCCTCGGCGAGCACCAGCCCGAAGGCGCCGCGCTCCTCAGCCAGGTTGATCGCGGATGGCGAGGTCCCCACGATCGTCACGCCGGCCTCCTCGAGCCCGCGCGCCAGGCCGAGCGGCGTCTGGCCGCCCAGCTGGCAGATGACGCCCGCGATCGGTCCCGCCTGGCTCTCCGCGTGCACGATCTCGAGCACGTCCTCCAGGGTGAGCGGCTCGAAGTACAGCCGGTCGGAGGTGTCGTAGTCGGTGGAGACGGTCTCGGGGTTGCAGTTGACCATCACGGTCTCGTAGCCGGCCTCGTGCAGTGCCAGGCTGGCGTGCACGCACGAGTAGTCGAACTCGATGCCCTGGCCGATCCGGTTGGGTCCGGAGCCGAGGATGATCACCGCCTGCTTGTCGCGTGGGCCGACCTCGGTCTCCTCGTCGTAGGAGCTGTAGTGGTACGGCGTACGAGCCGCGAACTCGGCCGCGCAGGTGTCCACCGTCTTGAACACCGGGCGTACGCCGAGCGCGTGCCGCACCCCGCGCACGACGTCCTCCTTCATGTCCCGGATCCGACCCAGCTGGGCATCGGAGAAGCCGTGCCGCTTGGCCCGTCGCAGCAGCGGCGGCGTGAGCTCCTCGGCCGCGATCACCTCCTGCGCCACCTCGTTGATCAGGCACAGCTGGTCGACGAACCACGGGTCGATGCCGGTCGCCTCGTTGATCTCCTGGGCCGTCGCCCCGGCGCGCAGCGCGTCCATCACCTCGCGCAGGCGCCCGTCGTGCGGAGTGCGGATCTGCTCGAGCAGCGCCGCCTTGTCCAGCTCGACGTGGTGGTGGCTCCAGTCGAAGATCGCCTTCTTGTCCTCCAGCGAGCGCAGCGCCTTCTGCAGCGCCTCGGTGAAGTTGCGTCCGATGGCCATCGCCTCGCCGACCGACTTCATGTGCGTGGTCAGCTTCGGGTCAGCGGCCGGGAACTTCTCGAAGGCGAAGCGCGGCACCTTCACCACCACGTAGTCCAGCGCGGGCTCGAAGCTCGCGGGGGTCTCCCTGGTGATGTCGTTCGGGATCTCGTCGAGGGTGTAGCCGATCGCCACCTTGGCCGCGATCTTCGCGATCGGGAAGCCGGTCGCCTTGGACGCGAGGGCGCTGGAACGGGAGACCCGCGGGTTCATCTCGATCACGACCACGCGACCGTCCGCGGGGTTGACGGCGAACTGGATGTTGCAGCCTCCGGTGTCCACCCCGACGGAGCGGATGATGCCGATGGAGATGTCCCGCAGGTACTGGTACTCGCGGTCGGTCAGCGTCATGGCGGGTGCCACCGTGATCGAGTCGCCGGTGTGCACGCCCATCGGGTCGAGGTTCTCGATCGAGCAGACGATCACCACGTTGTCAGCGGTGTCGCGCATCACCTCGAGCTCGTACTCCTTCCAGCCGATGATCGACTCCTCGAGGAGCACCTCGTTGGTCGGGCTCGCCGCGAGTCCGGCTCCTGCGATCCGCTCCAGGTCCATCTCGCTGTAGGCGATGCCCGAGCCGGAGCCGCCCATCGTGAAGCTGGGGCGGACGACCATCGGCCAGCCGAGGTCGTGCGAGGCCTCGACGCACTCCGCGATCGTGTGGCAGACCACGGAGCGGGCGACCTCGCCGCCGAGCTCCTCGACGATCTTCTTGAACGACTCGCGGTTCTCGCCGCGGTTGATCGCCGCGATGCTCGCGCCGATCAGCTCGACGCCGTACTTCTCCAGGATGCCGAGCCGGTCGAGGTCCATCGCCGCGTTCAGTGCCGTCTGCCCGCCGAGGGTCGCGAGCAGCGCGTCGGGCCGCTCCTTCTCGATCACCTTCTCGATGAACTCCGCCGTGATCGGCTCGACGTAGGTCGCGTCCGCGAACTCGGGGTCGGTCATGATCGTGGCCGGGTTGGAGTTGACCAGGATGACCCGGATCCCCTCCGCCATCAGCACCCGGCAGGCCTGCGTGCCCGAGTAGTCGAACTCACAGGCCTGGCCGATCACGATCGGCCCAGAGCCGATCACCAGGACGCTCTCGATGTCCGTGCGCTTGGGCATCAGACGGTTCCTCCGGGTTCACTCGTGGGGGCCGGTTCTTGACTCACGGGGTCTCGAGACGCCCTCCCCGCCTCACCCTCGGACATCAGGTCGGCGAACCGGTCGAAGAGGTAGGCGGCGTCGTGCGGACCGGCGGCGGCCTCGGGGTGGTACTGCACCGAGAAGCTCTTCAGCCGGCCCGCCTCGTCGCGCAGCTCGAGGCCCTCCACGACGTCGTCGTTGAGGCAGACGTGGCTGACCGTGGCCGTGCCGTACGGCGTCCGGGTCCCGCCCTCCAGGGGGGCGTCCACCGCGAAGCCGTGGTTGTGCGCGGTGACCTCGACCTTGCCCGTGGTGCGGTCCATCACCGGCTGGTTGATGCCGCGGTGGCCGTACTTCAGCTTGAAGGTGCCGAAGCCGAGCGCGCGCCCGAACAGCTGGTTGCCGAAGCAGATCCCGAAGTAGGGCAGACCTGCCGCCAGGGCGTTCTGCAGCAGCTCGACCTGGCCGGTCGTCGCCGCCGGGTCGCCCGGGCCGTTGGAGAAGAACAGGCCGTCGGGCTGGACCGCCAGCACGTCCTCGAGTGTCGAGGTGGCGGGCAGCACGTGCACCTCGATGCCGCGCTCGGCCATCATCCGCGGCGTGTTCGCCTTGATCCCGAGGTCGACGGCGGCGACCGTGAACCGCTTCTCGCCGATCGCCGGGACGACGTACGCCTCGGCGGTGGAGACCTCACCGGCGAGCTCGGCGCCGGCCATCTCCGCGGCGCCGCGGACCCGCGCCAGGAGCGCGTCGGCGTCGGTGCTGGTCGAGGAGATGCCCACCCGCATCGCGCCGCGCTCGCGCAGGTGCCGGGTCAGGGCGCGGGTGTCGATCCCACTGATGCCCACCACTCCCTGCTCGCGCAGCTCGTCGTCGAGTGAGCGGACCGAGCGCCAGCTGGAGGGCACCCGCGCGGGGTCCCGCACGACGTACCCGCTGACCCAGATGCGGCGCGACTCGGGATCCTCGTCGTTGATGCCGGTGTTCCCGACGTGCGGGCTGGTCATCACCACGACCTGCCGGTGGTACGACGGGTCGGTGAGCGTCTCCTGGTAGCCGGTCATCCCGGTCGAGAACACCGCCTCGCCGAAGGTCTCCCCGGTCGCCCCGTAGGTCTCCCCGCGGAAGACGCGGCCGTCCTCGAGCACCAGGATCGCCTCGGTGCGTTGAGCTGTGGATGCCACTACTTGCCTCCAGCCGTGTTACTGGCCATCTTCGAGATCGTCCGCACCCACTGATCGGGATCCGGTGTGTGCACGCCCTTGAGGTTCTCGACGTCCTCGAGGCGGAAGCCGGTGTGCCACCGCTGTCCGCCGTGCTCCCAGCGCACCACCAGCAGCGAGCGGATCGGCTTGCCGCCGAACGAGGCGCCCGTGGTCGCGCCGCGCAGCGCGTCGGCCAGGATCCGGAAGGAACCGGCCAGGCGCACGACCTCCAACGCCTCCCCCGAGATGCTCAGCCGACAGGTGCTCGCGGACGCGAGTCCACGAGCAACGACTTTCTCGCCCGCGTCGTCGAGCGTGCTCAGGTAGCGCGCCGCGGACTGCAACCGGGCGGGCGGCAGGTCGGCCATCCGCGGCACCGGGACCAGCGCGGGGACATCAGTCGCGAAGCGTCCGGTGATGCTGCTCAGCAACCCCACTCAGACCAGCGCCCCGTCCAGCACCGTCGGCGTCCCCCGCAGGACGGTGGCGACCACCGCGCCGGTGAGCTTGCGCTCGTGCCAGGGGTTGTTCCGCGACAGCGAGGCCGAGGCGGCGCGGTCGACCACGACGACGGCTGCGGGGTCCACCAGCGTGAGGTTCGCCGGCTGCCCACGGTCAACGCGCCGCCGTGCCCGTCCAGTCCCGCGATCCGAGCGGGGTTCTGCGACATCACCCGGGCGACGTCGGTCCAGGTCATCGCGCCCGAGGTGACCATCACCTCGCTGACCACCGAGAGGGCGGTCTCGAGGCCGAGCATCCCGAAGGCCGCGTCGACGAAGGCGTGCTCCTTGTCGTGCCGGGCGTGGGGTGCGTGGTCGGTGGCCACCGCGTCGATGGTGCCGTCGGCCAGGGCGTCGCGCAGAGCCGCGACGTCCTCGTCGGGACGCAGCGGCGGGTTCACCTTGTAGACCGGGTCGTAGCCGGTCAGCAGGTCGGTGGTGAGCAGCAGGTGGTGCGGCGTGACCTCGGCGGTGACGTCGATCCCCTGGGCCTTGGCCCACCGGATCACCTCCACCGAGCCCGCGGTGGAGACGTGCGCGACGTGCAGCCGGCTGCCGGTGTGCCGCGCCAGCATCACGTCGCGGGCCACGATGGTCTCCTCGGCGATGCCGGGCCAGCCAGGCAGCCCGAGGCGGCCGGAGAGCTCGCCCTCGTGGCAGCACGCGGTCGGGCCGGCGAGGTCGGGGTCCTGCGAGTGCTGGGAGATGACTCCGTCGAAGGCCCGGATGTACTCCAGCGCACGGCGCATCACCCGCGGGTCGTGCACGCACTTCCCGTCGTCGGAGAAGACCCGCACCCGGGCCCGGGAGCGGGCCATCAGTCCGAGCTCGGCCAGCTCCTGGCCGCCGAGCCCGCGGGTGACGGCACCGACCGGCTGCACGTCGACCAGGCCGGCCAGCCGCCCCAGGTCGAGGATCCGCTCGGCCGCTTCCGCGGTGTCGGTCACCGGCGAGGTGTTGGCCATCGCGAGCACGGCGGTGAACCCGCCGAGCGCGGCGGCCCGGGAGCCGGTGAGCACCGTCTCCGCATCCTCGCGGCCAGGCTCACGCAGGTGCGTGTGCAGGTCGACGAGTCCCGGCAGGGCGACGAGTCCGTCGGCGTCGACGACCTGCGCGTCGGCGGGGCGTTCGCCCACGAAGACGCCGTGGTCGACGTACAGGTCCTGGGCGCCTTCGCCCATCGGCGAGGCGCCGCTGATCACGAGGGCACTGGTGGGACCGGTCATGACGTGCTCCCTTCTCCGGCCAGCAGGTGGTAGAGCACCGACATCCGTACGGCGACGCCGGCCGAGACCTGGTCGAGCACGGCCGACTGCGCGGCGTCGGCGGCGTCGGCGGCGATCTCGAGGCCGCGGTTCATCGGGCCCGGATGACAGATCGGGGCATCCTGCTTGAGCATCTCGAGCCGCTGGCGGGTGAGTCCGTAGCCGACGGTGTACTCCCGGGCGCTGGGGAAGAACGCGCCGCTCATCCGCTCCCGCTGCACCCGCAGCATCATCACCGCGTCGGCGTCGGGAAGCGCCGCATCCAGGTCGTACGACGTCTCGAAGCCGGCGTCCTTGGACCACGCGGTCACCCCGGCCGGCATCAGCGTGGGCGGGGCGACCACCGTCACCCGCGCACCGAGCTTGGTGAGCAGCAGGATGTTGCTGCGGAAGACGCGGCTGTGCGTGACGTCACCGACGATCACGACATGCCGGTCCTCCAGCGTGCCCATCCGTCGTCGCAGCGTGTAGGCGTCGAGCAGCGCCTGGGTGGGGTGCTCGTGGGTGCCGTCGCCGGCGTTGATCACCACGGCGTCGGTCCACTGGCTCACCTGCTGGGCCGCGCCGCTGGCACCGTGCCTGATCACCAGTCCGTCGACCCCCATCGCGGCGACGGTGAGGACCGTGTCGCGCAGGCTCTCGCCCTTGCTGACGCTCGACCCCTTGCCTGAGACGTTGATGACGTCGGCGGAGAGCCACTTGCCGGCGATCTCGAAGGACGACCGCGTGCGGGTGGAGTCCTCGAAGAACAGGTTGACCACGGTGCGGCCGCGCAGCGCGGGCAGCTTCTTGACCGACCGGTGCTGCACGTCGTGCATCTCGGTCGCCGTGTCGAACAGGGTCTCCACGTCGGCGACGCTGAGGTCCTCGATCGAGAGGAGGTTCTTGTTCATGCGGGCGCTCCGTCCGTGGGGGCGATCCGGACCTCGTCGTACCCGTCGGACTCCTCGAGCCGCACCATCACCCGTTCGTTCCGGGCGCTGGGGAGGTTCTTGCCGACATGGTCGGCGCGGATCGGAAGCTCGCGGTGGCCGCGGTCGACCAGGACGGCGAGCCGGACCCGCGCGGGCCTGCCCAGGTCGTTCATCGCATCGAGGGCGGCCCGGACGGTCCGTCCGGAGAACAGCACGTCGTCGACCAGGACGACGGTCTTGCCGTCGACGCCCCCGGGTGGCATCTGGGTGTGGTGCGGGCCCCTGGTCGGGTGGCTGCGCAGGTCGTCGCGGTACATCGTGATGTCGAGGTCGCCCACCGGCACGTCGGCGCCCTCGACCTTGGCGATCCGGTCGGCGATGCGCCGAGCGAGGTGGACCCCCCGGGTCGGGATGCCGAGCAGGACCAGGTCGTCGAGTCCCTTGTTGCGCTCGAGGATCTCGTGCGAGATCCGGGTCAGCGCCCGGGAGATGTCACGGGCGTCGAGGACGGTGCGCCCCTCACGGGAGCGAGCCTCCGTCGAGCCGAGACCGGCTGCAGTGCCCCGGTCGTGCGCGCCGCCGGAGGTTGGCGGGCCGTCGCCGGAGGATGAGGGGCCGCCGTCGGAGGCGAGGCTGTCCGAGGAGGGGCCGTCAGGGGCATCCCCATCAGGGGCGGCAGCGGCAGTTGCGGGACGGGCAGGAGCCATCGGCACCGGACCTCCTTCTCCGCCTCACAGGACGGCTCGTTAAAGGATGTCGATCGAGGCAGACACTAACAGCCAAAAGCGTCCGCGCCAGCACCCCACTCCCCCCAGTCCGCCGACCGGGCACTCGTGGTTGCTCTCAGCCCGCCGACCGGGCACTCGTGGTTGCTCTCAGCTCGCCGACCGGGCACTCCTGGTCGCTCCCAGCCCGCCGACCGGGCACTTCTGGTCGGAGCACGCCGACCAGAACTGACCTCTCGGAGCACTCCCTGCCACCAGAGGTGCCCGGTCGGCCGGACCACGGACAACCAGAAGTGCCCGGTCGGCGGACCACGGACAACCAGAAGTGCCCGGTCGGCGGACCACGGACAACCAGAAGTGCCCGGTCGGCGGACCACGGACAACCAGAAGTGCCCGGTCGGCGGACTACGGTGTCGGCCATGGCCACCGGGACCCACGACCACGCCGACGACCCACGCAACGCCGAGATCCTGATCTGGGTCAACGGCGAGCTGCTCCCCCGCGAGCGGGCCGTGGTCTCGGTCTTCGACTCCGGCTTCGTCCTCGGCGACGGGGTGTGGGAGGGACTGCGCGTCTCCGGTGGGCATCCGGCCTTCCTCGACAAGCACCTCGACCGGCTCGAGGAGGGCGCCCGAGCGCTGATGCTCGACCTCGGAATGTCCCGGGAGGAGATCTCCGCGGCCATCTACGCGACGCTGCGCGCCAACGAGATGACCGACGGGGTGCACATCCGGCTGATGGTGACGCGCGGGGTGAAGTCCACGCCGTACCAGGACCCGCGGATGACCATCGGGCCCGCGACGGTCGTGATCATCGCCGAGCACAAGGAGGCGATGCCCTCCACGGTGACCGACGGCATCACCTTGTTCACCACCCACGTCCGGCGCGCGACGCCGGACACCCTGGACCCCAAGCTCAACGCCCACAGCAAGCTCAACGACATCCAGGCGTGCATCCAGGCCTACACCGCCGGGGCCGACGAGGCGCTGATGCTGGATCCGCACGGATTCGTCGCGACCTGCAACAGCACCCACTTCTTCATCGTCACCCGGGACGGCGAGGTCTGGACCTCCGACGGCCGCTTCTGCCTGGGCGGGATCACCCGCGGCAACGTCCTCGAGGTCTGCCGCGCGAACGCGATCCCCGCACGCGAGACCACGTTCAGCCTCACCGACGTCTACAACGCCGCCGAGGCCTTCGTGACCGGCACCTTCGCCGGGGTCGTCCCGGTGCGCACCGTCGACGGCCGCACGATCGGCTCCGGCACCCGCGGCCCGGTCGTGGAGCGGCTCCAGGAGCTCTACCAGCTGCACGTCGCTGACGACGTACGCCGGAGCTCGGGGTCGTGACCGTCCGGGTCGCGATGTGGTCGGGGCCGCGCAACATCTCCACCGCGATGATGCGGTCGTGGGAGAACCGCGACGACACCGTCGTGGTGGACGAGCCCTTCTACGCCGCCTTCCTCGCCCGCACCGGGTTGGACCATCCCGGGCGCGAGGAGGTGATCGCCTCCCAGCCGACCGACGAGCAGGAGGTGATCAGGCTGCTCACGACCGACGACTCGGCACCGGTGCACTACACCAAGCACATGACCCACCACCTGCGCGAGGGCCTGGCGCTCGACTGGGTCGATCAGTGCCACAACGTGCTGCTGATCCGGGACCCGGCCGAGGTGGTCGCCTCCTACGTCCGCTCCCGGGAGGCGTGCGAGCCCGAGGACATCGGCCTCCTCCAGCAGGTGCCGCTGCTCGCAGCCCTTCCGCCGGACTCCCCCGTGATCGACGCGAGCGACTTCCTCCGCGACCCCGAGCAGCACCTGCGGTGGCTGTGCACCTGGATGGGCATCGAGTTCACCGACAAAATGCTGCACTGGCCCGAGGGCCCGCGGGACTCCGACGGCGTGTGGGCGCCGCACTGGTACGACGCGGTCGCCCGGTCGACCGGCTTCGAGGCCTGGCGCCCCCGCCGCGTCGAGCTCAACGCGCATGACGCCGCGGTCGCCGAGGCCTGCCGCCCGGCGTACGAGGAGCTCCGCGCGCGTCGGCTCGTGCTGAAGGGCTGAGTCACTCCAGCCTGTTCAGCGCGTCCTCGATCGCCCGGTGGAACGTCGGGTAGGCGTAGATCATCGAACGCAGGGTCTCGGTGGGCACCTCGGCGTGGATGGCGGTGGTCAGCATGGAGAGCATCTCCCCACCGCTGGGCCCGACCGCGGTCGCGCCGACGAGGACGCCACGGTCGGCGTCCTCGACCAGCTTCACCAGCCCCTGCGCCCGGGCGATCCAGCCACGGGAGGACGTGGACAGGTCGATCTGCCCGATGCGCACGTTCAGCCCCTCGTCGCGCGCCTGCGCCTCGGTCATCCCGACCGACCCGACCTCAGGGTCGGTGAAGGTCACGCGGGGCACCGCCCGGTAGTCGGCCGTGGGTCCGTCCTCACCGAGGAGGTCGCGCACGCAGAGCGCCGACTGGTACATCGACATGTGCGTGAACGCGCCCTTGCCGGTCACGTCGCCGATCGCCCACAGCCCCTCGCCCGCGCGCATGTGCTCGTCGGTCTCCACCGAGCGTCCCGCGGGGTCGAGTCCCACGGTCTCCAGGCCCAGGTCGGCCAGGTTGGGCCGGCGGCCGGCGGCCACCAGGAGCTTCTCCGCATCGAGGGTCTGGCCGTCCACGTCCACCCGGAACCTGCCGTCCTCATAGCTGACCGAGTCGATGCTCACGCCGGTCAGCACCTGGATGCCCTCACCGGCGAACACGTCGGCCATCAGTCTGCTGGCCTCCGGCTCCTCGGGGGACAGGATCCGCTCCGCCACCTCGAGCAGCGTCACTCGGGTGCCGAACCGGGACAGGGACTGGGCGAGCTCCGCTCCGATCGCACCGCCGCCGATCACCACGAGCGAGCCGGGCACCGACTCGATCTGGGTCACCTCGCGGTTGGTCCAGTACGGCGTGTCCGCGAGCCCGTCGATCGGCGGCACGGCCGGCGAGGTCCCTGGGTTGAGCACGACGCCGCGGCTCGCCTCGAAGGTCTCGCCGTCGACCTCGACCGTGCGCGGTCCGGTGAGTCGCCCGTGGCCCCGCACGAAGCGGACTCCCGCCTTCTCCAGCCGGTCGACGGCGACCTGGTCGTCCCAGTCGTCGGTGGCCTCGTCGCGGATGCGGGTCGCGACCGGGCCCCAGTCGGGGTGCACCTCGGCCGCGCCGGCGAGGCCGGCGATCCGGCCCGCCTCGGCAAGGGCGTCGCTCGCGCGGATCATCATCTTGCTCGGCACGCAGCCGTAGTAGGGGCACTCCCCACCGACCAGGCGCTCATCGACACCGACCACCGAGAGCCCGGCCTCTGCCAGCTTGGTCGCCGTCGCCTCACCACCCGGTCCGAGACCGATCACCACCACGTCACACGAGTTCGTCGTCATGCGGGCCAGTCAAGCACTGCGACCGGCAGCCGGGTGCGAGGCACGGGTGGCCCTTCCCTCGAGCGTGCGCAGGTGCGGGGTGGTCAGGGCAGCTCGACCGTGGTCACGATCGAGGTCACGGCCGGACGTCTCGGCGTCGAGCCGAACCCGAAGCCGGGCTCCGGCGACACCGGGGCCAGGCTGCCGAGATCGACCCCCTGCCACCGCCCGGTCAGCCGGGTGACCCGGTGCAGGTCGGTCGCGCCGTAGTACTCGCGTCGCCCGTTGCCCGCGGTGCCGCGCGTGCGCACACCGCGGAGCAGCACCCGGGCCACCGGGTCGGTCAGGCGTGCCCACGCCGGAGCAGTGGCGATCCGCGCCGGCACCAGCCGCAGCAGCCAGCCGAGAACGGCTCGCGGGCCGACCTGGAGCTCGACCTCGAGGCCCGGAGCACTCACCCGCCAGCTCCCGTCGCCGCCGCTGACGGTCACCTCCCCGGTCACCACCCGGTCGAACTGGTAGGTGCTCGCCACGAAGTCCGCGACCTCGTCGCTGGGCGCCAGCAGCACCCGGGTCCCGTCGGGCTCGGCCAGCATCACGTCGGCGAAGGTCCCCAGGGGTGACTCCTCCCACCGCCCCACGACGACTCGTACGCCGCTGGAGGAGCCCACTCCCGCGATGGCGCCGCGGAAGCGATCGCGCGTCACCGCCGGCCGCCGCACGAGCGGTGAGCGGGGCCGAGAGGCGAGGAAGTCGCAGTACTGGGAGGGATGCCGCGATGCTAGCGAGGCAGCGGAAGGGCCCTGCACCAGCCGGTCGGCGCCGACGCTACCGGACCTGGCGCAGCCGCCCCATCCGAGCGGGCGGCGACCAGGTCTCGAGGAGCTCGGTGAACGCGGTGACCGGCACGGGGCGGCTCATCCAGTAGCCCTGGGCGATGTCGCAGCCGAGCTCGCCCAGCACGTCGTAGGCCTCGCGGTCCTCGACCCCCTCCGCCACCACCTTGTGTCCGAGACGGTGCCCGAGCTCGACGATCGCCCCGACCACGGCCTGGGCGGCCTCGTCGGGGAAGGAGGCCACGAAGCTCTGGTCGATCTTGATCTCGTCCACCGGGAGCCGTTGCAGATAGGCCAGCGAGGAGTAGCCGGTGCCGAGGTCGTCGACCGAGAGCTGCACCCCCAGGTCACCCAGGCTGTGCAGCGCGGCCATGGCCCGTTCGGGGTCCTGCATCAAGCTGGTCTCGGTGATCTCCAGGGTCAGGTGCTGGGCGAGCACCCCCGCGTGCACCAGCGCACGGGCGACCGCGTCCACGAAGCCGGGCTCCAGCAGGCTTCTCGGGGAGATGTTCACCGCGACGCGGAAGGGACGACCGAGGGTCCGCTGCCACACTGCGCTGTCCCGCAGGGCGACGCGGAGCACCAGCATCGTCAACGGGGTGATCAGCGAGCTGTGCTCGGCGAGGGGGATGAACTCCCCCGGCCCCACCACGCCGTGCTCGGGGTGCACCCAGCGCGCCAGGGCCTCGGCACCGACGATCTGGCCGGTCACCAGGTCGACCTTGGGCTGGTAGTGGACGTCGAGCGCGTTCGAGGCCACGGCCTCTCGCAGGTCTGCCAGCAACCCCAGCCGGGAGGCGTCCTGACAGTCCAGCTCGGGTCGGAACACCTCCATCCCGGTGCGCCGTTCCTTGGCGGCGTACATCGCCAGATAGGCCCAGCGGAGCACCGTTGCACTGTCGGCCCCGACCGGCGCCACGGCGACCCCCATGCTCACCTCGACGGCCACCGGGATGCCGTCGAGGTCGAAGGGTCGGCCCAGAGCCGACTCGAGCAGCGAGGCACTGGTGGTGGCGTGCACCTCGTCGCAGCCGGCGAAGACCACCGCGAACTCGTCACCACCGACGTGGGCGACCAACGCCCGCTCACCCATCGCCTCGAGAAGCCGGTCGGCGACCAGGCTCAGCAGCCGGTCGCCCACCTCGTGGCCCAGCGCGTCGTTGACCTCCTTGAACCGGTCCAGCCCGAGCAGGAGCACCGAGGCGCCACCCTGCGCCACCGTCTCGGTCAGCTGGATCCCGAGCAGCCGACGGTTCGCCAGGCCGGTCAGCTCGTCGTACATGGCCAGCCGCTCGCGTTCCGCTGCCTGCGCGATGATCAGGTGCGCCCGCAGGGCGTTGTCGA
Source organism: uncultured Actinomycetota bacterium (assembly GCA_963812235.1). Lineage (GTDB taxonomy): Bacteria > Actinomycetota > Actinomycetes > Propionibacteriales > Nocardioidaceae > Marmoricola. Next base: position 82,326 of record CAWEUP010000015.1, on the reverse strand, counting down.
TCGCCACCGCCGCATGGTTCGCCAGAGCGCCGAGCTGGTGCAGCTCGTCGGGTGCGAACGTCTCGACGTCCCCGAGCTTGTCGGCCAGGACGAGGCTCCCGACCGCGCGTCCCTCGCTGCGCAGCGGAACGAGCGCACAGTCCCTGACCGACAGGTCGGCCAGCAGCGTGTGCAGGTGCGGCTCCTTGGGGCGGCGGGGAACCAGCATCGCGGACTCCCCTGCCGCGTCGGACAGGGCCGAGACCAGGGGCGAGCAGCCGCTGATCAGCTCGTCCTGGTCCAGCCACCAGTCCTGGGGTGCGCCGCTCTCGTGGGTCAGTCGCAGGTGCACGGTCGCCACCTCGAAGGACTCGCGCACCTGGACCAGCACGGTGCGGAGCACGGCGTCGAGCTCGACCTCACGACCGACGAGCTCGGTGAACCGGTTGAGGTGCTCCAGGCTCTCCGAGCGCTGTCGCACTCCCTCATAGGAGCGGTGCGCGAAGAGCAGCACCGAGCCCAGCACGGCCAGCAGCCAGCCCGCTCGCCAGTCCGCACTGAGGATGAACACCGCCACCAGTGCGAAGCAGGCGTTGGCGACGTCGCCGACCTGCCCCAGGCCGATGACCGCCCGGAAGGCGTTGGGCATGTCCCCGGTGGCGATGGTGATCACGACACTGACCGCCAAGGAGCCGAGCGTGCTGATCAGCAGGGCGGTCAGCAGGGTTGCCAGCCACCCGGCCGGGCCGAGCGGGTCCGCCCCCTGGAGGACCAGGTTCCAGACCGTCACGGCGACCGCCGTCTCGAGGGCGAACAGCGCCGAGTTGAACGCGAGCTTCTGCGGCGCCTTGCGCTGCACCACGAAGGCCACCAGCGAGCCCAGGACACGGGCGGCCACCAGCAGGTCCGGCCGCACGAAGTAGAGCCCCACCACCAGGGGAAGCTCCATCATCGAGAAGGCGTAGGCCTCCTTCCCCAGCCGGACGTGCACCGGCAGCAGCTCGGCGGCGGTGAACGCTACGGCGACGCCGACCGGCCACCACCACGAGCTGCTGTCGGACTGGGCGGCGAACGGGAGCACTCCGAAGACGTGCGTGACCGTCGCCGCGACGGCCATCAGGATGATGAACATCCAGACGGCGCGATCGCGGGCGGGGGTCACGCTCGACTCATCTCAGGACTGAGCCAGCTCGGAAGGAGTGCACATCTACGCCCAGCTCCGCCCGGCCCAGGAGCGACCGGCCCAGGAGCGACCGGCCCAGTCCTCGCCTGCCCACGACCGACCCGCCCAGGAGCGACCGGCCCACGACCTGCCGGCCCAGTCGTTCCCGGCCCAGGACCGACCCGCCCAGGAGCGGCCTTCCCACGCGGGACCCGCCCACGACGGGCCGCACCAGCACTGGTTGGTCCAGTCTCGGCCGTTCCACTTCCCTCCGACCCACGAGCTCCCCGCGGTGCTCGCGCTGGCCCACTTGGAGGCGTTCCACGGCCCGAGAACGTCCTTCTCGCCGGTGAGCTCTACCCCTCCGTCGGCGACGTGCGACGTCCCGCGAGCGGCTTCGAGCGAACCGGTGCCCTTGGAGACCGGGAACCTCTGGACGGCGGTGGGCGTGGCGGTGTTGGCAGCCGCGACCAGGTTGATCTCACCCGCTCCGCGGCCGGCCGCGTCCGCCAGCGGCATCGCCGACGCCGTGCTGCGCAGGAGCGCCTTGACCTGGTCAGGTTTCAGATCGGGACGCTGCTGGAGCAGCAGTGCCACGGCGCCGGAGACCACGGCCGCCGACTGCGACGTCCCACTGCCCTTGAACAGCGCGTCACCGACACGGGCACCGGCATGGGCCGAGTCGAGGTAGGAGCCTGAGTTGCGCAGCGACACGATCGAGCGTCCGGGCGCGGTCACGTCCACACGACGGCTGGAGTCTCCACGGTTGGAGAAGTCCGGGACGAGGTCGTCGGGAGTGCTGCTCGTGCCCCTGGTGTCAGCGGACCCGACCGCGATCACGTGCGGGTCGTAGGCGGGGTTGTTCAGCTTGCGGTTCTCCCAGCCGTCGTTGCCGGCCGAGACCACGACCACGATGCCGGCGCGCCAGGCGTTCTGCACCGCGTGGGTGAGCGGGTCCACCTGGTAGTCCTGGATGCCGTCGGTGCCGTAGGCGAGATTGAGCACGCGGATCGGGTTCTTGGGGTCGTCGTTGCGGTGCTCGACCACCCAGTCCACCGCGGCGATGACCTGGGACACGTCCACGGCCCCGTCGCTGGCGGCCATCTTCAGGCTGGTCAGCTTGACGTCGGGAGCGACGCCTTGGAACCTGTCCAGGTCGAGCAGTCCCCGGGGGTTCGCCCGGCGATGATCCCGGCCATGTGCGTACCGTGGCCGAAGGTGTCCAGGTAGCGCAGCGACGGGAGCCTGGCTCTCGAAGGAGAGGTCCGCGCCGTTGGTGACGTTGCCGGAGGTCAGTCCCGGCACCGGGACGACGCCGGTGTCCACCAGGGCGACGCCGACACCGGCGCCCGTGTAGCCACGTGTCCACAGCACGTCGGCGCCGATCGCCGACCGCACCTCGCGCATCGTGGTGGCGGAGCCGTCGTAGAGCCAGCCGGTGGGAACGACCTCACCAGCGATGCCCTCGACGGTGTTCAGGACCGGGCTGAGCACCGAGCCCACGAGCGGCTCGACCGGGTCGAGGAGCCCTGCCTGGGCCGGTGCTGCGGCGAAGACGGTCGCTGCCAGCGCCGCCACCCCCAAGGTGGCCACACTCCTACGCATTGACGTGTGCGACATCATGGACCCCCGTTTGGTGAGGCGCAGCAGCGCCGATTTCCCGTGACAACTGGAAACAGATTATTCGGACAAAACTGATTTGTCCGTTTATAGGGTGACATGGTCTAGTCCGCGCTATGCCGACCCCTTGACAGCGCAGCCAACTCCGTTCGAGGTGGCTGGGAGCCGGTTTCAGTGGTCGGCGCGTTCTCGGCTGAACCACCCCCGAGATCACGGGGCACGGAAGCCCGGTCGCAGCGCCGCGCGTGCCGAGAACTGCCACCCCGGCCCGGGACGCCCTGACGAGCGCGGCTCACGAGAGGTCGCTCGGCAGCACCCGGGGCCGTGCCTGCAGATCACCGGCGAGCACCAGCGCCACAGGCACCTGGGCGGCCTTGCGCGGGCCGCCGCTGTCGAGGCCGGTCAGCGGTCCAGGTGCCGAGCCCGGGCGAAGCAGAACAGCCCGTACGCCGCGATCCCCACCCCGATCGCGATCAGCAGGTAGGGCCCGAACGGCTGCCGGAGCACCTCCTGGAGCGCCTGGTCGAGTCCCCCGGACTTGCCGGACTGGTGGGTCGCCCCGGCATAGCCGAACAGCACCCCCACCACCGCGAGCGAGACTCCCTTGGCGATGTAGCCGATCTTGCCGAGGAGCAGGTAGCCGGCGCCGCTGTAGCCCAGCTTGCCCTCGGTCTCCAGGTGCTCGGCGAACTTCTCGGTCCAACCGCGCCACACCAGCGCTCCGGCGTACCCGATGATGGCCAGGCCGACCGCCACCACGACCCACTGGCCGGCGGGCAGGTCCATCAGCTTGGCGGTGACCCCTTGGGAACCGCCCCCGGAGCCGCCCGACCCGGTCGCCACCTTGAGGGCGGTCACGCCCAGGGCGCCGTAGATGACGGCGCGCAGGATCGAGGAGGCCCGCTTGCGCCACTTGGTGGAGTCGTCCTCGTCGCGGTGGCCGAAGCCTGCCTCGAGCAGGCGCCACACGACGAGCAGCAGCATCCCCACCGCCACCGCCCAGACCAGGATCAACCCGAACGGCTGCTGGGCGAGCTCGTGCAGGGCGCCCGACGCACTGGCCTCGCCGCTGCGGTCACCGAGGGCCAGTCGCACCGCGAGGAAGCCGATGATCACGTGCACTACGCCGTACGCCACCAGCCCGGCACTGACGGCGTGGTCGAGCCAGTTGCTGTCCTCGGCCCGGCGGCCCATCACCTGGGGATCGTTCACCCGTCGAGCTCCCTCTCCTTGAACCACGACTCGAGCGCGTAGGTGGTTTCCCACCCCATCGACTCGTAGAGACCGTTGGCGCCCGTCGGCGAGTCGGCATCGACCTCGAGTCCGACCCGGTCCCGCCCACGCTGCGCGGCGTCGGCGATCACGGCGTGCAGCAGCGCCTTGGCAACGCCGCGTCCCCGCGCACGACGGTGTACCCCGATGTACTCGATGTAACTCCCCTCGCAGCCGTTCTCGTTGGCCTGCAGCACGGTGCCGACCAGGGCTCCCGCCGCGAGCGGCTGCCCGTCGTCGCCCTCGATGAAGGCGAGCCACCAGTGGTCCCACCGATGACCGGGGTCCTCGCGCAGGCGCTGGACGAACTCGGGAAAGCTCTCCCGGTAGGAGTTGAAGTGGTCCTCGAAGGAAGCCTCGAGCATCTCGTGCACGAGGTGCAGGTCGCCCGCGACCGGAAGTCCGTTCTCGTGGCTGGACACCTGGCGGATCGACACGCCCTCGCGCGGAGCCGGCAGGGACGTGGCCTCCTCGGGCGCGACCGGACGGGTCATCTGCGGCCAGGTCCGGCGCTTGGCGTACCCGGCCGCGGCCAGCCACTCCTGCTGCACGGCGTCCTCGGCGAACGGGCTCGCGTCGAGCCGGGTCTGGGTCACCTCGCGCAGCGCGCACAGCTCCGCCGCCTGCTCCTCGCCCCAGGCATAGAGGGCGCCGGCCACCGCGGCCGCCTCGCCCAGCGAGCGGTCGACGTACAGCGCCACCATGGTGCGCCGCGCGGCGCGGTCGTGCACGATCATCCAGGCCCGCAGCTGCCCGAGGGGATCGATGGCCAGCAGCTGCCTGCGTGTCCACGACGCCGGGCCCGCGACCTCGGACTCGATGGCGGCCCGGTCGACCGACGCCGAGCCGGTGTGCGCCAGCCGGTCGGCTCCGCGCAGCTCGACCAGCTGCTCCAGGTCGTCGAGCCTCGGGAACGCGCACCGTCCATCCCTCCGGCAGGCCGGGAAGTACTGCCGCTGCGGGTTCGACGTCGTCGGAGGTCACCGGCCCATCCTGCCGGATCGGTCGTCGCGCTGCCCGACGGCGGCGCCACCTGCGGGGGTCGAAGACCGGCCCGCGCGTGGCTTCAGCGTCGGCCGGCGGGGTACCTGCACCTGCTCTCGATCCTGGGCCTGGGCCCGGACCTGGACCTGGGGTCGCAGGGCTCAGCCGACCAGCTCGTGGCGGTCGCGCACGATGTTGCCGAGGACTCCGTTGACGAAGGTCGGGGAGTCGTCGGTGGACAGGTCCCGCACCAGGTGCAGCGCCTCCGAGACGGCGACGGCGTCGGGTACGTCGTCGACGTACAGCACCTCGAACGTGGCGAGTCGCAGCACATTGCGGTCGACGGCGGGCATGCGGTCCAGCGTCCAGCCCTGGGCGTAGGTGGAGATCACCTCGTCCAGGCGGGCGCGATGCTCGGTGACGCCCTCGACCAGGGTGACGGTGTAGTCGTTGACCGGTCCGTCCTCGGCCTGCTGCTGCAGCGCTTCGACCGTGGAGCGGTTGCGCATCTCGGAGGCGTACAGAACGTCGAGCGCGCGCTTGCGTGCCTTGGAGCGAGCCGACATCAGGAGGCGTTCACGGAGCTGGTCATCAGCTGCTGACGCGACCGAGGTAGGAGGAGTCCCGGGTGTCGACCTTGATCCGCTCGCCGGTGACGATGAACAGCGGTACCGCGATCGAGTGGCCGGTCTCCAGCGTGGCCGGCTTGGTGCCGCCCGTGGACCGGTCGCCCTGGAGGCCTGGCTCGGTGTACTGCACCTCGAGCTCGACCGAGGCCGGCAGCTCGATGTAGAGCACCTCCCCGTCGTTGGTGGCCACCATCGCCTCCTGGTTCTCCAGCAGGAAGTTCGTCGCGTCCCCGACGACCTCAGGCGAGACCTCGAGCTGCTCGAAGGTGCCGGTGTCCATGAAGACGAAGGACGTACCGTCGTTGTAGAGGTACTGCATGGTGCGCTTGTCGACGTTGGCGATCTCCACCTTGACGTCGGCGTTGAACGTCTTGTCGACCGTCTTGCCCGAGCTGATGCTCCGCAGCTTGCTGCGCACCACGGCGCCGCCCTTGCCGGGCTTGTGGTGCTGGAACCACATGACCTGCCAGAGCTGGCCGTCGAGGTTGAGCACCATGCCGTTCTTCAAGTCGTTCGTCGTTGCCATGCGTGAGTCAAGCCTTCGCGTTCGAGGGTGGGGGCCCGCTGGGGCGAGCCAGCGACCGAGTCTACCGGCTCCCCACCCCCCGCCGACCGGGCACTCGCCTCGCTCCGTAGTCCGCCGACCGGGCACTCGCCTTCGCCCGTAGTACGCCGACCGGGCACTCGCCTTCGCCCGTAGTACGCCGACCGGGCAATGCTGAGTGCCCCGCATGCGGAACCGGACCGTGCTTCGCGCTTCTGCGACGTACGGCGGCGACATGGGTCGGGTCCTTGACGCGGGACTTTGCCCGCTCGCCGCTGTACAGACGAGCACGAGTGCCCGGTCGGCGTACTGCAGCCGAGCACGAGTGCCCGGTCGGCGCTGTACAGACGAGCACGAGTGCCCGGTCGGCGTACTACAGCCGAGCACGAGTGCCCGGTCCGCGGGTTCCGGGCTGGGAGGGGGGCGGCACTAGCCTGCGTGCATGTCCTACGTAGGCCGACAGCTGCTGGCTGCGGCGCTGACCGCCAACGCCCTTCGTCCCGTGCGGGGGTACGGCGTCACCCTGCCGGCGTTCTTCGCGGGCATGGTGGCCAGCGAGCTCGCGCCGCAGCTCCTGGCAGCCAGCCTGCTCGACACCGCGGCCGAGCTGACCGTACGCCGCCGGACGGCGCCGCCCAGCCGCAGCGGGCTGCTCCTTGCCGGGCTGGTGACGGCCGGACTCGGACACCTGATCGTGAACGCGACCCGCTCGGCGGGCCACGTCGAGAGCACCCTGCGCGAGGGCCTCGGTCAGAACTACCTCGACGACCTGGACCAGCCCCCCACGGCTGACGACCTCAGGGTGCGCGTGCGCGAGCTGGCCAGGCCCTTCGCCCTGGCCAGGCCCGGGGTGGAGGTCATCCGCGACATCAACTACACCGTCGGTGGCCGTCGCGCCCGACTCGACATCTACCGCCCGGCGGACACCGATCTGAGGAACGCGCCCGTGCTGGTGCAGGTGCACGGCGGCGGGTGGTCCATCGGGACCAAGGAGAGGGAGGGCCAGCTGCTGATGAACCGGATGGCCCAGCGCGGCTGGATCTGCGTGGCGATGAACTACCGGCTGGCCCCGAAGCACCCGTTCCCCGCCCAGATCATCGACGTCAAGCGCGCGCTCGCCTGGACGCGGGAGCACATCTCCGCGTACGGCGGCGACCCGTCCTACCTGGTGCTCACCGGCGGCAGCGCGGGCGGACACCTGGCCGCGCTGGCCGCGTTGACCCCGGACGAGCCGTCCTACCAACCGGGCTTCGAGGACGCCGACACGAGCGTGGCCGGCTGCGTGCCCTTCTACGGCATCTACGACCTGGCCGGCATCACCGGCGAGCGGAGCGTCACCGCGATGCGCGACCACTTTCTGGCCCCCAGGGTGTTCCAGAAGGACCCGGACACCGACCTCGACGACTTCGTGAGGGCCTCGCCGCTGGCACAGGTCTCCGCCGACGCGCCGGACTTCTTCGTGCTGCACGGCGCGAACGACTCCCTGGTCGACGTACGACAGGCACGGGCGTTCGTGGACCGGCTCAGGGCCGAGTCCCAGGCGACCGTGACGTACGCCGAGTTCCCCGGCGCCCACCATGCCTTCGAGGTCTTCGGCTCGATCCGGAGCCACCACGTGATCCGCGCCGTCGAGCGCTGGCTGATGCACCACCGTGCCGGCTTCACCGCGACCCGGTCGCCGGGTTGAGCGCGTGACCGATCTGCCGCGCGACCTGCGCGTCCATGCCCTCGCCGCCAAGGGGTTCATGCCCGAGGAGGAGGGCGACCTCCTGTACACGACGGCCTTGGCGCACCTGGGAGACGGCCCGGGCCTCGAGGTGGGCAGCTACTGCGGCAAGTCCGCGATCTACCTCGGGGCGGCCGCCCGGGCCTCGGCGAGCGTGGTCTTCAGCCTGGACCACCACCGCGGCTCGGAGGAGAACCAGGCGGGCTGGGAGCATCACGACGCCAGCCTGGTGGACCCCGAGTCCGGCCGGATGGACACGCTCCCGGTCTTCCGCCGCACGATCGCGCTCGCCGGGCTGGAGGAGGAGGTGGTCGCGATCGTGGGCAGCTCCGCGACCGTCGCCAGACACTGGCGTACGCCGCTCGCGCTGCTGTTCATCGACGGCGGACATGCCGAGGAGCACGCCCAGAACGACTACACCGGCTACGCCCACTGGGTCGGTCCGGGTGGCGCGCTGGTCATCCACGACGTGTTCGAACGGCCCGAGGACGGCGGCCAGGCGCCGTTCCACGTGTGGCAGCGCGCGGTCAGGAGCGGTGCGTTCGAGCCCACCCGGACGGTCGGCTCGATGCGGGTGCTGACCCGCCGGTCAGGCGCTGCCGGAGGTGCTGTCGGCTGAGACCGGGTCGGCACACCCGCACTCGAGGCCGATCCCCTCGAAGTGCGCGGCCAGGGTCTCGCCCCGCATGATGCCTGACGCGGGTGAGACGCGAGAGAGCTCGTCGGCGGCGAGGATCACGGCCGCCGCGGTGTAGGTGGTCTGCTCCCGCGGCCAGATCACCTCGTCGGGGTAGACGTAGCCGGTCCAGTAGCCGCCGCTCCCGTCCCGCAGGTGCTGCATGTCGGCGAACAGCTGACGGGCTCGCGTGGGCTGGTCGAGGCTGTCGAGCGCCATCACGAGCTCGCAGGTCTCGGCGCCGGTCACCCACGGGTTGGTGTCGACGCACCGCGCGCCGAGGCCGGGCACCACGAACTCCTCCCAGCGCGAGTCGATCAGCTCACTGCCGGCCCGGTCGCGCACGGCACCGCCGAGCACCGGGTAGTACCAGTCCATCGAGAACGAGGACTTGTCGAGGAACAGCCCGCGGTGATCGTTCAGGGCGTGCCGGAGCCGGCCGCCGGCGAGCTCCCACTCCGGCTGCTGGTCGTCGAGCAGCTCGGCGAGCGCGACCCCCGCGCGCAGCGACTGGTAGATGCTGGACGAGCCGGCCACCAGGGCGTCGGCGTTGATCCGCGCGGGACCGACCTCGTCCCACTCCTGCGACCAGGCGATGCCTCCGAAGGGCAGCTGCATCCCCACCACGAAGTCGAGTCCCCGTCGGACGACGGGCCACATGCGCTCCACGAACGCCAGGTCCCGGCGCAGCATCCAGTGGTGCCACACCCCCACGGCGAGGTAGGCACTCATGTTGGTCTCGCCGCTGGCATCCTCGACCCGACCAGCGACGATCTTCATCGCCCAGCTGCCGTCGTGGCGCTGCTCGCGCCGACACCACTCATAGGCCGCCTCGGCCGCCTCGACCTCACCGCCGACGAGGAGGCCCATCGCCGCCTCCACGTGGTTCCAGACGTCCACGTGCGCACCGACCGTCCACGGGATCGCCCCATCGACCTCTTGCATGGATCTGATCGAGGCCGCGGACTGCGCGACCTGCGAGGCGGTCAGGACCCCCTCGACGTACGGCACCGGCCACGTGCGCCGGTCAGGTCGGGCGTTCATGCCGGCTTGCGGAGGTAGAGCACCAGGCTCTTGCCGATCAGCGGGTTGAGCGCCCTCTCGGCGGCGCGCGTCAGCGTGCTCCAGCCGGGGGTGCCCATGATGTCCCAGACCAGCACCTGGTGGTAGGCCTTCACGAGGGGGTGCTGCTTGTCGTCCACGCCCACGGCGCACTTGAGCCACCAGTACGGCGAGTGCAGCGCGTGCGCGTAGGTCTTGGCCTCGAAGACCAGCCCGGCCTGCTCCAGCATGGCGATCAGGCCGGAGCCGGTGTAGATCCGCACGTGACCGCCCTCGACCTGGTGGTACCGCTCACTCAGCGCCCAGCAGATCCTCTCCGGCAGCCAGCGGGGCACGGTGACGGCCATCGTCCCCCCGGGTCGCAGCACCCGGACCAGCTCGGCGATCGCCGCCTCGTCCTGCGGGATGTGCTCGAGCACCTCCGAGGCGACCACGCGATCGAACTCCCCGTCGGCGAACGGCAAGGAGAGCGCGTCCCCCTGCTTGACGTCCGCCTCGGCTCCGGCGGGGACCTCACCGGCCGCACGCATCGCGGCGAACAGGTCGGAGACTCCCGACAGCTCGTCCGCGTCCTGGTCGAAGGCGATCACGTCGGCGCCTCGGCGGTACAGCTCGAAGGCGTGGCGGCCGGCGCCACAGCCCATGTCGATCACCCGGTCTCCCGGCTCGAGCCCGAGCCGGTGGAAGTCAACGGTCAGCACTGGCTGCCCTCTCGTCGGAGGCCGCCTCGTTCGATGCCGCGATCACCTCGGCGTACGCGCCGGCGGTGGCGCTGCCCACGGCGCGCCAGCTGAACCGCTCCAGCACCCGGCGACGTCCCGCACGGCCCATCCGGTCGCGCCGCTCGGGGTCGTCGAGCAGAGCCGCGAGGGCCTGCTCGAGCTCCCCCACGTCGCCTGGCGTGACCAGGTCGGCACACTCACCGTCGGGTCCCACCACCTCGGGGATCGCTCCGGCCCTGCTGACCACCAGCGGGGTCTCGCAGGCCATCAGCTCCGCGGTGGGAAGCGAGAAGCCCTCGTAGAGGGAGGGCACGCAGGCGAGCTCGGCCGAGCCCATCACCTCGACCAGCTCGGCGTCGCTGATCCCGCTGAGGAAGGAGACCCGCTCGCCGATGCCGAGGCTGTCGATCAGCTGCTCGGTGCGACCACCCGGAGTCGGCCTGCTGACGAGCAGCAGCTCCAGGTCCCGCTCGGTGCACAGCTTGGCGAACGCCTCCAACAGGGTCGCGATCCCCTTCAACGGAGCATCGGCGCTGGCCATGGCCACGATCCGGCCCGGGACGCGCGGCGTGGTGGGCGGGCCGAAGTCCTCGGTGACGCCGAGCGGGATGACGGTGAGGTTGGCCGGGTCCACGCCGAAGTCGCTGACGATGTCGCGTCGGCTGGACTCCGAGACGGTCAGGATCCTCCCGACGGCGCGGGCCACCCGGCCCTGCATCTTCACGAAGGCGTACCACCGTCGCAGGGTGAGCCGCCTGCGCCATGACGTGGCCGCGGCGAGGTCGATCCGGCGGTCGAAGGTGATCGGGTGATGGATGCTCGTGATCAGGGGGAAGCCCATCTCGGAGATCTCCAGCATTCCGGAGCCGAGCACCTGGTTGTCGTGGACGATGTCGAAATCTGCGAGGCGCTCGCGAAGCAGCCGGGCGACGCGGCGGGAGAAGGTCTTGGGCTCCGGGAAGCCGGCGCTCCACATGGTCAGCACCTCCTCGACGTCGATGAGGTCGCGGATCTCGGAGAGCTTGGGGGTACGGAACGGGTCGGGTTCGCGGTAGAGGTCCAGGCTGGGCACCTTGGTCAGCGTGACGCCCTCGTCCAGCTCGGGATAGGGCTGCCCGGAGAAGACCTCGACCTGGTGACCGAGGGCGACCAGCTCGCGGCTGAGGTGGCGGACGTAGACGCCCTGCCCGCCACAGTGTGGCTTGCTGCGGTAGGACAACAGGGCGATGCGCACGGGACGCCTTTCTGGGCAGAGCTTTCGGGCAGCGACGAGCGGCACACAGAACTGGAACGTGTTCCTATCATGCCGAAGCCCGCTGCTAGCCTCGGTGAGCAGGTACGACGGCCAAGTCTGAGGCCTGGAGCCGCAGAAATCACTGGTGAGAGGTGAGATCTTGGGCACCGTCAGCGCGATCGGCGCCTCCGCACTCCCGGGATCGGCCGCCCAGCGCGAGCGTCGCCGCCACATCCTGGACGCCACCGTCGCACTGGCCTCCGAAGGCGGGTTCGAAGCCGTCCAGATGCGCGCGGTGGCCGAGCGCGCCGGGGTCGCCCTGGGCACGCTCTACCGCTACTTCCCCTCCAAGATCCACCTGCTGGTCTCGGCCCTGGACCGCCGCTTCGAGGAGGCGGAGACCCGAGCGGGCCGCCGCGTCGTTCCGGGCGACGACCCGGTCGCCCGGGTCACCTCCGTGCTGCTCCGTGCCACTCGAGGACTGCAGCGCGAGCCTCGGCTGACCGAGGCCCTGACTCGGGCGTTCCTGTTCGCCGACGAGGGCGTCGCCGAGGAGATCGGGGCGGTCGGCCGTCGGGTCGCCAGGATGCTCATCCGGGGGATGCGCGGCGAGGCCTACGTCGAGGGCGCGGAGCCCACCGACCACGAGATCCTGGTCGTCGAGGTGATCAGCGACGTCTGGCTGGCCTCGCTGGTGGCCTGGGTGAGCGACCGGGTCACCGCCGAGGAGGTCATCGACAAGCTCACCAGCACCGTCGCGCTGATCCTGCGCGACCCACCGCGTTGAGCCTCAGGCCTGGGGAGGTGGCTCTGCTCAGTCCTCGACGATGCTGATCGCCGACTTGGGGCACGCTGCCACCGCGCCCTCGACCAGCGCCAGGTTGTCAGGGGTGACCCGGTCGTCGAGGATCTGCAGGAAGTCGTCGTCGTCGACCATGAAGTGGTCGGGCGCCAGCGCCTCGCACATCGCATTGGACTCGCACAGGTCGAAGTCGACCTTGATCTTCTTCATGCTTCCTCCGTCGTTGCCTTCGTGGTGGGGATGGTGGATCAGGAACCCTCGCTGGAGTGGCCCGGGAACACATGGGCCTCCGGGTCGACCAGGACAGCCGCATTGTTCACCGCCGTGGCCACCTCCCCGAAGCCGACCGCGATCAGGCGCACCTTGCCGTCGTACTCGGTGATGTCGCCTGCGGCGAAGATCCGCGGCAGGTTGGTGCGCATCGCGGTGTCGACCTTGATGTGGCGCTTGTCGAACTCCACGCCCCAGCTCTTCATGGCACTGAGGTCGGCGACGAACCCGAGCGCGGCCACCACGCTCTGCGCGGGCCGGACGAGCACCTCGCCCGCTGCCGTGGTGATCTCCACGCTCTCCACCCGGTGGTTGCCCTGGAGCGCCGTCACCTGGGCCTTGGTGATCACCTCGGTACTGCCGGCCAGGACGGCGTCGACCGTGGCCTGGTGGGCCCGGAACTGGTCCCGCCGGTGGACCAGGGTGATCGAGGCCGCGATCGGCTCGAGGTTGTGCGCCCAGTCGAAGGCGCTGTCGCCGCCACCGACGATGACGACGTCACGGCCGGCGTACTCCGCGAACGAGGGCACGAAGAAGACCAGCCCCCGCTCCTCCCAGCCCTCACCGGCCGGCAAGGGTCTCGCCGTGAACTTGCCGATCCCCGCGGTGATGATCACCACCTTGGCGCGTACGGCGGTGCCGTCGTCGAGGGTCATCGTGACGGCCTCGTCGTCCGTGGTGACGGCGCTGGCGGTTCGCCCCAGCAGATAGGTCGGGTGGGCGCTGGAGGCCTGCTTGACCAGCTCCTCGACGAGCTCGCGTCCCCTGACGTTGACGAATCCCGCGACGTCGAGGATCGCCTTCTCGGGGTACAGCGCCGAGACCTGGCCGCCGAGCTCGGGCAGCGAGTCGACCACCGTCACGCTCATCCCGCGGAAGCCGGCGTAGTAGGCGCCGTAGAGGCCAGCCGGACCCGCACCGACGATGAGCAGGTCGGTGTCCAGCTCCTTCACCGCCGGATCCATCAGCACAGCCTTTCGCAGTCAGCACGTCGCCAGGTGTTCCTGGTCTTCTCAGAACGAGTCCAACCTCGACACTCGCCAGTCTGCCCCAGCGGGTGTGAGGGTCACCCGCACCCGGTTCTGGTCGACTCTCGGGGTGCCCGCCCCCTCGGACCTGGTCGTCTGGTTGACGAAGACTAGGGCCTCGACGCGCTCCTCGCTCGCCGAGATGATCGAGGTGGCCACCACGTCCGCGGTCAGCTGCACCTTGTTCTCCAGCGTCTGGTCCTTCACCTTGCTCATCGCCTCGGTGAACTCGCCGCGCAGGCCCGGGGCGAGCACGGCCCTGCTCGCGGCGACGTCGGCGTCCAGCGTCCTCCAGTCGTAGGAGAGCACCTGCTCGGTCAGCGCTGCGGCAGCCGGCAGCGCGCTGGCGCGTGCCTCGACGGAGGTGATCGCCCCCGCGGAGGAGCCGTCGGTCACGCGCTGCTGACTGCGGTACGCCGTGACTCCGGCGGCAGCGGCCAGGACCAGGCACAGCCCGACGAGGAGGACGAGCAGCCGGCGCGAGGCCAGCAAGGACCGGTGCGCCGTGACCTCCTCGACCGGCCAGACCATCTTCCCTGGAGGCGGCAGTGGCGCCGTGTCCTGGACCGTGCGCACCGGGTCGTCCACCTCAGCCCACGAACTTCAGGTTCGAGGTCAGCCACCGCTGCCCCTGGCGGACCAGGGTCAGCCGGAGGCGGTAGTACCTCGGTTGCGTGGCGCCCTTGGTGGAGGCGTTGGTGACCTGGGAGTCCGCGGCGACGTAGACCACCGCTGTGCGGTCGCTGATCCGGCCGACGCCCACGGAGAGGACCCGGCCGGTCGAGGAGGCCCGTGCTCGCCGCGCCGAGGCCTTCAGCTCCGACCCCTGTCGCGCGTACTGCTTCTTGAACGGGCCCGTCGCGCCGGCGAGCACGGCGGCGATCAGCGGGTCCATGTCGCGATAGTCGACGGTGAGGAACGCCAGCGTCTCCCTGCGGGCCGCGTCTGCGACCTGCGCGTGCGCACGTGAGAGGGTCTCGGCGCGCGCATCCCTCGGGGTCGCGGTGGCCTCTCGGGTGGCGAACAGGCCGACCGTGACGGCGAGCGCCAGCGCGAGCACGATGAGGAGCAGGTTCGCGACCCTCGTCCCGGAGCCGGAGCCGGAGCCGGAGCCTGGGCCTGGCCCGCGCGACACTGCCTCACCCACGATCGGTCGCCGGCCTACCGAGAACCCGAATCCCAGAGTCGTCTCCGAACACCGTGCGCAGTCCTCCCTCAGACGCGGTCACGAGGTTGAGCCGGTCGCCGGCCTCCCGTCCTCGCATCGTACGGCGCTGCAGGACGGTGAGGGCCACTTCTCGGGCGGTGGCGGTGACGAGGCGGACGACCTGCCACCGAGCACGGCCGAAGCAGGTGGCCGAGCGGCGGCACGGTGCGGGTCGGTCTCGGTGCGGGTGGCTCAGTGCGGGTGGCTCAGTGCGGGGGCGGCGCGACCGCCGGCGTCGGTCCGAGCTCGTCGGGCTCGGGCTCGCCCCGCTGCCGGATGATCAGGGCACGCACCTTGACCCGGTACCTCCAGATCTGGACGACCCCGAGGCCCCAGAGCGCGTACTGCAGGCTCATCGCCCAGCGGAAGGCCGACGCTGAGTAGGCCGTGCCCTCCCCCGGCGTACGCCAGTCCAGGACCACTCCGATCGCGAAGACCATCGACAGCGTGGCGTAGAACCCCGCCTGGTTGATGATGCCGGTGGCGCTCGCCAGTCGATGGGCGGGATTGGAGGTGCGCCCGAGATCGAAGCCGATGACCGAGGCGGGACCACCGAGGCCCACGACCACGGCGAGCACCATCAGCAGCCACAGCGGCGCAGCGCCCGGCCACACCAGCACGACCGTCCACACGGTGACGATCGCGGCCACGACCGACAGCACCAGCGTGGAGCGGTGCCAGGGGTGCACTCCGATGAACCAGCCCACCGCGGGTCCGCTCACGATGACGGCCACCACGATCAGGGTGAGCAGCAGCCCTGCGGTCTCCGGCGAGCGGCCCTCACCTCGGACGAAGTAGGGGTAGCCCCACAGCAGGCCGAGGGTCGTGGCGCTGAACTGCGAGGTGAAGTGCATCCAGAAGCCCAGTCGGGTGCCCGGTTGTGCCCAGGAGGCCACCAGGCTCTCCCGGATGGCGGTCAGGGACAGTCGCGGACCTCGCAGGTTGCGCCCCTGGGGCGCGTCGTGGAGCAGCACCAGCAGCGCCGCTGCCAGGAGCACCCCCAAGGAGGCGGCGGTGAGGTAGGCGGCGGTCCAGCCGAAGCTGCTCAGCGCCCAGGTCATCGGCACCGCCGCGGCGATGGCGCCGGTCTGGCCGAGCACTCCGGTGAGCTGGGTGACCACCGGGATGCGTCGCTGCGGGAACCAGGTGCTGACCAGCCGGAGCACACAGATGAACGTCATCGCGTCCCCGACCCCGACGAAGGCCCGCGCGACCAGCGCCACGGGATAGCTCTCGGCGAAGGCGAACACTCCCTGCGCGACCGTCATCAGGGACAGCCCGACCAGCAGCACGCTGCGGGAGCCGAAGCGGTCGACGAGCAGCCCGACCGGGACCTGCATCCCGGCGTAGACCAGCAGCTGGAGCATGGTGAAGCTCGCCAGCTGGGTGGCGGAGATGCCGAACCGCTCGGTGGCGATCAGTCCCGCGACCCCCAGCGAGGAGCGGTGGAAGACCGCCAGGATGTAGACCAGCAGCCCGACCAGCCACACCAGCCACGCCCCTCGGAACGAGGACTGCGCACTGGGACGGGCCGAGGCTCTCACTCCGGAGATCCTAGGTGTCAGCGGCAGCGCTCAGCTCGGCGCCGTCAGTCGAGGCAGAACTCGTTGCCCTCGGGGTCGGTCATCACGATGAAGCCGTCACTCATCTCCGCGCCGGGCTCGAAGCGTTCCACCCGCGTGGCTCCGAGCGCGACCAGTCGGCTCGCCTCCGCCTCCAACGCCGACATCCGGTCGCCGCCGCTGAGCCCCGGGGCGGCGCGCACGTCGAGGTGTACCCGGTTCTTGGCGCTCTTGCCCTCCGGTACCCGTTGGAAGAACAGCCTGGGGCCTGCTCCATCGAGCGGCACCGCCGCTGAGCGGGAATTGCGCGCCTCGGCCGGGACCCCGACGCTGTCGAGGAACCCGTCCCAGGACTCGAACCCGGGCGGTGGCGGCTGGAGCTGGTATCCCATCGCCTCGACCCAGAACCGGCACAGCGCCTCGGGATCGGCGCAGTCGAAGGTGATCTGGAGCTCGCGGCTCACCCGCTCACCTCGTCGGACGCCACGGCACCGGGTTCCCAGTGGCAGACCGCCTCGACGTTGTTCCCGTCAGGGTCGCGCAGGAACACGGCGTAGTAGCCGTCGTGGTACTCCGGCCACTCCCGGGGCTCGTGGAGGATCTCGGCGCCGAGCTGGGACGCCGCCTCACGCACCGCCCGCACGGCCCCGCGGTCAGGAGCGGTGAAGGCGAGGTGCACGGCACGCTGGCTGCCCCCCTCGCTGGCACCGAGCCAGAACTGCGGGTTGCCGTCCGGACCGGCGAAGCCCACGGCGACCCCGAAGTCCATCGTCGCGGTGACGCTCAGTGGAGCCAGCAGCCTCTCGAAGAACGCCTTGCTGGCGGGTACGTCGTCACACTGGACGCCGACATGATCGAGCATGTTCGCTTCCCTTCGGTCGGGTGGCGGCCCTACCTGGTCGCCTCCATCATCTGACGCAGCTCCTTCTTCAGCTCCGAGATCTCGTCACGCAGCCGAGCGGCGAGCTCGAACTGGAGCTCGGCGGCGGCTCCCCGCATCTGCTCGGAGAGCTGCTGGACCAGCTCGGCCAGGTCGCTCGAGGGGATGCCGGCCGTGTCGGGCAGCCGCTCGTGCATCCGCGAGAGCCCGGGGACCGGCGCCTTCTTGCTCTTGTCACCACGAGCGCCGGTGCCCTGCCAGGTCTCGAGGAGCTCCTTGGTGGTCTCGTCCTCGCGGGCCAGCATCTCGGTGATGTCGGCGATCTTCTTGCGCAGCGGCTGGGGGTCGACACCGTGCAGGGTGTTGTAGGCGACCTGCTTCTCCCGGCGCCGGTTGGTCTCGTCGATCGCCATCTCCATCGAGGGCGTCATCTTGTCGGCGTACATCACCACCTGGCCCGAGACGTTGCGCGCGGCTCGACCGATGGTCTGGATCAGGGACTTGTCGGAGCGGAGGAACCCCTCCTTGTCCGCGTCCAGGATGGCCACGAGCGAGACCTCCGGGAGGTCGAGCCCCTCGCGCAGCAGGTTGATGCCGACCAGGACGTCGTACTCCCCCAGGCGCAGGTCGCGGAGCAGCTCGATGCGCTTGAGGGTGTCCACCTCGGAGTGCAGGTAGCGGGTGCGTACGCCGTTCTCGAGCAGGTAGTCGGTGAGGTCCTCGGACATCTTCTTGGTCAGCGTGGTGACCAGGACCCGCTCGTTGCGCTCGACCCGCAGCCCGATCTCGTGCATCAGGTCGTCGATCTGCCCCTTGGTGGACCGGACCACGACCTCCGGGTCGATCAGCCCCGTCGGCCTGATGATCTGCTCGACGACGTTGTCGATGCCGCCGCCGCGGCTGATCTCGTACTTGCCGGGGGTGGCGGAGAGGTAGATCGTCTGGCCGATCCGGTCGACGAACTCCTCCCACTTCAGCGGCCGGTTGTCCATCGCGCTGGGCAGCCGGAAGCCGTGGTCGACCAGGTTGCGCTTGCGGGACATGTCGCCCTCGTACATCCCGCCGATCTGCGGGACGGCCACGTGGGACTCGTCGACCACGAGCACGAAGTCCTCGGGGAAGTAGTCCAGGAGGCAGTTGGGAGCACTGCCGCGGCTGCGTCCGTCGATGTGCATCGAGTAGTTCTCGATGCCCGAGCACGACCCGACCTGACGCATCATCTCCACGTCGTAGGAGGTGCGCATCCGCAGTCGCTGCGCCTCGAGGAGCTTGCCCTGCTTCTCGAACGCCGCGAGCTGGTCCACCAGCTCGGCCTCGATCCCCGCGATCGCCCGCTCCATCCGCGCCGGGCCCGCCACGTAGTGGGTCGCCGGGAACACGTAGAGCTCGTCGTCGTCGGTGATCACCTCGCCGGTGACCGGGTGCAGGGTCATCAGCCGCTCGATCTCGTCGCCGAAGAACTCGACCCGCACGGCGTGCTCCTCGTAGACCGGGAAGATCTCCAGGGTGTCGCCGCGGACCCGGAAGGTGCCTCGGGTGAAGGAGAGGTCGTTGCGGGTGTACTGGATCTCCACCAGCCGGCGCAGCACGCTGTCCCGGTCGAGCTCCTGCCCGACCTTGAGCCGCAGCATCCGGTCGACGTACTCCTGCGGGGTGCCGAGGCCGTAGATGCAGGAGACCGTCGAGACCACGATGACATCGCGCCGGGTGAGCAGCGAGTTGGTCGCGGAGTGGCGCAGCCGCTCCACCTCCTCGTTGATGGAGGAGTCCTTCTCGATGTAGGTGTCCGTCTGCGGGACGTAGGCCTCGGGCTGGTAGTAGTCGTAGTAGGAGACGAAGTACTCGACCGCGTTCTCGGGGAACAGCATCCGCAGCTCGTTGGCGAACTGGGCGGCGAGGGTCTTGTTGGGCTGCATCACGAGCATCGGCCGCTGGAGCTTCTCGGCCACCCAGGCGACCGTCGCGGTCTTTCCGGTGCCGGTCGCGCCGAGCAGCACGATGTCCTTCTCCCCCGCCTGGACACGTTGGGTGATCTCGGCGATCGCGGCGGGCTGGTCACCCGACGGGGTGTAGTCGGACTGCACGTCGAACGGCGCCACCCGGCGCTCGAGATCGGTGACTGGACGCATGGGACGAGCCTACGGGGGACCACTGACAACCCGGTTCGACGCCGTCGGAGCCTCGGCTCCCCCGCGCCGAGAGGCTCCTGGAAGCCTCTGGTTGGATGGGCCAATGCAGGCCCGCCATCCCCTCATCAACATGCGCCACCCGGTGGCTCAGGTGGTGCGCCGAACTCTGCTGACGATCTTCGGGATCCCGATGCTGGTGGCGATCGCCATGAGCCTGGTCGACTCCTACCGACGCCGGGGCAAGCGCCCCAAGCCGTTCCCCACCCGCACGGCTCAGGAGACCCCCGTCGGCAGCGGCACCGTGACGACCTACACCTTCGGCCAGGACCTGTACGACGACATGCTCGCCGCCATCGAGGGAGCCCAGAAGCAGGTCCTGCTCGAGACCTACATCTGGAAGGGCGACGCGGTCGGCCAGCGGTTCAAGCGGGCGATCATCGACGCCGCCGACCGGGGCGTGGAGGTCCGGGTGATCTACGACGCCTTCGCCAACATCGTGGTGCGGCCGCCGTTCAAGCACTTCCCGGCCAACGTCAAGGTGCTCGCCTTCCCCGTCTACTCCGCCGGCTGGCGGTTCTTCGACCTGCGCCGCTACGGCCGCGACCACCGCAAGATCCTGGTCGTCGACGACAAGGTGGCCTTCGTCGGGGGCTACAACATCGGCACCCCCTACGCCACCGAGTGGCGAGACACCCACTGCCGGATCACCGGCCCGGGTGTGTGGGACCTGGCACGGGCGTTCGCGGACTTCTGGAACCTGCACCGCGACAAGCGGTTCCGGCGCAGCGAGCCGCCGATGCTGCTCTCCACCACCTCGACGTGGGAGCCCAGCATCAGGGTGCACCGCAATGTGCCCCGGCTGTGGATGTTCCCCATCCGGGGGATGTACCTGGAGGCGATCAACCGGGCGCAGCGCAACATCTGGATGACGCACGCCTACTTCATCCCCGACGAGAGCTTCGTCGACGCCCTGGTCGGCGCAGCCAGCCGTGGGGTCGACGTACGCCTCCTGCTGCCGGCGAAGTCCAACCACATCGTGGCCGACTGGATCTCTCGTGGCTACTTCCGCCGGATGCTCGCGGAGGGGATGAAGATCTACCGGTTCCGCGATGCGATGGTGCACGCGAAGACCGCGACCATCGACGGCAGCTGGACCACCATCGGCACCGCGAACGTCGACCGGCTGAGCATGAGCGGCAACTACGAGATCAACGTCGAGATCATCGACGAGGCGCTGGCGCAGGAGATGGAGCGCATCTTCGAGACCGACCTGACCAACGCGCTGCCGCTGACGCTGGCGGAGTGGCAGGCCAGGGACGTCTACAGCCGGTTCACCGAGATGATCCTGAAGCCGCTGCGCCCGCTGCTCTGACACGAGAGACACGAGGCTCTTGCTGTCGCCTCGCGGACCGACGGATACTGGCGACCTCCCTCGCCAAGCGCCACCGATCCCGTTGCCGGAGAGTTGAATGACTACTGAATCCGCTATCACCGTCCCGCACACCGGTGGGCCCGACCTCCCCCAGGAGCGACGCCTGGTCACCGAGCTGCCCGGACCGCGCTCGCGCGAGCTGCACGAACGACGAACCGCCGCGGTCGCCTCCGGGGTCGGCAGCGCGCTGCCGCTCTACGTGGCCGCGGCCGGCGGTGGCGTCGTGGTCGACATCGACGGGAACTCGCTGATCGACATGGCCAGCGGCATCGCGGTCACCAGCGTCGGCAACAGCGCCCCCGAGGTGGTCCGTCGGGTGAGCGAGCAGGTGGCGGCGTTCACGCACACCTGCTTCATGGTCGCGCCCTACGAGGGCTACGTGGAGGTGTGCGAGGCGCTGGTCCGGCTCACCCCCGGGGACCACGCCAAGAAGGCTGCGCTGTTCAACTCCGGCGCCGAGGCGGTCGAGAACGCCGTCAAGATCGCCCGGGCCCACACCGGTCGGGACGCCATCGCGGTCTTCGACCACGCCTACCACGGTCGGACCAACCTGACGATGGCGATGACGGCCAAGAACATGCCCTACAAGCACGGCTTCGGCCCGTTCGCCGGTGAGGTCTACCGGGCGCCGCTGTCCTACCCCTTCCGGGAGCCCTCCGAGCTCACCGGGGCGCAGGCCGCGGCCCGGGCGATCGACGTGATCGAGAAGCAGGTCGGGGCGGACAACCTGGCCTGCGTCGTGATCGAGCCGGTGCTCGGCGAGGGTGGGTTCATCGTGCCCGCTGAGGGCTTCCTGCCGGCGATCGCGCAGTGGTGCCAGGACAACGGCGTCGTGTTCGTCGCGGACGAGATCCAGTCGGGGATGTGCCGCACCGGAGCCTGGTTCGCCTGCGAGCACGAGGGCGTCGTACCCGACCTGGTGACGGTGGCCAAGGGGATGGCGGGCGGGATGCCGCTCGCCGCGGTGGTCGGCCGCGCCGAGATCATGGACGCGCCGCACGCGGGCGGTCTCGGCGGCACCTACGGCGGCAACCCGGTTGCCTGCGCCGCCGCGTTGGGCGCCATCGCGACCATGGAGGAGCTGGACCTGAGCTCCGCCGCCCGCCGGATCGGGCAGACGATGACCTCCCGCCTGGAGGCCCTCGCCGACAAGGTGCCCGCGATCGGCGAGGTGCGCGGACGGGGCGCGATGATGGCCGTCGAGCTGGTGCAGCCAGGCACCAAGGAGCCGGACGCGACCCTGGCCGGCAAGATCAGCGCCGGCTGCCACCAGGCAGGAGTGATCACCCTGACGTGCGGCACCTACGGCAACGTGCTGCGTTTCCTGCCGTCGCTGGTGATGCCCGAGCACCTCCTGGACGAGGCGCTCGACGTGATCGAGGAGATCACCCTCGGACTGGTGTGACCCTGGGCCGTCGCCACGACCGGGCGGCGGCACTGTGGGTTCACGGCGTACCTCAGGCCCCGGTCGGGTCCTCGCGCTGACCCCACGGACTGCCGTAGGCCGTCAGCAGCTCGAGGAACGGACGGGCGTCGAACGCCTCCGGACCGAGTACGCCGGCACCGGCCCAGGTGCCGTTGGCGAGCAGCTCCAACGCCACCACCGGGTTCACCGCGGTCTGCCAGACCACGCACTGGTGGCCGTACTCGCGCATGGACCACTCGTTGTCGACCACGTGGTAGAGGTAGGTCGCCCGAGGGTTTCCGTCCTTGCCGGTGCCGGTGACGAACAGACCGGCGCAGGTCTTGCCGGTCATCACCTCGCCCAGGGTCGCGGGATCCGGCAGGCAGGCGGCGACCACGTCGCGGGGACTGACCTCCACCCCGCCGACGCGGACCGCCTCGGTGCGGTCGAGGCCGAGCTTGTGCAGCGTCTTGAGCACCTCGATGAACTCGTTGCCCAGCCCGTACTTGAAGGTGGCCCGCCTGCAGTCCACCCACCGGGGCATCAGCAGCACCTCCTCGTGCTCGACGTTGACGCACTCGACCGGCCCGATCCCCTCGGGGAACTCGAAGACCTCCGGCTCGCTGAACGGCGCGGTGGTGAACCAGCCGCGGCCCCGCTCCCAGACCACGGGCGGGTTCAGGCACTCCTCGATCGTGGTCCAGATCGAGAACGACGGCGCGAAGGCAGGCTCTCCATCGGGGCCGGCCACCTCGAGGTTGGCACCGTCGCGCACCCCGAGCTCGTCGATCTCGGAGAACAGGTGGTCGGCGGCATAGCGCGCGAACACGTCGGAGAGCCCCGGCTCGACGCCGATCCCGACCAGGGCCAGCCGCCCAGCAGACTCCCAGTCCGGGGCGGCGGCGAACTGCTCGTCGCCGAGCTTCACGCCCACCTCGGCGTACGGCGCCTCCGGGTGTGGCCTCGACAGGGACATCGCCATGTCGAGGTAGTCCGCTCCCCCGGCGTACGCGCCCTCGAAGATCGGCATCACGAACCGGGGGTCCACGGCGTTCATCACGTGGGTCACCCGGTGCTCGCGGACCAGCGCCTCGACCGAGCCCGCGTCGGAGGCGTCGACCTGAGCGGCCGCGAACCGGTCGTCGCCCAGCGCGTCGACCGCCTTCCGCGACCTGGCCAGGTCGTAGTCGGCGACCACGCACCGCTCGAAGAAGTCGCGACGGGTCGCGATCGCGGTGAACGCGGACCCGACCCCTCCGGCGCCGACGAGCAGGATCCTCATTCGCCGATGTAGGACATCACGTGCTTGAGCCGGGTGTAGTCCTCGAGCCCGTACATGGACAGGTCCTTGCCGTAGCCGGAGTGCTTGAAGCCCCCGTGCGGCATCTCCGCCACGATCGGGATGTGGGTGTTGATCCAGACGCACCCGAAGTCGAGCTTGCGCGACATCCGCATGGCGCGACCGTGGTCGGTGGTCCACACGCTGGAGGCGAGCCCGTACTCCACGCCGTTGGCCCAGGCGAGCGCCTCGCTCTCGTCGCTGAACTTCTGGACGGTGATCACCGGACCGAAGATCTCGCTCTGGATCTGCTCGTCGTCCTGACGCAGCCCGGAGAGGACGGTCGGCTCGTAGAAGTAGCCGCGGTCTCCCTGACGTCGGCCTCCGGCCGAGATCGTCGCGTGGTCGGGCAGCCGGTCCACCATCGAGGAGACACGCTCGAGCTGGTCGGCGTTGTTGAGCGGGCCGTAGAGGATGTCCTCGTCCGCGGGAAGCCCGGTCGAGGTGTTCTTGGCCTGCTCGGTCAGGGCCGCGAGGAAGTCGTCGTGGACGCCGGGCCCGGCGAGCACGCGGGTGGCTGCGGTGCAGTCCTGTCCCGCGTTGAAGTAGCCGGCTCCGGCGATCCCCTCGGCCGCGGCCTCGACGTCGGCGTCGTCGAAGACGATGACCGGGGCCTTGCCGCCCAGCTCCAGGTGGACGCGCTTGAGCTGCCTGGCGGCGGACCCGGCCACCTCCATGCCGGCGCGCACCGAGCCGGTGATCGCGACCAGCTGGGGAATCGGGTGCTCCACCAGGGCCCGGCCGGTGTCGCGGTCGCCGGTGATCACGTTGAAGACGCCCGGGGGCAGGAACTCCTGGCACATCTCCGCGAACAGGGTCGTCGAGGCGGGGGTGGTGTCGCTGGGCTTGAGCACGACGCAGTTGCCGGCGGCCAGGGCCGGGGCGATCTTCCAGACCATCATCATCAACGGGTAGTTCCACGGCGTCACCTGGCCGACGACGCCGATCGGCTCCCGGCGTACCCACGAGGTGTGGTCCTTGAGGTACTCGCCGGCGGACTTGCCCTCGAGCACCCGAGCCGCGCCCGCGAAGAAGCGGAGCTGGTCGATCGCAGGGGGCAGCTCCTCGTCGATGGTGAACCCGATCGGCTTCCCGGTGTCTCGGGACTCGACGTCGACGAACTCGCGCGACCGGCTCTCCAGCGCGTCGGCGATCTTGAGCAGTGCTCGCTGCCGGTCCGAGGGGGTGGAGTCACGCCAGGTCTCGAAGGCGTTCGAGGCGGCCTGGTAGGCCCGGTCGACGTCCTCGGCCTGCGATCTCGCCGCCGTCGCGTACCGCTCTCCGGTGGTCGGATCGAGGATGTCGTAGGTCTCCCCCGACGCTGCGTCGACGAGCTCACCGTTGATGACATTGCGGAAGGTGGTATCAGCCATGCGGCGAGCGTAGTTCTCAGACAACGGAATCGGTAGGCCTAGAGCCCATAAGCCATGGATTCCATCGAAGTTAACCGCAACATCTATCCGAATCGATTGCCAGCGGTCAGCTTGGCGGGCACACTGGCACTGATTCCGCTCACTATCGACGAGGTGCTCCAGCGATGACCGAATCCAGCTTCGACCAGGGCCGCCAGCAGGCGGCGAAGGATCACCTGTGGATGCACTTCACCAGGCACTCGACCTATGACACCCACGATGTGCCGACGATCGTCCGCGGCGACGGCGTCCACATCTGGGACTCGCACGGCAACCGCTACATCGACGGGCTCGCGGGCCTGTTCGTGGTCCAGGCCGGCCACGGCCGCACGGAGCTGGCCGAGGCCGCTGCCAAGCAGGCTGCCGAGCTCGCCTTCTTCCCGCTCTGGTCCTACGCCCACCCGGGCGCGATCGACCTGGCGGAGCGCGTCGCGGGCTACGCCCCCGGCGACCTCAACCGGGTGTTCTTCACCACGGGCGGCGGCGAGGCGGTGGAGAGCGCCTGGAAGCTGGCCAAGCAGTACTTCAAGCTCACCGGCAAACCCACCAAGCACAAGGTGATCAGCCGCGCGATCGCCTACCACGGCACCCCGCAGGGGGCGCTGTCGATCACCGGCCTTCCTGGCATGAAGGCACCCTTCGAGCCGTTGGTGCCGTCGACGTTCCGGGTCCCGAACACCAACTTCTACCGCGCGGCCGAGACCTCCTACCTCGGTCCCGACGACGAGCACGCCTTCGGACAGTGGGCCGCCAACCGGATCGCCGAGGCGATCGAGTTCGAGGGCCCGGACACCGTGGCCGCGGTGTTCCTCGAGCCGGTGCAGAACTCGGGCGGCTGCTTCCCGCCCCCTCCTGGGTACTTCGAGCGCGTGCGCGAGATCTGCGACGAGTACGACGTACTGCTGGTCTCCGACGAGGTCATCTGCGCCTTCGGCCGGCTGGGTCACATGTTCGCCGCCGAGCGCTACGGCTACCAGCCCGACATCATCACCTGCGCGAAGGGCCTCACCTCCGGCTACTCGCCCCTCGGTGCCATGGTGGCGACCGACCGGCTGTTCGAGCCGTTCGCCAAGGGCGACAACTCCTTCGCCCACGGCTACACCTTCGGCGGCCACCCGGTCTCGACCGCCGTGGCGATGACCAACCTCGACATCTTCGAGCGCGAGAAGCTCAACGAGCACGTGCGCGACACCGAGGGCGACTTCCGCGCCACCCTTAACAAGCTGCGCGACCTCCCGATCGTGGGCGACGTC
This sequence comes from uncultured Actinomycetota bacterium, assembly GCA_963812235.1. Taxonomy (GTDB): domain Bacteria; phylum Actinomycetota; class Actinomycetes; order Propionibacteriales; family Nocardioidaceae; genus Marmoricola. The sequence continues at coordinate 55,997 of CAWEUP010000015.1, read as the reverse complement.
CGCGGTGACGGCTACTTCTACGGCATCGAGCTGGTCAAGGACCAGAAGACCAAGGAGACCTTCGACGAGGACGAGTGCGAGCGGCTGCTGCGCGGCTTCCTCTCCGGGGCGCTCTTCGAGGCCGGCCTCTACTGTCGCGCCGACGACCGGGGCGACCCGGTCATCCAGCTCGCCCCTCCGCTCGTCGCGGACCAGAAGGTCTTCGACGAGATCGAGACCATCCTGCGCGACGTACTGACCCGGGCGTGGAACCAGCTCTGAGCGGTGGGTGGGCGGCGCCGCGCGTCCTCGGAAGACAGCTGTAACGCGGAGTTATTGACGCTGGGGGTGCGGCGTACCGCATGTTCAGTGTCAATAACTCCGCGTTACAGGCGGTGCAAGGGAGCTACCGCCGCTGCCCTACTGACGCCAGGCCGTCACGGCCTCGGTGTGGGGTCGCATCCGCCAGTCGGCCTCGTTGACGCCGAGCCCGGACTTGTCGGTCTCGAACCAGGTCACGAACTTGGCCCTGGCCGTCTTCGCGGCCGGGATCAGGTCCTTGACGTACTGGTTCACCCTGGTCGGGTCCTTGGCCGCGGTCTCACCGATGGCGAAGTCCAGGCCGAACTTGGCCGAGACCGCCGCCGGGTCCTCGACGACGTGCTTCATGGTCAGGCTGCCGGTGAGGTAGGTGTCCCAGGCCAGGACCTCGAGACCCTTGGTCACATAGCTCTCGATGGGCCGCTTGGTGGGCAGCGAGAGGCTGTAGCGCATCAGGATCAGCGTCGGGTGCAGGTTGGCCCGCTTGGGGGCCAGCGCGGTGAGGTGCTCCCACGCCGCCCGGTACTGCGCGAAGGTGTAGCTGCCCGCCTCGATGTCGTTCTCCGGCTCGTGGAAGTAGCTCCACCAGACCTCGCGGTCGGCGGGGATCGACTCGAACCATGCGGTCATGGTGGCGTCCCACTGTCCGGCGATGACCTCTTGGGGCTTGAACTTGAACGAGACCACGACCGGGGGCCCGTAGTCGGCGTTGGAGCCCACGAAGTTGGTGCCCGGAGAGCCCGGGTAGAACATCCGGTACACCTGGGGCGCACCCAGGTAGCTCGAGACCCGGTCGTAGTTGGCCCGGGTGCCCTCGCCCGCGCCGACGGCGTCGCTGCCGGCCCAGAACCCGAACAGGCTCACCGGCTCGGTCACGCTCACCGAGACGACCTTCTGAGTCGTGTCCCCATCGTCGTCGGTCACCCGCAGCAGCACGGAGTAGGTGCCCTCCTTGGCAAACGTGTGCGAGACCACCGCTCCGCTGGTGGTGCCGCCGTCGCCGAACTCCCAGCCATGACCGACGACGGTGCCGTCGGGGTCGGTGCTCGTCGAGGCATCGAAGCTGCAGACCAGGTAGACGCAGTCCTGGCTGAAGTCCGCCTGGGGCGGCAGGTTCTTGGCCGCCAGGGTGATCGCCCAGTTCACGCCACGAGCGCTGACGGCGTTGGTGGTCGCAGTCACGCCCTCGACCGCTCCTGACCGGGCGCCGTCGAAGTCCGCGACAGCGGCTGAGACGCGGCCGGTCCCGGCGCCGTAGGCGGCCGCCCGCAGGCGGACGGCGGACGGTGTCGTCCACTTCGTCGTCGCAGTCCCCTTGTCGGCCCAGAAGGAGACCACACGGGCTCTGTCCGGGACCGTCACGGGCGGAGTGACGTGGCGGTTGGTGCCGGCGTCCACGGAGGCCTTGGCAGAGATCGGCACCGCGGCGTCGACTCCGCGGTAGGCGGTGACGGCCAGCGCGGCCTTGTGCTGGGCGTCGAGGCTGACTGTCACCGATGACCCGGCGTCGCTGCCCGTGGCGGTGCGGGACCAGACCAGGGATCGCAGCGTGGTCGCACGCTGGTCACCTCGCACCGTCCAGCCGGCAGGCGCCTTGGCCGCCGTGGCGTCCGCCAGGCTGGCGGTGAGCAGGAGGGTGTCGCCGGCCTGGACCTGGTCGGGCACTCGGACCGAGGGCGTCTTGAGGTTCGCCGAGACGACCGAGCCGGCCACGTAGGAGATCGGGTCCACGGGCGGCGACACCGTGGTCGCAGCGGGGAGAGCCTGCACGTCGGGAGTACCGCTCCCAGGGGAGGCTCCCTGGGCGAGGGCGGCAGCGGGTGTGCTGGCCCCGAGAATCATCAAGGCACTGAGGGCCGTGAGGCGGACGAGTGGTCGACGCACCATGATGTGCATTCCCCTTCGGGTTGGGTGTAGGTCAGGTACAGACCGTAGGCCCGATATACCCCTTTCGTGGTGATATGTCCGATTTAGTACATGTGGGCCAGTTGTCTCGCCCACCCGGGTGAGCGCCACCCCTGGGCAGGGCAGAAACCGTGGATCGAGCCGGCCAGGCATCGACCGGCCGGGAGACTCAGGGGCGTGCGGCCGAGGCCGAGCGCGGGTCCGGGATGCGGGAAGCGGGATGCGGGAAGCGGGAGGCGGGAAGCGGGAAGCGCCGAGACTAGGAGTCGAACCCGAGGCCGAGGCGGTCCATCGCCCTGAGCCACAGGTTCTCCCGGCCCTCGCGGGCGTCGGCGCGGGCCAGTGAGCGCACCGTGGTCTCGATGCCGAGCCAGCGGAGGGGCTCGGGAGGGAACGGCAGCGGCTTGCGGCGCACCATCTCCAGGCGGGTACGCGAGGTCTGGTTGCCCGCCAGCAGGTCGAGGAGCACGTCGCCGGCGAACCTGGTGGCCCCTACGCCGAGCCCGGTGAATCCGAGGGCGTAGCCGACCCGACCACCGAGAGCGCTGCCGTAGAAGGCGGTGAACCGGGTGCAGGTGTCGATCACCCCGCCCCAGGAGTGGCTGAACCGCAGGTCGGCGAGCTGGGGGAAGGTCGTGAAGAAGTTCGCGGCCAGCACCTCGAAGGTCTGCTGGCGCTGGTCGAAGACCGGCTCGATCCGGCTCGCGTAGTGGTAGATCGCGTCGTAGCCACCCCACAGGATCCGGCCGTCGCGCGTCGTGCGGTAGTAGTGGAACTGGTTCCCGGTGTCCGAGATCCCCTCGCGGCCGTGCCAGCCGATCGCCTCGCGCTGCGCCGGAGTGAGCGGTTCAGTCATCAGCGCGTAGTCGTAGACCGGCACCGTCATCAGCCGCAACCGTCGCAGCAGCGGCGGAAAGGCGTTCGTGGCCAGAGCGACGTGCCGCGCCCGCACCGGGCCTGCCGACGTCTCCACCCGCACCCCGCCGCCGTCGCGGCGGAGCCCGGTGACCGGGGTCCCCTCAGCGATGCGTACGCCGAGTCGCAGGCACGCGTCGCGCAGGCCCCAGACCAGGCGGGCCGGCTCCAGGATCGCGCCGTCCGGGTCGTGGGTGCCGGCGAGGAAGGTGGGCGAGTCGACGCGCGCACGCAGCGCGTCCCGGTCGAGCCAGGTGCTCGAGAGCCCTCGGGCCCGCAGCGTCGCGTGCTCCTCGCGAAGGCCCTCCACCTGGTAGGGCTGGGTCGCGACCGCCAGGGAACCGGACCTCACGAAGTCGCAGTCGATCGCGTGCTCGGCGACGGTGCGCTCGATGCCGTCGAGGTTCTCCCGGCCCAGGCGGGTCAGCAGGTCCAGCTCGGCGGGCCAGCGGGCGAGCCCGTTGCCGAAGCCGTGGGTCAGGCTGGCCTCGCAGAACCCTCCGTTGCGCCCGCTCGCGGCGTGCCCGCAGGTGTCGGCCTCCAGCAGCAGCACCTCCCGCTCGGGGTCCCGCTCCTTGGCCAGCAACGCGGTCCACAGGCCCAGGTAGCCGCCACCGACCACCAGGAGGTCGGTGGAGTCGGGCCCGGCCACGGCCGGCAGCGGGTCGGGACGCGCGGTGTCCTCGAGCCAGTACGTCGCAGCGCGGGTCGTGCGCAGGGAGGCCGCGACCGAGCCGGAGTCAGCAGGCATCAGACCAGGGCCTTCTCCTGGCGCCTCCTGTTGACCTCGACGCCGACGACGATCGCGATCGCGATCACGAACATCAAGGTGCCGATCACGTTCACCTGCATCGGCACGCCCCGCTGGGCGACGCCCCAGACGTACATCGGGAACGTCGTGGTGTTGCCGGCGTTGAGGTTGGTGATGATGAAGTCGTCGAAGGACAGCGAGAACGACAGCAGCGCCGCACCCAGGATGCCGGGGAACACCAGCGGCAGCGTCACCCGGCGGAACGCCTGGAACTCGGTGGCGTAGAGGTCCATCGCGGCCTGCTCGAGGTTGTCGTCGAGACCGGCCAGCCGGGCTCGGACGGTGACCACGACGAAGGAGAGACAGAACATCACGTGGGCGATCAGGATCGTCCAGAACCCGAGCTGGCCGCCGAACCCGCCGGCCACGAACAGCGCCAGCAGCGAGGAGCCCATCACGATCTCGGGCGAGGCCATCGGCATGAAGATCATCACGTTGGCCGCCGAGCGACCCTCGAACCGGTGCCGGACCAGCGCGAACGCCATCAGCGTCCCCAAGATGGTGGCGATCACCGTCGCGAGCAGGCCGATCTGGATGCTCCGACTCAGCGCGGAGCACATGCTCGGGTCCTTGCAGGGGTTCAGCCAGTTGTCGAGGGTGAAGCTGTCGAAGCGGTAGATCAGCTTGCTCCGCGGCTTGTTGAAGCTCATCAGGATCACGACCGCGATCGGGATGAAGGTGTAGACGAGGACCAGCAGTCCACCGATCAGCACCAGGTGCCGGCTGACCCAGCGACCGAGTCCCTGCAGCGTCGCGGTCACAGCAGCTCCTCCGTTCCTGCGCGCCGCACGTAGAACAGCACCATCGCCAAGATCAGCAGCATCAGCATCACCGAGAGCGCCCCGGCGGCCGGGTAGTCGTTCGCGTCGGTGAACAGGTTCTGGATGACGTTGCCGATCATCCGCTGCTTGGGGCTGCCCAGCAGCTCGGCGTTGATGTAGTCCCCCACGGCGGGGATGAAGGTCAGCAGCGTCCCGGAGACCACACCCGGCAGCGAGAGCGGCCAGGTCACCTTGAAGAAGCCCACCATCGGGCGCGAGTACAGGTCGCCGGCCGCCTCGATCAACCGGTGGTCGATCTTGTCGATGCTCGCGAACAGCGGCAGCACCATGAAGGGCAGGAAGTTGTAGACCAGACCGGCGACCACCGCGACCGGGGTGGCGAGCAGCCGCCCGTCCGCGTCCAGCAGCTGCAGGAACTGCAGCGTGTTCACCACGACCCCGTCATCGCGCAGGAGCAGCTTCCACGAGAGCGTGCGCACCAGGAAGCTGGTGAAGAACGGGGCGATCACGAGCACCAGCATCAGGTTCTTCCAGCGACCCGACTTGAAGGCGATCGCGTAGGCGAGCACGTAGCCGAGGACCAGGCAGATCAAGGTGGCCACACCGCCGTACAGCAGCGAGCGCACCAGCGGGCGCCAGTAGGCGCGCAGCGCGTCGGCATAGTTGCCGAACGCCCAGGTCATCTCGTAGCCCTGGAGGACGGTGCCCTTCGGGTCGTACAGGCTGGTGGCGACCAGGGAGTAGAACGGCACCACGAAGAAGATGACCAGCCAGAGCGCGCCGGGCAGCAGCAGCCAGTAGCCGGTGAGCTTGCGCTTCTCGCTCGACGACCTGGTCGGCGCGTCGGGCCCGGTGGGGCCCGCTGTCTTCGGCGTGTCCGCCGCGGCCGTTGCTGGAGGTGCGGTCACGACGCCGGGTCCACCCGGTTCACGCCCGCCGCTGCGTCCTGGCTGTGGTCCAGCAGGAAGGCGTACTCCGGGCTCCAGGAGATCTCCACCCGCTCGCCCTGACTGAACAGCCGCCGCCGGCCGGTGTTCTGCTCGAAGACCTGGATCTCCTGGCCCCACGGCATCCGCACGAGGTACTGCGTGCTGACCCCGACGAAGCTGACGTCGCTGACCACGCCACCGGGGATGCTGTTGCCGGGCGCGTCGATCCGCTCGCCGACCTCCCCGATCAGGACCTTCTCCGGACGGATTCCGAGCCAGGCCAGCTCCCCGTCGGTGCCGGTGAGGTGCGAGCGTGCCGTCGGGATCGAGGCGAGGGTGCCGTGCATGTCGACCCCGACCTGCTCTGCGTCGCGGCCGCGCACGGTCACCTCGATCAGGTTCGACTGCCCCAGGAAGTTGGCCACGAACGTCGTCTCGGGGTTGTCATAGAGCTGAGCGGGGGCACCCATCTGCTCGATCACGCCGCGGTTCATCACCGCGATCGTGTCGGCCATGGTCATGGCCTCCTCCTGGTCGTGCGTGACGTGCACGAACGTCAGACCGACCTCGGTCTGGATGCGCTTGATCTCGATCTGCATCGACCGGCGCAGCTTGAGGTCGAGGGCGCCGAGGGGCTCGTCGAGGAGCAGCACCTCGGGACGGTTGATCAGCGCCCGGGCGAGCGCGACCCGCTGCTGCTGGCCGCCGGAGAGCTGGGCCGGACGCTTGCGAGTCTGTGACTCCAGCTCGACCAGCTCGAGCATGGCGCGCACCTCACGCTCGACCTCCTTGCTCCCCCGGCGGCGCAGCCCGAAGGCGACGTTCTCGTAGATGTCGAGGTGCGGGAACAGCGCGTAGTTCTGGAACACGGTGTTCACCGGGCGCCGGTAGGGCTTCTCCCAGGTGATGTCCTTGCCGCCGAGCTCGATCGTCCCCGACGTGGGGGTGTCCAGCCCGGCCACCATCCGCAGCGTCGTGGTCTTGCCACAGCCCGAGGGGCCCAGCAGCGCGAAGAACGAGCCGCTCGGGATCTCGAGGTCGAGGGACTTCACGGCCGTGAAGCTGGCGAACTCCTTGGTCAGGCTGCGCAGGCGCAGTCCGTCGTAGGCCTGGACCTCCGCCCGCTCCGGGGACTCAACCACCTGTGACATCGGACCACTCTCCTTCGTACTGCTGGTTCTGGGCCTCGTCGAGCACCATGAAGTCGAAGGTCTCCTTGAGCTGCTCCTCGTCGGGGAAGATCAGCTTGTTGTCCACCAGGGAGTCGTCGATCTTCTCCATCTCCTCGCGAGCACCCTCGACGGGGCAGATGTAGTTGACCCAGGCCGCCAGCTTCGCGGCCACCGCAGGCTCGTAGTAGTAGTCGATCCACTTCTCGGCGTTGGCCTGGTGCTCAGAGCGGTTCGGCACCAGCATGTTGTCGCTCCACAGCGACAACCCCTCCTCGGGAACCACGAACTTGATGTCCGGGTTGTCGAACTGGGCCTGGATCACGTCGCCGGACCAGGCCTCGCAGGCCACGATGTTCCCGGCGGTCAGGTCCTGGATGTACTCGTTTCCGGTGAAGCTCCGCACCTGGCCGGCCCGGACCACGCCTCGCAGGTTGTCGATCGCGTTCGCCCACTCGTCGGGGGTGAAGTCGTCGGGATCGGCGCCCTCGATCTTGAGCATGAAGCCCATCGTGTCCCGCATCTCCGAGAGCAGGGTGATCTTGCCCTTGAGGTCGGGCCGGGTCAGCAGCTCGGAGAAGTTGCCCACCTTCTTGGTGAGCTTGGCGTTGTAGGCGATCCCGGTGAGCCCGCTCTGCCACGGCGCGGAGTACGCACGGTCGGGGTCCCACTGGCGGCCACGCAGCGGGGCCAGCAGGTTCTTGTCCAGGTTCGGCACCTTGGACTTGTCCAGCGGCTGCACCCAGCCCAGGCCGATCATCTTGGCGGCCATCCAGTCGGTCAGCATCATCAGGTCGCGACCGATCGGCTGGCAGTCACCGAGCTGGTTGCGAACCTTGGCGAAGAACTCCGAGTTGTCGCTGACGTCGTCGGTGTAGCGCACGTCGATGCCGGTCGCGGCCTCGAAGTCCTCGAGGGTGTTCGGCTGCTCCTTGCTCGGTGGGTCGAGGTAGGCCGGCCAGTTCGAGACCACCAGCCTCCGCACCTCCGCCGACAGGTCGCTCGCCCGGCACGTCAGCGGGTCCTGGCTGGCGGAGGGGGTGCCGAACAGGGGCAGCACCGCGGCACTGCCGAGCCCGAACGCGGTCAGGCCCGCCCCCTTCATGAAGGCGCGTCGTGATGGTCCCGGGCGGCCGCTGGCCGCGCGCCCACCGCCGGTTCCTCGCCGTTCTCCGGTCACCCGGCCTCCTCCGCTGTGAGGCGGACACCATGACACGGGCAGCACACCCGCGACAAGGGATTCCGTCGTCTTGCTACCGAACTGCGACGGAAACCGGTGGACCACCGGGTCCTGACCACGGTTTTCATCGCAGAAGGACCCTCGAGGGGTTGCCAGCCACAGCATTCACCGAGCACGATGAGCCGATGACCGACAAGTACGGCGCGACCGCCCGGACCAACCAGGTCCTCGACGAGGTCTCGAAGTCGATCATCGAGCAGCTGCAGCAGGACGGTCGGCGTCCCTACGCCGCCATCGGCAAGGCCGTGGGCCTCTCCGAGGCCGCCGTCCGGCAGCGGGTGCAGCGCCTCACCGACGCCGGGGTGATGCAGATCGTCGCGGTCACCGACCCCCTCCAGCTCGGCTTCGGCCGACAGGCGATGGTCGGCATCCACGTGAACGGTCCGGTCCAGCCGGTGGCCGATGCCCTCTCGGAGATGCAGGAGGTGATCTACGTGGTGATGACCGCAGGCGCCTACGACGTCCTGTGCGAGGTGGTCAGCACCGGCGACGAGGAACTGCTCGACCTGGTGTCGGGGCGCATCCGCGACGTGCCCGGCGTACGGGACACCGAGACGTTCATGTACCTCAAGCTGGCCAAGCAGACCTACTCCTGGGGTGTCCGCTGAGCGCTGGGACCGAGTCGCGCTACCGGTCGCTGTCCCTGTGGCACGACACCGTCGAGGACGACCTCACCCCACGGCCGGCCCTGCCTGGACCCGCGACCTACGACGTCGTCGTGATCGGCGCCGGCCTCACCGGGCTGTGGAGCGCCTACTACCTGGCCAGGGCGGATCCGTCCCTGCGGATCGTGGTGCTCGAGCAGGAGATCGCCGGCTTCGGCGCCTCCGGCCGCAACGGCGGCTGGTGCAGCGCGCTCTTCCCGACCGCCTGGGACCGTCTGGTCAGGGCATCCTCGGAGGACGGCGCTCGCCGGATGCATCGCGCGATGCACGAGACGGTGCGCGAGGTGGGCCGGGTGGCCGAGCGCGAGGGCATCGACGCCCACTACCATCGGGGTGGCACCCTCACGCTGGCGCGCACCCCGGTCCAGCTCTCCCGCCTCCAGCACGAGGTGGGTACGGCGCGATCCCGCGGCTTCGGCGAGGACGACCTACGCATGCTCGAGCGCGACGAGGCGCACGCGGTGCTGGCGGCGGACTCCGTGCTGGGCGGATCGTTCACACCTCACTGCGCGGCGGTGCACCCGGCTCGGCTGGTGCGCGGCCTGGCCCGGGTGGTGGAGGCCGCGGGGGTGTCGATCTTCGAGCAGACCCGGGTGACCCGGCTGGAGCCGGGTCGGGTGGACACGGCCGCCGGAGACGTCCGAGCGGAGGTCGTCCTGCGCGCGACTGAGGGCTACACCGCAAGCCTCCCGGGGCTGCGGCGCACCGCCGTTCCGGTGTACTCGCTGATGGTCGCGACCGAGCCGCTCGACGACGCCACCCTGGACTCGATCGGACTCAGCGACCGGCCGACCTTCACCGACGGTCGGCACCTGATCATCTACGGCCAGCGCACCACGGACGGTCGGCTGGCGTTCGGTGGTCGCGGAGCTCCGTATCACTTCGGTTCACGAGTGCGCGCCGCCTACGACGTCGACCGCCGGGTCTTCGACGATCTTCGTACCGTGCTCAGGCAGCTGCTGCCGCAGCTGCGCGAGGTGCGCTTCACCCACCAGTGGGGCGGCTGCCTCGGCATCTCCCGGGACTGGGCGGCCTCGGTCGGGCTCGACCCGGTCAGCGGGATGGGGTGGGCAGGAGGCTACGTCGGGGACGGCGTGGCGACCACCAACCTCGCCGGGCGCACCCTGGCCGACCTCGTGACCGGAGCAGAGAGCGACCTGGTGTCCCTGCCCTGGGTGAACCACCGCAGCCCGAAGTGGGAGCCGGAGCCCCTGCGCTGGCTCGGGATCAACGCCGGACTGCGGGCGATGACCCTCGCGGACGGCGAGGAGCGGCACACCGGCTCGGAGAGCCGGATCGCCCGGATCATGGCGCCGCTGACCGGCGGTCACTGAGCCGGCACGCCGGCAATGGCCTGAGCTCCTCAGGCCGACACCGGCTCGACCGAGCCGGCTCGGCACGACTTCGGCAAATGGCGTCCCGACCGCGAGCTGGACGGTATCGTCGGGTCGAACGGCATCTCGAAGGGTTTCCGCCAGTGATCAAGGGTGAACTGAGCACTGACGGCGACGAGCGGCCGCAGCGCCCTGTCAGCGAATCCCGCACCGTCGACATCGACCCCATGTCCAAGGCGATCATCGAACAGCTCCAGCAGGACGGCCGGCGTTCCTACGCGAGCATCGGGGAGTCTGTCGGCCTGACCGAGGATGACGTCGCAGCAGCGCGTCACCCAGCTCGTCGACGCCGGCGTCATGCAGATCGTCGCGGTGACCGACCCCCTCCAGCTCGGCTTCGCGCGCCAGGCGATGGTCGGCATCGTCGCGGAGGGCAACCTCAAGCCGGTCGCCCAGGCGGTCGCCGCCGATCGAGGAGGTCGACTACGTGGTGATCACCGCCGGCGGCTTCGACATCCTCGCGGAGGTGGTCGGCCAGCAGCGATGCCCACCTGCTGGAGCTGGTCACCGCCCGCATCCGCCCGATCCCCGGCGTCGTGTCGATCCACACCTTCCTCTACCTCGAGCTGCAGAAGCAGACCTACAGCTGGGGCGTGGAGGACGACCGCTGAGCGTGACCCGGGCGATCCCGCTCGAGCGCGCTCACTCCGTCTTCTCGACGTCGATCTCCTTCTCGGCGTACCACTTGCGGATGACCTTCTTGTCGAACTTGCCCACGCTCGTACGCGGCACCTGGTCGATGAACGCCCACGACTCGGGCAGCTGCCACTTGGCGAAGTCCTTGCTCAGGAACTCCCGAAGCTCACCGGGGGTCAGCGTGGCCCCCTCACGGACCACGACCGAGGCGAGCGGGCGCTCGTCCCACCGCTCGTCGGGGATGCCGATCACCGCCGCCTCCACGACGTCGTCGTGGGCCATCAGGGCGTTCTCGAGGTCGACCGAGGAGATCCACTCCCCTCCCGACTTGATCACGTCCTTGGCCCGGTCCGAGAGCCGGATGTAGCCGAGATCGTCGATCGAGCCGACGTCACCGGTGCGCAACCAGCCCTCGTCGAACTGGCCGCTGGCGTCGGGGTCGTCGGAGTTGTAGTAGCTGGCCGTGACCCAGGGTCCACGCACCTGCAGCTCGCCGACCGCCTTCCCGTCCCAGGGCTGCTCGGTGCCGTCGTCGGAGACGATCCGGCCCTCGACACCGCACAGGACCCGACCCTGGCTCCCTCGGTAGGACCAGGCGTCCTCACCCTCGACTCCTGCTGGCGGAAGGGCGGCCGAGGCCACCGGCGAGGTCTCGGTCATCCCCCACGCCTGCTGGATCACCAGCCCGTGCCGCTCCTGGAGCGCCTTCTGCAGGGCGACCGGCACGGCGGAGCCGCCGCAGAGGATCAGCCGCAGGGAGTCCAGCTTGACCTCCTCGTGCTCGTCGAGGTGGCCGAGCACGTCGTTCCAGACAGTGGGCACCGCCCCGGACAGGGTCGGACGGACCTCCTGCACGAAGCGGACCAGCGGCTCGGCCTGCAGCCAGCGATCCGGCATGCACAGGGACGCGCCGCTCATCAGCGCGGCGTACGGGAGCCCCCACGCGTTGGCGTGGAACATCGGCACGATCGGCAGCACCCGGTCCTGGAAGCTCAGCCCGCCCACGTTGCCGGTGCACACGGCCTGCGAGTGCAGCCACGCCGACCGGTGGCTGTAGATGACGCCCTTGGGGTTCCCGGTGGTGCCGCTGGTGTAGCACATCGCTGCTGCCGACGACTCGTCCACCTCAGGCCACGCGAAGTCCTCGCTCTGCTCGGCGAGGAGGTCGTCGTAGACCAGGACCTCCTTGCCGCTGGAGCGCAGCGAGTCCAGATCGGCCGAGGCAGCATCGGGTCCGGCGACCAGCACGTGGTGGACGGTCTTCATCTCCGGCAGGTGCGGCGACAGCAGGCCGACCAGCGAGTCGTCGACGATCACGACCTGGTCCTCGGCGTGGTTGGCGATGTAGATCAGCTGCTCGGGGAACAGCCGGATGTTCAAGGTGTGCAGCACCGCACCCATCGAGGGCACCGCGAGGTAGGCCTCGAGGTGCTCGGTGTTGTTCCACATGAAGGTGGCCACCCGCTGGTCGCCCTCGATGCCGAGGGACCTCAGTGCGTTGGCCAGCCTGGCGGCACGCCTGCCCAGCTCGGCGAACGTCCGGCTGCGGCTGCCGTCGCTGGTCGCGGTGACGACTTCGGAGTCACCGTGCACCGTGGTGCCGTGTCTCATCAGCGAGCCGATCGTGAGTGGGGCGTCCTGCATGGTGCTGCGCATCGATGTCCTCCGTGGTCGGGAACGGGGTGGTCGGGACGGGGTGGTCGGGAGACGGGGTGGTCGGGACGGGGTGGTCGGGACGGGGTGGTCGGGACGGGGTGGTCGGGACGGGGTGGTCGGGACGGGGTGGTCGGGAACAAGGGGTGGTCGGTGACGGGCGTCACGCCAGAGCCTTGCGCACGAGGCGCGCCAAATCCAGGCCTGTCCCCCGCGACCCCTCGCTCGCCCGCGCCGCAGGAGCACCCTGGCCGCCAAGAGAACCCCACGGAGATGCCGGGTGGCGCGGTGACATCGAAGGCGGGACGATCACGTTGGTCGGCGTCGGGTAGACATGGGCATCGACGCCCAGCCTCGAAGGAGCCGCAGATGCACATCTTGAGTGTTCGGGGGGTCCTCCCCGATCATCGCTACGAGCAGTCGCAGATCACGGCTGCCATCGTCGACACCATGCTCGGCGCGGATGTGGATCGCGCCCTGGTCGAGCGCCTGCACGGCAACGCCGGCGTGGAGTCGCGGCACTTCGTACTGCCGCTCGAGCGCTACGCCGAGCTGCGCGACTTCGGTGAGTCCAACGACGCGTTCATCGAGGCCGGCGTCGAGCTCGGAGCGCGCGCGGTCACCGAGGCCCTCAAGGCTGCGGGCCTGACCCCGGAGGATGTCGACCTGATCGTCTCCACCACCGTGACCGGCCTGGCCGTGCCCTCGCTGGACGCCCGCGTCGCCGCACTCATCGGGCTGCGACCGGACGTGGTCCGGGTGCCCATCGTCGGCCTGGGCTGCGTGGCCGGCGCCGCCGGCGTCGCCCGGCTCCACGACTACCTGGTGGGTCACCCCGACAAGGTCGCGGTGCTGATGTCGGTCGAGCTGTGCTCGCTGACCTTCCAGCGCAGCGACTCCTCGATCCCCAACCTCGTCGCCACCGGGCTGTTCGGCGACGGCGCCTGTGCCGTGGTGGCGGCCGGTTCGGCGCGAGCTGCGGACCTCACCGGCCAGGAGGGGGCGATCCGACCGGAGGTCCTGGCCAGCCGCAGCCGCCTCTACCCCGACTCCGAGCGCACGATGGGATGGGACGTGGGGTCGAGCGGTCTCAAGATCGTCCTCGACAACCAGGTTCCGAACATGGTGGAGACCTACATCGGCGGCGACGTCGACGCCTTCCTCGCCGACCACGACCTGACCCGCGCCGACATCGAGTGGTACGTCGCCCACCCGGGCGGTCCCAAGGTGCTCGAGGCCATGGCCAGAACGCTGGGCGTCGAACGGGAGGCGCTCCAGGTCACCTGGGACTCACTCGCGGCGATCGGCAACCTCTCGTCCTCCTCGGTGCTCAACGTGCTCGCCGACACGCTGGCCGATCGTCCTCCGCGCCCCGGCTCCTACGGACTGATGCTCGCCATGGGGCCGGGATTCTGCTCCGAGCTCGTACTGATGCGAGCACCGGTGAGCCCATGATGAGCCTCACCCTGTTCACGCTCCTGATCGTGGCAGTCGCGTTCGAACGGCTGGCCGAGCTCGTGGTCTCCACGCGGAACGCCCGCTGGAGCATGCAGCAGGGCGGCGTGGAGACCGGCCAGCGGCACTACCTGGTGATGGTGGTGCTGCACAGCGGCCTGCTCGTGGGTGCCCTGGTCGAGGTGTGGGTGCGCCGGCCCGAGTTCCACCCGGTCCTCGGCTTCTCGATGCTCGCGCTGGTCGTGGCGTCGCAGGGGCTGCGGTGGTGGTGCATCGCCACCCTGGGCCGGCGCTGGAACACCCGGGTGATCGTGGTGCCCGGACTTCCCCTGGTCACCGGCGGTCCCTACCGGTTCGTCCCGCACCCCAACTACGTCGCTGTCGTCATCGAGGGCTTCGCGCTGCCCCTCGTCGGCTCGGCCTGGATCACGGCGGTGGTCTTCACCCTCTGCAACGCGGCGCTGCTCGCCGTACGCCTGCGGGTGGAGAACGCCGCCCTTCGCTCGGCCGCTCCGTCACGGGTCGAGGTCTCGTGATGACCGACCTGCTCGTGTCCGGCGGCGGCCCCGCCGGACTGGCTACCGCGCTCTACGCAGTCCGGGAGGGCCTGTCGGTCGTCGTCCGGGAGCCGCGGCCCGGCGTGGTGGACAAGGCCTGTGGTGAAGGGCTGATGCCCGGCGCCCTGGCGGCTCTGCTCGATCTGAAGGTCGATCCTGACGGTCGGCCGCTGTCCGGGATCCGCTACGTCGCCGGCCACCGCGCGGCGGAGGCGGCCTTTCGCGAGGGACCCGGACGAGGCGTGCGGCGTACGACGCTGCACCGGTCGATGCGCGAGGCAGCGCTCGATGCGGGCGTCTGCATCGAGCACGGGGCGGTGACCGAGGTGGTCCAGAGCGAGCGGGACGTCGTCGTCGACGGCACCCGCTTCGGTCACCTGGTCGCCGCGGACGGGCTGCACTCCCCCCTGCGACACTCACTCGGGCTGGACGCGGGCCCGGCTCCTCTGCGCCGCTTCGGCCTGCGCCGGCACTACGCGGTCGAGCCCTGGACCAGCCACGTCGAGGTGCACTGGGCCCCGAGCGCCGAGGCCTACGTCACTCCGGTCGCACCGGACCTCGTCGGGGTGGCGCTGCTCACCTCGACCCGGACCTCCTTCGACGAGCAGCTCACGGCCTTTCCGAGCCTGGCCTCGCGGGTTCGCGGCGCCGAGGTCGGCTCCGTGAGGGGCGCGGGCCCCCTCCACCAACGCGCCTCGGCTCGCGTGTCGGGACGGGTGCTGCTCGTCGGGGACGCAGCGGGCTACGTGGACGCGCTGACCGGAGAGGGCATCGCCCTCGCTCTGGCGCAGGCGAGTGCGGCGGTGGCGGCCATCGTGGACGACGATCCGGCGCGCTACGAGCTCGAGTGGCGCACGATCACCCGGCGCTACCGGATGCTCACCGCCGGTCTGCTCGGAGCGACGCAGGTGCGACCGGTGCGACGTGCGCTTGTCCCCGCCGCACGGCTGCTGCCGAGGGTCTTCGACGCGGCGGTCAACAGCCTGGCGAGGCCGGCATGAGCGCGGCTTCGGGCGTCGAGCTCGTCGTGCTGGTCGACGAGCTCGGCGAGGCCATCGGGACCGCCCCCAAGGCGACCGTGCACCATCAGGAGACCCCCCTGCACCTGGCGTTCTCCTGCTACGTCTTCGACCACGCCGGTCGGCTGCTGCTGAGCCGGCGAGCCCTGCACAAGCCGACCTGGCCGGGAGCCTGGACCAACAGCTTCTGCGGTCATCCCGGCCCTGGCGAGGACATCGTCGCCGGCGTACGACGACGCGCGCAGCAGGAGCTCGGCATCGAGCTGGACCATCTCCAGCTGACGTTGCCCAGGTTCCGCTACGACGCCACGATGGCCAACGGCGTACGCGAGAACGAGCTGTGCCCGGTCTTCACCGCCACGACTGCCACAGCCGTGGCTCCTGACCCCGCCGAGGTGGACGCCGTGGAGTGGGTGGACTGGACGACCTTGCGCGAGGACGTGGAGGCGGGCTTCCGGGAGCTGTCCCCCTGGTGCGTCCAGCAGCTGGCCGAGCTGACGGCACGGCAGTCCGAGACGCCACGGGAGACCGGCGTGCTCGGCTTCACGCCGGCGCCGGACTCCGAGCTCCCCGCCGCCGCCCGTACCGGCGGCTGAGTCGAGAGGCGGCCGGGCGAGGGGACTTGCACGTCCCTACCTGCGCGGCTGGGGAGGTGTCATGGCCGAGTTCAGCGCGAGGGCCTTGGCGCGGTCTCCCTTGACCTTCATGGTGCCGGTGAGCACTCCCGCGCACCGGGTGCAGCTGCCCGGTGACGAGGCGAAGGAAGTCCGCTCCGTCCAGGGTGATCGTGGCGTCGCGGCGCTGTCCCTGCGTCGGATCGATCTCGACCGTGCAGCTGCCGCGCTGGACGTGCACCGCGTAGCGGTCGACCTCACCGTCCTTGCGACCGCCGATCCGGAAGCCCACGCAGAGGTCGAGCTCCGCAGCCGAACCCTCGTCGATGAAGTCGGGGAACCGTCGGAAGACCTCCGCGAGCAGGATCGCTCGGAAGCCTCCCTCCATGACGCGGCGCATGTGCTTGGAGGAGCGTGGTGGCCACTGCGGTCGCGACGTCGACGGGGTCGAGTGACGTGGGGTCGATGGCGGCACGATCGCTGCCCGGCAGGCTGAACACGTTGCCGACGTCGAGCGCGAGCAGGTCGTGGCCCTCGATCCCGAGGCGACCCCCGAGGTAGAGCAGCGCGGCGTTGGCGTGACCGGTCGCGAGTCGCACGAAGTCGACGATGTCGGCCGTGATGGTCACCTGGGGGCTCTCGCGGGAGTCGCGAGCGACGCCGCCGTCGTGGAAGCTGAGCGTGTGCACCTCGGTGCGCTTCTTGGACGCGACCAGCTCGAACCGCACCACACCCTCGAGTACGGCGAGCCGATCGGCGTCGGCGAACTCCGCGAACCTGCTCAGGATGGCGTCGAGCAGCGCAGCCCGGACGTGGTCGATCTCCAGGACCCGGCGCAGGTCACCGTCCTCGCTGTCCTGGACCAACGTCGCGATCTCGGACGTCGCTGCGGTGGCGAAGTGGTCGCTCACCGCGCCTGGCGACATGGCGGCGAATCGATCGGTCACAGCGGACACGGCGGCTCCTGGCTCTGTGCGGAGATCGAGCCCCGGGACCACGTGAGGTCGTCGCCAGGGGTTTGCTGTGCTGACACGGCGGTCCCCACAGCCGCACGGGGCGACTGTGGGGACCGAGCAGAAGTGCTGGGGCGGGTGGGTCTCCCCCGCTGCTCGCTCAGGCCGTGGTCTTGCCCGGAGTCTCCTCGAGGGTGGTCGCCCCGGTCATGATCGCGACCACCTCGTTGGGAGTGTGCGACTGCGGAGTCACGACGCCCGCACACCGACCGAGCCGCTGGATGTGGATGCGGTCGGCGACCTCGAAGACGTTGGGCATGTTGTGGCTGATCAGGATGACCGGCAGCCCGTTCTCGCGCACCCGGTTGATCATCGAGAGCACCTGGTTGGTCTCCTTGACCCCGAGAGCCGCGGTCGGCTCGTCGAGCACGATCAGCTTCGTCGCGAACGCCGCCGCCCGGGCGACCGCGACCGCCTGCCGTTGGCCACCGGACAACGTCTCCACCGCCTGGGACATGTTCTGCAGGGTGCCGATGCCGAGGTCGGCCATCGACTGTCCGGCACTGTCGCGCATGCCCTTGTGGTCGAGCATCCGCAGCACCGAGCCGAGTGGCCCCGTGCGACGCATCTCACGACCCAGGAACATGTTGGCGGCGATGTCCAGGGCCGGCGCCACCGCGAGGGTCTGGTAGACCGTCTCGATGCCGGCCTCGCGGGCTTCCGGTGGGGCGCGGAAGTCTGACCACCTTGCCGTCGAGACGTGATCTCGCCGGCGTCGGGGACCAGCGCCCCGGTCGCCGCCTTGATCAGCGTGGACTTGCCCGGCGCCGTTGTCGCCGATGATGGCGAGGACCTCACCCGGGTACAGGTCGAAGTCGACCCCGTCGAGGCCCACGACGCGGCCGAAGGTCTTGACGAGTCCCCTGGCCGAGAGCACCGGAGCGGCCGGCACCCGTGGGGGTCGAGGTGGGCGCAGCTGTGGTCGCCTCATGCGCGTACCTTTCTGATCCACTGGTCGATCGGAGACGGCGATGATCACCAGCACGCCGATGGTCAGCACCCGCCACTGGTCGTCCACACCGGCCAGCGAGAGCCCGGTCCGGAAGTAGCCGACGATGAGGGCGCCGAGCAGCGTGCCCAGCAGCGCTCCGCGGCCACCGAAGAGGCTGGTGCCGCCGATGACGACCGCGGTGATCGACTCCAGGTTGGCGTCGGTCGGCAGCGTTCGGGCTGGCAGCACCGGCGCGACCGATGAGGATCCAGGCCGTGATGCCGTAGATGACCCCGGCCAGCGTGTAGACGCTGAGCAGCACCCGGTTGACCGAGATACCGACCAGCCGCGCGGCGTCGGCGTCGTTGCCCACGGCGTACACGTGCCGGCCCCAGGTGGTCTGCTTGAGCGCGAACCCGACCACCATGTACATCACCAGCACCATCAGCACTCCCGTGGTGACCCGGAAGCCGCCCAGGTTGACGATCGTGCCGGTCCAGGTCATCAGGTCCGGCATCGCCGAGGCCTGCACGCTCTGGCCGCTCGAGTAGAGCAGTGCCATCGCGGTGAAGATCGACAGCGTGCCGAGCGTGACGATGAAGGGTGGCAGCTTCAGTCGGGTGACCAGCAGGCCGTTGACGGCCCCGGCGGCGGTGCCGACCACGATCCCGATCAGGATCGCCACAGGACCCGGGATCCCGCTGTCGGCGCTCAGCTTGGCGCTGTCGAGCATCGCCAGGATGGAGATCGCCCCCACCGACAGGTCGATGCCCGCAGTCAGGATGATCAGCGTCTGGCCGATCGCCAGAGCACCGACCACCGCGACCTGCTGCATGATCAGCGACTGCGTGCGCAGGGTGCCGAAGTTCGGGTTGAGATAGCTGAAGACGAAGAACGCGATCACCAGCACCAGCATCGGGCTGATCGCGGGATGTGCGTGGAGCAGGTGCTGGAGCCGTTGCAACGGTGAGCGGCGACGCTTCGCGAACTGCTCGGCGGCGGTGTTGCTGGGCGTCGGTGTACTGGGCTGTGTCAGTAGTTGCGGTCACGATTCTCTCCTTGCCGATGGGGTGGCAGCCGTGGGTCCGGACGGGCCCGGGGTCCGTCCGGACCCGCGGTTGCAGTGCGAGGGGTCAGGCCGGTGGCCTCAGCCCCAGCAGAGCTCGGCGCCCTTGGTCGTGTCGATCGACTCCACACCCTCGGCCGGCTTGTCGGTCACCAGCGCGACGCCGGTGTCGAAGAAGTCGAGACCGTCGGTGGGCTTGGGCTTCTCGCCGTCGTCGACGATCTTCTTGATCGCCTCGACGCCGAGCTCGGCCATCTTCAGCGGGTACTGCTGCGACGTAGCGCCGATCACGCCCTTCTTGACCTGGTCGACGCCGTCGCAGCCGCCGTCGACCGAGACGATCAAGACGTCGTCGGGCGACTTCGTGCCCTGCTTCAGAGCGCCGAAGGCACCGACCGCGGCGGGCTCGTTGATCGTGTACACGACGTTGATGTCCGGGTTCTTGGTCAGGCAGTTCTCCATCGCCGTACGACCGCCGTCCTCAGCACCCTGGGTCGGCTCGTTGCAGACGATCTCGTAGTCGCCGCCGTCGTAGGTGCCGGTCTTGTCCTCGTCGCCGTTCTTCTTCTTGTCCTTGGTGTCGATGCCCATGCCGGTCAGGAAGCCCTGGTCACGGTCGTAGTCGACGGAGACGATCTTGTCGTTGAACAGGTCGAGCATCGCGATGGTGGCCTTCTCGCCCTTGAGCTGGGCCTTCGTCCACTGACCGATCAGCTCACCGGCCTTGAAGTTGTCGGTGGCGAAGGTGATGTCCACCGTGTCCGGCGGGTCGGGAGGGGTGTCCAGCGCGATCACGTAGAGGCCTTGGTCGCGAGCCTTCTTGATGGCCGGGTTGACACCGGGACCGGCGGGAGTGATCAGTACGCCGGCGTCGCCGCGGGCGATCGCGTCCTCGATGGCGGCGATCTGGCCGGCCTCGTCGCCGTCCTCCTTGCCCGCAGCGGTGGTGACCGAGACGCCGTTGTTCTTGCCTGCCTCCTTGGCGCCCTTCTGCATGGCCACGAAGAAGGGGTTGGTGGAGTTCTTGGTGATCAGGGTGACCGCGACGTCGTCGCCGTCGGCACCGGAGCCGCCGCCGTTGCTTCCGCACGCGGTGAGGAGCAGCGAGACGGCCGCCGTCACCGCGAGGGCGGTGGCGCGGCGCTTGCGCATGTGACCGAGCATGTTGGGTCCTTTCACATCGTCGCTCACTCCGAGTGCCGGAGGAGGATGACAACGTTGTCTTGAGGCATTACCTTGCTCTCAGTGGCCGCGCGTGTGTCAAGGGTCACAGCAAAGTTCGACAACGTTGTCATCGATGCACCTCGAAAGGAGACGTGCGATGAAGATCGAACCCAGCACCTCAGACCGCAGCTCCTCCTCGCCCCGCGCGACGATGCAGGACGTGGCCGCCCTCGCTGGGGTGTCCTTGAAGTCGGTCTCGCGCGTGGTCAACGACGAGGCCGGCGTCTCCACCGAGCTGGCGACCCGGGTGCGCAGCTCGGTGATCGAGCTCGGCTACCGCCACAACCTGGCGGCCAGCAACCTGCGCCGCGGAAACCGGACCGCCTCGATCGGGATGCTGGTCCAGGACCTCTCGAACGGGTTCTGCAGCGAGACGCTCCGAGCCGTGGAGGACCGCGCCCAGCAGCGCGGCGTGGTGGTGATGGCGGCCAGCACCGACGAGGACGAGGAGCGTGAGCGCGACCTGGTCGACGGCCTGGTCTCACGCCGCATCGACGGGCTGATCCTGATGCCCTCGGCACCGGACCTGTCCTGGCTCGAGGACGATCTCGCCTCGGGCCTGGTGGTGGTCACGGTGGACCGCAAGCCGGCCAGGCCCGACCTCGACGGGGTCGTCGTCGACAACCGGGGCGCGTCGATCCAGGCCGTCGAGCACCTGTTGGACCACGGGCACCGACGGATCGCGTTCCTCGGTGACTCAGCCGACATCGCCACCGCGGTCGAGCGGCTCGAGGGCTACCGGTCGGCCCTGAGCACTGCGGGCCTCGTCCCCGACCCCGCGCTGGAGCGCCTCGGCGTGCGCTCCCGTGCCGAGGCGCGGTCGGTGACCGCCGAGCTGCTGCGCCTCGACGACCCGCCGACCGCGATCTTCGCGGCGCGCAACGTGATCTGCGAAGGCGTCGTCCTCGCACTGCAGGCGCACGAGATGTCCTCGCGGATCGCCCTGATCGGCTTCGACGAGGTGGCGATCGCCGAGTTCGTCAATCCAGCGATCAGCGTGATCCGTCAGGACACCTACGCGATCGGCCCGCGCGCGATCGACCTGCTGCTCGCGCGCCTCGACGGCGACAACTCCCCGGTCCGGACCGAGGTGGTGCCGAGCATCCTCGTCGCGCGGGGGTCCGGCGAGATCCCCGGACCGTGGGCGGCGTCGCCGAGCCGGTGATGCCGCGACGAGGCGCCGGCTCACCGTCCCGGGAGGTGGGTCCTCGGCGCCATCCGCGGACCATGGCGGGGCCGGGTGAGGCCGGCCAGCTCCACGAGACGCTGCACCCGGTGGCGGTGGCCGGCGTACGGCTCGAGCAGGTGCGCCAGCTCCTGGTCGTCGACCGGGGCGCCGGTCAGCACGTAGCCGACGTTCGCGGCCACGTGGTAGTCCCCGAAGCTGACCGAGTCGGCGTCGCCCAGAGCACGGGACCGCACCTCGGCGCTGGTCCACACCCCGATGCCAGGCAGGGTACGCAGCCGCCGGTCGAACTCCTCGGGCCGCTCGCGACCCGCGCGCTCCAGGGACGAGGCGACGCGGGCGGCGTGCTGGATGGGGCGCGAACGGGCGCCGTCGACCGGCAGCCGCAACCACTCCCAGGACGGGATCGCACGGAGGTCGACCGGACTCGGCTGCACCCACAGCCGGACCTCCGGCTCGGCCTCGCTCGGAGGGCCGGGGGCGCGCTCGCCGAAGCGGTGCACCAGCGACCGGAAGCCCTTGAACGCCTCCATCCCGGTGACCTTCTGCTCGATGATCGCCGGCACCAGCGACTCCATCACCAGCCCGGTGGCGCCCAGGCGCCAGTTCGAGTGCCGACGCCAGGCGTCCGCGATCGGCTTGTGCAGAGGGACGAAGCCGCTCGGATCGTCGTCGGCGCCCAGCATCCGGGGCAGGTGCTCGAGCACCCAGGAGGCCCCGTCGCCCCAGGCCTGACCGGTGACCAGGCCCTCCCCCGGTTCGGTGACCAGTCGCAGCGTCGCCGGCCCCTCGGGGGTCCTGATGCCACGCCAGATCGCGCCGTCGGAGGTGGTGCGGTACGTCGGGTCGCCACCGCCGCGACGGTGGGTCGCCAGGATCTGCCGCACCGGGCACGGCCAGGCCGGACGCCACTCCCTGCTCAGCGCGGAAACAGCGGAGGAGGACATGTCCGCAGGGTATGTCGGTGCCCGGCGACACAATGGGTTCCATGTTGCTCGCACGACTCGTGGACGTCTCGACGCAGGTGGCCGGCACGCGTTCCCGACTGACCAAGCGCTCGCTGATCGCCGCGCTCCTGCGGGAGGCCGCGGAGACCGGAGCGACCGGTGGTGAGCAGGCGGAGATCGCCGCCAGCTACCTCTCCGGCACGCTGCGGCAGCGCCGCACCGGTCTCGGGTGGCGCGCGCTCGCCGACCTACCCCCAGCGGCCGAGTCACCGGTCCTGGGGCTCGACGAGGTGGACGCCGCTCTGGAGCGGATCTCGCACCTGTCCGGCTCCGGCTCCGCGGGCGCACGGCGGGACGCCACCGCGGCCCTGTTCCGGCAGCTCACCGCGGCCGAGCAGGAGTTCCTGCGCGCCCTGATCACCGGCAACATGCGCCAGGGCGCGCTCGACTCGGTGATGCTGGACGCCATCGCCGTCGCCGCCGACCTCGACCCGGCAACGGTGCGTCGTGCCGCGATGTTCAGCGCGCCGACCGGGCCGATCGCGCGCGCTGCCCTCACCGGAGGCGCTGAGGCGCTGGCCGGCTTCAGCCTGGTCCTCGGAAGACCCGTGCGCCCGATGCTGGCCGCCGCGGCACCCGACGTCGAGGCCGGGGTGGACAAGGTCGCCGGGCCGTTTCTGCTCGACACCAAGCTCGACGGGATCCGGATCCAGGTGCACCAGCACGGCGACGAGGTCCTCGTGTTCACCCGCAGCCTCGAGGAGATCGGCGCCAGGCTGCCGGAGGTGGTCGCCGCGGTGCGGTCGCTCGCCGAGGACCGGCTGATCCTCGACGGCGAGGCACTGACCCTGGACGAGTCCGGCCGACCTCGACCGTTCCAGGACACGGCGTCCACGACCGCGACCCACAGCGGCGCCACCGGGATCGTGCCGTTCTTCTTCGACCTCCTGCTCCACGGCGACGACTCGCTGATCGAGGCGGCGGCCTCCGAACGGCTCGCCCGCCTCGACGCCGTCGTGCCCGAGTCGATGAGGGTCGCCCGCCTGGTCACCGAGTCGGTCGCGGAGGCCCAGTCGTTCTTCGACACCGCGGTCGCCTCCGGCCAGGAAGGCGTGATCCTGAAACGTCTCGACGCGCCGTACGACGCGGGTCGCCGTGGCTCGGCCTGGGTCAAGGTCAAGCCCCGGCACACCCTGGACCTGGTGGTGCTGGCGGTCGAGTGGGGCAGCGGCCGACGGCGTGGCCTGCTCTCCAACATCCACCTGGGCGCACGCGTCGCGCTCGGTTCGGCTGAGACGGTGGTCGAGCAGCGAGCCTCAGCGAGCGATCAGTCGAGATCCGAGGCGGACGAGGAGTCAGGACCGGGGTTCGTCATGCTCGGCAAGACCTTCAAGGGGATGACCGACGAGATGCTGGCGTGGCAGACCGAGCGGTTCCTCGCGTTGGAGACGCACCGGGAGGGCCACGTCGTACACCTCCGGCCGGAGCAGGTCGTCGAGATCGCCTTCGACGGGGTCCAGCGCTCGCGCCGCTACCCGGGCGGGGTCGCGCTCCGCTTCGCGCGCGTGCTGCGCTATCGCGACGACAAGACCGCCGCCGAGTGCGACCTGCTCACGGAGGTGCAGCGGCTCTCTGCCGGTGGCTCCTGATCACGGACACCTGGCATACGCGTGTGTAAACGACTGTTGCACTACCATCGGGCGACATGGCGACCCCGCGCACCACGACCCGGCAGCCGGCCGCTGCGCGCCGGCGCGCCCGCGAGCGCGAGATCCTGCTGGCCACGCGCGAGCTCTTCGACGAGTCCGGGGTACGTGACGCCCAGATCGAGGACATCGCCCGCGCCGTGGGCGTCAACCGGGCGATCATCTACCGCCACTTCAGCGGCAAGGAGGAGCTCTTCGCCCTCACCCTGGTCAGCTACCTCGAGGACCTCGAGACCCGACTCAGGGCGCGGCCGCGCGGAGCAGGCGCACGCCGACGAAGCAGCTGGTCGCGGTCACCGAGGCGTTCATCGACTTCGGAGTGGAGTACCCCGCCTTCGTCGACTGCGCGCAGACGCTGATGCGCCGACCAGGAGCCGAGCTGCTCGAGGAGATCAGCGAGAGCGCCCTGTTCCGGCTCGGTCGAGGGATCTCCGGCCTGCCTGACCCAGCTCAGCGACGTCCTCGATGCGGGCGTAGCCGCCGGCGACTTCGCCGTACCCGACTCAACGCTGCTCGCCAACCACATGTACGCCAGCGGCCTCGGCGCCCTCCAGCTCGCCCGCGTCGGCATGCTGGTCAAGGAGTCCGCCCCCGGCATCCCCGCGATCGCCCCGGTCTCCGCCCTCGAGGTCCGCAAGTACGTCGTCGCCACCGCCGTCGCCCTGGCCACCTCCCCCTAAAACCGCCGACCGCGTCGCATCTGAAATTTCAGCATGCGACGGGTCGGCGAGGTTTGGGGTTTCAGACTGCGACGGGTCGCGGGTCAGGTCTCCAGGATGGCGGTGACGCCCTGGCCGCCGGCGGCGCAGATCGAGATCAGGCCGACGGCTCGCACCATTCGAGGAACCCTCACCTGTCGACGCGGCCGACTCGTGCAGCAGCTTGGCCAGGTTGGCCACGATGCGGCCACCGGTCGCGGCGAAGGGGTGACCGGCGGCGAGCGAGGAGCCGTTGACGTTCAGCTTGGAGCGGTCGATCGAGCCCAGGGGGGCGTCGAGGCCGAGGCGCTCCTTGCAGAACACCGGGTCCTCCCACGCCTTGAGCGTCGAGAGCACCTGGGAGGCGAAGGCCTCGTGGATCTCGTAGTAGTCGAAGTCCTGGAGGGTCAGCCCGGCACGCTCGAGCATCCGCGGCACGGCGTACGCCGGAGCCATCAGCAGGCCCTCGCCGCCGTGCACGAAGTCGACCGCCGCGGTCTCGCACTCGGTGAAGTACGCCAGCACCGGGATGCCGTGCGCCTCGGCCCACTCCTCGGAGGCCAGCAGCACCGTCGAGGCGCCGTCGGTCAGCGGGGTGGAGTTCGCGGCCGTCATGGTCGCGGCCTCGCCCTTGCCGAAGACCGGCTTCAGCGCTGGCCAGCTTCTCCAACGAGGAGTCCGCACGCAGGTTCTGGTCGCGCTCGAGGCCGTTGAACGGCGTGACCAGGTCGTCCTGGAAGCCACGGTCGTACGACGCCGCGAGGTTGTGGTGCGAGGCGACGGCGAGCTCGTCCTGCGCCTCCCGGGTGATCTGCCACTCGAGCGCGGTCAGGGCCGCGTGCTCCCCCATCGACAGCTTGGTGCGGGGCTCGCCGTTCTGCGGGATCGACGGCACCAGGTCGCCCGGGCGGATCTTGGCGAGCGCGGCGAGGCGCTGGCCGTTGGTCTTGGCGCGGTTGAGCTCGAGCAGGATCTTGCGCAGTCTCTCGCCGACCGCGATCGGCGCGTCGGAGGTGGTGTCGGTGCCGCCCGCGATGCCGACCTCGATCTGGCCGAGCGCGATCTTGTTGGCGACGTAGATCGTGGCCTGGAGACCGGTGCCGCACGCCTGCTGCAGGTCGGTGGCCGGCGTCTCGGGCGCCAGCTTGGAGCCGAGCACGGACTCACGGGTGAGGTTGAAGTCGCGGCTGTGCTTGAGCACGGCGCCCGCGACGACCTCACCGAGACGCTCACCCTCGAGGCCGAAGCGGGCGACGAGCCCGTCGATGGCCGCGGTCAGCATCTCCTGGTTGGACGCGGTGGCGTAGGCGGTGTTGGATCGGGCGAACGGGATCCGGTTGCCGCCGAGAACAGCGACGCGACGAGTCTTTGACTGCATAGAGAGTCTGCTCCTTGGTCGGGATGCGCGACCATCATCCTGACGCGCGAGGGGACGAAAACAAACCGGGTGAGTGGCACATCACCTTATCTGGACGCGGAGTTACACCTCTCGTTACATTCGTGCCGTACCCGTGAGTAGCAGCACCGCTCCAGGCAATGCTTCCGAGAGTCAATGCAGAGGATCACAGATGACCGACCGTTACCAGTCCTTCAGCGGCAGCCCGCTCGGCAAGCTGTTCGTCAAGAACCTCGGCCTGCCGAACCCGACCCCGCTCGAACGGTGGTCGGAGGGGGCCCCGTGGTCGACGGCACCGTGGTCCTGGGCGGCAGCGGTCGGCTCGGTGAGGCGCTGGCCAAGGCGCTCGACGCGCTGGGAGTCGCCAGCGTGACCACCGCGGCCGAGGGCGAGGCCTACAAGGCGCTGGTCTTCGACGCCACCGGCATCGAGGGCCCCGCCGACCTGGTCGCCCTCCAGCAGTTCTTCACCCCGCTCATGCGCAGCCTCTCCGCCAACGCCCGCGTGCTGGTGCTCGGCACGGTCCCGGAGCAGTGCGCGACCGGCAGCGAGCGGACGGCGCAGCGCGCCCTGGAGGGCTTCACCCGCTCGCTGGCCAAGGAGATCACCAAGGGCAGCACCGTGAACCTGGTGTACGTCGCGCCGGGTGCCGAGTCCACCGTGGAGTCGACCCTCGCGTTCTTCCTCTCCCCCAAGAGCGCCTACGTCTCGGGCCAGGTCGCTCGTCTCGGCGCGACCGGGATCACCGAGGCCGAGCCCGTGGCCGACCCCGCGAAGCCGCTGGCCGGCAAGGTGGCCATCGTCACCGGCGCCTCCCGCGGCATCGGCGAGCAGATCGCCCGCGTGCTCCACCGCGACGGCGCCACCGTGCTCGGCATCGACGTTCCGCAGGCGGCCAGCGAGCTGCAGGAGCTGATGCAGGAGCTGGACGGGGACTTCCTCACCCTCGACATCACCGGCAAGGACGCCGCGCAGCGCATCGCGGCGCACGTCAAGGCCAAGTTCGGTGGGGTGCACGCCGTGGTCCACAACGCGGGCATCACCCGCGACAAGAAGCTCGCGAACATGGGCGAGGACCGCTGGAGCTCGGTGATCGCGGTCAACCTGACCGCCCCCGAGCGGATCACCGAGGAGCTGCTCGACCAGGGCCTGATCCAGGACAACGGCCGCATCGTCGGGGTGTCCTCGATCGCCGGCATCGCCGGAAACGTGGGTCAGACCAACTACGCGGTGTCCAAGGCCGGAGTCATCGGCCTGGTGGACAGCCTTGCTGGAGAGCTCACCAACGGCATCACGGTCAACGCCGTGGCACCCGGCTTCATCATCACCCAGATGACCGCCGCCGTGCCGTTCGCGACCCGCGAGATCGGCCAGCGGATGAACTCCCTGAGTCAGGGCGGTCTGCCGGTCGACGTCGCCGAGGCGATCGCGTGGTACCTCTCCCCCGGCTCGACCTCGGTCAACGGCAACGTGGTCCGCGTCTGCGGCCAGATGATGCTCGGGGCCTGAACCGCACTCCATCCAGCCACCCATCGCCGGCCTGAGCCCGGCAGAGCCGAGGAGAACCATGACCGAGCGCACCATCGAGGGCGAGCCGAGCTCGCTGTCCACCATGCTCCGGGCCGCACTGCCTGTCCTGCCGGGCGTCAACCTCCTCCCGGGCATCGCGAAGAAGGGGCACACGCTCCCCGACCTGACCCTCCACCGCAAGGGCCTGGCCATCGACTCCGCACACGTCGCGGCGTACGCCGAGGTCTGCGGGTTCGAGTCGGCCCAGGCCGTGCCGTTCACCTACCCGCACATGCTCGCCTTCCCACTGCACATGGCGATCATGACCGACAGCCAGCTTTCCGTTCCCGGCGATCGGCACCGTGCACGTGGGCAACTCGATCACCCGGCACCGGCCGATCGCCCCCGCCGAGTCGCTCGACGTGTCGGCGACCGCGGTCAACCTGCGGGCGCACCCCAAGGGCAGGATCTTCGACCTGGTCACCACGGTGACCTCGGCCGGCTCCGCGGAGGCCGTGTGGGAGTCGACGTCGACCTACCTGCGCATCGGCAGGCCCGGCCAGGGCGCTGCGTCCGAAGGCGAGCCGTTCGACCTGATCGAGGGGACCGGCACCGAGTGGCGGCTGCCCGCAGACCTGGGACGGCGTTACGCCGGCGTGTCCGGTGACCACAACCCGATCCACCTGTACCCGCTGACCGCCAAGGCGTTCGGGTTCCCGCGGCACATCGCGCACGGCATGTGGAGCAAGGCCCGGTGCGTGGCCGCGATGGCCAACCGGCTGCCCGACGCCGCGCGCGTCGACGTGGAGTTCAAGAAGCCGATCTTCCTGCCCGCCAAGGTCGCCTTCGGCTCGCGGATCGTCGCCGACGGCATCGACTTCTCACTGACCAAGCCCGCCGACGGGGCACCTCACCTGGTCGGACGGTCCCGACCGGCCTGATCAGTCCTGCGTGGGCGTGCGCTTCCGGATCAGGCCCTCCTGGGCCACACTCGCCACCAGCTGGCCGTCCTGGGTGAAGACCCGGGCGATCGCGAGGCCGCGACCGCCCGACGCGGCCGGCGAGATCTGGTCATAGAGCCACCACCGGTCCGCGCGGAACGGGCGGTGGAACCAGATCGAGTGGTCGAGCGAGGCGACCTGGAGGTCGCTGGCGCCGATCTGGCGATCGTGGGGCACCAGCGTCGCGGAGAGCAACGTCATGTCCGAGGCGTAGGTGAAGGCCGCCAGCTGGGTGACGGGGTCGTCCGGGAGCTCCGCGCTGGCCTTCATCCACCACCGCGCGAAAGCGGGGTGAGCGGCGTCCGGGGCGTGGCCGTCTGCGGAGCTGGAGATCTTGCGTACGTCGAGGGCCGCCCACTCGCGCAGCCAGGCCTCGCTGCGTTCTGCGTCGGGGGCCGACCGCGGGGCGCACGCTTCGGGCGAGGGGACCTCGGGCATCAGGTCCTGGTGCTCGAGTCCCTCCTCGGGCACCTGGAAGTTTGCGGTCAGGAAGAAGATCGGCCGTCCGTGCTGTCGCGCCGCGACCCGCCGGGTGGAGAAGGACCGGCCGTCCCTGATCTTCTCGACGTCGTAGATGATCGGCACCTTGGTGTCGCCGGGCCGCAGGAAGTAGGAGTGCAGCGAGTGGCAGGCGAGCGGAGGGGGCACCGTCCTGACCGCGGCCACCAGCGACTGCGCGAGGACCTGCCCGCCGAACACCCGCTGCATGGCGGTGTCGGGCTGGCGTCCCCGAAACAGGTTGTCCTCGATGACCTCGAGGTCGAGCAGGTCGATGAGCTCTTCGACAGAAGAGGGCACTAGGTCATTCCTCCTAGTCCTCGGGCTCTTCGAGCCGCGCGAGGAACTGCTCGAACTGCGCACCGATCTCCTCACCGCTGGGGAGCGGCTCGTCGTCGGCCAACAGGTTGGCTGCTTCCTGGTGGAAGGCGTCGTACTGCTGCTCCAGGCCCAGCACGACCTCGCGCACGTCGTCGGAGTCGGCGATCTGCGTCGCGATCTCCACCTGGCGCGACTCCCCCGCCTCCTTGAGCGCCGTCTGGTCCCACTGCAGGCCGGTCACGTCCTCGAGCCCCTCGAGGAGCGCTGCGGACGCGGCCGGGTAGTCGAACTGCGCGACGTAGTGCGGGATGTGCGCGACGAAGCCCATCGCGTCGTGACCCCACTCGCCGAGTCGCAGCTCGACCAGCGACTGGGCACTGGCGGGGACCCGGATCTCCCCCTTCCAGACGTTGTCCTGCACGAGCAGGCGCTTGGCGGTGGCGTGGTTGGTCAGCTGCACCGGCCGGGTGTGCGGCACCGCCATCGGCACCGACCCCATCGACACCAGCAGTCGCACCGAGAAGTGCTCCACGACGGCCCGTACGGCGCGCGCGAAGGCCTCCCACCTGATGTCCGGCTCGGGACCGCTGAGCAGGAGGTACGGCGCGCCGAGCTGGTCCTCGACCAGTCGCACCACCAGGCGGGGGGCCTCGTAGTCGGCGTAGTGGTCCTCGACGAAGGTCAGCGGGGGGCGCCGAGCCCGGTAGTCGTAGAACTCGTCGACGTCGAAGACCGCCACCACCCGACCCGCGTCGAGATCGGTCAGGTGCGCGACTGCCAGAGCGGAGGCGTTGCCCGCGTCCAGGAACCCGTCGAGGGCCGTCACGAGCACCGGTCCGGCGGCGCGCCCGGCAAGCTCGGGAACGTCGTCGACGATGTGCACGAACCTGGCCTCGGCCATCGGGCTTGTCTCCAGTCGTCGGTGGGCGTGGAACGGTCGATCGACCTCACCAGCCTAGTGCCCCGCTCTCCGCCTGATCGGCCGGTAGCGGTCCAGCGCTCGTGTCGGCGCGAACCCCGCGCCTGGGAGGACCACACCTGGCCGCGGTCTCCTGGCGGTGGCCCGACCGTCGGTCTCAGCCGTAGAGGTTCCGAATGCGCTCCGCCGCACGTCGTCCCAGCTCGCGCCGGTCCAGGCCCAGCACCTGCTGGAGCACCTGGTCCTCCTCGGCGGCAGAGGTTCCGTCTCCCCCGTCGTGCATCGCGTCCACCAGCGCCCACAGCCGGGACTCACCGAAGGTCTCGGCGATGTAGTCGCACGCCATCCAGCTCAGCGCGTAGTGCCAGTCCTGGTCGGAGTCGTTGAAGGTCTCGGTCTGCGGCAGCTCGGCCTGCTCGCTCTGCGCCCGACGCAGCGCCGCGGTGGGGATGTTCCGGCTGCGCTGGGGGATCTCGCGTGCGCCGAGATACTCAGCAATGCCCTCC
Source organism: uncultured Actinomycetota bacterium (assembly GCA_963812235.1). Taxonomy (GTDB): domain Bacteria; phylum Actinomycetota; class Actinomycetes; order Propionibacteriales; family Nocardioidaceae; genus Marmoricola. The sequence continues at coordinate 25,032 of CAWEUP010000015.1, read as the reverse complement.
GAGACCCAGGCCGGCGCCCCGTCGTCACGACTGCCGATCGCGATGTGGCTCAGCTCGTGGCGGGTGATCCGGCCCAGGAAGGTGCCGCCTGCGCTCACCGAGCTGGGCATCACCAGCATCCGCGTCGAGGCCACCTGCGAGCGCAGGCTCTCGGCGTACGTCGGGAAGGTGAGCGCGCCGAGGTGGTCGAGCGATCCGCCCGGCACGTCGGTGAAGGAGGCCAGGACCTTCGAGCTCTGCACGCTGTAGACGACCACCTGACCGTCCCAGGTGAACGGCAGGGCCTGCTGGATCTGCGCGATCCCGGTGCGCACGGCGGCGGTGACCGTGCCGGCGGAGGCGCTGGTGGCCTTGTCGAAGATCCCGAGCACACCCGGCTCCTCGCGCACGGTGATCGCGGCGAGGTCCCAGGGGCCCCGTGCCCCGGCGAAGAGCGGCTGGCCGGTGGCCATCCGGTCCGAGACGATCGTGGCCCGTCCGTCGCGGAAGGAGAACACGAAGCCGACGGTCCGCCTCACCGGCACGGCGTCGTACCCCTTCAGCTGCATGACCAGCTCGACCTGGGGCACCCGCACGTCGGCGCCCCAGCGCGGTGGCAGGGTGATGCCCTCCCACTGGTCGTCCAGCACCCGGTAGCGGAGCCGCGCGAGCGGCAGCTGCACCAGGTTGCGGTAGTAGCGCCGCTGCCGGGCCATCAGCCGCGCATCGCCGCGGTCCACCCGCCGGAGGAACAGCGCCTGATCGCGTTCGCGAACCGCACGGACCCGCTGGTCCAGCACGCGCTGCACCTCTCGCCGTGCCTGCGCGGCCCCGATCTTGGCGGACCCCGCCTCACCGAGGGCAGAGGTCTCAGGGTCGTCCGAGGGGCCGCACCCGGCCAGGCCGATGGCCAGCGCGACCGCGAGCGCGCAGGCGCCGGTCGCCGCGAGTGGCTTCCGGCGGAGGTCAGTCCACCGCACCGCGATCGGCCGGCCGCTCGATCGGATGGTCGGCTCGGTGGCCGGAGCGGCCGGAGGCGTCCTGGAAGCCGTCGGGGTGAATGGCGTGCGACGACCGGTCCAGCGCGGTGACCTCCTCGACGATGCCGCGCGCCAGCGCCTGGGCCGTGAGGCCGATGCGCTCGAGGATCGCGTCACGCTTGGCATGGTCGAGGAACTCCTGGGGGATTCCGTAGTGCCGCATGGGCGTGGCCACCTGCTCGTCGTTGAGCAGCTGGAGCAGGGTCGAGCCGCACCCGCCGACCCTGCCGTTGTCCTCAACGCACACCACCAGTCGATGGTCACGCGCGAGGTCCACAACGGCGGGGTCCCACGGCTTGACCCACCTCGGGTCGACCACGGTCACGCCGATGCCCTGGTCGGCCAGACGCGCGGCCACGTCCACGGAGACGGCCGCCATGGAGCCGATCCCGACGATCAGCACGTCCCGCGCTCCGTCGCGCACCAGGACGTCCATGTCGCCTGCGCGACCCACCGCCGCGATGTCCGGCTGTGGCGGGCCCTTGGGGATACGCAGCACGGTCGGAGCGTCGTCGACCGCCACGCACTCGCGCAGCAGCTCCGCCACCCGGGACCCGTCGCGCGGAGAGCACATCCGCAGCCGAGGCACGACCTGCAGGATGGACATGTCCCACATGCCGTTGTGGCTCGCGCCGTCGTCTCCGGTGACACCGGCCCGGTCGAGCACGAAGGTCACTCCGCAGTGGTGGAGCGCCACGTCCATCAGGACCTGGTCGAAGGCGCGGTTGAGGAAGGTCGCATAGATCGCCACCACCGGGTGCAGCCCACCCATCGCCAGCCCCGCCGCGCTGGTCACCGCGTGCTGCTCAGCGATGCCGACGTCGAAGGTGCGCTCGGGGTACGCCGCAGCGAACCGGTCGAGCCCCACCGGGTAGAGCATCGCCGCGGTGATCGCGACGAGATCCTGCCGCTCGGCACCGAGGGCGAGCATCTCCTCGGAGAAGAAGTCGGTCCAGATGCGTCCCTTGGGAGTGCCGACCCCGGTCTCGACGTCGAAGGGCCCGATCTGGTGGAACTGGTCGGCCTCGTGCCGTTCGGCCGGGTCGTAGCCGAAGCCCTTGCGCGTCATCACGTGCACGATCACCGGCCCGCCGAAGCGCTTGGCCTGGGTGAGGGCGTGCTCGACCGCGCTCTGGTCGTGCCCGTCGATCGGCCCGACGTACTTCAGGCCGAGGTCCTCGAAGAGACCTTGGGGCGCCAGCGCGTCCTTCATGCCCTTCTTCATGGCGTGCAGGGCGTCGTAGACCGCCGGACCGACTCCGCGGACCCCGTTGAGGCGCCGCTTGACGACATCGAGCACCTGCTCGTAGCGCGGGTTGGTCCGCAGCGTGGTCAGGTGGTTGGCGAGCCCACCCACGGTGGGCATGTAGGAGCGTCCGTTGTCGTTGACGACCATCACCAGGCGGCGGTCGCCTGCGTGGTTCGGCGACCCCTCGGCGATGTTGTTCAGCGCCTCCCAGGCCATGCCGCCGGTGAGGGCACCATCGCCGATGACCGCCACGACGTGCCGGTCCTCGCCGCGGATCAGGTAGGCCTTGGCCAGGCCGTCGGCGTACGACAGCGAGGTCGAGGCGTGCGAGTTCTCCACCACATCGTGGTCGGACTCGGACTGGCTGGGGTAGCCGGAGAGACCGCCCTCGGTGCGCAGTGTGTCGAACTGCGGGGCGCGACCGGTCAGCATCTTGTGCACGTAGGCCTGGTGGCCGGTGTCGAAGACGACCCGGTCGCGCGGGGAGTCGAAGACCCGGTGGATGGCCATGGTCAGCTCGACGACACCGAGGTTCGGCCCGAGGTGTCCGCCTCGGGGCGAGCAGGTGCGGATGAGCTCGTCGCGGATCTCCGACGCCAGCTCAGCGAGCTCGTGGTCGTCGAGCCTGCGCAGGTCCGCCGGACCCGTGATGTGCTCGAGATGACCCATCGCTCACGTGCTCCTCTCCGTGCTCCTCCCGCTCGGCGCGGCTGATCGACCGAGTCTAGTCAAGGGGGTCAGAGAGGCTGAGGACCGCCACCGCGGACTCCCGCAGGCTGGCGAGCCAGACCTCTCCGTGGTGCTCGCGCACACCGGTGACCATGTGGTAATCCCCGGCGTCGGCGTCCAGGTCGTGCACCAGCCGACCCGTGTCGTCGTAGGCCTGCACCCGCACGCTCCGCTTGGGTCCCGGCTGCGCGAACTCGGGCAACCGGGTGATCAGCCTGCGCAGGGCAAGCGGCCACCGGAACCGGATCCAGTCCACCACCGGGTCGCGCGGCGAAGCGATCGCGACCCAGATCAGGCCGTCGCTGCCGAGCGAGATGTTGTCCGGGTAGCCGGGCAGATCCCCGACCAGCAGGTCGCGGGTGCCGGCCCGGTCCCCGGTCAGCCACAGGCGTACGACGCTGCGCCCGCCCGACTCCGCGACGCAGACGAACTGCTCGTCCGCGGACAGCGTCACTCCGTTGGCGAAGGCGAGGCCGGTGAGCTGGACCTCGACGGTCCCGTCGACCCGCCGGCACAGCAGCCGTCCGGTGCAGGTGTGCTCGACGAAGTCAGCCGTCCACCGGCTCAACGGGTGCACGGTGCTGGAGTCGGAGAACCAGATGTCGCCGTTCGCTGCGACGGCGGCGTTGTTGCACACGAGCATGCGGCGGCCGTCGACCTCGCTGACGAGCGACTCCATCGCTCCGGTGGTGCGGCTCATGGCGAGCAGGCCCACCTCGGCGTCGGCGACCAGCAGCCGTTCTGCGTCGAGCAGCTCCAGGCCCAGCGGCCGGCCCCCGGTGTGGCCGACCCGGGTCACCGAGCCATCGGGCCGGATCCGCCAGATGCTCCCGTCCTCGGTCCCCGTCCAGACGTCACCGTCCGCGTCGAGCACCACGTCCTCGGCACCCATGGCGGGGACCTCGAGCCGACGGGGTCGGGGCGACGTCATGACGGGCCGCTCTCGTCGCGGAGCCGCCGGTAGAGGTCGGAGTCCACGAGCCGCGGCAGGAAGTAGGCGCACGACTCGGCCTGGTCGAGCGCACCGGCCTCCGCCGGATCGACGAAGACGATGGCCCGGCCCTCGCCCAGGACGATGTCGGAGTCGTCGAGATCGACCCGGCCGACGTAGACGCGGTAGTCGTTGCGCAGACCGTCGGAGTAGACGAACTCCTGCTGCTGCCACAGCACCAGGTCGTCGGGCCCGGTGACGATGCCGGTCTCCTCCCGCAGCTCACGGTGGACGGCAGTGTCGAAGTCCTCATCCGGCTCGACGTGTCCGCCGACCATGCCCCACTGGTTGGCCGCGCGCGGGGCGTGCTCGTCCCGGTGCTGGAGGAGGAGGTGTCCTCGCGAGTCGATCAGGAACACAGCAGCGATGCGGGGCATGGGAGCCCACCCTAGTGGTCTCGACGTGGCACGACCTGGGTGTCCGAGTCCCGCTCCGGCCGGCGCTAGAGCCGCTCGACGAATCGTCGCCCCCGAAGCGCCTCCTCGACGAGCCCGACGGCACGTCGCAGTCCGAGCAGCCGTGCGGACTCGCGCTGCCAGGTCTCCACAGCCGCCTCCACCACGGAGGCCTCGGCGACCTCGCGCAGGCCTCCTCGCGCCTCGCTGAGTCCTTGGTTGACGGCCGACTGACACCCCTCGACGTGGAGCACCGCGAAGCGGGCCAGCACCACCACGTGCCGACGCAGCGTCGGGTAGCCGCGGTACTCGGGCGGGCACAGGTCGAGCAGCCACGTCGCTGCGGTCGCCTCCCAGTCGGGCGCATCGGGAGGGCGCACCTCCGCCGGCCAACCGGGCGGTCGTACGCCGCGGCCAGGGGCCGGACCGGTGGTGCGACCGGGAGATCGAGGAGGTGACGGCGAGCCGAACATGGCTCCATTCTAGGCACGGATCGAACACCTGTTCGTACAAAGTAGACCGGTTGGCCGATTTCACTAGACCACTGGAGGGATCGGTGTCATGTCTGGGCCCGACGCTCGTTTCACCCCTCAACGGACACTTCCACCGGACCGCTACCGAGGACGACCATGGACAAGTCTCAGGACAGAGCCACCTCCACGACCGTGCGCACCTCGGTGTCCTTCACCTGCGGCGATGCGAGCGGCAGCCAGCTCGGCGGGGCGCTGGTCTTCGACCCCGCCGACGCCTACGCGGTCGCCATGCACCTCGAGGCCAGGTCCGGGCTCGTGGTGTGGACCTTCGCCCGCGAGCTGCTGTTCGGGGGGCTCTACGAGCCCGTGGGCGACGGCGACGTCCAGGTGTGGCCCTGCCTGAGCGAGAACGGCAGCGCCGTGGTGATCGTCGAGCTCAGCTCTCCCGAGGGGATGGCCCTGATCCAGGCACCCGCCCGCGCGGTGCACGACTTCCTCGCCCGGACCCACGAGATCGTGCCCGTGGGCGAGGAGGGTCGGCACCTGCCGATCGACAGCCTGATCACCCGGCTGCTCACGATCGACTAGAGACCGGCCCGTCCGGCAGCGGCTCTCCGTGGCCCCGCCGCCTCAGAGCGACGCCGGGCGACTCATCGGGCCGCCGTCACGCCCGTAGGAGATCGCCACGACCTCCGCCACGACAGAGAGTGCGATCTCCCCCGGCGCCTTGCCGCCGATGTTCAGCCCAGCGGGCACCCGGAGCTTCTCGAGCCCCGACACCCCCTCCTGCTCGAGCTCAGCGACCAGGCCGGTCGCACGCCTCCGGCTGGCCATCATCGCGACGTACGACGCCGGGGACGCCAGCGCCTGACGCAGCACCTGCGGCGCGTCCGGGGCGTCGTGGTCGCACAGGACCACCGCGTCTTGCTGATCGAGCTGCTGCCGCTCCAGCGCGCTGACTCCCTGACCGTTCTCGTCGTCCTCGATCACGATCACTCGGCGACCTGCCGTGGTGGCGATGGCCTCGATGGCGTCCGCGATCGGGTTGCGCGTCAGCAGCACCACCCGGGCACCGGAGGCGTCGTCGTCGGACCAGGGCTGCTCACGTGTCGTCATGGGTCCAGCGTGCAGCCAGGCCCGCTCGCGCGCCACCTGCTCGACCCCCTCCAAATATTCGGCAGAACACCCTTGCATTCAATACAGAAGTGTTCCACACTCATCGAGTGAGCAGAGAACCGACGAAGCGAGACACCCGGTCCTACGACTCCCCCCGGCGCCGCGCACTGGCCGAGGACACCCAGGCGGCCGTGGTCGGGGCCGCGGCCGCGCTCTTCTCGGAGCGCGGATGGAGCGGCACCGGGATGCGCGACATCGCTCGATCCGCAGGCGTCTCCGTCGAGACGGTCTATGCGTCCGGCGGTTCCAAGGTCCAGCTGCTGCTCCGGGCGCTCGACGTGGGGATCGTCGGTGACACCGCACCCGCGCCCCTGGCACAGCGTCCGGAGTTCCTCGCGCTGGGCTCGGGCAGCCGGCGGGAACGACTGACCAAGGCGGCCCAGATGGTCTCCACCCAGTACGCGCGGGTCGCGCTCCTGCACCGCGCGCTGGAGACGGGAGCGACCGTCGAGGAGGGCCTCGCCAGCAGGCTCGCTGAGGCCAGGACCCGCCAACACACGAGCTTCGCCGACGGCCTGGCTCTGATTCTCGACCGGCCGGCAGAGCCGCAGCTGGCCGAAGGCCTCCAGGCGATCGCAAGCCCGGACGTCTACCTCCTCCTGGTCCACGCGGCCGGCTGGAGTGCCCGACAGTACGAGGAGTGGCTCGCCGACACCATGGGCCAGCTCCTACTTCACATCCCAGAGGAGAGTCCATCATGACCGCCAAGCAGCCCACCCTCCACACCGTGGCCCCGAACGACCCCGCGGACACCCAGATGATGGGAGTCATGCACTCCGCGCTGCGGCGCGACCTCGTTCGCCTCCGCATGGTGCTGGGCACTCCCGCAGCCGCCGAAACGCGTCGTCGCCGGGCCCTGGCCGAGCATGCGCTCTGGCTGATGCACGTCCTGCACACGCACCACTCGGGCGAGGACGAGGGGCTCTACCCCCTCGTCGTGTCGCGCAACCCGGACGCCGCAGACCTGGTGGCGCAGATGGACCGGGACCACGCCGACATCGCGCTCGCGATGACGCGTCTCAGCGACACGGCGCACGAGCACCTCGCCGATCCTCGACGCACCGACGACGGGCTGATCGACGCGCTCGACGGGCTCCGAGACGTGCTGCTTCCCCACCTCGAGCGCGAGGAGCTGGAGATGATGCCGGTGGTCTCCCAGAGCATCACCGAGCGCGAGTGGCGCGAGTGGGACGAGGAGTTCAACCTCAAGCCCAAGGGACTCTTCGAGCTGGCTGAGCAAGGTCACTGGGTCATCGACGGTCTCGACGAGAGCAGTCGCGATCACGTGGAGCACCTGGTCCCGCCGGTCCCCCGGTTCATCCTCCTCAAGGTGCTGGGAGGCCGCTACCGCCGTCGGCGGGCCGCGCTCTGGGACGGCACCAGGGCCGGCGACGTGCCCTCGTTGCCGATCGGCGCCGACAAGGCGTGGTTGTGACTCGGCGCTGGAGGCTTGCCGAGGAGGGCCACGTCGACGTCGTGCTCGACGCTCCCCCGCAACAGGTCTGGGACGTGCTCACCGACGTGCCACGTGTGGGCGAGTGGAGCCATGAGTGCCGCACGGCGACCTGGATCGACGGCCACGAGAACCCGGTCGTGGGCGCGGTGTTCGTGGGCGGCAACCAGTCCGGACGAACGAGGTGGCGGCGAAAGTGCACCGTCACCGAGTCGGTTGCTCCCCGTCGGTGGGTCTACCGGACCAGCGGCGGCGTTCCGCGCGACTCCACCGAGTGGCGCTTCGAGCTCGAGGCGCTGCCGGACGGGGGCACCCGGGTGCGGCAGTCGTTCCGCGTGCTGCGGCTCGCGCGTGCGATGGAGGTGGCCATCTATCTCCTCGTACCGCAGCACCGTGACCGACGCGAGGCTCTGCGCGGCGACCTCGTGCGTCTCGGGAGGGTCGCTGCGGTGGGGTCGAAGCTGGGGTCGAGGCTGGTGGACCGCTCAGCCCACGGCCAGGCTCCGGGCGAGCAGCACCAGCGCCGAGGCCGCGCAGACCGTCAGCACGGCGTACCGGACGAGGTGGTCGGGGAAGCGTCCGTCCAGCCGGTGGCCGAGCAGAGCCCCCAGCCCGAGACACGGCGTGAGCAGCAGCCCTAGCAGCAGCAGACGCAGCTCGAAGGCGCCACCGAGCCAGATGCCGACCAGACTCATCACCGCACCCACGACGAACAGCACCGCGAGCGTCGAACGGATCTGCGCCGGTGAGCGGTGCTGGTACAGCAGTGCGACCGGCGACCCTCCGAGCGAGGTCGTGGTGCCGGCGGCGCCCGAGAGCACCCCGGCGAGCATGAGGGTCGTCGGGCGCACCGGCACGTCCACCGCTCGGACCGACAGCGCCACGGCCATCAGCACCATCACCCCGACGGCCACACCGATGTAGCGATCGGTCAGCACCGCGAGCAGCAGCACACCGAGCGCTGTGCCGGGAACTCGAGCCGGCAGCACCCAGGCCAGCCCCCGCCAGTCGATCTCGGCGCGCGAGGTGAGCAGGGTGAGCAACGGCAGCAGCGCTGCCAGCACCAGCAGCAGCTCGGGCATCAGCGAGCGGTCGAGCATCGTGACCACCGGGGCGGCCACCAGCCCCAGCCCGAGCCCGACCAGCGCCTGCACAGTGGCGCCCAGCACCAGGACGACTGCCACCACGACGACGACACCGGCGTCGACCCCCAGGATCATCACGTCCTCCCCCGCGGCCGGCGGCTCATCCCGGCAGGAAGGAGAGTCGCACCTGACGCTCGGCGTTGTCGACGTTCAGGTCGACCAGGCAGATGCTCTGCCAGGTGCCGAGCGCCAGCTCGCCGTCGAGCACCGGCACGGTCGCGTACGGCGGGACCAGGGCCGGCATCACATGGGAGCGGCCGTGGCCGGGCGACCCGTGCCGGTGCCGCCACCGGTCGTCGGCCGGGAGCAGCTCGGCGAGCGCGCTGAGCAGGTCGTCGTCGGACCCTGCTCCGGTCTCGAGCACCGCGATCCCGGCCGTGGCATGCGGCACGAACACGTGCAGCAGCCCGTCGCGCTCGTCGGCGACGAACCTGGCGCAGTCCTCGGTGAGGTCCAGCACGACCTCTCGGTCACCGGTGCGGTACGACCGCGTCTCCGACCTCATCCGGTTCCTCCTCCGTCTCGACCGGCGCTGCGGCCCCACTCTCTCAGGGCCCAGGACGGACCAGGCACGGAGCCGGACCGGGAACCGGGGCCGGACCGGGAAAGGGGGCCGTTACCGTCGAGGGCGTCACCGACCGGCGACCGGGAAAACGCGGTGCACGACGACGAGAGGGCTGGGCGTGCAGATGAGCAGTGCCGAAGTGATCGCGCGACACGAGGCGTCGGGACGTCGGTTCACCGCCGACGGCGTCGGGAGCTTCGTCCTGGACGCCGGGTCCGGCGAGCCGGTGGTGTGCCTGCACGGCGTACCAGCGTCGGCCTACCTCTATCGCAAGGTCGTCCCCGAGCTGGCCGCCCGAGGGCTTCGGGGGATCGCCTTCGATCTTCCCGGACTCGGCCTGGCCGACCGGCCGGTGGGCCGCGACTACACCTGGAGCGGCCTGGGTCGCTTCGCCCTCGCCGCCGTCGATGCCCTCGAGCTCGAGCGCTTCCACCTCGTGGTGCACGACATCGGTGGGCCGGTCGGCTTCGAGCTGGCTGCCGCCGTGCCCCAGCGGGTGTCGTCGATGACGATCCTCAACACGCCGATCGAGGTCGACACCTTCCACCGCCCCTGGGCCATGCGGCCCTTCGCGGTGCCGGGTCTGGGCCCGGCGTACCTCACCCTGCTGCGCAAGCCATTGTTCCGCCTCCTGATGCGGATGCAGGGGGTCGCCGATCTCGACGCCGTCCCCGCGGACGAGCTGGACGCCTACGTCGACCTGCTCAAGCGTGCCGACGGCGGTGCCGCCTTCCTGCAGATCATGCGGGGCTTCGAGCTGACCCGCGCGAAGCGGGACCTCTACGTCGGCCTCCTGGGGAGCGGAGCCTTCCCGATCCAGGCGGTCTGGGGTGAGGCCGACCCCGCCCTGAAGGTCGGCGTGCAGGGCGAGCAGGTACGTCGTGCGGCCGGGCTTGAGCAGCTCCACCGACTGCCGGGGAAGCACTTCCTCCAGGAGGACCAGGCCCCGGCGATCGCCGACCTGGTCGCTGCCTTCATCTCCTCCTAGCCCGCCACCGAGGTCCGGTGCCCTCGGGGTACGCCCATGGACAAACGCGTTAGTGACGACTAACGTATTCGACGTGACCGACCCGCTGACTGCTGCTGCCGAGCCGAACCGGCGACGCATCCTGCAGCTGCTCGCGTCGCAGCCGAGAACGGTCAGCGACGTCGCTGCCGAGTTCCCGGTGACCCGTTCGGCGATCTCCCAGCACCTGCTCGTGCTGGCGGACGCCGGGCTGGTCGAAGCCGAGAAGGTCGGCCGTCAGCGCATCTACCGGGTGCTGCCCGGCGGCCTGCGCCGGCTGCAGGCGGAGATCGACAAGTTCTGGACCAACGAGCTCGACAAGCTGGTCGCCGACGCACACACCCTGAGGAGAAACCCATGAGCTACACCAAGACCACCGTGCTACCCGTCACTCCCGACGAGGCCTTCGCGCTGATCACCGAGCCGGAGCGGCTGAGGCGCTGGCAGACCGTCACCGCGGTGGTGGACCTGCGCGCGGGCGGCTCCTACCAGTGGACGGTGACCCCGGGCCACGTCGCCGGCGGCACCTTCCGCGAGGTCGAGCCGGGCCGGCGGATCGTCTTCGGCTGGGGCTGGGACGGCAGCGACGACCTGCCCTACGACGCCTCCACGGTCACGCTCACCCTCGAGCCGAACGAGGGCGGCTCCCTGCTCACCCTGGTGCACGAGGGGCTCGACGAGGACCAGGCCAAGGGCCATGCCGAGGGCTGGGACCACTACTTCGAGCGTCTCGAGCGGCTGGCCCGCACCGGTGACGCTGGACCGGACGAATGGGCCTGGGCGCCGGAGAACCTCACCCCGGTGGTCGCGGCGGAGGCGGCCCTGTCGGTGCTCCAGCCGGTGCTGCGCAACCTGACGGCCGAGGACCGACCCAAGCCGACCCCGTGCGCGGACTTCAGCTGTCACGAGCTGGCCGAGCACCTGATGGGCTCCCTGGTCCAGCTCGGAGCCATGGCCGGCGTCACGGTGACCAACCCCGAGGAGGGGTCGCTGGAGAACCGGGTCTCGGTGATGGCCGGCGAGGCCATCGACGGCTGGCGGCGCGTCGATCCCGACTCCGAGGTGCCCGGACCCGGCGGCTCGACCATGCCGGCGACCTTCGCGGCCGGCATCCTGCCCGTGGAGCTGCTCCTGCACGGCTGGGACATCGCGCAGAGCAGCGGACAGCAGGTGCACGTCTCGGACGAGCTCGTCGCCTACGCGCGCGGCCTGGCCGACGGCCTGGTGCCGGGGGGTCGCGGCTCGGCGTTCGCCGCCGAGGTCACTCCCTCATCGGAAGCCACCAGCCTGGACCGCCTGGCGGCCTTCAGCGGTCGCACCCCCATGGCCTGAGCAGCACCCCGAGACACCGACGTCGGGTCCCGCACCGGCGGGCCCGCAGAAGAAAGTAGGAGTCATGAGCAAGTTCGTCTACATCTACCACGCACCGACCAGTCCGGCCGATGCCACACCTCCCAGCCCCGAGCAGATGGAGGCCGTGATGGCGCAGTGGGGCGCCTGGGCCGGCAAGGTGGGCGACGGGATGGTCGACTTCGGCGCACCCCTGGGCGGCGGAGTGCGCGTCAGCGCCGACGGCACCTCTGCCAGCAACCGTGAGGTGGCGGGCTACAGCATCATCGAGGCCGCCGACCTGGACGCTGCACTCGCACTGGCCGCGGACCACCCCCACCTGCAGATGCCGGACGGTTGCGAGATCGAGGTGCACGAGGTGCAGCCGATCCCTGGGATGTGACGCGAATCCAGCGGGCGACCCAGCCGGACCCCCGAGGAGTCCGACGGGCCGCCCGTCCGGTTCGTACGGGAGCGACTACCAGCGCTTGGCGCACACGGAGAGATTCACCTTGGCGCGCTCGCCCCGCTCGACCACCACCGGCACCGTCTCGAGGACCTTGCCGTCCTTCTCGCAGGTGAGCGTCCAGTTCTCGATCAGTCCCGGCACCTCGCGCGAGTCGACCACCTGGGAGTCGAACAGCGTGGACGTGAGGTCGTAGGTCGGTGCGACCGAGGCGAAGTTGACCACCCGCAGCACGTAGTCACCCGGCGTCGGCGCCGCGATCTCCGCCGACTCCTTCTCGCCCGGCGCGTTACCAGAGCCGCCGACCTCGGTCAGCGAGCCGTCCGCGTTCTTGCGGTAGACCTCCAGGTCGAGATCGTCCGGCGTCGACCAGTCGAGGTCGACCTTCATCAGGTCGACCCCGCTCTCGGTGACCTTGAAGGCGTGGTCCACGTGGTCCCCGACGGCGGTCGGCCCACCCTGGTAGCTCTGCGTGCGGACCGGCGCGTCCTCGGTGATCTCCACCAGCTTCTGCTGCACCACCGGACGCGTGGACTGGTTCACGTGCCAGGCGTACTTGCCGGACGAGGTGACCGTCATGGTCGAGTCCAAGGTGTCCTTGAAGGAGCCGCTCCAGGTCGGGGTGGCGAACTGCTTGCGCAACCGCAGCGTCGCGCCCTTGGGAGCGCTGCCCTCGATCATCGCGTGGTTGGCGCTGTCGACCGTGTTCGTCAGCGCGGCCAGGTACGCCTCCCGGTTGCCCTTGCCGGCGTGCTTCCCGGCGCCGAGGTACTCGTCGATCACCTGGGGGAAGGGCGGGTGGAACTCGTCGGGCCCGATCTCGAAGGTGTAGCCGTACCCGCCGGTCGCGTTGTAGGACCAGTCCTCGGTGGTGCCGGTGGTGTCGTAGAGCTCCCAGCCGTGGATGTTGCGGTAGCCGTTGTTGGCGGTCATCTCGGCGCCGAGTGCCTTCAGGCCGGCCTCGTCCGGCGCGTTCCCCACCGGCTCGCCGTCGTGACCGATCGTGTCGGGGTGGACGCCGTTCGGTCGCAGCACCAGGTTGGAGAAGGTGTGGTTGGAGATCAACGTGGTCACCTGGCGGCTGCTCACCAGCTCGCGGACGTTCTGGATCTCCGGCTCCGAGAAGGGGCCGGCCCCGCGATAGGTCGGGTCCGCGAAGGTGGCGGAGGCACCGGGGCCACCCCAGAAGCCGCCGTAGTTGCGGTTCAGGTCGACCCCCGTGCCGAAGCCGCCGGGGCTGGTGGCGCTGCCGGCACGGCAGGTGCCGTCGGGGGTGTCCTGACCGTCGACGACGCGGCAGTTCTTGCGCTTGTAGGCGTTGCCCGGCGTGCCCAGGATGGAGACCGTGCTGCCGTTGTCGGTCTCCCGCAGGTCGACCAGGCCGCCGTCGGTGCGGGAGAGGTCGAAGCCGTCCACGTTGACCACCGGCACCACCACGACGCGGGACTTGTCCAGGAGGTTGGTGATGCGCTTGTCGGTTCCGTAGCTCTTGACGAGGTCGTAGGCGAACTCCATCGCCAGCTCGCCTGAGGGCCACTCGCGAGCGTGGTGCACGCCGAGCAGCACGAATGTCGGCCGGCCGTCCTCTGCCGCCTGCACGTCACGTCCGATCTCGACGCCGTGGACCGTGCGACCGTCGAGGCTCTTGTGCGGCAGCGTGATGCGCTTCGCGATCGAGGGCCGGATGGCCGCGAGCTCGCGGATGTCGTCGTTGAAGTCGGCCAGCGTGCGGTAGCCGTCACGACCCGAGGGAAGCGGCGACTCCAGGGTGGCGGCGGCGTACGCCGCGTTGACCTTGTTGTTCTGGGCCTCTCGCTCGGTCAGGTCGGCGATCCGCACGTCGTAGCCGAGCCCTGAGCCCACCAGTCGACTGAGATCGGCGCCGGTGTGCAGCACCACCTCGACGTAGTCGTGACCGGCGTGCTCGGTCAGATCCAGGCCCAGCGCCTGCAGCCGTCCCTTGTCAGCCCTGGTGGGCGTGTCCACCGTGACCAGTCGCGGCGCGAAGGCCACGTCCTGGGCCTGGGCCGGGCTTCCGGACAGGACGGGGGCCAGTCCGGCCAGCACGACCGCGGTGGCGGTGGAGGCGACGAGAAGGCGATGACGACGAGGGCGAAGACCCATGGGCGAGCTCCTGAGATCGGGGACAAGACCTCCAACGACGCCAGGAGACCCAGGTCACGCTCGTTCTGGATCGAGGTTCGTCTCCGCGACCACCACCACGGTCTGCGGCACCGCCGTCCCATCTGGTCCCACTCCCAGACGTCGGTGGCCGTGGGTCGCGCCGGATCGGCTGGCGACCTCGGAGCTCGGCCTCAGTCAGGCCCCGGCTTGCTCAGCCGTCGCCAACCGCCAGCCCTGTTGTTCGCGATGATCGCCCGGAGCAGCTCCGTCAGCGCTGAGCGCTCGATCCGGTCGTGCTGGTAGATCTGGATCGCACGCGCCGTCACGTTCTCGTGGCCCTGGTTGATCAGGCCCGCGGGGTCCGGCACGGTCGGGTCGTAGAGGAACAGGTTGACGTGGTCCTTGGTGGCCAGGAGCGCACACACGTTGCCCTCGAGAACGAAGTACGGCTTGTCGGTCCGCTTGACGGTCTCCTCGATGTCGGCGTCGGCCTCGCCGATGATCTGGCGCAGCTGCCCGCAGATGTCCTGCTGCCAGGCAGGCAGGCCTTGGAGGTACGCGTCGACGCCGGGATGGGTCCTCACCACCTTCAGCACTCTACGAGCAACCCCGTGTCCGACCCGCTAGGTGTCCTCGAGCGCTTCCTGGATCCGCTGGACCTTCTCGTCGAGCTGCCCGTCGTACCCCGGGCGGATGTCGGCCTTCAGCACGAGCGAGACTCGCGACCCGTACTCCGCGACGGCCTCCGTGGCGCGCTTGACGACCCCGAAGACCTCGTCCCAGTCGTCGCCTTCGATCGTCGTGAACATCGCATCGGTCCGGTTCGGGAGCCCGGACTCCCTCACGACGCGGATCGCCGCCGCTACGGCGTCGGACACTGATCCGTCTGCGCGGCCGGTGCCGCTCGGTGCGACGGAGAACGCGACGAGCATCCTCGAACCTCCTGTGCTCCTTGATGGCTGTCTGACCTCGATGTCGGCGGACAACGAGGGTGTCTCGCAGGGTAGTCCCGCTGCCCGGACACCCGGATCACCCGGACGGCCGGGGCGACCGCCTCGCTGACACCGTCGTGGTGCGCACCCTCCTCGCTGCTCCCGTGCTCGCCGGCGGCGCCGGTGCCCCGGCCGGCTGGCTCGGGGTTTCGAGACGGGAGCCCGACGGGCTGATGCTGAGTGCGACAATCACGCCCGCACCTCTTGCGGGGTGCGACAGAATCGCCAGAGGCGCACGCCCTGACGGCAGCATGTGCACACCATCACCACTGGAGCAACGGGCATGTCCTTGACGCGGTGGGCGCAGAGCGCCCTGTTGTTGATGCTCATCGCCGTCCCACTCTCGCTGCGCGGCCTCCAGGCGACGGCGTACGGCGGCTGGCCGTCACTGGGGTTCGCGATCGCACTGTTCATCTTCGCGGGCAGGGAGCGGCGTGGCCTGGTCCTCGCCGCCGAGACGCTGGTGGTGACCCTGGCGGTCTCGCACAGCTACCAGGTCGAGCTCTGGCAGGGGGTCCTCGGCAGCCTGGCCGTGACGCTCCCCTCGTTGCTGGTCGCGCATCTCCTCGTCCGGGGGAGGTCCGGACAGCTCCGCCTCGACGATGTCGACCTCGCCCGCTACCACCTCGTCGTCACGGGCGGGGCCCTGCTGAGCGGCGCGGTGGCCACCGTCGCGGCGAGTACGGAGTACGACCTGGCGCAGTCGCTGCTGGCCGGACTGATGTCCGCCCTGGCCGCCCTGACCGCGCAGCTGGCGGTGCTGCCGCTGTTCGTGCGGACGGCCGGTCGCCGGGCCGCCGGTGGCGGCCTCGAGCTGGCCGTGCAACGGACGCTGATGGTGCTCATCACCGTGGCCGTCTTCTATCCCACGACCCGGCTGGACTCGACGTTCATGGTGCTGGTCGCGCTGGCGTGGGCGGCGACCCGGGCCACCCGCCGGGAGGCGCACGCACAGCTCTTCGTCGTGTGCCTGGTGGCCTACGCGTTGACCTTCGAGGGCCGGGGTCCGCTGGCCGGGGCGCTCGAGGGCCTGCCGGCGGCACTGGCCCCCGGGCTGCTGTACCTGTTCGTGGCTGCGGCCTGCCTCCTCACGGTCGCGCTGACGACGATGGTGGAGAAGCTCTTCTCGATCACGGCGCAGGCCACCCGGGCAGCCGGCACGATGGAGCGGCTGCTCGACTCCGTCAGCGGCGCCATGATCATCGCCACGGACGCTCGGGGGAGGATCACACACTTCAACATCGGCGCCCAGCAGACGATGGGATACGAGCCGGCAGAGGTACTCGGCCACTCCCCCGAGATGTTCCACCCACCGGAGGAGGTAGCCCGACAGGCTGCGTACTTCGGCGTACCCACCGATCACACCGCCGTGGTGATGGAGATGGTCCGGCGCGGAGAGAGCCGTGACTGGGAGATCGTGCGCCGCAACGGTGAGCGGCGGATGGTCTCCTTGACCTGCAGCCCGGTGGTGGATCCCGACGGCGAGGTGGTCGGCTTCATCGGGGCCGGCGAGGACATCACCGACCGTCTCCGGTCGCAGGAGGCCCTGAGCACAGCGCTGGAGCGCGAGCGGGCCTCGGTGCAGCGGCTGGAGGAGGTGGACCACGTCAAGCAGGAGCTGGTCTCCAACGTCAGCCACGAGCTGCGGACGCCGATCACCAGCATCGCCGGGTACGCCGAGCTCCTCCGCGACGGCTCCCTGGGTGAGCTCAACCGCCTCCAGCTGGACGCGATCCATCGGATCGACCGCAACAGCGGACGGCTCGGACTGATCGTCGAGGACCTGTTGACCCTCTCCCGGGCGGAGTCGGGCTCGCTCGACCTCGCGCACGAGGAGCTGGACCTGCGGCTGGTGGCCGGCAGCGCCTTCGAGCTGCTCGAGGAGCTGCTCCGGGTCAGCGCCCTGGAGTCCCGACTCGTGCTCCCCGAGGAACCCGTGCGGGTGGTGGGCGACTTCAACGCGCTGGAGCGGGCCGTGGTGAACCTGATGGGCAACGCGATCAAGTTCACCCCCGCCGGCGGCCGCGCGATGCTCACGGTCAGGGCCGAGGAGGGCTGGGCCTACGTCGAGGTCCTCGACACGGGCATGGGCATCCCCGAGGAGGACCAGCAGCACCTGTTCACGCGCTTCTTCCGCTCCTCGGTGGCGACCCAGCACGCCATCCAGGGCACGGGTCTGGGCCTGAGCATCGTGCACTCGATCATCACCCAGCACGACGGCACCGTCTCGGTGAGCTCCTCCCCCGGAGTCGGGACCACCATGACCGTGCGGCTTCCCCGGCTACGACCCGGTTCTGCCCGGCGCTGACCAAGCCATGATCCGGGCGCCCCCTCGGGCGCTGCTGAGGTCGGAGCACAACGCGCGCGGCGCCGTGCTCCGACCTGGCAGGCCGGTCAGGCGCTGCGCAGGCTCCGCAGGACGTACTGCATGATGCCGCCGTGGCGGTAGTACTTCGCCTCACCCGGGGTGTCGATGCGCACCCGCGCCTGGAACTCGACGTCCGCGGACCCGCCGGTGGCCTTGACCGTCACCGTCTTGGGGATCCTGCCCTCGTTGAGCTCGGTGACGCCCACGACGGCGAACTCCTCCTCGCCCGAGAGACCCAGCGACTCGGCGGTCTCGCCCTCGGGGTACTGCAGCGGCAGCACCCCCATGCCGATCAGGTTCGACCGGTGGATCCGCTCGTAGGACTCAGCGACCACGGCCTTGACGCCGAGGAGCGCAGTGCCCTTGGCGGCCCAGTCACGCGAGGACCCGGAGCCGTACTCCTTGCCGGCGAGCACGATCAGCGGGGTGCCGCTCTCGAGGTAGTTCTCCGAAGCCTCGAAGACCGTGGTCTCCTCTCCGTCCTTGGTGAAGTCGCGGGTGAAGCCGCCCTCGGTCCCCGGTGCCAGCTGGTTGCGCAGCCGGATGTTGGCGAAGGTGCCGCGGATCATCACCTCGTGGTTGCCGCGGCGCGAGCCGTAGGAGTTGAAGTCGCGCTGCGCGACGTCGTGCTCGGCGAGGTACTTGCCGGCCGGGCTGTCCTTCTTGATCGCGCCCGCCGGGCTGATGTGGTCGGTGGTCACCGAGTCACCCAGCTTGAGCAGGACGCGCGCACCCTCGATGTCCGTGACGTCCTCGGGCTCGTCGGGCATGCCGTCGAAGTAGGGAGGCTTGCGCACGTAGGTGGAGTTCTCGTCCCACTCGAAGGTGTCTCCCTCCGGAGTGGGAAGAGACCTCCACTGCTCGTCGCCCGCGAACACGTCGGCGTAGTCGTTGGTGAACATCTCCGAGGTGATGGCGGTCGCAATGACCTCCTCGACCTCAGCGGCACTGGGCCAGATGTCCTTGAGGTAGACCTCGTTGCCGTCCTCGTCGGTTCCGAGAGGGTCGTTGTAGAGGTCGACGTCCATGGAGCCGGCCAACGCGTAGGCGACCACGAGAGGCGGGGAGGCCAGGTAGTTCATCTTCACGTCGGGGTTGATCCGGCCCTCGAAGTTGCGGTTGCCCGAGAGCACCGAGACGACAGCCAGGTCGTTCTCGTTGACGGCCTGGCTCACCTCGGGGATCAGCGGTCCCGAGTTGCCGATGCAGGTGGTGCAGCCGTAGCCGACGAGGTTGAACCCGAGCTTGTCCAGGTAGGGGGTCAGCTCGGCCCGCTCGTAGTAGTCGGAGACGACCTTCGAGCCCGGAGCCAGCGTGGTCTTGACCCAGGGCTTGGTGGTCAGGCCCTTCTCGACGGCGTTCTTGGCGAGCAGGGCGGCGCCGATCATCACCGAGGGGTTCGAGGTGTTGGTGCACGAGGTGATCGCGGCGATCGCCACGGCCCCGTGGTCGAGCTCGAACTCGGTGCCGTCCTTGAGCTTCACGCTGGCCGGGTTCGACGTACGGCCGTGACCGCTGCCGGCCGGGTGGTTGCGCCAGTCGTGGGGCGCGCCGTCACCGTTGCCGCCCTCGGAGTGGGCGGGCGCATCACTCGAGGGGAACGACTCGTCGGACTGCTCGTCCACCTTGGAGTGCTGGACCTCAGTGGGCTTCTCCTGCGCGGGCACGCCGTTCTGATCGGAGCCACCCTCGGGCTCCTCGCCGGCGTAGTCGGCCAACGCGATGCGGAAGGCCTCCTTGGCGTCGGAGAGCGAGACCCGGTCCTGGGGGCGCTTGGGGCCGGCCAGGGACGGAACGACCTCGGCCAGGTCGAGCTCGAGCCGCTCGGAGAAGCGCGGCTCGGCGTCCGGGTCGTGCCACAGCCCCTGCTCCTTGGCGTAGGCCTCGACGAGGGCGATCTGCTCGTCGTCGCGGCCGGTGAGCTTGAGGTACTTCGTGGTCTCCTCGTCGATCGGGAAGACCGCGATCGTGGAGCCGAACTCGGGGCTCATGTTGCCGATCGTGGCGCGGTTGGCCAGCGGCAGCGCGGAGACACCGGGTCCGTAGAACTCCACGAACTTGCCGACCACACCGTGCTGGCGCAGCATCTCGGTGATCGTGAGCACCAGGTCCGTCGCGGTGGCGCCCTCCGGCAGGTCGCCGTTCAGCTTGAAGCCGACCACCCTCGGGATCAGCATCGAGACCGGCTGACCGAGCATGGCGGCCTCGGCCTCGATGCCGCCGACGCCCCAGCCCACGACGCCGATGCCGTTGACCATCGTGGTGTGCGAGTCGGTGCCGACCAGGGTGTCGGGGTACGCCGTCAGGCTCTTGCCGCCATCGGCTGAGTCCAGCTCACGGGTGAACACCACCCGGGCGAGGTGCTCGATGTTGACCTGGTGGACGATGCCGGTGCCCGGCGGGACGACCTTGAAGTCGTCGAAGGCGCCCTGGCCCCAGCGCAGGAACTGGTAGCGCTCACGGTTGCGCTCGTACTCGATCTCGACGTTGCGCTCGAAGGCCTCGGGAGTGCCGAAGACGTCGGCGATCACGGAGTGGTCGATCACCATCTCGGCCGGGGCGAGCGGGTTGATCCTGGACGGGTCGCCGCCCAGATCCGCCATCGCCTCGCGCATGGTGGCCAGGTCGACCACGCACGGGACGCCGGTGAAGTCCTGCATGATCACTCGCGCGGGAGTGAACTGGATCTCCTTGTCAGGGTCCGCGTC
The DNA here is from genome assembly GCA_963812235.1 of uncultured Actinomycetota bacterium. Classification (GTDB taxonomy): domain Bacteria; phylum Actinomycetota; class Actinomycetes; order Propionibacteriales; family Nocardioidaceae; genus Marmoricola. Next base: position 4,844 of record CAWEUP010000015.1, on the reverse strand, counting down.
CGCATCCCAGCCGGCCAGCGCCCGGATGTCGTCGGCGGTGATGTCCTCGCCGTCCTCGGTGCGAAGAAGGTTCTCCAGCAGCACCTTGAGGCTGAACGGCAGTGACTCGACGTCGAGCCCGTCCCCTGCGACCGCCGCGAGGCGGTAGATCTCGTAGGACGTGCCGTTGACGTCCAACGTGCTCTTGGCTCCGAAGCTGTCGGCGCTCGCCATGACTCTCCCTTTGTTCGGGGTCTTGTTCGGTCGGTCCTACCAGGAGGTGCCATCTTGCCCACGTGCCCGGTGCTGTGGGAAGGAAGGCAAGCCTTACTCAGATATCTTGATATCAAGATATCATGCGTGCTTCAAGCCGGCCGGTCCCCTAGGCTGGCCCGATGCGCTATCGAACCCTGGGCAATTCCGGCTGTGCGGTCTCCGAGCTCTGTCTCGGCACGATGACCTTCGGCGCCGAGACCGACGAGGCCGGCTCCCACGCCCAGCTCGACCGCTTCGTGGAGGCGGGCGGCAACCTGGTCGACACCGCCGACGTCTACTCCCTCGGCGTCTCCGAGGAGATCATCGGTCGCTGGCTGGCCGCTCGCGGCGCCACGGTCGCCGACTCCGTCGTACTCGCGACCAAGGGCAGGTTCCCGATGGGAGCAGACCCCAACGAGGTGGGCCTGTCGCGCCGGCACCTCACCCGCGCCCTCGACGCGTCGCTGCGGCGGCTCGGGGTGGACGCCGTGGACCTCTACCAGGTGCACGCGTGGGACCCCCGCACGCCGCTGGAGGAGACCTTGCGGACGCTGGACGGCTTCGTCCGATCGGGCAAGATCCGCTACTACGGGCTCTCGAACTTCGCCGGCTGGCAGCTGACCAAGGCGGTGCACACCGCCCGCGCCCTGGGGCTGAGCGAGCCGGTGACGCTCCAGCCGCAGTACAGCCTGATCGTGCGTGAGATCGAGTGGGAGATCGTCCCGGCGGCCCTCGACGCCGGCCTCGGCCTGCTGCCATGGAGCCCCCTCGGCGGCGGCTGGCTGACCGGCAAGTACCAGCGCGACGCCCGTCCGACGGGGGTCACCCGGCTCGGCGAGGACCCCGAGCGCGGCATGGAGGCCTGGGACCGGCGCGGCACCGATCGCACCTGGGACATCATCGAGGGCGTCCAGAAGATCGCCGAGGCCCGCGGCGTCACGATGGCCCAGGTGGCGCTGTCCTGGGTCACCAACCGGCCTGCGGTCACCTCGACCATCCTCGGCGCCCGGACCTTGGAGCAGCTCGCGGACAACCTGGCCTCCGTCGACGTCGTCCTGACCGACGACGAGGTGGCCACTCTCGAGCGGGTCAGCGACCTGCGCCCCACCGACTACCCCTACGGCGAGCTCGCCCTGGACCAGCGCTCCCGCACCCTCACCCGCCCCTGACCCCGTAGTACGCCGACCGGGCACTCGCGCTCGTCCGTACGGCGCCGACCGGGCACTCGCGCTCGTCCGTACGGCGCCGACCGGGCGATTCTGCGGGCCGGCCCATGCAACGCGTGGACGGCGAGCATGGCCGGCCAGGAGCGGTCGGGACTCGTTCAACCCAGGGTGGTCGCAACGACGGGCTCGCCATGCGGTGTGCGAGTCCCCGCACGAGGCAGAGCAGGCGCGGGCTGAGTGCCCGCTCGACGCTCTGCTGGCGAGCACGAGTGCCCGCTCGACGCTCTGCAGGCGAGCACGAGTGCCCGCTCGACGCTCTCCAGGCGAGCACGAGTGCCCGCTCGGCGTACTCCAGGCGAGCACGAGTGCCCGGTCGGCGTACTCCCAGAAGAGGCTAGGTGGGGAGGCGGTCGCCGCGCTGGGTGACCAGGGGGGTGGGGGCGGAGAGGCGCCAGGCCTCGAAGGTGAGCTCGGCGAGCTCGGTCCGGTCGATCAGCTCGAGACGGACCACCACCCAGCCGAAGCCACCGGCGGTGAACTGCACCTCGAAGACGTCGGGCCGCTCACCGACCAACGCGGCCTGCTCGGCCAGGGTCTGCTTGAGGCCCACCGTCCGGGTCGGCTCCCACAGGTAGCCGAAGGTGTGGCCGGCCACCTCGAACTTCGAGTGGCGGGAGTGCTCGACGACCCGCACCTGCTCCAGCTGGGCCACGAGGTCGAGAAAGTCGCGGATGAGCGTCATCGTCCGAGGTGGCCCATCACGAGATGAACAATGCCACGCACCCGACGTGGCGGGTCATCGGGAAGACGCAGGTGGTGCTGGGCGTGAGCGCGATCCATGACGGACAACCGCGTCCATCAGACGACATCTGCAGCCGAGCGGTCTGAGCCGCTCAGCGTGTCGGCGTGTTCTTGCGGGCGTCCGCGACTCAACGCGCGCCCGAAGCGCGCCCTCGAACCAGTCGGCACCGACAGCCATGGCGGACCGCAGTCTCAGGTCTCACCGCGGGCGCGAGCCTCGAGGTACTGATCCATCACCGCCGCCGGGATCCTGCCCCTGTCGGAGACGACGATGCTGTTCGCGGACGCCCAGCCACGTACCACCGCGGGCGTGGGCGGTGCGGCCGCGAGCGGCGGCGCCGCTTCGAGGCCGCGTACGGCGAGGTCGCCAACCATCTCCTCGGAGAGCCCGACCCGAGCAGCTGCCAGGAAGCGATAGGTCCACTCCTGGGCGAGCTTGCGAGTCTCGCAGAAGACGATCGGAACGCTCGGAAACCGGATCTGGCATTCGGCGATCGCATCAGCCACCACGCTGGGCCGGACGTGGTCGAGCTTGAACACCTGCGAGTAGCGCTCCTCGACGACCACCGCGGCACGTGGGATCGCGGACAGCTCGGTGAGCTGGAACTTCAGTCTTCCCGTGGTCAGCGAGGAAACGAGGTCGGTCAGGGACTTGCGCTCCACCGACGCCTGCAACAGTCCGTCGACGATGAGTCCGTAGTCGCCGGCGCTCAGCGACTCGCGCCTGGTTGAGGCCTGCCGGTCGGCGAAGGTGAACGGATAGCGCTCCCGGATGTCGACCACGATCTCCAGGTCGGCGACTCCGCTGGCGCGGGCTCCGGGGAGGGTCACCGCGGGACGCGCCTGCTTGGAGGTGCGGGCAGTCTGCCAGAAGATCATCTGCCGTCCGCGGGCGTTGGTGACGACGATCTGGGAGCGGTTCTCTCGCCCGCGGTCGAGCACCAGGTCGATGGCGGCGCCCCGCCTCACACAGGAGCGCACCGGAACCCGCTCGATGATCTCGGCGTCTGCTGGCCACTCCTCGACACGGTGGCAGTAGACCTTGCCGGTGCGCGGCCAGGTGTCCTTCGCCTTGAGGATGATCCCGTCCCCGAGCGGGATCCGGAGGAGGTACGGCAGCGTCGACTCAGGCTCGGTGTTGCGGGCGATCACGAAGTCCTCCAGCACGTCGTCACGATAGCGACGGCGCAGCCGTGCAGTACGCCGTAGGCGATCTGACCTGCGCACCGGCTCGTCGTGGGCAGCAGCAGCCAGGCGGGTGCGAGTCGTCGAGGAGCCATCTCGCCAAGCACAACGCTGACGGTCCGCGTGTCGACGGGGCGATGCAGCGGTCGAACAGCGCTGAGAGGTCCTTGCCGCGGATCTGGACCAGATCGGATGTCACATGCCGCCGATCGGCAGCCATGGCGCCCGAGGTGCACCGAAGGCGGATTGCTGGAAAGTCAACCGCTCATCGCGAATCCGCGTCACCTCAGGTCAGAGCCGGTCCTCTCCAGCATCGCGACGCACTCGACATGGTGCGTCATCGGAAACAGGTCGAAGGCGCGCAGCTCCCGCAGGTCGTAGCCCGCCTCCGCGAAGTAGGAGACATCGCGCGCCAGCGAGGCCGGGTCGCAGGCGACGTACGCCACTGCCCTGGGAGCGAGGTCGGCGATGGCGCGGACGACCTGACGCTTGGCCCCCGCGCGCGGAGGGTCGAGCACGACAAGGTCAACCGGGCTGCGTCTGCGCAGCGCGCGGTCCACCCGGTCGTGCTGCACCTCGACCTGCGTCAGCTCGGCGAGGTTCTCCCCGGCCAGCTCGGCGGCCCGCCGGTCCCCTTCGATCGCCGTCACGTTGCCTGTGGGACCCACGGCCCGGGCCAGGAACGCCGAGAACAGCCCCACACCGGCGTACAGGTCGAGCGCGCGCTCGCCGGCGCCGGGCGCGAGCATCCGCAGGACGGTCTCGACCAGGGTGCGCGGAGCGCCCGGATGCACCTGCCAGAACCCGTCCCCGGCCACGGTGAACGAGTGGGCGCCGGCCGAGGTCTCCACCTGCTCCACGACCGGTTCCGACCTCTCGGGCTCGCGCGCGTCGGGGCCGGCGATCAGGCACTCGTCCACGATGACGACGTCGTGCGAGCGGTGCTTGCGCAGCCCGCGTTCGCCACCGGGGAGGTGGACGTACTGCATCCTGGTGCGCCAGTGCAGGCCGCCCTGGTCGCCCGGAACCGGCTCGACCTCCACCTCGCGGTCCAGGCCGGCCAGCCGCTGGAGCTGCTCCGCGACCACGGCACCCTTGAGCCGCCGCTGCTCGTCGAGCGCGACGTGCTGGAAGTCGCAGCCGCCGCAACCGCCCGGGTGGGCCAGCGGACACGGTGCGGGCACCCGTCCGGCGGAGGCGGTGACCACCTCGACCGCGTCACCCCGCAGGAACCTCCCGCTGTCCTCGGTGATCTCGACCACGACCCGCTCGCCGGTCAGGGCGTGCCGGACGAAGATCACCCGACCCTCGTGGCGGGCGACGAAGTGCCCGCCGTGGGCGACCGGTCCGACCTCCACCTCGAAGCGTCGACCGACGAGGGAGACCGCGGCTTCGCTCACTTCCCGGTCCGCGTCTGACCACGACGTACGTCGCCTGGGCGCAGCCGGTCGAGCTCCA
>CAWEUP010000014.1:0-50187 GCA_963812235.1 uncultured Actinomycetota bacterium | reverse complement strand
CCACCAGACAGTACGTCGAAGGGGCCAGGTCCGGTGCGCAGCCGCGGCGGGACCGCCATCGGAGAATCGCCGGGGCGCACCTGAGAAGCGCCGATCTCCTTCATCTCGCCGGCCCCCGGTTGGACGCGTGGCGGTCATGCGACATCTTCGGGAAGCGCGACCTCGTGGCCAGCCGGCGCCCGACGTGGACACCCCGATGGCCACGATCGAGCCGGCAAGAACCAGGGCGAACATAACCGGCCCGATCGAGGTGGCGGTGTTGGCCAACGCAGTGCCTGCACCGCCGCCGCGCGTCGATCACCGGGTCCTCGGTGGTGCTCCACGAAGGACTGGACTCCCATGAGCCGTAGTCGCGACATAGCCACCCACGAGCGCCAGCGACAGCCGCCCGCTGTCGGAACAGCCCGGCCCGAGCGCCGGGCGCCGCGGACGAGTGCCTGCTCGGCCAGAAGCTACCGCGAGCGCGGCCGTCCCGACCACCAGGCCCATGCCGGCGGCGTACAGCAGGAACAGGCCGGCGCCGGTGAGCGGTGAATCGGCGCGGAAGGCGGAGACCACCACTGCGAGGAACGGAGCGATGGTGCAGGTCAGGCTCGGCGAGCGCGTCAGGAGATGCCGAAGCACATCGATCCCCACGAGCGGTGATCGGCGCCCGTCCGCGAGGCCGAGCCCGCGGCGCGGTGCGATGCTGCGGCCGGCGACCAACGACAGCCCGGCACCGGCGAGGGCGAGCCCGACCGCGAGACTGAACCACGGCAGGTACCGCTGCGCAGAGCTGGCGAGCGGGGCGACGACGAGGCCGAAGACGACGAACACGGTGGTGAAGCCGGCGGTCATGGCTGCCGTCATTGCCAGCGCCCGTGTGACCGCGACCCTCGGCTCGGCTGGTCGCCGTTGACCAGCAGGGTCGGGTACGCCGGAGCAGGGCGAAGCCGCAGGGGTTCAGGCGGCCAGCGTGCCACGCCCCAGGGCGAGCGCCGCTTGCGCTGAGCACGTCAGCCCACGAGCTCTGCCACCTGGGCGGAGAAGTGCATCGTCGTCGAGGTAGCCCTCGCTGACGACGCCACCGTCGCGTCCAGAATCAGCGTACGTGCTCGGGCGGTCACCTTCGAAGTGTCGCCGATCCCTCTTCGTCGATCAGGTGAGTCGGGACCTTCCACCTGGCGGGCGTAGTCCCGGATGTCGGCTGCGTCGCCCAGGCCGCCCACCCCGACCACGTTGACCTGCCCGGCGTACTCCTGGGCGATGGCCGTGACCCGACCGGATCTGCGCCCGACAGGTGGGCACCGGTGCGCCAGAACCACAGGACCGCCGGTTTCCCGGCGAGTTGCGCGCCGTCGTACGACGCGCCGCCCAGGTCCTTCCCGACGAACTGCAGGCTGACGGCAGGCCCCGCTGCGGGGGATCCGCTCTCCGGGGCCTCACCGAAGCTGCACAGCCGCTCGACCGCAAAGATCGTGGCGAGCAGCAGTCCGGTAAGGATCTTCAAGCGCACGGTGCACTCCTTCGTGGTCGACACCCTGAGTGTCGCGGGGAGCTCGAGGTCGGCTCAGTGACCGGGCTTACTGAACGACGCGCTGATGTAGCGGATCCTCGAGACGAAGGGACCACCAGCAGGGTGGTGCCGGAGTAGTTCCCCAGGAGGCGGCGACGTTGGCCCACCGATGGACGTACCTGGCGGCCGCCGCCCTGTTGAGCCTGGTGACGGCCTGCTCCGGCGCAGACTCCGCCGAGGGCACTGATCCCGCATCGAAGTCGTCCTCCTCGCCCGCGGCCGCACCACGCGAGGACGTGCCGTCGGCGCTGGAGGACCGCAACGATCCTGCGTTTCCCGAGCCGCTGATCGACCCCGATGAACTCTTGGCCGGCGGTCCGCCACCCGACGGCATCCCCTCGATCGACGACCCGGAGTTCGAACGGGCTGATCGTGTGGACTGGCTGGAGGAGAACGAAGCGGTGCTGTCACTGACCGTGGGCGGCGAGACCCGGGCATACCCCCTGCGGGTGATGACCTGGCACGAGATCGTCAACGACGTCGTGGGCGGTACGCCCGTGGCCGTCACCTATTGCCCCCTGTGCAACTCCGGGGTGGCCTTCGAGCGCACGGTGGCCGGCCGCGGCAACCTCGACTTCGGGACCTCGGGACTCCTTTACGCCGACAACCTGGTCATGTACGACCGACAGACCCAGTCCCTGTGGCCGCAGCTCACGGGCGAGGCCTCGGTCGGAGCGCTAACCGGCACCCAGCTCGTCGCGATCCCGATGGGCACCGTCGCGTGGAGCGACTTCCTGTCCGCGCACCCGGCTGCCCGGGTGTTGTCGCAGGACACCGGTTTCGAACGCCCCTACGGAACCAACCCCTACTCCGGGTACGACGACCCGGACGGCGACCTGCTGTTCGGGCTACCCGATGACCTCGATGCCCGACTCCCCGTCAAGGAACGGGTCGTGGGTGTGTCCGACGGACCCGACAGCGTGGCCGTCGTACGCAGCTCGCTGATCGGCACAGACCCGCTGGAGGTGTCGGTGGGGGACCGCACCCTTGTCCTCTGGCACCAGCCCGGGCAAGCCTCCGCCCTCGATGCCTCCACGGTCGCCGGCGGCGCCGACATCGGGACCGTGGGCGTCTACGTCCCGGTGGTGGAGGGTCAGCGGTTGCACTTCGAGGCAGACAGCTCCGGCTTCCGGGATCGCGAGACCGGAAGCAGCTGGAACGTTCTCGGACGGGCCACTGCAGGACCGCTGCAGGGGGCCGAGCGCAAGGCCTACCGACACCTCGACACGTTCTGGTTCGCTTGGGCCAGTTTTCACGTCGAGACTGCCGTGCTCGGTTCGGCGGGGCAGAGTGGTGGGTCATGACGTTGTTTTCCTGGTGGAGGACCCTGGAGCAGACGACTCGGCCCGTGCACCCGATCACCGCACGAGTGCTCGCTGAGCGGTGGGCGGCGCTGCCCCGTGCCGTCAGGACGAGGTCGCAGATCCTCGGCCGTCACGCGGTGGGCTGCGAGGGCACGCACGGGGTCTTCCCGAAGTGCAACCTGACCTGCTCGCCCTGCTACCACTCCAAGGACGCCAACAAGGTGCAGGTGGACGGGGCCCACACCGTGGCACAGGTCGACGCCCAGATGCGCCTCCTCGAACAGGCGCGTGGCCCGCGAGCGCACGCCCAGCTGATCGGTGGCGAGGTGTCCCTCCTGGACCCCGAGGACCATGCCACAGCCCTGCTGACGATGCGCAGCCACGGCAGGGAGCCGATGTCGATGAGCCATGGCGACTTCGACGGCGCCTACCTCCGCGCGCTCGCCCTGGATGCCGACGGAGCGCCGCGCTTTCGTCGCCTCTCCTTCGCAGGCCACTTCGACTCGCTGATGAGGGGTCGCACCGGGATTCCGCGGCCCAGTTCCGAGGTCGAGCTCAACCCGTTCCGTGCCAGGTTCGTCGAGTTGTTCCGCGAGCTCCAGCGTGACCACGGCGTGCGGTCCTACCTCGCCCACAACATGACGATCACCCCGGCGAATCTCGACCAGGTCGCGCACGTCGTGGCTGACGTGAGCGCCATGGGGTTCTCCATGCTCTCCTTCCAGCCGGCCGCCCGCGTGGGGGACGAGCGACGATGGACGGGGGGTGACTACCGCTCGGTCGGCATCGACGACGTGTGGGAGCGGCTCGAGGCCGGTCTCGGCCAACGGGTCGCCTGGCAGGCGTTGCAGTTCGGCGACCCGCGCTGCAACCGCTCGGCCTTCGGCATCCGTGTCGACGGCCGCTGGGTGCCGCTCTTCGACCCCGACAGCGAGCCCGACCTGGCCGCCCGCGACCGCGCTTTCGCCCACTTCGGCGGCGTGAACTTCGGCGGTACGCCGCCACTCCTCTTGGCGGTGAAGGTGCTTCGCGTCCTCGCTCGTCACCCCAGCGACGCCGCTGTCGCGGTCGCCTGGACGCGCCGGCTGGTCCAGCGGTTCGGTGGAGTCCGTCGCGGCTGGTCCGCCTGGCGTCGTCGAACCGTCGTACCCATGATCTACGTGGTGCACAACTTCATGGATGCCGCGGACGTGGTCCCCGCATGGAAGCTGATGCAGGACGGCCAGGTCGCAACCGAGCCAGCCGTCCTGGCGACTCAGCAGCGCTTGTCTGCGTGCAGCTACGCGATGGCTCACCCCGAGACCGGCCAGCTCGTCCCGGCATGCGTCCAGCACTCAGTCCTCGACCCGGGCGAGAACGAGGAGTTGCGCCGTCTGCTCCCGCTCACCGTCGTCGGAGGGGCTGGACCTCGCCACGGGGCGGGGAACAACATCGTGAGCGGACGTGGATGAGGTGGACTCCTTCATATCTGAGTCGGGGCTCGTCGTGCCGGCTGTCACCACCGAGCAGATGCGCGAGGTGGACCGAGTAGCGATCGAGGGGGTCGGCCCGAACCTCTACCAGATGATGGAGAACGCCGGCCGGAACCTGGCGTCGTTGTGCGTGGAGATGCTGGGGGTGGGGTGGCCCCGTCTCCGGTCGTCGTGCTGGCGGGCACCGGTGGCAACGGGGGTGGCGGGATCTGCGCCGCTCGGCACCTCGCCAACCACGGGGGTCAGGTGACGCTGGTCGTCTCGGATGTCGCGCGCCTGGCCGGCGTTCCTGCCGAACAGCTCGCCCTGTTTCGAGCCAGTGGGGGTCGGCTGGCCGAGACCGGAGACCTCCGGACCCTCGAGTCCTCGCTGACGGTGGATGCCGTGCTGGGCTACAGCCTCGCAGGCGCGCCGACCGGGGCCGTAGCGGACCTGATCACGTGGATGTCGCTCGACGATGCTCCTGTGGTGGCGCTCGACGTCCCCTCCGGCGTCGACTCCACGACCGGTGACTCACCGGGGGGATACGTCCGCGCGGCGACCACGATGACCTTGGCCCTGCCCAAGACGGGGCTCGCTGTGGAAGCGGTCGGTGAGCTCTGGGTGGCGGACATCGGCATCCCCGTGGGCGTCCTGGAGCGGGCCGGGGTCCGGCCCCCACCTGCAGGCCTCTTCTCGAAGGGGTACCGGGAACGGCTGAACCGGTCCTCCTAGCCCGTGAGCAGCGCCCGCCCCTGCAGCAGGAAGGCGCGAGCTGCGGCGGCCGGATCAACCTCGGTGACGAGGTCGGAGTACCTGAGGACCGCCATCCGACCCGCCGACCAGAAGTCGCTGGACGGCTTCTCCTCCGGGTACCACGGCGCCACGTAGAGGTAGGGCAACGGCTCGGGGCCCGCGGCTGCGTCCGCGGACACGTCCCCCGGAGAGAACCCGTAGCTCGCCCGGGTGGTTCCGGGCCTACGGTGCAGTCTCCGCGCTGGTCCCGGCGGTCACGGCGGACTGGATCGGGGTGCGCGCCTTCCCCAGGGCCTACGGTCGGGTCTTCACCGGATGGGGCTGCGCGGGACTCGTGGCGCCGCTGACCGGGGGAGTCCTCACCGGTGCCTATCGCTCCGGGCACCCCGACCCTCGCGGACCGCCCGAGGATCGATGCAGACCAGGGTGGAGGGCCGGACGACCTGTTCAATGTGCTGGGCAACGACACCCGGTTGCGGCTGCTCCACGCCTTCCGCGGCGGCGAAGTCCGCGCGGGCGACCTAGGCACCACGGTCGTCATGACCGAGCAGGCCGTCTCCAGCTTCAGCGCCTGGTCGACCCGACAAGGAGATCTGTGCCACCCGCCGCGAGGACAACGGCATCTACTACCGGATCGTCGCTTCGTACCTGCGCAGCCTGCTCGAGTACCGACTGTGCCTGCTTGAAACCCGTCGCCGGCCGAGTGACTCCTCGTGCAGCCGAGCCGTCTCGCATGAGGAACCACTTGCGGTGCCTGCGCGGCCAACCGACTCCGTAGCGGACGAGGTCCTCACCGTCACCGAATGCGGATCGTTTCGGGACGTTGCTAACGTCGCTCCTGCCCGCCCGGTGAGCTGCTCAGCGAGGGGATGATGCGCGGCGCGGTCCAGGTGCCCCCCGACGGTGGGCTCGTGCTGTTCCTCGCCGACCACCCGGTCCGGTCACCGGAGGCACCCGGTCATCGGGTACGTCGCGGACCACGACGATGACGGCCGCGCGAAGATGGGAGCTGCGTCTGGTGCCTTCGGCCCAACAGCGCCCCGGCGTCCGGCGACAAGTCCGGGGTGGCCTCCCAGCCTCGCGCGACCTCCCGGCACTTCACGGGAGGCCCCGATGCGTGGACCGCGCCCCACTCCCGCGCCAACCCGTGGCGCGCAGACCTTGGCGCGCAGACCGTGGCGGTCTCAATCGCACACTGCCACACTGGTTTGGGCCCGCTCACGGTGCGACTTGGAGGCACGAGATGTCACACGACGCAGCCACCCACGGGCCCGGTGGGCTGAAGGCGCGACTTGGCCAGCTCGGTCCCGGCCTGATCGTCGCCGCCGCCTTCGTCGGGCCCGGCACCGTCACCACCGCCAGCATCGCCGGGGCCGACTACGGGTTCGCGCTGCTGTGGGCCCTCATCTTCAGCGTGGTCGCTGCGATGGTGCTGCAGGAGATGGCGGCTCGTCTCGGGGTCGTCAGCCGCGAAGGTCTCGGGGAGGCGCTGCGCTCGACGTTCGCCAGCCCGGTCGTCAAGATCGCGGCAGTCGTGCTCGTCGTCGCAGCGATCGCAGTGGGCAACGCCGCCTTCCAGGGCGGCAACCTGATCGGAGCCGCGCTGGGGCTGGAGGCGATCTTCGGCGGCAACACCGGCTTCTGGTCCACCCTGGTCGCGGTGCTGGCTGCGGGCCTGCTTGCAACCGGGAGCTACAAGGCAGTCGAACAGACGCTGATCTGGCTGGTCGTCGCGATGGGGATCGTGTTCCTGATCACGGCTGTCATCGTCACACCCGACCTCGGCGACTTCGCGTCCGGGTTCGTGCCACGGGTGCCCTCCGGCTCGGTGCTCACGGTGGTCGCTCTGATCGGCACCACGGTGGTGCCGTACAACTTGTTCCTGCACGCCAGCTCGGTGCAGGACAAGTGGTCCGAGGATGTCCCCACCGACCAGGCCGTCAGGGAGGCTCGACTGGACACGCGGTTGTCCATCGGGCTCGGAGGGCTGGTCACGCTCGCCATCCTCACCACGGCCGCCGCGGCGCTGTTCGGCACCGGGCGTGGGGTGGAGAGCGCGGCCGACATGGCCAGCCAGCTCGAGCCGCTGCTGGGACCGAGCGCCAAGTACTTCTTCGCCTTCGGCCTGCTCGCCGCGGGGGTCACCAGCTCGGTGACGGCGCCGCTGGCTGCCGCCTACGCCACCGCCGGCGCCTTCGGCTGGAAGCGGGACCTTCGCGACCCCAGGTTCAAGATGCTCTGGGCCATCATCATCCTGGTCGGCACGACCTTTGCGATCCTCGGCTCCAGCCCGACCCAGGCGATCGTCTTCGCCCAGGCCGCCAACGGCCTGATCCTCCCGATCATCGCGGTCTTCCTGCTGGTGGTGATGAACCGCCGCGACCTGCTCGGCGACCACGTGAACAGCAAGGCTGGCAACGTCGCAGGCGGCATCGTCGTGCTGATCGCCATCGGGCTGGGGATGAGATCCCTGGCCAGCGCGTTCGGTCTTGTCTGAGGCAGCGCCGGACCCTCCAACGATGCCGAGTCCGGCCGCGTCAAGCTCCAGCCCGAGCAGAAATCCATGGACGGCGGAGCCGGCCTCGTCGATGGCGACGAGAGCCTCGGCCGTGCCAGGTTTCGGCACAGCCGTCGGGCCTCTGCCGGTGTTCGGCTGAGGATCCGCAGTCGGTGACTGCACGGTCATCGAGCTAGTCGACCAGACGGAGTTCACGTGTCGCCGCATGCGGTTCCCCGCGCGGCGATGCGAACGGGGCGCTGGGTTTGCGCCGAGGCAGTGCAGCCGCGATCGCGTCGAGATGGTGACGACAACGCACGTGTCATCACCGTGTCAGTTACCCTTCGCAAACCGGTCCATCGCCTCTGAGCAAATGGACTGGGCTCCCATCGTCGTTCGATGTGCTCTCCGCAGCGGCACCGGCATCCGGGGCGGCAACTACTACCCAAGGCCGGAGGAACTGCTCAAGCCCAACGAGATGGACATGCCTGGGCACGGCTGGCTCCGGCACTCGTGGGACCGCCAATTCACGAAAGAGGCGATCAAGGGATGCGAGCCCCAAATCCGCGAGCTCATCGACGGCCTTATCGATGGATTCATCGTTGACGGTCTCGTCGAACTCGTGAGCCGCTTCGCCGACCCGTTGGCCTGCCGAGCGTTCCGCCAGGCGATGGCCGACATGTCCGTTGAGGACATGCCGATGCTGCAGCGCACCTTTCAGGCAGCGCTTCTCGGTGGCTCGGTGGAGGAGCGCACCGCCAACTGGCTTACCACGCAGAACAACGTCTCCGCGTTCCTCGAGGAGCGCAAGACCCAACCGCGACGCGACGACATCGTCGACGCCATCTCGTACTTCAGCTACCCCGATGTCCGCCGCATGACGTCCAGAGGGTGCGATTCACATCGGGCGGACCACAAGCAGCGATGATGTCTCTTTCATGGAATGGGCGGTAGCCTGCGAGCGGGTCCACGCCCGACTGAGCCGCCATGAAGCGGTTCGCGTTCCCCGCTGGGCAGTACCTCTCTGAGCTTGCTCCGTAGGCCCCGAGCCGAAATGAGGTGCGAGCCTCGGCTGTAGGTTCGGCGGGCCGGCTGGCGGATGGCCAGTACCAACGTTCCAGCGACGGAAATGAGCGCTAGATGCTGTCTCGACTGAGGGGCTGGGGCGACCGACTGCGTAGCAGCCTCTTCTTCATCCCCATGCTCTGCGTGATCGGCGGCGTCCTCCTCGGCGAAGCGATGCTCGTGGTCGACGCCCTGGTCACCGGCATCGATCCGCGCCTGACTGCCACAGTCGACAGTGCCCGGACGGTGCTCACCACAGTGGCCGGCGCGACCCTGACCTTCGCCGGTATCGCGTTCTCCGTCAGCCTGTTGCTCATCTCGCTCGCGTCGAGCCAGTACTCACCGCGCGTCGTCCACGGCATGTTCCGGGACCCGTTCAACAAGCGAGTGATGGGTCTGGTCATTGGAACGTTCACGTACTGCCTGGTGGTGCTGCGTGCGGTTCGAGGGGCGCTGGAGGATGCGGGTGAGGCGGTCGTCCCGAGCGTCTCCATCCTGCTGGCAGTAGTGCTCGGAATCGCCTCGATCCTTTCGATCGTCGCCTTCATCAACCATGGGGCTCACTCCATGGACGTCTCGAAGATTCTCCGCCGCGTCACCGAGGAGGTGCTGACCCAGGCAAGCTCGGCTTGGCCAGAACCGGAGTCGGAGTCGCCTGCCGGGACCGAGCGGGACGAGCCGCAACGTCTGCCCGAAGGTGCAGGCGTGGTCCGCTTCTCCACCTATGGCTGGGTGCAGAACGTGGACTACGACGCCCTCCTGGCGGTGTTGCCGCCCAGAGCCACAGTGCAGCTGGAGACCTTCGCCGGGCAGTACGCCATCCAGAACACGCCGATCTGCCACATCGACAGGGCACCCGAGGACATGGCGGACATCGCCGACGCGGTCCGAGCGGCGGTGATGGTGGGGGAGACCCGGACGTTGCAGCAGGACATGGCCTACGGCGTGCGCCAGCTCGCGGATGTGGCATTGAAGGCCATGTCGCCCGGCATCAATGACCCCACCACGGCTCACGACGCGATCTCCCACCTCGGCACGGTCTTGGCCGATCTGCTGCGTCGTCAGCCACCGGCTCGCCGGTTGTCCGGCCGAGAAGGCGTGGTGCTCCTGGTCCCGCACGCCACGACGTACGAGCAGCTCGTCGGGATCGCGTTCGACGAGGTGAGAATCGCATCGGCGGAGCAGCCGACCGTGCTCATCTATCTGCTCGACGTCCTGCACCACATCGAGCAGTCGCTCGCCGAGCTCCACCGCCCCAGTGCCGTGCTGGCCCTCCGGAGTCAGGCCGATCTGATCCGGGCGATGAACGAGACGGCCGACGTGCCGGAGCCGGACCGTGAGCGGGTCCGAGTTGCCTACGCGCGCCGATACCGAGCTGACCACCCCGACGCGGATGGCAGTCAGGCCAGCAGCACCGCACGCCCGGTCGACCTAGGCGGGCGAGATGACGACTGAGGTTGAGAACTGGTCGGTCGAGGTCTTGGATATGCAGGATGAGGTCCGCTACGGCATTTCGGCAAGGTCCAGGTAGTCGGTGCTGTCCATCAGGTGCTCGTGGCCAGGTAACTCCAGGGGGCGGGGTCGGACGCCCGCGCCGACCGGGAAGCGGTCGGTCTCTTGTCGGGTGCCGTCGATCTCGAGCTGACGGGGAACCAGTGAGCTCGCTGGCCGTGCCGAGTAGTGGCACCACTGCCGGTCAAGCCGTCCTCCATGCTCTGGGGACCGGGTTGGTGAAGCCGCGCTTGTGCTTCATCAGATCCGCCCAGCTGATCGGGAGGTCCTCCTCGTCGATGTTCTTGCCGCGCATCAGTCTCCCTGCTGCGGCCTCCCGGTCCTGCTCTCGCTGCGGGTCCTGGGCGCGATATCCGGATGGTCACTTGCAGAGCTAGGTCCTGATCGGGTTCGTGCTGGCCGCCCTCGTTGCTGTCTCAAGGCCGATGGCACGGTCACTGGCCAGACGCTGCGAGTCCTCGGTCAGTGGCAGACTCGGAGCGTGACGACCGACACCGTGGACACCAGCGTCAGCAGATTCGGACACGTCGAGCTTGAGGAGCTCCCCGAAGACCTTCGCGAGCGCATTGGGAAGATCGCCGAAAGATCCGGCTTCGTACCGAACGTCTTTCGGACCCTCGGCCGCCGCCCGCGGGAGTTGAGAGCGTTCCTCGACTATCACGACGCGCTGATGGACAGCGACGAAGGGCTGAGCAAGGCCGAGCGCGAGCTCGTGGTCGTGGCCACATCGGGAGCCAACCACTGCACCTACTGCGTCGTTGCGCACGGCGCGATCCTGCGGATCCGGATGAAGGATCCCCACATCGCCGACGAGGTCGCCACCAATCCCTTCTCCGTCCAACTCAGCGAACGTCATCGCGCGATCGTCGACCTGGCGTTGACCGTGTCGATGGAGTCGGCCAGCCTCGCCGAGGCGGATCTCGAAGCCGCGCGCTCAGCTGGCCTGTCGGAGGACGAGATCTGGGACGTGGGCTCCATCACCGCCTTGTTCGGCCTCTCCAATCGGATGGTTCACCTGACCGCGACGCCGCCGAATTCCGAGTTCTACACCATGGGACGTTCCTAGGGGTCCGTCTGTGAGATGGCGCGGTCTCGCGACGCCCCGCATCCCGACCGCCTGCGTGGTCGTCGCTCGACAGACAGCCCGGGTATGCCTCGCTCTTCCGCCTTGCCGGACGGGCGCGGAAAGCCGCTCGGAACCCCACGCCACTTCACAGACGCACCCACTAGCCTGCCGGTCAGGCCCGGGGCCGGGGCTCGCCGGTACTCAGCACGTGGAGACGCCTGCTCAGGGCGTCGGGACAGTGCCGAGTGGGTCGCGGGCCGCTGGTGTGTACGGGTAGATACAGCCCCTGTGCGGGCCGGTCTGATCGAGGATGAACCACACCATCAATCCCTCGGCCTACCCCAGCGAGCAACGCCGCCGGGCGAGGACAGATCGCGGAACTACGCAGCCCGGTGACTAGCGCTCTAGCGGCGGCAGAGAACGAGGCCACCCAGGCCGATTGGATGGGTGATCTCAATGGAGGATCGGCGTCGGTCCGGCGGCTGGTCGCGGACGGTGTTCCGCAGCGTCAGCTCGCGCGAGATCTGGGGATCGGTAGGTCGACAGTGGCGGTCTCGACGGTATTCACGGCGTCCGAGCCGTTGGTCCGCAAGATCGTGGCCACGACACCGGACATGCCGGCCACGGTGATCGCAGAGCGAGTCGGCTGGACGGGGGTCGATCACGTGGTTCCGCGACAATGTCCGGCGGCTACGGCCTGAACGCCGCATCGTCGACCTGGTCAGGCCGGGCGGGCCAGCAACTCCTTCAGCGCCCGGTCGATGAACTCGTTGTCCGCCGGGTTCTGCCCAAGGCCGGCGAAGTGCCCGTAGATGGTCGGGATGACCCGGACCTCACCGTTCGGGATGAACTGGGACGCCCACTCCTCGTCCTCCGGCGGGAAGTACAGGTCGGTCTTCGCCGGCATGGCCAGCAACGGGCAGTGGATCGAGCGCAGCGCTGCCTCGGTGTCGCCGTCAAAGCCCGGGGTCTTCCCGACGTCACCGTGCTCCCAGGTCCAGAGCATGCCCAGCAGGTCGTTGGGGTCGCGTTCGTCGAGCCAGAAGCCCTCCCAGAAACCGACGAGGAAGTCCTCCAGGGAGGAGAAGCCGAGGTTGCGGTACTCCCGCTGCCAGTAGAAGGCTTGGGAGAGGCCCCAGCCGGCGTAGATCCGGGCGAAGGCCCGCAGTCCCACGGTCGGCAGCGCGTCGGGGGAGTAGCGACCGCCGTCGAACACAGGGTCGGCCGTGAGCGCCGCGCGCAGGCTCTTCAGGAAGACCTGGTTGTGCTCACTGGTGACCGCCGACCCGACGATGGGCGCGGCCCGCTTCACCATCTCAGGGTGGCTGACCGCCCACTGGTAGGTCTGGCCGGCGCCCATCGAGGACCCGAGAACCAGTTCCACGGACTCGATGCCCCACTTCTGCGTGAGCAGCCGGTGCTGCACCTCCACCTGGTCGTAGAAGGTCACGTGCGGGAAGTTCGGCCCGTCGTAGGGCGGCGGGGTGTTGCTCGGCGAAGTCGACAACCCGTTGTTCAGCTGGTTGGGGACGACGATGAAGTACTTCTCCGGGTCCAGCGCCTTCCCCGGCCCCGTCGTCCAGTCGTTGGCGTCGTGCCAGGCGCTGTACCAGGTGGGGTGGACGATCACGTTGGACCGATCGGCGTTCAGCGTGCCGTACGTCTTGTAGGCGAGTTGGGCTCCGCGCAAGGTCGCGCCGCCCTGCAGGACGACGTCCCCCAGGTCGAAGAGCTCATGGTCGGTGGGTCGTGGCATCGGCGCTCCTGGGTCTCGGAACAGGACAGGACGGGTCAGGCAGGCTGGACGGCGGCCTCGTCGAGGAGTTCGACCTGGTCGCCGAGGGAGATCTCACCCGGCTGCTCCATGATGGCGTACATGCCGAGGATGACCGCCCCGTTGTCGGGCAGGTGCGCCACCGGCGTGCTGAGGTCGGTCGCGAGCTCGCCGCGGTAGCGCACGATCGCCTTCAGCGTGCCGAAGTCGACCTCCCCGCTCTCGGGGTTCTCGTTGGTGACCACGCAGCGTGGCACCGGTCCGACCACCTGCACGGTGGTCCCGCCGATCCGCAGGCGCCGGCCGGCCCAGGTGTCCTCCTCGTGGACGTCGCAGCCGTCCACCTCGACGAGCATCCGGAACCGGCGGTGGTCCAATCGCTCCCCGCCGGGGGTCACGCGGCGCAGGTGGTCGAGCGTCGCGGTGGAGATCAGCGTGACCGGGTGCACGTCGACCGCGTCCCCGGGCCGGTCGACCGCCACCAGGTGGACCTCTTGCCCCACGAAGTCGCTGAGCGCGGCCGACCACGGCCCCTCGACGAGGTGCCCGTCGACGTCGCGCCCGTAGAAGTCCGTGTGCACCGCCTCGCCGAGCTCGGTGGTCCGGCCCTCCACTGGTGGGCCGCCGGGGAACCGCAGGCGCGAGGTGTGACCCGTCGGGGTCGAGCTCGGCGGTGAGCTGCACGAGCGGGCCGTGCTGCTTGCCGTTGAACAGCCGCCGTCGCGCGTCCACGAGGTAGAAGCGCCGGTTCTCCGGCACTCCGTTCTCGGTGACGGTCAGGGTCCGCGGATGGTGCAGGGCGGTGCCCTTGACCGGGGTGGTCGAGAGGCGGGAGACGAGCGGCATGGCCCTCCGGCGCGGAGCTGGGCGTCGGTGCTGCTTTCGACCGTAGCCGGGGTCGGTGCGGTCCAGCTTCGGCATCAGTGCCGATGCCCGCCGCCGGGCAGCCGCCGTCCCGTGGGCGGACCCGGTGACCACCGGCTCCCCGCTGCGCGCCCGGTCGACCCGTGCACGGTCCGCACGGCCCGCGTCGCGCAGCACCCCAGTGGGAGGGCGCCCGACCCCCACGCGGTAGCAGCGCTGGGCCGGCTGGTCGCACGCCGGGCACGGCGCCGCCGTCGGGTGCCTCGCGCATCTCGCGGTGCAGGTCGAACGGGCCGCACTCGGGGCAACGGAACTCGTACAGTGGCATGCGGTACTCCTCTCGGGAGGGCGGGAAGGAGGTGGCGCGGGGCGGGCCGGGCCCGCCCCGCGCCACCGGTGGAAGGTCTGCAGGTCAGTCGGCCGTCAGGTCCCGGCCTCCGCCGGCACCACCGGGCAGGATGTTCCGGTCGAAGATCGACAGTGGGATGCTGATCGACACGGCGCTGTTGGGGATGTCGACCACCCCGCCGATCCGCCCGTCGATCGGTGCCGCCCCGAGGAACAGGTAGGCCTGCTCGAACGTCCAGTCCATGGCCGGCATGAGGAAGTTGATGGCGTTGAGGCAGGCCTGTCGGTAGGCGACGGTGGCGTTCATGTAGTAGTTCCGGCCGTCCTCGACGCTGATCCCCTCGAAGGTGATGAACTCCGAGTAGTTCGGACCGACCCGGCCGGGCTTGAAGAACGGCATGGTCTGCTTGTAGCGGTCCATCCCGCCCTTGATCAGGTCGAAGTGCAGATCGATGAACCCGGGCATCTCGATGGCACCGCAGAAGGTGATCTCCCCGTCGCCCTGGGCGAAGTGCAGGTCACCGATGGAGAACATCGCCCCGGCCACGTACACCGGCATGTAGACCCGGCTGCCCACGCCGAGGTCCTTGATGTCGACGTTGCCGCCGTGTTCCCGCGGCGGGATGGTGCGGCAGGCCTCGGCGGCCGCCCGGTCCAGGTCCGCGCCGCTCAGCGTGCCCAGCAGTGCGTCCTTGGGGAGCGGAGGCAGGGCCAGCGCCGGGACCTGTGGGGCGCCGGGGACGTTGCCCTCGTGCGCGGGGATGTCGCCGGTGACCCGGTCCGGGTTCTGGTCGATCAGCGCCTGCTCCCGGCGGTTCCACTCCGTCAGCAGGTCCG
Organism: uncultured Actinomycetota bacterium; assembly: GCA_963812235.1. Classification (GTDB taxonomy): domain Bacteria; phylum Actinomycetota; class Actinomycetes; order Propionibacteriales; family Nocardioidaceae; genus Marmoricola. The sequence goes on along the minus strand of CAWEUP010000014.1, from coordinate 35,158 downwards.
GCGACGGGGCGCAGCCGAAGAGCCCCGGGTGGGAGTTGCCGATGAACCGCACGCCGGGGACGTGCCGGCTACTGGTCCAGATCCCGTCGAGGTCCCAGATCGCCTTGGACGCCTGCGGCGAGTAGTCGGTGAGGAACCCGCCGCCGTTCTCCTTGGCGAAGATCCCGGTGTAGCCCCACTCCTGCTCTTGGAAGGGGCCGATGTCGACGATGTCGACGACCAGCAGGTCACCTGGTTCCGCGCCCTCGATGGCGATCGGTCCGCTGAGCATGTGGCACGGGTCGATATTCATGTCGCGGATGTCGTCGGCATCGTCGGTGTTGCGTACCTGGTCGTCGGTCCAGTCCTTGCACTCGATCCGGTACGTGCCGCCGGGGGGGACCGTGTTGGCCGGCGGGATGTCGGGGTGCCAGCGGTTGTGGCCGGGCACCGTCTGGTCGCGCATCGACACGCTCAGGTCACGGTTGATCTCGAAGATGACTTCAGGCACGGGGACTCCTTCGGTGGGTGCTGACGGATGGCCGGATAACGAGGCTGTACCCGGCTCCGAGTGCAGTAAACCGACGCTTGGCTGTCTCTCCGTGCAGCCGATCGGGGTCCCCGTCGGGACCTGCGGAGGCCCGCCTTCAGGGGTGAGAAGCCGGCTCAAAGCCGGGTCGCGCAGCACGTCGGCCCGCCGACCGGGACCTGATTCCGGAGGCGGAGCGGAGACGACGTCAGCTCGGTCGCGGCGGCGCTCGGTGCGCTCGATGCGGTCCCGGCGCGACCTGGGACCCGAACGCGAGGCGGGGTGCGGTGAACACCCGGGCGGCGGCCGAGCCGCAGGCCGGGCACGTAACCGCAGCGGGATTCTCACCCATGGCGCAGCGGGTCTCGGTCGTGGCGTGGTCGGGGCAGCGGAACAGGTAGATGGGGGAGTCGAAACCTCCAGGTGCACCGGCGGAGGGCCTTGCGACCCTCTGGATGCATCGCAGCGGAATCTCGTCATCACAGTGCCGGCAGGTGCCTGCTGACTCCTGTCGCTTCGCGGGCATTCCTAGGCGAGCCACGGTCAACGCTTCGCGGGTAGATTGACGTGAGGCACTACGGATCGCGCGTTCCCGGGCATCTTGACGTGAGGAAGACAGGGCTCTGACCGTTCCCGGCCAGCCGCCCGTCGGGAGTCCACCGCGAATCGCGACGTGCCGTGACGCACCGAGGGGCTTCGGCCAGCATGTAGCTCGGCGTGAAGGACTGCCTGGGGTTCCGTCGCGGCGAGCCCGAGTTGGGAGGCTGCTTGACGGTGGGCTCGGGCCGCGAAAGTGGGTCGCCACCGCTGCCGAACCGGAAGGGAGTCGAGGGTGGAACGGCCCGTCGTGTCTGGAGTGGTGGCGAACCTCGCCGGCGGGACGCTGTTCGCGTGGAGCCTGGTCGCCGAGCAGGCGACCGCGGACGTCGGCGCACCGGGCTCCGCGGGCGCCGCCGTCTTCGCGGTCTCGATCGCCGTCTTCACGGCGGCGTTGCTGGCTGCGGGCCGGGCGCTGCCCGCGGTCGGGGCCCCGGTGGCTGCTCGGCGGTGCCGCCGGGATGGCGGCCACCGGCCTCGGTGGAGCGGCGGCCGTGCCGCATCCGCTGGCGCTGTGGGGCGGGGTCGGGGTGCTGTTCGGCACCGCGAGCGGACTCGCCTACGGCGTCGCGGTCGGGCTCGCCGCCCGGTCCCCCACCTCCCGCCGCGGCACGGCGACCGGCCTGGTCGTCGCCGCCTACGCCACCGGTCCGGTGCTCCTCGGCCTGGCTGCTCCAGCGGCGCTCGCCGCCGTCGGCTGGCAGGCCTGCCTGGGCGCCCTGGCGGTGATGGTCGGCGGCCTGCTTGCGGGGGCGGCGCTGCTCGCCCCCGCCGACCGCCCGGAGCGCCGGGGCACGGCGGCGGCCGGGTCGCTGCCGCGGCGGACCCTCGTGCTGCTCTGGGTGCTCTTCGCCGGTGGGGCCGCTCCCGGGCTCATGGTGTTCGCCGTGGCTGCCCCGGTGGCCGCCGACCGCGGCCTGAGCTCCGGCGCGGCCGGCGCGGCGGTCTCGCTGCTGGCCGCCGGCAACCTGGTCGGGCGGCTGGTCTCCGGCTGGTGGTCCGACCGGATCGGCCGGCCGCCTGCGCTGGCGACGGCGCTGGGCGTCGCCGCCGTCTCCGCGGCGGGTCTCGGCGGACCGACGGCACCCTGGCTCGTTCTCGGCGCCTTCGCCGGCACGGGGCTGGCCTACGGCGCAGTCTCCGCGCTGGTCCCGGCGGTCACGGCGGACTGGGTCGGGGTGCGCGCCTTCCCCCGGGCCTACGGTCGGGTCTTCACCGGATGGGGCTGCGCGGGACTCGTGGCGCCGCTGGCCGGGGGAGTCCTCACCGGCGCCGGCGCCCAGCATCCCGCCCTGGCGCTGATCGCCGTGGGGTCGCTGCTCCCGGCGGTGGCAGCCCTGTGGCCTGCTGGTCGTAGCCGGACCGCCGGCGTACGGGTGGCGCGGTCCCCACTTGAGCGCGGAAGTCTGGGCGGACCGGTCCTGTCCGCCCAGACTTCCTCTCTGTGACTGGTGCCTATCGCTCCGGGCACCCCGACCCTCGCGGACCGCCCGAGGATCGATGCAGACCAGGGTGGAGGGCCGGCCGACCTGTTCAAGGTGCTGGGCAACGACAGGTATCGATGGTGATTCGCCGGCGGTGGCGTCGGCGATGCGGACGTCGAGGTCCTGGATGAGCGAGATGACGCGGGTTCCCGTAGCGAGCTTGACGCGACCGTCATACCCCCGTAGACGTAGGGAGATACCCGTGGGGGTATCAACCTGGCGTCGGGCCGGATCGTCCAGTACGAGGTGCGTCATGAGGAACCCTCGCGTCCGACCTGGCCGTTCCTGAGTGTGAAATCTGCAGACAGTTGCGTTAAGGTCGTTGGATGGATACCCCCCCGGGTATCCCTGACACTGATGGAGGAACCGTGACCACTGTTGTCCCGATCGACACCCCCGGCCTCGGAGACCGCACCTATCTCGCTCACGACGGCCGCGTCGCCCTCGTGGTGGACCCCCAACGCGACTACGACCGCGTCCTCGCCGTGGCTGAGAAGGCCGGCGTCACGATCACCAACGTCTTCGAGACCCACATCCACAACGACTACGTGACCGGCGGCCTCGCGCTGGCGCGCGAGGTCGACGCGGCGTACCACGTCAACGGCGACGACCTGGTCTCGTTCGAGAGCACGTCCGGTCAGCGACGGCGACGTCGTCGAGGTCGGCGAGATGTCGGTGCGCGTCGTGCACACCCCCGGCCACACCCACACCCACCTGTCGTTCGCCCTCGAGGCCGACGGCGAGTCGGTCGCGGTCTTCACCGGTGGCTCCCTGCTGTTCGGCTCCACCGGCCGGCCCGACCTGCTCGGTCCGGACCACACCGACGCGCTCGTGCACGCCCAGTGGCACTCGGCCCAGCGCCTGGCCCGCGAGCTTCCCGACGAAGCCGCTGTCTACCCGACCCATGGCTTCGGCAGCTTCTGCTCCGCCACCCAGTCCGAGGTCTCCCAGAGCACGATCGGCCAGGAGAGGGCGTCCAACCCGGCGTTGACCAAGGACGAGCAGGCTTATGTCCAGGAGCTGCTCGCCGGCCTCGACGACTACCCGGCCTACTACGCCCAGATGGGGCCGGCGAACTCCGCCGGACCGGACGCGCCCGACCTGTCGGCACCTGAGCTGGCCGACCCTGCCGAGCTGCGCCGCCGCATCGAGGCCGGTGAATGGGTCGTCGACCTGCGCACCCAGTCGGCGTTCGCGGCCGGTCACCTCCAGGGCAGCGTGAACTTCGGCATCGACGGTCAGTTCATCACCTACCTCGGCTGGGTCCTGCCGTACGACGCCACCATCACCCTGCTCGGCGAGACACCCGAGCAGGTTGCCGAGGCACAGCGCGAGATGGTCCGGATCGGCATGGACCCGGTCGCCATGGCCACAGGCAAGCCCGAGGACTGGGCTGCGGGGGCTCCTCTCGGCTCCTACCCGGTCACCGACTTTGCCGGTCTGGCAGCAGAGCTGCGCGAGAGCCCGGGGTCCGAGGACCGTGTGCTGCTCGACGTGCGCCGCGGTTCGGAGTACGACGAGAGCCACATCGAAGGGGCGGTGAACGTGCCGATCCACACGGTGCTCTCGCACCTCGAGTCGATACCGCACAAGCTGTGGGTCCACTGCGCGGGCGGCTACCGCGCCAGCGTGGTGGCCTCGATCCTCGCTGCCCGCGGACACGACGTCGTCGCGATCGACGACTCGTTCGACGAGAACGCCGCCCAAGCTGGGCTCACCCTCGTCTGAGGCGCCCGCTTCACCCAGACATCGCCCGACACGACCCATCACACCAAGGAGAATCCACCCAATGACGACCACCACCACCCAGTCCCGACGTCTCGACGCACCGTCCCTCGCCGAGCACCTGGCTTCCGGCGACGCCCCCCGCATCCTCGACGTACGCACTCCCGCGGAGTTCGAGACCTCGCACATCCCCGGGTCCTACAACGTCCCGCTCGACACGCTGCGCGAGCACCGCGGTGAGCTGAAGCGTCACCTCGACGAGGACGTGGTGCTGGTCTGCCGCGCCGGCGGGCGGGCCGCACAAGCAGAGGAGGCGCTCGCGGGCGTCGGCCTGCCCGGCCTCCGAGTGCTCGACGGGGGCATGGACGCCTGGGAGTCCACCGGCGCACCAGTGAAGCGGGGCCGTCAGACCTGGGAGCTCGAACGCCAGGTCCGTCTGGTCGCCGGCAGCATGGTGGCACTCGGCGTGCTCGGCAGCGTCAAGGTGCCGGCAATGAAGTGGCTTGCCGGAGCCGTCGGCGTGGGGCTCTCCGGCGCCGCGCTGACCAACACCTGCGCGATGGGCATGGCCCTGTCGAAGATGCCGTGGAACCGGCCCGCCTCGCCCTGCGACGTGGACTCGCTGATCGCTGCGCTCGCCGACGAGTCCTCCTGATGACCGCAACGCTGGCTCTCGTGCTGTTCTTGTCGATCGTGATCGGGGTCTCCCTCGGCATGCTCGGCGGGGGCGGGTCGATCCTGACCGTGCCGATCCTGGTGTACGCGGCCGGGCTCCCGGCCAAGGAGGCGATCGCCGCCTCGCTGTTCGTCGTCGGGGTCACCTCGCTGGCCGGTGTGGTCAGCCATGCCAGGAGCGGACGCGTCAAGTGGCGCACGGGGTTGCTGTTCGGACTTGCGGGCATGGTCGGCGCGTTCGTAGGCGGCCTCGTGGGGGGCCACGCTCCCGGAGACTGGTTGCTGATCGCCTTCGCCCTGATGATGATCGTGACGTCACTGGCAATGCTGCGCGGGCGTAAGACCACGCCGGGCGCGGCTCACGGCAGGTCCGACGGCGAGCTGCCCCTCGGGCGGATCCTCGTCGACGGCTCGATCGTGGGGCTGGTCACCGGGCTCGTCGGCGCTGGCGGCGGCTTCCTCGTCGTGCCTGCACTCGTGCTGCTGGGCGGCCTGCCCATGTCGGTCGCCGTGGGGACGTCCCTGGTCGTGATCGCGATGAAGTCCTTCGCCGGCCTGGCTGGCTACCTCACGACCGTCAGCCTCGACTGGCCGTTGATCCTCGGGGTCACTGCAGCGGCCGTCGTCGGCAGCGTGATCGGTGGACGGCTCGCCGGCAAGGTGCCCGAAGCGGCGCTGCGCAAGGGCTTCGGGGTCTTCGTCCTGGTCATGGGCGGCTTCGTCCTCGTGCAGCAGGGTCCGTCGTGGACGCTACCGATCGTCGCCGGTGCGTTCGCCATCCTCGGGGTCGCCGCCGGAGCGTGCCTCTCCTTCGTGCGCTCCTGCCCACTGCGCCGGGTCATCACCGCCTGACGGGCGAGCCGTGGCATGAGAGGCGCGCCCCCCCGAAATCGCCAGTCGCGGCTGGACCGGGAACGCCGCACTAGTTGCAGCATGGCCACGCATGGCCACGCATGGCCACGCATGGCCCGCGGCTACGAGCCAGTGTTCTCGCAGGCAGCGCTACTTCCGCGACGAAGGGCAAGGCGCGCGGCGGCGCGCCCGTCAAGGGCCAGGGGTCGCGGATGTAGATCCTGTCAGCCCGACCGTGCGATCTCGCAAGAGATAGCAAAGATCCGAACCCTCACTGGGGGTTCGGATCTTTCGCGTTCCTGGGTCGGTGGTCGCGGTCTGGGGTGAGGGTCAGTTCGCGGTAGGGCTCCCCGGTGATCGCGTTGGCGATGCGGACGTCGAGGTCCTGATTGAGCAGGATGACGTGGGTTCCCTTGTGGGTTCGGCCGATGTCGATGTGGCAGAGAGCCGGAGCCGGGCAGGCGTGCTTCCTCGGTAACGCTTACCGACCTGTGGGTCGCGGTCCACCATCGCACTCGACCGTGTCGCCCCGGCCCGTTCGGCGCGTTCGGTTCGCTCTCCCGAGGGCCTGATCGAGGTCGGAGACTGTGTCAGTGGTCGGCGCTTCGATGGATCTATGAGCAGCCAGCCGATCGACCACCACGAGCACCGGGGATCCGGTGTCCCGGCGGTGCTGGAGCGGCTGCGCGGCGAGGTCCGTGAGCTCGGTCAGACGTTGTGGGCAGCACGAGGTCGCGACGAGCTGATGGATGGCGTCGCCGCGATCGAGACCCTCAAAGCCACGCTGGAGACGGTCGAGCTCGTCATGATCCGCGAGCTCGACGCGACGCATGCGGTCAAGGCAGCCGGATGGGCCTCGACCCAGGACTTCGTCACCTCTGTCGCCGGCGGCCACAAAGGCACCGGACCCGACCGAGCTGCGCAAGCTGACGCACCGGCGCCTGAGCATCGTCGACCCCGCCGGTGACGATCGGGCCGAGGGTGAGCTGGACCGCCTCGAGCGCGCCGCTCACCGCTGACGACACCTGGCCATCACTGACGACCAGTGCGGTGAAAGCCTGGATCAAAGGACGCTGCAGCAGCGAGGACGCGGCCTTCACCAAGGCACCCTGATCCCCCTCGGGATCGGGATGCTCTCGGGTGGCATCCAGCACTTCATGGACTTCCCGGCACGCGCCGCCCTCCTGATCCCCTGGGCCTCGCGCTCTCCTTCGTCGCCTACGGAAGATGCGGACCTCGAGGTCCTGGACGAGCAGGAGATCCCGAGCAGGCGTTGGACTGTGCGATGCCGGGGGCGTTTCCCGACGGGCGTCAGCTGGTCAGCTGCTGTTCATGGGGCCGGGACAGACCGGCGGGGGAGAGCAGTTCGTCCACGACCATGAAAGCGGCGCCGCGCAGACCGGCACAGTCGGACAGTGGAGACTGGAGGATCTCCAGCGAACGGGTGGCCAGCGGCAACGATCGGTCGAGGACCGCGAGCCGTACCTGCCGCAGGTAGAGGTCCCCGGCTGAGGCCACCCCGCCCCCGATCAGGACCAGCGAGGGGTTGAAGAAGTTCACCACGCGGGCCAGCGCCTCCCCGAGCAGGCGGGCGGACTCAGTGACCAGCCCGCGAGCGGCGGGGTCGCCGCGCAGCGCGGCATCGACCACCGCCTGTGCGGTGATCTCGTGCTCCTTGGCGAGCTCGTCAGCCAGGACCGGACTCTCGCCGGATCGCGCCAGCTCGAGGCCGTCACGTCCCAGGGCGTACCCTCCCGCCAGTGCTTCGAGGCACCCCAGCTGTCCGCAGCGACACTGCACGGTGCTCTCGCCCACGGCCATGTGACCGATGTCCCCGGCGCAGCCCTGCGCGCCGCGGTGCAGAAGGCCCCGGGAGACGAGCCCGGCGCCGATCCCGGTGCCGATCTTGACGAACACGACGTCCCGGTGACCCGTGGCCAGGCCCCCGCGCAGCTCTCCGAGAGCCATCACGTTGACGTCGTTGTCCACCCACACGGGTGCGCGGTAGCGGGTGGCGAAGAACGATCGCACGTCGAAACCGTCCCAGCCCGGCATGATCGGTGGTGAGATCGGGGTCCCGGTGTCGAACTCCACGGGTCCCGGCAGACCGACGCCGACCCCCCACACGTGCGCGTCCCCGGGCAGGGCGTCGACCAGCTCGTCGAACAGCTCGGCCACCCGCCCCAGGATGTGGTCCGGGCCCAGGGTGACGTCGGCATCCTCGCCCTTCGCCATCGAGATGCTGCCGGCGAGGTCCGCCGCAGCGACCTCGATGCTGGTGGCTCCGAGCTCGGCCACCAGGATGACGCCGGCGGCCGCGTTGAAACGCAGCTCGCGCGGCGCCCGGCCGCCCGTCGACCGCCCCAAGGACCCTCGGTGAGCAGACCGGCGGCGATCAGCTGGCTCGCGCGATCCGTGACGACGTTGCGTCCGAGTCCGGTCAGCTGGGCGACCTCCGGCCGCGTCGTGGCGCCGGACACCCGCACCGCATCGAGTACCGACACCAGGGACTCGATGCTCTCATCCTGCCAGTACGGCGACCGCGCGTGCTCGATCCATGGGTCCACGTGCCTTTCGTCGACAGTAGCATCGTACATAAGTCTATCGGGTGTTGACTTATGCATGCCGACGTGCTTAAGGTACTCGTAACCCCGCTACCGGGGAAGCAGTCGACGAGGGAGGGAACGTGCGAGTCGGCTATCACACGATCACCTGGGGCGGCGTCGTCGGCGACCCGGTGGGGGTCACCAGCGTCAAGGACCTGCACTACCGGGTGAACGGTCCGATGGACCGGGCCATCGCCGAGATCGGCTCCCTGGGCTACGACGGCATCGAGATGTTCGACGGCAACGTCGCTGACTACGCCGATCGCCCTGACGAGCTGGTCGCGTCGCTCGAGGCCGCGGCCGTGCAGCTCGTCGGCGTCTACACCGGCGGCAACTTCATCTACGACGAGATCCTCCCCGAGGAGCTCAGCCGGGTGACGCGAGCTGCCGAGCTCGCCGCAGCGGTTCGGGGCCACCAGCCTCGTCGTCGGCGGCGGCGCCAGACGCGCCTCCGGCACCCTGGCGGAGGACTACAAGCGCCTCGCCGCCGCTCTCGACCAGGTCACCGACATCGCCGCGGCTCACGGCCTCGAGGCGTGCTACCACCCCCACCTCACGACGATCGTGGAGAGCCCCGAGGAGCTCGACCTGCTGATGCCGCACACGCGCATCGGCTTCTGCCCCGACACCGCACACCTCGCCGCGGGGGGCGGTGACCCGGCCGAGCTGATCCGGCGCTACCCCGACAGGATCCGCCACGTCCACCTCAAGGACGCTCGCCTCTCGCCCCTGGAGTTCCTGCCGCTGGGCGCCGGCGAGATCGACTTCGCGGACGTTCTCGACGCGCTGCGCGAGACCGGGTACGACGGCTGGCTGATCGTCGAGCTCGACTCCTACGCGGGCGACCCCCGAGAGGCGGCCGCCCAGAGCAAGACCTACCTCGACCAACTCCTGGCCACAACCGGCCCGGCTGTCACCCACCCCACCACTGGAGAATCACGATGAACAAGAAGTTCCGTTACGTCGCCGCTGCGGCGGTGTCCGCGCTTGCCCTGACCGGGTGCAGCTCGGCCAGCTCGTCGTCGGCCTCGCAGGACCCCGGGGTCACGAAGAAGGTGGATGACGCCTTGGCCGCGATCCAGGGCAAGGTCCTGAGCAAGGGGCCCAACGGTGAGGAGCCCGAGCCGGCCGAGGCCGCTGCGCTCACCGAGGCGGAGATCGCCAAGGTCAAGGATCTCGGCGCCACGGCCGCGATCGTGATGCACTACGGCGGCAACGACTGGGCGAACGCCCAGGTCGACGGCCTCAAGGACCAGTTCGCCAAGCTCGGCATCAAGGTGGTCGCGGTCACCGATGCGAACTTCAAGCCCGACAAGCAGGTCTCCGACCTCGAGACCGTGATGGCCAAGAAGCCGGACATCATCGTCTCGATCCCCACCGACCCGGTGGCAACTGCTTCGGCGTACAAGAAGGTCGCCGAGCCGGCGCCAAGCTCGTCTTCATGGACAACGTCCCGCAGGGGCTGAAGGCCGGCAAGGACTACGTCTCGGTCGTCTCGGCGGACAACTACGGCAACGGCGTGACCTCGGCGCACCTGATGGCCAAGGCGCTCGGCGGCAAGGGTGAGATCGGCCTGATCTTCCACGAGGCCGACTTCTTCGTCACCAAGCAGCGCTACGAGGGCTTCAAGTCGACGATCGAGAAGGACTACCCCGACGATCAAGATCGCCGACGAGAAGGGCATCGCCGGGCCGGACTTCGCCGGCGACGCTCAGGGTGCTGCCAACGCCATGCTGACCGAGAACCCCAACCTGGCTGGTATCTGGGCGGTCTGGGACGTCCCGGCCGAGGGTGTGATGGCGGCAGCCCGCGCCTCAGGTCGCTCGGATCTCAAGATCGCGACCGAGGACCTCGGCACCAACGTGGCGATCGCGCTGGCCAAGGACCAGCTGATCGTCGGACTGGGCGCCCAGCGTCCCTTCGACCAGGGCGTCACCGAGGCCCTGCTGGGTGCCGGTGCGCTGATCGGCAAGAAGGCTCCGCCCTACGTCGCCCTGAGCGCGCTGCCGGTCGACCACGACAACGTGCTGGAGGCCTGGAAGCAGGTCTACCACTCGGACCCGCCCAAGGACCTCGAGGACTCCTTCAAGAAGTAGGACCACCGCACGTGGCCGGCGGGGGACCACACCCGCCGGCCACCCAGGAAGCGAAGGAGCCCGTGATGTCCAATCCCACTCCGGCCGTGCAGATGTCCGGCATCTACAAGGCGTTCTACGGCACCACCGTCCTCGAGGACGTGGACTTCGAGGTCCTGCCCGGCGAGGTGCACGCACTGGCCGGCGGCAACGGGGCCGGGAAGTCGACCCTGATGAAGATCCTGCAGGGCGTCTACTCGATGGACCGCGGTGACATCTCGGTCGGCGGGTCAGACGGTGCGGATCAGCTCGATCCACGAGGCCCGCGCCGCCGGGATCGGCATGGTGTTCCAGGAGTTCAGCCTGGTGCCCAGCCTCACCGTCGCCCAGAACGTCTTCCTCACGGCCGAGCCGCTGGGTCGAGGTGGGCTGATCAGCGACCGCGAGGCCGTACGCCGGGCGCGGCGAGGTCTTCGCCGACATGGAGGTCGAGGTCGACCCCAGGGCCCTGGTCGCCGACCTCGGCACCGCCTACTGGCAGCTGACCGAGATCGCCAAGGCACTCGGGCAGGACGCCCGCGTGCTGATCATGGACGAGCCGACCGCCAGCCTCGCCAAGCACGAGACCGAGGCGCTGTTCGACCTCGTCGAGCGGCTCAAGGCTCGCGGGATCTCGATCATCTACATCTCCCACCGGATGGACGAGGTCTACCGCATCGCCGACCGGATCACGATCCTGCGCGACGGACGGCGACTCCTCACCGAGAAGCTCACCGACGTGACGCCCGAGCAGATCGTCGAGGGCATCGTCGGGAAGGAAGATCGAGGGGCAGCTCAGCTATCGCCACCGCGGTCACGACATCGGTGCCTCCGCCTGCTCGAGGCCACCGACCTCCGCGCGGGTTCCAGGGTCAACGGCGTCTCCTTCACCGTGCGAGCCGGCGAGATCGTCGGGCTGGCCGGGTTGATGGGCAGCGGCCGCACCGAGCTGGCCCGGGCGCTGTTCGGCATCGACAAGCTCGACAGCGGCGAGCTGAAGCTCCGCGGGGAGGTCGTGACCATCTCCAACCCCCAGCAGGCGATCTCCCACGGCCTCGCCCTCATCCCGGAGGACCGCCGGGCCCAGGGTCTGGTCCTCGAGCACTCGGTCCGCGACAACCTGCTGCTGCCGCTCCTCGACCGGACCCGCAAGGGGCCGTTCCTGAGTGCAGCTATCGCGCGCGAGCTGTCCGACAGACTGATCGCGCGCTTCGCGGTCAAGGTCGACAATCCGGGACGGCCGGTGCGGCTGCTCTCGGGCGGCAACCAGCAGAAGGTGGTCCTGGCCAAGTGGCTGGGCACCGAGCCCGACATCCTCATCCTCGACGAGCCGACCGCCGGTGTCGACATCGGCACCAAGAGCGAGATCCTCGAGATGATCCGCAACCTCGCCGACGAGGGCAAGGCCGTCATCGTCATCTCCTCGGAGTACCCCGAGCTCCTCGCGGTCAGCGACCGCATCCTGGTCCTGCGCGACGGGGCCATCTCAGCAGATCTGCCCCGTTCCGACATCGCGGACGAGGAATCCCTTCAACTCGCCGTCCAAGGAGTGCACTCATGAGCCGCACCGTCCGTTCGGCGCCGGCAGCTGCCGGTGCCGCCACCACGTCAACGTCGTCGCTCGACTTCCTCAAGCGGGTCGACTGGCACCGCTACGTCATCTACATCGCGTTCGTCGTGGTGTTCCTCTTCTTCTCGGTCCTGCTGGGTGACCAGGGCTTCCTGACCTCGAACAACCTGCTCAACATCCTGCGCCAGACCGCCACGATCACCGTGATCGCCGTCGGGATGACCTACGTGATCGCGTGTGCCGAGATCGACCTCTCGGTCGGTTCGGTGGCGGGCCTGGCCAGCGTCTCGTGCGCCATGGCGATCTCGAACTGGGGCCTGGTCCCCGGCATCCTTGCCGGCTTGGCCGTCGGCCTGGTGGTCGGCACCATCAACGGGGGACTTGGTCAGCCTGCTGGGCATCCCCTCGTTCCTCGTCACGCTGGGCATGCTCGGCATCGCCGCAGGAGTGGCGCAGTGGATCACCAACTCGGCACCGCAGCCGATCCTCAACGACGCCTTCAACCTGACCTTCGGCGGCGGCGACTTCGGACCCATCCCTGGTCTCATCGTCTGGGGCGCAGTCTTCGTGGCGATCGGAGCGCTGGTGCTGAACAAGACCCGCTTCGGGCGTCAGGTTCTGGCCACCGGTGGCAACCGCACTGCCGCCGAGTTCACCGGCATCAACACCCGTCGGATCAAGTTCCAGGTCCTGCTGATCTCCGCCACCGTCGCCTCGGTCGCCGGCATGCTGTACGCCGGTCGGCTGCAGTCGGGCCGCTTCCAGTGGGGAGCCGGCGACGAGCTCTCGGCGATCGCGGCGGTCATCCTCGGCGGAACCAGCCTCTTCGGCGGCAGCGGTGCCGTGGTCGGCACGATGTTCGGTGCCCTGCTGATCGGGCTGATCAACAACGGCCTGATCCTCGCCGGGCTGGACAGCTCCCAGCAGCAGGTCGTCCGAGGCGTGATCATCATCCTCGCCGTCGCCCTGGCGCGGAAGAAGTGACCTGATGACGACCACACCTGTTCGCGCCGGGCTCATCGGCGCCGGCTTCATCGGTGGCGTGCACGCCCACGCCATCCGCTCGGCGGGCGGCATCCTCACCCGGGTCGCGGACTCGACCCCTGAGCACGCAGCGCAGGCGGCCGAGCGGCTTCGGCGCCGCGGCGCCTGGCGGAGTCGGCCCTGGCGCTCATCGCCTCCGACGACGTGGACGTCGTGCACATCTGCACCCCGAACTCCACCCACGTCGAGCTTGCTCAGTTGGCCATCGACCACGGCAAGGCGGTGGTGTGCGAGAAGCCGCTGGCCACCTCGGCCGCCGACGCCGAGCGATTGGTCTCCGCCGCTCGGCAGGCCGGCGTCGTGAACGCCGTGCCGTTCGTCTACCGCTACTACCCCACAGTGCGCGAGGCCCGCTCCCGGATCGCCGACGGGGAGGCCGGCCGGCTGTGGCTGCTGCACGGTTCCTACCTGCAGGACTGGCTCGCCGGCCAAGGCGAGACCAACTGGCGCCTGGACCCGGAGCCGCGGTGGTGGCTCCCGGGCCTTCGGGGACATCGGGGTGCACTGGTGCGACCTGATGGAGTTCGTCACCGGTCACCGGATCACCCGGCTGATGGCGCGGCTGTCGAACGCCTACGCCGAACGCGTCACGGCGGACGGGCTCGCGCACCGCTGGCACCGAGGACGGCGCCACGGTGGTCTTCGAGACCGACCAGGGCGCCACCGGCTCTGTCGTTGCCAGCCAGGTCTCGCTGGGTCGGAAGAACAAGCTCTGGTTCTCCTTCGACGGCACCGAGTCCTCCTACGTCTTCGACCAGGAGCAGCCCGACTCCCTGTGGGTCGGTGGCACCTCCGAGAACCGGGTGGTGCCTCGGGGCCCGCAGACGCTGGGCTCGGACGAGGGGCGCAGGCTCTCCTTCCTGCCGGCCGGGCACCCGCAGGGTTACCAGGACTGCTTCAACGCCTTCGTGGCCGACACCTATGCGGCCGTGGCGGGCAGCGCTCCCCAGGGGCTTGCCGACCTTCGCCGACGGACACCGTGCCGCACTCATCACCGAGGCAGTGCTCGACTCCGCCAAGACCGACTCCTGGATCGAGGTAGCCACATGAAGCTCGGATTCCTGACCGCCTGCCTGCCCGACCGGTCCCTGGAGGACATCGTCACGTGGGCCGCGCAGCACGAGTACGAGGCGCTGGAGGTGGCGGCCTGGCCCGACCTGGGCAACCGGCCGTTCACGGCGACGCACCTCAAGGCCGAGGGCTTCGGTCTCGGTGACGCCGAGCAGGTCGCAGCCCTGTTCGACCAGCACGGGCTCACGCTCTCCTCGTTGGCGTTCTACGACAACAACCTGCATCCCGACGCGGACGAGCGGAGGGCGGTCAACGACCACGTGATCGCCCTCGTCGACGCGGCCGTCGCTGCTCGGCTGTCCCACGGTCGGCACCTTCGTCGGCCGAGACCCGGGCAAGTCGGTGGCTGAGAACCTGCGGATGGCGGAGAAGGTGTTCCCTCGGCTGGTCGACCACGCAGGTGAGAAGGGAGTCAAGCTCGTCATCGAGAACTGCGTGATGGAGGGGTGGCACCCCGACGGCTATCCCGGCAACCTTGCCTACAGCCCCGAGCTGTGGGAGTGGATGTTCGACCTCGGCCTCTACCTCAACTACGACCCGTCCCACCTGATGTGGATGGGGATCGACCCGGTGGCGGCCGTGCGACCGTACGTCGACAAGGTCGCCCACGCCCAGGCGAAGGACATCGAGCTGTTCCCCGAGAAGCGCAACCGCTACGGCTGGCCGGGCATCGCGGTGACCGTGACGACCCCTGGGACGTCGGCTGGTGGCGCTACCGCGTGCCAGGTCTGGGTCAGGTCGACTGGGTGAGAGTCGTCGACGCTCTCTACGAGGGCGGTTTCGACGGGGTGCTCTCCGTGGAGCACGAGGACCCGGTCTGGGGCGGGACCGAGGAACGGATCGAGACCGGCCTCAAAGTCGCCCACCGCACGCTCCGGCCGCTCATCGTGGCCTGACCGCCCTACCGCACTACGACTGACTCCGGAGGACCCATGAGCACCCACGCGACCTTCTTCGACGACCACCAGCGCGCCACCGTCGAGGCGGCGATGGCGCGCATCATCCCGACCGATGACGTGCCCGGCGCCCGTGAGGCCGGGACCGTCGACTTCGTCGACCGCTACCTGTCTGGGATCGGGTACATCTACGCCCGTCCCGACGGCAGCGGATTCGAACAGCTGGAAGGCCGCCGCGCCGACGCCTGGCAGCAGCGTGTCGACCTGGCCCGGTCCAAGTACCTCGCGGGCATCGCCGAGCTCGACCGGCTCTGTCGTGAACAGCACCAGGCCGAGTTCGTCGACCTCGACGACGACCGACAGGACGAGATGCTGCGCCGCATCGAACGAGCCGGCAGTCCCGAGGCCGAGCGCGCCTGGCGCGACACGCCGGCCATCGCGTACGGCGGACCCGTGGAGCCGGCGCTCCAGCAGACGAACGCCGAGGCAGACATGGACTTCTTCAACCTGCTCGTCACCCACACGCGGCAGGGCTTCCTGGCCGACCCGATCTACGGCGGCAACAAGGACCACGTCGGGTTGGCAGGTGATCGGCTTCCCGGGGCCGGCCAACCTCGCCGAGGTCCACACCGGTCGCTACGACACCCTCGACTACTTCGCTGAGAACCGCGTGCACCGCGGACAGGAGGACGACCAATGAACCCCAAGCCTGAGCCGCGTCGATGCGGTCATCATCGGCGCCGGCGCCTCCGGCGCCGCCGCAGCCAAGGTGCTGACCGAGCGAGGACTGCGCGTCGTCGCGCTGGAGAAGGGCCCCTGGCGCAGCCGGGAGAGCTTCGGCGGCGACGAGCTGGCCAACGTCAACCGGTACAACCTGTGGCCGGACCCGATCCTGAACCCGCGCACCTCGCGGACCTCCGGCGATGCCGAGGCCGAGGTGGACCCGTTCTGCCCGGTGCCGCAGATGGTGGGCGGCGGCACCGTGCACTGGCAGGGTTGGCTGCCCCGGTTCACGCCCAACGACTTCCGGCTGCGCACGGTGGCAGGTGACCTTCCTGGCACCACGCTCGCGGACTGGCCGATCAGCTACGACGAGCTCGAGCCCTACTACGACGCGGTCGAGTGGGCGTTCGGCGTCTCCGGACAGGCGGGCGCGAACCACGTCGAGGGCCCACGCCGCCGGGGTTACCCCTGTCCGCCGATGCCGCAGTCGCGCTACGCGGAGAAGTTCCACGACGGGTGCGAGAAGCTCGGATGGAACTCCTTCCCGACCCCGCAGGCGGCGCTGTCCCGGCCGTTCAACGGCCGCCCGGCGACCGTGGTCAGCGCGTTCGCCCAGCAGCACGGAGACCCCACCGGCACGCGGTCCAGTGCCCTCAACGTGTTCATCCCGGACGCGCTCGCCACGGGACGCTATGAGATCCGCGCCGAGAGCTACGTCCGCGAGCTGGTGCTCGATGAGCGCGGCCGGATCAAGGCCGCGGTCTACGAGGACGCATCGGGCGCCGTCTTCGAGCAGGAGGCCGACGTCTTCCTGCTGGCCTGCGGTGCGGTCGAGACCGCCCGGCTGATGCTGATGTCCACCTCGGCCCGCTTCCCCCACGGGCTGGCCAACACCAACGACCTGGTCGGGCGCAACGTGACCTTCCACGAGTACAGCGCCTCGGTGGCCACCTTCGACGACCCGATCAACGCGTGGGCCGGCGGGGGCTACGTCTCGGCAAGCAGCTTCCAGTTCTACGAGCACGACGCCTCGCGCGGCTTCGTCAGCGGCGGTCACATCGCGGCGGCCGGCGTCGGCATCCCCTTGCCGATCAACTGGGGCCTGCCCGGCAAGCCGACGTGGGGCGCGGAGGCCAAGCGGCTCGATCGCGACTACTTCAACCACTCGATGGCGGTCGCCATGGTCCTGCACGACATGCCCCAGCACGAGAACCGGGTGGATCTGGACGACAAGGTCGTGGACGCCTGGGGGCTCCCGGTCGCCCGGATCACCCTGACCCCGCACGAGAACGATCTTGCTCCAGGGGCGCTTCCTGGTCGACCGCTGCGGTGAGATCCTCGAGGCGGCCGGAGGCAACGACGTGACCAAGGTGTACGCCGAGAAGGTCACCGGCAACTGCTCGCACCAGCACGGAACCGCCCGGATGGGCGACGACCCTGACACCTCGGTGACCGACCGCAACTGTCGGGCGCACGAGGTGGACAACCTCTTCGTCGTCGACGGCAGCCCGTTCCCGACCGCAACCGGGGCCAACCCGACACTCACGATCATGGCCAATGCCTGGCGGGTCGCCGAGCACATCGCCACCAGCAAGGGGATCCGGTGATGAGCGCCGACGAGGTCGTCCACCTCCAGCCGACCTTCGTGGCCCGGCCGGGACAGGAAGCAGCGCTTCGGGACGCCCTGACCCTGCTGGCCGAGCAGAGCCGCGAGGAGGCCGGCTGCCTCGAGTACACCCTGCTCGAGGACCGCGACGACCCGGCGCGGCTCTCGATCTACGAGCGGTGGGCCGACACGGCGGCCATCGACGCCCACGACCAGACCCCGCACGTGGCGGCGTTCGTGGCGCGTTTCGACGAGCTTCTCGCTGAGCCTCTCACCGTGCGCCGGCTGCGAGGGCTCGTCCAGTAGGCCGGTCAGCGGGGGAGTTCCCTAGCGCGTGCGGCGTCGGCCTGATCGCCCCATGCTCGCGGTTGCCTCACGTTGAGCGAGGTCAGCGAACCGGCGCCTTCGGCTGCCTCTCGCCGTACGCCGGGCCGCGTGGACACCTACCTCAGCCGGCTGCTCCCTCGCTGGCGAGAGGGAACCCGCCGATGATGCGCTCGTAGGCGCGGCCGACCCGCAGGGCGGTCGCCTCATCGAACTGCTTGGCGACGATCATCATGCTCGCGGGGAGCCCATCGACCAGCTCGACGGGCACGCTGAGGGCGGGGTGGCCGGTCACGTCGAAGGGCGCCGTGTTGCAGATGTGCTCCAGGGCGCGAGCCATCTTGTCCTCGCGTGGCGCGTCGGGAGCGGGGATCTCCGTGGCCGTGATCGGCAGCGTCGGCATGACGAGCACGTCGAACTCGGCGAGGGCCTCCTCGTACGCCGCGTCGAGCTGCGGTGCGAGGTTCTGCGCCTTCGCGTAGTAGGCGCCTCCGTAGGTGTCGATCATGTGCTCACCCAGGAGAGCCACGAACTTCACCGTGTCGGAGAGCTTGTCGGCGTGCTCGAGGCGGCCCTTGGCGAACGCCTCGACGAGTGCGGGGTCGTAGAGGCCCTTGACGTTCATGCCCGCGCTGTTGAGGTTGATCATCTGCGTCGTCGCGCCCTCGACCGAGATGACGTTCCAGATGTGGATGCCGTCGCGGTGCATGGGGACGCTCACCTCCGAGACGCTGGCCCCGGCCTCCTCCAGTCGGCGAGCCGCGACGTGCACCGCCTCGTCCACGGCCGGGTCCGAGAGTCCCTCCCAGCCGAAGCCCTCGACGACCAGACCCACCCGCAGCCCCTCGACGCCGCCGTCGAGGTCGGTGAGGTAGTCGCCTGCGACGGTCTCGGGGTGCTGTCGCGGGTCGTTGCCGTCGGCGCCGGCGATCACCTGGAGCATCGTGGCGACGTCCGTCACGTTCGCGCCGATGGGCCCGAGGTGGTCGAGAGTCGACTCGATCGGGAACGCGCCGGTGTAGGGCACCAGCCCCCAGGTGGGCTTGATCCCCACGGTGCCGCAGAACGCGGAGGGGATCCGTACGGAGCCGCCCTGGTCGCCACCGATCGCCAGGTCGACCTCACCCGCTGCCACCAGCGCGGCACTGCCGCCAGAGGAACCACCAGCGCTGTGCGTGGGCCGCCACGGGTTCAGCACCGGCCCGGTGTGGGGGGTGTGGCTGCCGCCGGAGAAGCACAGGTCCTCACAGACCGCCTTGCCGACGATCTCTGCGCCGGCGTCCAGCAGTCGCTGCACCACCGCAGCGTCCTGCGCAGGCACATATCCCTCGAGGGACGCCGACCCGTTCATCATCGGCACCCCAGCCACGGCGGTGTTGTCCTTGATCACGATCCGCTTGCCCGAGAGCGGTCCCGTGGCTCCGGTGGTGATGGAAGTCCGGTAGTACCAGGCGTTGAGCGGGTTCTCCGAGCTCCCGGGACGCCACGACTCACGCTCGGGGGCCACGGCGGGTGCGCCGAGCAGCTCGTCGACCTTCTCGTAGGAGACCAGGCTTCCCTCGATGAGGCCGAGGAACGACTCGACGTCGGCCTCGTCCAGCGTGAGGTTGAGTCGTTCGGCGATGGCAGCCAGCTCGGCGGGGGTGGGGGGGCGCACGGCCATGGTCGGTCTCCTCGTCTCGGTGGTCCGGTTGGGTGCAGCCTAGATACACATGGCCAGCCGGCGGCGTTGCTGCTCGTCGACATGGGCGGATCTGACTCATGCCGACCGTGTCCGGGACGGCGCCTCGGTCCGGCCCGACCGCTTCGGTTGCGGTCCGGCCCGCGAAGTGGCACGGATGCCGGGGTCAGGCTCGCCCGCCGTGGGTGGGGAGGCCGGCTCTGTCCGGTGCCTGGGACTAGGCGGGCGCGACCAAGTCGAGGCCGGCGAAGTAGGTCCGATAGCGCCGGGCGTCGCGAGTCAGCAGTCGGTAGCCGGAGACCGCGGCGTGTGCGCCGATGTAGAAGTCCGGAAGAGGCGATGGCCTGCCGCCCCCGCGGCGGCGGTAGGCGAGGAACGCCTTGCCTGCCAGGAATCCGGCAGCGTGGGGGAGCGGCTCCCGAACGAAATGAGTGGCGGGCAGCGCGTCGTCGAGGGCTTCGATGAGGTGGAATCCGACCGACACCTCTGCATAGACGATCGGGTTCATGACGACGCGGCCGGAGTCGAACGCTTCGGCGAGGGCGTTGCTCGACCATGCGGCCCAGGTCGGGTCGTCGGTGACGACGTCAGGCAGGACGTGGGAGTCGACCAGGGTGCTGCCCGAGGCGTGGGTCGACCGGACTTCGACCGTGGTGTTCCATGGGATGCGCGCCTGACACGGATCCTTGTCGGAGCCGGATGACCCCGTCAGATGCTCAGGACTCCGGGCCCGAGCCGGCCGAGATGTGCTGGGCCAGGTAACCCTCTGCCCCGACCCGGTCGATGGCGTCGAGCTGGCCCTCGAACCAGTCAGCGTGCTTCTCCTCGTCGCGGACCATCTCCTCGAAGACCGCCGCCGTTCCGTGGTCGCCCAGGTCGCGGCACTCGCTCGCCGCCGCGTTGAACTGCGCGACCGCCGCCTTCTCGCTCGCGAGCGCGAGGGAGAGCATCTCCTGCGCCGTCTCGCCCACGGTGATCGCGCCGAGCTTCTGCAGGTTCGGATGGCCGTCGTACATGAGGATGCGGTTGATGAGATCGTCGGCGTCCCGCATCTCGTCGATCGAGAGGTCGTAGAAGACCTTGCCAAGCTTGCCGAGCCCCCAGTTGTCGAGCATCCGCGCGTGCAGGAAGTAGGTGTTGGTGACGGTCAGCTCAAAGGTGAGCGCGTCGTTCAGGAGCTCGATGATGCGAGGACTCATGACCTGCACGGGAAACCGCCTTCTGGGAAGTACGCCGACCTTCTCGATCCTGCCACAGGCCCCTCCCGCACAGGACGGACCCAGCTCCTCGTCTCGTCAGGAAGCGGCGCCGTTCGCCTCGAGGACGCGGCGCTCCTGAGCGAGGTGATCACAGACGAGCGCTTTCACCGTGAAGATGCAGGATCCGCAATCCTGGGCGGCGCCGGTGCCGCGACAGACGGCTCCGACCGAGCGGGCGCCGTCGGCGAGGGTGGCGCGCACGTCGCGGTCGGTGACGACCTTGCAATGGCAGACGATCACGACACCCTCCCTCCATCTCCGGCTTGCTTAGGATTGCCTTACCTTATAGTACGAGCGGGCATTGGTCACCTGCTCGCCTTCGACGCCGGTCACCGACATCGAAGGCACGGTCTCCCACAGCGCCCGTGGTCGCCAGGGGGATCGGGTTGCCGTGCCTGATGAACGCCAGGGCGCCACCCGGGTGCTGCGCACCCGGCGACCGCGTGCGCGTTGACGGCGACCGCGGCAGGGTCACGCTCCTTGCCGGCGAATCCGGGTCAGGTGGTGCCGGCGGAAGTGCCCACGTCGGCGTAGCCCTCGCGGAAGGTCGGGTACGTCGGCACCCAACCGGTCGACCTGAGCAGCGCGTTGGCGATCCGCTTGCCGTGCGCCTGCGAGGGGTCGCCGGGAGGTGGGCCCGGCACGCCGAGGCGGCGCGCCAGCTCGGTCGCGACGTCACCCAGCAGCGCCGGCTCGTCATCGTTGCCGAGGTAGACCGGCTGCGGGTCCTCGCCGCGGGTCAGCAGATGCACCACCGCAGCCGCCGCGTCGTCGCGGTGGATCCGGTTGGTCCAGCGGTGCAGGTCGTGGACCTCGCCGGCACGCACGCGATCGACGAGCCGAGCCCGGCCGCCGCCGTACAGGCCGGAGCAGCGCAGCACCGTGCCGGCTGGCACCCGTGCGCCGAAGAGCTGCTCGGCCTCCAGGAGCACCCGCGCGGGGCCGTCGGCGGGGGAGGGCGCGTGGGTCTCGTCGACCAGCGCTCCATCGGGGGCGTCACCGTGCACGCCGGTGGAGGAGACCAGCACGGCCCGCTCGGGGCGCTGCCCGATCGTCTCCAGCGCGTCGAGCGCGCGCCGCATCCCCTCGACGTACGTCGACCGGTAGGCCCCCTCGGTGCGCGGACGGGCGGTCAGGGCGACCACCACGTAGCGCAGGTCGAGCGCCGGGAGCCGGGGGACCTTCCGCGTCAGATCGACCGACAGCCCGAGAAGCGGTGCAGGCACCAGGTCAGCTCGCCGGCGCAGCGCGAGGACGCGGTGTCCCTGCGCGGCGAGGCGCAGTCCGATGCGGGACCCGAGGTCGCCACAGCCGATCATCAGCACGTCAGGATCCACGGCCCGAGCCTAGGCCGGCGTGGGTCGCCGCCGGCCGGGAAGGGTCTTTCGGAGCTCCGTGTCGCGAGAAGGCACCAGGCCTCAACGCCCTGCAGAGTCGCCTCAACGAGGATGACCTCGCTGACCTCGCTGACCTCGCTGACCTCGCTGACCTCGCAGCTCTTGCCGCGGACCGTGGGCTTCCTGACGGTCTCGTCCTCGTGGGGGCCGCCTGAGCCGGATCCCTGGATCCCTGGACGTCAGTCTGAGGTGGGACGCCCCGGCTGATGCCGCGGTCGGGTCAGGCTCCGTCGGGCGAGATGCCGCGCACCAGCAGGCCAGGTTTCACGGTTGCCGGAGCCTCCCAGCGGGTCACGTAGTGGTTGAGGAAGATCTGGCCGACCAGCTCGCCACGGCTCCGCACGCCGGTCTTGTCGAAGATCGACTTCAGATGATCCTGGACGGTGTACGCCGAGAGGGACAACGCGCGGGCGATCTCCTTGGTGACGCGGCCCTGGACGCACTGCACGACCACCTGACACTCACGCTCGGTCAGGCCGTAGGACAAGGCGATCACCGGCGCCACGTCCTGCGGAGTGGCGGGATGGATGATGACAGCGGTCCGTCCGTCGGAGTCTCCGCTCAACCGCGTGCCGTAGAGCAGCAACCAGGTGCCGGACCGGGTGCGCACCCGCGCCCGCGCGGCCAGCTCGAGGGGGTCGGTCCCAGGTGCGATGGTGCGGGCTCGGGCCGCGACTGCCTGGACGGTCTTCGACTCGGTCGGGATGCTCGGCGGCGGGTCCTCGATCAGCTCGCTGACCCACCGCTCAGCGGCCGGCGAGATCGACTCCGGCTCCCCGTTGGCGTCGAACACGACGACGCCCGGGCCGTGGTCGACCGGGCCCGGGTCGGACAACGACCCGAGCGGCGCCAGGAGGGTATGACGAAGACCGGCGCCGATCACTGGCGCGAGCTCGGCCAGCCTGCGCACGTCCGCCTCGGTGAACCATGGTTCGTCCTGATGGCGGAGGAACGCCGCGGCTCCCCAGTAGATCCCGTCCACGACGAGGGAAACCCGCAGCTCGTCGCCGAATCCCGCTGCCTCGTGGGTCCCGTGCCGGATCGAGCGACCGAGGTCACCGTGGGTGTCGATGCTGCTCGCACCCGCGAGACGGCCGCTGTGGGCCAGATAGGACCACTTGTTGACGTCCTCGACGACGTACTCGTGATGCGCGAGCCAGGAGCCGGAGCAGCCGACGTCCCGGTTGACGCTCCCGGTGAAGAGGATCGTCCCCGGATCGACGGTGTGCCAGCAGTAGCCGTCGAAGGGCATGACGGTCGCCAGCGCCTCCGCGACGGCAACCCCGTACTCGACCCAGGTGCGTTCGCTCGCGCCCAGCCGCTCGATCTCATCGACGACCCGCGGCACCAACGTTCCGGTCACCTTTCGAGGGTACGGCGGCGGCATCCAGCGAGATACCCCAGAAACGTGGGATGGCGGTGAACGTCCCCGCTCCGCACGCTGGACACATGACCACCACACGCGAAGCCCCAACCCAGACCCTGGTGACACCCGAGCGCATCTTCGAGATGGCACAGGGATTCATGACCAGCAAGCACCTGTTCGCGGCGAGCGAGCTCGGTCTCTTCGAAGCCCTCGGCGAGGGACCGGCGGACCTCGAGAGCCTCGCTGCCCGCACCGGCCTGACCTGTCGCTCGGCCCGCATCAGTGCGGACGCGATGGTCGCCCTCGGCCTCCTGGAGAGGAATGGCGACCTCTATGCGAACGGTCCGGTGGCAGCCACCTTCCTGTCCGGCCGAACCCCGGCCGACCTCCGCCCCCTCCTGAAGTTCTGGGATCGGCTGAGCTATCCCGCATGGCTCGACCTTGCCGGCGCGCTCGGCCGCGGCCGGCCGGCACGCGAGATCTTCGAGATCGACGCCGAGTTGGTGCCGATCATGTCCAACGGCATCGCGGCAGCCACCGCGGCCGCCTGCCGCTCACTTCCGCTCGCAGCGTCACTTCCCCCGGCGAGCCGGGTGCTGGACATCGGGGGCGGCACCGGCTCATGGTCGCTCTCGCTCGCAGCTGCCGACTCCGAGCTCACGGCGACGGTGTTCGAGATCCCCGAGGTCGCCTCCGTCGCCCAAGACACGTTGCGCGCAAGCGGCTTCGCCGACCGGGTCGACGTTCGTGAAGGAGACGTCCTGGTCGACGCCGTACCCCACGGGTACAACGCCTTCCTGCTCGCCAACCTCGTGCACTACTTCACTCCGGACACCAACATCTCGATCCTGCAGCGGATCAGGGCAGCGGCAGAGCCGGGCTCCCGAGTCCTCATCGCCGACTTCTGGACGGACGCGACGCACACCCAGCCGCTCGCCGCAGCGCTGATGGCCGGCGAGTTCGCCGTCCACCTCAACGACGGCGACGTCTACAGCGTCGACGAGGGCACCGCCTGGCTCGCGGCCGCCGGGTGGAAGGCGACCGGTCACGCACCGCTCGCCGGACCGATCAGTCTCGTCACCGCCGAGGCGGTGTGACCGCTGCGCCACGCAGGGAAGTTTGCGAGCCGCGGGGGAGCAGAAGGGTGTCCGGGCAGGCAGCTCACCAGCGCGCACGCCGTGGCAACCCGCCATCAGGCGATTCGCAGGGTGACGGTGCCGTTGGTGTCGATGGCGTCTCGGCGAATGCGGACGGTGGCGGGTCTCAGCTCGTTGCGAGTTGCGCACACCGGTGAGCGCTCTCGGAGCTTCACGGTCGAGCGGTACGTGGGCGAGGTGCGTCCCTGCAAGCTTCCATCGTGGAAAGGGCCGTCGCCGCGTGCGGGCTTGGCCCGGCATCGTCGTCTCAGTCGGTCGCGGCGGTCAGGTCGCCCGCTGAAGCCTCTAGGTAGACGGGTCGGAGGTGGTGATGTCGACGGCCGCGGAGGCGGCTCCGGTCGCCGTTGCTGCTCCCGGCAGTCCCGGTAGGGCCTTGGTCGGCACCACCTCAGGATGGTGCGCAGCGGCTCCCATCGATGGCACCGAGTCGAGGACCGCCTGCGCCTGCTTGTCGATCAAACCCGTGAGCAGCTGTTGCGCATAGCCGAAGACGAAGGCGTAGGCCAAGATCTGCACCTGCGAGTCCAGGTCACTGAGTCCCGGCACGAAGCCACCGCGGATGAAGATGATCGCGCCCACCGCGGTCATCGCGCCGAAGGGCGCCTTGAGCAGCGCGAGTGCGGTCGGCACGTCGTAGGGCGTCGAGGTGCCCCTCAGCTTGTTGATGGAGACCGCTCCCGCCATCACCCCGCCGAGAAGTCCGAGCAACGCGACGATGACGATGTCCGGGCTGCTCGGCAGGCCAGTGCCGGTGGGGCAGACGGTCTTCGCGCCCGTCGTCGCGAAGCACAGGGGCACCCACGACGGGTTGATGGCGACGATGAGGATGAAGATGGCCATGAAGAGCGTGATCGCAGTGGCCGCCTCGAAGACGATGTTGCGAAAGCTCCGCAGCCGGCCGTGCAGCTGGTCAGAGTGCGCGTATCCCGTCTCGGTGAGCCGATTCAGCCGCTCGCGATCCAGCTCCAGCGTCTGCTGGGTAGGTGTGTGGGTGAGGAGCCTCAAGGTGTCGGTGCGACGGGGGTCGTCCCGAGTGAGAGTTGCCTGGGCGCGCGCGACCGCGGAGGGGATCTCCGCACGCAGCTGGGTCACGTCGTAGAGCAGGATCAGCTGGCCCTCGGCCGCGTGCAGGTTCTGGTACGCCGCTTCGACCAGCGTGCCTCGCCACCACATCCCCCACCGCGTCGGGATGGGGTCGTCGCGGAACGCCGCGGCGGTGGCCGCCTTGAGAAGCCTCCTCGTGCCCTGCGCGATCTTCTGCTCTGCCTGGGAGAGCTCGCGAGCCTCGACGGCATCGAGCTGTGACTCCAGCACGGCGCTGCGCACGGCCACGTTCTGCACCCAGACGCGCGTTCGGGGTCCGTCCTGGCCGGACTGCTTGTTCCTCCGGCTCCACCACATTGCTCCCCCTCTTGCGTGAGGCTGCGTTTGGCGGTCTACCGAGCCAGTACCTTCCGGTGCTGCTATCGACTCACGAGATCGAGACATCTGAGCGGGTGCGCCCAATTCAAAGGTGCTCTCGGCGACGCGTCGTGTCAATGGAGGCGGCGCCGTGGCTCGAGAGCGCCCAGGTGAGGCGCATGAGCGCGGCGAACCATGCCCGACGGAGAGCCGCCGGAGAGCTCGTGGCAGATCAGCATGTCTGCGATCTCGTCGGCGCGTCGACAAGGACAGGATCGGCCTAGCCAGCCGACCATCCGAAGCTCGAGCCGTCCAGAGAGTCACCCGGTCGGCTCGGCCGGTGGGTTCACCTACGTCCTGATGACGCGCTGTTCGATCGCGGCCGCGACGGCGCCCGCTCGGGTGTCCACGCCGAGCTTGGTGTAGATGTGCGAGAGGTGGGACTTCACGGTTGCCTCGGAGACGAACAGCGCGCGAGCCATCTCCTTGTTCCCGAGGCCGCGGGAGAGCAGCTCGAGGACCTCGACCTCGCGCTCAGTGACGACGGGCCCGGGTGAGGTGGAGCGCCGGACCAAGGTGGCGGCCACGGAGCTGGCCAGGACCATCTCGCCGCGGGCGACCGACCGGATCCCGGACCACAGCTCCTCGGGTGGCGCATCCTTGAGCAGATAGCCCTGGGCGCCGGCGTCGAGCGCTCGGATGATGTCGGACTCAGTGTCGTACGTCGTCAGCACCAGCACCCGCGGCGGTTGGGCGAGTGCGGTCAACCGTGCGGTCACCTCGGCTCCACCGGGGCCGTCCCCGAGGCTGAGGTCCATCAGCACGACGTCAGGATGCTCGGCCACGACGACGCGCTCAGCGGCAGCGAGGTCGCCCGCCTCCCCGACGACCGACAAGTCGTCCTGGCCCTCGATGAGCGCCCGCAGACCGGCGCGGACCACGGGGTGGTCGTCGACGAGCACGATCCGGACCCCACTCACCTCGCGGCCCCTGACAACGGGAACGCCACCGAGACCGTGGTCCCCTCGCCCGGAGCGCTCTCGACGACGGCACGGCCCCCGAAGCTCTCGGCCCGGTCGGCGATCCCGCGAAGACCGCGTCCTCGCAGATCCACATCAGCCGTGCGGCGGGGGTCGAACCCGGTGCCGTCGTCGCGGACGTCGAGCAGCACCTCGTCGGGGTGGTAGGTCAGGCTGATGACGGCCTGGCCGGCCCCGGAGTGCTCGATCACGTTTGCCATGGCGCCGCGGACGGTGCGGACGACGGCGCCGGCGAGGTCGGCAGGAACGGGCCCGGGAGTGCCGTGCACGCGTACCCGGACCTCGATCGCCTGCCCGGTCTGGGCGGCCAGCCGCTCGAGCGCGGCCGGAAGCGCATCGGTCGCGTCCTGACCCGCGATGTCAGCAGGCGCGAGGTCGCGCACGACCCGGCGTACCTCATCGAGCCCGGAGCGGGCGGAGTGTGCGGCCGTGGAGACGTGCGACCGCGCGAGGTCTGGTCGTCGGTCCCAGTCCTGCTCGGCGGCGTTGAGCAGCAGGTTGATGCTGGAAAGACCTTGGCCGACCGAGTCGTGGATCTCGCGCGAGAGCCGGGTCCGCTCTGCGAGCGCACCCGAACGACGTTGTGCCGCGGCCAGGTCGTCCTGGGCGTCGACGAGCTCGTCGAGAAGCCGCTGCCGTGTGATCGACTCCTGCTCGAGGGTGCGATAGGCCAGGACCGTGACCAGGGCGATGCCGACCGGTCCGGCGATCAACGTCGGGTCGAATTCGTCGACGATGCGCATCCACCCGATCGCGATCACTCCGGTCATGAGCACGACGAGTCCCACGGCGTAGCCGAAGGCCAGCACCTCGAGCGCAGCGAAGGCCAACGGGACAGCCGTCCACGCGAACGAGGGGGCGACCAGGGTCAGGATGCCCCACACGAGCGTGACCACCAGGACCCAGACGGTGGGCCACCAGGCGCGACCGCGAACCAGCGGGCGGACCAGGTAGACCGCGACGAGACAGACCGAGCCGGCGAGGATCAGCACGCCCGGGAGGTCGAGGCCGTGCCGGCTGAGGTAGCGCACCGCGGAGGTGACCACCAACCCGATGAGCACGATCCGCAGCCACCGATCCAGGCGGGCTGCCGAGGCGAGGATGCCGTGACTTCCCAGCCGCGACGGCGCGGGGGCGGCGCTGTCACGGGACTGCTCCATGACCCGCCAGCCTACGGGGCAGGCCAGCACTGCGGCATCAACCAACCGGCTACTCAGAATCAGCCGGTTCCCCGACGCGTTGCCCCGGTCGACACAGTCATTGTGGATCATCGAAGCAGATCACGAGCTTCCTACTCACACGTCTGGAGCGCCCCTCATGAAACGCATGCTCGTCACCCTGGCTGCCGCTGCGACCCTGCCCTCGCTGTTCCTCCTCGGCGCCCCGACAGCGGCGTCGGCCCATCAGGGCGGGGGGCGGCCCGACAGCTACCAACTCACCGGGGACCCCGGAGGCTCGAAGTTCGAAGGAATCGGTGCCGACCGGCGGCGGGGTCGCTTCTACGTCAGCGAGGTCACCGGCGGGGAGATCCACCGCGGCACCGCGCGCTCGGAGCGGACCGAGGAGTGGCTCGCCGGCGACGGCACCGACGGTCGCTTCACCGCGCGAGGAATCACCACCGATCGGGCCGGCAACGTCTACATCGCCGGCGGACCCAACGGCATCGGCAACGACCGTCCAGACCTCTGGGTCTACAGCCGTTCCGGTGAGCTCCTGGCCGCGCTGCGTGCCCCGGCCGACAACGTGTTCCTCAACGACGTCTGGGTCGGCCCCGACGGCGCGGCCTACTTCACCAACTCCAACGCCCCCCAGATCTTCCGTGTCGCCGCCACCAGCGGCGGCCACGGTCACGGTCACCGGGGTGCCAACGGGTACGGCGTCGAGCTGTGGGCCGACGCCACCGCTGACATCGAGACCGTCCCCGGCTTCAACCTCGGCGGGATCGTCACCAGCCCCGACCGCAGCGCGCTCGTCGTCGCCCAGGGGAGCACCGGCAGGCTCTGGCGCTTCGACCTCACCGACCGCTCGGTCACCCAGGTCGACACCGCAGACACCGACCTGGTCAACGCCGACGGCCTCGTCCGACAAGGAGGACGGCTGACGGTCGTGCGCAACTTCTCCCGCGTCGTCACCACCCTGCGGCTTGCCGGCGACGGGACCTCGGCGCGGCTCGTCTCCCAGCGTGCCAGCGACCCGACCCGCGTGCTGACCACCGCCAAGGCCTTGCGCGGCCGGATCCTCTATGTCGACAGCAAGTTCGACGAGCCCGTCGCCACTCCGCCCTACGAGGTCATCACCGACCCCTTCGACATCGGGCACGGCCGGCGTTGACCACTGCCCGTCCCGCGCACCCAGTGAGGTCCGTCAAGGCGGGACTTCTCGCCGCCGCCCTCCTGGGGGTGGCGGCGTGCGGCGCCGGGTCGACCCCCGGCGGAGCGAGCACCCCTGCCACGTCGCCCGCGGCGAGGGCGCCGACCTCTGCCACCCCCTCCTCCGGCGCGCCGAGGAGCAGCGCCGTGACGCCCACTGCACCCAGCGCCTCCGAGCAGGCGGTTCTCGACAAGCGCCTGCGCGACGCCGCCTGGGACAACCAGGTCGAGCGGGCCCGCGACCTGATCAGACGCGGCGCCGACGTCAACGCGAAGGACGACACCGAGCAGTCGGCGTACCTGATCGCGACCAGCGAGGGCTACCTCGACCTGCTGAACCTGACCCTCGTCCAGGGCGCGCGCGTGAACGACAAGGACAGCTGGAACGGCACCGGCCTGATCCGGGCAGCCGAACGCGGACATGCCCTGGTGGTCGGCAGGCTCCTCCGAGCCGGGATCGACAAGAACCACGTGAACCGGATCGGCTACCAGGCGATCCACGAGGCCGTCTGGCTGGGCGAGAACTCCCGCACCTACGTCGACACGATCCGGGCCCTGGTGGCGGGCGGCGTGCAACTGGACCGTGCCTCGGTACGGGAGGGACTGACTCCGCTGCAGATGGCTCGACAGCGTGGCTACACCGAGCTCGAGTCCGCCCTGGACGAAGCACTCGCCACGTCCGCGATCCAGGACCCCGACGCCGCACTGCTGCGAGCAGCAACCGTCGGCGACGCGGACCGGGTCGCCCGCGCCCTCAGGGCGGGTGCCGACATCGAGACCCGCGACGCCCAGCAGCGCACGCCCCTGCTGCTCGCCGCCACCCATGACCGAGTTGACGTGGCGCGCCTGCTCGTCGCGATGGACGCCGACCCCGATGCCCTGGACCACCAGCACGACACTCCGTGGCTGGTCACCGGGGTGACGGGTAGCACGTCGATGCTCGAGGCGCTGCTCCCCGCGAAACCCGACCTCGACATCCGCAACCGCTACGGCGGCACCTCGCTCATCCCCGCCAGCGAACGCGGCCACGTCGACTACGTGCGTCGCGTCCTCCAGACCGGGATCGACGTCGACCACGTCAACAAGCTCGGCTGGACGGCACTCCTCGAAGCCGTCATCCTCGGCAACGGAGGCCCCGACCACCAGCAGATCGTCCGCCTCCTGCTCGCCGCCGGCGCCGACCCGTCGATCCCCGACAAGAACGGAGTCACCGCCCTCCAGCACGCTGAGAGGTCGGGATACAAAGCCCTCGGACGACTGCTCAAGGCCCGCTGAGTCAGTGAGCCGGACCGCCTCGACGGCAATGCAGCGCGGCAGCGGTCCGATTGCCGGTGGCACGGCGCAGGGCAGCGGGCGGGTCGACCTTCTCGTGGTGCGATCCCGGGGGAGTGGCCCGACCGGCTGCAGCGCGGCAGAAGCGGTGTGCTCGGCCCCAGTGGGTAGGTTCACCGACATGGAACTGCCGCCCATCAACCACATCGCGGTGCCCGACGGGTATCTCGCATGGCAGGAGTGGCCCTCGGGCGACCCCGACTCCGACCTCACGATCCTCCACCTCGGTCACGGGTTCATGGACGCCCTGGAGGATGCGGCCGATGAGCTGCGCCTGCTGCGCTGGTTGCACGGCCTGGCCGGGATCGGCCGCATGATCCGCCTGGACCTTCCCGGGGTCGGCGCCAGCGACATCGGCTCCACCCCGCCGACCTTGGCCGACTGGGCCGACGCCGCAGCCCTGGTCCTCGACACCGCCGGGGTCGAGCAGGTGGCGGTCACCGCTGCCGGGCCCAGCGTGCTGGTCGCGCTGGCCTTCGTCGAGCGGCACCCCCACCGGGTCTCGTCACTCGCGCTGGTCAACGGAGGGGCCAGGATCCCCTGGGCCGAGGACTACCCCATCGGCGTCGACCTGGGGATCGTGTCGAGCATGATCGAGACGGCCGGCGACCCCACCACCGCCACCGAGGCGGACCACGACCTGGCCATCCAGGGCCCGAGTGCGATGAGCGACCCGCAGTTCCGGTCGTGGTGGCGGCGGGTCGCTCGGCGCAACCTCAAGCCGCGCATCGCCGGCGCCGTCAACGAGGCCTTCTTCGGCGCCGACTTCCGTGCCCTGCTGCCGCTGATCGAGGTGCCCACGCTCGTGGTCGCGCGCACCGACACGGGGCGCACGGCGATGGCGCAGTACGTGGCCGACAGGGTCCCCGGTTCGACGTACGTCAAGCTCCCCGGCGTCGACATGCTGCCCTTCCTGGGTGACTCCACCGCGATCCTCGACGAGATTCGCGAGCACCTCACGGGCCAGCGCTACGCCTCGACTGCCGACCGCGTCTTCGCCGCCGTCCTGTTCACCGACCTGGTCGGCTCCACCACCGAGGTCGTCCGGATGGGCGACGAGCGCTGGCGTGCGCTGCTCCTCGACCATGTCGCGATGGTGCGGGCCGAGGTCACTCGGCACGGAGGCCGCATGGTCCAGGACCTCGGCGACGGCACGCTGTGCGCGTTCCCCCTCCCCAGCTCCGCCATCCGCTGTGCCCTGGCCATGGTCTCCCGCGCTCGGAACCACCTCGGGATGGACATGCGGGCGGGCATCCACGCGGGTGAGGTGGAGGTGCGCGGTGACGACCTGGCCGGAATCAACGTCCACACCGCGGCCCGCGTCTCGGGAATGGCCGGTGGAGGCGACGTGCTCGTCTCCTCCACCGTGGTCGACCTGGTGGCGGGGTCCTCCTTCGGCTTCGAGGACCGCGGCGCGCACGACCTCAAGGGCGTCCCGCGACCACGCCACCTGTGGCGGGCGACCGCTCAGATGTAGTGGGCGTCCGCATGCCCGTCGGCCACCGAGCGCGCGTGGGCGCTGAGGCCCACCGAGGCCAGGAACGAGTCCCGGTCGATCGCCAGCAGCTCCAGGTCGGTCGCCGCGGTCACGGTCGCGGTGCGCGGGGAGTCGCGGAGCAGGGCGAGCTCACCGAACCAGCCCCCGTCACCGAGGTCACGGACGTGCGTCCCGGACTGGGTGACCTCGGCCCGCCCCGCGGCAACCACGTAGAAGCGGTCGCCCGGGTCCCCCTCCGCGATGATCACCTCGCCTGCCCCGACGCGCAGCGACGCTGCTTCCAGGGCCATCCGCTCGACCACCCGGGGTGCCAGGACGGCGAGCAGAGGAACGCCACGGAGCAGCGCCAGGACGTCTTGAGGAACGACCATGGACTTGTCGAGGCGCCGCAGCGGACCGAAGGCGGCCAGCGCCACCAGCGGCAGCAGCAGTCCAGCCGCGGCGAAGGCCCAAGCGCCGCCGATCAGACCCACGAGGGCGGGAGCGATCAGGGTGCCGACGGCCATGCCGGCCATCATCAGCGACTCCTGCAGACCGAACATCGCGGTGAGCAGCCGGTCCGGCAGCAGCCGTTGCACGAAGGTCCGGTTGGTCACGTCGAAGACGAGCTTGCCGGCGCCGCTCGCGGCGAGAAGTGCCAGAGCCCACACCGGCGAGTCCACGACTCCGGCGAGCATCAGCGGGACTCCGGCGCACACCGCACCCAGCAGGACGAACGGCGCCAGGCGGGTGCGGCCGATGAGGACGACGGTGAAGATCACGCCGAGCACCCCGCCCACGCCCAGGGCGGAGTTCAGAAGACCAGGCCCGGCCTGCGACATCGTGAGGAGATCCAGCGCGAGGACGACCAGCAGGATGTCCATCATCCCGACCAGGACGTACTCGGCCGCCACCAGCCCGCACAGCAGCCGGGCCACGGGGTCCTTGGCCAGCGTCCGAGCAGACGACGCCCCTCGGGCGGGAGCGGGTGCTCGGGCACTCGACCCTCGAACACCCGCCACGACCGCCACCGAGGCCGCGCTGGCCAGGCCCAGCACCAGGACCACACCGCCCGGCGACCACGCGGCCAGGAGGAGCCCGGCCAACAACGGCCCCAAGAACGTGGCCGTGGCCTCCACCGCTCCGGACGCGGCGTTGCCGGCCGTGAGGTCTGCGGTCGTCTCGGAGATCTCGGGAACCAGCGCATGGTGCGCCGGGCGGGTCAAGGTG
This sequence comes from uncultured Actinomycetota bacterium, assembly GCA_963812235.1. Classification (GTDB taxonomy): domain Bacteria; phylum Actinomycetota; class Actinomycetes; order Propionibacteriales; family Nocardioidaceae; genus Marmoricola. The sequence goes on along the minus strand of CAWEUP010000014.1, from coordinate 1,654 downwards.
ATCGAGACAGCCACTGCGACAGCGACCGAAGCGACCGCGGGAAAGGGCAGCTCGAGGAAGAGCATGGCCGCGAGTCCCAGCAGCGAGACCGACTGTGCGGCGTAGCCCACCAACAGGGCCCTGCCGCGCGCGAACCGGAACAGCAGGGTCGAGAGCGGGGTGGCGAGCAGGGCCGCAGGCACCAGTTGGAGTACGCCGATCAGGCTCGCCCCGTAGACCCCGTGCTCGAGGTAGGCCCACACCAGCAGGGTGAGGTAGACGGCCCACTCACTGACGTTGAACACGAGGTAGCCGAACAGCAGCCGACGCAGCCGACGGTTCGTCACGGCACCCCGGATCACCGCGCCGCGACCGGACGGCGTGAAGCCGCTGCTCTGGTCCGGGGTGGGGGACTCCTGTCCCTCGGGGCTCACAGTCGGTTCGCCCGTCCAGCCTCCGGGTCTTTCAGCTGGGTGGCCAAGATCTCCAGGTTGTGCTGCATGTGGGGGCGCATGTCGCGGTGGTGGGGCAGCAGGACGCCGTACAGCAGCCGCAAGGGTCGCAGCGGTGGGAGAGTGATCTCGTAGTGGTGGCGCACCAGGCTGCCCGCGTCCGCGGGGGTGATGTCGTAGCCCCACGTGGTGGAGTCGCGCCGGCTCACGTCCCACGACTCGGGGATGGTGCGGAAGGTGAAGCGGCGACCGGGCTCCGCCTCGATCACCTCGCACCGGCGGGACCAGCGGGCGCTCAGACCCCACCGGTTGCGCCCGCGGAACACCGCACCGACCACGCCGGGCTCGCCCGACTCCCAGGCGGCGGTGCGGCACTCCTGGCTGCGCTCGCCGATGCGGGTCACATCGCTCACCACGTCGTACACCTGCTGCGGATCCGCCTCCACGAGGATCTCCACACTTCCGCTCGACCGCCACGGCCTGCGGCCCGCGTCCATCGCGCGACTCATGGCAGCCTCAGCGTGGCCGGCGGAAGGAGCAGCGCGGTCAGCACCCGGGTGACCCAGTCGACCCGGCGCCTGCGCGACCACCCGAGAGAGCGCAGCTGCAGGGTGAGGCGCGGCGTGAGGGTCGCCCACATCCCCTCGGTCAGCGTCTCCACGTCGAGGTCGTGGCGCAGGCCGCCTCCGCTCGGAGACCGCCACGACGACCCGCCGGTACTCCTCCTTCCGCTGCCGCTCGGCCTTCGCCCACAGACCCGCCGTCCCGGCATCCGCGGCCGCCGCATCCTCGAAGGCGACCAGCAGTGGGGCAGCGCGGTCCGCCACCTCCGTCACCGCCTCGACGAACTCCGAGACGACCTCGACGAGCGGACGGCGCGGCCAGGGCCTTCTCGAAGGCCGGCCGCGCCCTCAGGGCGACGGGCTCGCCGCCGTCGGCCAGCACGAGGTCGACGCCCGCGAGCAGCAGCGACTGCTTCGACCCCTGGGCGTACACGGTCTCGACCGAGACACCTGCCTCGGCGGCGACGTCCCGCATCGTCGTGCGCAGGTAACCGTCCCGCGCGAACAGGGTGGCTGCTGCCTCCAGCACGGCAGCACGCGTGGCGGCGGCCTGCGCCTCGCGCAGCGAGGAGGTGTAGGGGTGGCGGTGGCGAGTCGACCGTGGATGGCCCGCTCTCCGCGAACCGCGCGTGGATTTGATCACAGCCGAACTGTGGTGAC
>CAWEUP010000013.1:0-57414 GCA_963812235.1 uncultured Actinomycetota bacterium | reverse complement strand
AGGCGCAGAGCCCGCGCGATCGAGTCCGAGCGCCAGCGCGAACGGGGACTGAGAGCCCGCGTCTACCGGGTCTCTGCTGCTGGTGGTGGCGGAGCCGTTGCGACCGGGTGGGGATCGACGATCGCGCGCGCCAGCAGTGGCGCCATGATCTCGACCTGCCACCTGCGGGCGCCGAGGTCGGCCAGATCGGCACCGACCGCCGACTCCATCTCCGCGCTGTCGGCCGCGGGCGGCTTCCACAGCACCCGCCGCATGAAGTCGGGGGTCAGCAGGTTCTCGACCGGGACCGAGTGCTCCTCGGAGAACCCGGTGACCAGCTCGCGTGCCCGGACCAGTCTGGCGGCGGCCACCTCGTCGCGCTCTGCCCACACCCGGACAGCGGGGGGGCCGTCGGACCGGACCGTCAGCGGCGGCAGGTCGGAGTCCGGCATGATGCGCGCCCGGTCGAGCGCGGCGAGCCAGCGGTCGGCGTACCTCCGTGCGCCGCGGCCGTGGAAGCCCTGGGTGTCCAGCAGTGCCGCGGCCGTGGTCGGCATGGTGTTGGCGGCGATGATCATGGCGGAGTCGGGCACGAGCCGGCCCGGGGTGGTGTCCCGCTGCTGCGCGATCTCGTCCCGCGTCGTCCAGAGCTCGCGCACCGCAGCCAGGGCCCGACGTCCCTTGGCCTTGTGGATGCCCGAGGTGCGCCTCCACGGATCCTGACGCGGAGGAGGCACATGGTCGATCAGGTGCTGGAACTCCTGAGCGGCCCAGTCGTCCTTGCCGGACTCGAGCAGCTCGGCGGCGATCACCTCGCGCAGCTCCAGGAGCACCTCGACGTCGAGGGCGGCGTACTCCAGCCACGGTCCCGGAAGCGGCCGGATCGACCAGTCCACCGCGGAGTGCTCCTTGCGCATGGATCTTCCGAGGATCACCTCGACCAGCGTGGCCAGGCCCACTCGTGGGTAGCCCAGCAGCCGGGCGGCGAGCTCGGTGTCGAACAGCCGGGCGGGCACCAGACCCACCTCGCGCAGGCACGGGATGTCCTGACTGGCCGCGTGCAGGATCCACTCGGCGTCACCGAAGGCGCTGTTGAGCCCGGCGAGGTCGTCGTAGGCGATCGGGTCGACCAGCGCGGTGCCCGAGCCCTCACGGCGCAGCTGGATCAGGTAGGCCCTGGGGGAGTAGCGGTAGCCGGAGGCACGTTCGGCATCGAGGGCGACCGGACCGGTGCCGGAGGCGACCCGGGCCACCACCTCGGCGAGACGGCCCTCGCTGTCGGTGATCTCCGGAAGGCCGTCGCGCAGGGTCAGCAGCGGGACCGGGGCCGGCTGCTCGACGGTCTCCTCGTCGACCTGCTCGGATCCGGTCGCGTCCGGGTCGGCGGCCGGTCCCTGCCTGTGGGGTGGGGATGCGGGGGTCTCCTCAGCCGGCATCAGGCCGGGCCGCGTTGTCCACGGCGGGACGGCATCGTGGCGACACCGTCGGGCACCGGCGGCAGGCCGACCGCGGTGCACAGCAGCTCGCCCCACGCCTCGACATGCGGAGTGAGGTCGCCGACCGGTGACCAGGAGGCCCGGATCTCGAGCTGGGCTGTCGGAGGCTCCTCGGACATGCCGCCGAAGCTCTCCGAGGCGACGCAGGTGACGCTTCCCGAGGGTGCGGAGTACTCCGCGCCATGGGCTTGCAGGGCTTCGGTCAGCCAGCTCCAGCCGACTCCGGCGAGGAGGGGGTCGCTGACCAGCTCAGGGTCGATCTCGGCGCGGGCGTAGGCAACGCAGCGGAAGGTCCCGCCCCAGGCGTCGTTGCCCGCAGGGTCGTGCAGCACGACGACCCGCCCCGAGCCGACGTCCTCGCCGGCGACCGTGACGTCCGCGGAGAGTGCGGACGCGAACGGCGCGATGCGCTGGGGGGCCGGCATCTCCTCGACGAAGAGCTCGGAGCGGAACTTCGCGGCCCGCAGCTGGGCCACCGCGCGCGCGAACTCGGGAGGTGCCACGGGTGGCTCGATGCGGGGTTGGTGGGGTGCCGCCATGTCGACAGGTTAGGCCGACCGGAGGGAGCCGAGCACCCGACTCGCCGCCTGACCTGCCAAGATCGGGCCATGCCTGCTGCCTCCACGATCAACGCAGAACTGCACGAATCGGCCTTTCTGAAGGCGGCGCGCAGCGAGCCGGTGCCCCACACCCCGGTCTGGTTCATGCGACAGGCCGGCCGCTCGCTGCCGGAGTACCTCAAGCTGCGCGAGGGCGTCTCGATGCTGGACTCCTGCATGCGGCCCGAGCTGGTCGTGGAGATCACGCTGCAGCCCGTACGCCGCTACGGGGTCGACGCCGCGATCTTCTTCTCCGACATCGTGCTTCCGCTCAAGGCGGTCGGAGTCGACCTCGACATCGTGCCCGGCGTCGGTCCGGTCGTGGCCAAGCCGGTGGTCAGCCTCGCCGACGTCGCCGCGATCCCGGACCTGACCGCCGAGCACGTGCCGTTCATCAGCGAGGCCGTACGGACCCTTGTCGGTGAGCTGGGCAGCACCCCGCTGATCGGCTTCGCAGGCGCGCCGTTCACGGTGGCCTCCTACCTCGTCGAGGGCGGCCCCTCCAAGGACCACGCCAAGACGAAGGCGCTGATGTTCGGCGCTCCGGACGTGTGGGAGGCGCTGATGACCAAGATCTCCGGCATCGCCGCCGCCTACCTCGAGGTGCAGGTCGAGGCGGGGGCCTCGGCGGTCCAGCTCTTCGACTCCTGGGCCGGTGCCGTGACCCGCGCGGACTACCGGACCCACGTGCAGCCGTACTCGGCCCGCGTCCTCGAGCGGATCGGCGCCACCGGCGTACCCCGCATCCACTTCGGTGTCGGCACCGGCGAGATCCTGGACCTGATGGGCGAGGCCGGCGCCGACGTCGTCGGCGTGGACTGGCGGGTGCCGCTGGGCTCCGCCATCGACCGGGTGGGTGGCCGCGCGGTGCAGGGCAACCTCGACCCCACGCTCGTCTTCGCTCCCACCGAGGTGATGCTCGCTCGCGCCGAGCAGGTCCTCGACGACGGTGCGGCGGCGGCGGGGCACATCTTCAACCTCGGTCACGGCGTGATCCCCGCCACCGATCCCGACCAGCTCAAGCGGCTCACCGACTTCGTGCACGAGCGCTCCACCCGCTGACCTGACCCGTACCGGCACCCGTACGGGCACCCGGGTCAGAGCACTCGTTCAGGCCCCGGTCAGGCACCCGGGTCGGAGCACCCGGCGGGCACCTCAGGCGTCGCTGGGCAGGACCGGCGCGGGCGGAGGGCCGCTCCGGCGGCGGCGTACCAGCACCCACACGGGTGAGCCGATCAGTGCCAGTGCAGCGGCGAAGGGGAGCGCCGCGCCGAGGCCGGTGGCCAGACCGAGGGTCGCGGACCGGAGTGCCGACCAGCCGTCCTTGAGGCCGGCGAGGAAGCCGCGGTCGTCGCGCTCGCCGGCGCTGGAGTCGGTGCGGGTGAGCGAGACGTGGATCGTGCTCATCGACGTCTGGTCGTCGAGGTAGGCCTGCTGCGACTTCAGCGAGTCGAGGTCTGCCTGACGCCGCGAGAGGTTCGACTCGATCGCGATGATGTCGCTGATCTTCTCGGCCCGGGACAGCAGCAGCTCGATCTGGCGGATGCTGCGCTCCGCGGCGCGGACGCGGGCCTCGTTGTCGATCACCTGGGTGGTGACGTCCTCCGACTTGCGGCTCTGGTGCTCTGAGCGTGCCGAGGTCGGCGATGGCCTGCATCGCCCGGGAGAAGGTCTCGCTGGGGACCCTCAGGGTCAGCGAGGAGTCCCTCGCCACCCCTCGCCGGTCGGTGTCGGTCTGCTCGTCGGCGACGGTGCCCTTCCAGCCGGCGACCAGTCGCAGCAGGTCCGAGCGCAGCTTGGCCACCGAGCGCCCGTGCACGCGAGATCTCGCCGGTCGAGATCACGGCGCGCGACATCGTCGAGGTGGCCGACTGCCGGTCGGCCGAGACCGTCTCGCCTACGAGGCCGCCCGCCGGCGTCGGGGACCGCGCGGAGCCCGCTGTCGGACCCGGCGCTGTCCTGCTGGGCGGACGGCGTCGGCGGAGCCCGCGGAGTCGCTGCTGCCCCCGAGACCGCAGCCGGCCGGGAGCAGCAGCAGGGGCAGGATCAGGAGGGTGGCCACACGCGGCCCGCGCATCGACGTCATGCGCATCTGACGCAGGTGTGCGTCCCGTCCCGTGCCGGTTCCCGTGGCCGGTTCCTGGCCGGGCCGGCGGTCACGTGTGCCACGCTGGCACGGTGCCCGAGAACAGCCCCGCCACTCACGTCGTCGTCGTCGGCGGCGGTGTCTCGGGCCTGGCCGCGGCTCACCGGCTGCGGGTCGCACGCCCGGACCTGGAGATCACCGTGCTGGAGGCCGGGCCGCGCCTCGGCGGCAGCCTGCACCGCGCCGAGGTCGGTGGCGTCCTGGTCGACGTGGGAGCCGAGGCGATCCTCAACCGGCGTCCCGAGGCGGTCGCGCTGGCCACCGAGGTCGGGCTCGAGCAGGACCTGGTCCATCCGGCCACCACGTCGGCGAACCTGTGGAACCGGGGTCGGATGGTGCCCATGCCCCGCACGCTCATGGGGGTCCCCCTCGACCTACGAGGCCTCGACGGGGTCATCTCGGCCCGAGGGCTCGCGCGCGCTGCCCTGGACGGCGTACTGCCGCCGACCGAGCTCGGCGACCGTGACATCAGCGTCGGTGACCTGGTCGACGAGCGGCTCGGCAAGGAGGTCGTGGACCGCCTGGTCGAACCCCTCCTCGGTGGCGTGTACGCCGGCCACGCCCGCGAGATCTCCGCGCGGGCCGCCGTACCCCAGCTGATCCCGCTGCTCGAGCACGACCGCTCGTTGAGCCGGGCCGCGGCAGCATCGATTCCGCCGCCCGACCCGGCCACCGACGTGCCGGTCTTCGTGGGGATCCGCGGGGGAGTGGGCCGCCTCCCCGCAGCCATCGCTGAGACCTCGGGGGCCGCCGTCCGCACCGGCCACGCCGTGCGCGAGCTGGCCCCACGAGCCGACGGCGGCTGGACGCTGGTGGTGGGTTCGGCCCACGACCCGCACGTCGTCGAGGCCGACGCCGTCGTGCTCGCCACTCCGGCGCGCACCACCGCCCGCCTGCTCACCGGCGTCGCTCCCCGGGCGGCGCGGACGCTGGCGAGCATCGAGTACGCCTCGATGGCGATCGTGACCCTCGCCTTCCCCGCGCGGGCCTTCCCCGAGGTCGCCGGCTCGGGCTTCCTGGTGCCACCTGTCGACCGACGGTCGGTGAAGGCCTCCACGTTCTCCTTCGCCAAGTGGGACTGGGTGCGCGCGGCCGGCACCACCCCAGCGGGGAACCCGGGCGAGGGCATGCTGGTGCTGCGTTGCTCGCTGGGCCGTCACCGCGACGAGCAGACGCTGCAGGTCAGCGACGAGGAGCTGGTCCAGCTGGCCCTGGGGGACCTCGCCGACGCTGTCGGTCTCTCCTCGCGCCCGGTCGACAGTCACGTCCAGAGGTGGGGCGGCGCGCTTCCGCAGTACGCCGTGGGTCATCTGGATCGGGTCGCGTCCGTTCGCCGCGAGCTCGCCTCGCTGGTCGGGTTGGCAGTGTGCGGCTCGGCGTACGACGGAGTCGGGATCCCTGCGTGCATCGCCTCCGCGCAGCTCGCGGTCGCCAAGGTGCTGGCCGACCTGCCCGGCCTCCCGGACCGCTGACCCGCCTGCCGACTCGGCCCGGTCACACCCACGAGGACCGGCTCAGGACGCTCTTGCCAGAATGGAGCCATGACGGGATCGGCGAAGAAGGCTCGCGAGCTGAACGAGACCATCCGCTACACGATGTGGTCGGTGTTCCGGCTGCGTGACCTGCTCGGTGAGGACGCCTCCCGTGACGCCGAGGCGCGTGAGGTCGAGGACCTCGTCGCCAAGCTGGAAGCCGGTGACGTGGTCGTGCGTGGCCTCTACGACCTGAGCGGGCTGCGCGCCGACGCCGACCTGATGGTGTGGTGGCACGCCGAGCAGGTCGAGGAGCTTCAGGACGCCTACCAGGCGCTGCGACGCACCGCGTTCGGACGTCGCCTGGAGCCCGTGTGGTCGCAGGTGGCGCTGCACCGCCCCGCGGAGTTCAACAAGAGCCACATCCCGGCCTTCCTGGCTGACGAGCAGGCCCGCGACTACGTGTGCGTCTACCCGTTCGTGCGCTCCTACGAGTGGTACCTGCTCGAGGACTCGGAGCGGCGCCGGCTGCTCGCCGAGCACGGCCAGATGGCGCGCGACTACCCCGACGTGCGGGCGAACACGGTGGCCAGCTTCGCGCTGGGCGACTACGAGTGGATGCTGGCCTTCGAGGCCGACGAGCTGCACCGCATCGTCGATCTGATGCGTCACCTGCGTGGCTCGGAGACCCGGCGCCACGTGCGCGAGGAGGTCCCCTTCTACACCGGGCGCCGGCGTACGCCGACCGAGCTGGTCAGCGCCCTGCCCTGACCACCACGAGCGGGGAGGTCGCGCTCACGCGTCCTCGGGGCCGGTGCTCTCCTGGAGCCTCATGCTGACCGAGTTGATGCAGTAGCGCTGGTCGGTCGGAGTGCCGTAGCCCTCGCCCTCGAACACGTGGCCCAGGTGTGAGCCGCAGTTGGCGCACCGCACCTCGGTGCGCACGCTGCCCATCGAACGGTCCTCGATGTACTCCACCCGCTCCTCCGCGAGCGGTGCGTAGAACGAGGGCCAGCCGCAGTGCGAGTCGAACTTGGTCTCCGAGCGGAACAGCTCGGCATCGCACGCGCGACAGGCATAGACCCCGACCGTCTTGGTGTCGGTGTACTCGCCCTTGAAGGGGGCCTCGGTGCCGGCCTGGCGCAGCACCTGGAACTCCTCGGGGGAGAGCTGCTGGCGCCACTGGTCGTCGGTCTTGCTCACCTGGTAACCCATGCCCCCACGGTAGTAGGTGTTTCAAGTTGCCCATTTGCGGGAACGCACTTGACGAGGTTCAGTGCACGACTGTTCACTGACTCTTCGAGGGAGATCGCCAGGGGCTTCTTCGACACCCAGAATCCGGCACATCAGGAGGAAACGCACGCATGGTCGCTGAGAAGGTCTCCGAGAAGGTCTCTTGGGCCGGCGTACGCCAGATCGGAGCCAGGCTCACCACCCCCCTCCACCCCGATGACTACCTCTCGCTGATCAACCCGCTGTGGACTGCACGCGAGCTGCGCGGGCGGATCGAGAAGGTCATCCCCGAGACCGAAGATGCCGCCACGATCGTGATCCGACCGGGTTGGGGCTGGAGCTATGACCACCGGCCCGGCCAGTACGTCGGAATCGGGATCCAGGTCAAGGGCAGGTTCCACTGGCGCTCCTACTCGGTCTCCTCGCCGCCGAAGCGCACCGGTCGCACCATCGCCATCACCGTGCGGGCGATGCCGGAGGGCTTCCTCTCCGCTCACCTGGTCTCCGGCCTCGAGCCCGGCACCATCATCCGGCTGGCCGCGCCCAACGGCGACTTCGTGCTGCCGGACCCCCCTCCCGAGAAGATCCTCTTCCTCGTCGCCGGGAGTGGCATCACGCCGGTGATGGCGATGCTGCGCACCCTGCACCGTCGCGGCACCATGCCGGACGTGGTGGTCGCCTACAGCTCGCCCACCAAGGAGCGGATGATCTTCCGCGACGAGATCGTCGAGCTCAGCGAACGTCACGACAAGCTCCAGCTGCACGAGCAGCACACCGACTCCGACGGCATGCTCGAGATGAAGGACCTCGAGCGGGTCTGCCCGGACTGGAAGGATCGCGAGACGTGGGCCTGTGGCCCGGCTCCGATGCTCGATGCCGCTGAGGAGCACTGGAAGGACGCCGGCCTGGAGGACGAGCTCCACCTGGAGCGGTTCACCCTCGAGCTCGGTGGCAACGGAGCCGAGGGCGGGACCCTCACCTTCCGCAACTCCAACAAGACCACGGAGGCCGACGGCGCCACCACGGTGATGGAAGCCGGCGAGGAAGCCGGCGTCGGCATGCCCTACGGCTGCCGGATGGGCATCTGCCACACCTGCACCATCACCCTCGTCGAGGGGACCGTGCGCGACCTGCGCAGCGGTGAGGAGACCTCCGGGCCCAACGAGCCCATCCAGACCTGCGTCACGGCGGCGGCCGGCGACTGCACGCTCGACATCTGACCGAACGCACACCGCACCGACCGAGAGCCCAAGGAGCGACATGGCCATCGCCGACGTCAAGGAGTACACCCACCTCACCCCCGAGGAGGTCGAGGAGTTGGGGCGTGAGCTCGACGCGATCCGCGCGGACATCGAGGAGTCCCGCGGTGACGACGACGCCGCCTACATCAACCGGATGATCACCATCCAGCGTCGGCTGGCGGCGGCGGGCCGGATCACCCTGTTCGCCAGCAGGTACAGGCCGGCATTCTTCGCCGGCGCCGCGATGCTCGGCGTGGCCAAGATCCTGGAGAACATGGAGATCGGCCACAACGTCATGCACGGGCAGTGGGACTGGATGAACGACCCGGAGATCCACTCCAGCACCTGGGACTGGGACACCGCTCAGCCCGGGGAGCAGTGGAAGCACTCCCACAACTACGTGCACCACCAGTTCACCAACGTGCTCGGCTACGACAACGACATCGGCTACGGCGTCCTGCGGATGGCCCGCGAGCAGCGCTGGCACCCGCACAACCTCGGGCAGCCGGTCTACAACGTGATGCTCGCCTCGCTGTTCCAGTGGGGAGTGGCGCTGCACGACCTCGACCTCGAGGCGATCCGCAAGGGCGAGAAGGATCCCGAGCTGATGAAGAAGCAGCTGCAAGCAGATCGGGCGCAAGGTCAGCCGTCAGTTCGCCAAGGACTACGTGCTCTTCCCGGCGCTGGCCGGCCCTGCCTTCGTGCAGACAGCGAAGGCCAACGCTCTCGCGAACCTCAGCCGCAACCTGTGGTCCTACCTGATCATCTTCTGTGGGCACTTCCCCGACGGGGCGCTGCACTTCACCGAGGAGGAGGTGGAGGACGAGTCGCGCGCCGAGTGGTACCTGCGCCAGATGCTCGGCTCCGCCAACTTCCAGGGTGGGCCGCTGCTCCACATCATGTCGGGCAACCTCGGCTACCAGATCGAGCACCACCTGTTCCCGGACCTGCCCAGCAACCGGTACGCCGAGATCAGCGACCGGGTGCGACCGCTGTGTGAGAAGTACGGGATCCCGTACACGACCGGGCCGCTCTACAGGCAGTACGGCCAGGTGCTCCGCACCATCCACAAGCTGGCGCTGCCCAACAAGTTCTCCGCTCCCGACCGACACGACTACCCGGAGACTCCGGAGGTGCCGCGAGGCCGGCGCAGGGACGACGACCGACCGCAGCGTCGCTCCGAGACCGGCGGATGGACCTCCAAGGCCTCGGCGTGAGTGAACTGCCTTTCGCCAGCAGAGGCGATCTCGGGCTCGACCGCCGCAGGGTCACGCAGTGTGCACTGAGCAGGATCTGCGGCGTGTGCGGTGAGAGTCTCACCCGACCGGTGGCCTTCCTGGGCAGTCCCCTCGAGGCGGACCGCAACGCGTTCCACTTCCCGCCGACCCATCCGGCATGCGCGGAGAGCGCGCTGGCCCGCTGGGGGTCCGATGACAGCGCGGCCCTGGGGCATCCCACCCGCCCGGCCGAGTGGGCGTTGGTGACCACCTCCGGGTTCGAGTACGTCCGGCCGACGGGGGAGTCGGAGGACCGGCGGTCCGTGTTCGCCCCCAACTCGGTGCTCGAGTCCCGCCTCCTCCAACCCGCGACCCGTCGCATCTGAAATTTCAGATGCGACGGGTCGGCGGGTCTGGGGCTTTCAGATGCGACGGGTCGGCGGGGTGGCGGGCTAGGCGGCGTCTGCGTGGGCTCTGCGCTGGGTCTGCGTGGGCGGGGGGTGGGTCGCCCGCTGGGATCGTGACCGTGACCGTCGTGCCTACGTCCGGGGTGGAGTCGATCGTGATCGTGCCGCCGTGCTCCTCGACGATGCGCTTGACGATCACCAGTCCCAGCCCGGTGCCCCTGATCTCCAGGGCAGTGGCGGTGGAGGAGCGGAAGAACCGCGTGAAGAGTCGGTCCTGCTCCTCGAAGGGGATGCCCACACCCGAGTCGGAGATGGTGAAGACCAGGTCGGCGCCCTGGCGCTGTGCGCGGAGGGAGACGGTCCCGCCGGTCGGGGTGAACTTGACGGCGTTCACGAGCAGGTTGAGCAGTGCCCGGTCGAGCTGCTCACGGTCCACCAGCACGGTGTCGGTGTTCGGGCAGCAGGTGAGCACGAGGGCCGAGGGACTTCTCGGCGGCGAGCGGGCCCACCTGGGACCGGACCTCCTCGACCAGACGGGTGACGCTGGTGGGCTGATAGCGCAGGTTCAACGTGCTGGTCTCGATGTGACCGAGGGTCAGCAGGTCCTGGATGAGGGTGAGCAGGCGATCGCCGTTGCGCGAGATGACGTCCATGCCGCGCGCCTGGCCCGCCGAGAGGTCGCCGTAGTCGCCGTCGATCAACATCTCGGTCTCGCCGATGATGCTGGTCAACGGGGTGCGCAGCTCGTGGGAGACCGTGGCGACGAAGTCGCTCCGGATGCGGTCGAGCTCCTCCAGCTCCTGGATGTGCCGCTGCAGCCCTGCCTCGAGCGCCTTGCGGTCGGTGATGTCGCGGATCGTCACGACGACGCCCTTGACGCTCGGGTTCTCCAGCAGGTCCGTGCTGACGGCCTCCACATCGGTGAAGTGCCCGTCACCGCGGCGTACCCGCCATTCGGCGCGCGCGCCCTCGGCCGAATCAGGGGCCAGCCAGGCCTCGAGGTCCTGGGCGGAGGCGTGCTCGGAGCGCGCCAGCAGCGACGAGAACGGCCTGCCCACCAGGTCGGCGGGGTCGTAGTGGAGGGTCCGCACCACCGACGGCGTCACGTAGCGGATCACCGACGCGGCATCCAGGACCATGATCACGTCCGAGGAGTTCTGGACGAGCGCGCCGACGCGGGCCTCGCTGCGCTGCAGGCTCAGGCTCTCGGTGAGGGCCGCGCTCTCCAGTGCCATGGCGACCTGCGCCCCCAGGGTCGAGAGTCCGGTTTTCACGTCCGTCGGCACCGGTTCCGTGCTCCGCACCACCAGGCGTCCGAAGGTGGCGGCCTGCGTGGACAGGGACACGGTCACGATGTGCTCGGTCGAGACCGAGACGAGCGACGGCGGCACCTGGTCGTCCAGGATCTCCACCGCGACGTGGGCCTCTGCCAGCGGCTGGAGCAGCGCACGCGCTCCCTCCTGGGCAGCGTGCCGGATGCTCTCGCGGTCGGAGGCGGCCGTCAACGCCGTGGCCGCTCGTCGCAGAGTGGTCTCGCGGCGCTCCGCCCGGTCATGGCGACCGACGGCTTCGCGCAGGCTGGACACCAGCCCCCACATGCGGAGCAGCACCAGCACGAACAGCACCGAGGAGACCACCGCCATCCCGAAGACGTTGAAGCCGTCGGTCGGCCACCAGTGGTCGATCATCATGGTCGTCGGCGCGACCAGCGTGGCGGCGGCCAGCAGCACCAGTCGCGTCACTCTCAGCGAGACGTCCGAGGTCGACGCCCGGCGCGACATCTCGCGCATCGAGGGGTGCAGAGCCGCAGCGCCCCACAGCAGGTAGGTGGCCATCCAGCCGGCGTCGAGCCAGCTGCCCCCGATGTAGCTGCCGGCGAGCTCGATCGACCCGTAGACGACATCGGTGACGATCAGGCACAGGATGCTCGCCCCCAGCAGGTAGAACGCCAGGGGCCGGGCGCCCCTGCCGATCATCAGCCTCACCGCCACTGCGAAGAGGAGCACGTCCATCGTCGGGTAGCTCATCGAGACCACGCGGGACCAGAAGCTCTCGTCGCTGCCGTGCGTGTACGGCGAGATCAGGTAGACCCAGGAGAGCAGGCCGAGGCCGACCGAGATGATCAGCGCGTCCAGCAGGCTCGCGTAGTCACGGCCCGGGGTCCGGCAGCGGATCAGGAGCAGGATCCCTGCGGCCTGCAACGGGTAGTAGGCCAGGTAGGCCCCGTCGGCGGGAGAGGGGAAGGAGAGCTCGAAGGTGTAGTAGAAGAAGTCGCCGGTCACGAACAGCACCTGCGCCGCGATGAACAGCAGCCATGGCAGCACCGGTCGAGGTCTGTGGTGGACGACTCCCACCGCGATCGCCACGGCGGCGGAGAGACCCACCAGCTCGAACAGCCACTTGTTGCCCGCCAGTGGTGGCACCAGCAGGTAGCAGCCGACGGCGAGGCCGCCCGCGAGCAGGTACGCCATCCACATCCGGCTGCTGGTCTCGCGTCGCGCGCGTGCAGGAGCGCCGACCGGGCGGTGGGTGGCGCGCGCCGTATCCCGATGGCGGGTGCGCTGTCCGCTGGGGTGCGGGCAGTCGGCGGCTCCCTGCGGCGTGCCGCAGCCAGTGCCCAACCTCGCCGTCTCCACTGGTGGCCCCCACAACATCTGTCTTCTGGCAGGTCTCCTCCGGACCCCGAGGATGGATCCCTTTTGAGAACTATAGAGCGATATGTCGGAACAGTCCCATGATCCGGCAACTGCGCGCCCGCCCGCAGGGGAGGCCACTGCGAGCCGCGATTCGAGACCGGCACTCGATCCGGGAACCGGCGGGACGCTAGCGTCGAGGGGTGCGAGCAATCACCTACACCCAGACCGGGGACCCCGACGTCCTGAGCCTGTGCGACCGTCCGTCGGCCGAGCCTGGTCCCGGCGAGGTGCGCGTCCGGATCTCCCGCTCCGGGGTCAATCCCACCGACTGGAAGTCCCGTCGTGGCGCCGGTCCCGGGACACCGGTCGACCCGCCGCAGGTGCCGAACCAGGACGGTGCAGGCCTCGTCGAGGCCGTGGGTGCAGGGGTGCGGGACGGGCTGCTGGGCGCACGGGTCTGGATCTTCGAGTCGGCGTACCAGCGACCCGAGGGCACCGCCCAGGAATGGGCGCTGGTGCCCAGCCAGAACGTCGTCGAGCTGCCGGACGGCGCGTCCTTCGACCTGGGTGCCTCACTCGGCGTGCCCTTCCTCACCGCCCACCGCGCTCTGACCGTCACCGAGGGTGGCCCCCTCAGGCTGGGACCAGGCGCGTTGCGCGGTCGCAACGTGCTCGTCTCCGGTGGCGCCGGAGCGGTGGGCAACGCCGCGATCCAGCTGGCCAAGTGGGCCGACGCTCTGGTGATCACGACGGTGAGCAGTGGCGACAAAGCCGACCTGGCCTTGCGCGCCGGAGCCGACCACGTGATCGACTACAAGCAGCAGGACGTCTCGGCAGAGGTGCGCCGGATCGTGCCCCACGGGGTGGACACCATCGTGGAGGTGGCCGCCGCGGCCAACGTGCAGATCGATGTCGACGTGCTCGGCATGCACGGCTCGGTGGCGGTCTATGCCGACGACGGCGGCACCCCCCTGACCATCCCGGTCCGCCCACAGATGACGGTGAACACGCGCTGGCAGTTCGTGCTCGTCTACACGGCACCGGCGGAGTGGAAGGCCGGAGCCGTCGAGGACGTCTCCGCGGCCGTCCGTGCGGGCGCGATCCGCGTCGGTGACGAGGCCGGGCTGCCGCTGCACCACTTCGCCCTCGAGGACACTGCGCAAGCCCACGCCGCGGTCGAACGGGGCGTGGTCGGCAAGGTGCTGGTCGACGTCAGCGACTGAGCGCTCCCTCAGCCGCAACTCGACCGTCACCGATGCTGCTTCTCGGTCGACGGTCTGCGTAATCTGACGGCCATGCCCGCCAAAGCAGCACAGGTCGAAGCCGACGGTCAGGCCGTGCGGGTCTCCAGTCCTGACCGTGTCATCTATCCCGCCACCGACTCCACGGCCGAGGTGACCAAGCTCCAGGTCGTGGAGTACTACCTCAGCGTCGGCGACGGCATCACCCGTGCCCTGCGCGACCGGCCGACAGCGCTCGAGCGCTGGACCAGCGGCGTGCACGAGGGCATCCACCTGGCGACCGGCCGCGGCGACAAGAGCGACGCCTTCTACAGCAAGCGGGTCCCCAAAGGAGCCCCTGACTACGTCGCCACCGCGCGGGTCGCGTTTCCGAGTGGCCGCACCGCCGAGGAGGTGTGCGTCCAGAACCTGGCGACCGTCGCATGGTGCGCGCAGATGGGCACGATCACGTTCCATCCGTGGCCGACCCGCAGCGGGGACAACGAGCACCCCGACGAGCTCCGCATCGACCTGGACCCGCAGCCGGGCACGACCTTCACCGACGCGGTCCGGGTCGCCGGCGTAGCCCGTGAGCTGTTCGAGGAGCACGGCATCACGGCGTACCCGAAGACGAGTGGCAACCGCGGTGTGCACATCTATGTGCGCATCGCGCCGCGCTGGGACTTCGTCGACGTACGACACGCTGCCATCGGCTTCGGTCGCGAGCTGGAGAAGCGGGACCTGGGAGTGACCACCAAATGGTGGAAGGAGGAGCGGGGAGAGCGGATCTTCGTCGACTTCAACCAGAACTCTCGGGACCGCACGATCGCCTCGGCGTACTCGTTGCGCCCGCTCCCGGGCGCCCCGGTGTCCACCCCGGTCAGCTGGAGCGAGCTCGAGGGCCTCACCTCACCGGCCGGCTTCAACCTGTTCACCGTGCCCGAGCGGATCGCCGCCGGCGACCCGTGGCAGGGCATCGACGACGAGGAGCACTCCATCGAGTCGCTGATCGCGCTCTACGAGGAGTCGGGCGAGGGGGAGGCGTCGTACCCGCCCGACTATCCGAAGATGCCGGGCGAGCCCCCGCGGGTGCAGCCCTCGAAGAAGGTGGCCGCGCACTGGGACGAGCACGGCGAGCGGGTCGAGGAGTGAACGGGTTCCGCTCGGGGTAGGGCCGGGGTCTCGACTGATCGCTCGCTTCGCTCGCTGCTCGACCAGCGGGGGTCGCGCTCGCTGCTCGACCAGCGGGGGTCGCGCTCGCTGCTCGACCAGCGGGGGTCGCGTTCGCTGCTCGACCGGCGGGGTCGGCCGGCGGAGTCGTGCACTTCGGCGGGGTTCGGTCCTATAGTTTCGAAGATGAGCCGGAGCGTCGGCGAGGCGAGCTTTCGGGGCGCGTGCCCCCATGACTGCCCCGACACCTGCGCCTGGACCGTGACGGTCCGCGACGGGCGGGTCGAGTCCCTGGCAGGAGACCGCGACCATCCGTTCACCGCCGGTGGCCTGTGCACCAAGGTCAACCGGTTCGTGGAGGACCGTGTCTACCATCCCGATCGGCTGCTGCAGCCGATGCGGCGTACGGGGCGCAAGGGCGCGGGAGAGTTCGTCCCGATCGGGTGGGACGAGGCCCTCGACACGATCGCTCAGCGGCTCCAGGAGGTCATCGCGGCCGACGGGCCCGAGGCCGTGCTGCCCTACAGCTACATGGGCACCCAGGGAATCGTGCAGGGCGGCCCGGTCAGTGACGCGTTCTTCGCCCGGTTGGGCGCCACCCAGCTCGAACGGGCCATCTGCGGGAGCGCGGGCAACGCGGGTGCGGCCGTCACCATGGGTGGTGGACCCGGGCTGCTGCCCGAGGAGCTGGCGCACTCCCGGTTCATCGTGCTGTGGGGCACCAACACCCTCTCGACCAACCTGCATCTGTGGCCGTTCATCAGGTCCGCGCGGGAGTCCGGTGCCACCGTCGTGGTGATCGACCCGGTGCGCACCCGGACGGCGAGCGCAGCCGACTGGCACGTGCGACCGCTGCCCGGCACGGACGCTGCCCTGGCCCTGGGACTGATGAACGTCATCGTCGCCGACGGCCTCGTCGACGAGGAGTACGTCGACCAGTACACCGTCGGTTTCGAGCAGCTGCGTGAGCGGCTCGACCAGTACCCACCGGGACGGGTCGCCGAGCTGACCGGGATCGCTCCTGCGGAGATCGAGCGGCTCGCCCGCGCGTACGCGACCGCGGGGCCCGCTGCGATCCGGGTGCTGGTCGGCATGGAGCACCACCAGCACGGAGCGGCGATGTTCCGAGCCGTCTCCTGCCTGCCCGCGCTGGTCGGCGCGTGGCGGCATCGGGGCGGGGGCCTGTGCCACATGACCTACCAGTTCTCCGAGCAGCTCGACCACACCTGTGGCGTGGCGGTCGGGACACCGCCGACCCGAGCCGTCAACATGGTGCAGCTCGGGCGCGCCCTGACCACGCTCCAGCCACCGGTCAAGGCCCTGATCGTCTACAACTCGAACCCCGCCGCCATCGCCCCCCAGCAGAACCTCGTGCTGCAGGGCCTTGCCCGTGACGACCTGTACACCGTCGTGGTCGAGCATGTCCTGACCGACACCGCACGACACGCGGACCTGGTCCTGCCGGCCACGACCCAGGTCGAGCACCACGACGTGATGTGGTCGTGGGGGCAGACCTACGTCGCGTGGAACGAACCGGCCATCGCACCGGTGGGGAGCGCCCTGTCGAACGCCGAGATCTTCCGGCGGCTGGGGCGTCGGATGGGCATGACCGACCCGGTCTTCTCCTCGACCGACGAGGCCCTGGCCGAGGCTGCGGTGGCTCCACTCGGCGCCGACCGCGTCGCCGAGCTGAGGTCACGAGGCTGGCTGCGGCTGGACGGGGCCGACGACGTGCTGCCCTACGCCCACGGAGGGTTCGCGACCGCGTCGGGGAAGGTGGAGTTCTTCAGCGCGGACCTGGAGGCAGCGGGTCTGGACCCGTTGCCGGGCTATCTGCCCGCACGCGAGGGTCCGCAGGGCGACCCGCGGGTCCTCCAGCGCTATCCGCTGGTCCTGCTCACCGCCAAGGGTGCCCACCACTTCCTCAACTCCAGCTACGTCCACGTCGAACGCGCCGTACGCGCCGAGCGCGACCCGGTTCTGGACATCCATCAGTGGGATGCAGAGCCGCGGGGGATCGCCGACGGGCAGACCGTGCGGGTCTTCAACGACCGGGGCGCGTTGACCCTGACCGCCCGGGTGGGGGACCGGGTCCGCCCCGGGGTCGTCTCCGTGCCGTCGGGATGGTGGGCCTCGGCCTCGCCGTCGGGTCGCTCCGCCAACTCCCTGACGGCGGACGGACTCTCGGATCTCGGTGGCGGCGGCGACTTCCACGACACCCTGGTCGAGGTCGCCGTCGAGCTCCCAGCCCCCGCGCAGCGCACCCAGGACCCGGTCACCAGCGAGCGGTGAGGGTGCGGTGGCGCCCATCAGCGGCGTCCGCCAGCGGTCGTCCACCGGCGGTCGTCTACCGCCGATCGTCCGCCACTGATCGACCACCGCCGGCCCCCGGCTCAGCCGCGCAGGTGGCTGACGGCCTGCCAGCCGGGGTCGTGCATGTCGTGCACGTCCGCCTTGCCCTCGTCCCACGCCTTTGCGAGCTCCTTGAGCAACGGGAGCAGCCCAGCCGTCGAGTCGACGTAGAGGTGCAGCACCCGCACGCCGGCGCTGCTGAGCTGGGCGACGACCTGACCGGAGGTGCCGACCTCGCGCTCCAGCCGGTCCTCGAAGCGGCGGAGGGACTCCAGGGACGGTCCGTCGGGGAGCCCGCCCTCGGTCCGGTGGGCGAACGGGAGGGACACCCCGACGTAGGTGTCCAGGTGCGGCGCCGTCAGCGGGTGCAGGATCGAGCGCACCAGCACCACCAGCGGGCCGGCCGCGGTCTCCCCGCGCAGCATCTTCCAGCCCGGCTCCCCGTCCTCGCCGACCCGCTGCCGCTTGAGGTCACCCACCACGGACCGCAGCGCGGTCAGCCCGAATCCGTCGAGCGGCGCGAAGTCCACAGCGACCACGGCGCCCAGCCACAGCTCGACGTCCACCTCGCCGAGCGCCGCCACCAGGGCTTCGACGGTGAGCTCGAGTCGCTCCTGCTCATCGAGGGTGGCGAACATCGGGTGGTGGACCTGGACGTCGAAGCGGCCGTCGTTCATCCGGGCCGTGAGGAGCACCCGGGCGAGGTCGACCTCGGCGGCGCCGCTCGCTTCGAGCACCCTGGAGTCGAGGTCCGGGGCGGGTGGCCGGGAGTCGGCGTAGGACCAGCGCCCGTCCGCGGCCGGGGCCGCCAGCACCACTCGCCTTGCCAGAGCGCGGTGGTCCGGATCTCCCGCGGAGAGGACCAGCACGTGGGCGGCGGTCTCGCCGGGCTCCACGGCCCAGCCCAGCTCTTCCCACGAGCTCAGCTGCGACGACATCGCCGCCGCGAACTCGCCGGAGTCGGTCGGGGCCTGCAGGTGCTCGTCAGCCAGGGCGCGCCCGTCAGCCGACCACCACTCCCAGAACGCCACGATGCGGCCGTCGGGAGCTGGTCCTCGCTGGCGCCGCCGGAATCCCCTCAACTCAGAACCCCGAGATGCCTTCGCCCTCGCCGGCCTGCTCGTCGAAGTTCTCGTGCTCGAGCAGGTGCAGCACCGGAACCCCGAGCTTGCGCCGCGCACGGGAGGTCCAGTCGACGTGGAAGAACTCGCTGACCACGTGGGGTCGGGTCAAGATGATGACCTCCCGGGCGTCGATCTCGCTCACCTTCGCGATCAGTGCCCTGATGGGGTCGGTGGTCACCGGTTCGCCGGTGGCGTTGCCGCCGGCTGCCTCGATGGCCTGCACGGTGGCGTCGACACCCGCACGACAGGTGCGTCAGCAGCTCCTTGCGAAGCCGCTCCACATCGGCACCGCCCACGGCGACGGGCGGGGTCGCGAGCACCTCGCCGGTGGACAGCGATCCCATGGCGGACTCCACCCGGGCCGAGGCGTCCTCGACAGGGAGCATCACGTGGTAGCGGACGGGGTCCTCGATGGCCTCGTGCAGGCTGCGCACGTTGGTGGCGTCGGTCGCGGTGAAGGGCTGCTCGATGAGCAGGATGACGTCGTAGTCGCTCATCACATGCCTCCAGAGGTATTCATACCCAGCACCTTAGTGAGGTCGTAGCTGATCGGCTGCTCCAGTTGCTCGTATCCGCACGACTCGGGGTCCCGATCTGGACGCCAGCGCTTGAAGTGCGCGGTGTGGCGGAACCGCCGACCCTCCATCGCGTCGTACTTCACCTCGAGGACGCGCTCGGGTCGCAACGGGGTGAACGAGAGGTCCTTGCCCCCGCTCCACCTGCTCTGCGTGCCAGGCGCACGGTCCGGGTTCGCGATCGCCCAGTCGGACCACTCGCCCCAGGGGTGGTCCCCGATGCCCACCTCGAGGGGCCTGAGCTCCTCGAGGAGGTCGGCCCGCCGTTGCGCGGTGAAGGACGCCGACACCCCGATGTGCTGGAGCTTGCCCTCGGAGTACAGCCCTAGCAGCATCGAGCCGAGCAGCGGCCGCTCGGGGGTGGAGGTCTTGTGCAGCCGATAGCCGGCGAGCACGACGTCGGCGGTGCGCTCGTGCTTGACCTTGAGCATCGTCCGCGCGTTCTGCTGGTACGGCGAGCCCAGAGGCTTGGCGACGACTCCGTCGAGGCCGGCACCCTCGAACTCCTCGAACCAGCTCTGCGCCTCTGCGGCGTCGGTCGTGGTCCGGGTCAGGTAGACCGGGGCCCGTAGACCCGCGAGCTCGGCCTCGAGAACCGCTCGTCGTGCGGCGAACGGCCGGTGCACCAGGGACTCGTCCCCGAAGGCGAGGGCGTCGAAGACCACCAGCGAGGCCGGTGTCTTCTCCGCCAGCATGTTGATCCGCGAGGCAGCCGGGTGGATCCGCTCCTGGAGCACCTCGAACTCCATCCGCGGTCCGATGGCGACGAACAGCTCCCCGTCGAGGACGCACCGAGCCGGCAGCTGCTCCCGCGCCGCCGTGACCACCTCGGGGAAGTAGCGAGTGAGGGGCTTGGTGTTGCGCGAGGTCAGCTCCACCTCGTCGCCGTCCTTGAACACGATCACCCGGAACCCGTCGAACTTCGGCTCGAAGGACAGTCCGTCGTCGAACTTCGCGGGGTCGGGGATGCCCTTGACCGCCTTGGCCAGCATCGGCTGGACGGGCGGCATCACAGGAAGATCCATATCTCGACGTTAGTCCGCCAGGGGTCGGTCAGCAGGAGCGGGAGGAGTCGACGGGCGCAGCGGCCGGGAACTGCAACGCCAACGCGGCCTGGATCTCGACGTGCCGCGTGAGGAACGCGCGTTCGTCGAGTCGCTTGCGCCGCAGCCAGCCGGTCACCTCGTCGTTGCACTTGCTGGCGTTGCACGATCCACAGGCGGGAGCGAGGTTCCCGAGGGTGTAGCGGCCGCCGCGGGAGATCGCCTGCACACAGTCGCGCTGAAGCGGTGTGTCGACGCGACCGCAGTAGGCGCAGCCGCCCCAGGCGGCCTGGAGCGCACCCCACTGCTCGTCCGTGAGATCGTGCTCGACCCGCGCCATCCGGCCCTGGCGCTTGCGTGCCGCCCTTGCTCTGCGACTGCGGGACACCCTCACCGGCCCAGCGTAGGCAGTGGTGGCCGCAGATCGGCCGACCTGGACGTTGTCAGAACGGTGTCGCCCTGGGTCGTCGGGGCGGCCGCCGGTCCGGACTCGCTGCGGGTTGTCCGGTGGGCTGCGGCAGCGGATGCGCCGCGCTGTCTTTCGGGAGCGGGCCCATGTCGCTTTGTGGTGACGCCACTACCGCCGGGGCACCGAGGTGCGGATAGTGGACCCCGCCTGCCCGTTCGGGCCGGCGCGCCCGTCGACGTGGGGAGAGCCATGGCTACGCATCTCGAGCCCGTTCTGAGGGCGGCTGAGTGCTGAGCATCCGCGGGCTGGTGACCGGGTACGGCGCCAACAAGCGCGTTCTCGACGACGTGGACCTCGAGGTCCCCGACGGCAGCGTCGTGGCCGTCCTGGGAAGCAACGGTGCCGGAAAGTCCACCCTGCTGCGCGCCATCTCCGGGACGTTGTCGATGCACGGTGGCGTCATCCATGCCGGCGAGATCGAGCTCGACGGCACCGCGCTCCAGCGCCGCGCGCCGGCGACGATCACCCGTGCCGGGGTGGTGCAGTCACCCGAGGGTCGACAGGTCTTCAGCAAGATGACCGTGGAGGAGAACCTCCGCGTGGGCGGGATGACCACACCGAGGTCGCGGCGTGCTGACGCTCACGACCGGGTGCGCGCGCTGTTCCCGATCCTCGACGACCGCAGCAGCCAGCGGGCGGGGCTGCTCTCCGGTGGCGAGCAGCAGATGCTGGCGATCGGGCGCGCGCTGATGGCCGAGCCCAAGGTGCTGCTGCTCGACGAGCCGTCCCTGGGGCTGGCGCCCAAGCTGATCGACCAGATCGCCGAGATCGTCACCGCGATCAACGAGCAGGGGACCTCGGTCGTCCTCGTCGAGCAGAACGCCGCGATGGCGCTGAGGGTCGCGCACGACGCCGTGGTGCTCGAGGTGGGCAAGGTGGCCATCTCCGGCAAGGCGAGCGACCTCGCCGACTCCGAGGACCTCAGCGCGCTCTACCTGGGCGGGCACCCGGGTCACCACGACGCGAGGACGGTCCGCCGGGAGAGGGCAGCTCGGCTCCCGGACGTCCCGCGCTGGCGAGGTGGGAGCGATGAACGCCGTGGCGCGACCCCGCATGAGTGGCCGCAAGGCGCACATCTCGGCCGACGCCGCCGTGCCGAGCCTGCACGTCGACCAGGTCACGATGCGCTTCGGCGGCGTGAACGCGCTCGACGACGTGTCCTTCGAGGTGCTTCCGGGCACCATCCACGCGCTGATCGGCCCCAACGGCGCCGGGAAGTCCACCTGCTTCAACGTGATCTCCGGCCTCTACACCGCCACCTCGGGAGCGGTGTACTTCGGCGAGGACGAGGTGACCAAGCTGGCACCGCACTCGCTGGCCGGTCGCGGTATCGGCCGCGCCTTCCAGAACGTCGCCCTGTCCGGTCACGTGACCGTCATCGACAACGTCATGCTCGGCAGGCACAGCCTGACCACTGGCGGCTTCCTGCGCGCTGGTCTGCGGATCCGCGGCATGCGCGCCGAGCAGGCCCGCCACCGCGCCCGGGTGGAGGACATCTGCGACTTCCTCGGTCTCAGCGCAGTACCTCGAGCGTCCGGTGACCGAGCTCTCCTACGGCGACCAGAAGCGCGTCGACGTGGCCCGTGCGCTCGCGACCGAGCCCAAGCTCCTGATGCTCGACGAGCCGGCGGCCGGCATGAACGACGTGGAGACCGAGGCGATGGGGCGACTGATCCGGGACGTCCGTGAGGCGCTCGGCATCTCGGTGCTGCTGGTCGAGCACGACATGTCCCTGGTGATGGGCATCGCCGACCACGTCACCGTCCTCGACTTCGGCAAGTGCATCAGCGACGGCTCGCCCGCCACCGTGCGCAACGACCCCGAGGTGATCCGGGCCTACCTGGGCGGGGTCGCGGCCGATGCGCAGGCGAGTCGCAGCTCGGCCGCAACCGCGGAGCCAAGCCCAGCGACAGGCCCAGCGACAGGCCCAGCGACGGACGCCGAGCCAAGCCCAGCGACAGGCCCAGCGACGCGCAGACCACGGACGCCCGAACGACGGACGCCCGAACGACGGACGCCCGAACGACGGACGCCCGAACGACGGACGCCCCAACGACGGACGCCGAGACAACGGGGCCCGAGACGGACGCCGACAGGGGAGACCAGCGATGAACACCTTCCTGCAGCTCAGCGTCAACGGGGCTGGACGAGGAGCGGTCTACGCACTCCTCGCCCTCGGCTTCGTGATCATCTTCCGTGCGACGGGGGTGGTGAACTTCGCGCACGGGTCGCTGGTTCTCGTCGGTGGCTACGTCGTCTACGCGATGTCGGACAACATGGGGTTCTGGGGAGCTGCCGCGATCGGCATCCTCGCCGCGGCCCTGCTGGCGCTGGTGATCGAACGCGGACTGATCGCACGAATACCGAACGCCGATCCGATAACCCTGGTGCTGCTGACGATCGGTGTCGACGTGGTGGTCACCGAGGAGATCGCTCGCCGGCTCGGCACCGACGCCCCGTTCCTGCGAGCACCCTTCGCCCAGGACGTCATCCGGTTCGGTGACATCGCCGTGCTCCTGGGCCAGCTGGTGGCCCTCGGCACCGGCGCGGTCCTGATCGGCGCCCTGCTGCTCGCCTTCCGGTTCTCCGGGTGGGGACTCACGATGCGAGCCCAGGCCGAGAACCGCGAGGCCGCGGCGCTCATGGGGGTCCGCAACACCCAGGTCACCGCTGTCGCCTGGATCGTGGCGGGCGCGCTGGCCGGGATCGCGGTGCTGTTCCTGGCCACCCCGGACTTCTCCGGCTCGGGGGTCTCGAGAGCCACCCATGCGCTGGCGCTGGTGGCCTTCCCCGCCGCGATCATCGGGGGACTCGACTCGGTGGGTGGTGCTGTGGTGGGCGGCTTCGTGGTCGGGCTCACCGAGGCCTACGCGGCGGAGTACATCGCCTTCGACTTCTCCAAGAGCGCGGTCTACATCGTGATGCTGGTGGTGCTGGTCCTTGCGCCGTCCGGACTGTTCGGCTCACGGGAGGTGCATCGTGTCTGACACCGAGCAGCCAGACCGTGGCAGCAGCCGCGCCCGCACCAGCCCCGAGCAGGAGCATCGCGCGACGCCCTCTGGTGGATCAAGCTCGTGGTCGGCGCTGGCGGTGCTCGTCGGTGCTGCTGATCATCCCGCTGTTCACCACCGCCGCCTGGCTCCGGGTGGGGGAGTACGTGATGATCGGCGCCGTCGCGGCGATCGGGCTGACCCTGCTCACCGGCCACGCCGGCCAGCTGTCGCTGGGCACGCCGTTCTTCATGCTGCTCGGCGGTACGACGTACGCCACCGTGGCCGGGGATCCTGCGGGCGATCCCGCTCTGGTGGCGTTCGGGCTGCCGCCCTCGTGGCACTGGTGGCCGCCATCGTGGTCTGTGCGCTGGCGGGGCTCGCCTTCGCCCCGGTCTCGGGACGAGTCGGCGGCATCTACCTCTCGATGGCGACGCTGTCACTGGTCTACCTCGGGCTCTACCTCGGCCAGCGGTTCAAGAACTTCACCGGCGGCAGCGCGAGCGGACGTCCGACCGAGCCGTTCACCGCTGTTCGGGTTCTCCTTCACCAGCGCCGACCCGCCGTTCAGCGTCATGGGCGTGCCGTTCTACCAGCAGGAGCGCACCTGGTACCTGTTCCTCGTGCTCACCGCGATCGCCTACTTCCTGGCCATGGGAGCGATCCGCTCGCGTCCGGGTCGTGCCTGGCGTGCGGTCCGCGACAACCCCGCCTCTG
The DNA here is from genome assembly GCA_963812235.1 of uncultured Actinomycetota bacterium. GTDB lineage: Bacteria > Actinomycetota > Actinomycetes > Propionibacteriales > Nocardioidaceae > Marmoricola. The sequence continues at coordinate 33,328 of CAWEUP010000013.1, read as the reverse complement.
CCGCCGCGATGGGCGTCAACGTCCCGCAGGTCAGGGCCGGAGCGTTCGCGGTCTCCTCGGCGTACGCCGGGCTCGCCGGCGTGATGACGATCCTGTGGTTCGGGCTGCTCAAGGCCGACGAGAACGAGTTCACCGGATCGTGGTCGATCACGGTGGCGATCAGCCTGCTGGCGATGATCATCATCGGTGGTCTCGGCTCCCCGGCGGGCGCCATCGCCGGCAGCGCGATCGTCTACGGGCTCCCGCTGACCCTGCAGCTGCTCGCGCCCCAGTCGACGTTCCTGACCGAGCTCAGCCAGGGCAGGGGCGGTTTCACGCCGGTGGTGCTCTCGACGCTGGCCTACGGCGTCCTGGTCGTGGTCGTCGTCCTCTTCCAACCCGGGGGCCTTGCCGCCCTCGGCCGCCGGCTGGGCCAGTCGCTCAGCTCGCGCATCGCCACCCAACAGAAAGAAGGAACACCATGAAGGCACGACGATCACTCGTCGCAGTCGCTGTCTGCGGGGCGCTCTCCCTGACGGGCTGCGGTGGCAAGGCCACCACCAGCAGCGGCGGTGACGGAGACCTGGCGACCGACAAGGGCGTCACCGGCGACGCCATCAGCCTCGGCGTGCTCACCGACCAGAGCGGGGTGTTCAAGCAGCTCGGCAACGGGGTGGTCGACGGCCACCAGATCTGGGTCGACGAGACCAACGAGGCCGGCGGGATCTGCGAGCGGGACATCAAGCTGATCGTGCGCGACCACGGCTACAAGGCCGACGCCGGCGTGGTCGCCTTCCAGGAGATCGAGCCGCAGGTGCTGGGCTTCATGCAGATCCTGGGCTCGCCGATCAACGCCGCCCTCGACCAGCCGCTGCAGGACACCAAGTCGACCGCGGTCGCGCTGTCCTGGTCCTCGTTCATCCTGAAGAACCCCTACATCATCATCCCCGGAACGACCTACGACGTGGAGATGATCAACGGCCTGTCCTACCTGATGGAGCAGAAGAAGCTCGCTGACGGCGACACGCTGGGCTTCATCTACCTCGACGGTGAGTACGGCGAGAACGGGCTGCTGGGCGCGGAGTACTTCGCCGAGCAGCACAACCTGAAGCTGCAGAAGGTCAAGGTGCTCCCGACCGACGCCGACCTGCGCAACGTCGTGACCGGCCTGCGTGGCAAGGGTGTCAAGGCGATCGGGCTCACCACCACGCCGGCGCAGACCCTCTCGGTGGCCACGGTGTCGGCGCAGCTGGGGCTGAACGTCCCGATCGTGGGGAACAACCCGACCTTCGCGCCGGCGATCCTCACCGAGCGGACCGCCAAGGCGCTGTCGAGCTACTACCAGGTCGCCAGCTCGGTGCCCTACGACTCCGACAACGACGCGGCCACCAAGGTCGCCGAGGCCTACGAGGCGCTCGGCAAGAAGGACGTCCCCAACGGCGGCATCCCCTACGGCTACGCCATCGGTGAGATCTGGGGACAGATCCTGGAGAAGGCCTGCACCAACGGCGACATGACCCGGGACGGCATCCAGGCCGCACTCAAGGAGAGCAACGACATCTCCACCGACGAGCTGGTCGCGGCTCTGGACCTCACGAAGCCGGGCTCGCCGGCCACCCGCGAGGTCTACATCGCCCAGCCGGACGTGAAGGCTCCCGGCGGAGTGAAGCAGATCGGACCGCTGTTCACCTCGGCCGACGCCGAGAAGTACGTGGCGCCGGCGCAGAAGTGACCCGGCACCGCTGACGTGCGATGCCCGCCTCCTCGGAGGCGGGCATCGCCGTCTCCAGCCTCAGTCGTCGGCCGGGGCCATCGTGCGTGCGGCCAGCAGCAGCTCGATGACCTCGCTGACGCAGCGCAGGTCGCAGCCGGTGCGCTCGGCGATCCGGTCGAGCCGGTAGTACATGGTGTTGACGTGGATGTGCAGGCCCCGGGCAGCCTCGCGCGCGTTCAGGTCGTGCTGGATGTAGGCCTGGAGCGTGTCGCCGTAGGTGCCGTCGCCCGCCATGTCCTCGGCGAAGAAGGCCCGCACCCGCGGACGGATCAGCCGCGAGACGGTGTCGTCAGGTCGCCGCAGCAGGTAGTCCAGGGTGGACAGGTCCGAGATCGAGGTGACCCCGCCCGCAGCCCCCAGGCTGTCGCGGGCGAGCAGCGCCTCGGCGTGGGCGTCCGGTGCGTCCGCCAGCTCGGTGCGCGGAGCGCCGATGCCGACGCGCAGCACCACTCCCTGCCCCGCCAGGTCCTCGACCACGCGATCGAGGCGTTGGCGCAGTCCGCGCTCGCCGGAGCCGTCGCTGGGCAGCACGACGACCAGCTCGGCGTCGTTGACGGTGTAGAGGCCGCAGGTCATCCGGGACAGCTGGGTCCTGGCCGCCCGCGCCAGCGCCTCCTGAGCCGTGTCGCTGGCGGTCTCCTTGAGGACGGCGGAGGCGACGACGTACGGCTCCTGAGTGCCGAGGCCGGCCTCGCGAAGCAGCGCGAGATGGCGGGCGCGGCTGACCGTGCGTCCGGCCAGGAGATCCGCGAGCAGCGACTCGCCGGACGCTCTCGAGATCGGCGAGGTCGTACTGCTGGGCCTCGAGGTAGGTCGAGGCGGCCACGGCGCTGCCCGCCTCGATGGTGCGCATCAGGTGTCCGACGAGGTGCAGGGCGGCGAGCTCGGCAGCCGTGCGCGCGCCGTCGTCCACTGCAAGATCGCTCTCCCACAGCGTGAGCTGCGCGATCCGGAACGCCTTGAGGAAGTCGACCAGTGAGATCCCGGCGTGGACCCGACGACGGGCGTGCTCCCGGGTCCAGTCGAAGTCGGCGGCTTGCGGGTCGCGGCGCTGCACGATCGTGCCGACGAAGACCCCGTAGACGCGGGCGATGTGCTGGGTGACGTCGTCCTGCAGCTGGGAGTCGCGATAGGAGGGGAGCTCGGTCCAGATGCCGGAGGTGGCCGTCGTCGCCAGCTCGTCGCACCGTACTGCCGAGCCAGTCGGCGAGGTCGTCGTAGACCTGCAGCGAGTCGGCCGGGAGGGTCCACTGCTTGCCGTGCAGGGCGTCCCCGGGTGTGCGTGTGAGGGCATCCGCGGTCATGCGTCGACTGTCTCACGACTCCCGGCGTCCGGTGCTGCGGCGAAGCGGTGCGTCCCTGACGGACTCCTCCCGCTCGCGCGGGCTGGTTTCCACCGGCCGCTCGTGGGCCATACTCGCCGTCATGGCCTACACCGTCACCGACCTGCTCCGGCTGCCCCAGGGGGCGGTATCGCTCGCCGACGTCGATCCGGCAGACACCTCTGGCTTCTCCGGGTCCAAGAAGGAGGCGGAGAAGCAGCTGCGCGACCTGAGCGACGAGCTCTCGGAGCTTCAGGAGCAGATGTACGCCGCCGCCTACACCGGCGGAGCGCGCCGCGTGCTGCTCGTGCTCCAGGGGATGGACACCTCGGGCAAGGGCGGCGTGGTCGATCACGTGATCGGTCTGATGAACCCCATCGGGATCAAGCTGCACTCCTTCAAGAAGCCCACGGAGGAGGAGCTGTCGCACGACTTCCTGTGGCGGGTCGAGAGGGCGCTTCCCGAGGCCGGCGTCGTCGGTGTCTTCGACCGGTCGCACTACGAGGACGTGCTGGTGGCTCGCGTGCACGCGCTCGCGGACGCCGGCAGAGCTGGAGCGACGCTACGACGCGATCAATGCCTTCGAGCGGGGTCTGGTCGAGTCCGGCACGGTCGTGATCAAGTGCATGCTGCACATCTCGGCGGAGGAGCAGCGGGAGCGACTGATGGCGCGCCTCGACGAGCCCGACAAGCAGTGGAAGTTCAAGCCTGGTCGACGTCGACGAGCGGGCCCACTGGAGGGACTACACGCTCGGCCTACGAGGCCGCCCTGGAGCGTTGCAACACCGACGAGGCGCCCTGGTACGTCGTTCCCAGCGACCGCAAGTGGTACCGCAACTGGGTCATCGGCCAGCTGCTGCTCGAGGCCCTGCAAGGGATGCGGCTGTCGTGGCCCGAGCCGTCGTACGACGTGGCGGAGCAGCGCGAGCGGCTGGTCGCCTCGCTCCAGGACGACGAGGAGCCCGCGGTCCGTTGAGGAACGTGCGCGCGACGCGCTACGTGACCCCGTTGCGCGAGGGCGGCTCGCTGCCGGGGGTCATCGAGGCCGATGACCTCGGCTTCTACGTCTGCAAGTTCCGCGGCGCCGGGCAGGGCCTGGGCGTCCTCGTCGCGGAGGTGGTGGTGGCCGGCATCGCCGGGTTGGTGGACGTGCCCGTCCCCGAGCTCGTCACCGTCGACCTGGCGGCCGAGATCGGGCGCTACGAGGCCGACCAGGAGGTGCAGGACCTGCTCAACGCGAGCCTGGGCCTCAACCTCGGCGTGGACCTGCTGCCGGCCGCCTTCGGCTACGACAGCGCCTACCAGCCGGACCGAGCGCTGGCTGGACGCATCCTGTGGCTGGACGCGCTGTGTGCCAACGTCGACCGATCCTGGCGCAACCCCAACCTGCTCGTGTGGCACGGTGATCTCTACGCCATCGACCACGGAGCCGCGCTCTACTTCCAGCACGCGTGGCCCGGAGGCGGCGGCTCCCCGGAGCGCTTCGCGGCACAGCCCTTCGACGTCAGCGAGCACATCATGCGGCACTACGCCGAGGAGGCGGTCGTCGCAGGCGGCGGACCTGGCTGCGCGGGTCACGCCGGCGGCGTTGCAGCACGATCCTCGCCGAGGTGCCCGACGAGTGGCTGCCGAGCGTGCCCGGTGCGGAGTCGCCCGCTGCGCTTCGACGGCGCTACACCGACTACCTGCTCGCGCGGGTGAGCGCGCCCCGTGCCTGGCTCCCGGTGCCCGAGGGAGGAAGCGCATGAACGGCTACCAGTACGTCGCCCTGCGCTGTGTGCCGCGCATCGACCGCGAGGAGTTCCTCAACGTCGGGGTGGTGCTGTTCTGTCCTGCCGTGGACTTCCTCGGCTCGGCGTACGCGATCGACGAGGCTCGGCTGCGTTCCCTCGATCCGGCGATCGACCTGCGGGCCGTGCGCGACGCGCTCGGTGCGGTGGAGGCGGTGTGCCGGGGCGAGGCCCACGTCGGGTTCGGTGTCGGTGCGCGGGCGACGGCGTACGGCGTCCGCGAGGGCCGTGACGACCAGAGCACCCGGTTCGGTTTCCTGCGCGCACCGCGCAGCACCGTGGTCCAGCCCGGTCCCGTGCACGGAGGGCTGACCGACGATCCGGCGGCCGAGCTGCGCACGGCTGCTGGCTCGCCTCGTGGGCTGACCGCCGTGCGCTCAGGCCGGCGGATCGGGGTCAGCTGGGTCGACGACTCAGACGGGGACGAGCTCGACCGCACCGACCGCGTAGCGCGCCAGGATCGTCCTGGCGAGCTCGGTGTCGCACCCCAGGGGCTCCGAGACGGCGACCGCGCCGGCCTCGAGGGCGAGCTCGGCGGCCCGGTCCGGCAGGAAGCCCGGAGCCAGGAAGAGCGAGGCGACCGCGACGTGACGCCGACCCTCCGCCCGGAAGGCGCGGACCGCCTCACCGGTGGTCGGGGGAGCGGCGGAGGCGAAGGCCGCGGTGACGGGAAGCTTGTGGCGGGCGCCCCACACCCTGGCGAGCCGCGCCACCGCCTGGTTGGCGAGCGAGTCCGAGGAGCCCGCGGCGGCGAGCACCAGTGCGTCCAGCTCGCGGACTCGCGCGTGCCGCAGGGCATCGCGCAGCCGACGGTCCAGCACGTCGAGGAATCCCGGCTCCAGACCGAGGACCCGAGTCATCCGGATCCGGAGCCCCGGGTGGCGGTCGGTGGCGAGCGCGATGCTTCGCGGGACGTCGACCTTCGCGTGGTACGCCTCGCTCAGGAGCAGCGGGACGACCACGATCTCGTCGAACCCCGCCTTGGCGAGCCTGTCGACGACCTTCGCGAAGTCGGGCTTGGCCAGCTCGAGGAAGGCCGGCTCGATCCGCAGGTCCGGCCGGAGCGCGCGCGTCTCGGCGACCAGCGCGTTGATGGTGGCGGCCGAGCGGGGGTCCCTGCTGCCGTGCGCCAGGGCGATCAGTGCTGGAGCGGTCATGGTGACCGGTCTCCCTCCATGCTCGAGCCGCGAACTGCGTTGTCGTTGGCGATGGTGTGGGTGCTGCCAGGTGTGTACGTGCGCGGGGTCATTGGTGGATCCCGCACTCGGTCTTGTTGGTCCCCGACCAGCGGCCCGCTCGCGGGTCCTCGTCCGACCCGACCCGTCGTGTGCAGGGCCAGCAGCCGATCGAGGGATATCCGTCGTACTGCAAGGGGTTCACCAAGATGCCGTGCTCGCTGATGTAGCGCTCGACGTCCTCGTCGGACCAGCGTGCCAGCGGTGAGACCTTCACCTTCTGCTTCTTCTCGTCCCAGCCGACCACGGGAGCGATCACCCTGTTGTGGGTCTCCGCTCGGCGCAGGCCGGTCGCCCACGCGTCGTACCCGGCCAGGCCGTCGGCCAGAGGTTGCACCTTGCGCAGCCGGCAGCACAGGTCGGGATCGGTGAGGTACAGGTCCTTGCCGTACGCCGCATCCTGCTCGGCCACGGACTGCACCGGCGTGATGTTGATCAGGTTCACCGGCATCGTCACCTCGACCGCGTCGCGGGTGCCGATCGTCTCGGCGAAGTGGTAGCCGGTGTCCAGGAAGACGACGTCGACGCCGGGGGCCACCTTCGAGGCGAGGTGGGCGAGCACCGCGTCACTCATCGAGGACGTGACGCAGAAGCGGCCGCGGAAGGTGGCCACGGCCCACTCGATGATGTCCTCGGCGGGCGCCAGCTCCAGCTCCGCGCCGACGTGGGACACGATCTCGCGCAGCTCCTCGGTGCTGAGCCCGAGGGTGTCCGAGCCGCGACGGGCACGCGCCGCGAGCGTCGTCGGGGCGGTCATCGGGTCTCACCGTCGCCGGCACGTGCGGGGTGAGCCGACGCAGGGGGCCGGAGCTGCCCGAGCAGGCTCACCTTGAACGCGCGCAGGCAGGAGCGGCACTCCCAGGCGCCGTGCGAGGAACCCTCCGCCACCTCGTGCGGGAAGAGGGTCTCCTCCCCGCAGTAGGGGCAGTGGAAGGGCACGGCGCGACCGCTCACGAGAGCGACTTCTCCCCGCGGAGCAGGATCTCGTCCGCTCGGAGGGTCCACGCAGCGAAGCTCTCGCCGTCGGTGCGGTCGGTGAGGAAGTTGCCGACGACAGTGGTGATGTAGTCGTCCAGCCCACGGCTGGTGATCTTGTGCGCCCGGAGCTTCTTCCCGAACCCGTTGGTCAGGCCGAGGCTGCCGCCGAGGTGGACCTGGAAGCCTTCGACCTGGTTGCCGTCGTCGTCGAGCACCAGCATTCCCTTGAGCCCGATGTCGGCGACCTGGGTGCGCGCGCAGGCGTTGGGGCAGCCGTTGACGTTGACGGTGATCGGGGTGTCCAGCGTCGGGAACCGCTTCTCCAGCTCGGCGACGAGGTCGATGGCGCGCTGCTTGGTGTCCACGATGGCCAGCTTGCAGAACTCGATCCCGGTGCACGCCATCGTGGAGCGACGCCAGTTCGAGGGCCGCGCCTGGAGGTTGATCGCGGCCAGGTCGGCGATGATCGGCTCGATGTCCGACTCGGCGACACCGAGCACCACGAGCTTCTGCTGGGCGGTCAGCCGGGCGCCGGCGGCGCCGTACTTCTCGACGAGGTCGCCGACCCCGGTGAGCGTCGCGCCGTTGATCCGGCCGGCGACCGGGGCGACGCCGATGTAGAACCTGCCGTCGGTCTGGGCGTGCACCCCGATGTGGTCGCCGCCGTCCACCGTCGCCTCGGGGGAGGGGCCGTCGACCAGCGCCCGACCGAGGTACTCGGTCTCGAGGATCTCGCGGAACTTCTGCACGCCCCAGTCGGCCACCAGGAACTTCAGGCGAGCGCGGGAGCGGAGTCGCCGGTAGCCGTAGTCGCGGAACACCGAGACGACCGCCTCCCAGGCGTCGGCGACCTCCTCGAGCGGGATCCACACGCCCAGCTTCTGCGCGAGCATCGGGTTGGTGGACAGGCCACCACCGACCCAGAGGTCGAAGCCGGGTCCGTGGTCGGGGTGGACCGTCCCGACGAAGGAGATGTCGTTGACCGACGGCACGCAGTCGAGGCTGGGATGGCCGCTTGCGGAGGTCTTGAACTTCCTCGGGAGGTTGGAGTACGCCGGGTCGCCGATGAAGCGACGCTTGATCTCCTCCAGCGCGGGGGTCGCGTCGATGATCTCGTCGGCGGAGACGCCGGCGACGGGCGAGCCGAGGAACGGGCGGGGGGAGTCGCCGCAGGCCTCGAGGCTGGTCATCCCGACAGCATCCAGACGCTCCCAGATCTCCGGGACGTCCTCGACCTCGATCCAGTGGTACTGGATGTTCTGCCGGTCGGTGATGTCGGCGGTGCCACGGGCGAAGTCGGTCGAGATCGAGCCCAGCGCCCGGAGCTTGGCGGCGTCGAGCAGCTCGCCGTCACTGCGCACCCGGAGCATGAAGAACTCGTCGTCGAGCTCCTCCTCCTCGAGCATCGCGGTCTTGCCGCCGTCGAAGCCGGGTGCTCGCTGGGTGTAGAGGCCCATCCACCGGAACCGACCTCGCAGGTCGGCAGGGTCGATGGAGGCGAAGCCCCGCTTGGAGTAGATGTTGATGATCCGAGCGCGGACGTTGAGCGGGTTGTCGTCCTTCTTGGACTGCTCGTTCTTGTTCAGCGGCTCGCTGTAGCCCAGGGCCCACTGCCCCTCGCCCTTCTTGGGGCGGGGGCGGCCGGAGCGGCCGGAGCGGCCCTCGACGGGCACGGGGCTGTTGGGCTGGTGTTCGATCGTGGAGGTCATCTGGTCCCAGGTCCTTGAGATCGGGAGGCCTGCAGGCGTGAGGCGACGGCGGTGTCGCTCCGCGTGGGCGGGCCGTGCTGCGGAATCCTTCGAGGGTTCAGCGCCGGCGATGACACATGCTGCTGCGGGTGCGACCGAGGTCCACGTGGCGCCGTGCCACGAGCCAGGTCGAGGTTGCAGAGCTGATCATGGGTCGAGTCTCATCCTTCGGACGCCCGTTCCACAAACTCGAATCTCATGTGGTGAGACAGGTGTCCGCCAATTGGACGACGAGGTGTCGCCCCGACCGCGCCGACAAGGGGTCACCTACGCTGACAGCATGAGCCATGAGACCAGCGCCACGACATCTCCGGCAGGCGCGAACGACAGTTCCGAGACCATCGCCAAGACCGCCTCGCAGGCCTACAACGCGGCGCTCGAGGTGATCGCCGCGGTCGAGCCGCGGGTGGCGCAGGCCACCCGGCAGGAGCTGGCGGACCAGCGTTCCTCCCTCAAGCTGATCGCCTCGGAGAACTACGCCTCGCCGGCGGTGCTGCTCACGATGGGCACCTGGTTCAGCGACAAGTACGCCGAGGGCACGGTGGGCCACCGGTTCTACGCCGCCTGCCAGAACGTCGACACGGTCGAGGCGCTGGCCGCCGAGCACGCCCGCGAGCTCTTCGGCGCGCCGTACGCCTACGCGCAGCCGCACTCGGGCATCGACGCCAACCTGGTCGCCTTCTGGTCCATCCTGGCCAACCGGGTGGAGACCCCCACGCTGGCCAGGCTCGGCGCGAAGAACGTGAACGAGCTGTCCGAGGCCGACTGGGAGACCCTGCGGCACGAGTTCGGCAACCAGCGCCTCCTGGGGATGTCCTTGGACGCGGGCGGCCACCTCACCCACGGGTTCCGGCCGAACATCAGCGGCAAGATGTTCCACCAGCAGCAGTACGGCACCGATCCCGAGACCGGCCTGCTCGACTACGACGCCGTCGCCGCCAAGGCGCGCGAGTTCAAGCCGCTGGTGCTGGTCGCCGGCTACTCCGCCTATCCGCGTCGAGTGAACTTCGCCAAGATGCGGGAGATCGCAGACGAGGTCGGCGCCGTCCTGATGGTCGACATGGCGCACTTCGCCGGCCTGGTCGCGGGCAAGGTGTTCACCGGCGACGAGAACCCCGTCCCGCACGCCCACGTCACCACCACCACCACCCACAAGTCCCTGCGCGGACCCCGCGGTGGTCTGGTGCTGGCTCAGGAGGAGTTCGCCGCGGACGTCGACCGCGGGTGCCCGATGGTGCTCGGTGGCCCGCTCTCGCACGTGATGGCCGCCAAGGCCGTCGCCCTGGCCGAGGCGCGTCAGCCCTCGTTCCAGACCTATGCCCAGAACATCGCCGACAACGCCAAGTCGCTGGCCGAGGGCTTCCTCTCCCGTGGCGCGACCCTGGTCACCGGCGGCACCGACAACCACATCGTCCTGCTGGACGTCTCGTCCTACGGCCTGTCCGGCCGGCAGGCCGAGTCGGCACTCCTCGACGCCGGCGTGGTCACCAACCGCAACTCGGTGCCGCGCGACCCGAACGGCGCCTGGTACACCAGCGGCATCCGCTTCGGCACGCCCGCGCTGACCACCCGTGGCTTCGGGCGCGACGAGTTCGACACCGTGGCGGACCTGGTCCACGAGGTGCTCACGAACACCACGCCCGGCACCAACAAGTCCGGCGCGCCGTCGAAGGCGACGTACCAGACCGCCGACGGGGTGGCCGATCGCGTCCAGGCGCGGGCCGACGAGATGCTGGACAAGCACCCGCTCTACCCCGGCCTGGAGCTCACCTGACCCAGAGGTAGGCCACCTCGGGGCGGCCTCCTCCGCCGTAGCGCGGAGACCGCGTGACCAGACCCTCGTCGGCGAGGTGCTCGAGGTAGCGCCGCGCGGTGACCCGGGACGCGCCGATCCGGTCGGCGACCTCGGTCGCCGACAGGCCGTCGCCCTCGGCGTCGCGCAGCACCGCCGTGACCTGCCGCATCGACTCCAGGCTCGATGCCCTTGGGCAGGTCGGCCGCGCCCGCGCGGTTCCGCAGCGTGCCGAGCAGCTGGTCCACGTCGTCCTGGACGACGTCGCGCCCGGTGCCGGCGAGCTGGTCGCGGTAGGCGGCGTACTGCTCGAGCTTGTTGCGGAAGTTCGCGAAGGAGAACGGCTTGATCAGGTAGAGCACGACGCCCTGGGACACCGCCCGGCGTACGACCTCGGCGTCGCGGGCCGAGGTGACGGCGATGACGTCGCACAGGTGGCCCGCGGCGCGCAGGCGCTGGAGCAGCGCCAGCCCGTGCCCGTCGGGGAGGTGCATGTCGAGCAGGACCAGGTCCACCTCGGCGTCGCCGGCCAGGTGACGGAGGGCGTCCGCCGCCGAGCGGGCCACGCCGGCCACCTCGAAGCCCTGGACCCGGCGGGTGTACTCCGCGTGGGCCTCGGCGGCCAGCTCCTCGTCCTCGACGACCAGCACGCGCACGCTCACGGCTGCCCTCCCAGCTCGGAGGTGTCCGTTCGCAGGGTGCCCAGAGGGGTGCCCAGAGGGGTGCCCAGCGTCACCGTGAACTGCGCTCCTCCGAGCGGGGACCGCCCGACCTCCACCGTGCCGCCGTGGCGTCGAGAGACCTGGCCGACGAGCGCGAGTCCCAGTCCGCGACCGTCCGAGGCCTTGGTGGACCAGCCGCGTTCGAGCACCCGCTCCGCGTCCTGCGGAGGTACGCCGACGCCACTGTCGCCCACGACGACACGGATGCCGCGTGCGTCGCCGTCGAGGCGGACCGAGACCCGTCGCTCGGCCGACTCCGCGACCGCGTCGAAGGCGTTGTCCACCAGGTTTCCCACCACCGTGACCAGGTCCCGCGGCGCGACCTCCAGGTGGTCCTCGCTGATCCCACCCTCGACGCTGAGCTCCACCCCGCGCTCGGCGGCCTGCGCGGTCTTGCCGAGCAGCAGCGCCGCCAGCACGGGCTCCTGGACCGCGCCGACGATCCGGTCGGTGAGGTCCTGGGCGACCCGGAGCTCGTCGGTGGCGAACTCGACGGCGCGCTCCGGTCGGCCCATCTCGATCAGCGACACGACGGCGTGCAGCCGGTTGGCGGCCTCGTGGTTCTGGGCGCGCAGCGACTCGGTGAGCCCACGCACGAGGTCGAGCTCGCCGCTGACGGTCTGCAGCTCGGTCCGGTCACGCAGGGTCACCACGGCACCGACCTCGGTGCCGCTCCAGAACGCCGGCGCCGCGCTGATCACCAGAACCTGCTCACCCAGCACGTAGATGGTGTCGTGCTCGACGGCGACGCCGGTCGCCGCCACCACCAGCCCGGGCGGCAGGCCGAGGTCCGCCAGCGGCCGTCCGACCACGTCGTCGGGGAGCGAGAGCAGCCGTCGCGCCTCGTCGTTGACGAGCTGGACGCGGCCGTCGCGGTCGACCAGCAGCAGTCCCTCCCGGACCGCCTGGAGCACGGCTCGGTAGTACTCGTACATCCGGGTGATCTCGCGTTCCCCCAGACCGTGGGTCTGGCGGCGCAGCCTCCGGCCGATCAGCCAGGTGCCGAGCAGCCCGACGACGAGGGTGCCGAGCGCCGCCAGCCCGATCGAGGGGAGGTCCTTGCGCAGCTGGGCGTCGATCCGGTCGAGGGTGAGGCCGACCGAGACCAGCGCCACCACCCGGCCGTCGTCCTCGACCGGCACGACCGAGCGCACCGACGGACCCAGGGTGCCGGTGTACTCCTGGGTGAACGCCCGGCCCCGTGGTGCCGTACCCAGGTCCCCGACGAAGGCCCGCCCGATCTGGGCAGGGTCCGGGTGGGAGTAGCGGGTGCGGTCGAGGTCCATCACGACGACGAAGTCGACCCCGGCGTCGCGGCGTACCGCCTCGGCGTACGGCTGGAGGATCGTGGTGGGGGTCGCGACCAGCAGCGCCTCGCGCACCGTGGGGGAGTCGGCCACCGACTCGGCCACGGCCACGCGCCTGCGCCCGGGCGTTGTCGCGGGTGTCCTGTCGCGCGTCGATCGTGGCGAGCACCAGCGCACCCGCGACCAGGACGAGCACGACCAGGACCTGGAGGAGCAGGACCTGCCGCGCGACCGAGCTCTCTCGCGGTCGCACCTGGGCAGGCATGACTGCGATTGTGCCGCAACCGAGGGCGATCGCACCCGGTCGTGAACTCAACGACCACAAGGGTGACGCCGGTGACGTCCTCGTCCACGCTGAGGTCCGGGACCCGCCCCGCACCGAGCCTGGAGGACGCAATGAGCACGCGAGACACCGAATCGGCGGCGCCGGCAGTACGCCGCGACCGCACCCACTACCTGTACATCGCCGTGATCGTGGCCATGCTGCTCGGCGTCGCTCGTCGGCTTCGTCGCCCCCGAGTTCGCGGCCGGGCTCAAGTGGATCGGCGAGACCTTCGTGGCGCTGGTCAAGATGATGATCCAGCCGGTGATCTTCTGCACCCTGGTGATCGGCGTCGGCTCGGTCCGCAGTGCCGCCAGCGTCGGCAAGGTGGGTGGCCTGGCCCTGGGCTACTTCCTCACGATGTCGACCTTCGCGTTGGCCATCGGACTCGTCGTGGGCAACGTGATCGAGCCGGGCGAGGGGCTGAACATCACCGACGAGACCGCCAGCGCCGGCTCCGAGCAGGCCAAGGGAGCGGGCTCGACGACGGACTTCATCAAGGGGATCGTCCCGGACTCGCTGTTCTCCTCGCTCACCTCCGGCGAGGTGCTGCAGACCCTGTTCGTCGCGCTGCTCATCGGGTTCGCCCTGCAGGCGATGGGCAGCAAGGGCACGCCGATCCTGGTCGGCATCGGGCACCTGCAGCGGCTCGTCTTCCGGGTGCTCGCGATGGTCATGTGGGCCGCGCCGGTGGGTGCCTTCGGCGCCATCGCCGCCGTCGTCGGTGAGACCGGGGTCGACGCGCTGAAGAGCCTGGCGGTGCTGATGATCGCCTTCTACCTCACCTGCTTCCTGTTCGTCTTCGTCGTGCTGGGCACGCTGCTGAAGGTGGTGACCGGGGTGAACATCTTCAGCCTGTTCAGGTACCTCGCCCGCGAGTTCCTGCTGATCCTCTCGACCTCGTCCTCGGAGTCCGCCCTGCCGCGGGTGATCGCCAAGATGGAGCACGCCGGAGTCGACAGGACGACCGTGGGCGTGGTGATCCCGACCGGCTACTCCTTCAACCTCGACGGCACCGCGATCTACCTGACGATGGCCTCGCTGTTCATCGCCGAGGCCCTGGGCCAGCCGCTGTCGATCGGCGAGCAGATCTCGCTGCTGGTCTTCATGGTGATCGCCTCCAAGGGTGCCGCCGGCGTCTCCGGCGCCGGCCTGGCCACCCTCGCAGGCGGTCTCTCCTCCCACCGGCCCGAGCTGCTCGACGGCGTCGGACTGATCGTCGGCATCGACCGGTTCATGTCCGAGGCCCGCGCGCTGACCAACTTCGCCGGCAACGGGATCGCCACCGTCCTCATCGGCCACTGGACCGGCACCTACAACCGTCCCCAGCTCGACCGCGTGCTCGCCGGCGACGACCCGTTCGACGAGATGACGATGCTCGACGACGACCACTCCGAGGGTGAGCGGAGCAACGTCGTCGAGGGTGTCGACGACGGGATCCCCGCCCCCGCGAGCCGCTAGCCCGGACGGTCCTCTCGACCATCAGCAGGCGGAGCCGGGTCGCCACCCCACGGGGTGGCGACCCGGCTCATCGGTTCGTGACCGAGCGGTAGATCCCCAGGGTCTGCTCGGCGATCGCCGGCCAGCTGAAGGACTCCTGGGCCCGCTTGCGTCCGGCGAGCCCGCGTTCGCGCGCGGCCTCGGAGTCGTCCACGGCGTCCAGCAGCGCCGCGGCGAAGTCCGCGACGTACTTGTCCGGGTCGAGGGGAGTGCCGGTGCCGTCGGAGGCCTGGTCGATGGGCACCAGCCAACCCGTCTCCCCGTCGACGACGACCTCGGGGATCCCGCCGGTGGCGGTGGCCACGACCGCGGTCTCGCAGGCCATCGCCTCGAGGTTGACGATCCCCAGCGGCTCGTAGATCGAGGGGCAGGCGAAGACCGTGGCCGCGGTCAGCAGCGTGACCACGTCAGGCCGCGGCAGCATCTCCCGGATCCAGACCACGCCCTCGCGGTCCCGGGCCAGACCGGCCACCAGCTCCTCCACCTCGGCCTCGATCTCGGGGGTGTCGGGGGCTCCGGCGCACAGCACCAGCTGGACCTCCGGAGGCAGCTGGGCCGCGGCCCTGAGGAACAGCGGCAGGCCCTTCTGCCGGGTGATCCGGCCGACGAAGATCACGCTGGGCCGGTTGGGGTCGACCCCGAGCTCCTGCACCCGACGCGGTGCGTGCACGGGCTGCCAGTCCTCGGTGTCGATCCCGTTGTGGACGACGTGCACCCGGCTCGGGTCGATGTCGGGGTAGCTGCGGAGGATGTCCTCCCGCATGGCTGCGCTGACGGCGATCACCGCGTCGGCGGCCTCGTACGCCGTCTTCTCCGCCCAGCTGGACACGGCGTACCCGCCACCGAGCTGCTCGGCCTTCCAGGGCCGCATCGGCTCGAGGCTGTGCGCGGAGACCACGTGAGGGACGCCGTGGAGGAGCTTGGCGAGGTGGCCGGCCATGTTCGCGTACCAGGTGTGCGAGTGCACCACGTCGGTCCCGGTGATGCCCTCCACCATCTGCAGGTCGACGCCCAAGGTGCGGATGGCGGCGTTGGCGCCCTCGAGACCGGCCGGGTCGTCGTACCCCGTGGTGCCGGCCTCGGCACGCTCGGGACCGAAGCAGTGCACGCGCGCGTCGACCCCGTCCACCGCTCGCAGGGCACGGACCAGCTCGGCGACGTGCACGCCGGCTCCGCCGTAGATCTGGGGAGGGTATTCACGTGAGACGACATCGATGCGCATAGAGAGAACCTACTTGTACTCGCGGTTTGGGGTCGACCGTTGTTCCTGCGCGGCACTAGGTTCAGTACATGCGCGCACAACCCACTCGCAAGAATGTCCTCGCCATCGTGCTTGCCGGAGGTGAGGGCAAGCGACTGATGCCACTGACCGCCGACCGTGCCAAACCGGCTGTGCCGTTCGGCGGCATCTATCGGCTGATCGACTTCGCCCTGTCCAACGTCGTCAACTCCGGCTACCTCAAGGTGGTCGTGCTCACCCAGTACAAGTCGCACAGCCTGGACCGGCACGTGACCACGACGTGGAGGATGTCGACCCTGCTGGGCAACTACGTGACCCCTGTGCCTGCCCAGCAGCGGGTGGGCAAGCGGTGGTACCTCGGCAGTGCGGACGCGATCTACCAGTCCCTGAACCTGCTCACCGACGAGAAGCCGGACATCGTGGTGGTCGTCGGGGCCGACCACGTCTATCGCATGGACTTCTCGCAGATGGTCGACGCCCACGTCGACTCGGGTGCGGGCTGCACGGTGGCAGCGATCCGGCAGCCGATCGAGCTCGCCGACCAGTTCGGCGTGATCGACATGGACCCGAACTCGCCGGAGCGGATCCGCGCGTTCCTGGAGAAGCCGACGGACCCGGTCGGGCTCAAGGACGCCCCGCACGAGGTGCTGGCCTCGATGGGCAACTACGTCTTCGACGCCGACGCGCTGCGCGATGCGGTCACGCGGGACGCCGACCTCGAGCGCTCCAAGCACGACATGGGCGGCGACATCGTGCCGTGGTTCGTCGACCGCACCGAGTCCGCGGTCTACGACTACAAGGACAACGTGGTGCCCGGCTCCAACGATCGCGACCGGGGCTACTGGCGCGACGTCGGGACGATGCGGTCCTACTACGCCGCGCACATGGACCTGGTGGCTCCGCTGCCGGTGTTCAACCTCTACAACAGCCAGTGGCCGATCTACACCAGCTACGGGCCCGCAGCCGCCGGCGAAGCTGGTCGAGGGGAACGAGGGCCTGGCGACCACGGTCTACAACTCGATCCTGTCGCCAGGAGTGGTGGTCACCGGGGGATCGGTGAGCAAGTCCGTGCTGTCGCCGGCCTGCTACGTCGACTCGGGGGCCGCGGTCTCCGACTCCGTGCTGCTGCCGGGCGTCACCGTCGGTGCGGGCGCCACGGTGCGCAACGCGATCATCGACAAGAACGTGGTGATCCCGCCCGGCGTGGAGATCGGTGTCTCTGAGGAGGACGACCTCGCCCGTGGCTTCGTCGTGGACGAGGGGCTCACCGTGCTGGCCAAGGGCCAGGTCGTGCCGCCCTTGTCCGAGCCCGGCAAGGCTTGAGGAGGGGGCGATGACCGACTCCCGAGCGGGTACGACGGCAGTGGCCGGCGACCTCGTCGACGTCGCCCACCTGGTCACCGCCTACTACACCGGGGTGCCGGACCCGGAGGACGTCGACCAGCAGGTCGCGTTCGGCACCAGCGGCCACCGGGGCTCCAGCCTGAGGACGTCGTTCAACGAGACGCACATCCTGGCCACCACGCAGGCGATCTGCGACTACCGCCGTGACCAGGGCTTCGACGGCCCGCTGTTCCTCGGCCGCGACACCCATGGGCTCTCCGAGCCGGCCTGGGCCACCGCGATCGAGGTGCTCGTCGGCAACGAGGTGACGGTGCTGGTCGACGACCGAGACGGCTACACGCCGACGCCGGGGGTCTCCCACGCGATCATCCGTGCGAACCTCGGCAAGGACCTGTCCTCGGCCACCGGCCTCGCCGACGGCATCGTGGTGACTCCCTCGCACAACCCGCCCGCGGACGGTGGCTTCAAGTACAACCCGCCGCATGGTGGACCGGCCGACTCCGACGCGACCAGCGTGATCGCAGCTCGTGCCAACGAGCTGATCAAGGGCGGTCTCGCCGAGGTGAAGCGGGTGCCGTTCACGCGAGCGCGCGCCTCCGCGTCGTCGTACGACTTCCTCGGCAGCTATGTCGACGACCTGCCGAACGTGCTCGACATCGACCGCATCCGCGAGGCCGGGGTGCGCATCGGTGCCGACCCGCTGGGCGGGGCGAGCGTCGCCTACTGGGGAGAGATCGGCGACCGGCTCCGCCTCGACCTGACCGTGGTGAACCCCCTCGTGGACGCGACCTGGCGCTTCATGACCCTGGACTGGGACGAGAAGATCAGGATGGACTGCTCCTCGCCCTACGCGATGGCGTCGCTGATCGGCCGCAAGGACGAGTACGACATCGCCACCGGCAACGACGCGGACGCGGACCGGCACGGCATCGTCACGCCCGACGCCGGCCTGATGAACCCCAACCACTTCCTCGCCGTAGCGATCGGCTACCTCTTCGGCGGTGCCCGTCCCGACTGGCCGCAGACGGCGCGGATCGGGAAGACCCTGGTGTCGTCCTCGATGATCGACCGGGTGGCCGCCTCCCTGGGCAAGCCCATGGTCGAGGTGCCGGTCGGCTTCAAGTGGTTCGTTCCGGGTCTGATCGACGGCTCGTTCGGCTTCGGCGGCGAGGAGTCCGCGGGCGCGTCGTTCCTGCGCCGCGACGGCAGCACCTGGACCACCGACAAGGACGGGCTGATCCTGGCGCTGCTCGCCTCGGAGATCCTCGCCGTCACCGGACGCAGTCCCAGCGAGCACTACGCCGATCTGGTGGCCGAGCACGGCGAGCCGGCGTACGCACGGATCGACGCTCCCGCCGACCGGGCGCAGAAGGCGAAGCTGGCCGCGCTCTCTCCCGACGACGTCAGCGCGACCGAGCTGGCGGGGGAGAAGATCGTCGACAAGCTCACCGAGGCCCCGGGCAACGGAGCCAAGATCGGCGGCCTCAAGGTCACCACCGACTCCGCCTGGTTCGCCGCACGCCCGTCCGGCACCGAGGACGTCTACAAGATCTATGCGGAGTCCTTCCGTGGCCCCGACCACCTGGCCGAGGTGCAGGCCGAGGCCAAGGAGGTCGTCTCCGCCGCCCTCGGCTCCTGACCCGACGACGGGGCCCCGCAGCCGGTGCACGTGGGTCCCCTCCGTCGACCTGCGGCGCGTAGATCAGTGGACCGGAGTAGTGCGCTCCACGATCGCTCGCAGGTCGGTGCCGACCGGCAACGTCCCGAGCGTCCCGTTGTAGTCGCCGCCCAGGCGGGTGGCGCAGAACGCGTCGGAGATCGCCGAGGGAGCGAAGCGCAGCAGCAGCGACGCCTGGAGACAGGCGGCCATCTGCCCGGCGAGGCGTCGTGCCGAGACCTCGAGGGTGGTGGTGTCCGCGAGCAGGGTCAGCACTCCCTCGATGGCCCGGTCCAGCCGTGGGTCCTCGCCCTGCGCCAGGCCGACCTCGGTCAGCCAGGCGGTGAGCACCTCGGGCTCGCGGCCCAGTGCGCGGAGGACGTCGAGCGCGTTGACGTTGCCGGAGCCCTCCCAGATCGAGTTGAGGGGGGACTCGCGGAAGAGCAGGGGCATCCCGGACTCCTCGACGTAGCCGTTGCCGCCCAGGCACTCGAGCGCCTCGGCCACCATCATCGGGGTGCGCTTGCACACCCAGAACTTGGCGAGCGGCAGGGCGATGCGCCGCAGGGCGGCCTCGTGCGGGTCGGTGCGATCGTCCACGGCCGCGGCGAGGCGCATCGCGATCGCGGTGGCCGCCTCGGACTCCACCGCGAGATCCGCGATCACGTTCTGCATCAGCGGCTTCTCAGCCAGCAGACCGCCGAAGGCCGAGCGGTGTGCCACGTGCCAGGAGGCCTCGGCGAGGGCATGGCGCATCAGTGAGGCCGAGCCCAGCACGCAGTCCAGGCGGGTCGCGGCGACCATCTCGATGATCGTGCGCACACCGCGGCCCTCGTCGCCGAGACGCTGCGCCCAGGTGCCGCGGAACTCCAGCTCCGAGGAGGCGTTCGAGCGGTTCCCGAGCTTGTCCTTGAGGCGGACCACGTCCAGGCGGTTGCGCTCCCCGGAGGGCAGCACCCGGGGGACCAGGAAGCAGGTCATCCCCTCACCCGCCTGCGCCAGCACGAGGAAGACGTCGTTCATCGGCGCGGAGGTGAACCACTTGTGGCCGTGGAGCGTGTACTCGCCGTCGACCGCGGTCGGTCGCGCCTCGGTCTCGTTGGCGCGGACGTCCGACCCGCCCTGCTTCTCGGTCATGCCCATGCCCGCCAGAGCACTGGCCTTCTCCGAGATCGGTCGCACCCCCGGGTCGTAGGACCGCGCCGCGAGCTTCGGAGTCCACTCCTTGGCGAGGGCGTCGTCGACGCGCAGGGCCGGGATGGCGGCGTACGTCATCGAGATGGGGCAGCCGTGGCCCGGCTCGGTCTGCGACCAGGCGAAGAACCCGGCGGCTCGGCGTACGTGCGCGTGCGGGTGGTCGGACTCCCACGGGGCGGCCTGGAGGCCGTGGCCCACGCCGCGTTCCAGCAGCCAGTGCCAGGACGGGTGGAACCGAACCTCGTCGATCCGGTTGCCGTAGCGGTCGAAGACCTGCAGGTCGGGATGGAACTCGTTTGCGAGCATCCCGTGCTCGCGAGCCTCCGCGGAACCGGCCTCGGCTCCCAGCGCGGTGAGGTCGTCGACGACCTCCGCGGAGGCGTGGCGGGTGACCGCCTCGACCAGTGCCGCGTCCGAGGTGACGACGTTGTGATCGGTGAGCGGAGGAGCCTGGTTGCGAGCCACCCGGCTGTCGTCGGGATTCCACGAGGTCATGGCCTTAACGTAGTTGTCATGGCAGCCAAAAGCAGCGCACGACCGGGGCCACGGGGGCTTTCTTGGCTCTCGCTCGGGCACGTGCTGTGGCGCCTGATCGTCTCGACCGTGGGCACCTGCATGCGCAACCGGGTCACCGGGCTCGCCGCGGAGGCCGCCTTCTTCGCGGTGCTCTCGCTGCCGCCCCTGATCTTCGCCCTGGCCGGCTCCATCGGCTACATCTTCGCCCAGTTCAGCGACACCCAGATCCAAGAGGTCCGCGACACCGTGCTGTCGCTGGCCGGGCAGGCACTGACTCCCCAGACGGTCGACAGCATCATCAAGCCGACGCTCAACGAGGTGCTCGACGGGGGAGGCCGCTACGACGTCGTCTCCATCGGCTTCGTCCTGGCGCTGTGGTCGGGCTCGCGCGCGCTCAACGTGTTCGTCGACACCATCACGATCATGTACGGCCTCGGCGGTCAGCGCGGCATCGTCCAGACGCGGGCGCTCTCGTTCCTGCTCTACGTGCTCGGCATGATCACCGGCGTCGTCACCATCCCGCTCGTGGTCGCCGGCCCGACGCTCGTGGCCAAGTGGCTGCCGGACCGGCTCTCGGTGGTGAACAGCCTGTACTGGCCGACGGTCCTGCTCCTCGGCATCTGCTTCCTGGCCACGCTCTACCACGTCTCGGTCCCCGTACGGACGGCGTGGCGCTACAACCTGCCGGGTGCGGTGTTCACGATGTTCTGCTGGGTCTTCGGCTCGGCGCTGCTGCGGCTGGTGCTGGTCGGCACGGCGAAGGGGTCGACCTCGATCTACGGTCCGCTGGCGGCCCCGATCGCGGTGCTGCTGTGGCTCTACCTGCTCTCGATGGCGGTGCTGATCGGCGCCGCGCTCAACGCCGCCTTCGACCAGATCTGGCCGCAGAAGGAGCTGACCTCGGCCCGTCTGGAACGCATCAAGCGGCTCAAGCTCGAGAACGTGCTGCCGTGGCGGGCCTCGCTCGAGGACGCCAGCAAGAAGGCGCGACCGCCGGGGGAGCAGGAGCGCGCAGCCAAGGCCAGCGACCCGGCCCAGGAGCCCGGCGGGTAGCCCGAGCGGGCCGCACCCCTGATCGACCACGAGACACGGCTTCGAGGGTCGCTGCCGGCCAGCGGCTCGCCCGCGTGGCATGCTTCGGTCGTGGGAAACGTGACCCTGCCGACGCCTGTGTTCCTGGCGGGCGGCGCCTTGTGTCTGCTGGCCGGCTATCTCGTCGGCTCGGTGGCCGGACCGGACACGCCCCAGCGCACCACCGCCGAGGTCGTCAGCTTCGACTCGGGCAGCTCGCGCCTGTGCCTGAAGGGCGAGGCCATCACCGACCAGGAGGGTGTGGACGCCGACGGCACGCTGTGCGGCACGCTGCGGCGTACGCCCAACGCGGCGGAGCCGAGCGAGGGCGAGAACTTCAGGTTCGTCTCGGTGCGCACCTCCGACGAGGTCCGGGGCAAGACCCGGCAGCAGATCGTCATCTACGGCGACGTGGTCGACTGAGCCTCCCGTGCCCGCCGACTCGAACTCCAAAGGCTTCATCGGCCTGCTCAAGCTGCCGGCCACGGCGCGCTCCCCGTGGTGGGAGCTGACCCGTCGACTGCTGATGGCGATCGGGATCCTGCTGCTCACGGTGTTCCTGGTGTACTTCGACAGGGACGGCTACCGCGACGGCGCCGACATCACCTCGGCCCGCCCCAACGGCATCGTCGACCTCAGCGATGCCTTCTACTACACGACGGTGACGCTGAGCACGACCGGCTACGGCGACATCGCGCCGGTCACGCAGACGGCGCGCCTGATCAACGCCTTCGTGATCACCCCGCTGCGCATCGCCTTCCTGGTCCTGCTGATCGGGACCACGCTCGAAGTGCTCGCCTCGCAGGGGCGAGAGATGTTCCGGGTCGCCCGATGGAGGAAGAACATGGACCAGCACGTCGTCATCATCGGCTACGGCACCAAGGGCCGCAGCGCCGTCGACACCTTGGTGAGCAACGGCACCTCGCGGGACTCGGTGGTCGTGGTCGACCCGGGCGCGGTCGCGCAGGAGGAGGCCCACGCCGACGGGCTCGCCATCGTCACCGGTGACGCGACCCGGCGCGAGGTGCTGCGACGGGCGCACGTCGGCACGCGCCAAGCAGGTGATCATCACCACCGCTCGCGACGACACCACGGTGCTGGCCACGCTGACGGTGCGCCAGCTGAACCCCGACGCCTACATCGTCGCGGCGGTGCGGGAGGCCGACAACGTGCCCCTGGTCCGGCAGAGCGGCGCCGACTCGGTGATCACCTCCTCCGACGCGGTGGGCCGGCTGCTCGGGCCTGGCGTCCTTCTCGCCCAACCTGGGCGCGGTGATGGAGGACCTGCTCACCTACGGCGACGGGCTCGAGGTCGCCCAGCGCGACCTGCTGGTCACCGAGGTGGGCAAGGCGCCGCAGTCGCTGCCCGACCAGGTGATCGCCGTGGTCCGGGACGAGAAGGTCTTCCGCTACTTCGACCCGACGGTGACGCTGCTGGCGCGGGGCGACGAGCTGATCGTCGTACGCCCTGCGCGTGAGCTGCCCTGGGCGCCACGTCCCGGCACCCACAACGAGACCGGCTCCGACGAGGAGGAGTGAGAAGCGCAGACGCTGACGACCATGGGGCCTCGTAGCATGTTGCCAGCCGGCCAAGTGGTCCGCGTCGTCGCTGGATGGGAAGTCGATGTGAAGAGCACCGCCAAGCGGGTCATGCTCGAGGGAGCCGGATGGCTCCTGGTGCTGATCGGGATCGCCGCTCTCATCCTCCCTGGCCCCGGCCTGCTCGCCCTCTTCGCCGGGGTGGCGCTGCTCGCCACGCAGTACGAGTGGGCCGAGCGCCGGCTGGAGCCGGTGAAGCGGGCGGCCGTGCAGACCGCCGCGGACAGTGTCAAGACCTGGCCCCGGATCCTGCTGTCCGCGCTCGGCGTGTGCTGGCTCATCGGGCTGGGCGTCTACTGGGGGATCAACCCGCCGGCCCCCGACTGGTGGCCGCTCGGCGACACCTTGTGGCTGGCGGGCGGCTGGGGGACCGGCGCGACGCTGATCGGGTCCGGCATCCTGGCGGGAGCGATGCTGATCTACAGCTTCGTCCACTTCCGGGGCGCCGATCCGCACGCGCGGGTCCGCGGCGCTGCGCACTCCGGCAGCAGACGGGGCTGACGACGGGGGCGACCCGCTCCTGATCCTCGCGGTCGAGAGGGCCTGGCACGCACCACCCGCGAGGGGTCGACCGCCCGAGCCGGACCAGCTCGCAGGAGCCCACCCACGCGGACCCGGGCCGAGACGCTCGCTCAGTCGGACTCGGCGGTTCCCCATTTCGGTCTAGTTCAGTGGGACCGCGCGGTGTCGGCCGTTTTGTCGCCCCCTCTCGTCTCCCGCATGATGTCCGGATCATGGGGACCTTGAGATGCGACTGATGTACGTGGCGTCCGTCGAGGTGGAGACCAAGCGCGAGGTCGACACCGAGGCGGCGATGAAGCTGCTGGCGGACTACAGCCCGAACATCGGCACGTCCTCGCGGGGCTGGGTCGAGGTGCATCTCCGCCTCTCCGCCACCGGGCTGGCCCACGCGTGCACGAAGGCCTCGGCGCTCGCGAGAGCGGCCACCGGCGCCGAGTCGATCGCCTGCCAGGTGATGACCGCCCAGGAGCACCGAGCCCGCTTCGGCGGCAGCGCGCCCGAGCCGCCCTCAACAACGGCAGGCACACGGCCTCCGGCGACACCATCTGGCTGCCCCGTCAGGCCTCCGAGCCCTGGGACCGCGCAGACCCGCCCTCGGGACGACACCCGGGCTGATCGGGCCTCCCGCGCAAACCCTTGTAACGCGGAGTTATTGACACTGAACATTCGGTACGCAGCATCTTCAGTGTCAATAACTCCGCGTTACAAGCGGCTTCGCCGGGCTGCTCGTGGTAGGCCTGCGTGTGGGAGGCCCGGTCCCCTTTCCTGCCGCCCCGCCCACCGGGTCCGCCTGCGTGACCGGTCGGCCACAGGAAGAAGGTCCCGAAACGACATGCCGCTGGCCTCTGCTGGGCGAGGTGGTGGCGGGCGACGCTGGAACCACCGACGGCGGAAGGACCAGCGATGACGGACACGGACCAGGTGCTGGTGGGCGTGGACGGCTCGAGTGCCAGTTCGGCCGCCGTCCGGTACGCCGGCCACGAGGCCCGGCGTACCGAGCGCTGACCTGCATCTGGTGCACGTCGTCCCGGCCTACGTGCCGATGGCACCGATGCATCCCCTCGTCTCCTCGGACCTCGAACGGACCGGACGCGCGATCCTCGATGCCGCGGTGAGCGAGGCGTGCCAGGTCCTCGCCCTCGCGAGCGTGCGGGCCACCCTGCTGAGCGGCCCCCGTGTCGCCGCGCTGCACCGGGCGTCCGAGGCCGCGGGCCTCGTGGTGCTGGGTGCCGAACAGCGCCCGCTGATCGACCGGCTGATCACCGGCTCGGTGCTGTACGGCGTCGCCGCCAGTGCCACCTGCCCGGTCGTGGCCGTCCCGAGTGACTGGAGTCCCACCGACGAGCACCACCGGATCGTCGCCGGCCTGAAGTCGGCCGAGCACGCCTCCGAGCTGCTCCGGCACGCCTTCCGGCTCGCCGCCGACCGTGGGGCGAGCGTCGGGCTTGGTGCACGCGTGGGAGCTGCCCGGCGTGTACGACGACCTGATCACCTCCCGTGTCGACGCAGACGAGTGGAGGAGTCGCGCAACCGACGCTCTCGAGGCCTGCCTCACCGACCTGCGTGAGGCCTATCCCGAGGTCCCGGTCGACATCCAGGTGGTGCACGGGCAAGCGGCACGGACGCTGCGGACGGCCTCGGAGAGCGCCGACCTGCTGCTCGTGGCTCGCAGACGAGGGTTGCTGCACTTCAACTACCTAGGTGGCACCGTGCGCGCGCTGCTGCGCGAGGCACGCTGCCCCGTCGAGGTCGTGCCACCAGCCGACGTGGATGCAGCGACCGTAGGCGCGGTGCGCGAAGAGGCGCGGGCGCCGAGGTGACCAGGACCACCCGGACCACCCACCACAGGACCGGTCGCCGGTCGACGCCCAAGGAGGAAGAGACATGCTCGACATCGAACCCCACAAGGTGATGGTCTGCGTCAACCCGGGCGACGCCCATGAGGCGGCGCTGGACTTCGCCGTCGCACAGGCACTGAGCCGCACCTGCGACATCCACCTTGTGATGGCGCTGCGACCCATCGTCTTCGGTCCCACCGGCGTGGCCGACCTGCAGCTCGTCGAGGGGACCATCCGCAAGTACGGAAGCGAGTTCCTCAGCGATTGCGAGCTGCGCGTCAAGCAGGCCACGGGGGGCGCCGTGTCGGTCAGCACCGCAGATCGTGCACGGTCTGGTGGTGCCGGCGCTGGTCGCGGAGAGCATGAACGCCGGACTCGTGGTGCTGCAGCACCACCGAATGCACCGTCGGCACCAGCTGCCGACCCTCTCGGTCACCAACGGCGTCGCGGCTCGCGCTCATGCCCCGGTCATCGCGGTCCCGGACACCTGGCGCGAGGCCGACGAGCACCCCCACGCGATCGCGGTGGGCGTTGAGGACGCGATCAGCTCCTACCAGGTCGTGACCGCGGCCTTCGAGGAGGCTCAGCGAACCGGAGCCGAGGTGCGCCTGGTCAGGGCGTGGTTCTTCTCGGCCGCGTTCGATGACGAGGTCTTCCAGGGCGAGGCGGGCAGGCAGCAGGAGGAGGCGGTGCGGGCGGAGATCCTGCGCGACTTCGAGGGCGTCGCCGAGCGGTTCCCTGACGTCGAGTACCAGGCGGTGGCCGTTCACGGCCGACCGGCCGACGTGCTGGTCGCGGTCTCGGAGTCGGTGCGGCTGATCGTCGTGGGGCGCCACGACCCGGTGATCCCGATGGGCTCGCATCTGGGCCCGGTCACCCGTACCGTGCTGAACCACTCGGCCTGCCCGGTACTCGTGGTCGACCCGCGGCCCGGGTCTGGAGACTGAGGGATGAAGGTCCCCGAGGAGCTCTCGTACGGCACCTGCCGTGAGCTGCTCGGCGGCGGCATCTTCGGACGCGTCGCGGTGTGTACGCCGGAAGGTCCGAGGGTCGTCCCCGTCAACTACAGCCTGGTCAGCGAGGCGGTCATCTTCCGCACCACCACCGATGGCTTCCTCGCCCAGCACTCCGTGGGCCGACCGATCGCGTTCGAGGTCGACTACGTCGACTACGCCGACCATCGCGGCTGGAGCGTGGTGGCCACCGGCATCGGTCAGCAGGTCGAGGACCCAGCCGTCCTCGCGCTGATCAGGCGCACCTGGGAGCCCCGGCCCTGGGCGGGTGGCGATCGTTCGCTGCACGTGCGGCTGGCCTGGGACCGCCTGGACGGCCGCCGCCTCGGAGCTGGGTGGACTCACGACAACGAGCTGCCGGTCCGGCGGCAGCTCTGAGACACGTCCGGGGCTTCGCGCCGTCCCCAGGGGCCGACCGTGGGGCGGGATCGCCATCTCCGCGGCCGGGCACTCGAGGCTGGGTCAGGGGAGCAGCAGATCGGACAGGGGGCGCCGCGGTGTGGGGACGAGCTGTGCGCGGGTCACCTCCTGCCAGCCGATCCGCACGAGGATCTGGGGGTGCACGACGCCGGCGAGGACGTCGTGACGCAGCGCCGTACGGGTCCCGGTCACCTCGATCACCTGGCTCAGCGGAACGAGTGAGAACCCGTCTCGCGTCGCGCGCAGCCACAGTGCGCTGAGGCTCAGTCCGGCCTCGAGCCAGGCTCGCTGGTCATCGGTGGTGGTACAGATCGCGACCACTCCGTCCGTACCCTCCAGGAGGGCCGCGGGCGCCGCGTCCGGGGCCCCGGGGGCGAATCGGCTCGGTCGGGCGGGGGAGGGATCCCGGTGCTCGGGGGCGGCGTTGAGCAGCGGAACCCCGTCGATGGAGCTGTGCTCGACCCATCTCCGCTGCTCGCCCTGGAACTGCCGGTCGAGTCGCTGCGTGGTCCAGGCGCGGTGGAGGAGCAGCTCGGTGTGGGACCGGGCAGCGGGGTCGAGGATGGGGACCGCGAAGGCGCCCCAGGGGGCCGTCGTCTGCGCGAGGTCAGCGAGCCGCTGCTGCGGTACGGGCCAGGAGGTGAAGCGCCGCCGGTCCGTACGGCGACGTGCCAAGAGGTCCAGGGACTCGGTCGTCTCGGCGTCGAGTCCGGGAGCGAGCCGCACGCTCGCCAGCAGGTCAGGCTCGTCGCGGGAGGGCGTCAGCGTCACCGCGGGTTCCACCCCCAAAGCCCGCGCGGCGACGATGAAGTGGTGCAGTGCCGCTCCGCAGCTGATCGCCAGGTTGCGGCCGACGGGGTCGGCGATGGGCAGCTGGCGCTGGCGATCGGCCCAGAGCTGGATCACGTCGTCGGTGCGGATCCGCCAGCGCCACGGTTGCGTGTTGTGCACACTCGGCGCACGACTTGCGAGGTGGATGATGCGGTGCATCAGGAGCTGGGTGGGGGCGGCCATCACACGCCGGCTCCGGTCTGGCCGTGCGGCTCGTGCACGTTGACGGAGACGACACCGGCCACGGAGCGGCCGGCCAGGTCGGCGAGCGACCGGTCCAGCTCGTTCCCCGGGCCCTGGATGTCCACCACCCCCTTCAGGACCTCGACCAGCCAGTCGTGGTGTCCCATCTGGGCCAGGCAGGAGCTCACGTCACGAGCGAGGTCGGCGTCAGGCCGTGCCTGGACCCCGATGACGTCGCTGCGGCTGATGAGGCCCACGACACGGTCTCCCTCATCGACGACGGGCAGACTCTTGAGCCTCGCGGTCGCCATCAGCCGCACGACCTCGGCCAGGTCCGTGGTCGGGTGCACCGACACCGCGGGGCTGCTCATCACGTCACAGACCCGGGCCACTGAGGGTCGCCTGACCTCGGGAGGCGGGATCAGCCGGGTGCGGGGATCGGCGATGACGGAGTCGCGGATCAGGTCGATCTCGCTGACCACGCCCCGGATCCGTCCGTGGGAGTCGACCACGGGGAGCAGCGACACGTGGTGGCGGAAGAGGAGGTCGACGGCCTCGTCGGCCTCGGTCTGCTCGGTCACCGTCACCGGTGTCCTGGTCATCAGCTCCTGCACGTACATCTCGCCCTCGTTCGCTCGTAGCTGCTCGAAGTGCGGGTCGTGGCCCGACTCGCTGAGGGACACGCCAGCGGCGAAACGTCAGCTCCGCCACGGGCGAGTTTCGCGAGGACGAGCGGTGGGCCCGTCGCTCACGCGGGCTCAGTCGGCGAAGAGCGGCACCACGCCGACGGGACAGGTGGCGTGCTCCACGAGCCAGACCGAGACCGACCCCAACGTGTACTTCCTCGCGCGGTTGCCGTGATGGACACCGACGACGAGCAGGTCCATCTCGTCGGCCAGTCGAAGCAGGTACTCCTCGGGCGACCCCTGGTCGATCTCGACGTGCACCGTCACGTCCGGGTACTTCTCGGCGAGACCGCTCAAGGACTCGGAGAGGACGAATCGCTGCGCCGCAATGATGTTCGCGGTGTCTGCGCGCACGTCGGTCGTGCTCGACGGCTGCTGGAGATACCAGAACGTGTGCACGACGGTCACCGGCAGGTTCCTCAGCGATGCCTGCCGGTAGGCGAACTCCAGGACCGGGAGCGAGCTCTCCGTGGAGTCGGCGCCCACCGCGATGC
Organism: uncultured Actinomycetota bacterium; assembly: GCA_963812235.1. Taxonomy (GTDB): domain Bacteria; phylum Actinomycetota; class Actinomycetes; order Propionibacteriales; family Nocardioidaceae; genus Marmoricola. The sequence goes on along the minus strand of CAWEUP010000013.1, from coordinate 4,248 downwards.
CTCCACGTGCGACGGACGCGCCGAACGGGCGGTGCACGACGACCGGGCAGCGGGCGTGGCGTACGACGGCCACTGCGGTCGATCCGAGCAGCAGGCTCTTCATGCGTCCGCGTCCGCGTGACCCGAGCACCACCATCGACGCCGTCTCCGAGAGGTCGACGAGAGCCTCGCGCGCATCCTCGAGGATGCAGTGGTCCTCGACGGTCACCTTCAGCCCCAGTCGATCCACCTCTTCCCGGGCGGCGTCGAGGACCTCTCGACCCTTCGCGTGCAGGGACAGGTCCCGTGCCTCGCGCGGGCTGTTTCCCACGGGGTCCAGCAGGGTCGGAGTGCTCCGGGGGACGGCGTACACCACGGAGAGAACGCGCTCCTCCGCAGCGGCCTGCTCCGCAGCCCAGACCAAGGCCCGGTGCGCGGACGTCGAACCGTCGATCCCGACGACGATGCTTCCTGCGGTGATGGTCATGCTCGCTCCAGCCCTGTGACGACGGTGGTGTGTAGACGGTGGTGTGTAGGTCCAACGTCTCGCGGCGAGGGGCTCGCTCGTCAGGGCGCAATGGAGTCAACCGCCGGGACCAAAGGCCCGTGCGGTCGAGGCCTCTCGGCAGGATCGGCCAGATCGGCCAGATCGGCCAGATCGGCCGGGGTGCCGTCTAGCGTCGGCCGGCCCGGTCACGAGGTCTGGTGCGGACGCTCCAGCTGCCACGGCGAGGACGCACGCGGGTCGGGGAGGTAGGCGCAGTAGGTGCCGGTGCGCACCGTGCGGCGCAGGTGCTCGGTCAGCTCGGACTGGTGCTCGCCGATGCGGGCGATCGCCTGACGCACGGCACGGGTCACGCTGGCCCGGGCGCGCTCGGAGGCCGAGGAGGCTCGGCGCTCGCGGCCACTCAGGCCGAAAGCGCGCGCGAGCTCGCGGACGAGGAAGTCACGCTCGGCAGCCGCCTGCGCGGCCCGCTCGCTGTCCCCGGCTCTCTCGGCCTGCTCCAGGTCGTCGTCGATCTCGGTGAGGCGACGGCGGTAGGCGCGTCTGGCCTGCGGGTCGAGGAGCTCGCCCGCGTCACCGAGACCCGAGCGCGACATCGCTGCCGTGGACCCAGGGTCGCCGCGTGCGCCCCCTGCCGTCTCGGCCGCGACGAGATCGAGCACATGGAACTCCCGACCCGGTTCGGCGAGGAGGCGGGCGAGGTAGCGCATGCCTTTGAGGTCGCGGATCCGGTCGGTGTGGCCCTCGAAGGTGACGGTCCAGTAGTCCCCTTCGCGGCAGAACACGTCGGCGCCGACCCCGGCACCGACTGCGGCACCGACTGCGGCACGTACTTCAGGCCTGACCGGGGCCGGATGGTCGAGCGACTCCGCTGCGGTCACTGCGGACAGGGTCGCCATGCCGTCCAGGACCGTGCGGGCTGCCTGGCGCTCCAGGGCGGAGCGGTGCTCGTTACCACTGCTGGCGTGGGCCCCAGCCAGGTCCAGGCGCGCGCGAGCCGCCTCGTACGGCGCGCCCACCTCGTGCCACAGGCGCACCGCCTCCGACAGCGACTCTTCCGCGCCGACCAGGTCGCCGTCGGCGAGACGTACCCTGCCGCGCGCATGCCCGGCCCCCGCCACGAGCGCCTTGCTGGCGAAGCGTGCGGCGATCCGCTCCAGCTCGTCCGCGGCCACCCTGGCGTGGCCGAGGCGTCCAGCGGCCACCGCCGTCTCGACGAGTGCCTCGAGCAGCGGCGCCCGCTGCAGATCGCTGTGGGGCGGCCTTTCCTTCGACGGCAGCCGCATCGGTCGTTCGAGGGCCTCTCGGAGGGCTTCGGTCGCCGAGTCCGCGTCGCCCTGCGCCAGCCGCACCAGCGCCAGACCGGGCTGGGGATCCCACCCGGCACCATGTGCGGCCAGCAGTGCCTCTTCCGCGCCCGCGATGTCCCCCCGGTGCAACCGGATCCGCCCGAGCTCGTAGAGCGGCCATCCCAGCTCACGTCGCAGGTGGACGCGAAGCTCCTCGTAGGCCATGAGCGCCTGGTCCTCGGCCTCGCCGCACGCGCCACGCAGCCTGAGGATCTCGGCGCGGTGCACGCGGCAGCGACCGTGCAGGCTGCCGATGGCGTTCTGCTCGCACCATCTCTCCATGGCCTCGGTCCACTCCTCGGCGACGTCGTACTGGGCGAGGCCCTGCAAGGCGCAGACGAGCTCGCAGTAGACGACGCCCGTGGAGAGCGCGTCGAGGTCCCCGGAGAGCGCTGCCGCCCCAGCCTCATCGAGCAGCGTCATGCCGCGCTGCACCTCGCCGTCCAGGATGATCAGGCGGGCCTCGGCGACTCGGCCGATGGCAGCGGCCGCAGGCGCATCTGCCGATCCCGTCTCGATCGCTCGCTGGGCCCATCGGTGGGCGCCGCTGAGGTCGCCGGTCAGCAACCGTTCGTAGGCACGGACGACGGCGAGCCAGGCGTAGGCCGGCGCCGCGTCGCGCCCCGCGAGGAGGCCCTCCGCACGCGTCAGCCAACCGCGAACCGGTGCCATCAGGGTCGTGTCGAAGAGCAGGTGCATGGCGACGCGCACGGCGGCCTCCGCAGCAGCGACCTGGTCGTCGGCGCGCAGGAAAGCCGCGTGGGCGCGTTCGTAGGTCGCGATGCTGGTGTCGAGCCGTCCGGCGGCGTACGCGACCTCAGCCAACGCGCGAAGGTCGGAAGCGATGAGGAACCCGGCGGCGTCCGCCTCTGTGAGGAGCTCGAACGCCTCCTGCCAGTCGCCTCCGGCGGCGGCGGCGCGGCCGCGTTCGACGAGGCCGAGACCGTCGTCGCCGCTCACCACACGCCTCCCTTGCCTCGGCCGGGCGCGGCCGGGCGCACTCCACGGTAACGGCGCGGGTTACCGCGGTAACAGTCTCGCTCACGCCTCTGGATCAGGGACGCGACGTCCTGACCCAACTAGATCCGAGGAGACCACCATGAACAGCGCAACCGCCACGTCGACCGGCGAGAGCTCCACGAGCTCGCTCCCGGCGCCACGCTCCGGCACGATCCGCACCAACGGACAGGAGCTGTACTACGAGATCCACGGAGAGGGGCCGCCCCTGATCCTGGTGATGGGCATCGGCTACGACTCGTCACTGTGGATGCTCCAGCAGGTCCCGGTCCTGTCCACGAGCTTTCGTGTGGTCCTGCTCGACAACCGCGACGCCGGACGCAGCTCCCGAGCCGAGCGGGCGTACGCCATCGCGGACATGGCCGACGACCTCGCCGGGGTCCTGGACGAGCTCGACATCCGGCGTACTCATCTGCTCGGGCTCTCGATGGGAAGCATGATCGGGATGGAGTTCGCCCTGCGCCACCCTGAACGCCTCGATCGACTCGTGCTTGCGGGACCGGGTGCGGCGCCCGCTCGCAGCGCGGTCGACCCGATCTCCATCTGGAGCTGGGTCAAGTCTCACGACCCCGGCGGCGAGGTCTTCGGCGCACAGCAGTTCACCTGGCTCTTCTCCTCGGCGTTCCTGCGCACTCCGCGGGCGGTGCAGGACACCGCGACCATGCTGGCCGGCAACCCGTACCCGGTCGAGCCCGAGGCCTACGACCGCCAGGCGCAGGCGTACACGCGTTTCGACGCCCTCGACCGGCTGGGCGACATCCGGGCCGAGACCCTGGTGGTCGTGGGGGAGCAGGATCTGCTCACGCCACCGTGGGTCGCTCGCGAGGTCGCTGCCGGGATCCCGGGAGCCCGGTACGAGCTCGTCACGGGCGACGGTTCGTCACACGTGCTGCCACTGGAGCGCCCCGAGGACTTCAACCGGATCGTGACGCAGTTCCTGGCCGGGTGAGGGCGCGTGTTGCGCCGACAGCCCCAGGTCAGCCGACCATGCCGGACCGGTGGGCGAGGACCACCGCCTGCACCCGGTCGCGGACACCGAGCTTGGCCAGCACCCGGGCGACATGCGTCTTCACGGTGGCCTCCCCGACGACGAGGCGGCCGGCGATCTCAGCGTTCGAGAGCCCTTCGGCCATCAGGCCGAGGACCTCGGTCTCGCGCGCGGTGAGGTCGACCGGCAGCAGGGGGCGCGGGGTCGGCGCGCTGCCTGCGAAGCGCGCGATCAGCCGTCTGGTCACGCTCGGTGCCAGCAGGGCGTCGCCGGCGGTCGCCACCCTGATGGCGTGCACGAGCTGGCTCGCCGGCGCGTCCTTCAACAGGAAGCCACTGGCACCTGCGGCCAGCGCGGCGTACACGTGCTCGTCGAGGTCGAAGGTCGTCAGGATGACGACCTTGGGACCG
>CAWEUP010000012.1:0-32268 GCA_963812235.1 uncultured Actinomycetota bacterium | reverse complement strand
CCGCCCTGGCCATGATGGCCGCCGGGGTGGCCGTGATCCGGTTCGTACCGGGACTCATGGTCATCCGGCACGCCCTGGGCTTCCTGCTGATCGCACTCGGCGGACTGCTCGCCGCCCTGTCCTACCGGCACTGGCAGCGCAACGAGCAGGCGATGCGGCTGGGGCGGCAGCTGCCGCGCTCCGCGGTCCCGCGGCTCATCGCCGCGTGCCTGGTGCTCGCCTCGGTGGTGGCCCTGGCTCTGGTCGCCGCGGACCTGGTGGACTGACGATGTGGCCTCGGATGCCGGCCCGCCACGACCGCGGAGCCCCCTCCCCTGACGTCGGCCTCCAGGCCGAGCGCACCGCCATGGCCTGGGAGCGAACAGCGCTGGGCGTCGGCGGCGTCTCCGCCCTGCTGCTGCACGGCACCGGGAGCGGCGTGCTGGCCAAGGTGCCCGGGTTGGTGGGGTTGATCGCAGCCCTGGGCCTGCTGGTGCTCGCCCAGGTCCGGTACGAGCACACCGTGCGTGGCCTGGAGAGCGGCCGGACCCCTCGCGCCGCCGGCCTGGGACTGGTCCTGAGCTGCACGGTCACCGCGTTGGCCGCATTGTCCATCGGCGTCATAATCGTCACTGGCGGGACGTGATCCGTGGCGAGTGAGCGGAGCAAAGGTGAGGAGCCGGTGATGGACGAGACTCTCGAGGCCGAGATCCGGGTGCTCTACGAGCGCGTCTGCAAGGCGATCGCGGACCCGAAGCGGCTGTTGATCCTCAACGCGCTGCGCGACGCGGAGCTCAACGTCGGAGACATCGCCGATGCGCTCCGGATCAGCCAGTCCAATGCCAGCCAGCACCTGGCGGTCCTGCGGGACCGGGGCATCGTCACGACCCGACGGGCCGGAACCACGGTCTACTACTCGTTGCGCAGCCCGAAGATCCTGGAGGCGATCGACCTGATGCGCGAGTTCGCGCTGGAGGACGTGACGCCGGCCCTTCCGGGACGCACGGTGACCAGCATCTTTCTCGGCTGACCTCCCCTAGGCGGGGCCTCGGGCTAGGTCAGGCTGCAACCGCATCGAGGGCAGTGCTGCCGTTTCGAGGCGACGAGATCCTGCCCGCAGCCGCACACCGCTATCGTGGTGGCGCCAGATCCACTGGCGTTGGTGGGCCCGTACAGGGCCGATTCTGTCGCAATCATGGTTTCTCCCTAGATGTCGCACTTCCATAGGAACCCCTGTCCGTTATGTCTGACGACACAACACGCGGAAATAGTCCGAACGTGCTATGGATTTTGACCCAGAGTGCCTAGACCGGTTCTCCACCGGTATACACCGCTTTGTAACTGTGTTTGGGGATTTGTCGGTTGTGTGTATTCCATCGCTATCTGTGTGGCGCAGGACTGGCCGATCCCCCACTGACCGGAGGTAGCTCGCGTGACCGTGCCCACCATCACCACCCTCCGGCTCTCCGGGGCGGCCGACCGCGCCGAGCTGCCGCTGCTCGTGCTCGGGCCCGCCCTCGGGACCTCGGCCGCGGCGTTGTGGACAGAATGCGCTGCCGGACTCGTCGACGTCTTCGACGTCGTCGCCTGGGACCTTCCCGGACACGGCTACAACCACACCGTCTCCGACGAGTCGTTCACCATGGCCGAGCTGGCAGCCGGCGTGGTGCGGGTGCTGGACGAGGTCCTCGAGCAGCGGGGTCAGTACGGCGGACCGTTCGCCTACGCCGGCGTCTCGCTCGGCGGTGCCGTGGGACTGCAGCTCCTGCTCGACCATCCCGACCGGGTCGGGGCGGCGGTTCTGCTGGGCACCGGCGCCAGGATCGGCGACCCGTCCGTCTGGGCCGGACGGATGGGCCAGGTCAGTGTCTCCGGCACCTCGGTGCTGGTGCAAGGAGCCGCGGAGCGATGGTTCAGCACGGATTTCGTGGCCCGCGCTCCGGACAGGGCCGCTGAGCTCCTGCGCGCCCTCGAGCGCGCCGACGACCGTGGCTACATCCAGGCGTGCGAGGCCCTGGCTGAGTTCGACGTGAGCGGCCGCCTCCCCGACATCACGGCACCGGTCCTGGCCGTCTCCGGAAGCAGTGACGGAGTGACCCCCAGCGCCAGCCTCCTGGAGATCGCCCAAGGAGTCGCGGACGGCCGGTTCGTCGAGATCGCGGGAGCCAGCCACCTCATCCCGGCCCTGGAGCCCACGCAGGTGGCCCGGCTGATCCGACAGCACCTGCTGGGTGAGGCCGAGGTCGACCACGCCGCAACGGGTGCCGCCGATCTGATCCGGGAGCTGGCGCAGCTCACCGAGTCGGAGTGGGGCGGCGTCTGGACCCGGCCCGGTCTCGACAGGCGGAGCAGGTCACTGGTCACCCTGGCCGCCCTGCTGGCTCGCGACCAGCACGAGGAGTTCGAGCTGCACCTGCGAGCAGCGCGTGCGAACGGCGTCACCGACCTCGAGATCAACGAGCTCATCCTGCACAGTGCCGTGTACTGCGGCGTACCGTCAGCCAACGCTGCCGCCCGCATCGCCCAGCGGGTGCTGGCCGAGCCCGACGGCCCCGGCCAAGCCGGGTGAGCGACTGACCCACGACGCGGGGCCGCCGAGATCGCGGGCCACCGGTCGGGCGACGGGGTGCCTCGACTTCGCTCAGGCGATGACGGCGTCGATGGTCTTCTTCAGGGCGCTGGGCTGTGCCGGGCTCTTCGGCGCCGTCTTCCGGGCCGCCTCCATCTCTGCGCCGAGGTCCTGGAGCACCTTGCGGCCAAGTCCCGCACGCACCTTGGGGAACCAGACCTTCTCCTCCTCGTCGATGTGGTGGTCGACGTTCTCGATCAGGACCGTGGCCTTGGCCGTGAACCGCTCAGCGTCGGGCTTCATCGCGAACAGCTCGGTCACCAGCACGTCGGCGACGTGGTGCTCCTCGAAGGACTCCAGGATGTCGGCCTCCAGCTCGGGCAGCAGCTCCCGAACACGGGGGTACATCACCTCGTTCTCGAGGAAGGTGTGCACCGTCAGCAGCTCGATCATCCTCTTGACCAGCTTTCCCTTGGCGGCGTGGGCGTTCTCGCCGGCCTTCTGGAAGTCACGGAAGACCTTGCGGATCTCCTTGTGGTCGTTCTTGAGCAGGACGATGGCGTCGGTGGACATCAGAACTCCTTGTCGTGGGGGCAGAGCCTCCACCACGTACCCCGCCGACTGAGAACCGATCGGTGTCGAGCCGACTTCTCTGCGAAGTCGGCTCGACGCGCCGGCAGGCCTGGCGACCAGGTGACCGCGGATCGGTCAGCCGTCCAGCTGATGACCGCCGAAGTACATCAGCGGGTCGCTCAGCAGCTCGATCTGGATGCCGTCGGGGTCCTTGAGGTACATCGACTCCTCGATGCCACGATCCGGTCCGGAGTACGCCACCTCGGCGGCGTCGAGCCGGACGCGCACCTGCTCCCACCGGTCCCGGGGCAAGGAGATCGCGAGGTGCTGCACGCTGCCGATCGACTCCACGGCCGGCGGCAGCCCCAGGCCGGGGAAGTCGAAGAACCCCAGCAGGGTCTGGTTGCCGAGGTCGAAGAAGAAGTGGACTGGACCCGCCGTAGTCACGGTTCTCCACCAGCTCGACGAGCGGGAAGCCGAGCAGTCCCTGGTAGAACCGGATCGTCGTCTCCACGTCCGAGCAGATCAGCGCCGCGTGGTGGATCCCCCGGCCAGGTGTCTGCTCGCGCTTCTCCGGTGGCAGCAGGTAGCGCTGCCGGAGCTCGTCCCTGCGCGACTCGATCTCGCTCCGCTCATCGTCGTTCAGCATCGTCTGCGCTCCGTCGGTCGGTGAGTCCGGTTTCCCGCTGCTCTCGACGGTAGTACGTCGTGGCCGCGAGGGGGCCCCGAGGATCATGGAGGATCAGGCGGGATTCGGCTTGCCTGCGTACGGAGCCAGGTGCACCAGATCCTCGACGGTCTCCACGAGAGAGCTCAGCGACAGGCCCTTCTGCACGAAGCCGTGGGCTCCGAGCGCCGTGGCGCGCTGCGTCATCTCCGAGGTGCCGAAGCTGGTGAGCATCACCACCGTCGCTGCCGGAGCGGCCTCGCGGATCAGGGGCAGCGCCTCGAGGCCGTCCATGACCGGCATCGCGATGTCGAGCAGCACCACCTCCGGCAGGTGCAGGGTCACCACGTCGACGGCCTCTCTTCCGTTGGCCGCCGTGCCCACCACGGTGAACCGCCCGGTCCGTTCGAAAGCCAACTCCAACAGCTCGAGGCTGTCGGGGCTGTCGTCGACCAACACGAGCCGATGACGCTCAACCCCCGCTCGCGGGTGCTCTGTCCGCATCGCGCAATCCTCCCCCTGACATCTGAACCCTGGAAAAGCATTCACCGTCTGCACCGCGCCGCTGCGGCGATGCGTCCAACGACGCGTCCGTCGCGAGGTCACGGTGGAGGCGTCTGTGTCCTCAGTCACTCCGTATCCCTGTCCAGCAGTGGGGTGAAGCCTGCCATCGGCCTCAGAGCGTGCAATAACGGGTGGCGAGTGAGAGACTGGACGGGCAGAGCGTATAAATCGCGAGGCCTCTTGCAGAGGGGACTCGGGGTTGTCAGGGGGATTGAGAACATGAAAGATGTCGAGGCGCAGCTGATCCATGAGATGCAGAACTCGGCGACTGTGCTCCGGGAAGCTGCCTCGCAGCTCCAGGAGCACCGGGACTCGATGCCCGCTGCTGTCCAGCAGCGTCTGACCGACATGATGGCGCGTCGAAGCGCGATGCTCGTCCGCCTGCTCAGCGACCTGTCGACCTCACATCTCGCCGATCGCGGCCGGCTCGAGCTCTCGCTCCAGCGGGTCTCCCTGCTCGAGCTCTGTCGAGACAACCTTGCCGAGCGCGCGTCGGCGGTCGACGGGCGGATCACGAGTGACCTGGCCGCGGACGCGATCGCGGTGGCCGACCCGATGCGGGTCACCCAGGTGCTGGACAACCTGGTCACCAACGCCCTGCGCTACGGCGGTCCCAAGATCCACGTGAGCGCCGAGCGCGTCGGCACCACGGTGTCCCTGTCGGTCAGCGACGACGGCCCCGGCGTGCCCGAGGAGATGGTGGGTCATCTCTTCGATGCCTACGTGCACGGATCCTCCTCGCGTCACTTCGGTGGCAGTGGGCTGGGCCTGATGATCGTGCGTCAGCTCTGCGAGGCGATGAACGGTGACATCCGCTACGACACCATCGGCGGCACCCAGTTCACGGCCACCTTCCCCGCGATCGCGGTGGCGACCGAGCACCTCGATCCGGATGCGGCGGGATCCGGCCATGCGGTGACGTTCTGGCACGAGGAGGAGACCCTCGCGGAGAGCATGCTCGCCTACGTCGGCCACGGGCTTGCGCAGGGGGAGGCGGTCGTGGTCTGCGCCACCCACGCCCACCACGACCTCGTCGAGCAGGCCATGACCTCGGTAGGGATCGACGTCGACGGCGCGATCGCCTCGGGTCAGTACCTGCGCCTGGACGCGACCCTGCACCGCAACCTCCTGCCTCTCGACCAGGGCATCGACAAGGACCGGTTCGAGTCGACCATCGGCCGCACGGTCGAGGACGTCAGCAGCCGTTGGCGCCGGTTCCGCGTCTTCGGTGAGATCGTCGACCTCTACTGGCGCGACGGCGACGACCACCTGGCGCTCGAGCTCGAGGACTGCTGGAGCAAACTGCGCGAGCGCGTCCCCTTCCCGCTGCTGTGCGCCTATGAGCTCCAGCCCGGGGTCGAAGCCGAGGCGCTGTGCGCGTGCCACGACCTCGTCGTCCCTGCCTGATCACCCTGCCTGATCACCCTGCCTGATCACCCGCCCTGGTCCACCCGGACCGGTCCACCCGGCCGGTCCGACTCAGCCCGAGGAAGCCGGCTGCTCCGGGTAGGGCAGCTCGGTACGCCACTGCGACTCGTCCTGCGTGGCGGCTGCATAGACCGCCTCGGCGACGCGGTCGGGAGTGAAGGGGCCCTCGGATGACAGCGCCCCTCGCACCGTCACCGACACCGCCCGGATGCCGTCGGGCCGCAGCGTCTGGTCGATGCTGTCGAGGAGGTTGCGCAGGCCGGCCTTCTGCACGCCGAGGCTCGGCGCCTGCTCGGAAGGACGATCGGCCGCCATGCTGCCGGTCGCGGTGATGCGTCCACCGCGGGACAGGTACGGCCTGGCCGCCTGGAGGGCGGTCAGCAGTGCTCCGACTCCCAGGGTCACGTCCTCGGCGAGCTCCTCGGGGGCGAGCTGGAGGACGTTCCTGGGGCGGTAGGCGCTGGGATTGAAGTGGAGTACGTCGATCCGGCCGGCGGCCTCACCGAAGCCCTCGACCGCGGCTCTGAACGCGGCGGCGTCGGTGATGTCGACGAGGCTCCACAGCACTCGGATCCCCTGGTCGCCCAAGGTGTCGCCGAGCTCTCGCAGCACGGGCTCCTCGTTTCCGACCAGCGCGACGTCGTAGCCGGCCCGACCGAAGGCCGTGGCGACGGACCTGCCCACGCCGGGACCGACGCCGATCACCAGTGCCATCGGATTGCTCATCTGTGCAGCCTAGGTCCTTCGTCCGTGCCGGGGTTTGGTCGAGGTCCGGCCCCAGGGGATGAAATGCTCGATCCGGACGTGAAACAGTGGCCACCCCCAGTGGCCGAATCGATCACAAGGACACCATGAGCGACGACGCGCATCCCAGCGAGCACGAGCCGAGCGAGATCACCTATTCCGAGCAGTTCTACCCGGCTCGACCTCGCGCGCTGCGTCCCCGCGCCCGGCTTCGCCCACAGGGCAGTCCTGAGCACGGCGAGGACCGATCCGGTGAGCCGGTCGGAACGAACCCGTTCTACGTGGCGTGGCTGCAGCGGACCTCGATGCTGCACGACGCCAACACCCTCGCGAACCAGTTCTCGGGCACCGGAGGGATGTGGCAGAACCCCTACGCCAACCCCAACCCCGAGTCGGCCATCCGAACCGCTGGGGTCTGGTTCACCGCCTACCCACTGTCGTTGATGACCAAGCCCGGGCACTCCTTCCTGGGCACGCTCGCCGACCCCGACCTGTGGGAGAGCTTCGAGCGGATCGGCATCAGCGCCCTCCACACCGGGCCGGTCAAGCGCGCGGGCGGCATCTCGGGTTGGCACCCCACGCCGAGCGTGGATGGCCACTTCGACCGGATCAGCACCGAGATCGACAGTGCCTTCGGCACCGAGGCCGACTTCCGGACGATGTGCGAGGTGGCCTCGACCCACGGCGGGACGATCATCGACGACATCGTGCCCGGTCACACCGGCAAGGGTGCCGACTTCCGCCTCGCAGAGATGAACTACGCCGACTACCCGGGGATCTACCACATGGTGGGCATCGAGCCGGAGGACTGGTCCCTGCTCCCCGACGTCCCGCCCGGGCGCGACTCGGTCAACCTGAGCGCCGAGACCGAGAGCCTTTTGGCCAAGGCCGGCTACATCATCGGGGAGCTCCAGCGGGTCATCTTCTACGACCCGGGAGTCAAGGACACGAACTGGTCGGTGACCGCGCCCGTCCTCGGGCCCGACGGGGTGGCGCGCCGGTGGGTGTACCTGCACTACTTCAAGGAGGGACAGCCCTCCATCAACTGGCTGGACCCGACGTTCGCCGGCATGCGTCTGGTGATCGGGGACGCTCTGCACTCCTTGGGCGACCTCGGCTCCGGCGCCCTGCGTCTGGACGCCAACGGGTTCCTCGGTGTGGAGAAGAGTGCTGAGGGCCTGCCCGCCTGGTCCGAGGGTCATCCCCTGTCCGAGGCGGCGAACCACCTGATCGCCAGCATGGTCCGCAAGGTCGGCGGGTTCACCTTCCAGGAGCTGAACCTGACCATCGACGACATCGCCGAGACCTCCCAGGCGGGTGCCGACCTGTCCTATGACTTCATCAACCGTCCCGCCTATCAGCACGCCCTGGCCATCGCGGACACCGAGTTCCTGCGGCTGACCCTGAACGCCTCGTTGGAGTTCGGGGTCCAGCCGCGCAGCCTGGTCCATGCGCTGCAGAACCACGACGAGCTCACCTATGAGCTGGTCCACTTCGCCACCCGCCACAAGAACGACGAGTACCACTATCGCGGCGAGGCCATCGACGGTGGGACTCTCGCGGAGACCGTCCGGGCCGAGATGATCGAGACCCTGACCGGCAGTGCCGGCCCGTACAACGCGATCTTCACCACCAACGGCATCGCCTCCACCACTGCCAGCATCATTGCCGCCTCGTTGGGCGTGACCGACCTCGACGACATCGACGCGGCGACCACCGAAGACATCAAGAAGGCCCACCTGCTGCTCACCAAGTTCAACGCCTGGCAGCCGGGCGTCGTCGCGTTCTCCGGCTGGGACCTGTGCGGCATGCTCCCGCTCGAACGCGAGGGCATCCGCCACCTGCTCGCCACCGGTGACACCCGGTGGATCCACCGCGCCGCCTACGACCTGATGGGCTACGGCGAGAACCCCGCCTTCCTCGGCATGCCGCGGGGTCGCAGCCTCTACGGCACCCTTCCCGCACAGCTGGGCGACCCGAAGTCGTTCGTGTCCGGACTGAAGGAGATCCTCGACATCCGCACCTCCTCCGGAGTCGCCACGGCCACCCAGGTCGACGTCCCCCCGGTCTCGCACAAGGGCATGCTGGTGATGGTCCACCAGCTCGACGAGGGAGACCAGCACCACGTCACCGTGCTGAACTTCTCCGCCGACGAGCTCACCGGCACCATCCGTTCCAAGCACCTCGTCCCGGGGTCGGCTGTGCTCGACATGGCCACCGGGGAACAGCTCGGCGAGGTGGACGACCTGAACAGCTTCAGCGCGACCCTCACCCCTCATGACGGCCTGTCGCTGATGGTCACGCCTCCCGACGCGGCCGAGGGGGACCCGGTCTGAGGTGAGCGGCCCTAGCGTCGCGCGCGATCCATGCTCTCGGCGCGCCGGAGCAGGCTGAAGTACGCACAGATCATCAGCGCGCCCCAGAAGCCCTCGGCGCCGCGGGCCATGTAGTCCACGCTGTCCGCGAGAGCGCCGGAGAGGTTGCGGCCGTTCAGGAAGAGCATGAAGGCGGGCCACACGGCGAGGAACAGGTACCAGCACCAGGTGAGCGCGGACTCTCGCGCCTTGGGCCACAGGATCGAGCGCGCCGCCAGGTCGGTGGAGATGCTGACGGCGACCACCGCCGTCACCGCCTCGGACTGGGCCTGAACGAACTCCAGCTCGCTGCTCAGCAGCACCGCGACCACGAGGATCGCCGGAACCAGCCACGCATGGCGCAGCGGTCGCGGCGGGCCGAGCCACAGAGTCAGCACCGCCGCCGCGGCGAACGGCTCGTTGAGGGTCTTGATGCTGGAGGGCAGACCCAGGTAGTAGACGCCCAGGGCCAGCAGCAGCCACCCCGCGGCCACCAGGACCACCAGGCTCCAGGACACTCCGCGCGTCCCGGTGGGCAACCACCTGGGCCGAATGAACTCGACGACGACGGCGACGGCCAGGGCCAGCGCCAGCGCCTCGCTGTTGTGCCCGATCTGCTTGGCGATCCCCATCGGGAGCACGACGGTGTGCGCCTTCGTCACCAGCGCGAGCAGAGTCAGGCCGATGCCCAGGTAGTAGGCAGTCCTGATCGAGGTGACCAGCGGGGTGCTGGAGGTTCGTCGGGCCGGCCGCACGGCAGTCATTCCGCGATTGTCCGGGATCCGAGCGACCAGGACTGTCTCCGCCACGCCACTGGCCTAGTCCTGGGCCCCCTGGTCCTGGGCAGCCTGGTCCTGGGCGACCGGCGGCCGACCGAGTGCGTCCGAGCAGGCGTCCCGCTCAGGAGCAGGCCTCAGGTCTCGCAGCCCTTCTTCTCCGACAGCGGGAGGGTCACGGTGAAGGTCGATCCACTCAGGTGCTGAGAGCTGACCTCGACCGTGCCGCCGTGCGCCTGGACGATCGAGTCGACGATGTTCAGACCCAGCCCCGACCCCTGGATGGCATGGTCGAGCGCGGTGGAGGACCGGAAGAACCGGGTGAACAGCTCGCGCTGCTCATCGAGCGGGATCCCGAGACCGTTGTCGCTCACCTCGAGCGTGGCCTCCCCCTCGCGGGCGAGCAACCTGCACCTCACCCAGCCACCGTCCTCGGTGAACTTCAAGGCGTTGCTCACCAGGTTCGTGACCACCGACTCGAGCGCCTGGGCATCTCCCGACACCGGCACCGGCACCGACGGCGCCTCGAAGGTCACCTCGAGCAGTCGGGCGGCGATGGCCGGGCGGAGCGAGCCACGCGCGACCGAGAGGACCTGCCTCAGGTCCAGCACGTGGTGCTGGTGGCTGTCGGTCCCGGACTCGAGGCGCGAGAGGGTCAGCAGGTCATCGGCAAGGGAGCCGAGCCGGTCGCTGTTGCGTCGGATCGCCTCGACGAAACCCGCCTGCTCCTCGGTGAGCTGGTGGTCCTCGTCCTCCTGGAGGAGCTCCACGAAGCCCCGGATGCTGGTCATCGGGGTGCGCAGCTCATGGCTGACGGTGGCGACGAACTCGGTCTTCGCCTGACGCGCCTCCGCGTTGAGCAGGTACGCCGTCGTGACGTCGGCCAGTGTCTGGGCCGCGGCCATCTCCCGATCGTCGAGAGCACCGGCGGTGGTGCGGTACAGATCGAGGGCGCCCAGCCGGTTCTCGCCGTGCCGGAGCGGGAAGGTGAACACCGCCCGCAGGCCCTCGCGTCGGGCTCCCGCGGCGAACCGAGGGAAGCGATCGTCCTCGTGGAGGTCGGGAATCGCGATCGGTGCGTCGGTCCAGTACGCCGCCAGACAGGGCCCCTCGCCCAGGGCGGTCTGCAGGTGCTCGTAGCGCACCGCGTCGGCATCTGATCCCGCGATGAACCTCGGGTGGGCGGACTCCGAGATCAAGGTGACCCCTGCGGCGCCGACCGGAAGGATGTCGACGATGCGCCGCACCAGATGATCCAGGATCCGTTGGATCGGGAAGTCAGTGACCAGCGTTCGCGCGAACTCGCTGAGCACATCCGAGAGACGATCCTCGATGATCACCGGACTCCCAGGTAGATATGCGGGCCGCGGGGTCTGGGCGGAGGGGGGCGGCATCGGTGTCAGGATCGACGCTGACCTCGTTGCTGCCTGAAACCCACTTTATCGCGCATTACCGCTGGTGTCCCCCTCGGCGGGCGCGCGGGTCACGAGGACCCGAGCCCCCGTCGGAGGGGGGCGAACGCAGCCGTGAGAAGGGCGACCATCCCTACCCGATCGGCGAGCCGCGGCGTCGGCGCCACGCAGCTCGGCCGTCCAACCCCCGCGCAGCGGTCTAGACCTGAGGGCACCTCTCGGCAACGGGCCCAGCCCACCCCGACGGCCGAGCAGCGAGCGATCAGCCGAGACCACGAGCCGTACGCCCGGCCCGACTCCACGGAGATCCCGCTCAGCCCAGCTGCAGCCGGAGAGCCGCGGCCTGCACAGACGTCCCCAGATCCACGAAACGCTCGGCGGAGACCCGATCAGGTGGCCCCCACACGCTGAGCACCGCGAGCAGGCGCCCCGCCGGGTCGAGGACAGGCGCCGAGACTCCCCAGGCCGAGGCGTTGAACTCTCCGCGACAGGTGGCATATCCACGCTCCCGGACGGACGCCAGCTCCTTCTTCAGCGCTCTCTTGGCAGTGATCGTGGTCTCGGTGAAGCGCTCGAGACGGCGCGGCCGGAGCGCGGCGCTCTCCGCCTCGGGAGACCAGGCGAGCAGCACCTTGCCGGTGGAGGTCGCGTGCAGACTGATGCTCCGTCCCGACCAGGCCGCGGCCACGATCGAGTCGGGAACGGCCTCGTCGACATAGGCCAGGACACCTCGGCGCAGCATGGCCAGGGCCGCCGTCTCCCCCGTCTCGCGGGCCAGTCGCTCGAGGACCTCGTGCGAGAGTCTCAGCGCGTCGCTGACACCGGACTGACGGATGATCTCGCCCAACCCGCGTCCGACGGTCCACTGGTTGGTGGTGCGGTCGCAGGTGACCATGCCCTGTCCTTCGAGGGTCGACAGCAGCCGCCATGCCGTCGCGCGGTTGAGACCGCACGCCGCGCCCAGCGCCACCGTTCCCGCCCCTGCCGTGCCTGCTCCCGCGACCGCCCGCAGCAGTCGGACCGCGCGGTCGACCGACTGCACCCGCCACGCCGGCACAGTCTCGTCCTCACCGCTGTCCACCTCCGAGGACCTCGAGGTGGCGGGGAGAGATTGCGTCACGGAAGCCATGTTGCCCTTGACGACTCATTTGGTCCACCTTTAGGTTCGCGTCACATACGGAGGTGTTCGCATGACGAACAACGCAGGTGTCCAGCCGGAAAACTCCGGCCATTCCCGCCGCCACATTCTTCAGTACACCGGGTTGGCCGCGATGGCCCTCGGTGGCTCAGAGCTCCTGACCGCGTGCGGTTCCGACGGCGGTGGTGGCGGCTCCAGCAGCGGAGGCGGGGGCGCGCAGCAGACCGGCGGCATCCTGGTCCACGGCGCCACCGGCGGCAGCGGCAAGGACACCCTGGACGCGCACCGTCCGGTGACCGCGCCGGACATCGCCAGGGTCAGCAACCTCTTCGAGCCGCTCCTGTTCTGGGACAACGACTACCGGCTGGCTCCGGCCCTCGCCGAGTCCGTGGAGTCCTCGGCCGACGCGATGACCTGGACGATCAAGCTGCGACAGGGGGTGACCTTCCACAACGGCAAGGACGTCACCCCCGAGGACGTGCTGTTCACGCTCCAGCGGGTCGCCGATCCCAAGGCCCCGACCTCCGCCGGTGGCGCACTCTCCACGATCCTGGACTTCGACGCGACCAAGAAGGTCGATGAGAGCACGGTCGTGCTCAAGCTGAAGACGCCGTTCGCGCTGCTCGACACGCTGCTCGCGGAGTACACCCTCGGCATCGTCCCGGCGGACTACGACCCGAAGAACCCGGTGGGCACCGGCGCCTTCAAGTACAAGTCGTTCACGCCCGGCAAGAACAGCGTGTTCACCAGGTACGACGACTACTGGGGCGACAAGGCGTTCGTCGACGAGCTCCAGATCCAGGGCTTCGCCGATCCCAGCGCCCAGGTCAACGCGCTGCTCGCCGGCCAGATCCAGACGATGGACAACCTGCCGTACAACCTGATCGACTCGGTGAAGAAGCAGGGCGGCCAGCTCCTCGAGGCCGAGTCGGGCGGGTGGGTCCCGTTCACCATGCGGGTGGACGCCAAGCCGTTCTCCGACGTGCGCGTCCGGCAGGCGATGCGGCTGATCTGTGATCGCCAGCAGATGATCGACCAGGCTCTGAGCGGCTACGGCCGGTTGGGCAACGACCTCTATGCCCCGTTCGACGAGGCCTACGCCAAGGACCTTCCCCAGCGCACCCAGGACATCGAGCAGGCCAAGTCACTGCTCAAGGCCGCCGGCCAGGAGGGCCTGCAGGTCCAGCTCTTCACCGGCGACGACATCGGCTCGGTGGCTCCGGCAACGGCAGCCCTGTTCGTCCAGCAGGCCAAGAAGGCCGGCGTCGCCGTCAAGGTCGTCAAGAAGAACCCGTTCTACGGCGACGACTACCTCTCCTACCCCTTCGCCCAGGACTTCTGGAACACCCGCCTCTACGTCCCGCAGGCCCAGGTCTGCGCGCTCAAGAGCGGCACCTACAACGAGACGCACTTCGACGACCCCAAGTTCGCCGGGTTGATCAACTCGGCCGTCAAGGAGACCGACGCGGCCAAGCGCAACTCGTTGCTCCAGGACGCCCAGAAGATCGAGTACGAGACCGGGGGCTACATCATCTGGGGCTTCCGCAACCAGATCGACGGTGTGGGCCCCAAGGTGCAGGGCATCAAGCCGAGTCGCTACCTGCCGCTGGGGTCCTACAAGTTCAACGTAGCGTCTCTGTCGGCCTGAGCCATGAGCGACGTCGCGATCCTCCCCGACCCGCTGGAGGAGGTCGCGCCGCCGAGGGGTCGGCACGGCGCCGCCGCCTGGGCATTCTGGCTGGCCAGACGACTCGGGCTCGCGACGCTGACCCTGTGGCTGGTCTCGGTCCTGGTGTTCGTCTCCACCTCGGCGCTCGGCGACCCCGTCCGCGCCATCCTGGGCAAGGACTTCAGTGCCGACAAGGCCCGGGCGGCCCAGCTGACCGAGCAGCTCAACCTCGACGAACCGCTGGTCACCCGCTACTTCCAGTGGCTCTCCGGGCTGCTCAGCGGAGATCTGGGCACGTCGGTCGCCAGCACCCGGCCGGTGGCCGAGCTGATCGGCGACAACGTGGTCAACACGCTGGTGCTCGTCGTCCTGGCCGCGGTGGTGATGATCCCGGTGGCGTTCGGGATCGCGATGATCTCGGCGCACTACCGCCGACGTCGAGGTGACACCATCATCCAGACGGTGCTGCTCACCCTCGCGGGGCTCCCGGAGTTCGTGATCGGCATCCTCCTGGTGGCCTTCTTCTCGACCACCGTGTTCACCTGGCTGCCTGCGGTCACGCTCTCCTCACCGGGGATGAGCCCGTGGAGCTCGCCGAAGACGATGATCCTGCCGGTCGCCACCCTGGTGCTCGCCGTCGCGCCGTACGTCTCCAGGATCGTGCGGAGCACCCTGCTCGAGGTGCTGGACAGCGACTACGTCGAGCTGGCCCGGCTCAAGGGCATCCCCGAGCGCGTGGTCATGCGCAAGCACGCCCTGCTCAACGCCGTGGTCCCCGGCATCCAGGTGATCGCACTCCAGCTCGCCTGGCTGGCCGGTGGAGTGGTCATCGTCGAGTCGATCTTCAACTACCCCGGCATCGGCTTCCAGCTCGTCGACTCGGTGCGCAACCACGACGTCCCGATGGTGCAGGCCCTGAGCATGATCATCGCCGGGGTCTACGTCGTGGTGAACCTGGTGGCCGACCTGGTCTCGATCCTGCTCACCCCACGCGCACGAACGGCGATCTCCTCATGAGCGAGACCATGGCCACCCCGTCCACCCTGCGGCGCGCCCTACGACAGAAGCGGCTCGCCGTCGGCCTGACCATCACCGTGGTGGTGGTGCTCTTCGCCTTGATCGGTCCGCTCTTCTCCCCCTACGGCGAGAACGAGGTGGCGGGAGCGCCGTTCTCCTCCGACGGCGTCCTCGGCACCGACTACCTCGGCCAGGACGTCCTGTCCCGACTGATGTACGGCGGGACCCAGGTGCTGATCATCGCCCTGCTCGGCACGGTGCTGGGCATGGTCGTCGGCGTCCTCATCGGCGTCGTGGCGGCGTACGCCGGTGGCTGGTGGGACGAGGTGGTGATGCGGATCAACGACGTGCTGCTCGCCTTTCCACAGATCCTGCTGGCCCTCCTGGTGCTGACGGCGATCAACCAGCCCAAGGCGTGGATGATCATCGTGCTGATCGGGCTCTCCCACGCTCCCCGCGTCGCCCGCCTCGCCCGCGGCGTCGCCCTCGGCATCGTCTCGCGCGACTTCGTCTACGCGGCCGAGGCCCTCGGAGAGAAGCGCACCCGCGTCATCGTCGCGGAGGTGCTCCCCAACATGAACGCCCCGCTCCTGGCCGAGGCCGGACTGCGGCTGACCTACTCCATCGGGCTGGTCGCCGCCCTGGGCTTCCTCGGCTTCTCCACCGACCCCGGCGCCGCCAACTGGGGGCAGATGATCAACGAGAACCGCCTCGCCATGGCCACCCAGACCTGGGCGGTGCTGGCACCGGTCCTGATCATCGGCGTGTTCACCGTCGGCACCAACCTGATGGCCGACGGCATCGCCCAGTTCAACCAGCGTGGAGGTGGTGACTCATGAGCGCCTCGACCCAGGACCCCAGCGCAACCGGCACCGGGATCGCGATCGAGGGGCTTCGGATCGCGCTGACCGGTCGCGACGACGTCGACGTCGTCGACGACATCGACCTGGTGCTCCACCCCGGCGAGGTGGTGGGCCTGGTCGGCGAGTCCGGCAGCGGCAAGACCACCGTCGGCACGGCGCTGCTGGGGTACACCCGGCCCGGGGCCATGATCGAGCGCGGCAAGGTGCACTATGCCGACAGCGACGTGCTCAGTCTCCCGTGGCAGGAGGTGCGCCAGCTCCGCGGCGAGGAGATCGCCTACGTCCCCCAGGACCCGGCCTCGGCCCTCAACCCCAGCATCCGCATCGGTCGCCAGATCGTCGAGCTGATGGAGCTGCGCGGTCTGGGCACCTCCGAGAGCCGTCTGCAGGCAGCGCGCGAAGGCCTCGCCGAGGTGGGCCTGCCCAACGACGACGAGTTCCTGCGTCGCTACGCCCACCAGCTCTCCGGCGGTCAGGTGCAGCGCGTCGCCCTGGCGATGGCGTTCCTGCCCAAGCCCAAGGTGCTGGTGCTGGACGAGCCCACCACCGGACTCGACGTCACCACGCAGGGCATGGTGCTCCAGACGATGGCTGCCCTGTGCCGCTCCCACGGCGTGGCCGCGCTCTACGTGACCCACGACCTGGCCGTGATCGCCAACATCGCGGACCGGGTCGCGGTGATGTACGCCGGCCAGATCGCTGAGCTCGGCACCAGGGACGTGGTCTTCAACCACCCCTCGCACCCCTACACCCGGGCGCTCCTCGACTCCATCCCCCACCTCACCCAGGCGCGCGCGCTCAGCGGCATCCCTGGCCGTACGCCGGCTCCCGGCGCGCGACCGCACGGGTGCCGCTTCCACGACCGCTGCGAGTACGCGGTCGAGAAGTGCCGCTCGGCAGTGCCGGAGCTGCGTGAGGTCGAGCCGGACCATGCAGTGCGGTGCGTCCGCGTGGGTGACATCGGCAGCTGGGACATCTCCCGGGGCTCCCTTCCCGACGCCGACCCCAACAAGCCACGCGACATCATCTTGAGCATCGAGAACCTGGGGGTCTTCTACGGCCGCAAGCAGGTCGTCTTCGACGTGACCTTCGACCTCGGCAAGGCCGAGGTCATCGCCTTGGTGGGCGAGTCGGGCTCCGGCAAGACCACGATCTCGCGCTGCGTCGGCGGCTTGCACAAGGACTGGACCGGTGGCATCGCGTTCGAAGGAACCCAGCTCGGGCACGGCTCGCGTCGCCGCAGCGCCACCGACCGCAAGCGCATCCAGTACATCTTCCAGAATCCCTATCTCTCCCTGAACCCGCGGCTGACCATCGAGCAGATCGTGAAGCGACCGATGGAGCTGTTCGGGATCGCCTCCGGCAAGGCCGCCACCGAACGCGTGGTGGAGCTGCTGGACCAGGTCGCGCTCGGACCTGCGGTGCTGAAGTACCAGGCGAGCAGGCTCTCCGGCGGCGAACGTCAGCGCGTCGCGATCGCCCGGGCCCTCGCCGCCGAGCCCGACGTCCTGGTGTGCGACGAGATCACCTCCGCCCTCGACGTCTCGGTGCAGGGCTCGATCGTCTCGCTGCTGGACTCGCTCCGGGTCTCCCGGGGCATCAGCATGCTGTTCGTCACCCACAACCTCGCCCTGGTGCGCTCGATCGCTGACCGCGTCCAGATCCTCAACGAGGGTCGGGTGATCGAGTCCGGGTCGGTCGTCGAGGTGATGGACTCCCCCCGGGAGGAGTACACCCAGCGGCTGCTGGCGAACAGTCCGCGCATCGACTGATGGCGACCAGCACCACCTCCGGGCTCTCCGGGCTCGGGTTCGTCAACCCCCAGCGCGCTGTGGACGGCGCCCTCGCGAGCGACTGGCACACCGTCGCCCCCGGTGGGCGGGTCGAGCTGCCGGTCGACCTCGTCGACCTGGAGGTCTACCGTCGCAGGTGCGGGCCGGATGTTCGACCTGGCCGGTTGGAACACCTTCACCCACGGCACCTCGCTGGTGGTCGTGCGTGCGGGCCGGATCGTGCACGAGTGGTACGCACCCGGAGTCGAGGCGAGCGACACGCTGCTGGGGGCGTCGATGACGAAGTCCGCCCTGGCTCACCTCGTGGGGGTCGCCGTGAGGGCCGGCGCGCTCGGCCTCGAGGACCGTGTGGTCGACCACGTCCCCGAGCTGACGCAGAGTGGATACGCACCGGCGACGGTGCTGGACCTGCTGACCATGACCTCGGGAGTCGACTGGGTCGAGGACCACCGTGATCGGAGCAGCGCCGCCAGCAGGCTGGTCGCCTGCTTCGGGTCCGGTGGTGACTCCCGTGAGCTGCTTCGGGCCGTACCGGCCCGCTCGGCGCCGGGCACCCGGTACGAGTACTGCACCGCGGACTCCCAGGTCCTCGACTGGGTGCGGGAGCGGGCCACCGGCCTGACCTACCCGGAGGCGCTCGGCGAGCTGTGGGACGCGCTCGGCTGCTGCTCCCCGGCGTACGTCGGCGCCGACGGGGCCGGGCGTGTGCATGGCCGGCGGCAGCCTCGCCGCCACCGCCCGCGACTGGGCTCGGCTGGGCATGCTCCAGCTCGACGGCACGGTGGCCGGGCGCCGCGTGCTGGACTCGGACTGGATCCGGCGCAGCACCGGTGGCGGCCTACCCCTTTCTGCGCCACCGGCCGTCTCCCGAGCAGCATCAGCACCCATGTGGGCTTCGGCCTGCACTGGTGGCCGACCGACGACACCGGAAGACGGGTCGCCGCAGACGGCAGCCGTGGTCAGTTCACCTACGTGGACCGAGACCTCGATGTCGTCGTCGTGAAGACCTCGCAGTGGCCCTACGATGACCCGCTCGCCGACCGACAGTGCCGCGACCTGAGCTATCTCGGGCTCCCGGCAGTCGCCGAGGCGGCAACCCGATCCTGAACAACCCGCACCACCGAGCAGGAGGCAAACCACCCATGAAGCACGCCATGAACCGCAAGGTCATGATCACCTGCGCACTCACCGGCGCCGGCGACACCGTCAGCAGGTCCGAGCACGTGCCCGTGACTCCCGAGCAGATCGCCGAGTCCGGCATCGCCGCCGCGCGTGCCGGCGCGACCATCGTGCACATCCACGTGCGCGACCCGGAGACCGGGCAGGGGTCCCGGGACGTGGCCCTCTACCAGGAGGTGGTGGAACGCATCCGTGCCGCCGACGTGGACGTCATCATCAACACCACGGCTGGCATGGGCGGCGACCTGGTGCTCGACCCGCAGAACCCCACCCGGTTCGTGGAGGGCACCGACCTGATCAACGGCGTCGAGCGGCTCAAGCACGTCGAGGCGATCCTGCCGGACATCTGCACGCTCGACTGCGGGAGCCTGAACTTCGGAGAGGGCAGCCTGGTCTACGTCAGCACGCCGGACATCCTGCGCGACGGAGCCAAGCTGATCCAGGAGCTCGGCGTACGCGTCGAGATGGAGATCTTCGACACCGGTCACCTGTGGCTGGCCAACCAGCTCGTCGAGGAGGGTCTCATCGACGCGCCCCCGATGTACCAGCTGTGCATGGACATCCCGTACGGCGCGCCCGCGGACCCGCGCCTGCTCGCCACCATGGTTTCGCAGCTGCCGGACAACGCGGTCTGGGCCTCGTTCGCCCTCGGGCGGATGCAGATGCCGTGGGTGGCCCAGTCGGTGCTTCTCGGTGGGCACGTCCGGGTCGGGCTCGAGGACAACCTCTACCTGAGCAAGGGAGTCAAGGCGACCAACGCCCAGCTCGTCGAGCGAGCGCGCACGATCGTGGAGGCCATGGGGGCCGAGGTCGCCACCCCGGACGACGCGCGCGAGATCCTCGACCTGAAGCCGAGGCGCTGATGGGGACTCCCCCGGTCGCCGTCGCCGACGTCCGCACGATCTGCTGCGCCGGCGCCGGCGTCATCGGAGGTGGCTGGGTGGCCTACTTCCTGGCCCACGGCTACGACGTGGTGGCGTGGGATCCCGCGCCCGACGGCGAGGCGCGGTTGCGGCACCTGGTCGACATCGCCTGGCCGGCGTTGACCGAGCTCGGCCTCTCCGAGGGCGCGGACCGCTCTCGTCTGGTTTTCGAGCCGGACCTGGCCAAGGCCCTCTCCGGCGCCGAGTTCGTCCAGGAGAGCGCCCCCGAGGACCTCGCCCTCAAGCGCCGGCTCCTGGCCGACATCGACGCGGCGGCTCCGGCCGGGGTCGTGGTCTCGAGCTCGACCTCGGGCTACGGCATGAGCGAGATGTACACCGCGTGCGAGAACCCCGACCGGTTCGTGGTCGGCCATCCGTTCAATCCGCCGTACCTGATCCCCCTGGTCGAGGTGGTCGGCGGGGAGCGGACCTCTCCCGAGGCGGTGGCCTGGGCCTCCGACTTCTTCCGCCACATCGGCAAGTCGGTGATCACGATGGACCGCGAGGTGCCGGGCTTCATCGCCAACCGGCTCCAGGAGGCGTTGTGGCGCGAGGCACTGCACATGGTGGCGGAGGGCGAGGCCACCGTCGAGCAGATCGACCTCTCGATCACCGACGGCCCCGGGCTGCGCTGGCCGATCCACGGCCCGATGATGACCTTCCACCTCGCCGGCGGGCAGGGCGGGATGGCGCACATGCTCGACCACTTCGGACCCTCGCTCCAGTCACCGTGGACCAAGCTGGTCTCGCCTGAGCTCACCTCGGAGCTCAGGGACGCGGTCGTCGACGGATGTGACCGGGAGGCCGACGGGCGCACCATCGACCAGCTGGTCGCCGAACGGGACGCGGGGGTGATCGCGGTGCTCCGCGCGCTGGGCCGCACGTGAGCGTCCTGCCCGAGGCCGGGTCCCCGCTGTGCACGTGGAGCGAGCCGGTCCAGGACGCGTGGATCGACTACAACGGGCACCTCTCCGAGCCGTACTACGTGCTGGTGCTCGGTCACGCGACCGATGCGGTGATGGACACGGTCGGTCTGGGACCCGACTACCGGCGCGCCACGGGTGCCTCGCTGTACACGGTCGAGGCCCACGTCCGCTACCTCGACCAGGTCGGCCCCGGTGAGCAGCTGGAGGCCCGGTCCTGGGTGATCGGCTCCACCTCGAAGCTGCTGTGGATCTGGCATGAGCTCTGGGCGTCCGGGACCCTGCGAGCCACCGAGGAGATCCTCGGTGTGCACGTCGCGGCTCACTCCGACGGAGCCGGGGCCTCACCGTTCCCCGAGCACGTGCGCGAGCGCATCGAGAGTGCGCTGGTGCAGCCGGGTCCGGACACGTCCAGGGCGATCCGCCTCAAGACACGGTGAGACACGCTCGACTCCCCCGCAGGGCCCTCCCGGGTGGTCGAGCAGCGAGACCACGAGTCTTGCGCCGAACGCACGCGAACCCGATGGTCGAGCAGCGAGTGAAGCGAGCGATCAGCCGAGACCCAACGCCGCGCACCGGACCCAGCCCCCGACGGCCGGGCGACGTAGAACTCCGCCCACCCGGGGCCGCACCGGGGCGGTAGCGTGAACCTCACTCGTCGCGGCCCCGGTCGCCAACAGCGCGGGAGACCAGATGAGCGGCTCGGCAGGTCGCGGTGTCACGGCCGCCACCCCCGTGGAGTGGGGCCAGCCGCAGGCTCGCTGGGTGCTGACCGCGACCGTCCTGGGCGCGGCGCTCACCTTCATCGACGCCACCGTGGTCAACCTCGCGCTGCCGCATCTGGCCGCAGACCTCGGTGCCGGGTCCGAAGCGCTGACCTGGGTCGTCAACGGCTACACGCTGACCCTGTCCGCGCTGGTACTGCTCGGTGGGGCACTGGGCGACCGCTTCGGTCGGCGGCGGGTCTATGTGATCGGCGTGGTCGGGTTCGCGGTCGCGTCGGCTGCCTGCGGTCTGGCGCCCAACGCGGAGACGCTCGTCGCGGCCCGCGCCGCACAGGGCGTGGGCGCGGCGCTGCTGACCCCGGGCAGCCTGGCCCTGTTGCAGGCGACGTTCACCCCCAGGGACCGACCGCGCGCGATCGGCGCCTGGTCAGGGCTCACCGGAGTCGCCGGAGCCATCGGCCCCTTCATGGGCGGATGGATCATCCAGGTCGCCGACTGGCGGTGGGCGTTTCTGGTCAACCTGCCCGTCGCCGCCGTCGTCGTCGTGATCACGCGGCGTCACGTTCCGGAGTCACGACCATCGAGCACAGGTGCCCGGCTCGACTGGGCGGGCGCCGCCCTGCTCGCCGTCTTCCTCGCTGCGCTCACCTACTCGCTGACCGCCTGGTCGAGCGCACCGCTCGCGACTATGCGTGTGGGGGGTGTGCTGGTCTTCAGCCTCGCGATGGCGCTCGTGTTCGGCTTCTGGGAGCGCCGCTCCCCCGCTCCGCTGCTGCCGCTGCACTTGTTCGCCTCACGGGTCTTCCTCGTCGTCAACCTCGTCACGTTCCTCGTGTACGCCGCGCTGGGGGTCGTCTTCTTCTCGTTGGGGATCGTGCTGCAGGTCGGTGCTGGGCGGTCACCGATCCAGGCCGGTCTCGCGCTGCTGCCGGTCACCGTGCTGATGCTGTTGTTCTCCAGCAAGGTGGGCGACCTGATGGACCGGACCGGAGCCCGCCTGCCGATGAGCGTCGGCCCGCTGCTCGCCGCGGCCGGTGCAGCGCTGCTCACCGGCATCGACGGCGACGTGAACTACGTGCTCGACGTGCTGCTGCCGACCACGGTCTTCGGTGCCGGGCTGACGCTGCTGGTCACCCCGCTGACGGCGACCGTGCTCGACGCCGTACCCGAGCAGGTGGTCGGCGTCGCCAGCGGCGTCAACAACGCGGTGGCCCGGACCGCTGGGCTGCTCGCGGTGGCCGCCGTTCCGCTCGTGGGCGGGTTGGGCGGGAACGGGCTGACGGACCCGGTCCGGGTGGTCGCCGGGTTCGCGACCCTGATGTGGTCCTGCGTGCTGTTGCTCTCGGGGGGAGCACTGCTCGCGTGGTTCGGAGTCCCCCGAGAACCGCGTCACGAGCTCACCGCTCGCCCTGCGCCGTACCACTGCTCGACCTCGGCGCCTCCGGTGGCGGCGCCGCATGAGCAGTGAGCGAGGCGTCGGGAGCTGGGTCCTGGCTCGGCGTACGACCTGGGTCTCCACCGGGTGACCAACCGACCTGTGGTGTCGGCTGATGGCTAGGGTCGGGGCATGGGTGTGGATGTGGAGACCTCGATCGAGATCGATTCCCCTCGCGAACGGGTCGCGGCGTTCGCGGTGGATCCGGCCAATGCGCCGGCCTGGTACGTCAACATCCGGTCGGTGAGGTGGGAGACGTCGCCGCCGGTTGCGGTGGGGTCGCGGATGGCCTTCGTCGCGCACTTCCTGGGGCGGCGGATCGCCTACACCTACGAGGTGCGCGAGCTCGTGCCGGGCAGCCGGTTCGTGATGAGCACCGCGCAGGGGCCCTTTCCGATGAGGACCACCTACACCTGGGAGGACACCCCGTCCGGCGGCACCCGGATGACCCTGCGCAACGACGGCAGGCCGTCAGGGTTCGGTCAGCTGACGGCGCCGGTGATGGCCAAGGCGATGGGGCGGGCGAACCGCAAGGACCTGGAGCGGCTCAAGGCGCTGCTGGAGACGCCCGCGCCGTGAGCGCGAACCCCGCGCCTCGACCAGGGCCGCCTCACGAGCGGTACTCGGGGTTCTCCCAGTCGAAGTGCGCGCCCGCGTTCCACTGCTTGCTCTGGTTGCCGTAGTCGGGCACGCCGCCGGCGTCCTTGAGCAGCTTCGCCAGGTGCATCAGGTTCCAGGTCATGAACGTCGTGTTGCGGTTGGTGAAGTCGTTCTCGGGGCCACCGCTGCCGGGGTCGAGGTACGACGGACCCGGACCCGCCTCACCGATCCAGCCGGCGTCGGCGTTCGGCGGGATCGTGTACCCGATGTGCTGCAGGGAGTACAGGACGTTCTGCGCGCAGTGCTTGATGCCGTCCTCGTTGCCGGTGATCAGGCAGCCGGCCACCCGCCCGTAGTAGATGAACTGGCCCTTGTCGTTGAGCATTCCGGAGAGTGCGTAGAGGCGCTCGATGATCAGCTTCATCTGGCTGGAGTTGTCTCCCAGCCAGATCGGCCCCGCCAGCACCAAGATGTCGGCGTCGAGCAGTCTGGGATAGATCTGCGGCCACTCGTCACTCGCCCAGCCGTGCTCGGTCATGTCGGGGTAGACCCCCGTGGCGAGGTCGTGGTCGATGGCCCTGATCACCTCGACCTCCACGCCGTGCTTGCGCATCAGGTCGGCACTCGCGTCGACCAGCCCCTGGGTGTGGCTGACCGCCGGGGAGCGCTTCAGGGTGCAGTTGACGAACATGGCCCGCAGGCCGGTGAAGTCGTGGGTCTGTGGCGTCATGCACTCACCGTCTCATCTGAGACCGACCGCGCCCAGCGCGTCGACTGCGTCAGACGGGTCGCCGGAGCAGTACGGCGGTGAACTGCTGAGTGGTCCCCCACGGGGTCACGTGGTCCTCGCCGCTGGTCGAGACCAGATCGTAGCCGGGGAACTCCGCGCACAGCTCGTCGTGGGTGTAGCGCACGATCGGCAGACCACTGCAGGTCAACGGACCGTCGGGACCGAACGTGGCGACCACGACGAAGCCTCCCGGGCGCACGCAGCGCTCCAGCGAGAGCAGGTAGTCCTCGCGCTCGTCCGGCTCGGTGAGGAAGTGGAAGACAGCCCGGTCGTGCCACAGGGCGAACTGCCGTCCGGGACCGAAGTCCAGGACGTCCGCGACCTCGAGCACCACGTGGTCACCGGCCGAGCCGATCCGCTCGCGCACTGTCTGCAGAGCGGTGGCGGAGAGATCGATCGCCATCAGGTCCTGATAGCCACGTTCGACGAGGTGGTCGATCAGGGTCGACCAGCCGGCGCCGACATCGATGATCGGCTCCTCCAGCCCGAGACCGGTCTCATCGACGAGGCCGAGCGACAGCTCCGGCACCGACTGCCACCAGGAGACCCCGTCCACGTCCTTGCTGTCGTGGACGCCCTCCCAGAAAGAGCTGCGGGAGGCGGCGTCGTCTGGTCGGGGAGCGGTGCTGGCAGCCATGGCGCGACCCTACGACATGCGAGCCTGCTCGCTCCCCAGAGCGGCGGACGACGCGCGCCTTGGGTTCGGGCCTATGGTGGGGAGGTGGAGAATCCCGCAAATCGCCCAACCGAGTCCCACGGTCCGCTGGACGGCCTGTCCAAGCTCATCGACGGTGGTGACATGGACTGCGGCAGCGGCCTGCTGCTGCTGATCACGCGTGCGATGCGTCGGCTCGAGGCAGGAGACCTGCTCGGCATCCGCAGCGCCGAGCCCAGCGTGGTCACCGACCTGCCGGTGTGGGCGGAGCTGGTCGGGCACGACATCGCCGACGAGGTGGCCGAGACCTCCCAGGGTCCCTGGTGGTTCGCGGTCCGCAAGTCCGGTGCGCTCGCCGGCCCCAGCACCGTGTTCAGCCTGGGCAGCAAGACCCCCGTCGGCCACCGGCTGTGGGCCTACACGAACTTCGACTGCAACCTGGCCTGTCTCTACTGCTGTGCGGAGTCCTCTCCCAAGGCGGCGTCGCGCCGTCTCGACCCCGTGATCGCCAAGGAGCTCTTCGACGAGTTCGCCGCCACCGGTGGGCGTGAGCTGTTCCTGACCGGCGGCGAGCCCTTCATGCATCCCGAGCTGGGCGCGCTCGTCGATGCCGGGGCCGGGCTGGAGCGCACCATCTTGACCAACGCGATGGTCTTCGGTCGGGGTCGCCGCCGCGAGATGCTGGAGTCGATGGACCGTTCGGTCGTGATGCAGGTCAGCCTCGACTCCGCCACCCCCGAGCTGCACGACAAGCAACGCGGCGCCGGCTCCTGGGCCCGGGCCCTGGACGGCATCGCGCTGGCCAAGTCCCTCGACTTCCGGGTGCGGGTGGCCGCCACCATGTTCGACGAGGACCCGGTCGGGGTGGCAGCGCTGCACCAACGGCTCGACGATGAAGGCATCGCCGCCGAGGACCGCGTGATCCGTCCCGTCGCCCAGGAGGGCTTCGCTGACCACGGCATCCATGTCTCCATCGACACCCTCGAGCCGGAGCCGACCATCACTGCGGACGGAGCCTGGTGGCATCCGGTGGCCGTCACCAACCCGAACATGCGCATCGCCGACGCACCGCTGTCGATCGAGGAGATCTTCGGCGTGGTCCGCGACACCCTGGCGGTCCAGGGTGCTGCCGAGGCGTCCGGCCGGGAGGTGTTCCGCTGTGCCTGAGACGACTGCTCGCCCGTCCCCGATCGACCGCGCCCGAGCCGGAGTCTCCTGGCTCCTGGCCCCCGCCACCGAAGAGGTTCCCCGCAGCCACGCGGTCGCCGCGGCTTCGCTGCGCATCCTCCTCGGGCTGATGTGGCTCTACAACGTGTCCTGGAAGCGGGCACCCGACTTCGGCCAGGAAGCCGGCAACGGCCTCTACAAGTTCACCGCGTACGCCGTGAGCCACCCGGTCTTCGCGCCGTACAGCTGGATCGTCGACAACATCGTGCTGGAGGTCTTCACCCCCTTCGGCTGGATGGTGCTGTTCGCCGAGACCACGCTGGCCGTGATGCTCCTGACCGGCGCCTGGGTACGTCTCGCAGCGGCGATCGGCCTCGCCCAGTCAGTCGCGATCGCGCTGTCGGTGGCGTTCGCGCCCCACGAATGGCCGTGGTCCTACTGGCTGATGATCGGGGCGCACGGACTGATCCTGTTCAGCTCGGCCGGACGGGTGCTCGCCGTGGACGGCGTACGCGCGGGCCTGGGAGTGCGGCGCACCCTCGGAAGCGTCTGGGGAGTGCTCACCGTCCTCGTCGGCCTCTACAGCGTGCTGCGGTCCTTCGGCGACCCGCTGGCGTCTCGCGGCCCAGGACTGCGCTCCACCGACCTCTCGCTCAGCCTCGGCGAGTACAACCTCCTCGGCGGTCTCGTCCTGGTGGCGGTCGGAGCCATGGTGCTCTTGGTCGCGCGCGGCGCCTCGGCCCGCATCGGCCAGGTGGGTGCAGGCCTCGCGGCCGTGGCGGGAGTCTCGCTGCTCGCCCAGTTCGGGTTCACCTCTCCCCTCCTCGGGGGGACGCCCACCTCGGCTGCATACTTCTTCACGATCGCTGTGGTGGCAGCAGCGCTCAGCCTCCTCCCTGATCGCCACTCCGGGCCGGCGAGCCGCTAGCGGCGCTCCTGCACCCCCACGAAAGAGACCCATGACCTCGATCTCCCGACGTTCGTTCGCGCTCGGCTCCGCCGGCCTGTTGTTCCTCACCGCCTGTGGCGAGAGCTCCTCGACCTCAGACTCCGCCAGCGCCCCGAAGAAGGCCAGTCCCGGCCCACTCGGAATCTCCGCCATTCCCGACCAGGACCCTGAGCTGCTGAACCGGCTCTACCCGGTGCTCGCCGACCGCTTCGAGACTGCCACCGGACTCGAGGTGAAGTACCAGCCGGTCACCGACTACACCGCAGTGGTGCGCGCCTTCGAGGTCGGTGACATCCACCTGGCCTGGATGGGTGGCCTCACCGGCGTGCAGGCGCGCTCACGCGTGTCAGGTGCGACCGCCATCGCCCAGCGCGACATCGACGCCGAGTTCCACAGCCTCTTCATCGCGACCAAGAAGTCCGGCATCAAGCCCTTCACCGAGACCTCCGGCCTGACCACCCTGGCCGGACACACCCTCACGTTCGGCAGCGAGACGTCGACCTCGGGTCGGCTGATGCCGCAGTACTTCATGCAGGAAGGTGGATTCGACCAGGCCGACCTGAAGGGGTCCCCCGGCTTCTCCGGCTCCCACGACGCCACCATCGAGGCGGTCGCCTCCGGCAGCTTCGAGGTGGGCGCCGTCAACGAGCAGGTGTGGAACAAGACCAAGGAGGAGGGCAAGGTCGACCTGAGCAAGGTCGTCGTGCTCTGGCGCTCCCCCGGGTACGCCGACTACCACTGGCTGGCTCGTCCCGACCTGGACAAGGTGTTCGGTGACGGCACCACCAAGAAGGTCACCGATCTCCTGTTCGGTCTCGATCCCGCCAACCCCGAGGACGCCAAGATCCTCGAGCTGTTCGGAGCCGAGTCCTTCGTGGCCACCCAGAACTCCAACTACGACCAGATCGAGGCGGTCGCGAAGGAACAGGGCCTGCTGGCGTGACGACCTCGGCTCCCGTGGCGCGACTGGAGGGTGCCGGACGCAGGTTCGGCAGCCACCAGGCGCTCTCGGGGGTCGACCTCACGGTTCACCCGGGGGAACGAGTGGCCCTGCTGGGCGCCAGCGGCGCCGGCAAGAGCACGCTGCTCGCCCTGCTCAACGGCTCGATCGCAGCGACCGAGGGCGTGATCGAGGTGTTCGGCAAGAACCTGGGCACCCTGTCGCCCGGCGCGCTGCGGACGCTGCAACGAGGCATCGGAACCGTGAGCCAGCGCCTCGACCTGATCGAGCAGGTCCGGGTCCTGCACAACGTCAACGCCGGGCGACTCGGCACCTGGAGCACGGCGCGGGCGCTGCTGTCGCTGGTCCAGGCTCGCCCTGACGAGCAGGCCCGGTCCGCGCTGCGGCACGTGGGCATGGAGTGGGCGCTGCACGAGCGCACCGAGCGGCTCTCCGGCGGCGAGCGGCAGCGGGTCGCGATCGCGCGCCTGCTCGTCCAGCGCCCGGCCCTGATCCTGGCTGACGAACCTGTCTCCAGCCTCGACCCGGCCCGCGCCGCAGAGACGCTCGACCTGCTGCGGGCGCCGGCGCGTGACTCCACCCTGGTGGTCAGCCTGCACCAGCCCGAGTACGCACGCGTGCACTGCACGCGTGCGCTCGGTCTGCGCGAGGGGCGGCTGGTCTTCGACGTGCCGATCGCCGACCTCGACGACGCCCGGCTCGCCGGGCTGTACGCACTGACATGACACAGCTGGTAGACCGCGAGCCGGACCTCCTCGACGGCAACAGCGATGCGCTCACCCGCCGCCATCCGGTGACCCACCGACAGGTCGTCCTGCGCAGGCTCCTCGGCGCCCTGATCATCCTCGTGCCGCTGGTGTGGGCCGTACGCCGCGCGGTGCCCCCCGGGACCGACCTGATCAACCGAGGTGGTCTCGGCCTCCTCGGTGACCTGTTCGCCAACGCTCTGCAACCGTCCCTGGATCCGGCCTTCCTCGCCGTGGTCGTCGATGCCGCGGGAGTGACGCTCGCGTTCGCGGCGCTCGGCACCGCCGGAGCCCTGGTGATCGGGGTGCTCGGTGGGCTGGTGCTCAGCGACGTCGCCTGGGCGCACCGGCCGCCGTGGCCTGTGCGCGCCGTCCGGCTGCTGCTGCGCGGGGTCATGGTGGCAGTGCGTTCGGTGCACGAGCTGGTGTGGGCGCTGCTCTTCGTCAGCGTTCTCGGGCTCGACCCGCTGGTGGCGGTGCTGGCGATCGCGCTGCCGTTCGGAGCCCAGACCGCCCAGGTGTTCGCCGAGATGTTCGACGGCGTGCCGACCGGTCCGCTGAGGTCGCTGCGCAGCGCCGGTGCGCGCCCCGTCGCCGCGCTGGCGTACACGCTGGTCCCGCAGTCGGCCTCGCTGCTGCTCTCCTACTCCTTCTACAGGTTCGAGTGCGCCGTCCGCTCCACCCTGCTGCTGGGGGTGGTCGGAGTCGGCGGGCTGGGCCAGGAGCTGGTGGTCAGTCTCCAGTCGCGGAACTGGAACGAGGTCTGGACGCTCATCGGAGCCGTCCTGGCGCTGTCCGCGGTGGTGGACCTGTGGAGCACCCGGCTGCGCTCGGACATGGCGGTGATCAGCTGCACCGAGTGGTCCGGAGGACATGAGGAACGCTCCGGTGCCGCATCCAAGTCTCGATCCGGTCCACGCGGCAAGGAGCGCTCCCGCTCACGGTGGGCGCAGTGGTCGACGCTGGTGCTGGTGCCGGGGCTCGTGGTCGCCTGGCTCGCCTCGGACGTCTCGCTCGCGGGGCTCACCAGCCCGCGCACCCGCCAGCTCACCGGGCGACTGCTCGACGACATGTGGCCGCCCGACCTCCCCATGGGCGGTTGGCCGGTGCTCGGCGGAGCGATGCTGGACACGCTGGCGATGGCGGTCCTGGCCATGGCCGTGGCCGTCGTTCTCACGGTGGTGATCGGCCCCTGGGCGGTCACCCGCAGCCCCGGGTCCAGGACGCACCACGCCTCGCTCGCCGTGCGGCTGCTCCGTGGCATTCCCTGGTGGATCGCGCGCAGTGTGCTGCTGGTGCTGCGCTCGGTCCCGCCCACGGTGTGGGCAGTCGTCGCCCTGCTCGTGCTCTTCCCCGGGAGTCCTTCCCGGGGCGCTGGCGCTCGGCCTCTACACCGGCGGGATCCTGGGCCGGCTGGTCGCCGAGGCCTGGGAGAGCGTGGACACCCGACCGGCGGAGGCGCTGCGCCGCAGCGGCGTACGACGGAGCACGGCCACCCTGGCGGCGACCCTGCCGCCCTCGACCCACCAGCTGCTCACCTACACGCTGTACCGCTTCGAGATCTGCGTGCGGGAGACCGCAGTGGTCGGCATCGTCGGAGCAGCCGGTCTGGGTCGGCTGCTCTCGGAGAACCTGTCCACCTTCCGCTTCCCCGTGGTCACCACGCTGCTGGTCGCGTCGTTCGTGGTCAGCGCCGCCACCGAGCTCGTGGGGCGTCGGCTGCGTCGGGCGATGCGAGCCTGATCGAACGAGTCCTACGACATCGCGAGGAGATCACTGTGATCGTTGCTCTGCTGACCGGCGCCGTCGCCGGCGCGGCCCTCGGCTATGTGCTGCAACGCGGGCAGCTGTGCTTCCACTCCGCGATCAGCACCGCGCTCGAACGCCGGTTCCTGCTGTCTCGGGGTTGGGCGCTGGGAGTGGCCCTGGCCTCGGTGGGTCTCGCGCTGCTGTTCCTGCTGCCCGGCACCGAGGCGCTGAACCGGGGCTGGCCTTCCGTCCGGTCGCCAACATCGTCGGTGGCGTGGTCATCGGCGCCGGCATGGTGGTGGCCCGCTCCTGCGTCTCCGGGCTGTTCTACAAGCTCGGCGCCGGCATGCTCGGAGCCCTGGTCGGCATCGCCGGCTGGGTGGTCGGCGAGCTCGCCGCCCGGGAGATCTCCCTGCCGGGGCCGACGGTCCTCGATGGCGGGGTCGAGGGCACCGTGCCGGGCGTCCTCGGCCTGCCCCGGCTGCTGGTAGCGCTGATCGCGCTGGGCGCCGTCGCCCTGTGGCTGTGGCGTCGGCCCGGGACCGCGGTGCCCGAGAACGCCTGGCAGTGGGGGTGGCGGCCTCTCGGGATCGGACTGGGCGTGGCGATCACCGCCGGCTGGGCCCTCGCCGCGCTGGGTGGCTCCGGATTCGGACCGAGCTCGGTCGGGGCCGCGAACAGCGTCGCCTCCGGCTCGACGAACCACTGGCTGATCGCCTTCATCCTCGGCATCGTCGTCGGCGCCACCGGGGCCGCGCGCACGGCCGGCGGCTTCTGGGTCCGTGGCGAGGAGCCCGTCCGCTACCTCGAGCTCGGCGCCGGCGGCCTGCTGCTCGGCGCCGGTGGCTGGATCGCCGGAGGCTGCAACATCGGCCACGGCCTCTCGGGCGTCGCCCAGCTCAACGTCTCCTCGCTGGTGGTCATGGCCGCGATCGTCGTCGGCGTCTTCGCCAGCCGGAAGCTGCTCAGACGCAGCCCGGTCTTGGCGCGCTCCTGGACCGGTCCTGCTCCCGAGGCCAGGAGCAGTCTCGGGCCGCAGCTTCGTGCCTGGGGTACGACGACCGCCGCGTCGCCACCAACTGCACCACGGTGGTCGAGCAGCGAGCGCAGCGAGCGATCAGTCGAGACCGCTCCCGCGTGGGTCCGAGGTGGTCTCGACTATCCGCTCGCTTCGCTCGCTGCTCGACCCGACGGGTCTCGACTATCCGCTCGCTTCGCGGCCGGCGTACGGCGACCGCGGCGTCAGCACCAGCCGCACCGCGGTGGTCGAGCAGCGAGCGCAGCACATCAGTCGAGACCCCTCCCGCGTGGTCCGAGGTGGTCTCGACTATCCGCTCGCTTCGCTCGCTGCTCGACCATCGGGGGCCCCGCTGCCCGCTCGCGTTACAGCCGGCGTACGGCGACCCCGCCGCGTCAGCACCAGCCGCACCACGGTGGTCGAGCAGCGAGCGCAGCGAGCGATCAGTCGAGACCACTCCCGCGTGGGCCGGGGTGGTCTCGACTATCCGCTCGCTTCGCTCGCTGCTCGACCCGACGGGTCTCGACTATCCGCTCGCGTTACAGCCGGCGTACGGCGACCGCGGCGTCAGCACCAGCCGCACCACGGTGGTCGAGCAGCGAGCGCAGCGAGCGATCAGTCGAGACCACTCCCGCGTGGGTCCGAGGTGGTCTCGACTATCCGCTCGCTTCGCTCGCTGCTCGACCCGACGGGTCTCGACTATCCGCTCGCTTCGCTCGCTGCTCGACCCGCGGGTCTCGACTATCCGCTCGCTTCGCTCGCTGCTCGACCAGCGGGGGTCGTCTCGGCTGCCCGCTCGCTTCGCAGCCGGCGTACGGCGACCCCGCCGCGTCAGCACCAGCCGCACCACGGTGGTCGACCAGCGAGCGCAGCGAGCGATCAGTCGAGACCTCCCAGGCCAC
>CAWEUP010000011.1:0-568179 GCA_963812235.1 uncultured Actinomycetota bacterium | reverse complement strand
CGGCCTGGCGAGTTCTTTCGATGCGCCGCCGGGGAGGAGGATGCCGGGTGTCTCAAGTCGCCGGGTGGTGGTCTTGCGTCGGGACTCGGCGGGTGCGCGGTGGTGGGTGGAAGGTGAAGTCGGCGGGTCCGGTTCTTCTGATGGTCCAGGGTGCGGCGTGGATCAGCCGGTGGTGGTGGCCGCAGACCAAGATCATGTTCTCCAGCGATGTCGGGCCGCCGTTGATCCAGTGCTCGAGGTGGTGGGCGTGGCACATCAGCGGCGGGCGGGTGCAGTGCGGGAACCGGCAGTGCTGGTCCCGGGCGACCAGGGCCTTCCAGATGGCTGGGGTGACCAGGCGGCGGAGGCGTCCGACGTCGAGGACCTCGGACCCGGCACCGAGGACGGCGGGGATGACCTCGGCGTCACAGCACAACCCCCGCACTGCGGAAGGCGGAGAGCTGTTCTCCGGGTCGGCCTGGCCACCCGGCCAACTTTTGGAGGTCGGTCAGGCTCATCATCAGGGTCAGCCGGGGGACTGCGCTGTGGGAGGTGGAGCAGGTCGGCGGTCTGGAGTCGTTGGCAGCCCTCGACCAGGGCGTCGAGCATCCGGGTGCCGTGGTCACGAGGGTCGGGACCGTCGTGATCGCAGCTCGGCAGGTCGCATGGTCTCGACTGATCGCTCGCTGCGCTCGCTGCTCGACCGAAGGGTCTCGACTCATCGCTCGCCGCTCGACCCAAGGGTCTCGACGATCGCTCGCTGCGCTCGCTGCTCGACCACCGGCGTGGGCGGCGGGTTGGGGTGCGTCGAGGTCGTCGATCAGGGTGGCCTTGATCATCGCGGCGTCCTCCGAAGTGCAGCGTCCCTTGATCCAGGCACCGCCGCACTGGTCATCGGTGATGGTCAGGTGCCGGCCGAGGTGGGCGGCGCGTTCGAGCCGGTCCAGCTCACGCTCGGCGCGACGGTCGTCCCGTCAGGATCCACAACGGACAGCAATCGGTGGGTGAGCTTGCGCAGCTCGGTCGCATCCAGCGCCTTGGCCTCACCCAGCAGGACCGCCACCGCGCGGGCGCGGACGTCGGGGTCGCCGGGCAGGGTGTCGAGGGCTCGTTCGATCACGTGCGCCTTGGTCGTGGAGAGCCAGCCATCGCCCAGGGCTTCGGCGACCGGGGCCAGCAGCGGTGTCTCCAACGCGGCCGAGAGTCGTACGGCTGCGGGTCCGGTGCCCTTGTGGCCGCCGGCGACCGAGGTGACGAAGTCCTGGGTCGAGGCCCAGCCCACGGCCTTGACCGCGGAGGTGGCGTCGAGCTCTCGGAACTCCATGGCGAGCTCGACCGACTCCAGCGTCGCTTTGAGGGTCTCGATCGCGGCGACGCCGTCCATCAGCTCGTCACGACCCCGCGCCGCCCACAGGGTCTGACCGAGCTCACGGACCTCGCCCCGCAGCCGCTCCAGCACCTCCGGAACACCGCATCCCCGGTGCTCGTGGTGGTCGATCGGCTGGCTGCTCATGGATCGATCCAAGCACCGACCACCGACAAGCCTCCTCGCCGGAAACGGCCCTGTGGAAGGGAGTTTCAGGGTCTCCGCAGGGGTGGTCTCGGCTGTCCGCTCGCTGCTCGACCATCGGTTCGGTGGTCCCGGCTGTCTGCTCGCTGCGCGGCGTGGCCTCAGGGATCTGAGCAGCTGTACGGATGTCGCGTGCCTCGTGGGCCAGCGACACTCGGCTCATGAAACCGACACCCACCTTCGCCGGCCTCATCGTGGTCTGGATTGCGATCGGAACCTCCCTGCTGCTGGGGACGTTCGGATGGTTCGCGGTGGGATTCGGCATGATGACCGACTGCACCGACAACTACAGCTGCTCCCAGACGGGCTGTGCGCCCTGCGCGACGACAGGTCGCTGGATCACGGTCGACGCTCTCACCCAGTGGGTGCTGCGGACGGGATCGTGGCGCTGGTGCGAGCGACTCGCCTGGAGCGGCGCCGGCACCTGGCAATCGGCGGTGTCGCGCTACTGGCAGTGTCCGGGTCGGTGTTCGCCGTGACGACGTGGCAAGCGCAGGAGTCCTACTGTCAGCCGGGCACCCCGGGGCACAGCCGCAGCTACTGCGCGGTCGATGCCTGAGCTCCCTGCGGCCGCCCAGCGCCATCGACGGCCTGGCCGATCAGGAGGGTCCGGAGACCTTCACCCCCAGGCCGAGGGCGTCGATCTCGTCGTGGAAGGCGACGAGGATGCGGTCGGGGTCCGGGATGACGTTCGTGTCGGGTCTGAAGCCGACCCGAACCGTCCCGGCGTAGGTGAATATGCACGTGCCCAGCGTCTGGTCGCCCGACCCGGGCACCCAGCCCAACAGGCTGGTGATGCGGGTCCCCGGCCAGGTAGCGGGCCTCCCTCGGGCCGGGGACATTGGTGGTGACGCCGCTGGCCTTGCCGGCGAAGAAGGTCACCAGGGCACGGCTCAGGCGCTTGCCCAGCCGGCCGATCGCCTGGATCAACGCGAAGGTGATCACCGGTTCGGAGAGCGTCGATCCTGGTCGACATCCAACGTCGGTCTCCGCGAGCCGTTCGGTCGCGGTTCCTTGCCCGGAGGGAGCAGCAACAGGACCAGCGCGAAGCGGTTGCCGAGCTCGCGGGGGAGCGGCAGGTGCATCGGGCGCAGGTTGACCGGGATCATCGTCGGGATGTCGACCGTGGAGTTGCCATGTTCGAGCTGGTAGCGCTCGAGGGCTCCAGCGAGTGCCGAGACCAGCACGTCGTTGACGGTGGCATCCGAGTTCTTGGCAATGTCCTTGATCAGCTGGAGGTCGATCGGGTCGGACGATACCGCCCGCTTGCGACCCCGCCGCACCGGCCAGTGCCGAGTTGGGGTTGCGGGTCAGCAACAGCTTGCCCAGAACCCCGGCTCCACTGAGCCCGGTCCGAGCCGCCGCTCGCATCGCGGCGAGGATGCGCGCAGGGCGCATCGCGTGAGTCACCTCCGGGGCGGCACGGCGCGCTGCTTCGATGAGGTGACCCACACCGTGGTGTCGCACCTCACCGCCGTCTGAGCGTTCGGCTGCCTCGGCCGTGGCGTCGGTCAGCGACAGCAGGACCTGGGTGAGCGCGATGCCGTCGGCGAGTGCGTGGTGCAGCCGGACGTAGATCGCCGACCCGCGCTCGAGCCCGTCGATGAGGTGGATGTCCCACAGCGGACGGTCACGAGGCAGCGGTGTGGCCAGGAAGCGGCCGACGTACTCCTCGCAGGGCAGCGTCG
This sequence comes from uncultured Actinomycetota bacterium, assembly GCA_963812235.1. Lineage (GTDB taxonomy): Bacteria > Actinomycetota > Actinomycetes > Propionibacteriales > Nocardioidaceae > Marmoricola. Next base: position 564,942 of record CAWEUP010000011.1, on the reverse strand, counting down.
TCCCCAGGCGTCGGGATTCGGACCTCGCGCACGTGCTCCCTGAAGTCGAAGCCCTCAACATCGCGCCAGCGGTGCTTGGCCCAGCGGCGCCCAGATACGGTGGGCCGGCGCGAGAAGACGGGATAGGCATCGATCAGGCGGCGCTGCACCACTCGGTCGAACCTGGTCCGGTCGATCGGTCCGTCGAGGAACATAACGCACTCGATGACCATCAGGTTCTGGACCCGGTCCATGTTCATCCAGATGGCGTCGACGGGGTTGACTCGATGCTCTCTCACACCGCGAGCGTCCCACGGGAGGCAAGCACGGGTGCCTCGGACAGCGAGTCCGGGCAGCGGAGCGCGGTGAATGTCGATGGTCCCACTCGCGACACCACGCCAGTGGCACAGCTCGATTGCGGTTCGATTTCACCCTGCGCAGCCGAACGCGAGCGAAAGGCACGGCCAGGTGAGGGTGCGGGGAAGCGAGTCGCAGCACGGTCCGGGTCACCGGGCCGATCACGTCGGCTGCGGGGCCGGCCTGGAGCGGACGCGAGGATTTGAACCTCGACTCCTTCCCTGGAAGGGAAGCGTGCTGCAACTACACCACGTCCGCGGAGCCAGCCACCGGAGATGCTGGCACGTCCCAGTATGGACCACGTCGGGGCGACAGGACTCGGTGGTGGCCGTACGCCGAAGGAGCGCGCGGACAGACCGCGCGGCTGGGGTGGTCCCGCTCCGCAGGGTGGCACCATGGCCCCATGATGGGTCCCCGGCGGCGCGTGTGCAGGGTCAGCACCCGGGGGATTGGCGGGCACCTCTAGGTGCGCCACGGGGAGCCTCTCTCCGATCCGCCGCCACCAGCCCCCCACAGTCGACACCTCGGCGATCCTGGCGAAAGCGTGGTGATCGGCCGGGCGGCACAGGCACGACGGACCTGGTCGCTCGCGCGTGGGTGGCTGGTCGTCGCCGTCCTGGTCGTGATCATCGTCCGATTGCCGGAGTGGCCCCTGGTCGTGCGAGTCCCGGCGTGGTTGCTCCTGGGCCTGGTGACGCTGTTCGCGCTGTTGCAGGTTCTGGTGCCCACGCAGCACGACCCCGGTCGCCGCGCTGCCGCGACCCTGGAACCGGACTCCCTGTTCGCCAAGGGAATGCGCTACACCGAGACGCCCGAGCGGGCCGACCTACTGACGATCCACCCCCCTCATGACACCTCGTTCCGCCCTCCCGACGACCCCCCGCCGCCGGAGAGTGTCGCGGGATTCTCGGTGGCGCGTCTCGTTCCTGGAGGCGGAGGCCAGCCCGCGGGCCTCTCCCGCTCCTTCGACCTGCGCGACGACACCGGTGAGCTGCGGCTCGCGGCATTGGGGGTGCTGCGAGGCTGGGCGCAGCGACGACCCACGCTGGTGCGAGACCAGTACACGGCGTGGGTGCTCGGGGTCCCGTCGTCCGGTGCCGGGCCCGACTGGATCCAACCCCTGGTGGGCCACACGCACGTGGTCCGCTCTTGGCAGCAGCCCACGTTCGAGCAGTACGACGGCGAGTTGGACGCCGCAGAGGTCGAGCGTCACGATCTGGCCCGCAGGGCGTTCGCCGTGATCGACCGCCACGTCGAGGCCACGTGGGAGCAACACGTGTTCCACCAGACCGGTGGCGCCAGCACGGTGGTGATGCGCGACGAGAGCGGTGAGGGGACGACCTCCCCACGCGTCGACCCGCCGTGGGTCTGGTCGACACCCATGTTGGCGCCTCGGTGCGGCTCGCGTCGCACGAGGTCCACCTGGTCACTGTGACTGCGGGCCGCGAGCTGCAAGGTCAGCGTGAGCAAGCACTGGAACGGTCCCGTTTCGGCGCTTCGCGACGCCCTGCTCGACGAACTGGCGGTCGAGCTGGACTTCGAGCGTGGCGCGTTGCCTCGTGGCCGGTACTGGGGGCGGGGGTTGCGGGCCCGGCCGGACCTGGCGCAGCGTCGGGTCTCCTCCACGACGGATGGCGCCCCCATGACGGATGGCGCCTCGGCGCCGGCTGGCGCCAACGGGGGAGGATCGCACGAGGTCGGTAGCGACTGGCTGACATCGCTGCGCAACATGGGCTACCGGTTGCAGGAGGTCCGGGCCGGGCGACGCCGTCGATGAGGAACAGGCAGCACCGGTCGAGCAGGCGATATCGGGCCCCGGCGAGGGCGACCGTGGCGGGCACGCCGATGGCCGCGTCAGCGAGCATCCTCGCGCCGTGACCGGTGGTGTCCTCGTGGATCGCGTTGGCGACGAGCGGACAGAGGTCGGCGAGAAGCGCGGCCGGGACGAGGGTGGAGCGCGGAACCCGGCTCATGTCTCAAGGCTATCCCCACCCCCGTCCCGGCGCATGGGAACGACGTGCGGTCCTCGAGTCGCACCTGACCTCGTTCCGGCTCTGGGTCTGGGGGAGGGCTCCTCGCTGCGGCGGTCATGCTCCCAGCGATCTCAGCGCTCATGCACCTCGCCCCCAGGCCGACGCCTGACGATGCTCGGCTCGTCGCTAGCCATGATCGGCGTGATCGGGTACGCCGCACACCAGGCGCTGTTCCTGCCCATGCCGACCCATCTCCAGGGCGACCGCGCCGAGATGGCGGCGCTCTACGAGCGACAGGGGCAGACGGCGGAACCCGGCATCCTCATCTTCTCGTGGTGTTCCTGGTCCCGTTGTTCCTGGGTCTCACGCTGCTCGGTGTCTCGGCGTACCGCGGCGGGGTGCCGCTGTGGCCGCGCTCGCGCTGGCACTGGCGTTCGTGCCCGGCTTTCGCCGCTCCCGCTCGACGGCGGACTGGTCTCCTTCGCCCTGCTCCTCATCGGGATGGGGGCGTACGGCGTGCTCGACATGCGGGTGAGCAACGAGCGCTGGGCCTCCAGCGGACAAGCGCGGCGAGCATGTGCCGCTCGTCGAGTCGCCCTCACGAAGCTGACGCGTGTGCTCAACGAGGCACCCGCTCCACCCGGCAGTGCAACCGTCTGCCCGCAGGACCACACGCAGGGCGTCGATTCACAGGTGCGCGCAGCAAGGAAGGTCGCCGTCCACACCTATCTGAAGAACAGATGGGTTACATCGCCCTAGTGAACTGGTCGATGGATGGCTTGTTTCCTATCCTCTGACGACAGGAAGTCGGGGCGGGGGCATGCGGCTGGCGTGCGCGACGCGAGCGATCGACAGGTTCAGGCCCGCCACGCGGTCTGGTCGGACGCGGCGCTGGGGTTGTCCACCATGTTCGGCGTTCCCGTCGCAGTCGAGGCACGACGACTCTTTCGTCGGGTGCCCAGAGCAGGCAGAGAACTGATCCCAGTCCTACAGAATCGGAGATCGACGTGGAGTTTCATAAGTTCGAGCTGGGGGACTTCGCGCTGCAGAAGGGCGGCGCGGTGATCCCCGACGCCAAGCTGGGCTACCTCACGCTGGGCGAGCTCAACCGGCGCAAGGACAACGTGGTCGTGTGTCCGACGTGGTTCACCGCGACGCCCGCGGACACCGCGTTCTGGCTGACCGGGCCCGAGCGGGCGCTGGATCCCGAGCGCTGGTTCATCGTGATCCCCAACCACTTCGGCGCAGCCGTCTCCTCCTCGCCGAGCAACACGCCGGCGCCCTTCGACCGCGGGCGCTTCCCGCGCACGACGACTACGACAACGTCGTCGCCCAGCATCGGCTGCTGACCGAGGAGCTCGGCATCGAGCGGATCCGGCTCGTGTCGAGCTGGTCGATGGGCGCCTGCCAGAGCTACGCGTGGGCGGCGCTGCATCCGGAGATGGTCGACGCGATCGCCCCGATCTCGGGCTCCGCGCGCACGGCGAACTTCAACAAGGTCTTCCTGACCGGCAACATCCGCGCGATCACCGGATCCGGCCTACAACGGCGGCTTCTACGGGGCCGACCCGCCGGTCGCGGGCGTGCGCGCGATGGCCGCCGTCTACGCGGGCTGGGGCTTCTCGGAGCCGTTCTACCGGCAGGAGGTCTTCCGTGCCTTCGGTGCCGCCACCCCGGACGAGTTCATCGAGCTCTTCTGGGACCAGTTCTTCCAGAAGTGCGACGCCAACGACCTGCTCGCGCAGATGTGGACCTGGAAGCACAACGACCTCGGCGACCACCCGAGCTTCGGCGGCGACTTCGATGCCGCGCTGCGGCGATCCAGGCCCGCACGATCATCGTCCAGGGCGAGACCGACAGCTACTTCCCGCCGGTGGACAGCGAGTACGAGGCGAGCAGGATCCCCGACGCCGAGCTCCGCGTGATCCCGACCTGGGGCCACCTCGCCCCGTTCAACCCGGACGACCAGGCGTTCATCGACCGGGCGATCAGCGAGCTGCTCGAGGGTCGCTGACAGCACCGCGTCCCTGCGGGCTCGAGTGCATCGCGCCCTCGACGCTGGCCCGGTGCTGACGGACCGCCGCCGTCGACGGCGCCCCTGTGACCCGGCTCGCCGACGCCGGGCTGGAGGACGCCTCATCGGCCTACCGTCCTGTCGGTAGCACCCAAGCGACCGTGTTCACCGGGCGCAAGCCGTGATTCCGCGAGCGTGCCGAGGAGCTCGGCGCTCGTCTGCTGGACGCCGGTTCGAGGGAGGCGAACCCCTTCCGTGATGGCCGATGGGTTGGCCATCCGTTGTGCCTGCTCGTCCACCGGGCTCGGACCGCACACGTGCGCCCGCGATCGGTGTCGGTCGATCTACGGACCCCACCCCACGCCGCCATCGTCGCCGACACGTCGCATCCGAGCTGTTCGCCGAGCGGTCTTCAGCTGACCGGGATGGCGTCGGAGAGCGCCTGCCGCAGCACAGCACGTGCCGCCGCATATCGACTCCGCGCCGTGGACGGGTTCAGCCCGAGCAGCTCGGCGGCTTCCATGACCGTGAAACCGTCCCAGTGGATCAGCATCACCAGCTCCCGCTGTGCCTGCGCCATTCGCAGGACCGCGTCGCGGACGGCGACCGCCTCTGAGCTGTCGGGGACGTCTTCGACACGCCCCAGGTGACTGCGCAGTCGCTCCGTCAGGGCCGTACGACGCCTGCGGGAACGTCGATGGTTGGCGAGTACGTGCGCGGCGATCGTGAACAGCCACATGCGCTGGCGTGCGGTGTCCTCCCAGGGGAAGGCGTCAACCCGGCGCCAGGCCTGCAGCATCGTCTCGCCGAGCAGGTCGGCGGCGTCCTCGCGGGGCCAGACCCGCCGCTCGAGATAGGCCAGCAGGTCGGACGAGACCTCTCGCAGCGCCCTCCGAACGGCCGCGCGCTCATCCATCGTCAGGTCGCGCCTCTTGGCCGCGGTCACCGCTCTGTCTCCGGGGTGGGACAGTGGTCTGCTAGGGCGACACCCACGGCCCAGGTCGAGAGACCCTTAGCCGCCAAGTGGCGTGACAACTCCTTCTCGAGCTCGACTTGGGCCGCACTGGGGCTCATCTTCTCGAGCAGGCGTGCCACGTCGACGTCGTCGAGGAAGTCCTGGGCCTCCTCGAGGGCTGCCGCGCGACCCGCCGGCGTCACCGGGTGGGCAAGATCCTCGAAGGGGCGCGCCGCGAACGTGACCTGACAGCTCTCGCCCGACGGCGTGTGATGGGTGCCGTGCACGGCCGACGGGTCGTCGTACCACGGCATCGGCACCCATCCTGCGGCCGCAGCAACACCGCCCGCTCCCAGCAGACCTGCCAGGGCGAGTCCTACGACGCCGAGGCGATGAGCACGTCTGCGCCCGCGACGGGCCGTCGCCTCGGTGTTGGCGACGAGGACCTCGAGGTCCCGGCGCAAGGCTTCACTCGGCGCGACGACACGAGGTGCCGCAGCATCGAGCAGGTGGTCGAGTCGGTCGTTCATCGGGATCTCCTCGGGGGTTCAGGTGCCTCTCAACCCCTACATGTCCGGTGATGCACTCGATGTCCGAGCCGTCCTCCCACTTCTATCAACACGACCACACTCACCCGCCGGGACCTCTGGGTGGCCCCGGGGGCGTGACCTTGCGACGGCTCGGCGGCCCCGGGCCCCGGCCTTGCGGCGGCTCGGTGTCATCGGACGGTGAGGTCCCAGATGTCCTCGCCGGTGCCCACGCTCTCGCCGTCGGACTCGTCGATGTCGTGGACGTGCAGACGCCGAGGAGCGCCTTGACGGTGGAGGAGTACGGCGAGAGGTGCAGCACTCCTCCGCGGTGGTGAAACCGCGCTTGACCACCTCGAGATCGCCAAGATCGCCGGCCATGCAGGGTGATCAGCAGCCGCGGCGGTCCTCGCTTCTAGGGGCGCGGGGCCGCGTGCAAGGCGCCGGACGTGCCCGAGAAGGAAAAAGGCCCTCGAAAGGGCCTCTGACCTGCATGTCTACTGTGGGCGATACTGGGATTGAACCAGTGACCTCTTCCGTGTCAGGGAAGCGCGCTACCGCTGCGCCAATCGCCCTAGCTATTGAGTTCGAGGTGGGTACGGGATTTGAACCCGTGTAGACGGATTTGCAGTCCGTTGCCTCGCCTCTCGGCCAACCCACCGTGGAGGCTTCGGCTTCTCCGAGCGGACGACGAGACTCGAACTCGCGACCTCAACCTTGGCAAGGTTGCGCTCTACCAACTGAGCTACGTCCGCCTGCTCCGCCGGTCACCCGGCGACGCGTGGGAAACCATAGCCGAAGTGCGGACGCGCACAAACTCGGGGCATCCTGCGCGCGTCGGACACCCTGGTCGAGCCGTTCGCACCCGCTAATCTCACCCTCATGCATGCGTGGGTGAACGGCCGGCTGCTCGAGGATGCGCAGGCCCCGGCCATCGGGGTCACCGATCACGGATTCACCGTCGGAGACGGGGTGTTCGAGGCGATCAAGGTGGTCGAGCGGCCGACCGTTCGCACTGTCGCGGCACCTGGAGAGGCTCAGGCGCTCGGCGTCGTCGTTGGGCCTGCCCGATCCCGACCTCGCGATGTTCCGCGACGCCGTCGCGCAGGTCCTGTCGCGGGCGCACCTGCCCTTGGGAAGGCTGCGGATCACCTACACAGGTGGCCCGGCGCCGTTGGGCTCGGGACGCGGCGACCAGTCGCCGACATCGGTGGTGGTCGCGGCACCGCTGCAGCCGGCACCTCGCACCGCGCGGGTGGCTCGGGTGCCGTGGCCGCGCAACGAGCGAGGGGCGCTGGCGGGCGTGAAGTCGACGTCGTACGCCGAGAACGTGGTCGCACTCGCCGAGGCCGCGAGGTGCGGCGCGAGCGAGGCGATCTTCGCGAACCTGGCAGGGAACCTGTGCGAGGGCACGGGCACCAATGTCGGCTACGTCGTCGGAGGAGAGATCCGTACACCGACGCTGGCGGCAGGATGCCTGGCGGGGGTGACCAGGGGACTGCTGCTGGAGTGGTGTCCCGAGGTGGTGGAGGTCGACGAGCCCGTCGAGGTGCTCGACGCGGCCGACGAGATCTTCCTGCTGTCCACGACCAGCGACGTCCAAGGCGTCAGTCGCGTGGACGACCGGGAGCTCGATGCTCCGGGACCGGTCACGCTGAGGCTGATGGAGCTGTGGGCGAGCCGAGAGGCCCAGCACCCTGATCCGTGAAGCGGTCGCTCAGACGGTGAGAAGCGAGGCCAGCTCGTCGTCGAAGTTGACGAAGGCGCTCTCCTGGCCGTCCGGGACCGATCCCAGCATCGCCGTCACGAACGTGTCGACGCTGCGTGAGCTCGCCTGCACCAGCAGCTCGCCGTCGGGGGAGCACAGCTCGATGATCACCACGGCGCTGCCGTCGGAGCTGAGGCAGGGCCACACGTGCACGTCGCCGTCGCCGGTGGGCTCGTAGCGGCCGTCGAGGAGCAGCTCGCGACCGAAGGTCCACAGGACCTCCTGCACGCCGGTCCGGAACACCATGGTGACGGCGTACGGGTCGGCCGGGTCGAACACCAGGTCCGCGTCGATCGAGGTCGCGTCACCCTGCGGGTCGACGAACTCGAGCTCTACGTTCTCGGTGACGACCTGTGCGGTCTTGACCTGCTTCATCGTGACTCCCCTTGATTTTCTCAACAGGGTCTCCCTCCAGAAACCCCGACGCGCCCTCCACGCGTTGGGTTGATTCTGCGCAGTGAATCCCCTTGTGGACAGGGGAAACCGGGATATGTCCGTTTCGTGGGGGCAGTGGTCTAGGTTTTTCAGGCCTCTGGTCTATTTTCGAGTGTCGGTGGTCTAGTCGTTCTTAGCCCAGTGGTGGCGGGCTCGGACTGGTCGGGCTATGGGCAATGGGGTCCGGACGCCCGATGTCAATGGCCCCTTGGGCCTACGCTAGGGTTTCCGCGCAGCATCAGCACGAACACATCCGGCATCACCAGCGGGCGATTGGCGCAGTGGTAGCGCGCTTCGTTCACACCGAAGAGGTCACTGGTTCGAACCCAGTATCGCCCACCACCAGCACCGCAGGTCCGAGGCCGGTCCCCGATCGGGGGCCGGCCTCGTGCCTTTGTCATGTGCGGTCGACCGCCGCTTCTGTCTGCCCGGGGCGCCCGGGTCCCCCACACGACAGCGGGTGTCCGAGAGCCTTCCGGCGCGCGCCGGACTCACTAGGCTGTGCACCCCGCGAGCGGTTGGACGGAGACGGCGATGGTCGAAGTACTCCTGGTCGGCCTCTCCGTCCTCGGGTTCGCGATGGTCTCCGGCCGGTTGACCATGGCTCCGCTCACGGCGCCGATGGTGTTCACCACCATCGGTCTCGTCGTCGGGGTCGGCGGGCTCGGGTGGTTCGACCTCGACCTGCGGGGCGAGGCGGTCTCCGTCCTCGTCGAGGCGACGCTGGTCCTGGTGCTGTTCACCGACGCCATCCGGATCGACCTCGGTGTCCTGCGCCGGCAGGCCCTGCTGCCCGGTCGGTTGCTCGGGCTCGGGATGCCGCTCACGGTCCTGGCCGGCACGGGCGTCGCGCTGCTCGTCGTACCCGACCTCGGCCTGGCCGAGGCGGCTCTGCTGGCGGCCGTGCTGGCACCCACCGACGCGGCGCTCGGTCAGGCGGTCGTCAGCGACCAGCGGCTGCCCGCACGGGTGCGCCAGGCGCTCAACGTCGAGAGCGGCCTCAACGACGGGATCGCCGTCCCCATCGTCACGGTCCTCCTCGCAGCCGTCGTCGCCGAGGATGTGGGTGGGGCCAGCGACTGGGTCACGCTCGCGACCGAGCAGGTCGGCTACGGGGTGGCGGTGGGCCTGGTCGTCGGCCTCCTCGGCGGCTGGCTGCTCGACCGGCGGGTAGCGGCGGGGGCCGTGGAGGGCGTCTACCGGCAGCTCGCCGCGCTCTCGATCGCCGCCTGTGCCTACGCGCTGTCCTCGGTGCTCGACGGCAACGGCTTCATCGCCGCCTTCGTCGCCGGTCTGGCGTTCGGGCGGGTCGCCCGGCGGCAGTGCAGCGGTGTCCAGGACTTCAGCGAGGACGAGGGCGAGCTGCTCAGCGCGGTGACGTTCCTGATCTTCGGGGCCGTCGTGGTCGGCCCGGCCCTGGACCAGCTGAGCTGGCGGGTCGCTGTCTACGTCGTCTGCTCCTTGACGGTGGTGCGGATGGTTCCGGTGCTGCTGGCGCTTCTCGGCAGCGGGACACGCTGGCGAACCAGGCTGTTCCTGGGCTGGTTCGGTCCCCGGGGACTGGCCTCGATCCTGTTCGCCTTGCTCGTCGCCGAGGGCACCGACTCAGCGGCAGGGGAGACGATCTTCGCGATCGCGGCGTGGACCGTGCTGGTCAGCGTCTTCGCCCACGGGGTCACGGCTGCTCCTTGGGCGGGACATCTGGGGCGCTACCTCAAGGATCAGCCCGTGTCCGGCCACGAGATGGGCCCGGCTCCCGAGCTGCCCACCCGGCGCCGGCTCGCACCCTGAGTCATCGCAAACCGGGTACGTCGCAGCGCTGAGCCGTCGCTACGATCGTCGGGGTCCTCCGCTCGGAGGGCCGCCCGCCGTGCCACCGCTCGACCGATCCCCAGGAGCCAGCCTCGTGTCCGACATCGACGTCGTTCTCGTCCACGCCGACACGCGTGAGGAGCGGAGCGTGGCGACGGGCACCAAGGCCTGGGAGCTGTTCGCCGAGACCCCTGAGGTGATCGCGGCCCGGGTGGGCGGCACCTTGCGCGACCTCGCCCACGAGCTCGCCGACGGCGACGAGGTGGAGCCGGTCGCGATCGACAGTGCCGACGGTCGCGACATCCTGCGGCACTCCACCGCGCACGTGATGGCCCAGGCCGTGCAGGAGCTCTTCCCCGACGCCAAGCTCGGCATCGGACCGCCGATCGAGAACGGCTTCTACTACGACTTCGACGTGGAGACGCCCTTCGTCCCCGACGACCTCGAGAAGATCGAGACGCGGATGCGCAAGATCGTCAAGGAGAACCAGCGGTTCAGCCGCCGGGCGCTGCCCGACGACGAGGCGCGCGAGGAGCTGGCCCAGGAGCCGTACAAGCTCGAGCTGATCGGCCTCAAGGGCTCGGCCGCCGACGCTGCCGAGGGAGCCGGTGCCGAGGTCGGTGCGGGCGAGCTGACCATCTACGACAACATCAACCGCAAGGGCGAGGTGGCCTGGAAGGACCTGTGTCGCGGTCCGCACCTGCCGACCACCAAGCGGATCCCCGCCTTCAAGCTGATGCGCTCGGCGGCGGCGTACTGGCGGGGCAGCGAGAAGAACAAGCAGCTCCAGCGGATCTACGGCACCGCCTGGGAGACCAAGGAGGAGCTGGACGCCCACCTGCACCGGATCGAGGAGGCCGAGCGCCGCGACCACCGCAGGCTCGGTCGTGAGCTCGACCTGTTCAGCTTCCCCGACGAGATCGGTTCCGGGCTGCCTGTCTTCCACCCCAAGGGCGGCGTGATCAAGCGCGAGATGGAGGACTACGTCCGGCGCCGGCACATCGAGGAGGGCTTCGAGTACGTCGGCACCCCGCACATCGCCAAGGAGGGGCTGTTCCACACCTCGGGGCACCTGCCGTACTACGGCGAGGGCATGTTCCCGGCCCTGGACGTCGACGGCATGGACTACCGCCTCAAAGCGATGAACTGCCCGATGCACAACCTGATCTACCGCTCCCGTCAGCGCTCCTACCGCGAGCTGCCGCTGCGGCTCTTCGAGTTCGGCAGCGTCTACCGGCACGAGAAGTCCGGCGTGGTCCACGGCCTCACCCGGGTGCGCGGCTTCGCCCAGGACGACTCGCACTCCTACGTCACCGCCGAGCAGGCGCCCAGCGAGATCCGGCACCTGCTCGACTTCGTGCTCGGGCTGCTGCGCGACTTCGGGCTCGACGAGTTCTACCTCGAGCTCTCGACCAAGGATGCGAGCAAGGACAAGTTCATCGGGTCCGACGAGGACTGGGCGGTCGCGACCAAGGTGCTCGAGGACGTCTGCGTCGAGACCGGCCTCGAGCTGGTACCGGACCCGGGCGGCGCGGCGTACTACGGCCCCAAGGTCTCGGTGCAGGCGCGTGACGCCATCGGCCGGTCCTGGCAGATGTCCACGATCCAGTACGACTTCAACCAGCCCTCGCCCGAGCGGTTCGCCCTCGAGTACGTCGCCGCCGACGGCAGTCGCCAGCAGCCGGTGATGATCCACTCGGCCAAGTTCGGCTCCATCGAGCGGTTCATGGGCGTGCTCGTCGAGCACTACGCCGGCGCGTTCCCGCCCTGGCTCGCGCCGGTCCAGGTGCAGGGGATCCCGATCGCGGAGCGCCACAACGACTACCTGGCCGGGATCGCGAAGCGGATGCGCTCCGAGGGGCTGCGGGTCGAGGTCGACGACTCGGGCGACCGGATGCAGAAGAAGATCCGCAACGCCCAGCTCCAGAAGGTGCCGTTCATGGTGATCGCCGGCGACGACGACGTGGAGGCGGGCGCGGTCAGCTTCCGCTATCGCGACGGGCGCCAGGACAACGGCGTTCCCGTGGACGAGGCGATCGCCCGGGTGGCCGAGGCCGTGGCCTCGCGCACCCAGGTCTGAGCCGTGGACGAGGTCCACGTCCAGGACGGGATCGGCGACGCCGACGGGCTGGAGCGCCTCTGGACCCCGCACCGGATGGCCTACATCCGCGGGGAGAGCAAGCCGGGCGACGACTCGGAGGGGGAGTGCCCCTTCTGCCGCATCCCCTCGCTCGCCGACGCCGCAGGCCTGGTCGTACGCCGGGGAGAGCTGTCGTTCGCGGTGCTGAACCTCTACCCGTACGCCCCCGGTCACCTGATGGTGTGCCCGTACCGGCACATCGCGGACTACACCGAGACCACGGACGAGGAGGTGGCCGAGATCGCGAGCCTCACCAAGCAGGCCATGGTGACCCTGCGTCGGGTCTCGGCCGTCCAGGGCTTCAACGTCGGCATGAACCAGGGCGCGGTGGCCGGTGCGGGCATCGCCGCCCACCTGCACCAGCACGTCGTGCCGCGATGGCTGGGCGACCAGAACTTCATGCCGATCATCGGACAGACCAAGACCCTGCCCGAGCTGCTCCAGGGAACGCAGCGGCTGCTGTCGGAGGCGTGGAGCGACGCATCCGGGCAGCCGCCGTCCGACCCGTCGTCGGCCGAGGGGTAGCCTCCTCGCGAGATGTTGGACAGGTTCAAGCACTTCTGGCAGAGCGTCATGCTCGCGCCCTTCGTGAACACCTTCATCCGGCTGGGGATCAGCCCCGACACCGTCACCCTCGTCGGCACCCTCGGCGTCTCGGCCGGCGCCCTGGTGTTCTTTCCCCAGGGCGAGCTGCTCGTCGGGGTGCTCGTCATCACCGCGTTCGTGTTCAGCGACCTGATCGACGGGGCGATGGCCAGGGCGACAGGACGCTCCTCGAAGTTCGGGGCGTTCTTCGACTCCACGCTCGACCGCATCGGTGACGGTGCGATCTTCGGTGGTCTGGTGCTGTACTTCGCCGGCCCCGGTGACGACTACCTCTACCTCTGCGTAGCGCTCTACTGCCTGGTGATGGGCGCGGTCACCAGCTATGCCCGAGCGCGAGCCGAGTCGCTTGGGCATGCAGGCCAAGGGGGGTCTGGCCGAGCGCGCCGACCGGCTCGTGGCCATCCTGGTGGCGACCGGGCTCAGCGATCTGCTCGACCTGCCGGTGCTGCTCCACGTCACCTTGTGGGTGCTCGCCGCGGCCAGCACCGAGACCGTCGTACGACGGGTGCTGATGGTGCGCAAGCAGGCGCTGTCCGACTCGCCGCAGGGCTGATCCGAGAACAGTCGTCGACGGCTCGTCTCACGGACCTCCCCGGGGTCGAGGTGGGCAGGATCGCGGACGTACGATGCGAGCATGGCTGACATCCCTTCCTCGATCCCCCAGAGCTCCCGTCCGCCCCGGCACCGAGCGCGGCACCTCGCGCGTCAAGCGCGGCATGGCCGAGATGCTCAAGGGCGGTGTGATCATGGACGTGGTCACCGCCGAGCAGGCGAAGATCGCCGAGGACGCCGGTGCCGTCGCGGTGATGGCGCTCGAGCGTGTTCCCGCCGACATCCGCGCCCAGGGCGGGGTGTCGCGGATGAGCGACCCCGACATGATCGACAGCATCATCGACACCGTCTCGATCCCGGTGATGGCCAAGGCCCGCATCGGCCACTTCGCCGAGGCGCAGATCCTGCAGAGCCTCGGGGTCGACTATGTCGACGAGTCCGAGGTGCTCACCCCGGCCGACTACGCCAACCACATCGACAAGTGGAACTTCACGGTGCCGTTCGTCTGCGGGGCCACCAACCTCGGTGAGGCGCTGCGACGGATCACCGAGGGCGCGGCGATGATCCGCTCCAAGGGCGAGGCCGGCACCGGTGACGTGTCCAACGCGGTGACGCACATGCGCACCATCCTGGCGCGAGATCCGCCGCCTCGGGTCGCTGCCCGAGGACGAGCTGTACGTGGCCGCCAAGGAGCTGCAGGCGCCGTACGACCTGGTCGCGGAGGTGGCCGCGAGCGGGAAGCTGCCCGTCGTGCTGTTCACCGCCGGCGGGATCGCCACTCCGGCGGACGCCGCCATGATGATGCAGCTCGGCGCCGAGGGCGTCTTCGTGGGCTCCGGGATCTTCAAGTCCGGGAACCCGGCCCAGCGCGCCGAGGCCAGTCGTCAAGGCCACGACGTTCTACGACGACCCCGACGTGGTCGCCAAGGTCTCCCGTGGGCTGGGTGAGGCGATGGTCGGCATCAACGTCGAGGACATCCCGCAGCCGCACCGGCTGGCCGAGCGGGGCTGGTGACGGCGGGCCCTCCTGCCCGGTATAGTCCACTGGCGTGATTTGTCGGAAATCAGCCCTTCTCGTAACGGTTTCCGCCGCAGACTAGTGACTGCATCGCTTCCGGCGATCAACCCACCAGTCCCGGTGGGATGCCACCGCGGGGGAGGCATCCCATCGGGACGTCGGGTATCTCGGTCCCGACGCCGTCCCGACGTCGGTCCGGACGAGCCCGACGGGCCCGATCCCAGTTCGACCGACGGCGGTCAGACCGTCCTCCGCCGGTCAGGGCGCGCCCTCGAGGTCGAGGGCCGGCCGGCCCAGATGTTCGCCCTCCGCCCGGGTCCTCACCCGGCGCGAGTGCTCGGCCAGCGCTGCCGTAGTTTCTCCACGGTGACTCCTCGTCCCACCATCGGCGTGCTCGCCCTCCAAGGCGATGTCCGCGAGCACCTCGCCACCCTCACCGCCCTCGGTGTGGCGTCCCAGCCGGTGCGTCGGTCGAGCGAGCTCGACGCCTGCGACGGCCTGATCATCCCCGGTGGCGAGTCCACCACGATGGCGAAGCTCGCCCGGATCTTCGAGCTCGACCAGCCCCTGCGCGAGCGGATCGCGGCCGGCATGCCGACCTTCGGCACCTGCGCCGGCATGATCATGCTGGCCGAGCACGTCGAGGACGGTGCCGTCGGCCAGGAGACCCTCGGCGGACTCGACATCACCGTGCGCCGCAACGCCTTCGGCAGGCAGGTGCACTCCTTCGAGGGCGAGGTGGACTTCGAGGGTCTCGCGGAGCCCGTGCACGCGGTGTTCATCCGGGCACCCTGGGTCGAGCGCGCCGGCCCCCGGGTGGAGGTCCTGGCTCGGGTCGCTCCCGGGCCGGGCGCCGACGACGAAGCCGTGGGTAGGATCGTCGCCGTCCGGCAGGGGCCGCTGATGGCCACGTCGTTCCACCCCGAGGTGGGCGGCGACGTACGCATCCATCGCCTCTTCTGCGACCTGGTGTCGAGAAGCTAGGGAAGGGAACGCCGATGTCTGGCCACTCCAAGTGGGCGACGACCAAGCACAAGAAGGCCATCATCGACTCACGTCGAGGCAAGATGTTCGCCAAGCTGGTCAAGAACATCGAGGTGGCCGCGCGCATGGGGGGCGGCGACATCACCGGCAACCCGACGCTGTTCGACGCCATCCAGAAGGCGAAGAAGTCCTCGGTCCCCAACGACAACATCGACCGCGCCGTCAAGCGTGGCTCGGGTGCTGAGGCGGGCGGCGCGGACTACGTCACCATCATGTACGAGGGCTACGGGCCCAACGGCGTCGCGTTCCTGATCGAGTGCCTCACCGACAACAAGAACCGTGCGGCCATGGAGGTGCGCACCGCGATGAACCGCAACGGCGGCTCGCTCGCCGACCCCGGCTCGGTCGCCTACATGTTCAACCGCAAGGGCGTCGTGATCGTCCCGGCGGAGCAGGACGGAAAGCAGGTCACCGAGGACGACGTCCTCGAGGCCACGCTCGACGCGGGCGCTGAGGACGTCACCGACCTCGGCGAGGCCTTCGAGGTGGTCAGCGAGGCCACCGACCTGGTCGCCGTACGCACGGCACTCCAGGCCGCGGGGGTCGACTACGACTCCGCGGACGCCTCCTTCCTGCCCAGCATGCAGGTCGAGCTCGACCAGGAGGGCGCCGGCAAGGTGCTCCGGCTGGTCGAGGCGCTCGAGGACCTCGACGACGTCCAGAACGTCTTCGCCAACTTCGACGTCTCCGACGACGTGATGGCGGCCCTGGAGTCCTGAGCCCGTTCGCCCCGCGGGTCGGAGCGGCGAGTCGCAACCGCGGCGGGCGCCCACTCCGGGCTAGCGTGGTGCGAACAGGTGTTCGGACGACCGAGGAGTACCCATGCGCGTGCTGGGCATCGATCCCGGCCTCACCCGGTGTGGGGTGGGGGTGGTCGAGGGCTCTGTCGGTCGACCGCTCTCGCTGGTGGACGTGGGCGTGGTCCGTACTTCGGCCGACCTCTCGATCGAGCACCGGCTCTGCCTGATCGAGCAGGGACTGGAGGAGTGGCTCGATGCCACCCGTCCCGACGCCGTCGCCGTCGAGCGGGTCTTCAGCCAGCACAACGTCAAGACGGTGATGGGCACCGCGCAGGCCAGTGGCATCGCCCTGCTGGTGGCCGCGCGTCGGGGCCTTCCGGTCGCCCTGCACACGCCGAGCGAGGTCAAGGCCTCGGTGACCGGCAGTGGCCGTGCCGACAAGGCCCAGGTCGGTGCGATGGTCGCTCGGCTGCTGCGGCTCGCCGAGGTCCCCAAGCCGGCCGACGCGTCGGACTCGCTCGCCCTGGCCATCTGTCACATCTGGCGAGGTGGGGCCAGTCACCGCCTGGAGGCGGCCGTCGCCGCTCACGCGGTCGCCCATCCCGCTCGTCCAGCACTTCGAGGAGGACCACGATGATCGCGTTCGTCCGTGGACGGGTGGCCGCCGTCGGCCCCACCGCCGCCGTGCTGGAGGTCGGCGGGATCGGGCTGGAGCTCCAGTGCACTCCGGACACCCTGGCCGGCCTGCGCATCGGCGCCGAGGCGCTGCTGCCCAGCAGCATGATCGTGCGCGAGGACTCGCTGACCCTGTTCGGCTTCGCCGACGACGACGAGAAGCAGATGTTCGAGCTCGTCCAGACCGCCAGCGGTGTCGGCCCCAAGCTCGCCCAGGCGATGCTGGCGGTGCATCGACCGGAGGCGCTGCGGCGCGCGGTCGGCGGTGACGACGTGAAGACGCTCACCCAGGTCCCCGGCATCGGTCAGAAGGGCGCGCAGCGCATCATCCTGGAGCTGCGCGACCGCATCGGCTCCCCGATGGCCGCCAGCGCACCTCCCCGGCCCGGAGCGTCCTCACCGGCGTGGCAGGCGCAGGTGCAGGCCGGCCTGGTCGGGCTCGGGTGGTCGGCGCGCGAGGCCGATGAGGCCATCACCGTCGTCGCGCCCGAGGCCGAGCAGATGCCCACCCCCGACGTGGGCCGGCTGCTGCGCGCGGCCCTGCAGACGCTGAGCAAGGCGTGAGCAGGTGAACGAGGCCGAGCTCGAGGCGGCGGAGACCGCGTACATGACCTCTCGTCCGCTGACCGCGGCGGAGGCCGACGGCGACGAGCGCGTCGTCGAGGCCGCGCTGCGTCCGCGCACCCTCGACGAGGTGGTGGGCCAGGAGCGGGTCCGCGAGCAGCTCTCGCTGCTGCTGCAGGCGGCCCGTGCGCGCGAGCGGGTTCCGGACCATGTCCTGATGAGCGGGCCGCCCGGGCTGGGGAAGACCACTCTGGCGATGATCATCGCCGCGGAGATGAGTGCCCCCCTGCGACTGACCAGTGGCCCCGCCATCACCCATGCGGGCGACCTGGCCGCGATCCTGTCCGGTCTCAACGAGGGCGACGTGCTCTTCGTGGACGAGATCCACCGGATGTCGCGGCCGGCCGAGGAGATGCTCTACATGGCCATGGAGGACTTCCGGGTCGACGTGGTGATCGGCAAGGGGCCCGGTGCCACGGCCATCCCGCTGGAGATCCCTCCGTTCACCCTGGTCGGCGCGACCACCCGGGCGGGCCTGCTGCCCAGTCCGCTGCGGGACCGCTTCGGGTTCACCGCCCGTCTCGAGTTCTACGAGCCCGCCGACCTCGAGCTGATCGTGCACCGCTCCGCCGGTCTGCTCGGGGTAGAGCTCCAGCGGGCAGGTGCCCAGGAGATCTCGCTGCGTTCGCGGGGGACCCCGCGCATCGCCAACCGCCTGCTCCGTCGGGTGCGCGACTTCGCGCAGGTACGGGCCGACGGCATCGTCACCCGCGAGCTGGCGCGCTCCGCCCTCGAGCTCTTCGAGGTGGACGAGTCCGGGCTGGACCGACTGGACCGATCCGTGATCGACGTACTGTGCCGCCGTTTCAGCGGGGGACCGGTGGGCGTGAGCACCCTCGCGGTCGCTGTCGGCGAGGAGCGGGAGACGGTGGAGGAGGTGGCCGAGCCCTTCCTGGTGCGCCAGGGCCTGCTCGCCCGGACGCCGCGCGGACGGGTGGCCACCCGGGCGGCCTGGGTGCATCTCGGCCTCACGCCGCCCGCCGGACTGGCAGGAGACGACCCGCTGCTGTTCGGGTCGGAGTCCGAATGAGCCGGTAACGGCCGTTACACTTCACGTTCGGTGTCGTAATACCCGTGCTGGAGCCCGTTTCGGGCCCACGGGCGGATTCACGGCCCACCAGACCCTGTTGCCTTTCCCTTGGAGTTGTCTGTCGTGCCGGCCTATGCGCAGTTCTTCGTCATCATCGTGGCCATGCTCGGCTTCTGGGCCATCGTCATGCGTCCAGCCCGCAACCAGCAGAAGCGGGTGCAGCAGCTCCAGGAGGGGCTCGAGGTCGGGCAGCGGATCGTGCTCTCCGCCGGGATCTTCGGCACCGTCCGCGCGCTGAACGAGGGCCAGGCCGAGGTCGAGATCGCTCCCGGAACGGTGATCACCGTGGCGCGCCAGGTCGTCGTACGCCGGGCCGACGAGCTCGAGCGCACGCAGGACAACGGCTCGGGCACCCCGGCGGAGTCGGACCCGTCCCAGGCAGAGGACTGAGGAGAAGAGTCGACGTGGCGAAGAATGCGCCCAGACCTGGGCGAACGCTCCTCATCTTCGGGCTGGCCGTTGTGGTGCTCTTCGGACTCGCCTCCCTCGGCCAGACCTGGAAGCCGCGCCTGGGTCTCGACCTCGAGGGCGGGACCCGGATCACGCTGTCCGCCATCTCGCAGGGCGACGCCATCACGCCGACCAAGCTCGAGCAGGCGGCCAGCATCGTCGACGCCCGGGTCAACGGAAGCGGGGTGGCCGAGGCCGAGGTCTCCACCCAGGGTGACCGCAACATCATCGTGGAGATCCCGGGTGAGAACGCCTCGCGCCTGGTCGACGCCGTCAAGCGCACTGCCCAGCTGCGCTTCCGCCTCGTCGCAGGACAGCCGCAGGACGGCTCACCCCAGCCCGAGGCCAGCGAGTCGTCCCAGCCGAGTCCTGCGGCCGGTGCCTCCGAGGAGGCGGAGGGCGAGCAGCAGCCCGGCTCGGAGGAGACACCCTCCGAGGTCGACGAGGCACCGAGCAACCCGCGCCCGGCACCGTTCGCCAAGCCCTCGCCCGGTGCCAAGCCCAAGGCCACGCCCAAGTCGAGTCCGTCCGCAGCGGCGGACCCCTCGGCCGCCGCGGACCCGCAGCAGCAGATCACCCAGAAGGGCGCGCCGGTCTCCGACCCGCTGAAGTGGTCGGTGGACCCGGGCCTGGAGTGGCTGCAGAAGTTCGCCGCCTACACCTGCCCCACCAAGAAGAACGCAGCGGCCGCCGTGGACGACAGCCCCGGCAAGCCGCTGATCACCTGTGACGATGAGGGCCAGAAGTTCCTGCTCTCCGCCAGCGTGATCGAGGGCACCAACCTGAAGTCCGCCTCCTACGGCACGCCGCAGAACGGTGTGGGCTGGGTGGTCAACCTCGCGCTCAAGGGTGAGGCCAAGGACGCCATGGCCGACACCTCCACCGAGCTGAACAAGTCGGGTGGCACCTTCGCGATCGTGCTCGACGGCCAGGTGATCTCCTTCGCCGGGTTCAACGAGCCCATCCTGGACGGCAACGCGCAGATCAGCGGTGACTTCACCGAGGATGAGGCCCGCTCGCTGTCCAACTCGCTCAAGTACGGCGCGCTGCCACTGACCTTCGACACCACCACCGAGACCATCGGCCCCTCGCTGGCCGGCAGCCAGCTCTCCGCAGGCGTCTTCGCCGGAGTCGTCGGCCTGCTGATCGTGATGCTCTACTGCCTGGTCTACTACCGTGGCCTGGGCGTGGTGGTGATCGCGTCCCTGATCATCGCGGCCCTCGTGACCTACGGCGCCGTACTCGTGCTCGCCAAGGCTGCGGGCTTCACCCTGACGCTTCCCGGCATCGCCGGGCTGATCGTGGCGGTCGGGATCACGGCCGACTCCTTCATCGTGTACTTCGAACGCATCCGCGACGAGATGCGCGACGGCAAATCCATGCGGGTCGCCGTGGAGACCGGGTGGGCCAGGGCACGGAACACCTGTCTGGCTGCGGACGCGGTGTCGCTGCTGGCTGCGGTCGTGCTCTACATCTTCGCGATCGGCGTGGTCCGGGGCTTCGCCTTCGCGCTCGGTATCAGCACCCTGATCGACGTCGCTGTGTTCTTCTGGTTCACCAAACCCACGATGACGCTGCTCGCGCGTCGCAAGTTCTTCAACACCGGCTCGCGGTTCTCGGGACTCTCGCAGGAGACTCTCGGCATCGACCAGAGCCTGCGTCCCGATCTCGTCGGAGGGAGAGTCTGATGGGCAAGGCCAGCAGGCTGGGCAACGCGCTCTACGAGGGCGACGTATCGATCGACTTCGTCGGGCGCAAGTGGCTGTGGTACTCCATCTCCGCGATCATCGTGCTGATTGCGGTCGCGGGCCTCTACTTCAAGGGCCTCAACTTCGGCATCGAGTTCGAGGGCGGCGTCGAGTACACCGTCAACGTGCAGTCAGGTCAGGCGACCCAGGACAACGCGGACAAGCTTCGCAGGCGCGGTGGCGGACACCGGCATCGACGCAGCCTCTGCTCCGGTCGTGAACACCTCCGGAAAGGACACCATCCGGGTCCAGACCGAGATGCTCGACAACACCCAGGCGATCCAGGTGGCCGAAGCCATCGCCGAGACGGTCGGCGTCGACGCCGACGACGACATCTCGACACAGGACATCGGCGCGAGCTGGGGCGCCCAGGTGGCGCAACGAGCGCTGACCGGCCTGGTCGTGTTCCTGGTGCTGGTGGTGCTGTTCATCTGGAGCTACTTCCGAGAGTGGAAGATGTCGGCGGCCGCGCTCGTTGCGCTCGCGCACGACGTCGTGATCACCGTCGGCATCTATGCCATGTCGGGCTTCGAGGTCTCTCCGGCCACCGTGACCGGTCTGTTGACGATCCTGGGATTCTCGCTCTACGACACCGTCGTGGTCTTCGACAAGGTCCGGGAGAACACCCGCAACCTCCGGCAGAGCCGCAGGACGTACGCCGAGCTGGCCAACCTCGCGGTCAACCAGACGCTGGTGCGCTCGATCAACACCTCGATCGTGGCCCTGCTGCCGGTGGGCGCGATCCTCTACGTCGGCGTGGCCACCCTCGGGTCGGGCGCTCTCAAGGACCTCGCCCTGTCCCTGTTCGTCGGCATGGCCGCCGGTGCCTACTCCTCGATCTTCATCGCCACCCCGCTTGCGGTGCAGCTGAAGTCGGGCGAGAAGGAGATCACCCACAACGACGCTCGCGCCAGGGCTCGGGCTCGTCGCGTCGACCGCTACGCCGACGTACCCGCCTTCACCGACGACCTGCCTGTCCGGGAGTCGCCGGAAGGTGTCGACGCGTTCGGCGACGAGGAGCCCGACGAGGTGATCGTCCCGGTCAAGGCCCCGCCGCGTCGCCCCGAGGCCTCCGGGACCGGACGGGTCGTCCCTGACTCCAAGGCACCGCTGGGGGAGTCCGGCGCAGCCAAGCGCAGCCAGCCCAAGCGGCAGCCTCGCTCCAAGCGCGGCAAGTGAGCGCCCCCGCCGTGGCGACCGACCCGGAGCCGCTCGGCTCCCGGATCAGCTCGCTCGTCCGCGACATCGCCGACTTCCCCCAGCCCGGCGTCACCTTCAAGGACATCACCCCGCTGCTCGACGACCATGCTGCCTTCACCGACGTGGTGACCGCGCTGGCCGCTGCGGGACGCGACGAGTCCGGACAGGTCGTGGTGGACAAGGTCGTGGGCATGGAGGCCCGTGGCTTCATCCTCGGTGCCCCGGTGGCGCTGGCCCTGGGGGTCGGGTTCGTGCCGGTGCGCAAGCCCGGCAAGCTCCCGTGGACCACGCGCTCGGTCTCCTACGACCTCGAGTACGGCAGCGAGACCCTCGAGATGCACACCGATGCGCTTGCCCCTGGCGAGCGGGTCCTGATGATCGACGATGTGCTGGCCACCGGGGGCACCGCCCGAGCGACTGCTCAGCTGGTCGAGGAGGCCGGAGCGGTCGTGCACGGCTTCGCGGTGCTGATGGAGCTGAGCTTCCTGCCCGGGCGCGCGACCGTCGGCGACCGACCGCTGACCGTGCTGTACACGGTTTAGTCGTCAACATATCCTCAGGCGCGCCTAGACTGGTGATGGTGGCTCGCGAGAGGCGCCGAGGGAGGCGTCATGGCTGATGACAGCGTGGTGAACGACCCCGCGCTCGTGGCGTTGCGCGCGCCCGAAGCCAGCCCCACTCTCACCGGCCGCGGAGTCAGGGCACGACTCGCGCGCATCGGCACCAGCAAGCAGGTCGGCAACCCGGTCCTGGAGCCGCTGTTCCGAACGGTGCGCGCCAACCACCCCAAGGCCGACCTGGCCCTGCTCGAGCGGGCCTACAACATCGCCGAGAAGCATCACCGCGGGCAGATGCGCAAGAGCGGTGACCCCTACATCACCCATCCGCTGGCCGTCACCACCATCCTGGCCGACATCGGCATGACCGAGCCGACCCTGGTTGCGGCCCTGCTGCACGACACGGTCGAGGACACGGCGTACACGCTCGCCGAGCTGCGCAGCGACTTCGGGGACGAGGTGGCGCTGCTGGTCGACGGGGTCACCAAGCTCGACAAGGTCAAGTACGGCGACTCGGCGCAGGCCGAGACGATCCGCAAGATGATCGTGGCGATGAGCAAGGACATCCGTGTCCTGGTGATCAAGCTGGCGGACCGCCTGCACAACATGCGGACGCTGCGCTACGTCAAGCAGGAGACGCAGGAGCGCAAGTCCCGCGAGACGCTCGAGATCTACGCCCCGCTGGCCCACCGCCTCGGCATGAACACCCTGAAGTGGGAGCTCGAGGATCTGGCGTTCGCAACCCTCTACCCCAAGATCTACGACGAGATCGTGCGGCTCGTCGCCGAGCGTGCCCCGTCGCGGGACCAGTTCCTGGCGCAGGTGATCAACCAGGTGGAGGACGACCTGCGCTCCGGGCGGATCAACGCACGGGTGACCGGGCGGCCCAAGCACTACTACTCGATCTACCAGAAGATGATCCACGGCGGTCGCGAGTTCTCCGACATCTACGACCTCGTCGGCATCCGCATCCTGGTGGACAACGACCAGGACTGCTACGGCGTGCTCGGCCTGCTGCACAACCGCTGGAACCCGCTGCCCGGCCGCTTCAAGGACTACGTGGCGATGCCCAAGTTCAACATGTACCAGTCGCTGCACACCACGGTCATCGGCCCTTCGGGCAAGCCGGTGGAGATGCAGATCCGCACCGTCGGGATGCACCGCCGTGCGGAGTACGGCGTCGCCGCGCACTGGAAGTACAAGGAGGACGTGCGCTCGGGCGTGGACACGGAGAAGTCCGCGGCCGACTCCGACATGCAGTGGCTGCGGCAGCTGCTGGACTGGCAGAACGAGGTCGAGGATCCCGGCGAGTTCCTGGACTCGCTGCGCTTCGAGATCAACAGCGCCGAGGTGTTCGTGTTCACGCCCCGCGGTGACGTGATGGGGCTGCCCATCGGCTCGACCCCGGTCGACTTCGCCTACTCCATCCACACCGAGGTCGGTCACCACACCATCGGCGCCAGGGTCAACGGTCGCCTGGTCCCGCTGGAGTCCGAGCTCGAGCACGGCGACGTCGTCGAGGTGTTCACCTCGAAGTCCCCCAACGCCGGCCCCACCCACGACTGGCTGACCTTCGTGAAGTCGCCCCGGGCTCGCAGCAAGATCCGGCACTGGTTCACCAAGGAGCGGCGTGAGGAGGCCATCGAGCACGGCAAGGAGCAGATCGCCAAGCTGCTGCGCAAGGAGGGCCACCCGCTCAAGCGGGTGATGACGCACGAGTCGCTCACCCAGGTGGCCAACGAGCTCAAGGTCGCCGACGTGACGGCACTCTATGCGGCGGTCGGCGAGGGCAACCTCGGTGCGCAGACCGTCGTACGCAAGGTCATCGAGGTCTCCGGTGGCAACGACGGCGCCGCGGAGGACCTCGCCGAGGCGGTGACCATCACCCGACCGCGCCGACGGGGCCAGGTGGCCCAGGACTCAGGTGTGGAGGTGGTCGGCGCGACCGACGTACTCGTGAAGCTGGCGCGCTGCTGCACCCCGGTCCCCGGCGACGAGATCCTGGGCTTCGTGACCCGCGGCGACGGCATCTCGGTGCACCGGCGCGACTGCACCAACGCCACCCAGCTGCTCAGCCAGCCCGAGCGGCTGGCCCCGGTGCAGTGGGCGCCGAGCTCGCAGTCGACCTTCCTGGTGCAGATCATGGTCGAGGCGCTCGACCGGGCGCGGCTCCTCTCCGACGTCACGATGGTGCTCTCCGACCAGCACGTGAACATCCTGTCCGCCAGCCTGACCACCAACCGTGACCGCGTCGCCAAGACCCGCTTCGCCTTCGAGATGGGCGACCCCAAGCACCTCGGCGCCATCCTCAAGGCCGTCCGCCAGGTAGACGGCGTCTTCGACGCCTACCGCGTCACCCACTGACCGGGCACTCGTGCTCGCTGTCAGTACGCCGACCGGGCACTCGTGCTCGCTGTGAGTACGCCGACCGGGCACTCGTGGTCGCTGTGAGTACGTCGACCGGGCACTCGTGCTCGCTGTCGAGTACG
Source organism: uncultured Actinomycetota bacterium (assembly GCA_963812235.1). Taxonomy (GTDB): domain Bacteria; phylum Actinomycetota; class Actinomycetes; order Propionibacteriales; family Nocardioidaceae; genus Marmoricola. Next base: position 540,189 of record CAWEUP010000011.1, on the reverse strand, counting down.
TCGACCGGGCACTCGTGCTCGTCGCGAGTACGTCGACCGGGCACTCGTGCTCGCTGAGTACGTCGACCGGGCGATCCTCCCGCTGGCGCCCTCGTGGTTTGGCGACGTCCCTGTGCGAGTCGCGCGCAAGATGGCCCGCTAGGCGAGCTGGGAGCGAGCAGGATCGCCCGGTCGGCGTACTGGGAGCGAGCAGGAGTGCCCGGTCGGCGTACTGGGAGCGAGCAGGATCGCCCGGTCGGCGTTCTGGGAGCGAGCAGGATCGCCCGGTCGGCGTTCTGGGAGCGAGCAGGATCGCCCGGTCGGCGTACTGGGAGCCAGCAGGAGTGCCCGGTCGGCGCCGAGTGGTCAGGAGAACTCGGAGGCGGCCTTGCGGGCCATCTCGAGGAAGGCCTGGCGGGAGGCGAGGTTGGCCTCGAGCTCCTTGACCTGCTTGTCGTTGCCGGCGGAGCGGGCCCGGTCGAGGTCGGTCTCGATGCCGGCGACGGCACGCTCCAGCTGGCTGAGCATGTCGTCGGCGCGCGCCGACTTCTCGGGGTCGCTGCGCTTCCACTTGTCTTCCTCGACGGAGCGGATGGCCTGCTCCACCTTGCGGATGCGGGCCTCGAGCGACTTGATGTCGTCGCGGGGCACCTTGCCGGCGGCGTCCCAGCGCTCGCTGATGTCGCGGAAGCTGCGCTTCGCGGCGTCGAGGTCGGTGACCGGCACCAGCGCCTCGGCCTCGACGAGCAGGGCCCGCTTCTTCTCGGCGTTGGCGCTGAACTCCTTGTCCTGCTCGGCGTTGGCGGCGTCGCGGGCCGCGAAGAACGCGTCCTGGGCGGCGCGGAAGCTCTGCCACAGGGACTCCTCGACCTCGCGCGGCGCGGCGCCGGCGGCCTTCCAGTCCTGCATCAGCTCTCGGTAGCGCGTCGAGGTCGGCCCCCAGTCGGTCGACTCGCTGAGCGTCACGGCTTCCTTGAGCAGCCGCTCCTTGACGACCCGGGCGCCCTCACGCACCTCGTTGAGCTCGGCGAAGTGAGCCTTGCGCCGACGGGTGTAGGCGGTGCGCGCACCCGAGAACCGGTGCCACAGCGCGTCGTCGGTCTTCTTGTCCAGCCGGGGGAGGGCCTTCCACTCCTCGAGCAGGTCGCGCAGCCGGTTCACCCCGTTGCGCCAGTCCTTGCCCTGGGAGATCTTCTCGGCCTCGCCGACGATCTGCTCCTTGCGGGTGCGGGACTCCTCGAGCTTGCGCGCCCGGTCCTCGCGACGCTTGCTGCGCTGGAGCCCGAGCAACGGACCCAGGGCGTCGAGGCGGGCACTGAGCCCGACGACGTCTCCGACGGCCTTGGGCTCCACCAGCAGGGCCGAGACCTTCTTGATGGACTCGGTCGCCTCATCGGGGTTGAGCGCCTCGGCGCGCACGCGATGCTCGAGCAGCTGCACCTCGAACTCGAGCGCCTCGAACCGACGGGTGAAGAAGCCGAGCGCCTCCTCGGGGGTGCCCTCGGGGTACTGGCCCACGGCACGCTCGCCGTTCACGGTCCGCACGTAGACGGTCCCGTCGCTGTCGACACGGCCCCAGGGGCCGGCCTCCGGCGAGTCGGTCCCGGCGTCCTTCGGGTCACCCTCGTGGAGGGGGGAGTTGCCCTGCGCGGTCACTTTGCTACACCTGCTTCTGCGTCGACTGGTGGTGCGGTTCAGTGTCGCCTCATCGTACGCATGCAACGGTGGCCGATCCCGGCCAGTAGGCTGGCGAGTGTTCAATCCGGTCCCACATCCCCCGAGCAGGAGACGTCAAGGTGCTGATCGCAGGCTTCCCAGCCGGACCGTGGGGCACCAACTGCTACGTCGCGGCGACCGGGCCGGGCAGCGAGTGCGTCGTCATCGATCCCGGCAAGGACGCCGCCCAGGGTGTCCAGGAGATCGTCCGCGAGCACCGTCTGAAGCCGGTGGCGGTGCTGGTGACGCACGGTCACGTCGACCACATGTGGTGCGTGGCGCCCGTCGCCGGCACCTATGACGCCACCGCCTGGATCCACCCCCGGGACCGCCACCTGCTGGCGAACCCGATGGCCGGGATGTCCGCGGAGACCACCGCGATGATGCTCGGGCGGCAAGTACGAGTTCGCCGAGCCCGACCGCGTCGAGGAGCTCACCGACCGGCAGACCCTCGAGCTGGCCGGGCTCAGCTTCGTGGTCGACCACACCCCCGGGCACACCGAGGGCTCGGTGACCTTCCGCACGCCGTACGGCGAGGCAGCGGGCCACCCCGACATCTTCGAGCTGATGTTCTCCGGGGACCTGCTGTTCGCCGGCTCGATCGGTCGCACCGACCTGCCGGGCGGTGACCACCCGACGATGCTGCGCAGCCTGCGCGAGAAGGTGCTGACGCTGCGCGACGACATCGTCGTGCTCCCGGGCCATGGCGAGCAGACCACCATCGCCCGCGAGCGCGCCACCAACCCGTTCCTGCTGGACCTCGGCGCACACCCCGACGACGACTCGGGCGCCTCGCCCGATCCCGTCACGCGGGGCCTGTGACGTGGCCCGACCCACCCCGCTGAGCGGGTTCCCCGAGCTGCTGCCCGCCCACAGGTACGTCGAGCGGCAGGTGCTCGCCCGGCTCGCCGCCACCTTCGAGCTGCACGGCTTCGCCAACGTGGAGACCAGGGCCGTGGAGCCGCTGGACCAGCTGCTCCGCAAGGGGGAGACCTCGAAGGAGGTCTACGTCCTGCGCCGGCTGCACGACACCGAGGACGACGCGGCCGACCGGGGCTCCTCGCTGGGCCTGCACTTCGACCTGACGGTCCCCTTCGCGCGCTACGTCCTGGAGAACGCCGGCAGGCTGGAGTTCCCGTTCCGCCGCTACCAGATCCAGAAGGTGTGGCGGGGGGAGCGCCCCCAGGAGGGGCGGTTCCGGGAGTTCACCCAGGCTGACATCGATGTCATCGGCCGCGACACCCTTGCCTTCCACCACGACGTGGAGGTGGCCCGGGTGATGCTCGACGCCCTGGGTGGGCTCGACTTCCTCCCCGGCTTCCGGCTCCAGGTCAACAACCGCAAGCTGATCCAGGGCTTCTACACCGGTCTCGGGGTCACCGACCTCGACGCGGTGATGCGGGTCGTCGACAAGCTCGACAAGCTCTCCGAGGACCGCGTGGGCGCCCTGCTCGTGGACGAGGCCGGGCTCAGCCCGGAGCAGGCGGAGAGCTGCCTGGCGCTCGCCCGGATCAGCAGCACCGACGGCTCCTTCGTCGAGCAGGTGCAGGCGCTGGGCGTGAGTCACGAGCTGCTGGACGAGGGACTCCAGGAGCTGGCCGCCGTGATCGAGGGCTGTCGGCCACTGGTGACCGACCGGGTGCAGATCGTGGCCGACCTGAAGATCGCTCGAGGGCTGGACTACTACACCGGCACCGTGTTCGAGACCCGGCTGGACGGCTACGAGAGCCTGGGCTCGATCTGCTCGGGAGGCCGCTATGACGCGCTCGCCAGCGACGGGCGTACGACGTACCCCGGCGTCGGCATCTCGCTCGGCGTGAGCAGGGTGCTGGTGCCGCTCCTCGGCAAGGGCGTGGTCGAGGCCGACCGCTCGGTGCCCAGCGCGGTGCTGGTGGCGGTCGTCGACGAGGAGAGCCGAGCCGGCAGCGACCTGCTCGCCGCCCGGCTCCGGGGCAACGGGGTGCCCTGCGAGGTGGCACCCGCGGCGTACAAGTTCGGCAAGCAGATCCGGCACGCGGAGCGGCGGGGGATTCCCTTCGTGCTGTTCCCGGACCCGGACGGGGGAGACCCCCAGATCAAGGACATCCGCAGCGGCGAGCAGGCCGTCGTGGATCTCACCACGTGGGTGCCGCCGGTCGAGGACCTGAGCCCGCGCATCCGATTCAACCAACAGGAGCAACAGTGATCCGCACCCACGACGCCGGCAGCCTGCGGCCGGCCCACGTCGACACCGAAGTCACCCTCGCCGGCTGGGTCGCGCGCCGTCGTGACCACGGGGGAGTCGCCTTCATCGACCTGCGCGAGGCCAGCGGCGTCGTCCAGGTGGTGATCCGGGACGAGGCGGTCGCGCACAACCTGCGCAGCGAGTACTGCCTCAAGGTCACCGGCAAGGTCAGCCTGCGGCCCGAGGGCAACCAGAACCCGAACCTGCCCACCGGCGAGATCGAGCTGATCGCCACCGACGTGGAGGTGCTCAGCGCGGCCGCACCGCTGCCGTTCCCGATCGACGAGCACGTCGAGGTCGGCGAGGAGGCGCGGCTGCGCCACCGCTACCTCGACCTGCGCCGCAGCGGGCCCAACGCGGCACTGCGACTGCGCAGCAAGGTCAACAAGGCGGCGCGCGACGTGCTCGACGCCCAGGGCTTCGTGGAGATCGAGACCCCGACGCTGACGCGCTCGACCCCTGAGGGGGCGCGTGACTTCCTGGTCCCGGCCCGGTTGCAGCCCGGCAGCTGGTACGCCCTGCCGCAGAGCCCGCAGCTGTTCAAGCAGCTGCTCATGGTCGCGGGCATGGAGCGGTACTACCAGATCGCGCGCTGCTACCGCGACGAGGACTTCCGTGCCGACCGGCAGCCCGAGTTCACCCAGCTCGACGTCGAGATGAGCTTCGTCGAGCAGGACGACGTCATCTCGCTCACCGAGGAGATCCTGACGGCCCTGTGGGCGCTGATCGGGTACGACGTACCGACCCCGCTTCCGCGGCTGACCTACGCCGAGTCGATGGCGCGCTTCGGCACCGACAAGCCCGACCTGCGCATGGGCCAGGAGCTGGTCGAGTGCACCGAGTTCTTCTCGCAGACGCCGTTCCGCGTCTTCCAGTCCGAGTACGTCGGCGCGGTCGTCATGCCGGGCGGGGCCAGTCAGCCACGCAAGCAGCTCGACGCCTGGCAGGAGTGGGCCAAGCAGCGCGGGGCCCGCGGCCTGGCCTACCTCCTGGTCAAGGAGGACGGCGAGCTCACCGGGCCCGGTGGCCAAGAACATCAGCGACGAGGAGAAGGCCGGCATCGCGGCCCACGTCGCGGCCGCTCCCGGGGACTGCATCTTCTTCGCGGCCGGCCCGGCCAAGAGCAGCAGGGCGCTGCTCGGCGCCGCTCGCCTGGAGATCGGCCGTCGTGGCGGCCTGATCGACGAGAGCGCCTGGAGCTTCCTGTGGGTGGTCGACGCCCCGTTGTTCGAGTCGACCGCCGAGGCCACCGCCGCGGGCGATGTCGCGGTGGGCGGGGGCGCCTGGACGGCGGTGCACCACGCGTTCACCAGCCCCAAGGACCTCGACTCCTTCGATGACGACCCCGGCAACGCACTGGCCTGGGCCTACGACATCGTCTGCAACGGCAACGAGATCGGCGGCGGGTCGATCCGGATCCACCGCAGCGACGTGCAGAAGCGGGTGTTCGCGCTGATGGGCCTCGACGAGGCAGCGGCCCAGGAGAAGTTCGGGTTCCTGCTCGACGCCTTCGCCTTCGGCGCCCCTCCGCACGGCGGCATCGCGTTCGGCTGGGACCGGATCTGTGCGCTGCTCAGCGGAGCGGACTCGATCCGCGAGGTGATCGCCTTCCCCAAGAGCGGTGGCGGGTTCGATCCGCTCACCGCCGCCCCGGCGCCGATCTCGGCGCAGCAGCGCAAGGAGGCCGGTGTGGATGCCCCCGCGCAGCCGCCCGCCGGCGCCCCGACCGCACCGAGTCAGGAGAGTCCCGCTCCGCCTGCGTGAGGACACCTGAGTCCGCCCGTCGGTCCCGGATAGGGTCGCCGGGTGGACGGCCTCTTCGCGTACGACGGATCGAGCTCGTCAGCCGGTGCCGCCGCGTCTCCTCCGGGGTCGGGAGGAACGCTGGCGGGGAACTCGCACGCCTCGGCACCGCTGGCGGTGCGGATGCGGCCCCGCGATCTCGACGAGCTCGTCGGTCAGCAGCACCTGCTCGCCCCCGGCGCGCCGCTGCGGCGCCTGGTCGAGGGCGACCAGCCGATGTCGCTGCTGCTGTGGGGTCCGCCGGGAACCGGCAAGACGACGATCGCCGCGATCGTGTCCGGACGCACCAACCGGCACTTCGTGGAGGTCTCCGCGGTGGCGGCAGGCATCAAGGAGGTCCGCGCCGCGATCGACGGCGCACGCGCGAGACTGGTCTCGACCGGTCAGGAGACGGTGCTGTTCATCGACGAGGTGCACCGGTTCACCAAGGCCCAGCAGGATGCGCTGCTGCCCGGCGTGGAGAACCGGTGGGTGACCCTGGTGGCCGCCACCACCGAGAACCCCTTCTTCTCGGTGATCTCCCCGCTGCTGTCGCGCTCCCTGCTGCTCACGCTCGAGCCGCTCACCGACGACGACGTGCGCGGAGTGATCGAGGCGGCGCTGACCGATGCCCGCGGGCTCGACGGCTCCGTCACGGTCGAGGAGGACGCGCTCGACCACCTCGTCCGCCTCGCCGGAGGCGACGCCCGCCGCTCACTGACCTATCTCGAGGCGGCTGCCGGGGCCGCCCTGGCGCAGGGGCGCGCGACGGTGGACCTGAGCACCACCGAGACGGCCGTCGACCGCGCCGCGGTGCGCTATGACCGGCAGGGCGACCAGCACTACGACGTGACCAGCGCCTTCATCAAGTCGATCCGCGGCTCCGACGCCGACGCCGCGGTGCACTACCTGGCCCGGATGGTCGAGGCCGGCGAGGACCCGCGCTTCATCGCCCGCCGTCTGGTGGTCCTGGCCAGTGAGGACATCGGCCTGGCCGACCCCACCGCCCTGACCACCGCGATCGCGGCCGCACAGGCCGTCCAGCTGATCGGCATGCCCGAGGCCCGGCTCAACCTGGCCCAGGCCACCATCGCGCTGGCCCTCGCGCCCAAGTCGAACGCCGTGATCAAGGCGATGGACGCCGCCAGCGCCGACGTACGCGCAGGCAAGATCGGCCCGGTGCCGGCACACCTGCGCGACGCCCACTACGGCGGCTCGAAGAAGCTCGGGCACGGCAAGGGCTACCAGTACTCCCACGACGCGCCCTTCGGCATCGCCGAGCAGCAGTACGCCCCCGACGTCGTGAGCGAGGCCACCTACTACCGGCCCACCAGCCTCGGCGCCGAAGCTGCCCTGAAGGAGCGGTGGGAGCGGATCCGACGCCTGATTCGCGGCAGGTAGGGTCGGTATCCATGGAAACGCCCGCCCTGATCGCCAGCGCCGCGTTCGCGCTGGTCCTCTGCGTGAGCGCCGTGGTCCTGGGGCTGCGCCTGCGCGCGGACTCCCGACGCGCGCTGGTGTCCGCGCGCGCGGAGACCGATGCGCTCCGCGACCGGCTGGACCGACTGACCGAGCAGCTCGAGCGCCAGTCCTCGACGATGATCAGGGTCGACGACCCGGCGTACGTCATCACCGACGCCGGGCAGGCGCGGCCCGAGCCCACCGTGCCGGACCGGGTGGTGCTCAGCGCCACCGTGGGTGAGCCGCTCGTCAAGCTGGTCGCCTTCGGGCACGGACTTCAGCGGGCGCTCAGCGCGGAGTCGCGCAACCGGATCCGGTTCGAGGTGCGCCGGGAGGTACGCCGCGCCCGCAAGCAGCGCCGGCGAGAGACCAAGGAGGCGTGGCGGCGGTTGCAGGCCGAGGAACGGAGCCGGAGCGCGGCCGGCGACGACCATGCGGACCGGGCCCGACCGCACGCGGCCGGTGCGGCGTGAGAGCCGACCGATGAGCAGAGCTCTGTGGTTCGTGGCCGGCGCCGGCGCCGGCGTCTACGCCCTCGTCAAGGCGCGCCACGTCGCCGAGGTGCTCACTCCCGAGGGCCTCCGCGACCGGCTGGCCGGCCTGGAGGTCGGCGCGGAGCTGTTCGCCCAGGAGGTCCGCGCGGGGATGGGCGAGAAGGAGACCGAGCTGCGGGAGCGGCTCGGCTGGACCCTCGACGGGCCGCGCGAGCTCGTCCCCGGGGACGGCCCGACGTACCTGCAGGCCCACCATGCGAACCCACCCACGCAGGAGAACCCTTGACCGTGAACACCGCCGAGATCCGCCGCCGCTTCATTGCGCACTTCGAGGCGGCCGGCCACCAGGCGGTGCCGTCTGCCTCGTTGCTGGTCCCGGACCCCAACCTGCTGTTCGTCAACGCGGGCATGGTCCCGTTCAAGCCGTTCTTCCTCGGCCAGGAGACCCCGCCCTACCAGCGCGCGGTGAGCGTCCAGAAGTGCGTGCGGACGCCGGACATCGAGGACGTCGGCAAGACCACGCGCCACGGCACCTTCTTCGAGATGTGCGGCAACTTCAGCTTCGGCGACTACTTCAAGCAGGGTGCGATCGAGCTGGCCTGGGACCTGGTCACCAAGCCGCTGGCCGACGGTGGCTGGGGCCTGGAGGAGAGCAAGCTCTACCCGAGCGTGTACGACGACGACCCCGAGGCCGTCGAGCTGTGGAAGAAGGTCACCGGGCTCTCCGACGACCGGATCATCCGCCTGGGCAAGAGCGAGAACTACTGGTCGATGGGCGTGCCCGGTCCTGGTGGGCCGTGCTCGGAGATCCTCTACGACCGCGGCCCGGCGTACGGCGCGGACGGGGACTTCGCCGCGGAGGACCGCTACCTGGAGATCTGGAACCTGGTCTTCATGCAGGACGAGCTCGGTGCGGTGCGCAGCAAGACCGACTTCGACATCGTGGGCACGCTGCCGAAGCAGAACATCGACACCGGGATGGGACTGGAGCGGGTCGCGTTCCTGCTCCAGGACAAGCCGAACATGTACGAGATCGACGTGATCTTCCCGGTGATCGAGCGGGCCGAGGAGCTCAGCGGACGGCGGTACGGCGCCAGCGCCGAGGACGACGTCCGATTCCGAGTCGTCGCTGATCACATCCGCAGCTCGATGATGCTGATCGGCGACGGCGTCACGCCGGGCAACGAGGGGCGTGGCTACGTGCTGCGGCGGCTGCTGCGCCGGGCGATCCGCTCGATGCGCCTGCTGGGCACCGAGGACAGGGTGCTGCCTGAGCTGATGCCGGTCAGCCGGGACAAGATGGCCGAGACCTACGAGGAGCTGACCCGCGACTGGGAGCGGATCTCGACGGTGGCCTTCGCCGAGGAGGACGCGTTCCGCTCGACCCTGCGCGCCGGCACCTCGATCTTCGACACCGCGGCCACGGAGCTGAAGAAGGCGGGGAGCAGCACGCTGTCCGGGGACCGGGCCTTCGCCCTGCACGACACCTACGGCTTCCCGATCGACCTGACCCTGGAGATGGCCGCCGAGCAGGGGCTCTCGGTCGACGAGGACGGCTTCCGGCGGCTGATGGGCGAGCAGCGGCAGCGCGCGAAGGCTGACGCGAAGGCCAAGAAGGGGCAGCACCGCGACGCGACCGCCTACCGCGCGATCGCCGACCAGCTCGGCGGGCCGGTCACCTTCACCGGGTACGCCGACGTGGTCGGCGAGGGATCGGTGCGCGGGATCGTCACCTCCGAGGGGGCGGCGGCCTCGGCCGGAGCCGGTGCGGAGATCGAGCTCGTCCTCGACCGCACTCCGTTCTATGCCGAAGGTGGCGGGCAGCTCGCCGACCAGGGCGTGATCGAGCTCGACAACGGCGCTCGGGTGCAGGTCCTCGACGTGCAGTCGCCGATCAACGGACTCGTGGTCCATCACGCCACCGTGCTCTCGGGTGAGGTGCTGGTCGGTGCGCACGCGCAGTCGGTCGTGGATGTGGAGCGGCGGCGCTCGATCTCCCGCGCCCACACCGCGACCCACATGGTGCACAAGGCCTTCCGCGAGGCGCTCGGCGAGACCGCGACCCAGGCCGGCTCGGAGAACGCCCCGGGCAGGTTCCGCTTCGACTTCTCCGCCACCGGCTCGGTGCCCGCCTCCGTGATGGCCGACGTCGAGGCCCGCGTCAACGAGGTCATCCTCGACGACCTCGCCGTGCAGGCCGAGGTGATGAGCCAGGCCGACGCGGTGAAGTCCGGGGCGATGGCGCTGTTCGGTGAGAAGTACGGCGACCAGGTCCGGGTCGTGTCCGTGGGCGACTGGGCCCGCGAGCTCTGCGGGGGCACGCACGCCGGCAGCTCGGGCAAGCTGGGAGTGATCAAGCTCCTCGGTGAGGCCTCGATCGGTTCGGGCGTACGCCGCGTGGAGGCGCTCGTGGGCAGCGACGCCTACCGGTTCCTCGCTCGTGAGCACGTGCTGGTCGCCCAGCTCTCCGAGACCCTCAAGGTGCGCCCCGAGCAGCTGCCGGAGCGCGTCCACGACCTGGTGGAGAAGCTCCGCACCGCCGAGAAGGAGATCGAGAAGGTCCGGGTGGCCCAGCTGCTGGCCGCGGGAGGCACCCTGGCGGCGCAGGCCGAGGATGTCGGCGGGGTCGCGTTCGTGGGCCACGAGGTCCCCGGAGCGGGCGGTGGCGACGTACGCACCCTGGCCCTCGACATCCGCAACCGGATGCCGGCCGACCGTGCCGCGGTCGCCGCGATCATCGGGTCCTCGAACGGCAAGCCGTCGGTGGTGGTGGCGGTCAACGACGCCGCTCGCGCGGCCGGCGTCTCCGCCAACACCCTGGTCCGCGCCGCCTCCGAGGTGCTGGGGGGCAAGGGCGGCGGCAAGGACGACGTGGCCCAGGGCGGCGGCTCGGACGTGGCGAGGACGGGCGAGGCACTGTCCGCGGTCAGGCAGGCCCTGGCCGGCGCGCGAGCCGGTCACTAGCGCCGATGGATCAGCTGATCGGCGTACGCCTCGGCCTGGACCCGGGCGATGCCCGTGTCGGTGTGGCCAGCAGCGACCCGTCGGGCATCCTCGCGACGCCGGTCGAGACGGTGACGCGCGGGACCGGTGACCTCGACCGGATCGCAGCCGTGGCACTCGAGCTCGGGGCGGTGCGGATCTATGTGGGACTTCCGCGTTCGATGTCCGGGGGAGAGGGACCCTCGGCCGGTAAGGTTCGAGCGTTCGCGCGCGATTTGTCCGCACGGGTGCACCCGGTCCCGGTCAGGTTGTGTGACGAGCGGCTGAGCACCGTGACTGCCGAGGGGCAGCTGCGTGCCCAGGGCCGGAAGGGCAAGAAGCGTCGAGCGGTGGTCGACCAGGCCGCTGCGGTCGTGATCTTGCAAGGAGCTCTCGAGCGGGAACGGCAGACCGGGGCTTTGGCCGGTGAGCTGGTCCCGCCCGCGGACACGAGCGAGTAGGACGGATGCGTTGAGCCAGCACGGGAACGAGCCGGAGGACCACCCGCAGGAGCCGCTGCTGGGCGAGCGGTCCGACGGCGACTGGGGCCTGGGCACGGAGGCCGAGGCCCCCGACGACGCGGTGCTCGAGGACCACTTCGAGGAGCCCGCACCGCGGCGCAGGCGTCGAGGCCGCGGGTGCATCCCGGTGCTGATCGTGCTGGCTGTGCTGGTGGGCGGCACCTGGTTCGGCGGCCGCTGGGCCTTCGACCAGATCAGCACCCAGCTGGCGTCGGCACCCGACTACGACGGGCCCGGGACGGGGTCGGTGCTCTACCAGGTCAAGGCCGGGGCCTCCTCGGTCCAGATCGGACGCGACCTCAAGGCCAAGGGCGTGGTCAAGAGCGTCGACGCCTTCAGCAAGGTGGCCCGCGAGGACGAGGAGTCCCGCAACATCCAGGTCGGGTACTACGAGCTGAAGAAGCAGATGGCGGCCAGCGACGCGCTGAGCGTGCTCAAGGACCCGGCGAACCTGGTGCAGAGCCGGGTCACGGTGCGCGAGGGTGCCCGGATCGACCAAGTGGTGAAGTCCATCGTCGAGGAGACCGACATCAAGCGCAAGGCGGTGATCGCCGCTCTCGGCGACGCCGAGGCGATCGGGCTGCCTGCCGGTGCGAAGGGGAACCCGGAGGGCTTCCTGTACCCAGCGACCTACAGCGTGCCGCCCAAGCAGACCGCGGTGGAGCTGATCAAGGAGATGGTCGCGAAGACCGTCGCCGTGCAGAAGGACCTGGACATCGAGGCGAAGGCCGCCGACCTCGGGCTCACCGCGGAGCAGGTGCTGACCGTGGCGAGCATCCTGGAGTACGAGGCCAATCGGGAAGAGGACTACCCGAAGGTCGCGCGCGTGCTCTACAACCGGCTGGACCAGGGCATGCTGCTGCAGCTGGACTCCACGGTCTCCTACGTCAGCAAGCGCGAGGGCGACGTGTTCACGACCTCCGAGGAGAGGGCGAGCCGCTCGCCGTACAACACCTACGTCAGCAAGGGCCTGCCGCCGGGTCCGATCGGCTCGCCCGGCGAGAAGACCATCAAGGCTGCGCTGTCCCCGGCGAAGGGGTCGTGGCTGTTCTTCGTGCCCGACTACGCCAACGAGACGACCGTGTTCTCCACGACGCTGGCCCAGCACAACAAGGCCGTGGCCAGGCTGCAGGAGTACTGCCGCAACACCGAGAAGGAATGCTGAGCCATGCGCTGCGCGGTCCTGGGATCGCCGATCGAGCACTCGCTGTCACCGGCCCTGCACCGCTCGGCGTACCAGCACCTCGGCCTCGACTGGACCTATGACGCCGTCCGGGTGGAGGAGTCGGGGCTCGAGGAGCTCCTGGCGGGGCTCGACCAGTCGTGGCGGGGGCTCTCGCTGACGATGCCGCTCAAGCGCGCGGTGGTGCCGTTGGTGGACTCCCTCGACCGCTGGGCCCGGCTCTCCGGCGTGGTGAACACGGTGCTGCTCGAGCCCGGCCGCCGAGCCGGCTTCAACACCGACGTCCCGGGTGCCCGGGCCGCCATCGAGGAGCGCGTGGAGGGCTCGGTCAGCACGGCGCTGGTGCTCGGTGGCGGAGCGACTGCGACGTCGGTGCTGCTGGCCCTGTCCGAGCTCGGATGCGCATCCGCGCACCTCCTGGTCCGGGATCCGGCCCGGGCGGAGGAGACCGTGGCGGCCGTGGCGGCCCATCCCCGAGCGCCTCGGCTGTCGGTGGGCACGCTGGCGAGCGCGGGTGCCCACGACGCGGACATCGTGGTGTCCACCTTGCCGGGAGTCGCGCAGACGCCGGCGCTGCTCGAGTCGTGCGCGGCCGTCCCGGCGGTGTTCGAGGTCGTCTACGACCCGTGGCCGACGCCGCTCGCACACGCCGCCCAGGAGTCCGGCCGGGACCTGGTCAGCGGCCTGGACCTGCTGGCACACCAGGCCGTGCTCCAGGTCGAGCTGATGACCGGCCGGCACGTGCCGGCCGAGGTGCTCCGGGCGGCTGGCCGAGCAGAGCTCGACGCCAGGGCCTCCACCCGGCACCCGTGAGGTGCCGCTGCCTGTGGGTCCCGCCACCTCGGCAGCTGTGCACAAACCCATCCCGGCGCAGCACATTCCTCTAGCCTCGGGCCATGACCTGGCCGGACGCGTCGCACCTGCAGGCCGCGGCGCTCTGCCTGTCGGTGGCGCTCGTCCTGGGCCTCGCCGCTCCCGCACTGATCGCCCGCCTGCCCGAGCCGCAACCGGATCCCGACCCGGAGCCGGCGCCCCGCTCGGAACCAGATCCGCAGCCGGAGCCGGCACCGCAGACCGGGTTCGGCGACCCGACTCAGCCCCCGGGCGAGGAGCAGGCGCTCCCGAGCGGCCCCGAGGCGGTCGCCACCGCCGGCGGTGAGCGCGCGCTGTTCTCCCGGACCCTTCCTGCCGCACCGCCCAAGCAGCCGTACGCGGAGATCGCCGCCCTTCCCCACCTCGGGCTCCAGGTGGCGCTCTGGTCCGCAGCGATCGCCGGGGTGCTGGGTCTGGTGCTCGGCTGGACCGGCGCCCTGCTCTACCTGGTTCCGCTGGCTCCCGTCGGGGTCGTGCTGATGATCATCGACTGGCGCACCACGCTGCTGCCGACCCGCATCCTGCACCCGACCTACCTCGGGCTCGCCGTGCTGCTCCCGCTGGCGGCGTGGGTCGACCAGGACCTCGACGGTCTCTACCGGGCGGCCTGGGGATGGCTGGTCGTCGGAGGCTGGTTCTGGGTCTTCTGGTTCCTCCTCAACGCGTGGGGGTTCGGCGACGTACGTCTCGCGCGCGTGCTGGGGCCGGCACTGGGCTACCTGGGGTGGTCGCAGATGCTGGTCGGCCTGGCGCTGATCGTCTTCGTGGGCGCGATCGGAGGTCTCCTGCTGGCACTGGTGCGGGGCAGCCTGCGCGCCCGCGTTCCGTACGGGCCCGCCATGCTGCTGGGGGCCCTGCTGGGCGCGCTCGCCGGTCCGTGGCTGGCGCGAGGTCTCGGCTACTGACGTCGCGGTCCGCACGCATTCGGGCGCGTGAAACACTGGCGCCATGCTGCGCTGGCTCACCGCAGGGGAGTCCCACGGCCCCTCACTCACCGCGATCCTCGAAGGGCTGCCCGCACACGTGCAGGTCACGACGGAGGACATCGCGAGCGCGCTCGCGCGACGCCGTCTGGGCTACGGCCGCGGCGCCCGGATGAAGTTCGAGCAGGACGAGGTCCAGATCACCGGCGGTGTCCGTCACGGAAGCACCCAGGGCGGCCCCGTCTCGATCGTCATCGCCAACACCGAGTGGCCCAAGTGGGACCAGGTGATGTCGGCCGACCCGGTCGACCCCTTCGAGCTGGACAGGCTCGCCCGCAACGCCGCACTGACCCGGCCCAGGCCCGGTCACGCGGACCTCGTCGGCATGCAGAAGTACGCCTTCCACGAGGCTCGGCCGATCCTCGAGCGCGCCTCCGCGCGGGAGACGGCGGCCCGGGTCGCGCTCGGTCGGGTGGCCTCGGCCTTCCTGGAGCAGGCCGTGGGCGCCCGCCTGGTCGCGCACGTGGTCGAGCTCGGCGGAGTGCCGGCTCCGGCCGGGTCGGTCCCGGGGCCCGACGACGTGGCACGCCTCGACGAGGACCCGGTGCGCTGCCTGGACCCGGACGCCTCGAAGCTGATGGTCGAGCGGATCGACCAGGCCCACAAGGACGGCGACACGCTCGGCGGGGTCGTCGAGGTGGCCGTGCACGGGCTGCCGCCCGGTCTGGGCTCGCACGCTCACTGGGACCGGCGGCTCGACGCCAGGCTGGCCGGTGCGCTGATGGGCATCCAGGCGATCAAGGGCGTCGAGGTCGGCGACGGCTTCGAGCTGGCCGCGACGCCCGGATCCCTGGCGCACGACGAGATCGTCACCCAGGACGGTGTGCTGCGGCGTACCTCGGGACGATCCGGAGGCACCGAGGGCGGCATGACCACCGGGGAGGTGCTGCGCGTGCGTGCAGCCATGAAGCCCATCGCCACGGTGCCGCGTGCGCTGCGCACCGTGGACGTGGCCACGGGAGAGGCCACCGTGGCGCACCACCAGCGTTCGGACGTCTGTGCCGTGCCCGCCGCGGGGATCGTCGCCGAGGCCATGGTCGCACTCGTGCTGGCCGACGCCGTGCTGGAGAAGTTCGGCGGGGACTCCGTGGACGAGACCCGGCGCAACGCCGAGTCCTACCTCGACACCCTGAGGTTCCGGTGAGGTCGGCTCCACCACGACGCGCCCGCTGCCCCAGGAACTCCCGATGACCGCTCCGCGGCTGGTGCTCGTCGGCACGATGGGTGCCGGGAAGACGACGGTCGGCCATCGGCTCGCCGAGGTCTGGGGCGTCGGGTTCCGCGACGTCGACCAGGACATCGAGGCGAGCGAGGGCCGGAGCATCTCCGACATCTTCGTCGACTCCGGTGAGGCCCACTTCCGCGCGCTCGAGCAGGCGGGGGTGCGCACGGCCCTCGAGGAGCACGACGGCGTGCTCGCGCTGGGAGGCGGGGCGGTGCTCGACCCCGGCACCCGCGAGGCGCTGGCAGGCCATCGGGTGCTCTTCCTGCGCGTCGGTCTCAGCGATGCGGCCAAGCGGGTCGGGCTCGGCGTCTCCCGCCCGCTGCTCCTGGGGAACGTCCGCGGCCGGATCAAGCAGCTGATCGACGAGCGCACCCCGCTCTACGAGTCGGTGGCCACCCACGTCGTCGACACGGACGGGCTCGACCTCGACGCGGTGGTCGACCGGGTGCTCGCTGCTCTCGGGGCGGACGCCCATGGCTGAGCGCACCAGGATGCACGTGGGCGGTGCGTCGCCGTACGACGTGGTGGTGGGCTACGACGTGCTGGACGAGCTGCCGGCCATGCTCGGGAACGACGTACGCCGGGTGGCCGTGTGCCACTCCGCGGAGCTCACCCGAGCTGGGCGACCGGGTGGCCGCGTCCCTCGGTGCGGTCGAGGTGATCCGGCTGCCGCTGCCCGACGGAGAGGCTGCGAAGACGGCGCAGGTGGCCGTCGAGGCGTGGGAGCGGCTGGGTCGCGCGGGCTTCACCCGCTCGGACGCGGTCGTCACCGTCGGCGGAGGCGCGACCACCGACATGGGCGGCTTCATCGCCGCCACCTGGCTGCGGGGCGTCCCTGTCGTGCACATCCCCACCACGCTGCTGGCGATGGTGGACGCAGCCGTCGGCGGCAAGACCGGGATGAACACCGGGGCGGGCAAGAACCTGGTGGGCTCCTTCCACGAGCCGGCCGGCGTGATCTGCGACCTGGACCTCCTCGCGACCCTGCCGGCAGCGGAGCTGGTCGCCGGGCTGGGCGAGGTGGTGAAGTGCGGGTTCATCGCCGACCCAGCGATCCTGGCGCTCGTCGAGGACGAGGGCGATGCCGTCCGCGACCCACGCTCAGAGGTGCTCCGCGAGCTCGTGGAGCGCGCCATCCGGGTCAAGGTCGACGTCGTCGTGGCCGATCTCAAGGAGACGGGCGGGCAGAGCGGCCATCCCGGTCGCGAGTCGCTCAACTACGGCCACACCCTCGCCCACGCGCTGGAGCGGGCGACCGGCTACCGCATCAGGCACGGCGAGGCCGTCGCCCTCGGCATGGTCTTCGTGGCCGAGGTGGCCCGGCTCGCCGGCCGCCTCGACGACGCCACCGCGGCGAGACACACCACTGCCCTCGCGTGCGCGGGCCTGCCCACCTCGCTCCGGGTCGCCGGGGTCCAGGAGATCGGCTTCGAGGAGCTGCTCGCCACCATGCGCGTCGACAAGAAGTCACGGGGGGCACAGCTGCGGCTCGTGGTCCTCGACGCCCTCGCCCGGCCCACGATCCTCGCCGATCCCGACGAGGAGATCCTGCGCTCGGCGTACGCCACGGTGAGAGGTGGGTCCGTGTGAAGGTGCTCGTGCTCAACGGACCCAACCTGGGACGGCTCGGACGTCGTCAGCCCGAGATCTACGGGCCGACCACGCACGCGGAGCTCGCCGAGCTGTGTGGCGAGTGGGGCCGGCCGCTGGGTCTGGAGGTGGAGGTGCGCCAGACCAACCACGAGGGGCAGCTGCTCGACTGGCTCAACCAGGCTGCCGACGACGAGACACCGGTCGTGCTCAACGCAGCCGCGTGGACGCACTACTCCTACGCGCTGCTGGACGCCTGCGCGCAGCTGACCGCCCCGATGGTCGAGGTGCACATCAGCGATCCCAAGGCCCGGCCCGAGGAGTTCCGGCACCACTCCGTGGTCACGGCGTACGCCGCGAAGGAGATCGCCGGCCAGGGGATCGACGGCTACCGCCAGGCGCTGGAGTTCCTCGCGGCTCGTTGAGCCGTTTTCGTACGGGGACCCGTGGGTACTGAGCAGCACGTGAGCCAGAGGAGTGCGGTTGTCCGCTGAAGCGGTCGCGCTGGGCTCGGCTGAGGACGACGAGCTCAGGTCTCTCGCGAAGCGTGCCCACGCGGCGAGCTCCTCGGACGGTCAGCAGCCTGCTCGGGCCCTGCAACCCGCGCTCGCTCTCGCACGCGAGCTGGGCCGGGAGCTTCCCGCACCGGGCGCGGGCTCGACGCTGGGCCTGTGGGAGTCACTCGCCACCCTGGGGGCCGCGGACCTGACCGTCGCGCGCGTCGTCGAACCCCACCTCGACGCGCTCGCCATCATCTCGCAGGCGCGTCGCGACGGTGTCCCGTCGGTGGCGGTGGTCGCCGAGACCTCGGTCTGGGGAGTCTTCGCCGCCGAAGGGGGACCCCGGCTGAGCGCCAGCGAGAGCGGGGCGGGCTGGACGCTGTCCGGAAGCAAGCCTTGGTGCTCCCTGGGAGACCAGGTCAGTCACGCCCTGATCACTGCGTGGGTCGACGAGGACCGACGGTCCCTGTTCGCGGTCGACCTGGACCACCCGGGTGTCAGACCGGTCGAGGACACCCCGTGGGTGGCGCGGGGTCTGGCCCGGGTGCGCAGCACCGGTCTGGAGCTGACCGAGGTGCCGGCGATGCCGGTGGGGGAGCCGGGGTGGTACCTCGAGCGACCCGGCTTCGCCTGGGGCGGCGCCGGGGTGGCGGCGATCTGGTTCGGCGCGACGGTGGCGGTGGCCCGCCGGGTCCGGGCCTCGTCACTGCGGCGTGAGCCCGACCAGATCGCCCTCGCCCACCTCGGCGCCATCGACGCGGCCCTCACCGGAGCACGCGCGGTCCTCCTGGCCGCGGCCGACGTGGTGGACCGAGGTCGGTCCGATGCTGCGGACGCGGCCCGGCTGGCCCTGCGGGTGCGCCAGGTGGTGGCCGACACCGCAGAGGAGGTGCTGCGGCGCGCCGGCCACGCCCTCGGGCCGGGGCCGCTCGCGCTCGAGGAGGACCATGCCCGGCGAGTGGCGGACCTCGCGCTCTACGTGCGCCAGCACCACGCCGAGCGGGATGCGGCCGCCCTCGGTCGGAGCACCCTGGGCGGATCCACGCAGGCCGAGTGGGCGTGGTGGTGAACGACGGCGTGCCCCGGTCGTTCACCCATGTGGCAGCCGGCACCGCTGCTGCTGCCTGGCGTCAGCAGCAGCAGTGGGGGACCGGAGCGCCGCTGCGGCTCGAGGGGATCGAGCGCCTCGTCGTGGTCGCGGCACACCCCGACGACGAGAGCCTGGGAGCGGGAGGCCTGGTCGCGACCGCCACCGCGGCCGGCCTGCAGGTGACGCTCGTGTGCGCGACCGACGGAGAGGGCAGCCACCCCGACTCCTCGACGTGTACGCCGCAACAGCTGGCCGACCTGAGGGCTCGAGAGGCGCGTCGTGCCGCGGAGCTGCTGGGCGTGCCGAGCGAGCGGCTCCATCGGCTCGGGCACCCGGACGGTCAGCTCGCCGAGCATGAAAGCCACCTGGCCATCCGGCTGGTCGAGATCGTCGGCGACGGACGCGCGACGGTGATCGTGGCGCCCTGGCGCAGCGACGGCCATCCCGACCACGAGGCCGCCGGCCGTGCTGCCTCGGCGGCCGCGCGGCGTACGGGCGCGGAGCTGTGGGAGTACCCCATCTGGTTCTGGCACTGGGCCGCTCCCGAGGACGCACCCTGGGCGCTCCTGCGTCCGTTCCGGCTGGAGGAGGGGCCCCTGACGGCGAAACAGCAGGCGATCCACGCCCATCTGAGTCAGGTGGGGCCGCTGTCGGACCAGCCAGGCGACGAGACGCTGCTCTCGCCCGAGCTCCTGGAGCACTTCGCCGACGGGCCCGAGCACTACCTCTCGACGCTCGCCGCCGACTGCACCGACGACGTCCTGGACCGGCTCCACCAGGAGCGGAGCGACCCCTGGGGCGTGGAGTCACGGTGGTACGAGCGGCGCAAGCGTGACCTGGTCCTTGCGATGCTCCCGCGGGAGGACTTCCGGCATGCGGTCGAGGTGGGGTGCTCCACCGGCGCGCTCGCCGAGGCGCTGCTGCCGCGTGTCCGGCAGCTCCTGGCCGTCGACCAGTCACTCGCCGCGACCAGCGCGGCGCGACGGCGGTTCCACGGCCTCGACCGGGTCACGGTCGCACAGCTGGACGTCCCGGAGGAGTGGCCGTCGGAGACGGTCTTCGACCTCGTCGTGGTCTCGGAGGTCGGCTACTTCCTCAGCCCGACGGCTCTGGAGCGGCTGGTCGTCCGGATCGCCGAGTCGCTCGCGCCCGACGGCGTGGTCGTGCTGTGCCACTGGCGACACCCGGTTGAGGGCTGGGTGCTGGACGCCGCGGCCGTCCACGAGCGGTTCGAGGTCTCCGTCCTGCCTCCGCTGGCCGCGACGTACCGCGACCGGGACATCGAGGTGCGGGTGCACTCGCGCGAGGTCCCGGATCCGCTCCGATGACCTCGCACTCGGTGGACCTCGTGCACGTCGTGGTGCCGGCCCGCGACGAGGAGGGCTACCTGCCCCGCACCCTCGACTCGCTGAGGTCGGCCGTGACGATGGCCACGAGCCTCGCTCCCGACCTCGAGGTGCACGTCACGGTCGTGCTGGACTCGTGCAGGGATGGATCCGCGGACGTCGTGCGCCGCGAGCCCTGGGTCGCCGCTGTGGAGGTCGCCTCAGGGTTGGTGGGCGAGGTGCGTGCCATCGGTGTCGAGCATGCCCGAGCGGTCGCTGGAGACCGAGACCCCAGCCGGGTCTGGATCGCGTGCACGG
Organism: uncultured Actinomycetota bacterium; assembly: GCA_963812235.1. GTDB lineage: Bacteria > Actinomycetota > Actinomycetes > Propionibacteriales > Nocardioidaceae > Marmoricola. The sequence goes on along the minus strand of CAWEUP010000011.1, from coordinate 519,943 downwards.
ACGCCGACACCGTGGTCCCACCCCGATGGCTGGTCGAGCAGATCACGCCTGCGCGACAGGGGTACGAGCTGGTGGTGGGCACGGTGCGACCGGACTCCGCCGACCTCAGCCCCGAGACGCTGGCAGCGTGGGAGTCGCGCCACGAGCTGCGGGAGGGACACGCCCATGTCCACGGCGCCAACCTGGGGTTCACCCTCGCGGCGTACGACCGGGTGGGTGGGTTCGAGCACGTGCGGAGCGGTGAGGATGTGCGCCTCGTGCGCCGCATGCAGCAGGCAGGCGTCCGGTGGCGGGCGACGACGCGGACCCAGGTGGTCACGTCGGGGCGCCGGGTCGGGCGCGTCCCTGACGGGTTCTCGACCTATCTGCTCGAGCTGAGTCCCTGACGGCCGACGGTGGGCTCGCTGACCGATGGCGGGAGGGGTGCGGGATGCTGGGTGGGTGAACGACGCCACCGAACGCAATGTCTTGGGTCAGGAGCTGGAACCGTGCGGCCTGGACCCGCTGACCGGCTTCTACCGTGACGGTTGCTGCAGCACCGGCCCCGAGGACCTGGGAAGTCACACGATCTGCGCGGTCGTCACCGCCGAGTTCCTGGACCACCAGCGCAGCATCGGCAACGACCTCGCCACGCCGATGCGGCACTACGGCTTCCCGGGACTCGTGCCCGGCGACCGGTGGTGCGTGACCGCGGCCAACTGGGCACGGGCCCACGAGGCTGGGTTGGCCGCGCCGGTCGTGCTGGCCTCGACCAACGAGGCGGTGCTGCAGATCGTGCCGCTCTCGGTCCTGCGACAGCACGCGGTCGACGTGCCGGCAGATCCCGGTGAGCTGGCTCCCTGAGCCTCAGTGCAGCGTGTAGCCACCGTCGGTGACCAGCACCGCGCCCGTGGTGAAGGAGGCGGCGTCGCTGGCGAGGTAGACCACGCTGGGCGCGATCTCCTGCGGGGGTCGCGTAGCGCTGCATCGGAGCGTCCTCGATCCAGTGACGACGGAACTGCGGCTCGTCGACGGGCGCCATCTCGGTCTTCACGTAGCCCGGCGCGATCGCGTTCACCCTGATCTGGTGGGGAGCCCACTCGGCCGCCAGTGACTTCGTCAGCTGATGCACCGCAGCCTTCGAGGCGTTGTACGCCGGCTGCCACTGCGGACGGTTCACGATCATCCCGGAGATCGACCCCACGTTGACGATCGAGCCGCCACCGGCCTCGATCATGCTCGGCGCGACCGCCTTCGACATCCGCCACAGCGCCGTCACGTTGACGTCGAAGACCTGGGCGAACTCCTCGTCGGGGACCTCCAGGGCCGGACGATGGAAGCACACGCCTGCGTTGTTGACCAGGATGTCGAGCCTCCCGTGGGCCTCGAGCGCGCCCTCCACGATGCGGCGTACGTCGGTCGGCGTCGGAGATGTCGCCGGTGCCCACGCTCACCCGCTGCCCGGTCAGCTGGGCGATCTCGGTGGCCGCCTGCTGGTTGCGGTCGTCGTCGCGACCGACGACCACGACGTCCGCGCCGGCGGAGGCGAGTGCGGTCGCGAAGGCTCGTCCGAGGCCGCGATTGGCTCCGGTGACGAGGGCGGTGCGGCCCTCGAGGCTGAAGGGGTTCGTCGTCATCGGGCCAGTATCGCGGTCGAGGCGCGCACCCGCATCCTCCCGGCCCATCGAATCGGACGGGCCGTTCGCGGTGAGGCGGGTGTGCTGGCCGGATCTGCTGACCGGACGTGCTGCCGCGGTCCTAGTGCCCCACACGCGAAGTTCGCGGCATAACTCGCGCCCCCAGCGCGCACCTCGCTGCGTTGGCAACGCTCGAAAGACACGCGGTCTGCCTTCGCGCCGCCGCCTTGCGATGCACGCACTGGGAGCACGATTTATCTTGCGAACTTCGCGCGGGGGACCTAGGCCGGATCAGCCTGGTACAGCTTCTCGCGGAAGAAGGCGAGCACCCGGTCCACGCCCGCCTGCCGGCGGTGCTCGGTGAGGGTGGAGTGCGACATCCCCTTGAACTCGACCTTGAGGAAGGCGTCACCGAGCTCTCGGGTGAGCGTCTCGAAGCGCTTGCCGACCATGGGGTCGCACCCGAAGCGCAGTCCGAGCACCTCGCACCCCGCTGCGGCCCGCTTCTTCACGGCCGCCAGGTCGTCCGGGCTCAGGTTCAGGTCACGGGACCTGCGCGGACTGACCGCGAACGGCGCCGACGGCTGCGCCAGCACCGGCGCCGCCACCGAGGTGTCCACCATCATCGCCAGGGCGAAGCCACCGGTGAGGCACATCCCGACGGCGCCCACTCCCGGCCCGCCGAGCTCGGTGTGCAGGTCGCGGGCGAGGCTGCGCAACCACCCCGCCAGCGGTGTGGTCACTCCGGTGGCCAGCTTGGTGAACTCGTTGCTGACGCAGACCTCACGCAAGGACTGCGCCACGCTGCGCGCGCTCTTGGGGACCTCCGGGGTGCCGAAGAGGTGCGGCATCACCACCGTGTAGCCCGCCTCGACGACCTCCTCGCCGAAGGCGATGACCGGTGGGGTGAGACCAGGGATCTCGTGGATCACCACGACGCCCGGACCCGCTCCCTTGCGGTAGGTCTGGTGGCTCACACCGCCGAAGGAGTGGCTCGCCTCGGTCCAGTCGTCCAGGAGGGTCATGGGCTGGATCCTGCCACCACGAGGTCCGCTCCGCCTGTGGAAGGCTGGTCCGGTGAAGGCCTTCCGATGCAGGACCTGCGAGAACCCGCTCCACTTCGAGAACTCCGAGTGTGTCTCCTGCGGCACGCGTCTCGGCTTCTCCCGCGGAGAGCGCGCGATCGTGCCCCTCGACGCGGACGGCAGCTACCTCGATCCCGCGGTGAGCGTTGGCACGTGTGCCGCAACCTCCCCCTGTCGGGCTGCACCTGGCTCACGCAGGTCGAGGACGGCCAGTGCTTCAGCTGCAGCCTGACTCGCACCCGACCGAACGACGAGGACGCTCGCGGCATCGCGAACTTCCCGGCGGCGGAGCGGGCCAAGCGCCACCTGGTCTTCGAGCTCGACAGGCTCGGGTTCCCCGTGGTGAGCAAGCATGCGGATCCCGACAACGGCCTCGCCTTCGACCTGCTCAGCAGCGTCAACGAGAACGTCGTGATCGGTCACGCGAACGGTCTGATCACCATCGACCTGGCGGAGAGCGAGGCCGCGCACCGGATGCAGGTCCGCGAGAACCTCGGAGAGCCCTACCGCACCATGCTGGGCCACTTCCGTCACGAGGTCGGCCACTACTACGAGTGGCAGCTGGTCCGCGACGACGACGCTACGCGGCAGTGCCGGGCCCTGTTCGGGGACGACTCGGTCGACTACCAGGCCGAGATCGACCGGCACTATGCCGAGGGGCCGCCGCCGGGTTGGGAGTCGTCGTACATCTCCAGCTACGCGACCATGCATCCCTTCGAGGACTTCGCGGAGACGTGGGCGCACTACCTGCACATCTGCGACACCATCGAGACGGCGTCCGAGTACGGTCTGGCGACCGTCGGCGACATCTCGTCGTTCTCGCAGTTCAGCGATGTCGTGGTCGGGATCTGGGTCCCGCTGAGCGTGGCGTTGAACATGATCAACCGCAGCATGGGCTACGAGGACCTCTACCCGTTCGTGATCCCGAAGGCAGTCCTGGACAAGCTCGACTTCGTCGCCTCGCTCGCCCCGACGAGCTGACCACCTCGGGTCCGGTCACAGAGGAAGGCACCCGGGTGTGGCGCTCCGCGGAGGAGCGCCACACGCCCTCGGCCCGGATTCTCGGCTGCGCTCAGCCGAGCGCCTTGACCAGCGTCTCGGCCAACGGGCCGGAGGACGCCGGGTTCTGCCCGGTGTACAGGTTGCGGTCGACGACGACGTTCTCCGACCAGGGGTCGGCCTCGTCGAAGTCGATGCCGAGCTCGACCAGGCGGTCCTGGAGCAGCCACGGGGCGTTCTCCGCGAGCCCGGCCTGGGCCTCCTCGGCATTGGTGAACCCGGTGGCGCGGTAGCCGGCGAACGGCGAGTCGCCGCCGTCTGCGGCGGTGGCCAGCAGCGCTGCCGGGGCGTGGCACACGATCCCCAGCGGCTTGCCGGAGGCGAGCGTCGCGACGAGGAGCTCGGCCGACTCGGAGCTGACGGAGAGGTCCTCCATCGGTCCGTGGCCGCCGGGGTAGAACACCGCGGCATAGTCGTCGAGGCGCACGTCCTCGAGCCTGCCCGGCTGCTGGAGACCGGTGATCGCGTCGAGCTCCGCCTTGATCCGATCGGCGTTCTCCTGCCCGCCGTTGGCGTCGGCGGCGAGGCTGCCCTGGTCCACCGTGGGGACGACGCCACCCGGGGTCACGAAGGTCACCTCATGGCCGGCGCCGGTGAAGACGCCGTAGGGCGCCACCAGCTCCTCGGCCCAGAAGCCGGTGGGGTGCTCGGTGCCGTCCTTCAGGGTCCAGTGGTCGGCTCCGGTGACGACGAAGAGGATCGAGCTCACGAGTTCTCCTGGTGCTGATGGGGGATGTCTACACCTCGGCGAACAGCCGCGGAGGGCGCAGCATTCCTCGGGCGGGCCGCCGGCGGGTCAGCCGGCTCGCTCCCGCAGGGAGGGCACGCCGTCGCCGGTGAGGTCGTCGCAGAACGCGCCTCGCCCGGTCGCGGCCATCAGCAGGGACAGCAGGGGGCCCTCGACGACTGGTCCGGAGCCGTGCGTCCAGCTCGTGTCGGACGCGACGAGCGTGAGTCCGGCGATGCGGTCCTTGGTGCCGATCAGCGCGTTCGACCCTTTGTAGAAGTCCATCAGCGCACTCAGGTCCGCGGTGTCGTAGCTGTGTCGGATGCCCAGCGGCCGGCGGATGTCCTCGGCGTGCACGATGGTCTCGCCCAGCCAGGACAGCTTCGGTCCCGGCGGGGAGGACGTGGAGTGCTGCTGGGCCCGGAAGTGCTCCAGGGTTTCTGCCGGAGTACTCCCGCGATGGCGCTCCAGGCCCCGCGCCGCGAACTTCGCGAAGTCGAACCGGGCGGCGACGAAGCCGCCGAAGAACCTCGCCGGGGTCATCGACGCGGTGCTGGTCATGTGCGCCAGCACGTCCTGAACCCTCCAGCCACCGCACAGGGACCGGGCGTTCCACTCTGCGTCCGAGAGGCCCACGAGGTCATCCGCGAGGGCGCCGCGCTCCGCAGCGATGGTGTTCCACATCTCAGTCATGACTAGAGACTAGAGCGCGCAGGTCCCGGGTTGGTGGTCAGTGCGAGCCGGGCTGGAGCCGGCTGGTTGACTGCCACCATGGCTTCCGACGCCGGGCCTCTCCCCGAACCGCCCGAGGGCATCCGCCGTGCCGCACCCGGGACCGGGCCGAGCCGTGAGCTGATCGACTGGTATCTCGGCACCGGCTCCGACTTCGAGCTTCGCCTCGGCGAGCACACCCCGATCCCGGCCGACGACCCCACCGCAGCGGCCGAGGCGCGCCGCTTTCGTGAGGTGCTCGGGATGTTCGCCACCGGCGTCGCGGTGGTCACCTCGATGGCAGCGGAGCACCCGGTGGGGATGACCTGCCAGTCGTTCTCGAGCGTCTCGCTCAGCCCACCGCTCGTGATGTTCTGCCCGGCCAAGACCTCCCGTGCGTGGCCGCTGATGCAGCGGGCCGGGTTCTTCTGCGTCAACTTCCTCTCCGCCGATCAGCAGGAGATCTCCGACGGGATGGCCACGCGGGGCCCGGAGAAGTTCGACGGCGTCGGCTGGAGGCCGGCCCCGTCGGGGGCGCCGCTGATCGACGGTGTCCTGGGGTACGTCGACTGCACCGTCGACCAGGTGCACGAGGCAGGGGACCACTTCATCGTGGTCGGTCGGGTGCACGGGCTCGACCTCGGTGACGGGGCCCGGACGGCGCGCGCCGCTCCGTTGCTGTTCCACCGTGGCGCCTACACCAGGCCGCAGTAGCTTGTCGGCATGCTGGACCCATGAGTGCCGACACCGTTCCCAGTGACCTCGCGGAGCGGCTGCTGCTGCGGTTCCTGATGCTGTGCGAGAGTCCGCGGACCCAACGGCTCGCGCTCGCCCTCGTGCGCGGCAGCGTCGACAACTCGGGTGCCGGCCGGGCGTTCTACGCGCTCGTGAACCGTGTGGTGATCCATCCGGCGGCCGCGTCGATGGGCATCCGGGCCTCGGCCGTTCGGCTGGAGCTGGTCGGCTCCCAGCTCATCGGGCTGGCGATGACTCGCTACGTGCTCAAGGTGGAGCCGATCGCCTCGCTGGACACCGACGAGCTGGTGCGGTTGATGGCGCCGCCGCTGCGTCAGGTCCTCACCGGTTCCGGCCAGCCCGTCCCGGTGGTGGAGGTCTGCGCCTGCCATCCCCGGGAGCTGGCGTACGTGCCCTGGTAGCCGGCTGACCGGGTGGGTCGGCCCGAGCCTGTGGATTGTCGTTCGACGCGACCACCGGACGGGTCCACCCTGTGCGGATGGACGACATGCTCCCGATGGACCCGGTGCGGCCGCTGCTCTCCCGCGATCGCCCGTTCACGCGCGCGATGGCCCGGGCGGTCGGTGTGGACCGGGCGTCCCTGGAACGGATGCAGCGAGTCGGCGACGTGGTGCGGCTCCTCCGCGGCGTGTACGTCGCCCGCACGGCACCCGACACCCCGACTCTCCGAGCGGCTGCCGTGGCCCTGGCTGTCTCTCGTGAGGCCACCGCTGTGGACCGGACCGCGGCGTGGATCCACGGCGTCGACGTGACCGGCCTTCTCCCTGGGGCGCCGCGTCCTCTCGAGGTGATCGCAGCCGGTCGGTCCAGCCACCGAGGACCGGGCAGCAGCAGGCAGCTGGCGGGGCAGGACCTCGAGCGGATTGAGGGGCTCCGTCTGACCACGCCGCTGCGAACAGCGCTGGACCTGGGGCGTCTCCTGCCTCCCGATCGCGCGCTCGGTGCGATGGACCGGCTGCTCGCGGGAGGGTCGTTCACCCACGCCCAGCTGCTGGCCGAGATACCCCGGATGGCGGGCCACCGAGGGGTGGGCCAGCTTCGCCTCCTGGCGGCCCAGGTCGACGCGCGCGCGGCCGACCTGGCCGAGTCGGCGCTGCGGCTGCGCTGGCACGAGGCGAGGCTGCCCAGTGCGATCCCGGCGCTGCCGGTGCCGGTCGCCGGCCGTCTGGTGCGGCTCGGACTGGGAGTCGCTCGCCGACAGTTCGGTGCGGTCCTGGCAGGTCGGGTGCCGGGTGCGGACCTCCTCGCCCTGGACGGGGCGGGGTGGCGGATCGTCGTACTGACCGAGGAGCAGGTGCTCCGTGGCGAACCGTCGGTGTGGGTGCACCACCTCGAGCGTGAGTTCCACCAGCACCTGCTGGCGCAGCTGGAGTCGGAGGCGGGCTAGGCGTCCTGCAGCCGACCGATCGCCTCGTGGATGGTCAGGGTGCGCTCGGCGGACTCGACGTGCAGGTTCTCGATCATCCGGCCCTGGTAGGTCACCACGCCCTTGCCGCGACCGTCCTCCCAGGCCTGCAGGATCCCCCGGGCGTCCTCGACGGCCTTCTCCGACGGCGAGAAGGCCTCGTTGGCCCCCGCGACCTGGCCGGGGTGGATCAGCGTCTTCCCGTCGAAGCCCATCTCGCGGCCCTGCTGGCACTCGGCGAGGAAGCCGTCGGTGTTCTTCACGTCGTTGTAGACCCCGTCGATGATCGCCTTGCCGCAGGCTCGGGCGGCCAGCAACGCGAGGGAGAGGCCGCTCAGGAGAGGCTGGCGACCCGGGACATGCTCGGCGTAGAGCTCCTTGGCGAGGTCGTTGGTCCCCATCACCAGCACAGTGAGCCGATCGGAGGCTGCGGCGATCTCCTCGGCGTGCAGCATCGCGTAGGGCGTCTCGACCATGGCCCACAGCTTGGTGTGCTCAGGCGCGTCATTGCCGGCCATGGCCTCGACGAGCTGGAGCACGGCGTCCGCCGAGCTCACCTTGGGTACCACGATCGCGTCCGGGCCGGCGGCACACGCTGCCGCCAGGTCGTCGACGTGCCACTCGGTGTCGGCGCCGTTGATCCGGATGGTCAGCTCGCGCTTCCCGTAGTCGCCGGAGGCCACCGCTGCACAGGCGGCCGATCGTGCGGCGACCTTCGCATCCGGGGCGACGGCGTCCTCGAGGTCGAGGATCAGGCCGTCGCAGGCGATCGACTTCGCCTTCTCCAGGGCGCGCTCGTTGGAGGAGGGCATGTACAGCACGGAGCGACGTGGGCGGAACGTCGTATCGGAGGTCACGTCCGTCCCTCAGTCGCCGGAGCCGATGGCGTCGTACTGTCGCTTCAGCTCGGGGTCGATCGCGGCGAGCTCCTCGGCGAGGTGGACCATCACGAGGCACTGCTTGAGCGAGGCGTCGTCCTCCATCTTGCCGTCCAGCATCACCGCGCCGGTGCCGTCACCCATGGCGTCGACGACACGGCGGGCGTGCGCCACGTCCTCGGAGGAGGGGCTGAAGACCCTGTTCGCGATGGCGATCTGCTTGGGGTGCAGGGACCACGTGCCCACGCAGCCCAGCAGGAAGGCGTTGCGGAACTGGTCCTCGCACGCCACCACGTCGGTGATGTCGCCGAACGGGCCGTAGTAGGGGTAGATGCCGTGCATCGCGCAGGCGTCGACCATCCGGGCGATCGTGTAGTGCCACAGGTCCTGCTGGTAGATGGTCCGGGCACCCTCGATGTCGCCGTCGACAGGGTCCTGTCGCACCAGGTAGCCGGGGTGTCCACCGCCGACCCGGGTGGTCTTCATGCGGCGGTCGGCGGCCAGGTCGGCCGGGCCGAGCGAGAGTCCCTGCATCCTCGGAGAGGCACCGCAGATCTCCTCGATGTTCACCACGCCGCGCGCCGTCTCGAGGATCGCGTGCACCAGGATCGGACGCTCGAGGCCCGCCTTCGCCTCGAGCTGGGCGAGCAGCCGGTCGACGTAGTGGATGTCCTCGGCGCCCTGCACCTTCGGCACCATGATCACGTCGAGCTTGTCCCCGATCTCGGAGACCAACGTGGTCAGGTCGTCCAGGCCCCAGGGGGAGTCCAGCGCGTTAACCCGAGTCCACAGCTGGGTGGGGCTGCTCGGTCCGCCGAGGTCGGCGGTGCTCCGGGCGATCTCGACCAGCCCCTCGCGAGCGGCGAGCTTGTTGTCGGCCTTGACCGCGTCCTCGAGGTTGCCCAGCAGCACGTCGACGGTGCCCACCATGGCGGGGATCTTCGAGGCCATCTTGGCGTTGCTCGGGTCGAAGAAGTGGATCGCACGGCTCGGCCGGGCCGGGATCTCGCGAAGCGGAGCAGGAGCTCCGACGGCCAACGGGGCGAAGAAGTCCTTGGCAGAGCGCATGGCCGGACGCTAGCAGCGCATCGCTACCAGCGGGTATGACCAATCACACCTTCGGCGCAGGCTGGTGCCGTCGAGGTCGATCCGCACGTGTTCCCGTTCAGAGGGGCACGACTGATCCTCGGACCCGGGCCGCACCGTGACCTGCTCACTCGCTCCCGGTCAGCTGCTGGACCAGCTCCGAGAGCTGGCGGACGTCGGACTTCTCCAGCAGGTGGACATCGAGGCGCGCGATCTCCTCCTTGTCCAGGGTTCCGGACCAACCCGTCCACAGCACGATCGGGATCGAGTCCCCGGCGAGACGACGCTGGGCCGCGACCTCCATCCCGCTTCCCGGGGGCATGCTCTGGTCGAGCACCGCCAGGTCGTAGCGGGCCTCGGCGAGCGCCGCCGCCGCCTGCTCGCCGGAGCTCACCGTCGTGACGTCCCAGCCTCGACCACCGAGAAGGCAGGCAGTGAGGTCGCGGATGTCAGCGTCGTCGTCGGCGACCAGGATCTTCACTGAGACCTCTGTCGGGGGAGCCTCAACACGAACACGGAGCCCTCAGCACCGGTCGACTCCAGGGCGAGCGTCCCTCCCTGAGCTCGAGCGGCCTCGCGAGAGACATGAAGTCCCAGACCGTTGCCGCGGGAGGCGGTCGTGGCACCGAAGGCGTCGAACAACGAGGGAAGCACCTCAGGAGCGACGCCGGTGCCGTCGTCAGCGACGCGCACCACGAGGGCGTCCTCGTCGGTCTCGAGCTGGATCTCGATGCCGGTTCGGGCGGCACGCTGGGCGTTGTCCACGAGGTTGTGCAGGATCTGCTCGGTGCGCTGCCGGTCGCACCAGATCCTTCCGGGCTCGGCATTTCCCGTCACGCGGATGCGTACGTGCTCGGAGGCGACCCCGACGACCACCTCCACGAGATCCACCAGCTCCATCCGGACGGGTAGCGGCTGGTTCATGGACAGCCGGGACCAGTCGAGGAACTGAGCCACCAGACGACCGAGCTGCGCGGCACGCACCTGGGCCCGAGCAGCGATGTGGCCTCGCTGACTCTCGGCGACATCCGGCTCGGCCAACAACCCGAGGGCGGTGTTGATGACAGCCAGCGGCGTCTGCATGTCATGGCTCACGCCGGCCAGCATGGCGCCACGCCCGTGGCTCTCCGCCGAGCGGGCGCGGTAGTCGGCCAGCTCGATGCTCATGCGGCACCGAGCCAGGAGCTCGCTGGAGGTGAACGGCTTGATCACGTAGTCGTCGGCGCCTGCCTCGATGGCGCCTGCGGCTGCCTCCGAGCCGGCGCGTGCAGACAGGAGGATCACGGGAGTGCTGCGCAGCTCGGCATCGCTGCGGATGGCCGCCAACAGCCCCAGGCCGTCGAGCCTCGGCATCATCACGTCGGTGACGACCAGGTCGACGTGCTCGGCGTTCAGCCGCTCCAGTGCCGCAAGCCCGTCGGTGACCGGGACCACCCTGCCGATGCTGGTGAGGAGTCCAGCGACCCGAGCCCTGAGCGCCGGATTGTCCTCGACGACGAGGATGACGGGACCACTCGACGTGTCGCGCAGCGACGTCGCGTCCGAGGACATGTCCGTGTCGTGCGGTGAGACCTCGCTGGCGAACGCTGCCGCCGTCATGACGGACGGAGACGGCAACGGCTCGGTGGTGCCCTCGGCCCGTAGGAGCGGCAGGACGACCTCGAAGCTGGAGCCCGCTCCCAGATCGGAGTCCACGACTGCCGTGCCTCCCATCGCCTTGGCAGCCTCGGCCACGAGCGTCAGGCCGATCCCCGTCCCCTCGATGCTGCGACCTCTGCTGTCGTGCACACGATGGAACCGGTCGAAGACCTTGCCGACCTGGTCCGCGGGGATGCCGATGCCGGTGTCCACCACGCGGAGCACCACCTGCTCCTCGCGTGCAGACAGGACGACGGTGACGGTCCCCTCCAGCGTGTACTTGACCGCGTTGGCGACCAGGTTCAGCACGATCTTCTCCCAGAGCGACGGATCTGCCATGACGGGGCCCAGGTGCGGGTCGACCTCGAGCACCATCTCCAGGCCCGCGCGGGCGGCTGCATCCACGAAGGGCTGCAGCAGATCCCGGGTGACCTGCGCGAGATCGGTCGGTTCGAGCTCGGCGGTCAACCCGTCGGCCTCGATGCGTGCGACGTCGAGCAGCGCGTTCACCAACCGGAGAAGCCGATGCGCGCTGTGGTGCATCACCGCCGCCTCGGTCCGATCGATCGCGTCCTGGCGACCCTCCAGGACATCCTCGAGTGGTCCGAGCAGCAAGGTGAGGGGAGTGCGGAACTCGTGGCTGACGTTTGAGAGGAACGCCGTCTTGGCAGCGTCCAGCACCGCGAGTGCCTCGAGGCGCGCGTGCTCGCGAGCCCGTGCCGTCGCCACGGTGAGGATCTGTCCGAACTGGTCGCCGACCAGGCTCAGGAAGCGCTCGTGGTCGACGTCGACCGGGCGTAGCGGATGGGGGAGCAGGACGAGGACGACGTCCTGCTCGTCCGGACCGCGTACAGGTAGTGCGACGCAGTCGGAGGTGATGACGGGTGCCTGGCTCGACCGCGCCTGGTTCGCCGGGTGCTGGAGGTGCTCGATGACCGGGGGTAGGTGGTCGGTGTGCACCTCGCCGAACACACCGGTGCGCAGCAGCCCCGAGGTCGTCGTGGACCCAGGCCCTGCCGCGCGGTAGAGCGCACCGCCCACCAGGTCCTGCTGGTCTCCCGCGAGCACCTGAAGAGCGGCCTCCATCGCCTCGGCCGGATCGGTCGCCTGGTCGGAGGCCACGACGGCGAGGTCGTTGAGCAGCGACAGTCGCCGTGCGGCCACGACCTTGTCAGTCGTGACGGTCAGGACGGCGAGCACGCCGCCGGGCCCGCTCTCGTCCGGGACGTGGGAGTAGGAGAAGGTGAAGAAGAACTCCTCCGGGCCGGCGCCCCGTTCGATCGGCAGCCGCAGGTCCTCGTCCCAAGTGGCTGCTCCGCCCGCGAGCACGGATCTCTGCATCGCACCGATGTCGCCCCACACCTCGGCGAACTGCTCGGGCAGCAGACCTCCCGTGGCTCCGGGGTGCTTGGTGCCCAGCGTGGGGATGAAGGCGTCGTTGTAGATCATCACCAGGTGCTCACCCCAGCTGAGGAGCATCGGGTAGCGGCTCCGGAGCACGATCGCGACGGCGGTGCGCAGGCTGGGTGACCACGAGTCGAGGGGTCCCAGGGGCGTTGTCGACCAGTCGTGTGCGGCGAGCCTCTGCGCCATCTCGCCCTCGCACGAGAACAGCGAGTCCCGACCAAGCATGGCTCGCATCCTACGGGGCGAAGGAGTGGGTCTAGGGCCAAGCGTCTGCGCTCTGCCGACGGCAGGGTGACGGCTCGTCCCCCCGCAGCCTGTGGCCCCTACTGAGCCACGAGCCGGTTCATCGCCATCCGGGCCACGGGCACGTAGACGAGGACGACCGGGAGGGGGCCGCGGATCCGCAGCCAGGTGGAGGAGCCCGTGAGGTGAGGGGTGACGCCGTGCTCGAGGTGCAGGTGGATCAGTCCGAGGCGGACCTTCCACGACCACTCGCGGGTTTCCTCATCGACGTGGACGACCTGGAACGGCACCGGCACCGTGGGGCGGGCGAACGGCCCCGCGTGCACGGTGCCGCTGCCTCCAGGCCGAAGTCGCTGCATCTCCGTCTGGACCCGCTGGATCTGGGGCGCCCAGGTGTGCCAGAGCTGTGGGTCGGCGTACCGCTCCCAGGCCAGCTCGACCGGAGCGGCCCCGTGTGCGGTCAGCTTCAGGGTGGTCATGGGGTGACGATAGGTGATCGGTAAGTTGGCACGACGGCGTCGAGCAGACCGTGCGCCCCCCGCCCCAGCAACGGCGCGCATCCGTACGCCGCGACCCAGGAGACGCATGACCACGTTCACCGCCAAGAACAGCTCGTCCGCCAAGCTGAAGTCCCCGCGCCCCGAGGTGTGGAAGGCGCTCACCGATCCAGTGCTGCTGCCGAAGCTGACCCCCTATCTGCATCGCATCGACGTCGACGGGGACCGCTGGACCTGGCACGTGGCCAAGGTGCCGGTGCTGGGCAAGTCGATCGGGTCGACGTTCACCGAGGTGATGACCTTCGACGAGCCCAGGCACATCGCCTACGAGCACGACGCCGAGCGCACCGAGGAGAAGACCCAGGTGCGGGGGGAGTACCTGCTCGAGGAGGAGGGGTCGGGTACCAAGGTCTCGATCGACCTCGGCGTGAGCGTGCAGCTGCCGTTCCCCGCCGCGATGCGTCGCCCGGTGGAGGGGGCGATCGCGGCCGTGATGGCAGGCATGGGTCGCCGCTTCGCCAGCAACCTCCTGCGCCACCTGGGCGAGAGGTGAGGATCCTCGTCCTCGGTGCCACGGGCTATGTGGGCTCGCGCCTGGTGCCGGCGCTGCTCGAGGCCGGCCACACGGTGGTGGCGGCCTCGTCCTCAGCACCCGCCCCCGAGCGGTTCGGCTGGGGGGACGACGTCGATTGGGCGCAGTGCGACGTCACCGACGCCGAGGCCGTCCGGCTCGCCCTTCCGGGCGTCGACGGCATCTGCTACCTCGTGCACTCCCTGAACATGCGCGGCTTCGAGGACCGCGACCGTCGAGGCGCCGAGGTGGTGCGGGACGCCGTCGCGGACAGTGAGGTTCGCCGGATGGTCTATCTCTCGGGGTTGGTGCCCGACGTCTCGCCCGACGATCTCTCGCGGCACATCTTCTCCCGCCTCGATGTCGAGCAGGTGCTCGACGAGGCGCAGGCCGCCGATCGGTCGGTGCTCTCCCTGCGTGCCGGGGTCGTGCTCGGCGCCGGCTCCACCTCCTTCGAGGTGATCAGGCAGCTGGCCACCCTCCTGGTCGTGCAGCCGGTGCCGAGCTGGCTGGAGCACCGGGTCCAGCCGATCGCGGTCAGCGACGTGCTGCGCGCGATGGTGGAGGCGTTCGGTACGGCGGGTGCGGGCAAGGGCCTGGGCGGGCAGAGCGGCGCTGTCGACATCGGTGGCCCCAACGTGCTGCCCTACTCCAAGCTGCTCGCCGAGTGCTCCCGGGCCTCGGGTCTCCTGCGGGTGCGGGTGCCCACGATCGCCGTACCGGCTCCGCTGGTGGGCCTCGGCGCAGCCGCGCTGTCCGCCGCTCCCTTCTGGACGGTGACCGCCCTGATCGCCAGCCTCCGGCACGACATGGTCTGTCGGGTGGGCCGGACCTGGACTCCGCGGGACGGCCTGCCGCTCCTGGGGGTCCGCGAGGCCATGTCGCTGGCTCTCGGCCCGGTGGGCAGTGCACCGGAGGCGGCGCTGCCCAGCGACCCGGGCTGGACCCGGATGCGGGCGCCCGTGCTCGACGAGCTGCACGCGCCGGCGACGCTGAGGGCCGGCGCCAGCTTGGCGCTGCGTCGGGTGCGGGCCGTGCTGGGCCACTAGAACGGGCTGGGGGGTGCCCGTAGTCTCGACAGCGTGAGCCTCTCCACCCCCCTGGCGGTCGCCCTCGACGACCGGTTCGCCCGCGAGCTCTCCGAGCTCGCCCTGCCCTGGCGGGCGCAGGAGGCTCCCGAGCCACGGCTGCTGGTGCTCAACGAGGGCCTGGCCGAGGAGCTCGGTCTCCAGGCCGAGGCACTGCGCACGCCGAGCGGCCTGCGCCTGCTGGTGGGCAACGAGGTCCCTGACGGCGCTCACCCGGTGGCGCAGGCGTACGCCGGGCACCAGTTCGGCGGCTATGCCCCGAGGCTCGGCGACGGGCGCGCGCTGCTGCTCGGTGAGCTCACCGATTCCCAGGGCGCGGTGCGCGACCTGCATCTGAAGGGCTCGGGGCGCACGCCGTTCGCGCGTGGGGGAGACGGGCTGGCCGCGATCGGACCGATGCTGCGCGAGTACGTCATCAGCGAGGCGATGTACGCGCTCGGCATTCCGACGACCCGTGCCCTCGCCGTGGTCGCGACCGGACGCCCTGTGCGCCGGGAGACGGTGGTGCCCGGAGCGGTGCTCGCCCGGGTGGCGAGCAGTCATCTGCGGGTCGGCAGCTTCCAGTACGCCAGGGCCACCGACGACCTGGCGCTGCTCAGGCGACTCGTCGACCATGCGCTCAGCCGGCACTACCCGGCTGTCTCCGGAGACGCGCAGCCCGCGCTGGCGTTGTTCAAGGCGGTGGTGGCCGCGCAGGCCGAGCTGGTGGCCCGGTGGATGCTGGTGGGGTTCGTGCACGGGGTGATGAACACCGACAACATGACCATCTCCGGCGAGACCATCGACTACGGCCCGTGCGCGTTCATGGAGGCCTTCGACCCGGCCACGGTGTACAGCTCGATCGACGAGGGCGGCCGCTACGCCTACGGCATGCAACCGGTCGCGGCGGAGTGGAACCTGGGTCGGTTCGCGGAGAGCCTGCTTCCGCTCCTGCACGACGACCAGGATCAGGCGATCGCACTGGCCGTCGAGGCGCTCGGCGACTTCCGCGTCCGGTACTCCGCGGCCTGGTCGGCGGGGATGCGGGCCAAGCTGGGCCTGCCGGAGGGTCTGGACGAATCGGTGACCAGCTCGCTCGTCGATGAGCTGGTCGGACTGCTGAGCGCCAGTCACGTGGACCACACGTCGTTCTTCCGCAGTCTGGGTGCTGCGGCGCGGGGCGACCTCGAGCCGGCTCGCGGGCTGTTCCTCGACCTGGCCGCCTTCGACGGGTGGGCGGAGAGGTGGCGAGGGCTCGAACCCGACGCGGACGCGATGGACGCGGTCAACCCGGTCTACATCCCGCGCAACCACCTGGTCGAGGAGGCGCTCGCCGCCGCTGAGGAGGGTGACCTCGTTCCGCTCTCCCACCTGCTGGAGGCGGTATCCGCCCCGTTCGTCGAGCGGCCCGGCCTCGAGCGGTACGCCGCACCGGCGCCCCCCGACTTCGGTGCCTACCGCACCTTCTGCGGCACCTGAGGGCTCAGCCGTGGGCGCGCGCCGTGGTCAGCCGGGAGCCGGCGGCGTCGACCGGACGTCGTCCGCGCGCGGGGCCTCCTCGACGCGGGCCGGGGTCTGACCGCGCCGACCCAGCGCCAACCACACGCCCGCACCGCTGACCCCGAGGCCGATGAGGCCGGCCAGCGTCACCCGCTGCCCGAACATCGCCCACACCCACAGCATCGTGGTCGGAGGCGTGAGGAAGAGCAGGGTGCTCACGACGGTGGCGCCCTGCGTGCGGGCGACGAAGACGTACATCACGTAGCCACCGAGGCTGGCCAGCACCAGCAACCACACCAACGCCTGCCAGAACGCCGCCGAGGCGGGCGGTTCGGCCTGGCCGAACACCAGCGCGAGTCCCATCAGCCACACCGCCGTCACCACGGACTGCATCAGGATCGTCTCGAACAGGGTCTCCACCGGCGCCAGACGGCGGCCCAGCACGGTCCCTGCGGCAAGCGAGAGCATTCCGGCGGTCGGCAGGAGATAGGCCCACAGCGGCGCGCCGGTGACGCCGAGGTCGCCGGAGACGACGATGCCGACACCGATCAGCCCCAGCGCCATGCCGACCCAGGTCCTCGCCGACGACCGCTCGCCCAGGAGTGACCCGGCCACGCTCGCGACCAGCAGCGGCTGGAGCGACGCGATCAGCGCAGCCGTTCCGCCGGGCACCCCGTTGAAGACCCCTTCGAAGACGCACAGCAGGTAGATCACCTGGCACAGGGTGGCGAGCGCGATCTGGCGACGCCATGCGTGCCAGCTCGGCCACGGCGTCCGCAGCAGCGCCGCCACCACGAGGAGCAGGGCAGCCAGGATGGTGAACCGCCAGCCCAGCAGGGTGAGCGGGAGCGCCTGCGCACGACTGCCGAGCTCGGCGCCGACGAAGCCCGAGCTCCAGGTCACCACGAGAGCCACTGCCGACAGGGCGCCCGCACGCTTGCGGACCGCGGCAGCGAGGGTCATGAGGACAGGTAATCACCTGGGTCGGACTCCGGACCAACGGACTCGCCATCGGCCGGCTCGGTGCGGGCGTCAGGAGGTGGGGCCCTCCTCGCGCAGCCGCTGCACGCTGGTCATCGCGTCCCGGAGCTGCGCGAGCCAGTCCTCGGTGTGCTCGCCGACCAGCCGGACGCACCACGCGAGCGCCTCGGCGCGACTGCGCGCCACTCCGGCTTCCACGAGGGTGTCCAGCACGATCCGCTCCGACTGCCGCAGCCGCGTCATCACGGGCACGGCGAGGTTGGTGAAGACGCCGCTGACCGGACCGCACTGCGCACCCCAGGCGATCTTGCGACCGTAGCGGTGCTCGGCCTCGCGTGCGATCGCGATGCGCTCGTCGCGGGTGTCCTCGCGGAAGCGGGAGATGCGGCCGTGGGCGGCCTCGGTCATCTCGGGTCCGTCGGCCGACCCGTGGATCCCCTCGGGCACGGCGAGCGTGCCGACGATCTCGATCTCCTCACGGTCGACCGTCACCTTCGGGGCTTCGGTGAACCAGTCGTCGGGCAGCCGCCCGCGCAGCCATCCGGTGATGTCGTTCGCTGTGCTGCTCATGATCTGCTCCATTCTGTAATGAAGTAATCATGTAATCCGACCGCGTGGCACGCAAGGGCTTTCGCTCAGGGCGAACCAGCGCCCGGCGCCCAGCGGAACCGGCCGGGCGGCAGGATGGACCCATGACCGAAGTCGTCGTACGTCCTGTTGCTCCCGCTGACCGGGACACCTGGGCCGAGCTGTTCGCCGCCTACCGGGCGTTCTACGAGCTCGCCGAGGACCCGACGGTCGTCGACCGGGTGTGGCAGTGGCTGGAGGACCCGAGCCACGAGTCCCACGGTCTGGTCGCGGTGGTGGACGACGTCGTCGTCGGGTTCGCCCATCACCGGCTCTACGCCCGGCCGTCCGAGGGTGGTCGCGGCCTCTTCCTCGACGACCTGTTCACGGTCCCTGAGCGGCGCGGCACCGGTATCGGGCGCGCGCTGATCACCCACCTGGCCGAGATCGCGCGCCGGCACGACTGCTCGAAGGTCCGCTGGGTGACCGCGAGCGACAACGCCGTCGCGCAGCGCCTCTACGACGCGATGGCAGTGCGGACCACCTGGGTCACCTACGACCTTCCCGTCTGAGCGGCGCGTCGACCACCGGCGCCACCCGATGGCGCCACCCGATGGCCGCCCACCCGATGGCGCCGCAGTCGGAGCTGCGGTCGGAGCCGGCGCCGACCCCTGGGCCGGATCGCGGGTGCGCTGGAGCGTGGCCTGCTCAGGCGGTGAAGTGCACCCCGGAGAACTGGGACCGCCACCGGGTCACCCGGTCCGCGACGCCGGCCAGGTCAGCCGCCTGGTCCTCGCTGTCGGGTGCGAGGCCGTCGGCGATCAGGTCCGCCAGGTCGCCCATGTCGCTCGGCTTGAGGCCGAGGCGGGCCAGCTCCGGCGTACCGAGACGCAGGCCGTTGACATCCCCGTCCACCGGTGTCGTCGGCAGGCCGATCCCGCAGGCCAGGAGGTTGGCCTGCCGCAGCTGTCGTGCTGCCCGCTGACCGCCGCCCCACTGGTGCGCCCGCAGCGCGAACTGGTGGGAGCGGGTCGGTCCGTCGGCTCCCTCGAAGACCGGCAGGCCACGCCGGCTCAGGGCAGCGGCCAGCTCGGCGGCGGTCTCGACCATGGTCGCGGCGTACTCCTTGCCGACCGCCTTCCAGTCGAGCAGGGTGACGGCGAGCGCGGCAGCGGTGCCGGCGTCGGAGTTCGCAGTCAGTCCCGGATAGGCGATGGTGTCGAGACGCTGGGCGAGGGTGTCGTCGTTGGTGACGATCAGGCCGCCGGGCGGCCCGCCCAGGCTCTTGTAGGTGCTCATCGTCATCAGGTGCGCACCCTGCTCGAGCGGGTTGGGCCAGGCTCCGCCGGCGATCAGCCCGCAGACGTGCGCGGCATCGAAGAGCAGGATCGCGCCGACCTCGTCGGCGATCTCGCGCAGCGCAGGGACCGGGTGCGGGAAGAGGTTGAGGCTGGCGCCGATGGTGATCATCCGTGGACGGACCTCGTGCACCAGGGAGCGGACGGCGTCCACGTCCACGGTGTAGTTGGCTGCGTCGACCGGCGCCGGAACGGTGTTGAGCCGGAACATGCCGGCTGATCCGCCCGCGTGGTGGGTGACGTGCCCGCCGATGCTTGCGGGAGGCGCCACGATGGACTCGCCCGGCTCACAGGTCGCCATGAAGGCGTACAGGTTGGCGAGGGCGCCCGAGGGCACCCGGATCTCGGCGTACCTGGCGCCGAACACCTCGGCAGCGAGCTCGGTGGCGATCACCTCGATCTGCTCGATCGCCTCCAGCCCGGTCTCGTACTTCTCTCCCGGGTAGCCCAGCGAGGGCCGCGAGCCCAGCCCGGCCGAGAGCATCGCCTCGGCGCGGGGGTTCATGATGTTCGTCGCCGGGTTCAGGTTGAGGCAGTCCCGGTCGTGGATCTGGTGGTTCAGCGCCACCAGGCGGTCGAGCTCGGCGAGCGCGGCCGCGCCGGTTCGCTCTGAGGCCGCGGTCGCGATCGTGCGCACGCGGGTCGCGCTCTGCTCGGGGAGCCATGCCTGGGGTGCGAGTGCAGTCATGGCGGACATGATGCCCGGTCGACACTGGTAAGGACCAGCACGGCCTGGTGCTGGAAACTCGTTAGGGTTGCTACATGTTCGATCTCTCCCGGCTGACCTTCCTGTACGCCGTCCATCGCCACGGATCAGTCGTCGCGGCGGCCCGCGAGCTGGGCTACACGCCGTCTGCGGTGAGCCAGCAGATCGGCAAGCTCGAGCGTGAGGTCGGGGTGGCCCTGTTGGAGCCGGCCGGGAGGAGCGTGGTGCTGACCGACGCGGCACTGGTCCTGGTCGAGGCCGCCGAGACGGTCGAGACCGCGCGTGAGACGGCACGGTCGCGGCTCGAGGAGCTCGACGGTGAGCTCACCGGCACGCTTCGGGTGGCCTGCTTCCCCTCCGCGATCCGCGGGGTGGCCGCGCCGGCTCTGGGAGCACTGTCCGCGGCCGCGCCCGGGCTGCGACTGGAGCTCCGGGAGCTGGCGCCCGAGCCGGGGCTGGAGGCGGTGGCCGCCGGGTACGCCGACGTGGCGCTGGTGCATGACTGGGTGCACGACCGGACCTCCTTCGCCGCCGGCCTGCAGACCGTCCTGCTCGCCGAGGACCCTGTCGACCTGGTCGTCCCGGCCACCCATGCGCTCGCCGGCCGGGACTCTGCCGAGCTCAGCGAGACCGTCCGGGAGACCTGGGTCACCGACGTCTCCAACGGCATCTGCACCCGGTGGATCATCGACATGCTGAGCGCTGCCACGGACCGGCCCCAGGTGCAGTTCCGAGCCGAGGAGTACGCCTCCCAGGTCGCGCTCGTGGGGGCCGGGCTGTGCGTCGGGGTGCTGCCCAGGCTGGGCCGCCCCACGCTGCCGGACTCGGTGCGGGTCGTCCCTCTCGCCGGGCCGGTGCCGACCCGTCGGTTCATCGCGGTGTTCCGACGCACCAGCGCCCGGCGTCCGGCGGTGACCCGCCTCGTCGAGGAGCTCGAGCGGCAGCTCTCCGCGGCTCCGGCGAGGTGACCGCGGCCCCGACTGCCCGGCTTCCCGGTCTGCCCGGCTCCCCGGCTCCGGGCGACTCGTCGACTCCGTCGAGGACTCGGCGGCTCAGCCGGCCCGCGCGCTGATCACGATCGAGCCCAGGATCCCGGCCCGGGAGGCGGCGACGTTGTGGGCGACCCGCTCCGCGAAGGCCGGACCGAAGACGACCACGGGAGAGACCGGACCTCCGGGAGGGGGCCCGCTGGTGCCGGCGGTCCGGTCCTCCACGTCCTGGACGGTGAATCCGACCGCCTCGAGGTGGCTGCGGTAGTCCTCGACAGGCTCGACGAACGAGGACCGCTCGTCCTCGGCCCAGGGCAGGGGATAGGGGAGCGGACCGGCGCCGGTGCGCATCTGCTCGTACAGGACGAAGCGGCCGCCCGCCGCCAGCACCCGGTGGACCTCGGCGAAGACGGCACGCTTGTCAGGGATGTTCATGCCGACGTGGATCATCACTGCGGCCCCGAAGGAGCGGTCGTCGAAGGGCAGGGTCTCACCCGGGGTCACGGTGAAGGTGGCTCGTTCGCTGAGTCCGGTCCTCGCCGTGAGCTCGGTGGCGGTGGTGACGAACTCTGGGGTGAGGTCCACGCCGGTGACCTGCGCGCCGGCCAGTGCGGCCATCCGTGCGGTGCCGCCGATCCCGCAGCCGACGTCGAGGAGCCGCGTTCCCGTCTCGAGCTCGAGGAGGTCCAGCACGCTCCTGGTCGCGCGTGCCCCACCTGCATGCAGCTGGTCGACCGGGAACAGGTCGGCGGCCTGGAGATGGTCGACGTCGGTGCCGGCCGCCGCCAGCGTGCCCAAGATCGCAGCGGTCAGGTCACCGGCCGTGTAGTGCTCGCGCACCAGCTCGCGAACGTCCAACGTCCCTACCTCCTCGTCTCTGCACGCTAGACCTGAATGGCACGGTCGTCACCTCCGAGGCGAGCCTGCGCTGCCTCCCAATGGCGGGACACCGGACGTCGAAGCAGACGCCGGGTGGGCGTGGGGGTTGGGCATGGGCGTGACGTCGACGGTCCGGACCTCGGCCGACCGCGGTTCCGGGCCCACCAGCACCAGCGCGGGCAGTGATCCGTCGCGACGAAGATCTCGAGATCCTCTCAGAGGTCCCGCCGAGGTGATCGCGAGCTCGGCATAGGCACGTAGGGCTCGCCGGTCATGGCTGGACTGACGACCGTTCAGGCAGGCGTCTGCTCGCGGCCCTGGAGCTCCCGCGCGTCGCGCGTTGAGAGCATCATGCTGATCTCGTCGGCCCCGACCGGTGGCGAGAAGTGGAACCCCTGACCCGTGGTGCAACCCTGCCTGCGCAACATCAGCATCTCCTGCGGACGTTCGATGCCCTCGGCCACGGTCTCGAGCTGCAGGCTCTGACCAAGTCGCAGGATCGTGCTGACCAAGGCCGAGTCGCCGCCGCCGGCCAACCGCTCGACGAAGCTGCGGTCGATCTTGAGTACGTCGACGGGGAAGCGGTGCAGGTAGCTGAGCGAGGAGTACCCGGTGCCGAAGTCGTCGATAGCCAGCCGCAGGCCCATGTCATGGAGTGTGGTGAGGGTCTCGAGGATCTCGTCGCGATCGTCGATGAGGACACCCTCCGTCATCTCCAGCGTCAGTCGATAGGCGGGCATCCCAGTCCTTGCGAGAACGTCTTGGACCTGGCCGATGAAGTCCTGGTCGTGCAGCTGTCGAGGCGAGACGTTGACGCTGACGCGCAGCGCGTCGCTGTCGGTCTCCTGCGACCACCGGACCACCTGCTGGCAGGCCTCCTCGAGCACCCAGAGTCCGAGCGGGCGAATCACCCCCGTGGCCTCGGCGAAAGCGATGAAGTCGTCGGGGGGAAGCAGGCCGAGCTCTGGGTGCTGCCACCGAACCAAGGCCTCCACGCCGGTGATCTGCCCGGTCCGCATCGAGATCATCGGTTGGTAGTGAACGACGAACTGGTTGCCCTTGATCGCCGCACGAAGGTCGGTCTCGAGGCGCACGCGCTGAACCAGTCCCGCGTGCATCTCGGGCTCGAAGGACGCGTGGCCGCCGGCTCCGGCGGCCTTGGCCCGATACATCGCAAGGTCTGCGTTGCGCAGGATCTGTTCGGCCGTCTGGGCGTTCTCGTCAAGGCGTGCGATGCCGACGCTCGCCGACACGTGCACCCGTTGCCCCTGCAGCTCGAAGGGCTCGTGGATCGAGAAGTTGATGCGTCCGGCAAGGGCGGTGTCATAGTTGTCCGACGCGAGATCCTCCAGCAGGACTGCGAACTCGTCTCCTCCGAAACGCGCGACGGTGTCCCCTGCTCGCACGACGCCGCGAAGCCGATCGGCAACCTCGACGAGCAGGTCGTCCCCAGCGCTGTGGCCCAGGGTGTCGTTGACCGACTTGAACCCGTCCAGGTCCATGAAGAGGACTCCGATGGTCACCTCGTCGGTGTCGCGACGGCGGTCCAAGGCGTGCTGCAGCCGATCCTTGAACAGGGCCCGATTGGGCAGGCCGGTGAGGGAGTCCGTGAACGCCATGCCCGTCAGCTGCTCCTCGAGCAGCACTCGGTCGGTCACATCCCGGGTGTTGAGCACCATGCCCGCGACGTCGGGATTGTCGAGGAGATTGGTGATGGTGATCTCGACCCGGCACTGCCGTCCCGCGACATGGTGCCAGCTGGACATCACCGTGTGGATGCGCATCTTCTCGGCCGACGCGTGCTCCAGCGCCCTGCTGAGCACGGAGGCCTCCTTGATGTCCATCAGCTTGAAGATGGACTTGTGCTCGACGGCCTCCGCGGCATAGCCGAGAAGGCGCTCGATGGAGTTGCTCTGGTAGCTCACGAGGCCGCCCTGGTCCACCACGGTCACCATGTCAGAGCTGTGCTGCACGAGGGCGACGAAGCGTTCCCGACTGGCCTGCAGCTCCGCGGTCCGTGCCATCACCCGAGTCTCGAGGGTCCGGGTCAGCGCCTGGTTCTCGAGCAGGGCAAGGATCTGTCGCCCCACGAGGAGAAGCATGATGAAGGTCCGGATCCATGAGACCGCGAGGTCGCCGCTCTGGCCGGTGCGCCACACCTCTGCCGCGGAGGTGAGCAGTGCGATCGTGACGGCAGCGTAGGGAAGCAGGTTGCCCAGTGGCCGCCCGTTCACGTCTTCGCCGGAGACGTGCTCCGGCAGAGCCGGCGATGTCCGGTGCAGTCCGGCGAGAAGCATCACCACGAAGCCGATGAACCAGCCCAGGTCGATCACGCCGCCGGAGCTGTACAGACCGGAGGTGGTCAGGTACGTGAACCCGGAATCTGCGGCCGCGAAGGCCAGCAGCCCGCCTCCCACGAGAGGAAGCGACACCATCAGGTGACGGCCGGACTGGCGCGCACGGAGCCAGGTGTAGATCACGATCGTGATGACCGCGATGTCACCGAGCGGGTAGGCAAGTGAGATCAGCCGGCTGGACTGGCTGTCTGCCGCGGTCTGGAAGATGGGTCGAAGTACCAGGATGTAGCTGATCAGCAGCAGTGAGCCGGCGACCATCAGTCCGTCGATGAGGGTTCGCATACGACCCGCGAGCGTCGGCGCAGCCAGGGGCAGTGTGAGCAGGGCGGCGGCGGCGAGTGGCGGAAGTCCCAGGTAGCCCAGGTCCGCGGGAGAGGGGAAGGGAACCTCTCGCCCGAGCAGCGACTCGTACCACGTCCAGACCGCCTGGCCCGCGGCCCACGACAGCTGCGCCAGGCCCAGCAGCAGCCAGAAGCGCCGTTCGGGGCCGCTCTCGCGTCGCCAGCGGGCAAGCGAGACCACCCCGGCGGCGGTGGCGACCAGCAGGAGACCGAAGTTCGAGAAGGACTGCCCGGCCCGACCTCCGTCGAGGACGAGCAGGGTCACACACCAGGCACCCGCGACCGACAGGACCGTCCACAGGACCAACCTGTCGAAGCGAGGGTGCGGGCGTGAAGGAACCATACGGTCACTATCCGGTCTCGGGTACGACAAATAGCGCGTTTTGGTGGAACTTCTGCCGTTTGGTCACAAAAGTGACAAAATAACGGCATCGCGCCCTAGCTGCGCACGTGGTGACACTAGACCGGCGCGCCCGGGTAGAGGAAAGCGGACTGATGACCATCACTGATCTCGGTACTGTGCTGGAGGTCCCCCACCAGTGGCCGACGAGCTTGTTGCCCAGCGCCCTCAATGACATCGACCTGCCGACGCCCTTCTTGGCAGGTGACCTGGCGTTGCTCGGGAACCGCTTCGACCGCTTCCGCGCCAGCATGCCACGGGTGCATCCGTTCTATGCAGTCAAGTGCAACTCGGCACCGGAGGTGCTGCGCACCGCGGTCGCCCAGGGGGCTGGGTTCGAGATCGCCTCGCTGGGTGAGCTGAGGATGCTCCAGGCGCTCGGGGTGGACCCGGCGGACGTGCTCTACAGCAACACCATCAAGCCCTCGACTCATATCGCCGGCGCGGCCGAGGCCGGTCTGTGGCGCTTCGCTGTGGACTCCGAGGATGAGCTGTACAAGATCACGCGTCATGCGCCGGGGAGTGCCGTCTACGTCCGCGTACGTGTCGACGACAGTGGCAGCGTCTTCCCGCTCTCGCGCAAGTTCGGCGCCGAGACCCACAACGCGCGCGCTCTTCTCCAGCGGGCGGAGGGACTCGGGCTACGGCCGTACGGGCTCACCTTCCACGTGGGATCACAGTGCATGTCCACGTCATCGTGGGTGCAGGCGATCGCGGCCATGGGCCGGCTGATGCGCCAACTCGCAGGCGACGGCATCACCTTGGAGATGCTCGACATCGGGGGCGGGTTCCCCGCTCACTACGACCAGCCCGTCCCCGGGATCGACCAGATCGGCTATGTGGTCAACCGCTCGCTCGAGGAGCTGCTGCCCTACCAGCCCGCCCTCATCGCAGCCGAGCCCGGGCGCCATCTGGTCGCCGAGACCGCGGTGCTCGTCACGTCGGTCCTCGGCCGCGAGGAGCGCGCCGGGGAGGACTGGCTCTACCTCGACGTAGGCGCCTACAACGGCCTGATGGAGACTCAGCAGTCGGTCGGACAGTGGCGGTTCCCGCTGTGGTCCTCACGCGTGGACCACGGCGCCTCCGAGCAGATTCCCTACACGGTGACCGGGCCGAGCTGCGACAGCTCGGACACGATGTTCTTCGGTGCCCCACTGCCTGCCGCTATGGGGGAGGGGGACCGCGTCTACGTCGGCTCCGCTGGCGCCTACACGCTCAGCTACGCCTCGCACTTCAACGGCTTCCCACCGCCCGCGACCCACTTCATCTCCTAGTCGGGCCTGGCAGGTGAGCAGCCGGTACCAGCTCGCGCGAGCAGGCACGCCGTCGCGTCGCCGGTTCCTGTGGCTGATGCTGGCGGGGCTGGTCGACTCCTTCTTCCTCTCGCTGGTGTGGACGATCGTGGTCCTCCACGTCCTCGACGTCCACGGCCTCGTGGCCGCAGGGGCCTTGAGCACCGCCATGCTGGCGGGGGTCGCCCTCTCGGCGCCCGTCGCTGAGGCCATGGCTCGGCGCCTTGCCGGCAAGGGCCTGCTGCGCACCTCCGCGGGTGTGGAGGCAGCCCTGCGTCTGGGGGTCTTCGGCCTCGTCTTCTCCGGTGCGCCCCTGTGGATCCTGGCCGTCTGCGTCACGGTGATGAACGTGATGGCCTGGACGGGCTACGCAGGCATGCGGGCCGAGGTCTCTGCTCTCAGCGGCGGCGCGGGCGGACTGGCGCGATACGGCTCCGTCGTCGCTGCCGTCGAGGCCGCGGGGATCGCGGTCGCGGCTCTGCTGCCGACGACCGGCGGTGCTGGCGCAGATGTGGTGCTGGTAGCGGCCGGGGCGGCGTACGTGCTGGCGCTCCTGCCCACGGCCATCGTGGCCGGCGGATCGCTCGTGCCTCGGTCCACCCCCCGACTCCCCAGGATCGGGTGGCCCTCCCCGGCCACGGTCTCGATCCCCTCACTCACCGGTGTGCTGCTGATGTTCCTGGCAGCGGCTCCGACGCTCCTGTCGATCCCCTTGGCTGCCGAGCTGCACGGCCGATCGTCGGTGGGTGTCGCCGCCATCGCCTTCACCCTCGGCTCGCTGGCATCTCCGGCGTTGGCGGCAGCTGTCCAGGCACGAGGGGCGAACGGACCAGTGGCCTGGATCTGCTGCGGGGTCGGCATGCTCGTGGGGTGGTGCCTGGCTCCGATCTCGGTGGCACTGATGTGCCTCGCGCAGCTGGCGTCGGGCCTCGGCATGACCGCCCTCGAGGGTCTTCTCGATGCCCGCGCCACCGAGACCCGGCCACACGCGGTGACGGCCTCGCTCGCCCAGGCGACGGCCGGGCGTGCTCTGGGCGCCGCGGGCGGGACCGCACTGCTGCCTTATGCGGTTGCAGGCGCGGGGATCGCGGTCAGCGCCGGAGCGGTCGCGACGATTCTCGCACTGGTGGCTGTTGTCCTCACCGTGTCGAATCGCCGCACCGTCGCCAGGGTCGCGCCGCGCAGGCAAGGGCCGGAGCCGGCGCTGGTGGAGGGGTGTCTGGAGCCGAAAGTCGGTTCGACGCCACCGCGCGTCGACAGCCTTGCCCACCCGGTCTAGCCGTGATCGCCGGGTGCCCGCCCTCGACCCGGGCGCCGCGCATGCCGAGACCGTCGCTCTCACGCGGCTCCCCGCCGATGGGGTCCAGCAGAGGGAAGTGATGACGTGCGCCATCGAGGCTTGGTCTGGACCGCTGGCGTTACGTCACGTCACAGTCGCGAGGCCCCGTCCCAACCGGTTGCGGGGGCCCGCACGCCGAAGTAGGTGCCCAGCGTGGGGGTGACGTCCACGGTCTGGGCCTTGGCCGATCTCGCGACCCCCTTGCGCACCGACGGTGACCCTCCGCCGATGAAGAACGGGATCGGTGCGGTCGCGGGATGGCCGTGGTTGCCCGGGATCGGGTTGCTCTGCGGACCAGGGTCGCTGAAACGCCAACCGGCCTTGCAGTAGACGAGCAGGTCTCCGGCAGCGGGACCGAGGCCCAGGGTCGGCGTGCGAGCGATGTCATGTGCCTGGAAGACCCCCGGTGTCTCCAGGGCCAGGGACCTCATCGTGGTCAGCGCCGAGGCACGGGAGTCGGCGGGCCCGGTCCAGTAGACCAGGTCGACGCCGCCGTTCTGGGCGATCACGAAGTTGCCGGTGAGGTCGGGATCCTGGTCGAAGACGTCGGTGAGGCTGATCGTCTGGCTGGGGCTGGACCAGTCCATCGAGTGGTCGGCGAGCACCATCACCATGGAGGAGGACCATCGACCGGTCGACTTCAGCATGTCGATGAACCGGCCCACCTGGGCGTTGGTCTCGGCCAGGGCCGCAGCTCGGGCGGCCTTGAGGGTCTGGCCCGTCAGGTCGCCGTGCCCGACGCGGTCCACGTCCCCGAGGTTGACGAACATCATGTCGGGGTCGAACTCCTCGACCATGGCCAGCGCCGCCTCCATGGTGCTGGCATCGGGGGCGTGGTCGGTCAACGGCAGCAGTGGGAACGGCTCCCACCGGTGGGTGGCCCGGTCACCGAACACGTTGTACAGGTAGTCCTTGGAGAGCACCGTGCCCGTCGTACGGCCGGACGCGTTGAGCTGTTCGATGATCGTGGAGACCAGGATGTCCGAGGGACGGTCGCTGTCTCGCAGGGACGCCTCCGCCCGGTCGTAGATCTTGTTGGCAGGCACGCCGTTTCGCACCGGGCGGACTCCGGTCATCATCATCACGTGGTTGGGGATCGTCTCCATGAGCGGAAGTGCGCGCGCCGCGGGGTACCAGGTGCCGCCGTCGCGCACCGCCGCCAGCTCGGACATCTGGTCGATCTCTCCGGGCCGGCAGCCGTCGATCACCAGCACGTACGCACGTTTGGGCGCGGTGGCTGCGCGGACGGGGGCACCACCAGCCGCGGTAGAGAACAGGAAGACCGCCCCGCTCGCGCCGGCGACCTTGAGCAGGGTGCGGCGGTCGGTGCTGATCCGCGACGCCACACGCCTCGTCGTCTGGTCGCTCATCAGGCACCGACCGGGGCGTCGACCTGGCGGACCGTCTGGCTGCCGGCCGTGGTCGCCCACGACGTGCTCCAGGTGAGTCCCGTCCTCTTGTCGGCGCGGTCTCCGATGATGAACCAGTCCATCTGTGCTCGCTTCGCGGTGAGATCGAGGATCGAGAACCCGTGGTCGTCGAAGTTGAGGTACTTGATGTGCGGGTTGTTGGCCTTCATGGTCTCCTCGACCGCGATGCTGGTCGTACGCCGCGGGGTGCCGGTGATGTCCTTGAGGTTGTTGGAGGTCACCGAGGTGGCGACGAACTCGACGCCGACCGAGTCCCGGGTCCCCGGATAGGTCGCCTTGTCGGCGGGGAGGTCGCAGGCCCAACCCGAGTGGATGTCCCCGGTGACGAACAGCGAGTCGGTGATGCCGTTGTCGCGCAGGTGCTCGAAGACCTCGCGGCGGTCGTCGGTGTAGCCGTCCCACTGGTCGACGTTGTACGGCACCCCGTCCTGCGGCAGCAGTCCCACGGTGTCGTTCACCGGCTTGATCAGCTCGCGAGGGATTCCGGCGAAGGTGACCGGTGTGATCATCACCGGGTTGCCGACCAGCTTCCACTGGCTGGTCTGACGGACCAGGGACGCCTTCAGGTAGTCCATCTGGGACCGGCCGGTGATCGTCCGGTCCGGATCCGCCTGCTCCGGATCCTGCTGGGCGGCGAGCTGCTCGTCGCGATAGGTGCGGAGGTCGAGCATGGTGATCTCGGCCAGGTCCCCGAAGGTCAGCCGACGGAAGATCGAGGCACCGTCGCCGAGCTTCGCGGTGCCACTCATCCGGATGGGCATCCACTCGTCGTAGGCCCGGTGGCTGGCCGCGCGTCGGGCGGACCACGAGCCCTCGTCGGCCGAGTGGTTCTCGGCGCCGCCCTTCCACGCGTCGTTGGTCGACTCGTGGTCGTCCCAGGTGGCGATGAAGGCGTACCTGGCGTGCAGTCGCTGCACGTCGACGTCTCTCTTGTACTGCGCGTGCCGCCGCCTGTAGTCGGCCAGGTCCACGATCTCGTGCGCCGGCTGGTGCTTGCGGATGTCGACGTCGGACTGGCCGTAGCCGTACTCGCCGGGACCGTACTCGTAGAGGTAGTCGCCGAGGTGCAGCACGGCGTGCAGGTCGTCGCGGGCCGCCAGGTGACGGTAGGCGCTGAACCAGCCGGCCTGGAGGTTGGCGCAGGAGACGACGCCGAAGCGGACGTTGGCCGGCGAGGAACCGGGTGCCGGGGCGGTCCGCGTTCTTCCGGTGGCGCTCCGGTTCGACCCGTAGCTGAACCGGTAGTAGTAGCCGCGACCCGGGAGCAGCCCGGTGACGTCGATCTTGACGGTGTGGTCGCGCGAGGGGCCGGTGCTGACCCGACCGGAGCGCACCACCCGGGTGAAGCGGGGGTTCGTGGAGACCCACCAGCGCACCACCACCTCGGGTCCGACCCCGGATCCGGGGGTGCTTCTCGAGGTGGGCGTGACTCGCGTCCAGAGGACCACCGAGGTCGGACGAGGGTCCCCGGAGGCGACCCCGTGAGCGAAGTAGGTGTTGGGCATGCCTCATCAAACGACAGATCGGGTCGTCCGTCACGTCCCGATTTTCGATGGTCTGCGGTGGGCCTGTCCCCGAGCAGCGGCGAGCACCCCGCCCTCGGTCGGTCTCGACGAGCTTCGATGTCTGTTTCGAGCACCTAGGCGGGCACAAACGTGCCCGTTAGTCCGACTTGACAGCCTTCATCGATGCGCATTCGAGACCCGGCAAGGCAACTTCTGCCCTGAGGTTTCGTTAGGTTCGGGGGATGACTAACCGAATTGCGATGTCCATCGCGAGCGTGTCGCTCGCAGCTCTCACCCTGAGCGCGTGCGGCGGCTCCTCCACCACGACCACCGACGACGGCGTGAACCTGATCAAGGCCGGGACGCTGTCGGTGTGCACGCAGCTGCCCTACCAGCCGTTCGAGTTCCGGAAGGGCGACGACGTCGTCGGATTCGACGTCGACCTGATGGACCTGGTGGCCGAGGACCTCGGCGTCGAGGTCGCCATCGTGAAGACCCCGTTCGAAGGCATCCAGTCCGGGCAGGCCCTGAACATCGGGCAGTGCGACATCGCAGCCGCGGGCATGACGATCACCGAGCCCCGCCAGAAGGTCCTCGACTTCTCCGACCCGTACTTCGAGGCCACCCAGGCGCTGCTCGTGAAGAAGGGCACCGGTTTCGACTCGCTGGAGTCCCTGGCCGGCAAGAAGATCGCCGTCCAGCAGGGAACGACCGGGGAGATCTACACCAAGGAGAACGCCCCCAAGGACGCGAAGATCCAGGTGTTCGAGGATCTCGGCCTGCTCACGACGTCGGTCAAGACCGGCCAGGTCGACGCCGCCGTGCAGGACAACGGCCCGCTGCTCGACTACGTCAAGACCAACACCGACCTCGAGGTGACGGCCGAGTTCGACACCGGTGAGGAGTACGGCTTCGGCATCAAGAAGGACGGGAACGACGAGCTGCTGAAGAAGGTCAACGCGATGATCGCCGAGATCAAGGAAGACGGGACCTACGACAAGATCTACGAGCAGTGGTTCGGCTCGGCGCCGAAGGGATGAGTCCCGCCACATCAGTCACGAGGACAGGAGCTGAGCCATGGCGATGAGCCCACGGAAGCGCGCCAAGATCAGTCGCGGGCGTCCAGTACGCCATCCTGGCGCTGATCCTGGTCGCGCTCGTGCTGGTGGCCGACTGGCCGCTGCTCCGCTCGCAGTTCCTGGCCCCGGACGTGCTGCCGGAGCTCTTCCCCGAGATCATCACGATCGCGTTGAAGAACACGATCCTCTACACCATCGGGGCGTTCACCTTCGGCCTGGTGCTCGGACTGATCCTGGCCCTGATGCGGCTCTCCCCGGTCGGTCCCTACCGGTGGATCGCCACCGCGGTGATCGAGTTCTTCCGTGGCGTCCCGGCGCTGATCGTGTTCATCGCCTTCCAGTACGGGCTGCCGATCGCCTTCGGGGTGCTCCTGCCCGGCGGCACGCTGGGCACCGTCACGATCGCGCTGGGCCTCGTCGGTGCGGCGTACATGGCCGAGACCCTGCGGGCCGGCATCCAGGCGGTCCCGAAGGGCCAGATGGAGGCGGCGCGGTCGCTCGGGATGAGCTCGGGACGGGCGATGATCTCGATCGTCATCCCGCAGGCGTTCCGGATCGTGTTGCCACCGTTGACCAACGAGCTCATCCTGCTGACCAAGGACTCCTCGCTCGTCTACGTCCTGGGTCTGTCCGGTGCCACGCTGGAGCTGACCGCGTTCGGACGCGAGGGGCTGAACCAGTACGTCAACCTGACTCCGCTGTTCGCGGCGGCGCTCGCCTACCTGCTCATCACCATTCCGCTCTCCGTCGTCGTCAGACGCATGGAGGCACATGCCGAGAGGGCCCGCTGATGGAACACAAGCCGAAGGTGTCGCCGCCGGGGACACACCGGAGCAAGTCCGTCCCAGCGATCGACGTCCAGGACCTGCACAAGTACTTCGGCGACAACAAGGTGCTGGAGGGCATCGACTTCCACGTCGATGACGGCGAGGTCGTGTGCGTGATCGGGCCGTCGGGCTCGGGCAAGTCGACGCTGCTGCGCTGCGTCAACCTGCTCGAGCAGCCGACGTCGGGCAGGATCTTCGTGGAGGGGGACGAGATCACCGACCCCGATGTCGACGTCGACGAGATCCGGAGCCGGATCGGGATGGTGTTCCAGCAGTTCAACCTGTTCCCGCACCTCACCGTGCTCCGCAACCTCACCATCGCGCAGCTGCGCGTGCGGGGCCGCAGCAAGGACGAGGCCGTGGAGATCGCCCGGAAGAACCTGGAGAAGGTGGGCCTCGGTGAGCGCGAGGACGCCTTCCCGGCGCATCTTTCAGGCGGTCAGCAGCAGCGGATCGCGATCGCGCGCGCCCTGTCGATGGATCCCGACATGATGCTCTTCGACGAGCCGACCAGCGCGCTCGACCCGGAGCTGGTCGGGGACGTGCTCGGGGTGATGAAGGACCTCGCGCAGGAGGGGATGACCATGATGGTCGTCACCCACGAGATGGGCTTCGCCCGCGAGGTCGGGGACACGTTGGTGTTCATGGACGGAGGGGTGATCGTGGAGCGCGGCAATCCGCGCGAGGTCCTGGCGGACCCGCAGGAGGAGCGCACCCAGCTGTTCTTGTCCAAGGTCCTCTGAGGGTCCCGCAAGGGTCCTCTGAGGCTTCGCGCCGCGCTCGCGTTCGTGGACGCGCCTCCGCGACGAGACGGCCGGTCGTTCCCGGCCGCCGCCTCACCAGCCGCGTTCGCGCCACTCCGGGAGGTGCGGGCGCTCGTTGCCCAGCACGGAGTCGTTGCCGTGGCCGGGGTAGAACCAGGTCTCGTCCGGGAGGCGGTCGAAGACCTTGGTGCTGACCTCCTCGACCAGCGTGTCGAAGGCCGTCTTGTCGCCGAAGGTGCTGCCGACGCCGCCGGGGAACAGGCTGTCACCGGTCCACAGGTGCGGGCTTCCGTCCGGGTCGTCGTACAGCAGGGCGATCGAGCCCGGGGTGTGCCCCACCAGGTGGATCACCTCGAGCCGGCAGTCGCCGAACTCCACCGTGTCGCCGTGCTGGACCGCGTCGTCCACCGCGACGCCGGTCTGCTCGGTGATCGCGGCGGCGTCGTCAGTGCCCGCGACCACCACCGCCCCGGTCGCGGAGACCACCTCGGCGAGCGCGCGATGGTGGTCCCAGTGCTGATGGGTGGTGATCACCTTGGTCACCCCGGAGTCACCGATCAGCGTGCGGAGGCGGCCAGGCTCGGCAGCCGCGTCGATCAGCACCTGCTCGTCGGTGGCGCGACACCGGAGCAGGTAGCAGTTGTTCGACATCTCGGGGTCGACCGCGAGCTTGGTGATGATCAGTCTGGAGAGCTCGCGCGTGTCGGGCGCCCCTCCCGCTGCGACCTCGCCGGAGTAGGGGCCGCTGTCACCGATGCTGGTCGCCATGGTGGCCAGCCTAGGCTCTCGACATGCGACACCCGAAGCCTGAGCGACCAGGTCCCGGACAGGAGTCCGTCTGGGACTACCCACGACCACCACGACTCGAGGAGAGCAGCGAGACCGTCGTGGTCGAGCTGGGCGGCCGGGAGATCGCTCGGACCACGCGCAGCTGGCGGATGCTCGAGACGAGCCACCCGCCGACGTACTACGTGCCCCTGGACTGCTTCGCCGACGGGGTGCTCCGTCCCGTGGCGGGGTCGACGATGTGCGAGTGGAAGGGGGCCGCGTCGTACTTCGACCTGGTCTCCGGCGACGTGGTCGCGCACCGTGCCGGCTGGACCTACCCGACGCCCACCCCGGGGTTCGAGCCGCTCGCGGGTGCCGTCGCGGTGATGCCGGCCATGGTGGACCGCTGCCTGGTCGACGACGAGGTGGTGCAACCACAGCCGGGGCAGTTCTACGGCGGCTGGATCACCAGTCGGGTGGTGGGGCCGTTCAAGGGCGACCGCGGCACGATGGGCTGGTAGCAGGTCCTCGCCGGTGGTGGGTCAGACCGTCTTGACGACCGGTGACCCTCGCCACGGGAGCAGCGTGGGCAGCTGGCCCGTGAGGCAGGACACCCCGTCGCCGTCGCCGCGCCCGGAGAGCCACCAGCCCAGGTCAGCGCCGGTGCCGGTCACGACGACCCCGTCCCCGGGACCGACCTGCCACTGGCGGTCGAGGTCGCTGGGGCGGAGCGCGAGCGGGCCGGAGGAGGCCTGGTCGACCGCCAGCACGTCGAGCAGCTCGGCCACGAAGTCGAGAGGCCAGTCGCGATGGGTGTAGCTCGTGCCCAGATCCGCATGGTGGATCTCCAGCTCACGCCGTCGTGTCGGGACGGTGGTGACCATCGGCCAGGCCGGTCCGTCGGGGAGCCGGTCGATGTGTCCCGACCAGTGCTGCTCCTCGAGCAGCGAGACCGCCTCCGCGAACTCGGTCGTCGCACTCAGCTGACGCTCGCGCAGCTCGCTGGGCTCGGCTCCCGCCAGGTCCTCGATGTCGGCGTCGCGCTGCTCGTTCGAGGTGTACATCGAGACCGGGTTGTCCCGCACGTACCCGCCGATGGCCCGGGCCATCACGAACCCGTTCAGCGCCACGTGGGCCACGACGTGCGCCCGGGTCCACCCGGGGAGCAGCGACGGTGCCGCCAGCTCGCTCGTGGCTGAGCGCGTCGACGGTGCGGGTGAAGGACTGCGCGGAGGCGGTCAGACCGGTGAGGTCGCCAGGGTCAGAGCTCATGACTCATGAAAGCGCGCCGAGCCCCTCGATGCCAGCATCAGTCGTCCTCCTCGGTCAGCGGCAGGAACACCGACTGCATCCGGGTGCGGGGAGGAGCGACCGCCTGCTCACCGAAGATCCGGGCGCGTGGCCCGGCGGTGAGGATGCCGAGGGGAGCGGTGAGCAGATAGGCGCACGCCACGACCAGCCCGGTGATCGACGCGTCCACCACCAACCCGACCACGAGGGCCGAGGAGAGGATCGTGGTCACGACCCGGGTCTGCCGGGTCTTGGGCGACAGCAACCCCCGGAAGGAGCGGAAGCGCACCGTGGTCACCATCAGCAGTGCGGGGATCACGCTCACCGCTACCGGCACCAGCACCCACGGCCCGCGCTCGGGGGTGCGCAGCGCGAGGATCGTGGCGATCACCACCAGCGTGGCGCCCGGGCTGGGCAGGCCGACGAAGTACTTCTTGTCCGCCATCGGGTCGACCGTGACGTTGAACCGGGCGAGCCGGAACGCGGCGCAGGCCAGCCAGAAGAAGGCCGCCAGCCACGCCAGCACCGGGTTCTCCGGAAGCGCCCAGGTGTGCACCAGCACCGCAGGTGCCAGCCCGAACGAGACCAGGTCGGCCAGCGAGTCGAGCTGTACGCCGAACGGCGAGGTCGCCCCGACGAGGCGGGCGACCGCTCCGTCGGCGATGTCGAGCACGATCGACGCCGGCCAGCATGGCGGCGGCCCAGGTGAACTGGTCGGCGAAGGCGAGCAGGATGGCGGAGAAGCCGCAGGCCATGTTGCCGGTCGTGAACATGCTCGGCGCGGTGACCCGCAGCCGTTCCTTGGGGCCGAGCTGGCGCAGCGAGACGACCGCGGCGCCGGAGGGGGACTGCAGCCGCCACCGGTCCAGCAGCCGACGGTTGCCGCGTTCTCCGGAGGGTGTCAGCGGAGACTCCCGGGACTCAGGGGCGGCCGGCCAGCGCGCGAGGACCGTCTCGCCGGCGACGGTGCGGTCTCCCTCGGCGGCGAGGAGCTGCACGTGGGGAGGGACGAACACGTCCATGCGGGAGCCGAACTTCATCAACCCGATGCGCTGCCCCGAGCGGAGGACGTCTCCCTGCTTGACGCGCGTCACCACCCGGCGCGCGACGAGCCCGACGATCTGGCGGAAGACCACGCGGCGGTCCTCGCCGTCGACGAGCGAGCTGAGGATGATCTCGCTCCGCTCGTTCTCGGTCGCGCTCTCGAACCGGTAGGCCGCGTGCCACTTCCCCGGGCGGTAGGTGACCTCCTCGACCGTGCCGGAGTACGGCGTGCGGTTGATGTGCACGTCGAACAGCGACAGGAAGATGCTCACCTGCTGCCAGTGACCGGGCGGCGCGACGCCGACCTGGCCCGGCCCGACGTACATCACCTTGCCGTCGGCGGGTGCGAGCACCAGGTCGGGGTCGGGCTGTCGGTGGTCCGGCGTACGGTCTGGGTCACGGAAGAAGGCGGCGATGCCCAGCGGCAGCAGGGCCAGCGCGGCGGCGGTCCTGCGGTAGCCGGTGAGGGCAGCCAGCGCGGCGGGGACGGATCCGACCGCCATCGCGGGGACGGCCGCTGGATCGATCGCACGGGTGGAAGGGGACACGGTGGGAAAGCCTATGTGCTGCCGACGACTTGCGCGGCGAACCACCCCGCGTGGCGGTTGGCCACGTCCGTTAGGATCGCGAACACGTGTTCGAACATCCCATAGACATCTCAGAGGTTTCATCCGTGGCTGATCAACTGGTCGTCCGGGGCGCGCGTGAGCACAACCTGAAGGACGTCTCGCTCGACCTTCCCCGCGACTCCCTGATCGTCTTCACCGGACTCTCCGGCTCAGGAAAGTCCAGTCTCGCCTTCGACACCATCTTCGCGGAGGGCCAGCGCCGCTACGTGGAGTCGCTGTCCGCCTACGCCCGCCAGTTCCTCGGCCAGATGGACAAGCCCGACGTCGACTTCATCGAGGGTCTGAGCCCAGCGGTCTCCATCGACCAGAAGTCCACGTCGAAGAACCCGCGGTCGACCGTGGGCACGATCACCGAGGTCTACGACTACCTGCGCCTGCTCTACGCCCGTGCAGGGCGACCGCACTGCCCCCAGTGCGGGGCGCCGATCGAGCGTCAGACGCCGCAGCAGATCGTCGACCGGATCCTCCAGCTCGAGGAGGGCACCCGCTTCCAGGTGCTCGCTCCGGTCATCCGTGGGCGCAAGGGGGAGTACGTCGAGCTGTTCCGCAGCCTGCAGTCGCAAGGCTTCAGCCGGGCCCGGGTCAACGGTGACACCATCCAGCTCGCGGACCCGCCGAAGCTGGACAAGCAGAAGAAGCACACCATCGAGGTGGTGGTCGACCGCCTCGCCGCCAAGCCGAGTGCCAAGCGCCGGCTCACCGACTCGATCGAGACCGCGCTGACCCTGGCCTCCGGCCTGGTGCTGCTCGACCTGGTCGACCTCGGACCCAAGGACCCCCACAAGGAGATGCGGTTCTCCGAGAAGATGGCGTGCCCCAACGAGCACGACATCGAGACCGACGACCTCGAGCCGCGGTCCTTCTCGTTCAACTCCCCGTTCGGTGCCTGCGTCACCTGCCACGGCATCGGCACCCGGATGGAGGTCGACCCCGAGCTGGTCATCTCCGACCCCGGCGGCACCCTGGGCGAGGGAGTGATCGGACCCTGGTCCGGTGCCCACGTGAGCGACTACTTCCTCCGACTGCTGGCTGCCCTCGGTGACGAGCTGGGCTTCGACCTGAACACCCCCTGGGAAGACCTCCCGGCCAAGGGACGCAAGGCGATCCTGGAGGGGCACCCGACCAAGGTGCACGTCCGGCACACCAACCGCTACGGCCGCGAACGGTCCTACTACACCAGCTTCGAGGGAGTGCGCCCCTACATCGAGCGGCGTCACCGCGAGGCCGAGACCGACACCAGCCGGGACCGCTACGAGGGGTTCATGCGGGAGGTGCCCTGCCCGGCCTGCAAGGGCACCCGGCTCAAGCCGGTCTCGATGGCGGTGACCCTCGGCGACAAGGACGCGGGTGGGCTGAACATCGCCGAGGTCTGCCGGCTTCCGATCCACGAGGCGGCCGAGTTCCTCGGCGACGTCGACCTCTCCGTGCGGGAGCGTCAGATCGCCGAGCGCGTGCTCAAGGAGATCCAGGAGCGGCTGCGGTTCCTGCTCGACGTCGGTCTGGACTACCTGTCCCTGGACCGGCCCTCGGGCACGCTCTCGGGCGGCGAGGCGCAGCGCATCCGGCTGGCCACCCAGATCGGTGCCGGGCTGGTCGGGGTGCTCTACGTGCTGGACGAGCCCAGCATCGGGTTGCACCAGCGGGACAACAAGCGGCTGATCGAGACCCTGGTCCGCCTCAAGGACCTCGGCAACACCCTGATCGTCGTGGAGCACGACGAGGACACGATCCTCACCGCCGACTGGGTCGTCGACATCGGTCCCGGCGCCGGGGAGCACGGTGGTCAGGTCGTGCACTCGGGCACGGTGGCCGACCTGCTCACCCACCGCGACTCGGAGACCGGCCTCTACCTGTCCGGACGCAAGTCGATCCCGGTGCCCGACGTACGCCGTCCGCCGACGCCCGGTCGCGAGCTCACGGTCCACGGAGCCCGGGAGAACAACCTCAAGGACGTGGACGTCACGCTTCCCGCTGGGCTGCTTCGTCGCGGTCACCGGGGTCTCCGGCTCCGGGCAAGTCGACGCTGGTCAACGACATCCTCTACACCTCGTTGGCCAAGCAGATCTACAACGCCCGCACGGTGCCCGGGCGTCACCGCAAGATCACCGGCGTCGAGCACGTCGACAAGGTGATCCACGTCGACCAGTCGCCGATCGGCCGCACGCCGCGGTCCAACCCGGCGACCTACACCGGCGTCTTCGACCACGTCCGCAAGCTGTTCGCCTCGACCCCAGAGGCCAAGATGCGCGGCTACCTCCAGGGTCGGTTCTCCTTCAACGTCAAGGGTGGCCGCTGCGAGGCCTGCTCCGGCGACGGCACGATCAAGATCGAGATGAACTTCCTGCCCGACGTCTACGTCCCCTGCGAGGTCTGTCACGGCGCTCGCTACAACCGCGAGACGCTGGAGGTGCACTACAAGGGCAAGACGGTCGCCGACGTCCTGAACATGCCGATCGAGGAGGCGGTGGACTTCTTCGCGGCGATCCCCGCCATCGCCCGCCACCTGACCACGCTGATGGAGGTCGGACTGGGCTACGTGCGGCTGGGACAGCCCGCGACCACCCTCTCCGGAGGAGAGGCGCAGCGGGTGAAGCTCGCGAGCGAGCTGCAGAAGCGGTCCACGGGCCGCACCGTCTACGTCCTCGACGAGCCGACCACAGGCCTGCACTTCGAGGACATCCGCAAGCTGCTGGGCGTGCTCTCCAGCCTGGTCGACAAGGGCAACACGGTCCTGGTGATCGAGCACAACCTCGACGTCATCAAGACCTCCGACTGGATCGTCGACATGGGGCCCGCCGGCGGCAACAAGGGCGGAACGGTGGTGGCCACCGGCACCCCGGAGCAGGTCGCCGCGCATCCCGACAGCTTCACCGGCGAGTACCTCAAGCCTTTGCTGACGCCGGGTGGCCGGGCGACCGCGACCAAGGTCGCGAAGAAGTCGATGAGCCCGCGCAAGGCCGCGTCGCCGCGCAAGAGTGCGGCGACGCGCGGGAAGTCACGCACGGCACCGTAGGTTTGAGGTCGGCGACGGATCGAGCAGGAGGTCTCGTATGACGAAGATCGGGAACATCGGACAGGATTCCACCCCCCACCGACGCACCGTGATCGGCGCGGTCGTGGGAGTGGGGGTGGCGACGCCACTGCTCGCTGCGTGCGGATCAGACGACGAGGGCGACGCCTCCGGCGGGGAGACACCGACGGCGGCGCCGCCGGCGGGCCGGTCGCGACCAAGGCGGACATCCCGGTCGGCAGCGGCAAGATCTTCGAGGCGGACAAGGTGGTGATCACCCAGCCGACCGAAGGCGACTTCAAGGCCTTCTCAGCCGTGTGCACCCACCAGGGGTGCCTCGTGTCCACGATCAAGGACGGCGAGATCGACTGTGTCTGCCACGGCAGCCGCTACTCGATCGAGGACGGCAGCGTGCTCGGTGGACCGGCGCCCAAGCCGCTCGCCGAGATGAAGGTGACCGCGAGCGGCGAGGACCTCACCGTCACCTGACCGGTCGTCGGTGGCGGCTCGTAGGGTTGCGGTGTGGCCGACCCCTCGACGTACCGTCCCAAGCCCGGGTCGATCCCTACCCAGCCCGGGGTGTACCGGTTTCGCGACAAGGACGGCCGCGTCGTCTACGTCGGCAAGGCCAAGAGCCTGCGTCCCCGGCTGTCGTCGTACTTCCAGGACGTCGCCAACCTGCATCCGCGCACCGCCACCATGGTGATGACCGCTGCCTCGGTCGAATGGACCGTCGTCGGCACCGAGGTCGAGGCACTCCAGCTCGAGTACTCCTGGATCAAGGAGTTCGATCCGCGCTTCAACGTCAAGTACCGCGACGACAAGTCCTACCCCTGGCTGGCGATCACCATGAACGAGGAGTTCCCTCGCGTCATGGTCGGCCGCGGAGCCAAGCGCAAGGGTGTGAGGTACTTCGGGCCCTACGGGCACGCGTGGGCGATCCGGGAGACCGTCGACCTCCTGCTCCGGGTGTTCCCGATGCGGTCCTGCAGCAACGGCGTGTTCAAGCGCTCCGCCCAGATCGGGCGTCCCTGCCTGCTCGGCTACATCGAGAAGTGCGCCGCCCCCTGCGTCGGGCGCGTGGACGCCGACGAGCACCGCGACATCGCCCAGGACTTCGCCGACTTCATGGGCGGACGCACCGAGGGCTTCGTCAAGCGCATCGAGCGCGAGATGTACGCC
The DNA here is from genome assembly GCA_963812235.1 of uncultured Actinomycetota bacterium. Taxonomy (GTDB): domain Bacteria; phylum Actinomycetota; class Actinomycetes; order Propionibacteriales; family Nocardioidaceae; genus Marmoricola. The sequence continues at coordinate 478,960 of CAWEUP010000011.1, read as the reverse complement.
GCCTCCGAGGTCCAGGACTACGAGCGGGCTGCACGGCTGCGCGACGACCTGGGGGCCCTGAACAAGGCGCTGCAGAAGCAGGCCGTGGTCTTCGGCGACGGGACCGACGCCGACGTGATCGCCCTCGCCGAGGACCCGCTCGAGGTCGCCGTGCAGATCTTCCACGTCCGTGCGGGACGCATCCGCGGCCAGCGCGGCTGGGTCGCCGACCGGGTGGAGGACATCGACACCGCGGGGCTGGTCGGTGAGTTCCTGCTCCAGCTCTACGCCGGCGAGGAGGCCGACGGCATCCCGCGCGAGATCCTGGTGCCCGCGATGCCCGAGGACGCCGGGACCTTCGAGGAGCTGTTCGGTGAGACCCGCGGGAGCAAGGTGTCCATCCGCGTGCCCCAGCGCGGTGACAAGCGAGCGCTCCAGGAGACGGTGGCCAAGAACGCCGCCCAGTCGCTGGCCCTGCACAAGACCAAGCGGGCCAGTGACCTCACCGTGCGCAACCAGGCTCTCGAGGAGATCCAGGAAGCGCTCGACCTCCCGTCGGCGCCGCTGCGGATCGAGTGCTACGACGTCTCCAACCTCCAGGGCACCGAGGTGGTCGCCTCGATGGTGGTCTTCGAGGACGGGTTGGCGCGCAAGAGCGAGTACCGCCGGTTCGTGATCCGCGGTGTGGACGGGCAGAACGACGTGGCCTCGATGCACGAGGTGATCACCCGGCGCTTCCGACGCCTCCTCGACGAGCGTCTGGACACCCCGGAGCTCCCCGGCGGCGAGGTCGGCCGCGACGAGCAGGGCCCGATGCTGGTCGACCCCGAGACCGGACGCCCGCGCAAGTTCTCCTACGTCCCCGGGCTGGTCGTCGTCGACGGGGGACCGCCCCAGGTCGCGGCGGCCCAGCGTGCGCTGGACGAGCTCGGCATCGACGACATCCCCCTGTGCGGGCTGGCGAAGCGGCTCGAGGAGGTCTGGGTGCCCAGCGAGACCGACCCGGTGATCATGCCGCGCAGCAGCGAGGGCCTGTACCTCCTCCAGCGCATCCGCGACGAGGCGCACCGGTTCGCGATCAACCACCACCGGTCCCGACGGTCCAAGACCATGGTGGAGAGCATGCTCGACGACGTCGCCGGTCTGGGCGAGGTGCGGCGCAAGACCCTGATCAAGCACTTCGGCTCCCTCCGCAAGCTCCGCGCCGCCTCTGTCGAGCAGATCGCGGAGGTGCCCGGCATCGGCACCCGCACCGCCACCGCGATCTCCCAGGCCGTGGCCGCGACACCCGCAGGCACGTCCCTCAACACCGCCACCGGCGAGATCTCGTCCGAGCTCGACCCGAGAATCTCGACCGAGCGATGACGATGGTCGAGCAGCGAGCGAGCCCCCCCCCGGTGGTCGAGCAGCGAGCGAAGCGAGCGGAGCCCGCCCCCGGTGGTCGAGCAGCGAGCGAAGCGAGGGAGCCCGCCCCCGGTGGTCGAGCAGCGAGCGAAGCGAGGGAGCCCGCCCCCGGTGGTCGAGCAGCGAGCGAAGCGAGGGAGCCCGCCCCCGGTGGTCGAGCAGCGAGCGAAGCGAGCGAGCCCGCCCCCGGTGGTCGAGCAGCGAGCGAAGCGAGCGATCAGCCGAGACCACGCACCCCCACGACTGAGCCACACGCTCACGAGGAGCACTGATGGAAGATCCGGCAAGCACCCTGGGTGAGCTCGTCGTCGTCACCGGCATGACCGGGGCCGGACGGAGCACCGCCGCCAAGGAGCTGGAGGACCTCGGGTTCTTCGTGGTCGACAACCTCCCGCCTGAGCTCGTCGGTGACGTCGTACGCCTCATCGACGACAAGCAGGGAATCTCCCAGCCCATCGCGGCCGTGGTCGACGTCCGGGCCGGCATCTTCTTCGAGTCCCTGCGCGAGCAGCTGGCGACGCAGTTCCCGACCCGACGCACCACCTTGCTCTACCTCGAGGCCGACGACGACATCCTGGTGCGGCGGCAGGAGGCCGCCCGTCGGCCGCACCCGTTGCAGGGCTCCGGGCGGCTGCTGGTGGGCATCGCCCGGGAGCGCAAGGTGATGGCCGCGCTGCGCGGCGACGCCGACCTGGTGATCGACACCACCTCGCTGAACGTGAACCAGCTCAAGCTCACGGTGGCGAGCGCGTTCGGGACCCCGGAGGCGGTCCGGCTGAGGATCACGGTGGTCAGCTTCGGGTTCAAGTACGGCGTGCCGGTGGACGCCGACCTGATGGCCGACATGCGCTTCCTGCCCAACCCGCACTGGATCCCCGAGCTGCGACCGCACACCGGGCAGGAACCGCAGGTGGCGACCTACGTCAAGGACCAGGCGAGCGCCGAGGAGTTCCTCGAGCGCTACCTGCCGGTGATCGAGACCGTGGGGGAGGGCTACCTGCGTGAGGGGAAACGCTTCATGACGGTGGCGATCGGCTGCACCGGTGGCAAGCACCGCTCGGTCGCCATGGCCGAGGAGATGGTGACCCGCCTGGAGGCGCTCGGACTCGACGCCGAGGTCACCCATCGCGACATGGGTCGGGAGTAGGCGGATGCGCTGGTCCACCGAGCCCTCCGTGGTCGCGCTGGGCGGTGGTCACGGGTTGGCGGCGTCCCTGACGGCCCTGCGCAGCGTCACCACCGACCTGACCGCGGTGGTCACCGTGGCCGACAACGGTGGGTCGTCGGGACGCCTGCGTGAGGAGTTCGGCGTACTTCCTCCCGGAGACCTGCGGATGGCGCTGGCCGCTCTGTGCGGTGACGACCGATGGGGACAGACCTGGGCACGAGTGCTCCAGCACCGGTTCGAGTCGGACGGCGAGATGGACGGGCACTCGATGGGCAACCTGCTCATCGTCACCCTGTGGGACCTGCTCCACGATCACGTCGACGGCCTCGAATGGGTCGCCGGACTGCTCGGGGCTCGCGGACGCGTGCTGCCGATGGCGCTGTCGCCGCTCGACATCACCGCGGAGGTGAGGGGAGCCCACGAGGACGCCCAGGAGGTGTCCACGGTGCGCGGACAGGTCGCGGTCGCCACGACCACCGGCGAGGTGCTCTCGGTGAGCCTGGTCCCCGAGGATGCCAGCGCGTGCCCGGAGGCGCTGGCGGCGATCTCGAGCGCTGACTTCGTCGTGATCGGGCCGGGCTCGTGGTACTCCAGCGTCATCCCGCACCTGCTGGTGCCCGAGCTGCGCGAGGCGCTGTGCTCCACCCCCGGCAGGGTCATCGTCTCGATGAACCTGGAGCCGCACACCGACGAGACCCGTGGCTACGACCTCGCGGACCACCTCGAGGTGCTGCTGCGGCACGCCCCTGACCTGCGCGTCCACACGGTCCTGGCGGATCCGACCGCCGTGCGCGACCACGCCCGGCTCGGCGCTGCGGTCTCCGGAGCTGGTGCGCGTCTGGAGATCGCCGAGGTGGCGTCGGCACGTCCCGGGGTCCACGATGCGCAGAAACTCGCTGCCGTTTATGCGCGGTTGTTGACAGCGAACTAAGGTGACGACATGGCAATGACGGCACAGGTCAAGGCAGAACTGGCCAGCACCACGGTGACCAAGACCTGCTGCCGCAAGGCCGAGGTGTCGGCGATGCTGCGGTTCGCCGACGCCCTCCACCTGGTCAATGGTGGGATCGTGGTCGAGGCCGAGCTGGACACCGGCGCTGCGGCGCGGCGGATGCGCAAGGACATCGCCGAGGTCTACGGCCACCAGCCCGAGGTCGTCCTGCTCAAGGGCAGCGGCATCCGCCGAGGCACCCGCTACATCGTCCGGGTCTCGCGTGAGGGCGAGTCCCTGGCGCGGCAGACCGGACTCATCGACCAACGGAACCGGCCCGTCCGAGGTCTGCCGCCGGTCGTCGTCAACGGATCGGGCTGCGACGCGGTCGCGGCGTGGCGTGGCGCGTTCCTCGCGCACGGCTCGCTCACCGAGCCCGGACGCTCCAGCTCGCTCGAGGTGACCTGCCCTGGTCCCGAGGCCGCGCTGGCGCTGGTGGGGTCCGCTCGCCGGCTCGGCATCTCCGCCAAGGCGCGTGAGGTCCGCGGGGTCGACCGGGTGGTCATCCGTGACGGCGACGCCATCGGGCAGCTGCTGACCCGGCTGGGCGCCCACGAGTCCCTGCTGGCCTGGGAGGAGCGGCGGATGCGTCGCGAGGTTCGCGCCACCGCCAACCGCCTTGCCAACTTCGACGACGCCAACCTGCGCAGGTCGGCCCGTGCCGCGGTGGCCGCAGGAGCCCGGGTGGACCGGGCTCTGGAGATCCTCGGAGACGAGATCCCGGACCACCTCAGCCAGGCGGGACGCCTCCGGTTGGAGCACAAGCAGGCCTCCCTCGAGGAGCTCGGGCAGCTCAGCGACCCGGTGCTGACCAAGGACGCCATCGCGGGCCGCATCCGCCGGTTGCTCGCCATGGCGGACAAGAAGGCCGAGGAGCTCGGCGTACCGGACACCGAGTCGTCGCTGACCCCCGACATGCTGGCCGAAGAGGCCTGAGCCAGGCCCCCTGTACACCACCAGGATGCAGCCGCTGGTTACCGGTAGGTACCGCGGACGGGCTTCAGGGCCAGCCGTCCGGGGCTATAGGGTCGTTGTTCCGACCTCATTTGCTGACCAGGAGAACTCGCTGTGACTGTCCGTGTAGGTATCAACGGCTTCGGCCGCATCGGCCGCAACTTCTACCGCGCCGTGCACGCGCTGGGCGCTGACATCGAGATCGTCGCCGCCAACGACCTCGGCGACCTGAAGACGATGGCGCACCTCCTCAAGTACGACACCATCCTCGGCCGCTTCCCCGAGGACGTCTCGGTGGTCGACGAGGGCATCAAGGTCGGCGACAAGACGCTGAAGATCCTCGCCGAGAAGGACCCGGCCGCGCTTCCGTGGGGCGACCTGGGGGTCGACGTGGTGGTGGAGTCCACCGGGTTCTTCACCGACGCCACCAAGGCGAAGGCGCACATCGAGGGTGGCGCGAAGAAGGTCATCATCTCCGCCCCCGCCTCCAACGAGGACATCACCATCGTGATGGGTGTGAACCACGAGGACTACGACTCCGCGACCCACACCGTGATCTCCAACGCCTCCTGCACGACCAACTGCCTGGCGCCCATGGCCAAGGCCATCCACGACGAGTTCGGCATCGTCAAGGGCCTGATGACCACCATCCACGCCTACACCGGTGACCAGAACCTCCAGGACGGTCCGCACAAGGACCTGCGGCGCGCCCGCGCGGCAGCGGTCAACCTGGTGCCGACCTCCACGGGGGCCGCGAAGGCCATCTCCTTGGTGCTGCCCGAGCTGAAGGGCAAGCTGGACGGCTACGCGATCCGTGTCCCCGTGCCCACCGGCTCGGCCACCGACCTGACCATCGAGGTGGGTCGCGAGACGACGGCCGAGGAGGTCAATGCTGCGGTCAAGAAGGCCGCGGAGTCGGGCCCCCTCCAGGGCTACCTGAAGTACACCGAGGACCCGATCGTCTCCTCCGACATCGTCACCGACCCCAGCTCGTGCATCTTCGACGCCGGCCTGACCAAGGTGCTGGGCAACCAGGTCAAGGTCGTCGGCTGGTACGACAACGAGTGGGGCTACTCGTGCCGCCTCTCGGACCTCATCGTCCACATCGGCGCCACGCTCTGACCGGGCACGTTCAGTGAGTCAGACCCTCGACTCCCTGGCTCTCGCCCTGGGTGGAAGCGTCGCCGGCAAGCGCGTCCTGGTCCGCTCGGACCTCAACGTCCCGCTCGACGGCGAGAGGATCAGCGACGACGGACGCGTACGTGCCAGCGTTCCCACGATCAAGGAGCTGGCCGACGCGGGCGCGAGGGTCGTCGTGATGGCGCACCTGGGCCGACCGAAGGGCGAGCCTGACCCGACGTACTCACTGCGGCCCGTGGCCGGACGCCTCGGCGAGCTCCTCGGCGCCGAGGTCTTCTTCGCCACCGACACGGTGGGGGAGTCGGCACGCACGGTGGTCGACGGCCTCGCCGACGGTCAGGTGGCTCTGCTGGAGAACGTACGGTTCAACGCGGGCGAGACCAGCAAGGACGAGGCTGTCCGCGCCGACTTCGCCGACCAGCTCGCGTCGCTCGGTGACGCCTTCGTCAGCGACGGGTTCGGGGTGGTGCATCGCAAGCAGGCCAGCGTGTACGACGTGGCGCAACGCCTGCCGCACGTGATGGGTGGACTGGTACGGGCTGAGATCGAGGTGCTGCGCCAGCTCACCGAGAAGCCGGAGCGGCCCTTCGTCGTCGTGCTCGGCGGGTCCAAGGTCAGCGACAAGCTCGCCGTGATCGACAACCTGCTCGGCAAGGCCGACCAGCTGCTGATCGGCGGCGGAATGGTGTTCACCTTCCTCGCGGCCAACGGGCACGAGGTCGGCCAGAGCCTGCTCGAGGAGGATCAGGTCGAGACCTGCCGGGAGTACCTCCGCCGCTCGGCCGAGAGCGGTGTGGAGATCCTGCTGCCGACCGACATCGTGGTCGCTCCGGAGTTCAAGGCCGACGCGCCGCCGACCACGGTGGCGGCCGACGCCATGCCCGCCGACCAGATCGGGCTCGACATCGGACCGGAGTCCGCTCGCAGCTTCGCCGCAGGCGATCACCCGGGCGCGCACGGTCTTCTGGAACGGCCCCATGGGGGTCTTCGAGTTCGACGCCTTCTCCGCAGGCACCCGCGCGGTCGCCCAGGCGCTGACCGAGATCGACGGGCTCTCCGTGGTCGGTGGCGGCGACTCCGCTGCCGCCGTACGCCAGCTCGGCTTCGACGAGAGCGCCTTCGGCCACATCTCCACCGGGGGCGGCGCGAGCCTGGAATACCTCGAGGGCAAGGACCTCCCCGGCATCGACGTACTGGACGGTTGATCCTGGCCCCGCGCGCATCAGCCTGCGGCGGTCACCACACTGAGAAGGACAGCTCATGGCAGCTCGATCACGCACGCCGCTCATGGCCGGCAACTGGAAGATGAACCTGAACCACCAGGAGGCAGTCGTCCTGGTGCAGAAGCTCGCCTGGACGTTGTCGGACAAGAAGCACGACTACACCAAGGTCGAGGTGGTCGTGGTGCCGCCGTTCACCGATCTGCGCAGCGTGCAGACGATGGTCGACGGTGACCGGCTGCAGCTCACGTACGGCGCTCAGGACGTCTCGGTCCAGGATGGAGGCGCCTTCACCGGTGAGATCTCCGCGAGCATGCTCGCCAAGCTGGGCTGCACGTACGTCGTCGTCGGTCACTCCGAGCGCCGCGAGCACCACGCCGAGGACGACGCGCTCGTCAACGCCAAGGCGCACAAGGCGCTTGCCGCGGGCATGACCCCCATCGTGTGCGTCGGCGAGGGGCTCGACGTACGCAAGGAAGGCCGTCAGGTCGAGCACACCCTGGCCCAGATCGACGGCTCGCTGGCCGGATTCACCGCGGAGCAGCTGGCGGGCCTGGTGGTGGCCTACGAGCCCGTGTGGGCCATCGGGACAGGGGAGGTCGCCACGCCCGAGGACGCGCAGGAGGTCTGCTCGGCCATCCGTGCGCGAGTCGCCGAGACCGCCGGCGAGGAGGCCGCTGCGGGAATCCGCATCCTCTACGGGGGATCGGTCAAGGCCAACAACGTCGGCGGGATCATGCAGAAGGCCGATGTCGACGGATGCCTCGTGGGCGGTGCCAGTCTGCAGGCCGACGAGTTCGGCGGCATCTGCCGTTTCTACGACATGCCCGTCCTCTGACCCGCGCGCCTGATCAGTTAGGATCCACCCCGTGGTTATCGTCTTTGAGGTCTTGCTCATCATCTCGAGCTTGCTTCTGATCCTGTTGGTGCTCCTCCACAAGGGGCGTGGCGGTGGGCTCTCAGACATGTTCGGCGGTGGCGTCTCGAGCGGGCTCGGCGGGTCTTCTGTCGCCGAGCGCAACTTGGACCGCATCACCATCGCCATCGGTCTGGTGTGGTTCGCGTGCGTCATCGGACTGGGGCTCTTGCTCAAGACCGGCAACTGATCCTCAAAGATCTCGAAGGAGACGAAGCGTGGCAGGCGGAGGAAACGCCATCCGGGGCAGCCGTGTCGGCGCTGGTCCCATGGGTGAGGCGGAGCGCGGCGACGCGGCTCCACGTCAGAACGTCACGTACTTCTGTTCGCACGAGCACCGCACCCTGATCGCGTTCGCGGTCGAGGCGCAGGCCCCGGCGACGTGGGACTGTCCGCGGTGCGGCCTCCCGGCCAGCCTGGACTGCGACAACCCCCCACCGGCCCCCAAGATCGAGCCCTACAAGACGCACCTCGCCTACGTGAAGGAGCGTCGCTCCGACGCCGAGGCCAAGGACATCCTCAACGAGGCCATCGCCACCCTGCGCGCGCGGCGCAAGAGCGGCGACGTCATCTTCTAGCTCGCCGACCGGGCACTCGTGGTCGCCCTCAGGCTCGCCGACCGGGCACTCGTGGTTGCCCTCAGGCTCGCCGACCGGGCACTCGTGGTCGCCCCCAGGCTGTCGAGCGGGCACTCGTGGTTGCCCCCAGGTCGCCGAGCGGGCACTCGCGGTCGCCCCCAGGTCGCCGCGCCGCCGCGACCTGTGGATGACCAAAGCCTGACGCGCACAACTCCGGCACTCTCGCCTCATGAACTCCGGACTGGCTCGACGACTCCGGCAGGCTCCTCGGTGAAGGGTGGCCGTTGCCGCTGTCCACCCCCTTCACGAAGGCGCAGGCGCACGCCGCGGAGTAACCCAGCACGCCTTCGCCCGGTTGCTGCGCGCAGGCCTGCTGCGTCGCGTGATCCTGGGCGCCTATGCAGTTGCCCAAGCACCGGATGACACCCTGACTGCGCGCCAGCGCACTGACCCTGGTGGTCCCGCCGACCGCCGTGGTCGCCGATCGCACCGCCGCGTGGCTGCACGGAGTCGAGATCCTGCGTCGCTCGTCGGTGGAGCAGGCTCCGCCGCTCGATGTCGTCCACGTCGACGACACGCGCGTGCGTCGTCCCGAGGTCGACGGCCGACGACGCGGCCTGGTCGCCAGCGACATCACGATGGTGCACGGCGTACGAGTCACCACTGCACTGCGCACGACCCTCGATCTGGGCCGACTGCTCTGGCGCTTCGACGCGTTGGGAGCCATCGACGGCTTTCTGCGGCTCGGCGTACCTCACGACATCCTGATCGCCGAGATCGCGCGATTCCGTGGCTTTCGCGGCGTCGTCCAGCTGCGTACGTTGGCGCCACTGGGAGATCCGAGGGCCGAATCCGTCGCCGAATCGGCGCTGCGGTTGCACTGGCTCGAGGCTGGACTGCCGAAGCCGGAGCTGCAGGTATGGATCCACTCCGACGACGGCACGCCGATCTTTCGTCTGGACATCGCCGATCCCGACGTACGTTATGCGGCCGAGTACGACGGTCAGGAGTTTCACAGCAGCGTTCAGGCTCAGGAGTACGACGAGCACCGCCGCGAGTGGATCAGCACGGCACGCCGCTGGACGATTGATGCCTTCACCAAGGAGGACATCTATACGCGCGGGTGCAATCCCGTGCCTCTGCTCCAGGTCGGGTACGCCGAGGCGCGGCGCACCATGAGCCTGTGGTCGCCTCGACGCCGACCAGCGTGAGTGTGGACCGGTCGCGTGATGGGTCGTCACGAGTGCCCGGTCGGCGTACCTGGGGCGAGGGCGAGTGCCCGGTCGGCGTACCTGGGGCGAGGGCGAGTGCCCGGTCGGCGTACCTGGGGCGAGCGCGAGTGCCCGGTCGGCGGGCTAGAGGGCGGTGGCGGCGTCCTGGTCGAGCCACCAGGTGCGGTTCGCGCAGGTGATGCCGCGGGCGGGGGTCTCCTGGACGGAGCCGTCGGTCGCCAGGGCGCGCCGGACCGCGTCGGCCTTGCCCTCGCCGGCGACCAGGAACCACACCTCGCGGGCACGGTTGAGGGCGCCGAAGCTCAGGGTCACTCGCTCGGGCGGGGGCTTGGGGGACCCGGTCACCGGCAGCGCGGTGGCCTCCTGGACCTCCAGCTGGGAGAACCCAGGAAACAGGGAGGCGACGTGGCCGTCCGGGCCGAGGCCGAGCAGCACCAGGTCGAACGCATCCGCCACCATGGCGGCGCACCAGCTCGGCGTACGACGCGGCGGCCGTGTCCAGGTCCGCGTGGATCTCGTCCGACGCCGGCATCGCGTGCACCCGGGCCGGGTCGACTCCGACGATGTCGAGCAGGTCGAGCTCGACGATCCGGTCGTTGCGGTCGGCGGAGTCGGCGGGCACATAGCGCTCGTCGCCCCACCAGAAGTCCACCTGCTTCCAGTCCACGTCGGTCGAGGGGAGCGCGGCGACCGCGCGGTAGACCTCGTTCGCGATCGTCCCGCCGGTCAGCACGATCGATGGCACCCGTCCGTGCGCCTGCGCGACGGCGATCCGTCCGACCAGCGCGCTCGCGACCGCGCGGGCGAGTGCCGGAGCGCTGGGCAGTACCTCGATCTCGCTCATGTCGCGGCCAGCTTGACCAGTCGACGAGCAGTGGCCGCGTAGGTGTCGTCCTCGTCGAGGCGGCGCAGCTCTTCCGCGAGCAGCTCGGGGATCGTCCGGCGCTTCAGCGCCACCGAGCGGTCGGGCTGACCGGGCGAGGCGAAGGAGGCCAGCTTGCCGTCGGGCCGGCTGATGCCGATGTCACCGGTCTTCGTGGTCATCGTCACCTCGGTGATGCCGGGTCCGTCAGAGGTGCCGCGTTCGACGGGGACCTTCAGCCGGTCGCTGAGCCAGGCCACCAGCAGGTCGGCGCTCGGGCTGATCCGCTCGGCCTCGGACGCTGGCCCTGGTCACCTTGGCGGGGTGCTGGTCGAGGGCGGCCGCCAGCAGCGCCCGCCAGGGAGTGATCCGGGTCCAGGCCAGGTCGGTGTTGCCCTTGGCGTACGCCGCGCACTGCTCGTGCAGCGCCTTGGTCTTGCGCCTGGTGACGGAGGCGGCGTCGGTGATCCGCCGCTGGGCCAGCGACCCCAGCGGGTCCGCTGCCGGATCCTGCGGCGGGTCGGTCGGCCACCACATCGCCACCGGCGAGTCCGGCAGCAGCAGCGGGCAGTACGACGGAGTCGGCGTGCTTGACCACCTCGCCCTTGAGGCGGATCAGCGCGGTCTCGCCGCTCCAGCCGGCGCCGGTGCCCACCTGCGCGTTGATGACGCCATGACCGCGGGCATCGCCGAGGATCACCCCCAGCACGCGTGCCGAGTGCTCCTGCGAGGCGATCCGCGCTGCCTGCATCGCCTCCTGGGAGTCGTCCTCGTCGACGACGATGACCAGCGTCATCACCATGCTCATCGTGGGCGTTCCCGCCTTCTTGCGCGATCGCAGGAACTCGGCTGCGATGCCGGCCGAGTTGGTGTCGGTCAGCTCGATCATCGCGGTGCCTGGGTTGTGGCTCATGGTCTTCTCCAGACGCGGCCGTCGCGGGCCAGCATCGCGTTGGCGGACTCCGGGTCCCCAGCCCCCGGATTCGTACTGCTCGACCTGGGACTTGCCTGCTGCGTCCTGCTTGGCCCAGTGCTCGAGGATCGGGTCGAGGATCTTCCAGGACAGCTCGACCTCCTGCTGCTGCGGGAACAGCGGCGGATCGCCGAGGAGGACGTCCAGGATGAGCCGCTCATAGGCCTCCGGGCTGGCCTCGGTGAACGACCCGCCGTAGGCGAAGTCCATGTTGACGTCCCGGATCTCCATCGCCGTGCCGGGCACCTTGGAGCCGAAGCGCATCGTGATGCCCTCGTCCGGCTGGATCCGGAAGACGACGGCGTTGTGGGTCAGGTCCTCGGTCGCGGTCTCGGTGAACGGCAGGTGCGGGGCCCGCTTGAACACCAGTGCCACCTCGGTGACCCGTCGGCCCAGTCGCTTGCCGGTGCGCAGGTAGAACGGCACCCCGGCCCAGCGACGCGTCTCGACGTCGAGCCGGATCGCGGCGAAGGTCTCGGTGGTGGAGGAGTTGGCGATGTCGTCCTCGTCGAGATAGCCGTTGACCTTCTCGCCTCCGGCCCACCCCGCGGCGTACTGCCCGCGAGCGGTGTTCAGGTCCAGCCGCCGGGGGAGTACGACGGAGGACAGGATCTTCTGCTTCTCCATCCGCAGGCTCGCTGCGTCGAACGAGACCGGCTCCTCCATCGCGACCAGTGCCATCAGCTGCAGCAGGTGGTTCTGGATCACGTCTCGGGCCGCGCCGATGCCGTCGTAGTAGCCGGCGCGCCCTCCGATGCCGATGTCCTCGGCCATGGTGATCTGCACGTGGTCGACGTAGTTCGCGTTCCAGATCGGCTCGAACAGGTTGTTGGCGAAGCGCATCGCGAGGATGTTCTGCACCGTCTCCTTGCCCAGGTAGTGGTCGATCCGGAACACCGACTCGGCCGGGAAGACGCTGTCGATGACCGTGTTCAGCTCGCGAGCCGAGTCGAGGTCGTGGCCGAACGGCTTCTCCACGACCAGTCGTCGCCAGGCCCCGTCCACCGAGTCGGTCAACCCGTGCTCCTGGAGCTGACCGATGACGTCCCCGAAGAACTTCGGCGGGATCGAGAGGTAGAACGCGTGGTTGCCACCGGTGCCGCGCGTCTGGTCGAGCTCCTCGATCGTGCGCCGCAGCGTCTCGAAGGCGGCGTCGTCGGAGAAGTCGCCCTGCACGAAGCGCAGGCCGTCCGAGAGCTGGCGCCACACCTCCTCGCGGAACTCGGTGCGCGCGTGCGCCCGCACGGAGTCGTGCACGATCTGGGCGAAGTCCTGGTCGGCCCAGTCACGCCGGGCGTACCCGACCAGGCTGAAGCCAGGAGGCAGCAGTCCGCGGTTGGCCAGGTCGTAGATCGCCGGCATCACCTTCTTGCGCGCCAGGTCGCCGGTGACCCCGAACAGCACCATCCCGCTCGGACCCGCGATGCGCGGCATCCGGCGGTCTGCGGGGTCCCGCAGCGGATTGCTCGGAGGAGGTCATCGGGTGCGGTGCTCTCGGTAGTAGGCGATCAGCGCACGGGTGGAGGCGTCCTGCTCCGCCAGTGCCGCGTCGTCGCCGGAGATGGCCGGGCCCACCTGCTGCGCCAGCTGCTTGCCCAGCTCGACACCCCACTGGTCGAAGCTGTCGATGCCCCAGACCACTCCCTGGGTGAAGGTGATGTGCTCGTAGAGCGCGACCAGCTGTCCGAGTACTGCGGGGGTGAGGTCGGCAGCCATGATCGAGGTCGTGGGGCGGTTGCCTCCGAACACGCGCGCCGCCACGGTCTCCTCGCTGGTGCCCTCGGCACGGACCTCGTCCGCGCTCTTGCCGAACGCGAGCGCCCGCGTCTGCGCCAGGAAGTTGGCGAGGAAGAGCTCGTGCACGTCCACCTCGCCGTCCTTGAGCGGGTACGCCGGGTTGGCGAACGCGATGAAGTCGGCGGGCACCAGCCGGGTGCCCTGGTGGATCAGCTGGTAGAACGCGTGCTGCCCGTTGGTGCCGGGCTCGCCCCAGAAGATCTCGCCGGTCTCGGTGGAGACCGGCGATCCGTCCCAGCGGACGCTCTTGCCGTTGGACTCCATCGTCAGCTGTTGCAGGTACGCCGGGAACCGGTGCAGCAGCTGCGAGTAGGGGAGCACCGCGTGGCTCTCGGCGCCGAGGAAGTTGGTGTACCAGACGTTGAGCAGCCCGAGCAGCAACGGGACGTTGCGGGCCGACTCGGCGGTCCGGAAGTGCTCGTCCATCGTGTGGAAGCCGGAGAGGAACTCGGCGAATCGGTCGGGGCCGACCGCGATCACGAGCGAGGTCCCGATGGCCGAGTCCAGCGAGTACCTTCCGCCGACCCAGTCCCAGAAGCCGAACGCGTTGGCCGGGTCGATGCCGAAGTCGGCCACCTTGTCCAGAGCCGTGGAGACGGCGACGAAGTGTCGCCTGACCGCCTCGGCGTCGTCGTCCAGCTCGCCGCCGGCTCGCAGGCCGTCGAGCAGCCAGGCCTTGCAGAGCCGCGCGTTGGTCAGCGTCTCCAGGGTGCCGAAGGTCTTGCTGGACACGATGAACAGGGTCGTCGCCGGGTCCAGCCCCGCCAGGGTGGTGGCGGCGTCGGTGGGGTCGATGTTGCTGATGAACCGGCACTCGAGATCCTCGTGGCGGTAGGCCGCCAGCGCCTCGTACGCCATGACCGGACCGAGGTCGGAGCCTCCGATGCCGATGTTGACGACCGTGCGGATGCGTTCGCCCCGCACTCCGGTCCACGAGCCGTCGCGGACCTTCTCGGCGAAGTCGTAGACCCGGCCCAGCACCTCGTGCACGTCGGCGACGACATCCTGACCGTCGACCTCGAGAGCCGTCCCAGCCGGCAGCCGCAGCGCGGTGTGCAGCACAGCCCTGTCCTCGGTGACGTTGATGTGCCTGCCGGCGAACATCGCGTCGCGGCGCCCCAGCAGCCCCACCTCGTCGGCGAGTGCGAGATCAGGGCGGCGAGCACGTCGTCGTCGAGCAGCGCCTTGGACAGGTCGACCAGCAGGTCGCCGGACTCGAAGGTCAGCCTCTCGACCCGGGTGGGGATCGGTGTCGAACCAGGCACGCAGATCGGGGGTGAAGTCCTCCGCCAGCGACGTCAGGCGCGACCAGGCCGGGGTGACGGTCGCGTCGATGGGGAGTCCGAGTCACCCGTCGGTCGACCGGTCGGTCACCGGGCGGCCTGGAGGTTCTTCTCGACCGTGGCGAGCAGCTCGTTCCAGGATGCGACGAACTTCTCCACACCTTCCTGCTCGAGGGTCCGGATCACGTCGTCGTAGTCCACACCGGCGTCCTTGATCGACGCCATCACCGTGCGAGCGTCGTCGTAGTGGGGGGTGACCTGGTCGCCCTTGACCTCGCCGTGGTCCTTGACGGCCAGCAGGGTCTTCTCCGGCATGGTGTTCACGGTGTTCGCCACCGCGAGGTCCACGACGTACATGGTGTCGTCGTAGTCGGGGTTCTTCACCCCGGTCGATGCCCACAGCGGGCGCTGCCGGTTCGCTCCGGCGGCTGCGAGTGCCTCCCACCGGTCGCCGCTGAAGAACTTCTCGTACGCCGCGTAGGCGAGCCGGGCGTTGGCGATCCCGGCCTTGCCCTTGAGGTCGGCGTCGGCGCCGGCCTCGTCCAGGCGGCTGTCGATCTCGGCGTCCACCCGGCTGACGAAGAAGGAGGCGACCGAGTGGATCTGAGCGAGGTCGTGACCGTTGGCCTGGGCCTTCTCCAGACCGGTCAGGTAGGCGTCCATCACGCTCTCGTAGCGCTCCAGCCCGAAGATCAAGGTGACGTTGACGCTGATGCCTTCGGCCAGGGTGTCCGAGATCGCAGGAGCGCCCTCCGTGGTCGCGGGGATCTTGATGAACAGGTTGGGTCGGTCGACCTCGGCCCACAGCGCCTTGGCCGACGCCAGCGTCTTGTCGGTGTCGTGCGCGAGATCGGGCGCGACCTCGATCGAGACGCGGCCGTCGACGCCGTCGGTGTTCTCGAAGACCGGCTTGAGCACGTCGCAGGCGTTGCGTACGTCGGTGGTGGTGAGCGCGAAGACCGTCTTGTCGACGTCGGCCCCGGACGAGGCGAGCTCGCGGACCTGCTCGTCGTATCGGTCGCCCTCGGCCAGGGCCGCGGCGAAGATCGAGGGGTTGGTGGTCACTCCGACGATGTGGTCGTTCTTGACGAGCTCAGCGAGGTTGCCCGAGTCGAGCCGTTCCCGCGACAGGTCGTCGAGCCAGATGGAGACGCCGATGTCTGAGAGCTCCTGCAGGTGGTCGGTCATGGTTCCGCTTCCTGTTGATGGGTAACTGGTGGTGGCGTACGGAGCCGGTCGTTCTAGGCCGTGGCCACCCTGATGCTGTCCTCCGCCGCCGCGGCCACCGCCTCTGCGGTGATGCCGAACTCGCGGTAGATGCGCTCGTAGTCGGCCGAGGCGCCGTAGTGATCCAGCGAGACGATGCGGCCGTGGTCCCCGACGATCTCGCGCCATCCCATGGCGATGCCGGCCTCGACGGAGACCCGGGCCTTCAGCGTCGGCGGGATCACCGTCTCGCGGTACGCCGGGGTCTGCTGGTCGAACCACTCGCGGCACGGCATCGAGACCACGCGTGCCTCGATGCCCTTCTCGGCGAGGAGCTCCCGCGCCTTCACCGCGAGCTGGACCTCCGACCCGGTGCCGACCAGGACGACGTCCGGGGTGCCGTTGGCGGCGTCGAGCAGCACGTAGCCGCCCTTGGCCACGTTGCTGGTGTCGGCGAACCCGTCCTCGCCGCGGGGGAAGACCGGCACGTTCTGCCGGGTGAGCACGATACCCGCGGGGCGGTCGGTGTGCTCCATCACCGCCTTCCAGCACGCTGCGGTCTCGTTGGCGTCGGCCGGCCGGACGATGTCCAGGCCGGGGATCGCCCGGAGCGCTGCGAGGTGCTCGACCGGCTGGTGGGTCGGTCCGTCCTCCCCGAGCCCGATCGAGTCGTGGGTCCACACGTAGGTCACCGGCAGCTGCATCACCGCGGCGAGCCGGACGGCGCCACGCATGTAGTCGGAGAAGGTCAGGAAGGTGCCACCGAAGACGCGGGTCCCACCGTGGGCGGCGATGCCGTTCATGATCGCGCCCATGCCGTGCTCGCGGATGCCGAAGTGCAGCACGCGGCCGGCGTACGGGTCGCCCCGCCACATCTTCGAGGACCGCTCCTCGGGGATGAACGAGGACGCTCCCTCGATCGTGGTGTTGTTCGACTCCGCGAGGTCGGCGGACCCGCCCCACAGCTCGGGCACCGACTTCGCGATCGCCTGGATCACCGCGCCGGAGGCCTTGCGCGTCGCCATCCCCTTCTCGTCCGCCGCGAAGGTGGGCAGGTCCGTGTCCCAGCCCTCGGGGAGCTGGCGCTCACGCAGCCGCTTCAGCATCGCGAAGCGCTGGGGGAAGCGCTTCGCCCACGCGGCCAGCTCGTCGTCCCAGGTGGCGCCGTCGGCGGCACCTCGCTCACGCAGCGAGCGGGTGTGCGCGATGACGTCTGCGGGCACCTCGAAGTTCTGCTCCGGGTCGAAGCCGAGCACGTTCTTGGTGGCCGCGACCTCGGCGTCGCCGAGCGCCGATCCGTGCGCCTTGCCGGTGCCCTGGGCGTTCGGGGCGGGCCACGCGATGATCGTGCGCAGCACGATGAAGCTCGGCTGGTCGGTGACCTTCTCGGCCGCGCGGATGGCCTGGTGCAGGGCCGCGACGTCCTCCTTGTACTCCTTGCCGTCGTTGGTCCAGTCGACGGTCTGCACGTGCCAGCCGTAGGCCCGGTAGCGCGCCGCGACGTCCTCGTTGAAGGCGATGTTGGTGTCGTCCTCGATCGAGATCTGGTTGTCGTCGTAGATCACTGTGAGGTTGCCCAGCTTCTGGGTCCCGGCGATCGAGGAGGCCTCGGCGCTGACGCCCTCCTGCATGTCACCGTCGGAGCAGAGGGCGTAGATCTGGTGGTCGAAGGGTGACTCTCCGACGGCCGCCTCGGGGTGCAGCAGGCCGCGCTGCTTGCGCGCCGCCATCGCCATCCCGACGGCGTTGCCGATGCCCTGTCCGAGGGGGCCGGTGGTGGTCTCGACCCCGGCGGTGTGGCCGTACTCCGGGTGGCCGGGGGTCTTGCTGCCCCAGGTGCGCAGTGACTTCAGGTCCTCGATCTCCAGGCCCCACCCGCCGAGGAAGAGCTGCACGTACAGGGTCAGGCTGGAGTGTCCGCACGAGAGCACGAACCGGTCCCGGGAGATCCAGTCGGGATCCGCCGGGTCGTGCCGCATCACCTTCTGGAACAGCAGGTACGCCGCGGGCGCCAGACTCATGGCGGTGCCCGGGTGACCGTTGCCCACCTTCTGCACGGCATCCATGGCGAGCACCCGAGCCGTGTCCACAGCACGGTCATCGAGTTCGGTCCAGTCGAGGCGGGCTTGTGTCGGCACGTCGGGGGGTCCTCTCATCAGGTCAGGCGTCGGTTTCGAGCCTAGTGCGCGGGTGCCATCCAGGTCACGTCGGTCAGTTCGTGAACCTGGGGACGGCGGAGATATGCTCTCCGAGGCTGCTACCCCGTTCCACTCCACGATCTGTCCCGGCAAACCGGGCCCTGAAGGCGAGGCACGCGTGACCGCGCTCGACGCCGAGCTGTCCGTCAACGGGCGCGAATCGGATCGAGCGACCTTCCGCGACATCGTCGGCGCCTACGTCGGGCTCACCAAGCCTCGGGTGATCGAGCTGCTGCTGCTCACCACGGTCCCGGTGATGTTCTTCGCCCAACGCGGCGTCCCGGACCTGTGGCTGGTGGTCGCGACGGTGGTCGGTGGCACCCTGTCCGCGGGAAGTGCCAACGCCCTGAACTGCGTCTACGACCGCGACATCGACGAGCAGATGCGGCGCACGCGGCGGCGGGCCCTGCCACGTCACCTGGTCTCGCCGAGGGCTGCCTTCGTCTTCGGGCTCACCTTGATGGTGGTCTCCACCCTCGTGCTGGGCTTCTTCGTGAACTGGCTGTCCTCCGGGCTGGCGCTGGCGGCGAGCGCGTTCTACCTCTTCGGCTACACCATGGTGCTCAAGCGGCGTACCACTCAGAACATCGTGTGGGGCGGCCTGGCCGGCTGCTTCCCGACCCTGATCGGCTGGACGGCTGTCACCAACGAGCTGGCGTGGGCGCCGGTCGTGCTCTTCATGGTGGTGTTCTTCTGGACGCCTCCGCACACCTGGGCGCTCGCGATGCGCTACCGCGAGGACTACGCGCTCGTCGACGTGCCGATGCTGCCGGTCGTCAAGGACGCTGAAGGCGTCGCCAAGCAGATCGTGGCCTACTCCTGGGTGATGGTGGCGACCTCGCTGCTGCTCTGGCCGGTGGCCGGCACCGGCATCCTCTACCCGGTCGTGGCCGCGGTGCTGGGCGCCGGGTTCCTGCTCGAGTCGCACCTGATGTGGCAGCGAGCCGCACGCAGCAACGACCTCGCCGTGGTCCGCCCGATGCGGTTGTTCCACTGGTCGAACATGTACCTGTCGCTGCTCTTCGTCGCCGTCGCCCTGGACCCACTGATCACGCGTTGACCGATGCTGAGGCCCGCCGGTTCAGGACTCACCGGCGAGTGAGCTGAAGACCGCCTCCATCATCTTCTGGGCGCGCTTGCTCGCGTCCTCCTTCTCAGGCGGCTGCGCGCTGTAGCGCACGGTGACGACCTCGCGGCCGCTGGACGCGGCCATCGTGGCGGAGTCGGAGTCGTCGCCTCGCTTGCTTGCAGCGCAGGATCGGTCGGTCCCGGCGGGCGCGAAACCCTTCTGCTCCCGGAACTGCGATCGGTCGATGGCCCGGCACTGGCTGTCCAGGATCTCGGCCGCGGTGGAGTCGTTGTCGGACTGCAGCCAGGTGACCACCGCCTCGACCACGCCTGAGGACCCGCTCGGTGAGCGCAGCGAGCACGCGGCGGTGGGATTGCCGGTGGCGTCGGTGTTCGAGTTGGCCAACAGATCCTGCCGCAGGCTCTTCGGGATGGTCGCGCACAGGTCGGCGGGCACCTCCGGCTCCACCGCGGTGAGCGGCTCGGGCTCACCACTCCCGCACGCTGAGAGGAGCAGCGTGGTCGCCGCCAGCAGCGTGACGAGTGGGGTTGGTCGCCGTACGGCCATGGGCTCTCCTCGCGGGGCTGCTTCAGCAGGTCTGACATTGCACCACAGAAGCGCAGTATGCGGGCGTCGCTGCGACCTCGGCGCCGGGTGCGGGTCGCGGCGGAGAATCCGGCTGCGGCGCGGTGTCGATCACGTCTCCTTCGCGGGACTGCCCGGATGGCGGCGGACAGAGAACAGCCGAGAACGGTCGGCCGGATCGCGTGACGCGGGAGCCCTTCGGCACTACGGTGGCCCCGTGGTTGACGCTGATGTGAAGGCCGGTACGGTCACCGAGTTCCTCGATCGTCTCGCTGCGCGGACTCCGACTCCGGCGGGAGGCTCGGTGGCGGCGCTGTGCACCGCCCAGGCTGCGGCGCTGGTGGCGATGGTGGCCCGCTTCTGCGAGGCCCCGCCGCTGGTCGAGCGGGCGGAGCGGTCTGGTCGGTCGGGCACAGCAGCTGGTGGCCGACGACGAGCATGCCTTCGGTGCGGTCGCGGCGGCGTGGGAGCTGCCCCGCGAGACCCCGGACGAGGAGGAGCAGCGGCGCGCGGCCATCGGTCAGGCGATGCTGGGCGCCGCCGAGCCGCAGGCACAGGTGGTCGAGACCGCGATCGAGGTCCTGATCCTGATCGACCAGCTGCGACCCTCAGCTCGGATCGGGTTGAAGGCCGACCTCGTCGCGGCCGGCGAGGTCGCCAGGGCCGGGTCGGTGATCGCCCGCATGAACGTGGAGTCCAACGTGCGCTCGCTTCCGGACTCCGAGGACCGCTCACGACTACTACGACGCATGGGCGTCACGAAAGGCAGGGCCTGAGTGCTGTCGGACATCGAGATCGCGAACGCCGCTACGCTCCACCCCATCGCTCAAGTCGCCCAGGACGAGCTGGGGATCGACCCGATCAACCTGGTGCCGTACGGCCACCACAAGGCGAAGGTCGACCTCGGCTACCTCCAGTCCCTCGAGGACCGGCCGCTGGGCAAGCTGATCTTGATGACGGCGCTGTCTCCGACACCGGCCGGTGAGGGCAAGACGACGACCACGGTCGGGCTCGCCGACGCACTACGCGGTCTGGGGCTGAAGTCCATGGCCTGCCTGCGCGAACCCTCGATGGGTCCGGTCTTCGGGATGAAGGGCGGCGCCGCGGGTGGCGGCTGGGCCCAGGTGGTGCCGATGACCGACATCAACCTGCACTTCACCGGCGACTTCGCCGCGATCGCGGCTGCGAACAACCTGCTGGCGGCGCTGATCGACAACCACATCCACAGCGGCAACGCGCTCGGGATCGACGTCCGGTCGGTGGACTGGAAGCGCGTCCTCGACCTCAACGACCGCGCCCTCCGCGATGTCGTGGTCGGGCTGGGCGGGCCCGCCAACGGCTACCCGCGCGAGGAAGGCTTCGACATCGTCGTGGCCTCCGAGCTGATGGCGATCTTCTGCCTGACCGAGTCCTGGGGCGACCTCAAGCGTCGGATCGGCGACATCGTGGTCGGCCACACCCGCGACAAGAAGCCGGTGACGGCCCGCGAGCTGAACGCCCACGGTGCGATGTCGGTGCTGCTGCGGGACGCCCTCGCTCCCAACCTGGTGCAGACGCTGGAGCACACCCCCGCGTTCGTGCACGGTGGCCCGTTCGCCAACATCGCCCACGGCTGCAGCTCGGTCATCGCGACCCGGGCGGCGCTGCGCCTCGTCGACTACGTGGTGACCGAGGCCGGCTTCGGTGCCGATCTCGGCGCGGAGAAGTTCGTCGACATCAAGTGTCGCAAGTCCGGGCTCCGTCCTGATGCGGCAGTGGTGGTGGCCACGGTCCGCGCGCTGAAGTTCCATGGCGGGGTGGAGGTGCGCGATCTCGGACAAGAGGACCTCCGCGCTGTCGAGCGCGGCATGGAGAACCTGGAGCGGCACCTGCGCAACGTCCGCGAGGTCTACGGGATCCCGTGCGTGGTCGCCCTGAACCGCTTCCCGGACGACACCGACGCCGAGGTGGCACGGGTGGTCGAGCTGGTCGACGCACTGGGGGTGCGCACCCATCCGGCCACGCACTTCGTCGACGGCGGCACCGGCGCGGCCGAGCTGGCCAAGGGCGTGCTCGAGGTGCTCGAGGAGGCCGGGCCCTCGACGTTCTCCTTCACCTACCCCGACGACCTTCCGCTCAAGGAGAAGGCCGAGACGATCGCCCACCGGCTCTACGGCGCCTCCAGCGTGACCTGGGACGGCAAGGCCGAGCGGCGGCTGAACCGTCTCCAGGCCGACGGGTACGGCGGGCTGCCGGTCTGCATCGCTAAGACGCAGTACTCGTTCTCGACCGACGCCTCCTTGCGCGGAGCGCCGACCGGTCATGACCTGCATGTGCGCGAGGTTCGCCTCTCCGCAGGCGCGGGCTTCGTGGTGCTGGTGTGCGGTGACGTGATGACGATGCCTGGGCTGCCGGCCACACCGGCGGCCTCGCGGATCGACCTGCTCGACGACGGGACCATCGTCGGGCTGTCCTGACGCGGACTGCGGTCATCCCGGCAGATAGCTCCGGGACCAGCTCTCGCCTGCGGCGCCCGAGGCGAGCATCGCGTCGATGGCCTCCGGGCCGTAGCCGAGGTCGTGGAGCACCTCTCGGGTGTGCGCTCCGTACTTCGACATCGGGCCGGGGACGGTGATGCGGCCGCGCTGAGGTCGCACCGCGTTTGGCGCGACCAGGTCGACCCACCTGCCCATCGGATGGCGGTCGTGACGGATCACCCGAAAGGTGTCTCGGGTGAGGTCGATGTCTCCCTGGCTCTCGGTCTGGAGCGAGGCGTCTCGGGTGTCGTGCAGAGACCCGAGCCGGACTACCGCCGACGACGAACCGGCGAAGGCGTCATCCCAATGCGCACAGGGATGCAGGGCGAAGCGCTCTGCCAGCGCGCCGGTGAGCTCCTCATCGCGGAGGTCCGCCAGCTCGGACAGCTCCGCGACCCGGCGAAGTGCGTCGCCCCGCTCCTCGGGTGCGGCGAAGAACATCCAGCCGTCCTTCGCCTCGTAGCAGTGGTAGAAGGGTCCCCATCCGAGTGCGTGCCGACCGGACGGCTCGTCGAAAGGCTCCCGACCGTCGTGGTCGTACATGAACGGTGCCTGGATCAGGTTCCCGGCCGCGGCGAGCGAGGCGCGCGCGATTCCGCCTCGCCCGGTCCGGCGACGACGCTCCAGCGCGGCGGCCAGGCTGACGCACGCGCAGAAACCAGCAAGCACGTCGATGGTGCCGAAGTGGGCGTGCTCCTCCGGGGTCTCCATCCCGCCACCGAAGCGGACCATCACACCGGTCGCGGCCTGGGCCAGATCGTCGTAACCCAGATCGTCGGACTTGGGTCCGCGGGCGGGACCACCGAACGCATCGAGCTGGACGAGGATCAGGCGAGGATCGAGCTCTGCAAGGCGCGCGGCGGACAGCCCGAGCCGGTCGCGCTGCTCATCGGTGCCGTTCATCGTGACCACGTCGACCTCGAGCATCAGTCGCGCGAGCACCTCCTGGCCTTCGGCGGTGGCGAAGTCCAGCAGCACACTCTGCTTGCCCCGCTGCGCGTGCAGTCCGAACACGACCGTGTTCCACGGGTCGACCGACGGTGTGACGGGCTGCACCAGCGTCACGTCGGCACCGAAGCGAGCAAGGGTCGAGCCGATCGTGGGCCCGGCGATCACGTTGGTGAGGTCCAGGACCTTGAGGCCGTCCAGCCAGCCACCGGTCCCGGTCTGGGCGGGCGCGGGACGTGCTGGCTCCGCCAGGATCGCGTCCAGCAGCTCGCGCCCGTCGTCGGGCGACGGTCCCGCCTGTTTGGCCGCAGCCATCGCGTCGTCGGCGAGCCACGCGACGTTGCCCATCTGGCGCATCCTCCCGTGGCGCGGATCGTCCACCTCCAGCACCAGTCCGGACGTCAAGGCGTGCGGATCTGCGAGCCACTCCGACGTCGTGCGCTGGGCCGTCGCCGGCGCACGGGCGGAGCCGAAGAGGCTCTCCCAGTCGCCGGCCGGTCGGGTGAGGAACGCGGCCTTCATGGCAGCGGCGAGGTGCGCGCGGTCCCGAGCTCCCACGGGGTAGTTGCCCAGGCACCACTCGTCGGGCCACTCCGTCGAGTCGAGGTAGGGACTGAAGTCCGGGAGTTCGTCGAGGAGGTCACCGAGCCCGAGCGTCTCCAGTGCGCGCCGCGGATGCCGAGCCACGCTGCAGCAGACCACGTAGAAGCCGCGTCCGTCGGCGCACGGGTAGGTCCGGTACAGGGGATCGAGGAACTCCGAGAGCGCGTCGAAGTCCAGGTCCATCGGCAGCCCCTCCGCGAGGCGACGGTCGAGCTCGACCTCGCGAGGGGACTTGTAGCGCGGGGGATAGCTCTCGATCTGCTCGCAGTTGTAGGCAAGACCTTCCAGGAGCGCCGATGCCAGCGGCACCTCGATGTGCTCGCCACCGTTGCGATCCCTGGCCCCCAGGGCGAACAGGACCGCCATCGCGCCGAAGGCAGCGCCGTACGCCGAGGCCAGGCCGAGAGGCGTGAAGCTCGGGTTGATGCCCATCAGCCGCCGGTTCAGGCCCATGTCTGTGAACTGTCCGGTACGAGCCGCGATGATCCCCTCCCAGGCGGGCAGATCCGCCAGGTCGGCGTCCGTGGACGCGAAGCCGGGCATGGACAGGCTGACCAGGCTGGGGTTGACGGCCTGCAGGTCGTCAGGTCCGAGCCCGAGTCGCGCCATCACCCCGGGCCGGTGGTTCTCGATGACGACGTCGGCGCGCCGGCACAGGTCAAGCGTCGTCTCCCGACCGACAGCCGTCTTGAGATCAAGGACGAGGGAGGACTTTCCTCTCGCGAGCATGTCGGCTGCGGGCGACCGCAGCCGAGGTCCGCCGGGCGGGTCGATCCGGATCACCTCGGCACCCAGGTCGGCGAGCATCATGCCCACGAGAGGCCCGGCGAGGTACTGGCCGAGGTCGAGAACTCGGACGTGGCCGAGCGGTCGGCTCGAGGTCACGAGTGAGCCGAGTCTCCGCAGGGGGACTCAAGCCCATGATCGAGTCGGCGGGACCTCACGCCCTGATTGTCGTACTCGTCAGCGACCGGGGCCACCGCCCTTCGTACTAGTCGAGGTCCAGTCGTGAACGATCCTTCGCGCGTGCTGCGGCGTCGGGGTCTCGCTTCCCGAGCCACTACGTTGTGTGCGTGGTTGACGACATCGACACCCCGGCTCTGGTCGTGGACCTGGACGTGCTGACCAGCAACATCGCCCGATCCGCAGCTCTTGCGGCGGACAAGGGGGTCGTGCTGCGACCCCACACCAAGACGCACAAGTGCCCGGAGATCGCCGCGCTGCAGAGGCGTCATGGTGCGGTCGGGCTCACCGTCGCCACCCTGCAGGAGGCGGAGACGTTCGCGGCCGCGGGGTTCGAGGACATCTTCGTCGCCTACCCCGTCCTTCCGGTGGGGGCGAAGGTCGCCCGGCTGAGGCAGCTGCTGACCGCCACCCATCTGACCGTCGGCGTCGAGAACAGGGTGGGCGCGGTGGCCGTGGCGCGTGCGGCGGACGACCTGCCCGTGCACGTGCTCATCGAGATCGACTCCGGTCAGCACCGTACGGGTGTCCCACCGCAGGATGCCGGCGAGCTGGCCTCGTTCTGCGTCGAGCAGGGTCTCCGCGTCGAGGGTGTCTTCACCCACGGTGGTCACGCGTACGCGGACCTGGATCGCCCTCGCGCAGCAGCCGGGGACGAGAGCAGGGAGCTGCTCGCGGCGGTGGAGAGTCTTCGTACGGTGGGGATCGAGGCGCGGATCGTCAGCTCCGGAACGACGCCGACCCTCTCCTTCGAGAAGGCGAGAGCGCTCACGGAGGAGCGACCGGGAACCTATGTCTTCAACGACCGCCAGCAGGTCGCGCTCGGGGCGGCTAGCCCCGTCGACTGCGCCCTCAAGGTGGCCGCGACCGTCGTCAGCGTCCGCAACGGGCGAGCCGTCATCGATGCCGGCTCCAAGGCCCTGACCGCCGAGCGTCCCGACTGGCTGCTCGGGTTCGGCACCGTCGACGACTGGCATGGAGCGATCGTCGTCTCCGTCTCGGAACATCACGGGATCGTCCAGCTCGAGGAGGACTCCCCGCGGGTGGGCGACATCGTCATGGTGACTCCCAACCACGCCTGCACCGTGGTGAACCTGTTCGACGAGTACCTCGTCATGGAGGACCGCGCGGTTCTCGCTCACTGGCCGATCGCGGCACGCGGACGGAACCGTTGAGTCGCCCACTCGCGCACTAGTCCAGCGGCCCCGAGTGCGCGTGCACCCGACGTGCCGTCCTTGACACCACCTGGCACCTCACTAGCCTCGATTGAAGAGGTGGTGACATCCTCGTCAGCGCCCAGAGGGAGGTCGCTGATGCGACGACTTGCTGTTCCAACCCTGCTGATGACCCTGCTGATGAGCCTGGCGGCCATGTTGGTGGTGGCCCTCGCCGGACCAGCCACCGCAGGGGTGTCCTGTCACCAGATCAATGCCAAGGGTGTGGGGCAAGACGCTTCGCAGGACGGTGAGCCCCTCATCCGGACCGTTGCCCAGATCCGTGGTGGCGGCCTGTTGCAGGGCACGACTGAGGCCGCCTTCTCGGTCACGGGCCCGACCACAACGGGAGTAGCGTTCGCCGGCCCGATCACGTTCACCACGAACCGAGGCATGCTCACGGTCGCCATCGCTGGCTCGGTTGACTTCTCGACCGGCGGCTTCGCTGCGTCAGGCGACGTGACTGGGGCGACCGGCAAGCTCGCCGGCGCGACGGGCACGCTCACCTTCGCCGGGGTTCAGGATCTGTCGGACGCTTCGGGCAGCTTCACCGAGACAGTGACCGGCGAGATCTGCGTCAACCTCGGCGGCAACGGCAAGAAGTAGCCACTCACTACTCGTGACCCAGGGGGCGACGCACCGAGGTGTCAACGGTGACGGCACGTGGGGCAGTCCGCGTCAGGCGGGCCAGCACCAGCCCTTCGGGCACCGCCTCGCCTCGTGCGACGAGCAGCAGCTCGGGTTGTTCTGACCAGCGGTTGAACTGGACCGCGTCGTCCGGGCTGGGCACCGGGTCCGCAGGGACCTCCTGCCACCGGATGACGACGTCTCGGACCCACCGCTGGGAGTTCCTGCGCGGTGTGAGGCGCAGCGTGAGTGGCGCAGCGACGACGATCTCGCGCCCGAGGACGTCGATGGCCGCGCCAGGACTCACCTGGACGCAGCCCCTCGTCACGGCTACCTCCAGCCCGGAGACAGTGCCGTAGCCGTGCAGACGGTTGTGGAGGTAGCGCATCTCCCGGTGGTACGTCTGCTCAGCAGCCAGGTCGGCCGCGGTCAGCAGCTGCCCTTCGAAGAACCTCATACGACGAGGTGTTTCGGCCATAGTGAAGTATCACCTGGGAGCCCCTGGGACTCCACTCGTCGATGAACACACGCCATCGCGCCTGTCGGATTACGGGTATCAGGTCGAGCCGGCGACCAGATATCAGGCCCGTACATCTCGCAGGAGTGAGAATCACGCTCTGCACAGCGGCACGGTGCCCCCTCCCTCTGCCCGAGGCGCTCGCAGAGGGTCACGGGCTCCTTCCAGAGTGTCACCGGCTCCTTCCCATGAGTGGAGCAGCCCGCTTGAGCCCGACGCTCCACCAGCAGGCAGGCGGCCGGAGCTCAGCCGACGTGTGCCGTGGTGACCTGGCCGTCCTGGACCTGCCAGTGCTGGTCGAGCCGCACGTTGGTCAACAGCCGACGGTCGTGGGAGACCAGCAACAACGCGCCCGTGTAGGACTCCAGGGCGGCTTCGAGCTGCTCGATCGCCGGCAGGTCCAGGTGGTTGGTGGGCTCGTCGAGGACGAGGAGGTTCACTCCGCGCGCCTGGAGCAGCGCCATCGCCGCGCGCGTCCGCTCTCCGGGTGAGAGCCTGCCGACCAGGCTGGTCACCTGGTCGGCCTTGAGACCGAACTTGGCCAGCAACGTCCGGATGTCCGCGGGCGCCATCTGTGGCATCGCCTCCTCGAAGGCGTCGCCCAGGGGGAGGTCCTCCGTCAGTCCGGTGCGAGCCTGGTCGATCTCACCGACCGCGACCGATGCGCCCAGACTGGCACGTCCGGTCACCGGCGCAAGCCGGCCGAGGAGCAGCCGCAGGAGGGTCGTCTTGCCGGCCCCATTGGGACCGGTGACTCCGATCCGGTCACCCGCGTTGAGCTGGAGTGAGGCCGGGCCGAAGGTGAACGAACCGAGCCGCGCAGTGGCCTGGTCGAGGGTCGCGACCACCGAGCTGGCGCGCGGGGCGCTGCCGATCGTGAATCGCAACGCCCATTCCTTGCGGGGCTCCTCGACCTCCTGGAGGCGTGCGATCCGCGACTCCATCTGGCGCACCTTCTGGGCCTGCTTCTCCGAGGACTCGACGCTCGCACGGCGGCGGATCTTGTCGTTGTCGGGGGCCTTCTTGATGGCGTTGCGCACCCCCTGGGAGCTCCACTCCCGTTGGGTGCGAGCGCGGCCGACGAGATCTGCCTTCGTGTCCGAGTACTCCTCGTAGGCCTCCCGGGCATGCCGACGCGCGACGGCCCGCTCCTCGAGGAACGCGTCGTACCCGCCGTCGTAGACCGCGACCTGTTGCTGGGCCAGGTCGAGCTCGACGATGCGGGTCACGACCCGGGAGAGGAACTCACGGTCGTGGGAGACGAGGACGACTCCGGACCGCAGCCCCCGTACGAAGCTCTCCAGACGCTCCAATCCGGCAAGATCGAGGTCGTTGGTGGGCTCATCGAGAAGCACCAGGTCGAAGCGGCTCAACAGGAGCGCGGCCAGCGCTGCTCTGGCGGCCTGTCCACCCGAGAGCGAGGTCATCAGCGCCTCGGGTCCGACGTCGAGGCCGAGATCGGCGAGCATCGGTGGCAGTCGATCGTCCAGATCAGGGGCACCGCTGGCCAACCAGTGGTCGAGGCTGTGCGCGTAGATGTCCGTAGCCAGCGAGGACGGATCCTCGGCACCGAGCGCCGTCGCCGCCTGCTCCATCGCGGCAGTCGCAGCGCCGGCTCCGGTACGGCGCGCGACGTACTGAGCGACCGTCTCGCCGGCGAGGCGTTCGTGCTCCTGAGGAAGCCAACCGACGAACGCCTCGCTGGGAGCGGTCGCCACGGTGCCCTCGAGCGGGTCGAGGTCGCCGGCGAGGAGCCGCAGCAAGGTGGACTTGCCGGCGCCGTTGGCACCCACGACGCCGACGACGTCTCCGGGCGCCACCGTCAGGTCGAGGGACTCGAAGAGCGTGCGATGAGCGTGTCCGCCGGCGAGGTTCTTGGTGACCAGGTGTGCGCTCATCCCGCGATCGTAGTTTCCGTATCGGCTGTCGGATGGCAGTGTCCCAACCGTCCACGGTCGGTAGAGCCACGCGCCCAGGGCAGGTAGTACGCATTCCAGTAGCCCCCCTGACCCACGACTCGCCGGCGGGAACCCGGTCTGTGCCTCGTGGAGTACGGCTGGTTGCTGCGACGGCCGGCGATCGGCCTCGCTCTGGAGCTCGATGGGCCTGTGCCGAGCAGTCCTGCGTGGTCGGTATCCCCGCTGGATGGTGACAGTGATCAGTCGTCGGGTGGGGGTGGTCGTGCGTCGGGGACTCGGCGGGTGCGCGGTGGTGGGTCGAAGGCGAAGTCGGCGGGGCCTGTCCGTCGGATGGTCCAAGGGCCGGCGTGGATGAGGCGGTGGTGGTGGCCGCAGACCAAGATCAGGTTCTTCAGCGACGTCGGGCCGCCGTTGATCCAGTGCTCGAGGTGGTGGGCGTGGCACATCAGTGGCGGGCGGGTGCAGTTTGGGAACCGGCAGTGCTGGTCCCGGGCGACCAGTGCCTTCCAGATCGCTGGGGTGACCAGGCGTCGTAGGCGTCCGACGTCGAGGACCTCGGACCTGCCGCCGAGGACGGCGGGGATGACCTCGGCATCACAGCACAGCAACCGGACCGTGGAGGCGGAGAGCTGTTCGCCGGTCTCGGTGGTCGCGACCCCGGCCCGCTGTTGCAGCTCGGTCAGGCTCATCATCAGGGTCAGCCGCGGCACCGCGCTGTGGGAGGTGGGCAGCAGATCGGCGGTCTGCAACCGTCGGCAGCCCTCGACCAGGGCGTCGAGCATCCGGGTGCCATGGTCACGAGGGTCCCGTCCGTCGTGACCGCAGCCTGGCAGGGTGCAGGTGGTGGATCGCAGTGTGGTCTCGACTGATCGCTCGCTGCGCTCGCTGCTCGACCACCGGGTCTCGCTGCGCTCGCTGCTCGACCACCGGGGTGGGCCGCGGGTTGGGGTGCCGCCAGCGGGATCAGGGTGGCCTTGATCAGCGCGGCGTCCTCGCTGCTGCAGCGTCCTTTGATCCAGGCGCCGCCGCACTGGTCCTCGGTGACGGTCAGGTGTCGGCCGAGGTGGGCGGCGCGTTCGAGCCGGTCCAGCTCACGCTCGGCACGGCGGTCGTCGCCGTCGGGATCCACGATGCTCAGGAGTCGGTGGGTGAGCTTGCGCAGCTCGGTGGCATCCAGCGCCTTGGCCTCACCCAGCAGGACCGTCACCGCGCGGGCGCGTAGGTCGGGGTCGCCGGGCAGGGTGTCGAGAGCTCGTTCGATCACGTGCGCCTTGGTCATGGACAGCCAACCGTCGCCCAGGGCCTCGGCGACCGGGGCGAGCAGCGGGGTCTCCAACGCGGCCGAGAGTCGTACCGCCGCAGGGCCGGTGCCTTTGTGGCCACCGGCGACCGAGGTGACGAAGTCCTGGGTCGAGGCCCACCCGGCTGCTTTGACCGCATGAGTCACGTCGAGCTCACGAACTGCAGCGAGCTCGAGCGCATCCAGGGTGGTCTTCAAAGCCTCGACGGCAGCAACCGTGTCCATCAGCTCGTCGCGCCCTCGTGCTGCCCACAGCGTCTGACCGAGCTCACGGACCTCTCCCCGCAGCCGCTCCAGCACCGCCGGAACACCGGATCCCCGGTGCTCGTGGGAGTCGATCGGCTGGCTGCTCATGAGTCCATCCAAGCACCGACCACCGACAAGTCTTCCCGCTCTAACGGCCCCTGTGGACAAGGAAATCACCGCGTCTCCATGGGCTGATCGCGCGGCTCGCGAAGCGCATCATCGGCAGTCAACGCGCGCGAGCTAGAGCCACGTTCGGCCCACCTCAGTTACGCGTGTGATGGGCCTAGAGTGTTCAGCATGAACAAGCGCACGCTGCGCCTGACAGCGATGTCCGCTGCTGTTGCCGCGCTCGTCATCGTGCCGCAGTCGTCGTCGGTCGCCATGCTTGACGCGTCCTCGGGCGCGGTGAACGCGAGGCACGTCAGCGCGGCCGGAGAGCACGAAGCCGACGTGACGCCCCGCGCACCCATCGATCTCGGTCCAAGACCGAACGCGTCGTCGGGACCGAGCCCGGCCCAGGACTGTTTCCCGATCGGCCAGGTCGAGCCGACGAATCCGCGAGCGACCGAGCTGCCCGAGGTTGCACCGAGAGTTCCGCCTCCGGTCCCCATCCCCGAGGTCACCACCGCGTGCACGCCCGGCCGGGTGCCGGCACCGTTGGACCTGATGGGGGAGCGGTCGCGGGCGCGCTAGGTCGTGTTCATCCCGCGCACACTCATCTGGGCGGCCTCCAGATGTCCCAGGACATGCCCCTCGCCGACCTCGACCTCATTGCTGCCGATGGCTACGCCCACGCCAAGCCCACCACCGTCCCGCAGGACACGTGCCATTGGTCCCCGCGACGCTGATGATTCGGACGACGGCCGCCTCACCGAGCACGTGAGCAGTGCCCTCCCCAACGACGTCGGTGACCGAGTGTCGACCGAGCACCCGGCCTGGCTCACGAAGCCGGCACCGAGCATGCCGACGTGCGAGGATGCGGGCACCACCGGGGGCGGCTCGGGGCGCCCGGACCGTCGACCGCGGTGGTCGTCGATGATCGCTAGTCTGTGCCGGTGACGGACAAGGAACGGATCGCCGAGCTGCTGGCCGACTTCCCGGTGAAGGTGGACGTCCCTGTCGCCTGGGGCGATATGGATGCCATGGGCCATGTGAACAACGTCGTGTACTTCCGCTACTTCGAGACCGCGCGGATCGAGTGCTTCGCTGGGCTCGGCCTGGGTCCCATCGAGCAGTCCGACGATGTCGGGCCGATCCTGCACTCGGCGAGCTGCCGGTTCCGCATCCCGCTGACCTATCCCGACACGGTGACCGTCGGCGCGCGGATCGGGGACGTCGGCGAGGACCGCTTCGTCATGCTCTACCGGGCTGTGAGCCATCGTCACGGCGCGATCGCAGCCGACGGCGAGTCGGTGATCGTCACGTTCTCCTACGCGACCAACACCAAGGCTCGGGTGTCGGATGATCTCCGAGCGCTCCTTCTCGATCTGCGCGGAAACGCTGCTGAGGCGCCCCGAACACATCAGCAGTAGCCCCCAAGCACGGAAGTCACGTGTTGACGCAGTGCTGTCCTGACGGCAGTGAAGATGGGCAGGCCAGCCGGCCCGTGCGTAGTCCAGATTGCACTGGGTTCGGGTGCGGGGTCGGGTTGCCAGGGACGCCGGGGGGTCTCAGCCGTCGGGCGGCGGTGGGCGTGCGTCTTGTCGGCTGCGCCGGGTGGTGAGCGAAGGCGAAGTCGGCGGGTCCGGTTCTTCTGATGGTCCAGGGTGCGGCGTGGATTGGCCGATGGTGGTGGCCGTGACACATCGGCGGTGGACGGGTGCAGTGCGGGGACCGGAAGTGCCGGTCCGGGGCCGCGAGAGTGCTCGCCAGATGGCGAGGATGACCTCGGCGTGAAAGCACAGAGACCGGACCGCGAAGGCGGAGAGCGGCTCCCTGGTCTCGGTGGTCGCCGTGGCTTCTTGTTCAGATCGTGAGTGATTTCGACTCTTGTCAACCCGCACGAGGCTCGATAACGTGCAAGACGGATGGGTAAGGAGCGCAATGGCTGCCTACGAGTTCATCTGTGATGAGCACGGAGTCTCGACGATCGCGATGCCGATGGCGTCGGTCACGACTTCGGCGCCCTGTCCACTCTGTGGCGGGCCCTCGCGCCGGCGCTACTCAGCACCCGGACTCGTGCTCGGGGACTCAGCGGCACGTCGCGTGATCGAGGCGACCGCTCGGTCCGCTCATGAACCGACGCTGGTCACTTCCCCGGTCGGTAAGCGCATGACCCCGACCCGGAGCCGCCCCACCGCCGATCCCCGGACGGCCCACCTTCCCGCACCGTGACTCGAGGATCGGAGACACATGGGTAACGTCGGTCTGCTCTACGTCGGTGCCATCCTGTTCATCAACGGCTGTGCACTGCTCGGTTGGGTTCGTGGCAACGGAGCCGCCCCGCTGAACATCTTCGTCGGGTTGCTCCAGGTGTTCACCCCCACCTACCTCATCGTCTCCTCGGGAGGGGACCCCGACGTCATCTTCGGCGCCTCCGGGCTCTACCTCTTCGGCTTCACCTACCTCTACGTCGCCATGAACACGATCTGGGGCTTCGAGGGGACCGGGCTCGGCTTCTTCTCCCTCTTCGTCGCCATCGCGGCGGTCGCGTACGCGGTGGTGAACCTGGTCACCTACCAGGACTATGCCTTCACGGTCATCTGGCTCCTGTGGGCCTACCTCTGGTGGCTCTTCTTCCTGCTCCTCGGGCGTGATCGGGTGGACCTGACGGCGTGGACCGGTGTCGTCGCGGCTGTCGAAGGGTGGTTCACCGCAGCCGTGCCGGCCTTCCTCTTCCTCACCGGATGGTGGGATGCCCTGCCGAACGCCGTCTGGGCCCTCATCGTCCTCGGTCTCAACGTAGGGGGGTTGCTCCTCGCCAGGTCCCGACTCGAATCCCTCTCACCGGCGACGGCTCCCGCCACCGCCTGATCCCACCGGCGGCCTCCGCCGCCCCGTCCCCGCAGGAGATATCGCCATGCCAGAGCTCATCTTCCCGCTCGACTCGACCAAGAAGTTCACCGAGCAGCAGTACCTGGGCCACAACCGGTGGCACCCCGAGGTCCCGGCCAACGTGCACGTCAAGCCGGGCGACACCTTTCGGATGGACTGTCGCGAGTGGTTTGACGGGGCGATCGTCAACGACGACTCGGCCGACGACATCCTCAACGCACCGCTGAACACCGTGCACGTCCTCTCGGGTCCGGTCGCGGTCGAGGGTGCCCAGCCCGGCGACCTGCTCGTTGTCGACATCCTCGACGTGGGGCCGATCCCGCAGGAGGACAGCGGACCGCTCGCCGGCCAAGGCTGGGGGTACACCGGAATCTTCGCCAAGGAGCACGGCGGCGGGTTCCTCACCGACCAGTTTCCCGACGCCTACAAGGTGATCTGGGACTTCACCGGAGGAGTCGCCACCTCCCGCCACGTTCCCGGAGTCTCCTTCAACGGCATCGTCCACCCCGGGCTCATGGGAACAGCGCCCTCCGCCGACCTGTTGGCCCGGTGGAACGCCCGTGAGGCCGCGCTCATCGCGACCGACCCGAACCGTGTGCCGCCCCTGGCGCTTCCGCCGGAGCCCGACTCGGCCATCCTCGGTACCCTCGCCGACTCTGAGTACGCCCGGGTGGCGGGCGAAGCGGCGCGCACCGCTCCGCCCCGCGAGAACGGCGGGAACCAGGACATCAAGAACTTCACGAAAGGCTCGCGTGTCTTCTATCCCGTCTTCGTAGACGGCGCCAACCTTTCGATGGGAGACCTGCACTTCTCCCAGGGCGACGGTGAGATCACCTTCTGCGGTGCCATCGAGATGGGCGGCTTCATCGACCTGCGAGTCGACCTGATCAAGGGCGGGATGGAGACCTACGGTGTCTCCGAGAACGCCATCTTCATGCCGGGAACGAGTGACCCGCAGTTCACCGAATGGCTCGCCTTCTCCGGCACGTCGGTGACCCTCGACGGCGAGCAGCGCTACCTGGACTCACACCTGTCCTATCAGCGTGCCTGCCTGCACGCGATCGACTACCTGACCAAGTTCGGCTATGCACCCGAGCAGGCCTACATGATCCTCGGCGCAGCTCCCATCGAGGGACGGCTCTCCGGGGTCGTCGACATCCCGAACTCCTGCTCCACGGTCTACCTTCCGACCTCGATCTTCGACGTCGACATCCGACCCTCGAGCGCGGGCCCCACGCAGGTGGACCCCGGGATGGGCGTGCCTCGGTCATCCTTCTGACCTGGACGCTTGCCGACGTCAGTACGGCGGTGGCCGAACTGGCAAGAACGACAAGACGCTCAGACCGTCGACGCGAATCGCGACGAGACCTGTGTGCATGACTCGCCGGATGAGAGGTTCGTGTCGAGGTACTGGCAGCCTGACGAGGCTCGCGCCGGCGCTGCCGGCTGGCAGCGAGCAGGTGGTCCTCCCTGCGCGCTCGGATGTCGATAGCCGGTGTTCCCCGCTGGATCCGACGCGTTGAGTCGGGGAGCTCTCCGTCCAGCGCCTGCAGCGTTGGAGGAACTGGACGGACGAGCTCGGTCAGGTGCCGGGACAGCAGAGACGTCGGACTGTCGCTCCGGGGACGGGTGAGCTGCTCTGGGGTAGGTTCGCGGCTGAACCACCACCCCTGCGGGACAACGACAGTGATCGGAGACTCATGGCCAACAAGAAGAAGCAGAAGCGTGCCGTCGAGACGTCCCGGGCCAAGCAGAAGGAGCTGAAGGCGAGCCTCGCCGAGCTGCGTGGCCAGCTGGCGAAGACCGAGAAGAAGCTGGCCAAGGCGGAGGATCGGGCGGAACGCTGGAAGAAGGCGGCCAAGAAGCGACAGAAGGCTGTACCCCAGGCCGACGCTCGCGCGGCGAGCGGGGACCGGACGGGCCGACCGACGGCTGCACCGAAGTCGAAGCCGCAGTCCAAGTCGAAGCCGCAGTCCAAGTCCAAGCCGCGGTCCACCTCCAAGCCACAGACGCAGTCGAGCAAGGTCACCGCTGCGGCAGAGGCGGCGGCCGAACCGACTTCCTCCGACCCGGTGGTCACCGACCCGGACCAGACCTGGACCGTGGCCCAGCTCCGGGCCGAGGCCCGGGCCCGGGGACTGGCGGGGATGTCGAACAAGCCCAAGGCAGAGCTGCTCGCGGCCCTGTCCCACCAGGGCGCCGCAGCCACCCAGTCCTCCAGCTGACGCACACCCAACCCCTGGAGACCCACCAGCGGTAGGGCGCGACGACGATCCCGGAGTCGGGGGAGTCGGGGGAGTGGGACCACTCACCCGCCCTCGAGCCGGTGGCACGAGGCGACCAGGCACAGCGGCCCGCCGCGTGCGGCAGAGACTCAGACCGTGGCTGCGCCAGCGTCCGGGCGGAGGTGGTCCGGCGGGCGGGCCGGCGAGGTCACCTGCGGGTCTGCTGCGGGATGCGGTGCCGCTCGACGGCCAGCTCACGGACGGAGATGACCACCCACGTGGTCGCCGCGGTGACCAGGCAGGCGCCGAGCAGGTGCAGCGCGACGAGGACGACGGGCAGGTCGGTGTAGTACTGCACGAAGCCGATCAGGCCCTGGGCCAGCTCGACGGCGAGCAGCGTGACCGTGGCGCGGGTGGGATGGGCGATCACCAGCGCCAGGGTGAGCCCGACGAGCAGGAACACGAAGTCGGCGTGGAGCTGCGAGAGCTGAAGCGGGTCGAGTCCGTTGCGCGGGGCGTCGGCGTCCCCCGCATGGGGTCCGGAGCCGGTGACCACGGTCCCGACGTAGAGCACCACCCAGGCGGCGGCGTACGTCGTCCAGGCCAGCGGGACCAGCCGCGAGGTGCGAGTGACCACTGACGACGCGGGGGCGTCGATGCGGTGCAGGTAGAGCACCGCCAGGCTGATCATCGCCATCGACACCAGCAGGTGGAACGACACGATCCACGGGTTCAGGTCGGTGAGCACGGTGATGCCGCCGATCACGGCCTGGGCCGGGATCCCCAGTGCGAGGACCGCGGCCAGCCGGCGCAGGTCGTGGCGCCCTGACTGCCACGCGCTCATCAGCGTCGCGACCGCGATCGCCGTCAGCACGAAGGTCAGCGTGCGATTGCCGAACTCGATCGCGGAGTGGTAGTCCAGTGCGCCCCGAGGCGTGAACGAGTCCTCGGTGCAGCGCGGCCAGGTCGGGCAGCCGAGTCCGGACGCGGTCAGCCGGACCGCGCCGCCGGTGAGCACGATCCCGACGTTGGCGACCAGGGTCGCCCAGCCGAGTCGGCGCAGCCAGTGCCGGGTGCCGAGGGTCACTCCCACTTGAAGGTCCTGGCGGTGAGGAGGGTGCCGATGCCGGCCCAGGCCAGCAGCACGAGGAGCGAGGTCCAGCGGATGTCGCCGGACCCGAGCGCTTGTCTCAGCCCATCGCCGAGGGCGCCGGACGGGAGCAGCCGGGTGACCCCGCCGAAGGCGCCGTAGGCCGAGGAGGGGAGTACGACGGCTCCGCCGGCCAGCAGGAGCAGGTAGATCAGGTTGGCCGCCGCGAGCGTCGCCTCGGCCCGCAGCACGCCTGCGACGAAGAGCCCCAGCGAGGCGAAGGCGGCCGTGCCCAGCACGATCATCAGGACGGCCCCGACCACCGAGGCCTGCGGCTCCCAGCCGAGCACGAACGCCACCAGCGAGATCACCAGGATCTGGAGTGCCTCGACGAGGAGCAGCGCCCCGACCTTGCCCAGCAGCAGACCCGAGCGCGGCAGCGGCGAGGAGCCGAGCCTCTTGATCACGCCGTAGCGACGCTCGAAGCCGGTCGCGATCGCGAGCGAGGTGAACGCGGTCGACATCACCGCCAGCGCGAGTACGCCGGGGGCGAACTCGTCCACAGGTCGTCGGGAGAGCCCGAGGTCGATGTGCTCGGCCGCCACGACCCCGCCGATGAGCACCATCACCGGGATCACCACGGCCAGCAGGAGCTGCTCGCCGTTGCGCAGCATCAGCCGAGACTCCATCGCGGCCTGCGCGCGCACCTGCCGTGCGAGCGGCGCCGCGCCAGGGCGGGGAGTGAAGAGGTGCTGGTCGGCGCTCACGCGGTCTCTGCCTCGTGCGTCAGCTCGCGACCGGTCAGCTCGAGGAAGGTGTCCTCGAGGTTGCGCTGGCCCAGGTTGAGCGACTCGGGCAGCACCCCGTGCCGCTCACACCAGGCCGAGACCGTGGCGAGCGTGGTGCTGTCAGCCGGCCCGGTGATCAGCAGGCTGACCTCGCTGATGGTCCGGACCTCGAGGCGGTGTCCGAGCGCCTCCTGGAGCAGGTCGGGCGCTCCCGAGGGGAACGGCTTGGTCACGACGAGCCGGATCGTCGAGGTGCCACCACGGGTGAGCTCCACAGGGTGTGCCTGAGGCGATCAGCTGTCCGCGGTCGATGATGT
The DNA here is from genome assembly GCA_963812235.1 of uncultured Actinomycetota bacterium. GTDB lineage: Bacteria > Actinomycetota > Actinomycetes > Propionibacteriales > Nocardioidaceae > Marmoricola. Next base: position 441,138 of record CAWEUP010000011.1, on the reverse strand, counting down.
GGATCCGATCAGCGAGGCGCTCGGCCTCGTCCATGTGATGGGTGGTGAGCACGACGGTGACGCCGTCGGCGCGCATCTCCTGCAACAGCTCCCACGTCGTACGTCGGGCGGCGGGGTCCATCCCGGCGGTCGGCTCGTCGACGAAGACCAGCTCCGGGCGACCCACCACCGCCATCGCCAGCTTGAGTCGCTGCTGCTGACCACCGGAGAGTCGTCGGTAGGGGGTGCGGCCACAGTCGCCGAGCCCGAGCCGCTCACCCAGGACGTCCACGTCGAGGGGCTCGGCGTGCAGCCGGGCGATGTGGCGCACCATCTCCATGGCACGCACGCCCGACCAGGCGCCACCGTCCTGGAGCATCACCCCGATCCGGGGGAGCAGGTCCCGTCGCTGCCGCTGGGGGTCCAGCCCCAGGACCGAGACCGATCCCTGCTGCGGTCGGCGGTAGCCCTCGCAGGTCTCCAGCGTGGTGGTCTTGCCGGCGCCGTTCGGACCGAGCACCGCGGTGATCGTGTGCCGGTCGACGGTCAGGTCGAGGTGGTCCACGGCCAGCTTGTCGCCGTAGCGCATCACCAGGCCCCGGACCGAGACCGCCGGTCCCGTCACGTCGGGGGAAGGGCGGGAGGCGAGCACGTCAGGATTCTACGGAGCGACCGTGTGGGTCGCGTCGGCCGGCTCAGTCGGTGTGACTCAGCAGTCCCTTCACGTAGTCGGCCTGGCCGAGGTGCGCCAGGCAGTCGCCCATGACGCTGACCAGCCGTACGCCAGCGGTGACGGGCGGGTCCCAGCTGGAGTCGACCACCCGGTCGAGCTCGTCGCCACCGGCCCCGGTCGAGGTAGCGCAGCGAACGCCCGTGCACGGCCTCGTGGTAGTCGACCAGCAGCTGGAGGTCCTCGACCTTGACCGCGTCCACGTCCGCGGAGGTGTGGCCGTAGCCGTGGGCCGACTTGTCGAAGGGCAGCGCGAAGCGCTCGGACCAGCCGTCGTGCCAGGCCTGCGGCCCACCGGAGATCCCCGCGACGTGGTCGTCCTCCACCCGCGCGCTGTGCCACAGCAGCCAGACGATGTGATTGCCGTGGCCACCGGGGCGGTGGTGGGCCGTGTCGAGGTCAAGGTCCTGGACCACGTCGACATGGAGCTCCCTGATCCGGACGAAAGCGTCGGTGAGCAGCTGTGAGGTGTCCATGAGCAGCGACGATACGACGCATCGACGAGGTTAGGATCGCCTTATTTGAAAGCCCCTCCGTATTAAGGGCACACTGGTGTTGTGGAAATCGCCGGACAGCTGCCCGCTCATGGGCAGACCCCGCATGACCAGCCCACCCGCGAGCGCGTGGTGCGCTCGGTCATGGTCAACGGACCCTCCACGGCCGCAGCGCTCGCCGAGCGGCTGGAGCTGACTCCGGCCGCCGTACGCCGCCACCTGGACCATCTTCTCGAAGAGGGCACGCTGGAGGCCCGCGACCCGCGGATCGGCGCGACTCGTGGGCGCGGGCGGCCGGCGAAGATGTTCGCGCTCACCGCGGCCGGACGTGACCGGCTGGACCAGGCCTACGACGACCTCGCCGTCCAGGCGATCCGCTTCCTCGCCGAGACCGGCGGCAAGCAGGCGGTGCGCGAGTTCGCGGACCGGCGAGCCGACAAGATCGAGCAGCGCTTCCACGACCTGGTCGCCGACCGACCCGACCTGCGGCCGGTCGACGCACTGGCGCAGGTCTTCACCGACGAGGGCTATGCCGCCGCGGTTCGAGACCTCCCGGTCGGTGAGCAGCTCTGCCAGCAGCACTGCCCGGTCTCACACGTGGCCCATGAGTTCCCCGAGCTGTGCGAGGCGGAGACCGCCGCCATCAGCCGGATGCTCGGCGGCCGCCACGTCCAACGACTAGCGACGATCGCTCACGGCGACGGCGTGTGCACCACCTGCATTCCCAGCACCATTCCTGACAGCCCCGACAGCGCAGTCACCAACAGCAAGGAGAGGGTCACACGATGACTTCCATCACTGAGTCCGACGGTTCGACCAAGGTCGAGCTGCTGAACCCGTCGATCAAGGACATCGGTCGCTACGAGTTCGGCTGGTCCGACAAGAACGATGTCGGTGCGACGGCCAAGCGCGGCCTCAGCGAGGACGTCGTGCGCAACATCTCCTCCCTCAAGAGCGAGCCGCAGTGGATGCTCGACCTGCGCCTCAAGGGACTCAAGCTCTTCGGTCGCAAGCCCATGCCCACCTGGGGCTCTGACCTGGGCGGCATCGACTTCGACAACATCAAGTACTTCGTGCGCTCGACCGAGAAGCAGGCCCAGACCTGGGACGACCTGCCGGCCGACATCAAGAACACCTACGACCGGCTCGGCATCCCCGAGGCGGAGAAGGCCCGCCTGGTCTCCGGCGTCGCCGCGCAGTACGAGTCCGAGGTCGTCTACCACAAGATCAACGAGGAGCTCGAAGCCCAGGGCGTGCTGTTCCTGGACACCGACACCGCGCTCAAGGAGCACCCGGAGATCTTCCAGGAGTACTTCGGCACCGTCATCCCGGTCGGTGACAACAAGTTCTCCGCGCTCAACTCCGCCGTGTGGTCGGGCGGCTCGTTCATCTACGTCCCCAAGGGCGTCCACGTCGAGATCCCGCTGCAGGCCTACTTCCGGATCAACACCGAGAACATGGGTCAGTTCGAGCGCACGCTGATCATCGCCGACGAGGACTCCTACGTGCACTACGTGGAGGGCTGCACCGCGCCGATCTACTCCAGCGACTCGCTGCACTCCGCGGTCGTGGAGATCATCGTGAAGAAGGGCGCCCGCGTGCGCTACACGACGATCCAGAACTGGTCGAACAACGTGTACAACCTGGTCACCAAGCGGGCGACCTGTGAGGCCGGCGCGACCATGGAATGGGTCGACGGCAACATCGGCTCCAAGGTCACCATGAAGTACCCCGCCGTCTACCTGATGGGCGAGCACGCCAAGGGCGAGACCCTCTCGATCGCGTTCGCCGGCGAGGGCCAGCACCAGGACGCCGGCGCCAAGATGGTGCACGCGGCCCCGAACACCTCGAGCTCGATCCTGAGCAAGTCGGTGGCCCGCGGCGGTGGCCGTACGTCCTACCGCGGACTCATCCAGATCAACGAGGGGGCGCACGGCTCGAAGAGCAACGTGCTGTGTGACGCGCTGCTGGTCGACCAGATCAGCCGCTCCGACACCTACCCCTACGTCGACATCCGTGAGGACGACGTGTCCATGGGCCACGAGGCCAGCGTCTCCAAGGTCTCCGACGACCAGCTGTTCTACCTGATGTCGCGAGGCATGGAGCAGGACGAGGCGATGGCGATGATCGTGCGCGGGTTCATCGAGCCGATCGCCAAGGAGCTCCCGATGGAGTACGCCCTCGAGCTCAACCGGCTCATCGAGCTGCAGATGGAGGGTGCGGTCGGGTGACCCTCCTCCGGTGGGCAGCGGGAACCGTCCGCCACCACCGGACGGGTTCCTCACCCTGCTCTGCCGGTCCCTCGCGCCTGCGAGGACCGGCCTCCTCCACGACCCGCCCGGCGGCGACGCTCAGCTCTCACCGAGCGGCGCCCCGGACCGCCCCAGAAAGCCAGGAAGCCAAAGAACTGTGACTGTTACTGAATCCGTGCGTGACGCGCTCGAGATGCCTGCCGAGACGGTGCTCAGCCACCTGCACCCGGTCGGGTCCTTCGACCTCGCCGATCACGTGGTCCCCACCGGCCGCGAGGAGGTGTGGCGGTTCACCCCGCTCAAGCGCCTGCGCGGCATCCACAACGAGGCCTCCCTGGAGGGGCGTCTGGTCCAGATCGACGCGCAGCCCGCCCCCGGCGTCTCCGCCGAGGCAGTCGGCCCTCGACCACGAGAGTCGCGGGCACCTCCGGGTTGGTGCCGCCCGACCGGGTGAGTGCCCGTGCCTGGGCGGCCGCCGAGTCGGTCTTCCTGATCGACATCCCCAAGGAGCACCTCGGGGAGCGAGGCCACCACCGTGACCGCTGACCGGCCCGGGTCCGAGGTCGCGACCGCGGGTCACCTCGTCGTGCGCGCCGGAGCCTTCGCCAAGGCCACCGTCGTGCTCAAGTTCGTCGGCTCCGCCACGCTGGCCGAGAACGTCGAGATCGTCGTCGGCGACAGCGCCGAGCTCACCGTCGTGACCGTGCAGGACTGGGCCGACGACGCCGTCCACCACAGCACCCAGCACGCGAGGGTGGGCCGCGACGCGACCCTGCGTCACGTAGCCGTCTCGTTCGGCGGCGACGTCGTGCGCCACGACGTCACCACCGAGTACGCCGGTCCCGGCGGCTCGGTCGAGATGCTCGGCATGTACTTCGCCGACGCCGGCCAGCACATCGAGCACCGGCTCTTCGTGGACCACAACCAGCCGCAGACCCGGAGCAACGTCAACTACAAGGGCGCGCTCCAGGGTGAGGGTGCCCACGCGGTGTGGATCGGCAACGTGCTGATCCGCAAGATCGCGGAGGGCATCGAGACCTACGAGGAGAACCGCAACCTGGTGCTCACCGACGGCTGTCAGGCCGACTCGGTGCCCAACCTGGAGATCGAGACCGGCGAGATCCTCGGTGCCGGCCACGCCTCCGCGACCGGCCGGTTCGACGACAACCAGCTGTTCTACCTGCGCTCGCGCGGCATCGAGGAGTCCGAGGCGCGACGTCTGGTCGTGCACGGCTTCTTCAACGACCTGATCCGCAAGATCGGGGTCCCCGAGCTCGAGGACCAGCTGGTCTCCACCGTCGAGGCCGAGCTGGAGAAGAACGTCCACCGGATCACGGGGGCGAGCACGCCGCTCGAGGTCGTGCGATGAGCTTCATCCGTGCCTGCGCGCTCTCCGACCTGACGGACAGCGTCCCGCTGCGCGTCGAGCTCGACGAGGTCGACGTGGCGCTGGTCCTGCACGGCGAGGAGATCTTCGCCATCGAGGACGAGTGCAGCCACGCGGCCGTGCCGCTCTCCGACGGCGACGTCGAGGACTGCACCATCGAGTGCTTCCTGCACGGGTCGCGGTTCGACCTTCGCACCGGCAAGCCGACCGGCATGCCTGCGATCACGCCGGTCCCCATCTATCCGGTCAAGGTCGACGGCGACGACGTCCTGATCGACACCGACACGCCCCTCGCGGGCTGACCACCACAGACTCAACGAACCAAGGAGCAACACATGGCAACGCTGGAGATCAAGGACCTGCACGTCTCGGTCGACGCATCCGATGAGGACGGGGGCTCAGAGGGCTCCAAGGAGATCCTCAAGGGCGTCAACCTGACCATCAAGGGCGGGCAGACCCACGCGATCATGGGCCCCAACGGGTCGGGCAAGTCCACCCTCGCCTACTCGATCGCCGGACACCCCAAGTACACCGTGACCCAGGGCTCGATCACCCTCGACGGCGTGGACGTGCTCGCGATGAGCGTCGACGAGCGTGCGCGGGCAGGGCTGTTCCTGGCCATGCAGTACCCCGTCGAGGTCCCCGGTGTCTCGGTCTCGAACTTCCTGCGCACCGCCAAGACCGCGGTCTCGGGCGAGGCGCCCAAGCTGCGTCACTGGGTCAAGGACGTCAATGCCGCGATGGAACGCGTCAACATGGACAAGTCCTTCGGCACCCGCAACGTGAACGAGGGCTTCTCCGGCGGCGAGAAGAAGCGGCACGAGATCGTGCAGCTCGAGCTGCTCGACCCCAAGGTCGCCGTGCTCGACGAGACCGACTCCGGCCTGGACATCGACGCGCTCAAGATCGTCTCCGAGGGCGTCAACCGGTTCGCGGAGTCCGGCGACAAGGGCGTCCTGCTGATCACCCACTACACCCGCATCCTGCGCTACATCACGCCCGACTTCGTGCACGTCTTCGTCGACGGTCGGATGGTCGAGGAGGGTGGCCCCGAGCTCGCCGACCAGCTCGAGGCCGAGGGCTACGACAAGTACGTGTCCGTGCTGCGATAGGCGGCCCTGGGCGGCGTTGTCGTCACTCGACGGCCCGCTCCGCTTGAAGGCCGCCTTCGCTCCTCCGCCTTGACCAGCACCACCTCTCGCAACCCGACAGAAAGGAAGTCCAGATGATGGAAGGACTGCTTCCCAACCTCGAAGTCATCCGCAAGGACTTCCCGATCCTGGGACGTCGGATGAGCGGGGACCTGCCGCTGGTCTACCTGGACAGCGCGAACACCTCACAGAAGCCGCAGGTGGTGATCGACTGCATGGTCGACCACCTCGAGCGTCACAACGCCAACGTGGCGCGGGCGATGCACCAGCTGGGTGCGGAGTCCTCGGCGGCCTTCGAGGACGCCCGCGACAAGGTGGCGGCGTTCATCAACGCACCCTCCCGCGACGAGGTGATCTTCACCAAGAACGCCTCGGAGGCGCTGAACCTCGTGGCGAACACGATGGCGTGGGCCGGACCGTTGGAGGTCAAGGCGGGCGACCGTGTGGTGATCACCGAGATGGAGCACCACTCCAACATCGTCCCCTGGCAGCTGCTCACCGAGCGCAAGGGTGCCGAGCTCCGCTGGTTCGGTCTCACCGATGACGGCCAGCTCGATCTCTCGAACATCGACGAGCTGATCACCCCCGCCACCAAGGTGGTGTCGCTGACCTGGGTGTCGAACATGCTCGGCACGATCAACCCCGTCGCCGAGATCGCCCGGCGCGCGCACGAGGTCGGTGCCATCGTGGTCCTCGACGCCTCCCAGGCGGCGCCGCAGCTGCCTGTCGACGTGCAGGCGGTCGAGGCGGACTTCCTCGCCTTCACCGGGCACAAGGTCACCGGCCCGACCGGCATCGGCGTGCTCTGGGGCAGGACCGAGCTCCTGCGACAGCTGCCTCCCTTCCTCGGCGGCGGCGAGATGATCGCGACGGTGTCGATGAGCACCTCGACGTACGCCGACATCCCGCACCGGTTCGAGGCCGGGACGCCGCCCATCGTCGAGGCCATCGGCCTCGGTGCCGCGGTCGACTACCTCTCCGAGATCGGCCTGGACAACATCCACCGTCACGAGCAGGCCATCACCGGCTACCTCCTCGAAGGTCTTCAGACCGTCGGCGGTGTCACGGTGATGGGACCCACCGACCCCACGATGCGTGGGGGAGCGGTCTCCTTCGAGATCGCCGGGGTGCACCCCCATGACGTCGCCCAGACGCTGGACGCCCGCGGGATCGCCGTACGCGCCGGGCACCACTGCGCCAAGCCCGCCCACAAGCGGTACGGCGTCCAGAGCTCCACCCGGGCCTCGTCGTACCTCTACACGACGCCGGCGGAGATCGACGCCTTCATCGAGGGTCTGAACTACACCAAGAACTACTTCAAGGTGGCCTGATGGACCTCGACTCGCTGTACCAGGAGATCATCCTCGACCACTACCGCAGCCCGCATCACGCGGGCCTGCGGGAGCCGTACGACGCCGAGGTGCACCACGTCAACCCGACGTGTGGCGACGAGGTCACGCTGCGGGTCCACCTCGACGGCGAACGCGGCAGTGAGATCGTCACCGACGTGTCCTACGACGCCGAGGGATGCTCGATCAGCCAGGCCGCCACCTCGGTGATGGCCGACCTGGTCATCGGCCAGCCGGTGAGCAAGGCGCTCGCCACCCACGAGGCGTTCGTCGAGCTGATGCACGGCCGCGGCAAGGTCGAGCCCGACGAGGACGTTCTCGAAGACGGCATCGCCTTCGCGGGCGTGGCCCAGTTTCCGGCGCGCATCAAGTGCGCTCTGCTTTCATGGATGGCGTTCAAGGACGCCACCGCTCAGGTTGTCTCCAAGGAGGACGCATGACCGACACCCAGCACGACCACACCGACCTGCCCGACGTCCCGGAGGCGGCACCCGGTGGTGGCGCGACCGCGACGGCCACCAAGGACGACGTCTTCGAGGCGATGAAGGACGTGGTCGACCCCGAGCTCGGGATCAACGTCGTGGACCTCGGACTGGTCTACGACGTGCACCTCGACGAGCACTCCAACGCCGTCCTGGACATGACCCTGACCTCAGCGGCCTGCCCGCTCACCGACGTCATCCAGGACCAGACCAATGCGGCCCTGGAAGGGCTGGTCGGCGACGTCACCATCAACTGGGTCTGGATGCCGCCGTGGGGCCCGGACAAGATCACCGACGACGGTCGCGAGCAGCTGCGCGCGCTCGGCTTCAACGTCTGAGCCTGAGCACTCCGACCGAGAGCCGGTCGGGGGCTGGTCGGGGGCTACCTTGGTCGCCATGACGCAGGGCAGCCGGTCACCTCAGCACGCGGACGCCTGTCCGCATGACTGAGGTCTTCGTGCCCACCGCGCGCCTCGAGCGCTGGGTGGAGAACTTCGGTTCGCGGCACGGCGAGTTCCACCTCGACGTGGCAGCGGGCGCCCTCACCGGCCGGGCCGCCGACGGCTCCTCGTTCTGTGCGCAGCCGCCGTTCGGCCAGGCCTATGCGGGCCCGGCTGATCCGTCCCTGTTCGCGCAGGCCTGTGTGCTCCCGGCGCACTGGGGCGTCCTGCTGGTCCGCAAGGGCGGCTTCGCCGTCGCGCGGCTGAACCAGGAGCGGATCGTCGAGTCCAAGGTCGGCCAACGCCATGTGCAGGGCCGCACCAAGGCGGGCGGCCAGAGCCAGCAACGCTTCGCACGTCGTCGTGACAACCAGGCGCGAGCGGCCTACGAGGCGGCGGCCGGGCACGCGCAGCGCATCCTGACGGGGCCGCTGACGGCCCTCGTCTGCGGAGGGGACCGGACCGCGATCGAGGAGGTGCTCTCGGATCCCAGGCTGCGAGGCCTCGCCGAGGTCCGGGTCGAGCCGTGGCTGCCGGTCCCGGATCCCCGACGCAGCGTGCTCGAGCAGGCTGTCCGCGACGCCGGCTCGGTGGCAGTGAGCGTGATCGACCCGGACTGAGCAGTCCGCAACCGCCAGCAGCGCCGACTCCCGCCCACGCGCCCCGAATCGGCCCTCCGGCCGGGAGCCGCTCTGTCAGGATGTGCTCCATGTGGCAGCCGGACCCGTCGTGGCGCCGGCTTCCCGGCGCGGGTGGACCCTCGACGGCCGGAGTCTGGCTGGCTGAGTCGGGTGGCCGCCGCTGGGTGGTCAAGCGGCTGACCGCACCTCCCGGACGCAGCGGCGGACTGACCGATCCGAGCCACGCGGCGTACTGGCGACGAGAGGCCGAGGTCGCCCTCGACCCCACGGTGGTGAACGGCCCCGGGCTGGTCCCCTGCGAGTTCGGGCGGGTCGAGGAGGACGAGGACGGGCTCACGGTCTGGAGCGCCGAGGAGGTGGGGGAGCCGCCCACCGGACTCTTCGTCGCTCGTGCGCTGGGTCGCTTCGCTGCGGCGGCACACACCACCCCGGCGTGGGCCTGCCGTCGGCTGCTGACCGACCGGCTGGCGATGACCGAGGAGCGTGCGGGGTGGCGCACCCTGTCGCGTACGACGCTGGCCGACGTGGCCGACCACCTGTGGAAGCGGCGCGGACACTGGCTGGCCGAGTGCGACCAGGGTGCCCTGGGACGGATGCACGGCGACGCCGTTCCCGCCAACTTCCTGAGCAGCCGAGGCGACGATGTCGTGGCAGTCGACTGGCACTGCTTCGGCGTCGGGCCTGTGGGCGCCGACCTCGGCTACTACTCGCTGTCGGTGCGCGAGGAGTTCGACGTGCTGCTCGAGGCCTTTCTCGCGGGGGTGGGGCCTGACGCCGACAGGGACGCGGTCAGCCTCGCCGCTCGCGTCAGCGCGGTGTACACGGTGATGTCCCGCGCCGAGTGGGCGTTGGCGCGCGCGGCCCGCGGGGAGGGCGCCTTGGCCGGCAAGTTCCGGCACCCGGCGGTCGCGCCGCACCTGCGGGCACTGCAGCGCCAGCTGCCCCAGATCGAGATGCTGCTCGACTGAGCACCGGGCCTCCGGGCGCCCGGGTGTCTAGTCCCCTGGGCACCTGGACCGCTCCGGTCCATTGACGCGGGCAGCGACAGACCTCACTGTTCATCACATGTATCGCTTTGTCGTGACTGCTGCCGTGGTGGCCCTCCTGGTCTCGGGTTGCGGCTCGGCGGAGGAGAAGTCCGGCTCGACGTCGGCGTCCGCACCCTCGGCCTCGTCGTCTCCGGAGCCGACGTACTTCCAGCAGGCGGAGAGCGATGAGATGAACAAGACAGCCGCTGGCGCGCAGCGGGCGGCGGTCGCGGCCATCGACACCAAGAACGTCGACCGGTGCGCTCGGATCGAGCGCTATCCCGCCTGGCGGCGCTGCCTGCACAAGCTGCTCGACCCGCTCGCACTCGGCTTGACCGAGGTCTCAGCCGCCTTCACCGCGTTGTCCGCACGGCCGTTCCCCGAGAAGTGCGTCACCCAGCTCGAAGGCGCGGCCCGCAGCTTCACGAGCTACTCCGAGACGGTGGCGGCGCTGCTCACCGGATTCGACAGCGACCGCAAGGCCGCCCAGACCAAGGCCGCCAACACCTACGGCTCGACCTTGGACGAGCTCGCCGAGAACTTCGCGAAGCCGTTCCAGAAGGTGACCGGGGCCTGCTACTCACCGGAGGTGCTGGCCAGCCTGAAGGCGAGCCCCAGCCCGTCAGCCAGCCCAGGTCAGTGAGCCCAGGTCAGTGAGCCCAGGTCAGTGAGCCAGGTCAGTGAGCCAGGTCAGTGAACGGACCCTGCCCTGAGGATTCGCTCGGCTCGGGTCGTCATGCGGTGCGGTCCGCGTCGCCGAAGGGGCGACCTGGCTCTCACGCGCCCGGGTCCTGAGCTCTCTGGAGCCGTGTCGCAGCAGTGAGGCGACGGGCGCCGAGTGCCCCTGGAGCTGAGTTGAGCGATCGGCCCGGCGATGGGCTGAGCGATGGGGTGAGCGATGGGCCGAGCGATGGGCGGAGCGCACCGGACGCGGAGACGGCCGGGGCACGGCAGCCAGTCATACGGTCAGCTCGGTCGTGCCTTTCAGCAGCCGCGCCACCGGGTCCTCCACGACGTCGCCGAGCAGTGTGGCTCGTGCGAAGTCCGCCGCAGACTCCTCGAAGACCGAGCGGTGCCGCAGCATCGAGTGCTGACCGCCGCTCACCCGGAGGAAGCCGACGGGCCCCGTCAGGGCGAGGCGGGTGGCGAGCGCGAGAGCTCGCCGAGGGTCCGCGATCCGGTCCTCGCTGCCGTGGACCACCAGGGCCGGCCGGGCGCCGAGGTCGACCCGGTCCGAGGACTGCAGCCAGGGGTTCAGGGCCACGACACTGGCCACCTCCGGTGCACTGCCGGCCATCAAGGCAGCGCGCCCACCGAGGGAATGACCCACCAGGCAGGTCGGCAAGGTGCCGCCGTGCAGCTCGGCCAGCCGCTCCAGGGCCCAGCGCACGTCGTGTACCGGGGTGTGCGCGGCGTCCCAGCCTCGCACTCGAGTTCAGCAGTCGCACCACGGCCAGCCGACCGCGCCCGGCGCGTGCGATGCGGCGGGCGATCGGGACCATCCGCAGCACCGAGAGCTGGGTGGGGCTGACCACACTGGTCTCGCGGCGCGCAGCCCCGCCATGGAGCACCAGCACGAGGCCGTCCGGGTTCTTCGGGGCGCGGGTGTGGATCAGCCGGGCGCTCGTCTCCATGCCGAGAATCTAGCGACCCCTACCCAGCCGCCCGGTCGCGGAGGTCCGGGCAGGTCAGTCCGACCAGGCCGGCAGCCAGTCGAGCGCCTCGCGCCGGAAGGTGGGGACCGGCAGGCTGCTCGCTCCCGCGGGGAGCCTGTCCGAGGACGGGCACGCCCGTCACCCGCGGCAGGTCGACCAGGTTCTGCTGCTCGGCCTCGCCCGGTGCCTGGGGCCAGGAGCCGACGACGAGGCCGCGCACCCGCTGGCCTCGCTCCTGCAGTGCCCTGACGGTGAGCTCGCTGTGGTTCAGCGTGCCCAGCCCGGCTCTGGCCACGACTACCCATTCCGGCTCGAACGGCGCGACCACGTCGGCCAGGGTGAACCCTCGCCCAGCCGCACCAGCAGTCCGCCCGAGCCTTCCACGATGGTGATGTCATGGCTCTCGGAGACCGAGCGGACCAGCGCCTGCTGCTCGGCCAACGACGGGAGCCGCGTCCCGGCCACCCGAGCGGCCGTGTCAGGTGCCAGGGGAGCCAGCAGCCGCACGCCTTCGTGGACCGACACCGGCCCCGCGAGCCGGCGTACCTCCGCCAGGTCGCCGTCCCCCTCCGGCGGCACACCGGTCTGGGCGGGCTTGACCACGGCCACCGAGCGACCGAGCGAGAGCTGCACCGGCGGCGAGGGCGGCGGTCGCGACGGTCTTGCCGACCTCGGTGTCGGTGCCGGTGACCACGAGCAGAGTCACGCAGCCCCTCGAGCACCTCGACAGCGGTGGCCAGTCTCGAGGTCGCTGAGGTGGGCGTGCGCGGTCAGCCGCAGCCGGGAGATGCCGTCGGGGGTGGAGGGCGGCCGGAAGCAGCCGATGCGTACGCCGGCTCCGGCAGCCCTCTCGACAGCGGCCACGGCCTCCAGCGGGCCGGGCATCGGCACCGCCAGCACGGCGCCGGCCGGATGCTCGACCCGGCACGCGACGGCGAGCGCGGAGGCGACCACGTTCACCCGCTCGACCCGAGCCGGCTCGTCTCGAGCACCACGTCGAGCGCGGCCAGTGCGCCGCCGACCGCGGCGGGCGCCAGGCCGGTGTCGTAGATGAAGGGCCGCGCCCGGTTGACGAGGTGCTCGCGGACGGCCGCGGACGCCAGCACACCACCACCCTGTGCGCCCAGGGACTTGCTCAGCGTGAGCGTCGCCACCACGTGTCCCTGCCCGCCCAGGCCGGCGGCGTGCAGCAGGCCGCGACCACCGACTCCGGCGACGCCGAGCGCGTGTGCCTCGTCCGCGACGAGCACGGCCTCCCGGCTCCGGCAGACCGCCGCGAGCTCGGCCACCGGCGCCGCGTCGCCGAGCACCGAGTAGATCGTCTCGACGAGGACCAGCGCCCGCGGCTGGGTGCGCGCTGCCAGGGCCGCGTCCACCGCGGCCACGTCGTTGTGCGGCACGACCTGCACCTGGGCCCGGGCGAGGCGGCAGGCGTCGATCATCGAGGCGTGCACGTGGGCGTCGGAGACCACCAGGGTCTGCGGGTCGACCAGGGCGGCCACGGCCGAGAGGTTGGCGTGGTAGCCGGTCGAGAAGACCAGGCCGCTCTCGAACCCGCTGAACTGCGCCAGCGACCTCTCCAGCTCGTCGTGGATCGGGAGGGTGCCGGTGACCAGGCGGGAGGCACCGGCCCCGGCGCCGTACTCCTCGGTCGCCGCGACGGCGCCCGCCACGACCCGAGGGTGCCGGGAGAGCCCGAGGTAGTCGTTGCCGGCCAGGTCGATGGTCTGCTCCGCAGGGTGCCGGGGGACCAGCCGTCGGGTCAGGCCGGCGGCCTCACGCTCCTGCGCCTGGGCGGCGAGCCACTCCTCGAACAGCGTCATGGCGCCACCGCCGCGCAGATCGCGTCCGTGATGGCGGTCAGGTCCTCGTCGGAGGTGACGTACGGCGGCATCGTGTAGACCAGGTTGCGGAAGGGCCGCAGCCAGACTCCGCGGTCCAGAGCCCGCTCGGTGACCCGTCCCACGTCGACCGGCGTCGTCGCACTCCACCACGCCGACGGCTCCGAGCGTGCGCACGGCGGCGACGCCGGGGAGGTCTGCCGCGGGTGCCAGGCCGCGGCGCAGCCGGTCCTCGATGCGGGCGAGGTTGCCGGGGTTGTCGTAGCTGGCGAGCAGGTCGAGGCTGGCGACGGCGACCGCGCAGGCGAGCGGGTTCCCCATGAACGTCGGACCGTGCATCATGCCGCCGGCGGGGGAGTCGCTGACCCGTCGGGCGACCTCGGCGGTGCACAGCGTGGCGGCGAGGGTGAGGTAGCCGCCGGTCAGCGCCTTGCCGACGCACACGATGTCGGCGCGCTCCTCGAGGCGATCCTGGGCGAGCTCGGTGCCGGTGCGCCAGAGTCCGGTCGCGATCTCGTCGTGGATCACCAGCGCGCCGTGCTCGCGCGCCAGTCGGCTGAGGTGGTCCACGCACCGGGCGGGCCACGGGCGCATGCCGCCCGCGCCCTGGAGCAGCGGTTCCACGATCACCGCGGCGATCTCGTCCGCGTGCCGGGTGAACAGCTCGGCCACCGTGTCGGCCCACTGCGTGTACGCCGTCTCGCGCGCTGCCTCACCCTCGGGCGAGGGGTCGTGGTCGTCGGCCGGAGGAAGCGGCGCGAAGACGTGCTCGGGCACGATCCCGGCGTACATGCTGTGCATGCCCGCGTCGGGGTCGCACACGCTCATCGGCGAGAAGGTGTCGCCGTGGTAGCCGCCCCGGACGGTGAAGAACCGCGTGCGGCCGGTGCCTGCCTGTGCCTGCCAGGCCATCTTCATGGCGACCTCGACCGAGACCGAACCGGAGTCGGCGAGGAAGACGTGCGGCAGGCCGGTGAGCTCGACCAGGCGGCGACCGAGCTCGACGGCCGGACGGTGGGTGAGGCCTCCGAACATCACGTGGCTCATCCGGCTGACCTGGTCGCGGACGGCCTCGTCGAGCTCAGGGACGGCGTACCCGTGGATCGCGCACCACCACGACGACATGGCGTCCACGACCTCGACCAGATCGTCGCCACGCCGCATCCGCAGTCGTACGCCGCTCGCGGACTCGACCTCCCGTACGGGGGACACCGCGGTCATCGAGGAGTAGGGATGCCACAGATGCGCGCGGTCCCACCCGAGCAGCCCCTCAGCCACCGTGCGTCGATCCGTGTTCGACACAGGTGGCGGTCCACGAGCGCGGGATCACCTGCACCACCATCCGACGCCGGCAGTGCGCGCAGAACCGCGGTGGCTCCATCGCGAGCCGGAGCTCGCACTGCTCGTGACCACGGTCGGCGAGCTCGCCACCGCAGTGGCCACAGAACGACACTCGCTCGGTCACGGCGTCAGATCGACTCGCCCAGGGCCTTGATCGGCATCTTCAGGTCCTTGAGGAGCAGCAGGTCCTCCTCGGGGTCGCGGCCCAGGGTGGTCAGGTAGTTGCCGACGATGACGGCGTTGATCCCGCCGAGCAGGCCCTCGCGGGTGCCGAGGTCGCCGAGGGTGAGCTCGCGGCCGCCGGCGTAGCGCAGGATGGTGCGGGGCAGCGCCAGCCGGAAGGCCGCGATGGTGCGCAGCGCGTCCTTGCTGTCCATCAGGGGCAGGTCGCCGAAGGGCGTGCCCGGTCGCGGGTTCAGGAAGTTCAGCGGGACCTCGTCGGGTTGCAGCTCACCGAGCTGCGCGGCGAGCTCGGCCCGCTGCTCGACGGTCTCGCCCATGCCGACCAGGCAGCCGCAGCACAGCTCCATGCCGGAGGCGCGGACCATCTCGCAGGTGTCCCAGCGCTCCTCCCAGGAGTGCGTGGTCACCACCTGGGGGAAGTAGGAGCGAGCGGCCTCGAGGTTGTGGTTGTAGCGGTGGATGCCCATGTCGACGAGGTCGTCGACCTGCTCCTGGGTGAGCATGCCCAGGGAGGCGGCGACCTCGATGTCGACGGCCTCCTTGATCGCCTTCACGCCTTCGCGCATCTGGCTCATCAGTCGCTCGTCCGGGCCGCGCACGGCGGCGACGATGCAGAACTCGCTGGCTCCGGTGGCCGCGGTCTGCTCGGCTGCCTTGACCAGCTCGGGGATGTTCAGCCAGATCGAGCGCACGGGGGAGGTGAACTGGCCGCTCTGGCTGCAGAAGTGACAGTCCTCGGGGCACCCGCCGGTCTTGATCGAGACGATCCCCTCGACCTCGACCTCGGGGCCGCACCACTTCATCCGTACGTCGTGGGCGAGCTCCAGAAGCTCGGGAAGCAGCTCGTCCGAGGAGGTGAGCACGGTCAGGATCTGCGCCTCGTCGAGGGGGACACCCCGGTCGAGCACCTGCTCGCGGAGCTCGCTGAGCAGGTCGGCGGAGAGTTCGGTGTGAACAGACATGCCGGCCATTCTCCTGTACGTGTCGGGCATGTCACCAGTCGGTCCACTACTGGAGGGTCACCGGTTCCCTCGTCGGGCTCAGAGCCGGTCGGAGGAGAAGGTGTCGCAACCCCTGATCGTGCCCTCCGAGAGACCCTTGTTGAACCAGCGCACACGCTGCTCGGCGGATCCGTGGGTGAACGAGTCGGTGTCGACCCGACCGGACGACCTCTTCTGGATGCGGTCGTCACCGACCGCCTCCGCCGCGTCGATGGCGCGCGCGATGTCGTCCTGGGTGAGGTCGGCGATGATCGTGACGCCGTTCTCGTCCTTGGTCTCCTGAGCGCCCTTGGCCCACGCACCAGCGAGGCAGTCGGCCATCAGCTCGACCCGGACGGCGTCGCTCCGGGGCCCTTCTGAGTGCGGATCCTGGCCGAGGATCCCGAGCTGGTCCTCGATGTAGTGGCCGTACTCGTGCGCGATGACGTAGCCGATGGCGAACGGCCCACCCTTGGCACCGAGCTGTCCCTCGAGCATGTCGTCGAAGAAGGTGGTGTCGAGATAGACCCGGCGGTCGTTGGGACAGTAGAACGGGCCCATCTCCGAGCTCGCCTGGCCGCACCCGGAAGGAGTCGAGCCTTGGAAGCGGACCGTCTTGGTGGCTTCGTAGGGCTGGTTGAGCTCGCGCGGGTAGGCCTCGGCCCAGTAGTTCTGGACCGAGGTGGTGAACAGGTCGATCGCACACGACTCGGACCTGTTGGCGTCCGCGCCGCTCTGCAGGAGTTGGGCCCGGCGCTGCTCGCGCCGCCACCGGAGCCACCTCCGCCGGTCAGGTCGGTGCACTGGGAGAGCACGACGAAGAGGATCACGATGATCACCGTGCCGATGCCGATCCGGCCTCCGCCACCGCCGCCACCGCGTGGGGATGGGCAGGCGCATCCCGCTACCGCCCGCACGACCGCCTGCACGCCCTCCACGGCGTACGTCGACCTGGCGCTGGTCGATCCTCGCCTTCGGGTTGAACCGCACGTGTGTCCCTCTCCGCCTCGGTGGCCTCGTAGACTAGCCACCACCGGCCCTTGACGTACCCCGCCGGACCCGCCCTATGAGGCGTCGTCGCACATCTCTTTCGAAAGCCCTTTCTTGATTACTGTCTCCAAGCTCGAGGTGCGTGCCGGTGCGCGCCTACTGATGGACGACGTCTCGTTCCGCATCGCTGCCGGCGACCGGATCGGACTGGTCGGGCGCAACGGCGCCGGGAAGACCACGCTCACCAAGATCCTCGCCGGCGAGGCGCTCCCGGCCGGAGGCGTGGTCACCAGCGCCGGCGACGTCGGCTACCTGCCGCAGGACCCCAGGACCGGGGACCCCGAGGTGCTCTCGCGCGACCGGATCCTCTCCGCGCGCGGACTGGACACCGTCGTACGCCGCCTCCGTGACGCCGAGACCGAGATGGGCAGCGACGACCCCCTGATCCGCGACCGCGCGATGAGTCGCTACGAGAAGGCCGAGGCGGCGTTGCACGCTGCCGGCGGCTACGCCGCCGAGGCGGAGGCCGCCCAGATCGCCTCGTCGATCGGCATCGCCGACCGGCTGATGGACCAGCCGCTGCGCACCCTCTCGGGCGGTCAGCGTCGCCGCGTCGAGCTCGCCCGAATCCTGTTCTCCGGCGCCGAGACCCTGCTCCTCGACGAGCCCACCAACCACCTCGACGCGGACTCCATCGGCTGGCTGCGCGACTTCCTGCGCAACCACAAGGGTGGCCTCGTGGTGATCTCCCACGACGTGGGCCTGCTGGAGGCGTGCGTCAACCGGGTGCTGCACCTGGACGCCAACCGCGCCGTCATCGACATCTACAACATCGGCTGGAAGGCCTACCTCGCCCAGCGCGAGACCGACGAGAAGCGCCGCAAGCGGGAGCGGGTCAACGCCGAGACCAAGGCGAAGACGCTGACGGACCAGGCGAACAAGATGCGCGCCAAGGCCACCAAGGCGCAGGCCGCCCAGTCGATGCTGAAGCGGGCCGAGAAGCTGATGCAGGGGATCGAGGGGGAGCGCCGCGCCGACAAGGTGGCCCGGATCAAGTTCCCGGCACCCGCCGCCTGCGGCAAGACTCCGCTCACCGCGAGCGAGCTCTCCAAGTCCTACGGCTCGCTGGAGGTCTTCACCGACGTCGACCTCGCCATCGACAAGGGCAGCCGGGTGGTCATCCTCGGACTCAACGGTGCCGGCAAGACGACGCTGCTGCGCATCCTCGCCGGCGTGGACCAGTCGGACACGGGCGCCGTACAGCCCGGGCACGGGCTCAAGATCGGCTACTACGCGCAGGAGCACGAGACCCTGGACTCCTCGCGCACCGTGCTGCAGAACCTGCACGCGGCGGCGCCGCAGCTGCAGGACTCCGAGGCGCGCTCGGTCCTGGGCTCGTTCCTGTTCTCCGGCGACGACGCGAACAAGCCGGCGAGCGTGCTCTCCGGCGGCGAGAAGACCCGGTTGGCGCTGGCGATCCTGGTCGTCTCGAGCGCCAACGTGCTGCTGCTCGACGAGCCCACCAACAACCTCGACCCAGCCTCGCGCGAGGAGGTCCTGGCCGCGATCCGCGAGTACGCCGGAGCCATCGTGCTGGTGACCCACGACGAGGGCGCGGTGCATGCGCTGGAGCCGGACCGGGTGCTGATCCTGCCCGACGGCGTCGAGGACCTCTGGACACCGGACTACGCCGACCTGGTGGCCCTGGCCTGATCCGGCCTGACCTGATCCGCCTGACCTGGTTCCGCCTGACCCGTTCGACTCGGCTCAGCGCGGAAGGCCGGTGACGAAGCCGGCGATCGCCGCGTCGTAGGCCTGCGGGTCGGCGTTCCACGAGCGCACGTGCTCCACTCCCTCGGTCTCGACGAGGTCGACGAGCCGGGGCTCGGCTCTCGCGAGGGCGCGGCTCGTCGAGATCGGGACGGTGCTGTCCGCGGTCCCGTGGAACACCAGCGCGGGCATGGTGAGCCATCCGGTGCTGTCCAGGTAGTCCAGCGCCTGCCAGTCGAGGTCGAAGCGGGCCGCGGCGATGCGCTTGGCGGTCCAGGTGAGGCTGTCGGGCACGGGGCCGATCAGTGGCAGCTCGACCTGGCGCGCGCCGAAGGAGATCGTCTGACCGAAGTCGAGCATCGGCGCGTCGAGCACCAGTCCGACCACCTCGAGGGCCCCTGGCTGCGTCTCCTGCGCTCCAGGTAGGACGCCACGATGGCGCCGCCCATGCTGTCGGCACCGAGCACCACCCGCTCGGCCCCGCGGGCCGCGGCGTAGGCGACCGCGCCCTCGAGGTCACGCCACTCCGTGCGGCCGTACTGGTAGTAGCCCGACGGGTCCTGCGGGCGGCCCTCGTCGTTGCGGTAGGTGATGTCCAGCGACGGGAGCCCGGCCGCGACGGTGGCACGCGTCATCCGGAACATCTCGCGCCGCGAACCGCCCTTGCCGTGGACCAGGATGGCCCAGGTCTCGGCGTCCGGACGGCGCCCGGCGACGTACCACGCGGGGAAGCGCCCCAGCGGCGAGGTGAAGCTCACGGTCTCGACCTTCGGCCCGAGCGCGTACGTCGGGTCGTCCGGGTAGGCGACCAGGTCGAGCTCGGCCCTGGTGCCCTTGGCCGGGCGCTCGCCCGGTCACCACCTCGAAGCGGCGTACGACGCGCCCCTCGGCGCGCGAGACGACCGGGCCGAAGACCCGGCCGTAGCCGCCTGGTCGCCACTTGACGCCGAAGGTCGAGGGCGCCGTGAGCATCGTCAGCTCGCTCTCCTCGGTCGATCGGATCTCGACCCGGTCGCCGGGCAGGGGAGAGACGGTCAGGTTGCGCTCGACGGGATAGGGCCTGACCTCGAGCCCGTCGGACCGGATCCGGTCCGAGAAGTACCACCCGCCGCCGAGGAAGAAGGCGAGCAGCAGCACCAGCAGCACCACCAGCACCCGGCGCAGCAGCGCAAGCGGCGGCGCCGCGATCCTCCTCCGGGTGGCATTCACGGCGACAGTCAACACCTAGAGTTCGCCTCATGCCGCTTCCCTCACCCGCCGAACTGCGACCAGGCCGGACTCACCGTCGAGGCTGGCCGGCCCCGTGCTCACCGTGACCCTCGACAAGCCCGAGCGGCGCAACAGCCAGACCCCGCGGCTGTGGCACACGCTGGCCGCGATCGGGCAGTCGCTGCCCGACGAGATCCGGGTCGTGGTCGTGCGTGGCGCCGGTGAGTGCTTCTCAGCCGGGATCGACACCCGGCTGCTGGGTCCTGAGGGGATCGAGGGCGAGGCCTCCCTGGTCGAGCTGATGTCGCGCACGCGACGAGGAGATCACCGACGCGATCTCCGGCTTCCAGGCCGGCTTCGCCTGGCTGCAGGACCCGCGGTTCGTCTCCGTGGCCTCGGTGCACGGCTACGCCATCGGCGCGGGCTTCCAGCTCGCCCTGGCCTGTGACCTCAGGATCGTCGCCGACGACGTGCAGTTCTGCATGAAGGAGCCGGCACTCGGGCTGGTGCCCGACCTCGCGGGAACAAAACCGCTGGTGGATGTCGTTGGCTACGCACGGGCACTGGAGATCTGCGTCACCACGAGACACGTCGGAGCCGACGAGGCCGCCGACCTCGGCCTCGCCACCGCCGTCGTACCTCGTGGGGATCTCCAGGCGGCCACGTCCGACCTGGTCGAGGCGATCCTCGCCAGCAACGTCGGGGCCGTTCGGGAGACCAAGGCACTGTTGGTGGGGGCAGGTCGACCGCAGCCTGGACGAGCAGATGCGGGCTGAGCGCGAGGCCCAGCTCCGTCGGTTCCGCGAGCTCGTCGGCGGGTCGTGACCACCCCGCAGCACCGTCCAGCACATGAGGAGACACGCAGATGAGCTCGATGCATCCCGGCATGCTGATGCGCTCGATGCGACGTGACCCGTCGGTGGTCGAGCAGAAGCTGACCCGCGAGACCGTACGCCGGGTCGCCGGCTTCGCCGTACCCCACAAGCGCCTGATCGCCGGGTTCCTGGTCTTCGTCGTCCTGGACGCCTGCCTGGTCGTGGTCAACCCGCTGCTGGTCAAGAAGATCCTCGACGACGGCATCCTCGGCGGCGACGCGCGCCTGGTGCTCTGGTCTGGCGCTGGCGATGGGCGTGGTCTCGATCCTGGACGCGATCCTCGGGGTGGGCTCGGGGTTCTTGTCCTCGCGCATCGGCGAGAGCCTGATCTTCGACCTGCGCACCAAGGTCTTCGGCCACGTCCAGCGGATGTCGCTGGCGTTCTTCACCCGGACCCAGACCGGCGCCCTGGTCTCCCGGCTGAACAACGACGTGATCGGCGCCCAGCGCGCGTTCACCTCGACGCTGTCGAGCACGGTGTCCAACTCGATCAGCGTCGTGGTCGTCGGCATCACCATGTTCGCGCTGAGCTGGCAGGTGACGCTCGCCTGCCTGATGCTGTTCCCGCTGCTGCTGCTGGCCTCGCGCTGGGTGGGTCGACAGATCAGCGGCCTGACCCGGCAGCAGATGGACGGCAACGCCGACCTCGGCAACATGATGACCGAGCGCTTCAACGTCGGGGGCGCCCTGCTGCTGAAGCTGTTCGGTCGCCGCGACGAGGAGGACTCGAAGTACGCCGAGAAGGCCGGCCTGGTCCGCGACCTCGGCGTGCGGATCTCCCTGGTCACCCGGATCTTCGTGGCCGTCATGCTCCTGATCCCCGCCCTGGCCACCGCGCTGGTCTACGGGATCGGCGGCACCCTCGCGGTCCAGGGCGCGCTGACCATCGGCACCCTCACCGCCCTGGCCACCCTGCTGCTGCGGCTGCTCGGACCGCTCCAGGGCCTCTCCAACGTGCGCGTCGACGTGATGACCGCGCTGGTCAGCTTCGACCGGGTCTTCGAGGTCCTCGACCTGCCCTCGACGGTCAAGGAGAAGCCGGACGCGGTCACCCTCGCGCCGGGCGTGGCCCGGGTGGAGTTCGACGGGGTCTCCTTCACCTACCCGCGCGCCGACGAGGTCTCGCTGGCGTCGCTGGAGACGGTCGCCCGGGTGGAGAAGCGCGACAACGGTCAGGTGCTGCACGACATCGCACTTCACCGCCGAGCCGGGCCAGATGGTCGCGCTGGTGGGTCCGTCGGGCGCCGGCAAGACCACGATCACCCACCTCGTCGCGCGCCTCTACGACGTCTCCGAGGGAGCCGTCCGCGTCGGTGGCCGAGATGTGCGCGACCTGACCCTGCAGTCGCTCGAGGACGCGGTCGGCTACGTCACCCAGGACGCCCACATGTTCCACGACACCATCCGCGAGAACCTGCGCTACGCCGACCCGACGGTCACGGACGAGCAGATCTGGGCGGCTCTGGAGTCGGCCAGGATCTCCGACGTGGTGAGCGCGATGACCGACGGCCTCGACACCGTCGTCGGCGACCGCGGCTACCGGCTCTCCGGCGGCGAGCGGCAGCGGCTCGCCATCGCTCGGTTGCTGCTGAAGTCGCCGCGCATCGTCGTCCTCGACGAGGCGACCGCGCACCTGGACTCCGAGTCCGAGTACGCCGTCCAGCGTGCGCTGGACCAGGCGCTCGAGGGCCGCACCTCGCTGGTGATCGCGCACCGGCTCTCGACGGTGCGCAACGCCGACCTGATCCTCGTCGTGGACGCGGGCCGGATCGTGCAGCGCGGCACGCACGGCCAGCTGCTCGCCGAGGGTGGTCTCTACGCCGACCTGTACCGCACCCAGTTCGAGGAGGACGCAGCCGGCGCCGGAGACCGTCCGCTAGCTTGAGGCCATGGACCTCGGCCTGTCCCAGCGTGTCTACGTCGTCACCGGCGGAGGTCGCGGCCTGGGCCGAGCCACCGCCGACCTCCTGGTCGCCGAAGGGGCGCGTGTCGTCCTCTCCGGCCGGAGCCGGAGCACGCTCGACGCGGCGGTCGCAGGCGCTGGGGCAGAGCGCGGTGGCGGTGGTCGGGGACAACGCCGACCCGCAGACCGCCGAGCGCCTGGTGGACACCGCCAAGGACACCTGGGGCCGGCTGGACGGCGCGCTGATCTCCGTCGGCGGCCCCCCCGGCGGCTCGGTGATGGACACTCCGGACGACACCTGGAGGAGCAGCTTCGAGTCGGTGTTCGTCGGTGCGCTGCGGATCGCCCGCGCGGTGGCGCACGCCCTCGACGGGCCGGGATCGATCGCCTTCGTGCTCTCCAGCTCGGTCCGCTCGCCCATCCCGGACCTGGCCGTCTCGAACGGCCTGCGGCCGGGGCTGGCCATGGCGGCCAAGACGCTCGCCGACGAGCTGGGCCCCCGCGAGATCCGGGTCAACGGGCTGCTGCCGGGTCGCGTCGCCACCGACCGTACGGCGGCGCTGGACGCCGCGACCGGCGACGCGGACGCAGCCATGAGGCGGTCCGCTCGCCGCGATCCCACTGCGTCGCTACGGAAGGCCGGAGGAGTTCGCCGCCATGGCGGCGTTCGTGCTCAGCCCGGCGTCATCCTTCGTCAGCGGCGCGATGATCCCCGTCGACGGCGGCATGCTCCGGACGACGTGAACGGCCTCGGTCCCGTCGCTGCCTGACCTCGTCCCACAGCAGGTAGAAGAAGCCGAAGATCGCCAGGGCGCCGAAGAACCACCACTGCAGCCCGTAGAAGAAGTGCGGCCCGTTGCTCGTCGGGTCGGGGAGCTCGGTCGGCTCCAGCGCCGTGGCGGGTGTGGGGCTCTCCTGCGCGAGGTCGACGAATCCGCGGTACAGCGGGTACGGCAGGGTCTCGGCGATCCTCCGCGAGGACACCGCTCGGGTGGACCGGTCGCTCACCTCGCGGCACTGCCGGTGGCGTCGCGGCGGACCCAGCCCGTGACGGTGACCTCGCCCTCGGTGGCCGCGGGCAGGTCGGTGGGCCGGCTGCCACCGGTGTTGTCGCTGGTGATCCAGCCGCGGTCCACCAGGACCGCGGGGCCCTCGGCGGTGACCAGCGGGGTGACCACGTCGACGCCCGCCCCGCCGTCGCGGGTCTGGTACTTCAGGACGATGGTGTTCGCGTCGTCCCAGGATCCGTGCACCGTCACCCGGCGCCACTCGTCGGCCCGCCGTGGTGCCCGCTGCGTGGACATCACGTCGGCGACCGGCGCCGGGGCGAGCGACGAGGTTGGTGCTCACGATGCGGTTGTCGCGCTTGCGATCGTCCAGGCGGTTGAACTGCCACTGCCCGAGCTCGGTCGCCAGCCAGGCCAGCACCACGACGACCAGGAGGAACAGCACCCAGCGTCGGCTCAGCAGGAATCTCACGTCGGCGAGAGTAGTTCGTGGTCCCAGTCACTAGAGTGGTCGGGTGAGCTCATTGCAGGGGAACCTCGGACTGGCCGACAGCTATGGGCGCGTGGCCTCCGACCTGCGCGTCTCGCTGACCGATCGCTGCAATCTCCGCTGCAGCTACTGCATGCCCGCCGAGGGCCTGGACTGGCTGCCCACCGAGGAGACCCTCACCGACGACGAGGTCGTCCGCCTGGTCCGCATCGGTGTCGAGCAGCTCGGCATCCGCGAGGTCCGGTTCACCGGCGGAGAGCCACTGCTGCGCCGGGGCCTGCCCGACATCGTCGCCCGCACCAAGGCGCTCGAGCCCCAGCCCCGAGGTCTCGATCACCACCAACGCCCTCGGCCTCTCCCGCACGGCTCAGGCCCTCGCCGACGCCGGGCTCGACCGGGTCAACGTCAGCCTGGACACCGTCCGACGGGACCTCTTCGAGCAGATCACCCGGCGTGACCGGCTCGACGACGTGGTCGCGGGGCTCGCGGCCGCGCAGCGGGCAGGGCTCGGGCCGGTCAAGGTCAACGCCGTGCTGCTGCGGGGGATCAACGACAAGCACGCCGCCGAGCTCGCTGCGCTGGTGCCTCGAGCGCGACTACCAGCTGCGGATCATCGAGCAGATGCCCCTGGACGCCCAGCACAACTGGTCGCGCGCAGGGCATGGTCACGGCCGAGGAGATCTTCGCCACGCTCGACGCTGAGTTCACCCTCACGCCCGATCCCGAGCACCGCGGCAGCGCTCCCGCGGAGACCTTCCTCGTGGACGGTGGCCCCGGCAAGGTCGGGGTGATCGCCTCGGTGACCCGTCCGTTCTGCGGCGACTGCGACCGGGTGCGCCTCACCGCCGACGGCCAGGTGCGGAACTGCCTCTTCGCACGCGAGGAGTCCGACCTGCGCGCTGCTCTCCGCGGTATCGGCGGACGACCAGCAGATCGCCGACCAGTGGCGCCTCGCGATGATGACCAAGCGCCCCGGTCACGGCATCGACGACGAGAGCTTCCTCCAGCCGACCCGTCCGATGTCGGCGATCGGCGGCTGATCAGCCCGGGTGCCGGCTCGCCTCGTAGGGGACGACCTGGCGCAGGAACTTCCGAGCGGCGAGGAAGTCGCTCAGGCTCTGACGGTGCTCCTCGCACGCGAGCCAGACCTTGAGCCGGTCAGGGGTGTGCACCTTGGGGTTGTTCCACTGGATCTCGTGGACCGCCGGCGCCGGACACCGCTTGGCCGAGCAGATAGCCGGATTCGTCGGGCTCGACGCTCATCAGGCGTCGGGCACGGCTCGTGGTCGCTGCTGCCGAGCTCCTTGTAGCCGCCGCCGGGCTGCATCAGGTCGGCGCCCTCGATGCGGGGGCTGGCGCTGTTGGCCATCACCACTGCGATGTAGGGCAGCACGAACGCGGCCGCGACGAGCACCCAGCGCAACCAGCCGTCGGCCAGCACCGCGCCCACGAAGGCGAGGGTGCGAATGGCCATCGAGATGAGATAGCGCCGCCTGCGGGCATCCAAGTCGTCGCCGGCGTTGGTGGGGGCGGTGGTGATCCGGATCGCGTCGGCGTCCCGCCGAGTCCTGCCTGGTGCTGCCACATCACCCAGCGTACGTCGGATGCTCAAGCCACCCACGGGGCGTGACAAACTGACCGGGTCCAGCCACACCGAGCGCAGGAGTGATCGCCCATGTCCAACCGCACCTACCGCGTCACCGAGATCGTCGGCACCTCTCCCGACGGCATCGACCAGGCCGTTCGCAACGGCGTCGAGCGCGCCGCGCTCACCCTGCGTCACATCGACTGGTTCGAGATCACCCAGATGCGCGGTGCCGTCATGGACGGCAAGGTGGAGCACTTCCAGGTGGGCATCAAGGTCGGCTTCCGCCTCGAGGACGACTGAGCGAGCCCCCCGTGGACCTCGTGGTCCACGTCCACGGCAGCCTGCTGACTGCGCACCCGACTCCCGAGAGCGACCGCCCACGTGACCGATGATGTCTCCGCGCTTGTGGAGCTGCGCGTCCTGGAGGGCCCGAACCTCTACTTCCCCCGCGCGACGATCAAGCTCACCCTCGACGTGAGCGCTCTGGCGCGGGCACCGGAGGTCGAGCTGCGCCGGCTCGCGGAGCGTCTCGGCGTCAGCGCGATCCGCGCCGGTGCTCCGTTGAGCGGCTTCCGGCAGCGCTCGCTGGTGCGCCTGGTCACCCTGCTCGTACGCCGGACCGCCGCCGAGGCGGGCACCACCCGGCTCGGCGTGCGCGTGCGTCCCACGGCCCAGCCGCAGCACTCGTGGTGGCCTATCCGTGGCGCGACCGCAACCGGGCGATCGCGCTCGGTGAGGCGGTGGCCTCGGTGATCGACGGCCTGGGCAGCACCGACGTCGGCACGCTCGTCGAGACCGCCGCCCTCAAGGTGGCGAGCGCCGAGCGTGGCGCCGCACCCCGACGATCAGACCGCGCGTGCCCCTGGTGGCCGTGACCGGCACCAACGGCAAGACGACGACGTCGCGGATGATCGCTCACATCGCCCGCGAGGCGGGACACCTGGTCGGCTGGTCCAACACCGACGGCGTGTACGTCGACGGCGAGCTCGTCGAGGCCGGGGACTACTCCGGGCCCTCGGGCGCGGGCCGGGTGCTCTCGCACGCACAGGTCGACTTCGCCGTCACCGAGACAGCCCGGGGCGGCATCCTGCTCAAGGGCATCGGCGTGATCAGCAACGACGTCTCGGTGGTCACCAACGTGACCGCCGACCACCTCGGGCTCCAGGGGATCGACACGGTCGACCAGCTGGCCGAGGTCAAGGGAGTGGTCGCCAAGATCACCAAGAAGTCGGGCTGGGCAGTCCTCAACGGGGACGACCCCCGCGTCTACGCGATGCGGCTGAACACCCCGGCGCGCCCCTGGGTGTTCTCCCGCGACTCCGACTCACCGGCTCTGCGCGAGATCCTGGCGCACGGTGGACGTGCCACCACCATCATCGACGGCTGGATCACCGTGCTCGCCGGCAACCAGGTGGATCCGCTGCTCAAGGTCGCCGACGTCCCGATGACGCTGGCGGGCCTGTCCCGGTTCAACGTCGAGAACGCCCTGGCGGCCGCCTCGGCCGCGCTGGCGGCCGGCATCGATCGCCGGCACGTCGTCGCGGGACTACGCTCCTTCCTGCCCGACGCCGAGCACAACCCCGGCCGGATGAACTTCTTCACCCTCGGCGAGCTCTCGATCGTGATGGACCTCGCGCACAACGAGGCCGGCCTCGAGGCGATGGTCGAGATCATGCGCGGTGTCCGCGCCCCCGGACGACGGCTGCTGCTGGGTCTCGGCGTCGTGGGGGATCGGCAGGACGACCTGCTCGAGATGCTCGGCGAGATCGCCGCCCGTGACGCCGACATCGTGGTGATCGGGCACAAGCAGAAGTACCTGCGCGGCCGGACGATGGCCGAGATCGAGGCGCTGCTCACGGCGGGCGCCGAACGGGTCGGCATGACCGGGATCGCGTCGTACCCCACCGAGCTCGCGTCGCTGGAGGCGCTGGTGTCGATCGCCGAGCCTGGTGACGTGATAGGCCTGATGTGCCACGCGGAGCGCCAAGAGGTCTATGACTGGCTGGCCGCACGCGGAGCGACCCCAGACACCCCTGAGCAGCTGCTCAGCAAGGTCCAGCGTGCCACCGAGGAAAGTGATCCCACATGAGCGACGACACCCGTCGGCTCGCCGTACTCATCGACGCCGACAACATCTCACCCAAGGTCGCTCGCGACGTCTTCGAGGAGCTGGCCGGCTACGGCACGCTCACCGTCAAGAGGGCGTACGGCGACTGGACGACCACGCAGCTGGGCGGCTGGAAGGAGCAGCTGCACTCCTACGCGATCGCGCCGATGCAGCAGTTCGCCTACACCGTGGGCAAGAACTCCACCGACTCCGCACTGATCATCGACGCGATGGACCTGCTCTACGCCGGCCATCTCGACGGCTTCGTGATCGTCTCCAGCGACAGCGACTTCACCCGGCTGGCCACGCGCCTGCGTGAGTCCGGGATGACCGTCTACGGGGTCGGGGCGAAGAAGACCCCGCGAGCCTTCCGCGATGCCTGCGACAAGTTCACCTTCCTCGAGGTGCTGCGGGCCGATCCGGCGTCCTCCGACCAGGTGGCCTCGCGCAGCGGCGCCGGCGCCAAGGCGGCCAGCGGCCACGACGGCAGCCCCCACGGTGGCCCCGACGGTGGCCCCGACGGCGGCCCCGAGACCGGCCCCGACACCGGCTCCGACGGGAGGTCGGCGGCCGGCTCCGGGAGCGCCTCCGACACGGCCTCGTCCGAGCCGACCCGGGAGTCCACCAACGGCCAGCTCCAGAGCATGCTGGTCAAGGCCCTGAACAAGACCGCCACCGACGACGACTGGTCCGCGCTCGGTGCGCTGGGCAGCCACCTCAACCGCACGGACCCCTCCTTCGACTCCCGCACCCACGGCTTCGCCAAGCTCAGCGACCTGGTCCGGGCCCAGCCCTTCCTGGAGACCAAGACCATCGAGTCGGACTCCGGACAGGGTCAGCTCTGGGTGCGGCTCAAGCGCCGGGCCGTCGCCAAGAAGGCGACGACTGCCGACCAAGCGGACCCGCAAGGCCGCGACCACCAAGCCGGCCACCAAGCCGGCCGCCAAGCAGGCCGCCAAGCAGGCCAAGGAGAAGTCTCCCGAGCCCGCCGAGGAGCAGGTGCCCGACGCGGTCGTGGAGCCCGCCGTGGCCGCTGTCCCCGAGCGGCAACCCGCGTCGGTTGAGTCGGCGCCGGCGGAGCCCGCCAAGAAGGCCCCCGCGCGACGCCGTACGACCAGGAAGGTCGGTCAGACCTCTGGCGGTGGCGTGTAGTCGGGGTCGGCGACCCGGCTGTCGTCGTCGGAGGCGGACGCGCCGGCCTGGGCGTGCGGTGACCAGTTCTCCAGCTCCCACATCACCGCCGGGTGCTGGTCGACGCACAGGACCACCAGGTCGCCGTAGTTGGACCTGCTCATGGCATGGCGGACGGCCTCGATCTCGTCGAGCACCAGCTCGACCTGCTTGCACCGTCCCGCCCTGGTCCATCGCGTGCACGAACGCCCTCAGCGACCAGCCCGGCGGTCTCGCCCTTGGGGCGGCGCCGCAGGTTGACGTCCTCGCGGATGACGACGACGTCGAAGTGCCGCGCCGCGATCTCGCCCAGCTCGCGCATGTCCTCGTCCCGGCGGTCGCCCGCAGTCGCGATGACCCCGATGCGGGAGTGCTTGCCGAGCTCGCTGCCCGTGTCCATGCTGTCCCCGACGCGGTCGACGAAGTCGCCCAGCATCCGCATGCCGGGTGCGTTGTGGCAGTAGTCGACGATGACGTTGACCCCGTTGACCTCGACCTCGTTGAGCCGTCCGGGGGAGAGGTAGTAGTTCGTGGAGAAGGTCCGCAGCCCTTGCCGGATGTCGTGCAGCGGCGCGCCCGGAGGCGAAGGCCGCGGCAGCGGCGGCGAGGGCGTTCTGCACGTTCATCCGGGCGCGCCCGGAGAACGTCGAGGGCAGCAGGTGGGTGAAGGCGAGCTGCATGTCCCGGCCACCGTGGCGTACGACGATCATCTCGCCGCGCTCGGTCGGCTGGAGCACCAGGGCCTTGCCGCCGCGACGGCAGTGCGCGTCGATCATGTCGCGCTCCTCCGAGCCCGGCTCCGCCATCGAGAACCAGACCACCTGACCCGAGCAGCGTCGACGCATCTCGCGCACCAGCGGATCGTCCGCGTTCAGGACCGCGTGTCCGTCGCGGGGCACCGCCTCCACGACCACCGCCTTCACGTCGGCGAGCTGCTCGACGGTGTCGATCCCGCGGATGCCGAGGTGGTCCGGCTGCACGTTGAGGACCACGGCGACGTCGTTGCGCTCGTAGCCCAGGCCCTCGCGCAGGATGCCCCCGCGAGCGACCTCGAAGACGGCGAAGTCGACGCGCGGGTTCTGGAGGACCATCCGGGCGCTGCGCGGACCGGAGGCGTCGGCACGGATGACGAGCCGCTCGTCGATCACGACCCCGTCGGTCGAGGTCATCCCGACCTTGCGTCCCATGCCCTTGAAGATGTGGCTGATCATCCGGCTCGTCGTCGTCTTGCCGTTCGTGCCGGTCACGGCGACGATCGGGATCCGGCTCGGCGCGCCCGTCGGGAACAGCATGTCCACCACGGGCTTGGCGATGAACTGCGGCTCGCCGATGGTGGGGTGGGTGTGCATCCGGAAGCCGGGGGCGGCGTTGACCTCGCAGATCGCCCCTCCGGTCTCCCTGACCGGCTGGGTGATGTCGGGGCAGATGAAGTCGATGCCGGCGATGTCGAGCCCGATCATCCGAGCCGCCTCCTCGGCGATCTCGGCGTTCTCCGGGTGCGCCTCCAGGGTGCGGTCGATCGAGATCCCGCCGGTGGACATGTTGCCGGTCAGCGCGAGCTTGACCATCTCGCCGAGCTCCGGGACCGAGGCCAGCGTCGTGGCCCTGACCTGCGAGCACCTCCTCAGCGGCACGGTCGATCTTGATCCGAGTCAGGATCTTCTCGTGACCCACGCCGCGTCGCGGGTCCGCGTTGGTGTCGTCGACGAGCTGCTGGACCGAGTGCGTGCCGTCGCCGATCACGTGGGCGGGTACGCGTTCGGCGATCGCCGCGACCCTGCCGTCGATGATCAGGCACCGGTAGTCCTTGCCGGTCACGAACGACTCGACCACCACGGTGCCCCGACGGGACTGCTCCCTGGCCACCGGGAACGCCTCGCGGACCTCGGCCTCGTCCTGGAGGTTCAGGCAGACCCCGCGGCCGTGGTTGCCGTCGAGCGGCTTGACCACGACCGGGAAGCCGATCCGCTTCGCCATGCTGGCTGCCTGGTCCGCCGTACGGACGGCCTCCTGCTTGGGCACCGGCAGGCCGGCTGCGCTGAGCAGACGGGTGGTCAGGTCCTTGTCGGAGGCGATGTCGACCGCGATCGAGCTGGTCTCGGAGGTCATCGTCGCCCGGATCCGCTTGGCGTGCACGCCCTGCCCCAGCTGCACCAGGGAGTGCTGGTTGAGCCTGATCCACGGGATGTCGCGGGAGACGGCCTCGTCGATGATGGCCTGGGTCGAGGGGCCGAACGCGGTGCGCTGGGCGCGCAGGATGAAGGCGTCGAGCTCGTCGGAGAAGTCGAAGTCCGGGTCCGCCTCGACGAGGTGGTTGACCAGGCGTACGGCGAGCCGGGCGGCGTCGAGACCGACCTGCTCGTCGACGTAGCCGAAGATCACGTTGTAGTGGCCCTTGAGCCCCTTGACCTGGCGGGTCTTGCCGCGCCGGATGTCATGGCCGACGACCTGCTGGAGCGCGAGTGCGGTGTGCTCGGCGACATGACCGAGCCAGGTGCCCTCGTGGAGCCGTTCCACGAAGCCGCCCCGTCGACCGCGCGAGCAGGTGTGCTCCCGCATCCCCGGGAGGGCCGCGAGCAGGTGGTCGGTGAATCCCGGAAGGGTGTTGGTGGGGTACTCCTCGAGCACGCCGAGGTCGACGACCAGGTGGATGGACCGGTCGTAGGACCACACGTTGGCGCCCGCGGTAGACACGGGTCTCCCGAATGGCCAGATCGGCGGTGGGCCGACCCCCCGAGGCGTTCACGAACGCCCGGTCGTCGCTCGTCTGGTCGGTGCGGCTGTCAGTCATTGACGGCTCCTCTGCTTCGTCGAACGATGCGGCGGCGCAGAACGGAGGGCCCGATGTCCCCTGCGGCGATGTCTTGGGCCATCTTGCGCAGATTCTGGTTCGCTGTGGCCAATTCAGTCGCCTCCTGGGGGTCCACCTCCGCCGGTGACGGCACCAGTGAGCGTGCGGTCAGGTCGAACCGCGCGCCCGCGGGCAGCACGTGCAGCACCACCCCGGACGCCAGGATCGGGCGGTGCTCGCGCGCCTCGTGGGCGTTGGAGACGATGTGGGTGCCGTCCATCACGGTCACGGCTCCCCGGCCGATGACCTCGAGGACGTCGGCGTCCTCGGTGCGGCTGATCACCGCGGCGGTGTCCTCGTCAACGCCGAGACCGAGCAGCTGCGGGCTCTGCGAGACGATCATCAGGAGACGTCCGTAGCGGTTGCGCTGCGCGAAGTGCTGGTCGATGACGCAGTTCTCGACGAGGCCCAGCCCTGCGGCCACCTGGGTCATCCGCTGCTTGGGAGTCGCCCCACCGGGCCCGAACGCCACCATGTGCGAGGACTGGATGCTCGCCCCGGCCGAGGTCCCAGCGATGGTCACTCCGCGACCCCGGGCCTCGACGATGGCCTGCCCGAAGGGGGTGCCCGCGATCGCCGTGGAGAGCTTGAGCTGGTTGCCGCCCGTCATGAAGATGCCGGTGGCGCGCTCCAGCTCGGCCACCAGGGCCGGGTCGGCGGCCTCCTCCCGGCTCTCCGGGCGGGTGAAGAACACCTCGGCTGCGCCGAGACGCGTGAACAGGGCCTGGTAGACCTCGTTGATCTCCGGGCCGAGCGACGACGCCGTTGCGACGACGGCGATGCGCGCCTCCGGTCCACCTGCGCGCTCGACGAACGACTTCAGCACCGTGCGCTTGCCGATCTTGTCCTCGGCTCCTCCGATGACGAACAAGTCGCCCTGATCGTTGCTGGGACCGCGTGGCATGACAGGAAGCCTAAGGGGTGCACTAGAGTGCCGCGGTGAGCCCGTCTTCGCCCGATTCGTCCGCGCGCCCTCGGCGTCTGCTCGTGATCATGCGCCACGGCAAGGCCGAGGCGTTCGCCGAGGAGGACCACCAGCGCCGGCTCACCGACCGCGGCCGCCGCGAGGCGACGGCCGCCGGCCGGTGGCTCAGCGACCAGGGGATCGTGCTCACCCACGCCTTCGTCTCCTCCGCGACCCGGACGCTGCAGACCTGGGAGGCCCTGGTCGACGGCAGCGGCACCACGGCACCCCCCACGGTCGAGGACGCCGTCTACTCGGCAGACGCCGACAGCGCCCTCGACCTCCTGCGGCAGACCCCGGTCGAGGCCCAGGTGGTGATCTACCTGGGGCACAACCCCACGGCCGCCTCGCTGGTGCACCGGCTCGACGACGGTGACCCGAGTCCTGAGGCGTTCCGCGCGCTCAGCGCCGGATTCGTCACCTCAGCCATCGCCGTGCTCGAGATCTCGGTCGACTGGAGCGAGCTCGACCTGGCCACCGGCCACCTGGTGGCGTTCTACTCCGGGCAGAGCTGACGGCGCTCCACCGGCCTCACAGCACCGGCTCGGGCGTGGTGATCCCGGCCGCGGCGTCGGCCGCCACGATCTCCTCGCGGCTGATGCCGAGCAGGTACAGCACCGCGTCCATGTAGGGGACGTTCACGGCGGCGTGCGCGGCCTCCTGCACGACCGGCTTGGCGTTGAAGGCGATGCCGAGCCCGGCCGCGCTGAGCATGTCGAGGTCGTTGGCGCCGTCGCCGATCGCGATGGTCGCGCTGACCGGCACCCCCGCCTCGTGGGCGAAGCGTCGCAGGGCGTCCGCCTTGCCCGCGCGGTCGACGATGGGGCCGAGAACACGTCCGGTGAGCCGCCCGTCGACGATCTCCAGCTCGTTGGCGAGCGCGAAGTCGATGTCCAGCTCGGCGGCCAGCCGATCGGTCAGCTGGCTGAAGCCACCGCTGACCAGAGCGAAGCGATATCCGAGTCGCTTGAGCACGCGCACGGTGGTCCGCGCACCGGGCGCGAGCTCCAGGTCGTCGTACACCTTGTCCACGGCGCCGGCGTCGAGGCCCGCGAGCAGGGCCACCCGCTCGCGGAGGCTGTCGGCGAAGTCGAGCTCGCCGCGCATCGCCTGCTCGGTGACCCGGGCGACCTCCGCCTCGCAGCCGGCGTGGGCGGCGAGCATCTCGATCACCTCGCCCTGGATCAGGGTGGAGTCGACGTCCATCACGATCAGGCGCATGCCCCGGCGCAGGAGGTTGGCCGCCTGGACAGCGATGTCGACGCCCTGGTGAGCAGCCTCGCGTGCCAGGATCTCGCGCAGCCTGTTCGGGTCGGCGCCCGAGACGTGCAGGTCGATCGCGGTGATCGGGTAGCGCGCCATCCGCTCGATCCGGTCGATGTTCGCGCCGGTGTCGGCGATCCGTCCGGCGATCGCGGCCACTGCCGAGGACTTCAGCGGGGTCCCCAGGACCGTCACGTGGCTGCGACCCTCGGGCCGCGGGCGGTTGTCCCCGGTCCCCTTGTCGAGGTCGAGCGTCATGTCGAGGTCGGCCGCCACCTGCTCCATGGCCTGACGCAGTGGCTTCCAGTCCCGGGGGGTGCTGACCAGCAGCCCCAGGATCAGGCGCCGCCGCAGCACGATCTGCTCGATGTCGAAGACCTCGACGCCGAACCTCGCCAGCGTGTCGAAGACCAGGGACGTCACGCCCGGCCGGTCCTTGCCGGTCAGCGTGATCAACAGGGTCCGTGGCGTCTCGCGAGGCTTCTCCAGCACCCGACGAGGTTAACGGGATCGCGGCGGAGCGGCCCAGTCGGTCCGCGCCGGCTCAGCCGAGCGGTGAGGAGCAGGCGCCCACCAGAGCTCTGCGGGCCGCGCGGTCGAGGTCTGCCAGAGCGCTCCGCCTGCGCTCCATCTCTCCGGCCGAGACCGTCGCGCCCTCCCCGTTCCGGGCCGCCTCCACGATCTCCAGGCACAGCACCGCCCGCTCGATGGTCTCGACCCGGCGGCCGTCGTACCCCGGGGGGAGCGGCAGCCGGGCCCGGTGGCGCAGGTTCATCAGCAGGTCGGGAACCTCCGGCTGCCAGGCGGCGACATCGAGCTCCACCAGTCGTCGGGTCACCTGGGCCAGGGAGAGCCGCAGCTCTGAGGCGGTCTCGCGCTCGTCGACCCAGGGCGGCGGCGCCGCCGGGTGGGCCCGCCACACGATCGTGCGCGCGTCCTCCTCGGGGACCAGCCCGACACCGCCGGCGATGACGGCCTGTCCTGCCTCCAGAGCAGCGACGTTGAACGAGGCGGGGCCACCCAGGCCCACGGGATCGCCGGGTGCAGGCAGGGCCAGTGAGAGTGCACCGGCAAGTGCGGCCGGCAGCTCGTAGAGCTCGAGCACGTCTCGCTCGGGCAGCCCGGTGACCAGATGGCGTGGCTGGTCGCCCCGCACTGCCTCGGCGAGGTCGTCGGGCCCCGCCCGGCCCGCGCGGACCGCTGCCAGCCAGGTCACGAGGGCGGCAGAGACCGGGTAGGCGCTCATCTCGGCAGCCTAGTGGTGCGTCTGTGAGATGGCATGGGGTTCCGAGCGGCGTTCCGCGCCCGTCCGGCACAGCGGAGGAGCGAGGCATGCCCGGGTGGTCTGTCGAGCGACGACCACGCAGCCGGGCGGGATGCGGGGCGTCGCGAGGCCGCGTTGTCGCACAGATGTACCACTGGGGCCTCGGACAGGCCGCTTCGAACCTCAGCGCCCGCGGCCGGTGCGAGACGGCACGGCGGTTCCGACGGCCGGTGACGCACCGCATCCGCCACGCCCGCTAGGTTTGCGTCCATGACTGCCGTCGTGGAACTGGCCGACGTGACCGTCAGGCGTGGGGAGTCCGTCCTCCTGGACGGCCTGGACTGGACGGTCGAGGACGACGAGCGCTGGGTGATCCTCGGCCCCAACGGGGCAGGCAAGACCACCTTGATGCAGATCTGCTCCGCGCAGATCCATCCCACCTCCGGTGTGGCCGGGATCCTCGGCGAGGTCGTCGGCACCGTGGACGTCTTCGAGCTGCGCCCACGCATCGGCTGGACCAGCGCCTCCGTGGCCGACCGGATACCGCGTCACGAGATCGTGCGGGACGTGGTCGTCTCCGCCTCCTACGGGGTGGTCGGTCGCTGGCGCGAGCGCTACGACGAGCTCGACCACGATCGCGCGCGCGCCCTACTGCGGGAGGTCGGTGCGGGCGCGCTGCTTGAACGCACGTTCGGCACCCTGAGCGAGGGGGAGCGCAAGCGCGTGCAGATCGCCCGCGCCTTGATGACCGACCCCGAGCTGCTCATCCTCGACGAGCCCGCGGCCGGCCTGGACCTCGGCGGCCGCGAGGACCTGGTGGCGACCCTGACGTCCTTGGCGATGGACGAGAACGCCCCGGCGACGATCCTGGTCTCCCACCACGTCGAGGAGATCCCGCCTGGGTTCACGCACGCGCTGATGCTCCGCGAAGGTCGAGCGGTGGCGGCAGGCCCGCTGCCGGAGGTGATGACCGAGCCGGTTCT
The DNA here is from genome assembly GCA_963812235.1 of uncultured Actinomycetota bacterium. Lineage (GTDB taxonomy): Bacteria > Actinomycetota > Actinomycetes > Propionibacteriales > Nocardioidaceae > Marmoricola. The sequence goes on along the minus strand of CAWEUP010000011.1, from coordinate 404,771 downwards.
CAGCGAGACCTTCGCGATGTCCCTGGCGCTGCACGAGGAGGACGGACGATATTCGGCGCGCAGACGGGCTCGGCGGCACGCGTAGTGGTTGCCGGTCCTAGGTAGTCTCGGGTCATGGACTGGGTCACCGAACACTTGTGGGCGAGCTGGTTCGCCCTGGCCGTCGTCCTCGGTGTCCTCGAGCTGGTCAGCCTCGACCTGTTCCTGGTGATGCTCGCCGGCGGAGCGGTCGTCGGAGGGATCACCGAACTGGTCGGCGGGCCGGTCCTCCTGCAGGTCGTGCTGGCGATGATCACCGCGGTGGGCCTGCTCGGCGTGATCCGCCCGAGCGTCGTACGCCGCCTGCACGGTGGCCAGGACCTCAAGATCGGTGCCGAGGCGCTGATCGGCAAGCGCGCCACGGTGCAGCGCGAGCTGGTCCACGGGATACCGGGCCGGGTGAAGATCGACGGCGAGGAGTGGACTGCCGAGCCCTACGACGAGGACGACCGCATCGAGGTCGGCGCGCTGGTCGACGTAGTACAGATCAAGGGTGCGACGGCCTACGTGCTGCGCGTCCACCGTCTCGGGTCCTGAGGGTCCGGGAACCACCGAAAAGAAAAGAGGAGGTCCCGATGGGTGGAGCAATCCTCATCCTGCTGGCGCTGTTCCTGGTCTTCATCGTGCTCGTGCTCGCGAAGACGATCCGCATCGTGCCGCAGGCGCGCGCGGGCATCGTGGAGCGGTTCGGGAAGTACAAGAACACGCTGCAACCAGGGCTGAACATCGTCACGCCGTTCGTGGACCGGGTGCGCTACATGATCGACATGCGCGAGCAGGTGGTCTCCTTCCCGCCGCAGCCGGTGATCACCGAGGACAACCTGGTGGTCTCGATCGACACCGTCATCTACTTCCAGGTCACCAACCCCGTCTCGGCCACCTACGAGATCGCCAACTACATCTCCGCGGTCGAGCAGCTCACGATGACCACCCTGCGCAACATCGTCGGCGGCATGACCCTGGAGCAGACGCTGACCTCGCGCGAGGACATCAACCGCGGCCTCTCCGGCGTCCTCGACGAGGCCACCGGCCGTTGGGGCATCCGCGTCGGGCGCGTCGAGATCAAGGGGATCGACCCGCCGCCCTCGATCAAGGACTCGATGGAGAAGCAGATGCGTGCCGACCGCGACAAGCGCGCGGTCATCCTCACGGCCGAGGGTCAGCGCCAGTCGTCGATCCTCACCGCCGAGGGCAACAAGCAGGCCGCGATCCTCACCGCCGAGGGTGACCGCGAGGCGCTGATCCTGCGCGCCCAGGCCAACCGCGAGGCGGCGATCCTCAAGGCACAGGGAGAGGGACAGGCCATCCAGACGGTCTTCCAGGCCATCCACGACGGCCAGCCCGACCAGGCGCTGCTCGCCTACCAGTACCTCCAGATGATGCCGAAGATCGCGGAGGGCTCAGCCAACAAGGTGTGGGTCGTCCCCTCGGAGATCACCCGGGCCCTGGAGGGCCTCGGCTCGGCGGTCCACGAGGTCGCCGGCATCCCGCACAAGGTCGACGGACCGCGCAAGCGCGTCGAGATGCCCACCCTCGACCCCGCGACCACGTCGGACTCGTCGCTGTCCAGCGCGCACGAGGAGGTCCAGAAGGCGATTCGGGCCGCCGAGGAGTCCTCGCAGGCAGCGAGCGGCTCACGCAGGGTCACCCCGTCCGAGACACCTGGGGCCCTCGGCTCCGGTGACCCGGCTGAGGCTGCGGGGGATCCGCCTCCCGCTCAGTGACGCCGCTGGAGATCATCGCCATCACCCTGGCCGGGGTGGCGGCGGGAACCATCAACACGGTGGTGGGGTCGGGAACGCTGATCACGTTCCCGACCCTGCTGGCGTTCGGACTGCCCCCGGTGACCGCGAACGTGTCCAACACCGTGGGCCTGGTGCCGGGCTCGCTGTCCGGGGCGATCGGGTATCGCGCCGAGCTCGCCGGTCAGCGCACCCGGCTGCTCCGGCTCGGCTCAGCCTCGCTCGTGGGCGGCATCGGTGGCGCGCTGCTCCTCCTCGTGCTGCCCTCGGCCGCGTTCGACGCCATCGTGCCGGTGCTGATCACCCTGGGGTGTGTCCTGGTGATCGTCGGTCCGCGGATCTCCCGGCGGGTGGCGGCCAGAGCCGAGGGCCGCGGGGGACTGGCCGAGCACGGCGCCTGGTGGGTGTGGCCCGCCGTATCGGTCACCGGCGTGTACGGCGGCTACTTCGGTGCCGCCCAGGGGGTGCTGCTGATGGCGGTCCTGGGGATCGGGGTGGCCGACTCCATGCAACGACACAACGCCACCAAGAACGTCCTCGCGCTGATCGTCAACGGCGTCGCCGCGCTGGTCTTCATCCTGGTCGCTGAGGTCAACTGGCCCGTGGCCGGACTGATCGCGATCGGCTCGGTGATCGGCGGTCAGCTCGGGGCCACCGTGGGCCGCAGGCTTCCGGCCGATGTGCTGCGTGGCGTGATCGTCGTGGTCGGCGTGGTCGCCGTGATCACCTTCCTCTTCCCACTCTGATCGAGGCACCGCGCTGGTGGGCGTGCCCGACGGCGCCTCGCGGCCGGGGAGACGACGGGACGCGCGATCAGAGGCTCCTGCTCAGTCGACGTAGGCCGAGAGGAAGCGCGCCAGCTCGTCGAAGACCTGGCTCCGCGCGGGCTCGGGAGACAGCGTGACGTCGTGCAGGGCGCCCGGCACCTGGACGATGGTCACGTGCCGCGACAGCCGGGCCGCGCGTCGACGCATCCGTTCGACGTCGAGCACCACATCGCTCGTGGAGAGATCAGCCGCACTCGTCGGGCGTCCGGACCTGTCCGAGCTCACCATCAACACAGGTGCGGCGACCTCCAGCCCGCGTTCGACCCGCGCCTGCCCGGTGCGCACCGCGCGGATCCACCCGGCGTACACCGGCCAGGACGCCTCCGGCTTCCAGGCCAGGTCGAAGTCCCACTCGCCGCCGAAGTCCCGGTGCAGGCTCCGGGTGTAGTTGCCGCTGACGTTGCGCGGGATCTCCCGCATCGGCTTGGCCCGACCCAGGTGGTGGATGGCCGGCATCGCCAGCAGTCGGGTGAAGGCGTCGCCGTGCATGTCGACCCACGGAGCGTTCAAGAACACGCCTGCGACGTCGAGTGCGCGGTCGTGCAGCCACAGCGGCACCGTGAGTCCACCGGTCGAGTGCGCCGACACCACCAGGTGGTCGTGGGTCCGCCGGATCAGCGCGAGCGCGAGGTCGAGCTCCTCGTAGTAGGTGCCGAGGTCGGCGACGTAGTTCGGCGTCTGGTGGGGGAGCAGGGAGCGGCCGTACTTGCGCAGGTCGAGGGCGTAGAAGTCATAGCCCTGGCTCACCCAGAAGTCCGCCGCCACGGTCTGGAAGAAGTAGTCGCAGTAGCCGTGGACGTGCAGCACCGCCTTGTGGGTCAGGCTGTTCGCGGCCCGGTGCACCAGGCTGGCGACGACCTCGCCCTCGTGGTCGGGGCGCAACCTCAGCGTCGAGACGGCGTACGGCGCCCCGAGCAGGTCGGTCTCCGCCGTCTCGAGGATGGGCGGCGCCTCTTCGGTCTCGCGCACACCGTGATCCTGTCACGTCCCCTGCCTGCAGAGCGGGGAGCGGAGCCGCGGACCAGCCGCGGCTCCGCTCCCCGAGCCCTGTCAGCTCTCCGCGTGGGTGGCCGGCTCGACGAGGGGATCGCTGGCGTCCTCGACGGCCTCCTCCGGCTGTGCGCCCGGGGCGCCGAGGTCGGCCTCCTGCCGGACCAGCTCCTCGATCTTCTTGCCGCACTCGGCGTCGACGTTGCGCCAGTACTCGAAGGCTCGCTCGAGCACGTCGCCCTCGACACCACCGAGCAGGTGACCGGCCACCGTCTTGACGAAGGCCTCGCGCTGCTCGTCGTTCCAGACCTCCCGGACCAGGGTCCCGGGCTGGCTGAAGTCGTCGTCGTCGGTCCGCAGGGTGTAGGCCTGCCGCACCATGGCACCGTCGGCGTCCCAGCCGTCGTTGACCTCGCCCACCTCGTCGGCATAGCCGCGGCCGAAGGAGTTGGGGGCGTAGACCGGGTCGTCGGCGCGGTGCTCGAAGGCCATCGGCCCGTCCTGCGTGTAGCTGTTCAGCTCGACCTTGGGACGGTTGACCGGCAGCTGCAGGTAGTTCGGCCCGATCCGGTAGCGGTGGGTGTCGGAGTAGGCGAACGCCCTCCCGAGCAGCATCTTGTCCGGGCTGAAGCCGATGCCCGGCACCAGAGCGCTCGGCTCGAACGCCGCCTGCTCGATCTGGGCGAAGAAGTTCTCCGGGTTGCGGTTCAGGGTCATCGTGCCGACCTTGATCAGCGGGTAGTCGCTGTGCGGCCAGATCTTGGTCAGGTCGAACGGGTTGTAGCGGTAGGTCTTCGCCTCCTCGTACGGCATCGCCTGGATCGACAGCGTCCAGCTCGGGTGGTCGCCGCCTGCGATCGCCTCGTAGAGGTCACGGCGGTGGAAGTCGGCGTCCTCACCGGCGATGCGGGTGGCGTCCTCGTCGGTGAGGCCCTCCACCCCCTGGTCGCTGTGGAAGTGGTACTTGATCCAGTGCTTCTCACCGGCGGCATTGATCCACAGGAAGGTGTGCGAGCCGTAGCCGTTCATGTGGCGGTAGCTCTTCGGGATGCCGCGGTCACCCATCAGGTAGGTCACCTGGTGCGCGGACTCGGGGTTGAGGCTCCAGAAGTCCCACTGCATGTTGTTGTCGCGGAGCCCGTTCCCGCCGCGGCGCTTCTGGGAGCGGATGAAGTGCGGGAACTTCATCGTGTCGCGGACGAAGAAGATCGGGGTGTTGTTCCCGACCAGGTCGTAGTTGCCCTCCGTGGTGTAGAACTTCAGCGAGAAGCCCCGGGGGTCGCGCCAGGTGTCGGGGGAGCCCTGCTCACCGGCGACCGTCGAGAACCGCGCCAGCATCTCGGTCTTCACGCCAGGCTGGAACAGCGCGGCCCGGGTGTACTGCGAGACGTCCTCGGTGGTCTCGAACTCACCGAAGGCGCCGGAGCCCTTGGCGTGCACGTTCCGCTCGGGGATCCGCTCCCGGTTGAAGTGCGCCATCTGGTTCAGGAAGTGCACGTCGTGCAGCAGGATCGGACCGTCGGGACCCAGGGTGAGGCTGTTGCGGTCGCTGGTCGCAGGGGCGCCGGTGTCGGTGGTGGATCCGAGCTCGGCCTCGGCGGACGGCGCTGTGGCGATGGAGCTGTCGGTCGGCTTCGGCAGGTCAGGCATGAACGCACTCCTCGGTGGTGGCTTCTCGGTCTGTCCTCCGGGGTGTACCCGCTGAGCGCCAGGGCACGCGTGCGAACGGGCGCCGGGAGGAGATCAGTGCTGGTAGGTCCCGTGCAGGATCGCCCGGCCCGCGGTCTTGAACGCGAGGTTGAAGCTGACCACCGCCGGCGAGGCGTCGGCGTCGACGCCGAGCGACTCCTCGGTCACCGCGTGCACCACGAAGTAGTAGCGGTGCACCTGGTCACCCTCCGGCGGAGCGGCGCCCATGAACGCCTGGGTCCCGCCGTCGTTGCGACACATGAACGCCGAGCCCGGCAGGGACGCCCCCTCGGCTCCGGCTCCGGCGTCCAGCGACCGCACGTCGGCGGGCAGGTCCACCAGCACCCAGTGCCAGAAGCCGGACGGCGTCGGAGCATCAGGGTCGAAGCAGGTGACGGTGAAGCTCTTGGTGCCCTCGGGCACCTCGCTCCAGGACAGCTGGGGTGAGCTGTCGCCGGAGGCGTTGACCTGATCGTCCTTGAGCGGGCCTCCGTCGGTGAGGTCCTCGCTGGTGACGGTGAAGGACGCCACCTGGGGGAGCAGGTCGTAGGGGTCGGGGTGCACGGGACGTTCGAGGCTCATGGCCGCAACATAGCGCGCCGCCCACTGTCCGCAGGCTGGCACGCTGACCGGATGGGACGCGTGGAGTCCGCACAATGGTCGGGTGACCCTGCCTCCTCACCTCCCCGGAGACTTCCCCACCTACCCGGCCGGGCTGCGTCTCGCCGGGCGCAAGGTCCTGGTGGTGGGGGGCGGCAACGTCGCGCAGCGACGGGTGCCCACCTTCATCGCCGCCGGAGCCGACGTCCACCTGGTCTCTCCCGAGGTCACTCCCGCGATCGAGGGGCTCGTCGGTTCGGGGGAGGTGACCTGGATCCGCCGGGGCTTCGTGGATGAGGACCTCGAGGGCGCGTGGTACGTCATGGTCGCCACCGACGACGCCACGGTCAACAGCCGGGTCAGCGAGCTGGCCGAGCAACGACGGCTGTTCTGCGTGCGCTCGGACGACGCCCAGGCGGCCACGGCGTTCACCCCTGCGGTCGGCAGCCACGGGGGAGTCACCGTCGCCGTGATGGGCACCTCGGCGGCGGACCGGGACCCGCGGCACTCCGCCGGGCTGCGGGACGAGATCGTCGCCGGACTGCGTGAGGGCACGGTCGTCTCGCGACACCACAGCGGACGCGCTGCCGGTGTCGTGCTCGTGGGCGGCGGCCCGGGGGACCCCGAGCTGATCTCCGTCGCCGGACGCAAGGCGTTGATGGAGGCAGACCTCGTGGTGGCCGACCGGCTGGCGCCGCGCGAGCTGCTCGCCGAGCTTCCCGGGCAGACCGAGATCGTCGACGTGGCGAAGCTGCCACGAGGGCGCTCCACCACGCAGGAGCAGATCAACCGGCTGATCGTGGACGCGGCGCTGTCGGGGCGCCGGGTCGCCCGGTTCAAGGGTGGCGACAACTTCGTCTTCGGTCGCGGCTACGAGGAGGTGCTCGCCTGTCGTGAGGCGGGAGTCCCGGTGACGGTGATCCCCGGCATCAGCAGTCCTCTCGCTGTTCCCGCGATGGCGGGGATCCCGGTGACCCACCGCGGGGTCACCCATGACCTGACCATCGTCTCCGGGCACCTGCCGCCGGGCCATCCCGACTCCCTGGTCCAGTGGGGTGCGCTGGGCGCGCTGCGCGGCACTCTGGTGCTGATGATGGCGGTCGAGAACGCCCCCCTGATCGCCGAGGTGCTGGTGCGCGGAGGACGTGACGTCGAGACGCCGGTGGCGGTCATCTGCGACGGGACCATGCCGACCGAGCGCACGGTGCTCTCGACGTTGGGACAGCTGGCCGAGTCGCTCACCCGCGACCGGGTGCAGCCCCCTGCGATCATCGTGATCGGTGAGGTGGTGGCCGTGGCGAACCCCGAGCGCTATCCGGCCGGTGGGTTCGTCGCGGACCTCCCGGCGGGTGGCTGAGTGGCCACCTTCGTCGAGATCTCCGACCCGCACGACCCCCGGCTCGCCGACTACCGCGACCTGCGCGACGTACAGCTGCGCCAGTCGCTGGAGAGCACCCACGGCCTGTTCCTGGCCGAGGGCGCGAAGGTCGTACGACGGGCCGCGACGGCCGGCTTCCCGGTGCGCTCGTTCCTGATGGCACCCCGGTGGCTGGAGGGCCTCGCCGACGTCATCGACGCCTGCGACGCGCCGTGCTATGTCCTGCCCGAGTCCCTGGCCGAGGAGGTGACCGGCTTTCACGTGCACCGCGGGGCCCTGGCCTCGCTCTCGCGGGTGCCGCTGCCGTCGGTCGACGAGGTGCTCGCCGCCGGAACGACGATGATGGTGTGCGAGGACATCGTCGACCACACGAACATCGGTGCGATCTTCCGCAACGCAGCCGCGCTGGGCGTCGACGGGGTCCTGCTGGCTCCCCGATGCGCGGATCCGCTGTACCGACGCTCGGTCAAGGTGGCCATGGGTGCGGTGTTCGCCGTGCCCTGGACGCGGCTGCCGGACTGGTACGACGCGCTGCCCCTGGTCTCCGCAGCCGGCTTCACCACGGTCGCGCTCACCCTGGCGGACGGCGCCGTGCCGATCGAGGAGGCCGTGGCAGGACTGGACCGCGTAGCCCTGGTCGTCGGCTCCGAGGGGCACGGTCTCTCCGCACGCTGGGAGCAGTCAGCGCAACGCCGCGCCGTCATCCCGATGCGACCGGGAGTGGACTCGCTGAACGTCGCGGCGGCGACGGCGGTCGCCTGCTACGAGACAGCGCGCAGGAAGTCGGCCCGCCCAACACCTCACTGAAGCCGTATCCTGCTGCCGTGGGTCGGGGAGCGGCGCAACGAGCGAGATTCGACGAGGACCTGGTCGGTCAGGTGGCGGACTACGCGATCATCGGGCTGGATCCCCGAGGAACCATCACCTCCTGGAACCTCGGAGCGGAGCGCGTCAAGGGGTACCGCGCCGAGGAGGCGATCGGTCGCAGCTTCAGGATCTTCTACACCCCGGACGATCGACGGATCGGCCTGCCGCTCACGCTCCTCGCCCGAGCGCGCACGTTGGGCAGCGTGGAGAGCACCGGGTGGAGGGTGCGCAAGGACGGCTCCCTCTTCTGGGCCGATGTGATCATCACGGCCCTGCACGACAAGGAGGGGGTGCTCACCGGCTACACCAAGGTCACCCGGGACGTCACCGAGCAGCACGAGCTCGAGATGGAGCTGCGTGCCAGCGAGGAGCGCTTTCGACTGCTGGTCGATCAGGTGGTCGACTACGCCATCATCGCGCTGGACCCCGAGGGCACGATCGAGACCTGGAACCTCGGGGCCGCACGCGTCAAGGGCTATCGCGCCGAGGAGGCCATCGGTCGCAGCTTCGCGATCTTCTACACCGAGGAGGACCGTGAGGCAGGACTGCCGCTGAGACTGCTCGCCGAGGCCCGAGAGAACGGCCGCGTCAAGCACTCCGGTTGGCGGGTGCGCAAGGACGGGTCGCGGTTCTGGGGCGACGTGGTCATCACCGCCGTGCACGACGACCTGGGCAGGCTGACCGGCTTCGCCAAGATCACTCGTGACCGGTCGGACCTCAAGGCGCTCGAAGAGGCCCAGGATGCCTTCTACGCCGCGTTCTACCACGACTTCCGGTCGCCGATCACCGCGCTCAAGGGCTTCATCGAGGTGGCCCGTGATGCTGATGACGACACCCGTGCGCACTTCATCGATCGTGCCGAGAACAGCGCGGACCGGCTGCTCGGCATGGTCGAGGACCTGGTCCATTTCGCAAGGCAACGAGGAGCACGCAGCGACCTTGACCTGAGCGACGTCGACGTCGCACAGGTCGCGCGCGCTGCGGTGCGTGCCCTGCCCACCGAGCTCGATCCCTCCCGGGTCGCCTTCACCGGAGGCGACGGCACCTTCGCTCGTGCCAATGACCAGGCCATGCACCGTGTCGTGATGAACCTCGTCAGCAACGCGTTGAAGTACTCACCCTCCAGCTCGCCCGTCCTCGTGCAGCTCGCGCGCCCGCGTCCCGGGTGGCTCCAGCTGAAGGTGTCCGACCGCGGTCGCGGGATAGACCCAGACGACCTCCACACGATCTTCGACGAGTTCGCTCGAGGTCGGCTGGCCCAGGAGGACGGCGGTACCGGTGTCGGGTTGGCCAGTGTGCGAGAGCTGGTCGAGCAGCAGCACGGAGTGGTGGCGATCGCCAACCGGGATGGCGGGGGAGTCACGGTCAGCGTCGAGCTGCCCGCTCCTCCCGTCTCGCGGCCGACCTTCGGCGTTCAGCGGTCTTCGACTGCGGCTGCCCCGGGTCCGTTGACGACTGACGGCCAGCCCTCGGGATAGTCCTCGGCGGCCGCCTCCATCTGCTTGCGCAGCTTCTTGCGGGCCCGGTCGTTGATGCGATCCCCGAAGACCGTGCCGCGGATGTGGTCGGTCTCGTGCTGCAGGCAGCGGGCCAGCAGCCCGTCGCCGGAGTAGGACACCGGCCGGCCGTCGAGACCGGTGCCCACGACCCGGGCCCAGTCGGGACGAGCGCACGGGACGAACGCGCCGGGGTAGGAGAGGCAGCCCTCGTCGCTGTCGTCCAGCTGCCGCTCGCGCCCCTCCGGCAGCTCGATCACCGGATTGCACACCACACCGAGGTGAGCGGCTCCGGCGTCGTCGGGGCAGTCGAAGACGAACACGGCGCGGTCGTCCCCGATCTGGCACGCGGCCAGGCCGACCCCCTCGGCGGCGTACATGGTGGCGACCATGTCCGCGACGAGCAGCCGCAGCTCCTCGTCATAGGAGGTCACCGGGCGCGCCGGGCGGTGCATCACCTCGGTGCCCCAGCGAACGACGGTGCGCACCGAGCCGCCGGCGGGAAGGCTGGCGCCGGTGACCTCGCCGGTGACCTCGCCGGAGGAGTCGGCGGCGTCAGAAGTGGCGTCAGGAGTGGCGTCAGGAGGGGCGGGGGGCGCAGGGTCGGTGCCGGACATGGGCCGAATCCTATGCGTGACCCGCAACACGCTGCGAGACTGTGGCGCAATGTGTAACTCAGAGTTACATTCTCTCTCATGTCTTCGAACTCCGTCAGCGATCCGCAGAAACTTCCCTGGAGCCTGCTTCGCGCGGGCGGCCGGCACGGCCTCTCCGAGAGCGAGAAGCGAGACCCGATCGGCTTCGCCGTCGCCGCCCTGAGCCGCCTCGCCTCCAGCGACCTGCTCGACTCGTGGGGCCTGCGCAAGGCCAGCGAGCGAAGCGTCTACCGGGTCACCAGCGCGGGCTTCCGCACCGCCGGGAACGTCGGGCGCACGTTCGCTCGTGCGGGCAAGGTGACCCGAGGAAGCCGGGTGCCCACCGCGAAGAACACCGGGCTCTTCGATCTCACCCCGGGTGAGGACGAGCAGATGCTGGCCGAGGTGGTGAGCGACTTCGCCGAGGAGATGGTCCGTCCGGTGGCGAGCGAGGCCGACGAGGCCTGCGCCGCTCCCGAGGCGCTGCTCCAGGCGTCGCTGGAGATCGGGCTTCCGATCCTGGGGGTGCCGGAGGAGCTGGGCGGAATCGCCACCGAGCGCTCGGCCATGGCCGGCACACTCGTTCACGAGGCGCTCGCGCACGGCGACATGGGGCTCGCGGTCGCCACGCTGGCGCCAGGTGCGGTCGCGACGGCGCTGTCGCTGTGGGGGACCGACGAGCAGCAGTCGACCTACCTGCCGGCCTTCACCGGAGCCGAGGTCCCCGCCGCGGCACTGGCCCTGAGCGAGCCCACACCACTCTTCGACCCCACGGCTCCGGCGACCACCGCCCACGCGCGCGGGGACGGCTACGTCCTGAACGGGGTGAAGTCCGGGGTCGTGCGAGGCGCCGAGGCCGAGCTCTTCGTCGTGGGCGCCCTGCTGGACGGACGACCGCAGCTGTTCCTCGTCGAGTCAGCGAGCGAGGGGGTCACCATCGAGTCCGACCCCTCGATGGGCCTGCGCGCTGCCGGGCTCTCGCGCCTGGTGCTCGAGGACGTCGAGGTGGACCAGATCTCGCTGCTCGGTGACGCCTCCGACTTCGTGGACTGCGTCCGCTACTCACGTCTGGCCTGGTGCGCACTCGCGGTCGGGACCGGCCAGGCCGTGCTCGACTACGTCACGCCCTACGTCAAGGAGCGCGAGGCGTTCGGTGAGCCGATCGCGCACCGCCAGTCGGTGGCCTTCATGGTCGCCAACATCGCCATCGAGCTCCAGGGCATGCGCCTGGTCACCTACCGCGCAGCGAGCCGGGTGGCCCAGGGCAAGTCGGCCGCGCGCGAGATCGCCCTGGCTCGACGCCTCTGCGCGGAGCGCGGCATGCAGATCGGCCTGGACGGCGTACAGCTGCTGGGCGGTCACGGCTTCGTCAAGGAGCACCCGGTCGAGCGGTGGTACCGAGATCTGCGCGCCATCGGCCTGATGGAGGGAGCCGTCCTCGTGTGAGGCGTCTGCCCGGTTGAGCCCGTCGAAGACCCACGCCGTCACCAAGGAGCACCTCATGATCAACCTCGAGACCCCCAAGAAGCTTCGACCGCTGGTCGAGCAGGCCCATCAGGTCGCGATGAACATGCTGCGGCCGATCTCGCGCAAGTACGACGAGGCCGAGCACGAGTACCCCAAAGAGCTGGACATGCTGGCCGCCATGATCGACGGCATCTCCGAGTCGGGGGCGACCGGAGGCGCCGGTGCGGCCGGCGTACGCCGTGAGGAGCGGCCGGAGTCCAAGCAGGGCAACCGCAACGGCGCGAACCTGGCCTCTGCGCTCTCCATCATGGAGATGTGCTGGGGCGACGTCGGGCTGCTGCTCTCGATGCCGCGTCAGGGGCTGGGCAACTCGGCGATCGCCTCGGTGGCCAACGACGAGCAGCTCGAGCGCTTCGCCGGCACCTGGGCGGCGATGGCGATCACCGAGCCGGGAACGGGCTCTGACTCCGGGAACATCCAGACCACCGCGCGCAAGGAGGGCGACGAGTACGTCCTCAACGGCGAGAAGATCTATGTGACCTCCGGAGAGCGCGCGGACAGCGTCGTCGTGTGGGCGACCCTCGACCGGAGCCTGGGACGCGCCGCGATCAAGTCCTTCGTGGTCAAGAAGGGCAACCCTGGGATGAGGGTGGAGCGCCTCGAGCACAAGCTCGGCATCCGGGCGTCTGACACGGCCGTGATCATCTTCGACGACTGCAGGGTCCCCGCCGGGGACCTGCTCGGCGACGCCGACGTGGACCCCAAGCAGGGTTTCGCCGGCGCGATGGCGACCTTCGACAACACCCGCCCGCTGGTCGCGGCGATGGCGGTGGGGTGCGCGCGCGCGTCGCTGGACCTGACACGTGACCTGCTCTCCGAGGCGGGGGTGGACATCGACTACGACCGCCCTGCGCTGTCGCAGTCGGCCGCTGCCGCGACCTTCCTCCAGCTCGAGGCCGACTGGGAGGCGGCGTACCTGCTCACCCTGAAGTCGGCCTGGATGGCGGACAACCGCCAGCCGAACTCGATGGAGGCCTCGATGGCCAAGGCCAAGGCGGGTCGGATGGGCTCGGACGTCACCTTGCGGTGCGTCGAGCTCGCCGGCACGTTCGGCTACTCCGAGGTCGAGCTGCTCGAGAAGTGGTCCCGCGACTCCAAGATCCTCGACATCTTCGAGGGCACCCAGCAGATCCAGCAGCTGATCGTGGCCCGGCGCGTGCTCGGACTGAGCTCAGCCGAGCTCAAGTAGCCCAGTCGCCGAGGCGGGCTCCGCGGACCCCGGCAGGGTTACGGCAACTCCGGCGGGGCACGGTGGGTCCATGAAGCTGTACGCCGACACCTCTGTTCGCCGCGCCCTGCAGGTCGCAGGCGATCTCGCGCTCGTCGTCTGGGTGGTCCTGTGGATCTCGATCGCACGCCGGGTGCGCGAGGCGACCCTCGAGCTGCGTGCGCCCGGCTACAAGATCGACTCCTCCGCGACCGACCTGGCACAGCGCCTGCGCGACGCGGGCGAGAAGGTCGGCGGCGTGCCGTTGGTCGGTGACGACGTCTCGAAGCCGTTCGACGGCGCCGGGCGAGCCGCCGCGGGGCTCGCCGAGGCCGGACGCTCACAGGTGGAGGCGGTCGAGAGCCTCGCCTTCTGGCTGGCGCTGGCGGTCGCTCTGATCCCGATCCTGCTGGCGCTCATGACCTACCTGCCCGCGCGGATCCGGTTCGTCCGCCGGGCCACCGCCGGGCAGCGCTACCTCGACTCCGGGGCCGACCTCGACCTCTTCGCCCTGCGGGCGATGACCCAGCAGCCGTTGCACGTCCTGGCCCGGCTGGAGTCCGACCCGGCCGGTGCCTGGCGCCGCGGCGACCGGGACGCGATCGACCGCCTCGCCCGCCTCGAGCTCAGGTCGGTCGGGCTGCGACCGCCGCCCGGGCTGGCCGGCGCAGGGGCGGCACGACCGTGATCGCGGCATCCCTCAGAAGGCGCAGGGTGGACGCGTGAGCGCGCAGTCGCAGCGGCGGACCGACCTCATCGTCGGGGCCTTCAAGCACGCGTTCGACCCGCTGATGCGAGCCGACCCCGTGGCCTTCCGCACCAAGTACCGCAAGATGGCCGCAGACCCGCACGCGTTCTATCGCGGCTCAGCGTGTCTCTACTACGCCGACGTGACCACGCAGAAGGACGAGTGGGTCAACGAGCAGAGCAGCGCGATCTGGATCCACGGCGACCTGCACGCCGAGAACTTCGGCACCTACCTGAACTCCGACGGCCGCCTCGTCTTCGACGTCAACGACTTCGACGAGGCCTACATCGGGCACTTCACCTGGGACCTCCAGCGGTTCGCGGCGAGCCTGGCGCTGCTCGGCTGGCAGAAGGCGCTGCCGGAGGCGGACATCCGCTCGCTCATCGCACGCTACGTGCGCGCCTACCTCGCGCAGGTCGACCACTACGCCGCGACCGAGGAGGACGACGACTTCGCGTTGCGCCTGGACAACACCGAGGGGCCGGTGCTCGAGGCGCTGATGAGCGCCCGCAGGATCAGGCGCGCCGACCTGCTCGACACCATGACCTACGTCGACGCCGGCGTGCGGATGTTCGCCCACGACCACACCGTCCGCACGCTCTCGAAGCGTCAGCGCGCCAAGGTGGAGAAGGCGTTCACGGCCTACCTCGACACGATCCCCAGGTCCAAGCGCTTCGACCGGGCACTGTTCTACGAGCTGCGCGACGTCGTGGGCAAGTCCGGCTTCGGCATCGGCAGTGCCGGCCTCCCGGCGTACAACCTGCTGGTCGAGGGGTACAGCCAGGCCCTGGACAACGACGTGATCCTCTCGATGAAGCAGGCCAACGTCCCGGCGCTGTCGCGGTTCGTCGACAGCCGTGCCGTCGACCGCTACTTCGACCACGAGGGCCACCGCACCGTCGTCAGCCAGCGGGCGCTGCAGGTGCACACCGACCCGCTGCTGGGGTACGCCGAGATGGACGGTGTCGGCTACGTCGTCGCGGAGGTCTCGCCGTACGAGGTGGACCTCGACTGGGACGACATCATCGAGCCCGAGGACATGGCAGCCGTCATCGACCTGCTCGGCAGGGCCACGGCCAAGGTGCACTGCGCCGCCGACGAGGACAGCGACCAGAACCTCGTCGACTTCCAGGTGGAGCGGGCCGTCGTCGACTCGCTCAGAGGCCGTCGACGCGCGTTCACCGAGCACGTCGTCGAGTGGGGTGTGGAGTACGCCGATCGGGTGCGCCAGGACCACGCGCTGTTCGTCAACGCCTTCCGCAGCGGGGCGATCGGGGTCGCCGCGACCTGAGCGAGGTGGCGGGCTCCGACGGAGGCGCCGTCCCCGAGCCGGCCCTCGATCGAGTCGGGGCTCAGCCGGTCGTGGCGGGGACGGCCACGCGCGCGCCGTCGCCCGGCTCCGCCACGAAGAAGTCGGGCGCCTGCCAGCCGCGGGCCACGAACGCCGTCGAGACAGCCGACTGCACCGCCGAGACCCGCTCGATCGGCACCAGCGCGATGGCCGAGCCGCCGAAGCCGCCGCCGGTCATCCGAGCCCCCAGAGCACCTGCCTCGCGGGCAGTCTCGACGGCGACGTCGAGCTCCTCGCAGGAGACCTCGTAGTCGTCGCGCAGGGACGCGTGGGAGTCGTCCATCAGCGGTCCGAGCGCCGCCAGTCGTCGGCGCGCAGTGCCGCCACGAACGCGTCCACCCGGGCCACCTCGCTGACCACGTGCCGGGCCCGTCGCAGCAGCAGGTCGGGGAGTCCGTCGAGCGTGGTGGCCTGGGCCAGCGACCGCTTGTCCAGCCCCAGCAGCTCGGCGGCCTCCCACGCGGCGTCGCGGCGTGACTGGTAGCCGCCGTCGATGAGCTCGTGGCTGACCTTGGTGTCGACCACCAGCACCGCGAGTCCGTGGGCACCCGGGGCGAAGGGCACCTGCTCCATGGAGGAGGTCGCGAAGTCGATCAGCAGCGCGTGCTCGGCGCGGCCGTGCACCGCGATGCTCTGGTCGAGCCCGCCCGTGGGGGCGCCGACGGTCTCGCTCTCGGCGCGGATGCAGGCCTCCACCAGCTCCTCGGGAGAGCTCCCGAGATCGAGGGCCGCGTCCACCGCCACCGCGACGCTGCATTCCAGCGCAGCGGAGCTGGACAGGCCGGCTCCGATGGGCACCTGGGTGGAGATCTCGATCTCCATGCCGTGCCGGACGCCGAGCGCGACGAGCACCCCGGCGACGTACAGCACCCACGAGTCCGCCTCACCCAGCGTGTCCAGGCGACCCTCCCAGGTGCGCTCACCACTCGTGAAGACGAGCCGGTCGTCCTCCCGCAGAGTGACCCTGGCGCTGGTGCACTGGGTCAGTGCCATCGGCAGGCAGCGGCCCCCGTTGTAGTCCACGTGCTCGCCGATCAGGTTGACGCGTCCGGGCGCAATCCCGGTCACCGCCGCCTCGCCGTCATGGGGCCCGGTAGATTTGCCTGCTGTGCGATTTCTCTCTGACACGCGGCCACCCTATGACCTGACCTACGACGACGTGTTCATGCTTCCTGGACGCTCTGAGGTGGCCTCTCGCTACGACGTCGACCTGGCCCAGGACCCCGACACCGGCGACGGCACCGGTACGACGATTCCGCTCGTCGTGGCGAACATGACCGCCGTCTCGGGACGCCGGATGGCCGAGACCATCGCTCGACGTGGCGGCATCAGCGTGATCCCTCAGGACATCCCGCTCGACGTGGTGGCCGAGGTCGTGGGCTGGGTCAAGGACCGGCACCCGATCTTCGAGACCCCGATCACGCTCAGCCCGCAGGACACGGTGAGCGACGCGTTGGCGTTGCTCTCCAAGCGCTCGCACCGCGCCGCGGTCGTGGTCGCCGACGGACGGCCCGTCGGCGTGATGACCGAGGCCGACTGCACCGGGGTCGACCGGTTCACCCAGGTCGCGGACGCGATGACCACCGAGATGGTCACCCTCAAGCACACGATGGAGCCCCGCGAGGCGTTCGACGTGCTCGCGGCGTCGAGGTTCCGCCTGGCCCCCGCGGTCGACGACGACGGCGCCCTCGTCGGGATCCTCACCCGCACCGGCGCCCTGCGCTCGACGATCTACCGGCCTGCCCTGGACGGGAACGGGCGACTCCGGATCGCCGCCGCCCTCGGCGTCAACGGCGACGTGGCCGGCCGGGCGAGGCGACTGCTCGACCTGGGCGTCGACTGTCTCGTGGTGGACACCGCCCACGGCCACCAGGAGCGCATGCTCGACGCGCTGGGTGCGGTCCGTGCGCTGGATCCGGGCGTTCCGGTGGTCGCGGGCAACGTGGTGGGGGCCGAAGGTGTCCGCGACCTCGTCGAGGCGGGTGCCGACATCATCAAGGTCGGCGTCGGCCCCGGCGCGATGTGCACCACCCGGATGATGACCGGCGTCGGGCGACCACAGTTCAGCGCCGTGCTGGAGTGCGCGCGGGAGGCACGCAGCCTCGGCAAGCACGTCTGGGCCGACGGGGGAGTGCGGCATCCGCGCGACGTGGCCCTGGCCCTGGCGGCGGGAGCCTCCCAGGTGATGATCGGGTCCTGGTTCGCCGGCACCCACGAGTCGCCGGGAGACCTCCATGTGGGGGCGGACGGACGCTCGTACAAGGAGAGCTTCGGGATGGCCTCGGCGCGCGCGGTGGCCAACCGCACCTCGACCGACAGTGCCTTCGACCGGGCGCGCAAGGCGCTCTACGAGGAGGGGATCTCGACCTCGAGGATGTTCCTGGACCCGGCCGACCGGGTGTCGAGGACCTCGTCGACGAGATCTGCTCCGGGGTGCGCTCGGCCTGCACCTACGCCGGTGCCCACAACCTCGCCGAGTTCGCCGACCGGGCCGTGATCGGGGTGCAGTCGCCTGCGGGGTTCGCCGAGGGCAGGCCCCTTCCAGGCGGCTGGTGAGCCTCGACTGACGGCGGCGCCCCGATTACTGGAACCGGGCCGCGCCTTGCTAGGGTTACCGCGCCCGTCCGGGTGGCGGAATAGGTAGACGCGCTAGCTTGAGGTGCTAGTCCCCGTATTAGGGGGTGGGGGTTCAAGTCCCCCCTCGGACACAGAACACAGCAACCGGAGTCCCTGGCAGGTCAGGACTCCGGTTTCTGGTTTTCCGGAGGCGGCTCGGCTCGTCAGAGGGACGCAGCCGGTCGGCGCGCACTGACCCGGCATCAGCACCCCGCAGGGCCGCAGGCCAGGTCCTCGAAGACGTCCGAGAGCCCGTCCCCGTCTGAGTCCGGGCCGGCGCTCGGTGTGGTCCCGCCAGGTCGATCACCGTCGGCGGGTGGCGTTGCGCTCTCCAGGCCTGACGGGTCCCGTGACGTCGCTGCTCCGGACATCTCGGGGATCACGCCGGCATAGTTGAAACGGTCGCCGGCAGGGAACTCGCCGACGCCGTAGGAGGATCCCCTCGCCTCGATGGTGCGTCCGTCGCCGAGGCTGATCGCCACGTGAGCAGTTCCGGGTCTGCCCCCACCGGGGGTGGGTTCACTGGAGAAGTAGAACAGGAGCGCTCCTCGGGTGTGGATCCCCTCCTCGACGGACACGAGCCGGCCCTGCGACTTGAGCTCGAGGTACTGGTACATCGCACCGTCAGGGATGCTCGCACCCGCCTGGTCAGCCGCCCACTGGGTGAGCTCCGAGGAGTCGAAGGCGTCCGGGTCCGGGTCGTCCAGGCGAACCTCCGCCCCGAAGACGTACGGGTCGCCGCGCTGTGCCAGGGCTGCATCGACGAACGCGTCCGCCCGCTTGCGGCCGACGGCATCCACCTGATCGGGCCGTCCCGGGTCGTTGGCCTCCACGGGGTCGGGAGCATCCGAGCGGTCGGGAGCATTCGGGTGGTCCCCTCGCGGAGCCCGCCTCGGCCGGTCGTCGGCGTTGCCGTTGCTCTGCCCGGAGGCCCCCTCGGGCTCCTTCTCGGGTGTCTGCGTGACTCCGGTCTCCGGTGGGGTTGGCCGCGCAGTCGGCGTGTCACCGGCTCCGCATCCCGTGACGAGAAGCGCGAGCGTCAGCAACGCTGCCGCGACCTGCCCTGTGGCCCTCACCTCTCCAGACTGCTCGGCTGAGCACCTGTGGACCAGAGGCCAAGGTCATGCCTGAGAGGAGGAGTGGCCCCCTCAGCGCCGGTGGCCGACTGTTCACGGTGCCGAGGAGGCCGAGGTGTGTCGCATCGTCGAGATCCTCTTCGGCGCTGCTGACGACTCCACCTGATCGGTGACCACTTCATAGCCCGCAGGCGTTCGACACACAGGGCCACCACGGCCACTGTGACGCTGCCCTCGGATCCGCTCCTGACGGAGCCTCGCCGATCCCGGCCGTCCTCAGTGGGCGCCGAGCGCAGCACTACCAACTGAGTCGAGGTTCAAGCCCCCCTCGGACACAGGACACGATAGGTCGCGCAGCAGCGCGACCTATCGTCCTTTCTCCCTCGGATTCTCGGCCCCTCTCCGGTCGCCGGCGTGACCGGTGACCGCCTCGACGTCGTCGAGGAAGACCCGGTAGTCGCGCGACGTCCCGGCGTTGATCGCGTGCGTAGATGACCACGGCCGCATGTCGGCGCCCCTGCACGAGATCTCGTACGCGGCACGCGCATTCACCAAGGGGTCGCTGAGATCCCCCCACCTGCTCGTGCGTGAGCCGGGTGCGACGCCGATCCTCCACAGTCCTACGGCCTGCTCGCCCGCTGTGTCGATCGCACCCGTCTCGCCGCCTGACTCCGCGAGTGCGATCGCCGTCCAGGTGGTGGCCTGTCGAGGCGTGAAGCCGGCCGCCCGGGCAGCCTCGTAGATCTCGCTGATGCCCAGCCGGAGGCTCCGCATCGTGGATGACCCGGCGCGGGTGGTCGGGGCGCTCCTGGTCGCCGGAGCGGCTCGGTCGAGCGCGGCGATCACACCGGCGAAGTTGAACCGACCGACGGCAGGGAACTCGTCGACGCCGTAGGAGGATCCTCTCGCCTCGATGGTGCGCCCGTCGCCGAGGCTGATGGCCACGTGCGACGACGACGGCCTGCCCCCACCAGCAGTGGGCTCCGAGGTGAAGTGGAACAGGAGCGCTCCTCGGGTGTGGATCCCCTCCTCGACGGACACGAGCCGGCCCTGAGACTTGAGCTCGAGGTACTGGTACATCGCACCGTCGGGGATGCTCGCACCCGCCTGGTCAGCCGCCCACTGGGTGAGCTCCGAGGAGTCGAAGGCATCCGGGTCCGGGTCGCCCAGGCGAACCTCCACCCCGAAGACGTACGGGTCGCCGCGCTGTGCCAGAGCGGCAAGGACGAAGGCATCTGCACGCGTGGAGGCCTCGGGTACCGGGGGCGTGCCGTCTTTGCCGGGCCGGGCCGGTCCCAGTGGCGGCGAAACCCCTTTCGGGGAAGCGGGCGCACAGTCATCACCGCTGCCCTCCGATGTGCCCTTCGACTGCACCCCGGGCGCAGTGCTGGGCTCGGGGCTGGGATCGGGGGTGGGCGCAGTTGTGGGATCGGGCGTGGACTCGGGGGTCTCCGAAGGCACGGAGCCGGTGGAAGGTGCGGGGGTCGTGGTGGGCGCCGGCCCGCGCGCGCTGTCGGGCAGATCCGCGCCGCCGCACCCGGTGAGAGCAAGAAGCAGCACCAGCAACCGGGCTGCTGGTCGCTGCACGGTCCTCACCTCTCTCGCCGACCGGACTGCCCGAGGTGCCCCTCACTCTCAAGACTGGTCTGCGCACACTGATGGGCACAGAGGCGAAGGTCCCGCCCGAGGGGGTCCGGGCCTCTGCCGGGCTTGGCAGTCGGTCATGACCGGCGCCCCACTCAGCTCTCGGTCTCGAGCGATGCGTCGCGCTTCCTGCGGTTGCTGCCCTCGTTGTTGTGGCCCTTCTCGATGATCACCAGGTTGTGGTAGGCGTGCACGCCGACCACGTGGAGGTCGGTGTAGCTCGGCTGGTGCTCGTCGAGGAACTCCTCGTGGTTGAGACCGTCGAGCAGGTCCTTGACCAGGGCCATCGTGGTGTCCGGGCTGTGCCGGTCCGTGCTGCCGCCCCAGCGTGGCCAGTACGACGTCTGGGTGTCCTCGATGGCGTAGATGCCGTCGTCCTGGAGCATCGGGAAGAGGATCCGGAAGGTCTCACGCACGTGCTCCGGTCGATGGCTGCCGTCATCGACGACCACCTGGGGCCGACCGCACTCGGCGACGATCAGCTGGAGCACGTCGGCGTCGACCTGGCTGCCCTGGAAGGCCCTGATCCGAGGTTCCTCGACGAAGGACTTGTCCGCGATGTCGAGCCCCACGATCGCCGCCCTGGTGAAGTAGTGCTTCCACATGCGCAGCGAACGCCCTCCGCGGCCGGCCTTGCGGTAGCCGCCGATGCCGATCTCGAGCAGCGTGAACTCCTGGTCACGGAGATGAGCGAGATGGCGCTCGTAGTGCTGGGTGTAGTGGTGCTTGCCGGCCTTGTCGGTCTTGAAGTGCAGCGCCAGCGCGGTGAGCGACATCGCCTGGAGCGCGCTTCGGCGTCGCTCCGCCGGTGTGTGCGTGGGCTCCTCGACCCCGGCGCGGCGCTTCAGTGCGGCCCACTGCTGCTCGCTGACGAGCGGCTTCACGGTCCTCACCGCGGCACGCCTCACGATGTCGCCCATGCGTGGTCTCCCTCGGTGCGCTGGTAGCGGAAGGCGACGCCAAGTTACCAATATCGGCGCGACCGATCTCGCTCTCTCTCGGTGGGTGGTCGACGGGCGCAGGACGGGGTGGCAGGGGCCGGCACATCTGGCTCTCAGAATCGCCGGATACCGTGAGGGTTCCGTCCTCGTCCCGAGGAACCCTTCCCCAAAAGGTGCGTCTCCCCGTGCGTCACAAGCTTCCCGCATTGCTCACCGTCGTCGCGCTGCTGTTCACAGCGGCCTGCGGTAGACGGTTCCGATGACGAATCCACAGGCCAAGGCCGCCGGCTCCTCGGACACGATCCAAGGACGTCGACATCACCGGCGCGATCGGATCCGCCCCGACCGTCGAGGTCGATGCGCCGCTCAAGGTCTCCAAGGCCAGCACCGAGGTCCTCACCAAGGGCACCGGCTCAGCCCTCGCCGACGGCGACCAGGCCCTGGTCCACCTCAGCCTGCGCAACGGCACCTCGGGCAAGGCCATCGGCAGCACCTACGACCAGGGCGTTCCCACTCCCATCACCCTGGACGCGGCCCAGATGCCGGCGGCCCTCGCCACGGCCCTGAAGGGCAACACCCAGGGCAGCCGGATCGCGGTGGCGGCACCGGCGAGCGAGCTCTACGGACCTTCGGGCAACCCCCAGCTCAGCCTCAAGGCGAAGGACAGCCTGGTGATCGTGGTCGACATCGTCGCGGTCCAGGCCTCGAACGTGCTCGACGGGCCCAAGGGGTCGGCCAAGAAGCTCGGGGCGAGTGCGCCGAAGGTGGTGCAGAAGGACGGGAAGATCACCGCACTCGACTTCTCCAAGGCCGCCAAGAAGCCGTCCAACAAGCTCCAGGTGCTCACCCTGATCAAGGGCACCGGACCGAAGACCACGGCGAAGAGCCTGGTGACTCTGGACTTCCTGGGGCAGGTCTACGGCCAGAAGAAGCCGTTCAACAACACCTTCGCCTCGGGTGGCCCCTCGCCGTTCCCGCTGGGCTTCGGCGGCGTGATCCCCGCGTGGGACAAGGCCCTGGTCGGGCTCCCGATCGGCAGCAGGGTGATGCTGATCGCCCCGCCTGCACTTGCCTACGGCAAGGAGGGGAGTCCTGACGGAGGGATCCCGAAGAACGCCACGTTGGTCTTCCTCGTCGACGTGCTCGGCTCCAGCACCTGATCGAGGCCGCGAAGTGCCAGCCGTGACCGGCGTTTGCGGCTCGCTGAGAGCGGACATCCTCCGACTGCTCGTCGCCGAGCAGGCCACCCACGTGACTCTCTTCCCCCGGAGGGTCCGTGGGTGGCTCTCGCGTTCCGGTGCAGATGTCGACAGCAGATCGCAGCCGTCGTCTGCGGCGAGCCGCGGGAGATACTTGGGCGGTGCCTCTCGATCCCGCCTCCGACCTGACCGCGACCGCGACCAGGCAGGCCGAGCCCAGCAGGCCCGACCCCGCGATGCGCTCGGCCGCCCGCTGCCCTACGGCTCCGAGGGGTGCCGCCCGTCTCCGAGGAGCCGCTGCCTCCTGAGGAGACGCTGGCGGTGGCCCGACAGCTGCTGGCGCAGGGACGGCCGTTCGCGGCCCACGAGATCTGTGAGGTGCGCTGGAAGACCTGTCCGCCGCACGAACGAGACCTGTGGCAGGGCCTGGCTCAGCTCTGTGTCGGTCTGACCCACCGGCTTCGCGGCAACGACGTGGGGGCCGCCCGGCTCCTCGAGCGGGCCGCCGCGCGACTCGCTGCCTACGAGGCGACAGCGGGCCCGACGTACGGGCTCGACCTCGCCGAGGTCCTCAGCTGTGCCCGCCGGCGCCTGGGGCCGACGACAGCTGAGCAGACTCATCGCTGGGCTGTCGTCTCGCACCGCGCCGCCGACCAAGATCAGGCGGACAGCTGATGCTGCTGCAGCCAGGCCTGGGGGTCCTGGGCGCCTGCGCCGCTTGCGGTGCACCTCGAGGTGCAGGTGCGGTCCGGTCACGTTGCCGGTGGAGCCCACGCGTCCCAGCACGTCGCCGGGAGCGAGCCGCTGCCCCACCTCGGCCTCGAACGCACTGAGGTGGCAGAACCAGAGCTCGGTGCCGTCGTCGAGACGGACCACCATCTTGTTGCCGTAGGCCCCGTCGTACGAGGCCGCGTCGACCACCCCCGGGCCGATGGAGCTGATCGGCGAGCCCTCGGGCGCCGCGAAGTCCAATCCCGTGTGCGTGCTCGACCACAGGCCACTGCTCTGGCCGAAGCGGCCCGTGAGCCGGTAGCCCGACACGGGCAGCTCCCACGGCGGCGGCTTGGCCTGGAAGCGGTGGCCCTCCACGACGCCGTACGGCGAGACCGGCTCCGGCCTCGCACTGGCAGCCTTCGGCACCGGGCTGGCCTCGGCACTCGTGGCCGCCAAGGCGCTCGTGGCGACAGCGGCCGCCAAGCAAGCCGGTCATGAACAGGTGCGCGGACGTGCGCGTGGGTTCTCAAGGTGTTGGGCATGGCACGAGAGTTCCTCGAGCGCTGCGACAACGGGGATCTCGCTCACCCTCGCCCGGCGCGTCTCGGCGCGCCTCGCTGCTCGTCGAAGGCTTCTGTGAGAGGACACCGGCGGGAGACGAGCAGTGGGCGCTTCCCACACCGGACAGATCATGGCGATCGCGCTGCATTTTGCTAGCAGCGCGAGTCATCAGTCAGCCATCTGAGGCGCTGAAATGCAAACTCACCTGCTAGCACCTGTTAGCGCGGTCACACCGGTCCGGCACGGGCCCCGCTCAACGCCCGGTCCTGGAGACCAACGTCACACCGGTACGCCGACCCCGAACCCGTGGCCGCGCACCCGAAGGGAGGTTCGCTATCGTCACCGGACCGACGAAAGGACCGAACATGGGCGCAGAAGACAAGATCGGCAACAAGTTCAAGGACGCCAAGGGCGAGGTCAAGGAGAGCGTCGGCCGCGCCACCAACGACGAGCAGCTCGAGGGCGAGGGCAAGGCGGACCAGGCCGAGGCCTCGGTGAAGGACTCCGTCGAGAAGCTCAAGGATGCGGCCGGAAACATCAAGGACGCCTTCAAGAAGTAGCCCCCACCGGCAGCAGCGCTGCCCGACTTCGCCGAGACCTCGTCACCCCACGGTGGCGAGGTCTCTGCCCGTCGACGAGGCGGATCTGCACGCCGGCGGCAGACCCGGGCTAGACAAGGTGAGCCGCCACGGGACCGCCGATCGTGCCCCGAGGCTGTCGACGGCTAGCCTCCAAGAATGGAGGACACCCAAGCACCGGTGCGCGCGGCGACTGCCCTCGGCAGGACCGCCCTGGCCCGGTTGCAGATGCGTGTGCCCGACGAGGACGGCTTCGAGGAAGTCCTGGTGGAGCGCCGCTGGCAGGACATGGTCTCGGCCCGCGCGTGGTGCGAGCGCACGATCGCGCGCGCCCCGGCGGGCGCGACGATCCTGGAGATCGAGGTGTTCGAGGAGAGCTGGCAGCACCCCCCGTCGTGGGAGACCACCAAGCCCCACCCGATCGCTGAGGCCCTCCAGCTCGGCGCCGTCGGCGAAGCAGGCCAGGTCCGGTGGTCCGAGGCCCGGTCGATGGATCCTCGCGACGGAGCCCATCACCTTCGCTGACCGAACGCTCGGCTGAGGCACTATGGGGGCATGAGCGCTACCTCCGCGGCCGGCCCCGCCAGCTACGACCCCGCTGCCGAGGTCACCGAGATCTGTCGCGACCTGATCCGCATCGACACCACGAACTACGGCGATCAGCCGGGTCCGGGGGAGCGCAAGGCCGCCGAGCACGTCGCGACGCTGCTCGACGAGGTCGGCATCCCCTGCGAGCTCTGGGAGGCAGAGCCCGGGCGCACCAACGTGATCGCTCGGTGGGGCGGCGACCGGGGCGACCCGATCCTGCTGCACGGGCACCTCGACGTGGTCCCGGCCGACGCCCGCGACTGGCAGCTGCACCCCTTCAGCGGGGAGATCCACGACGGGCAGGTGTGGGGCCGCGGCGCCGTCGACATGAAGGACTTCGACGCCATGCTCCTGTCCACCGTGCGTGCGCGCGCCCGCGCGGGCGTCGTTCCGGACCGGCCGCTGGTGCTCTGCTTCACCGCCGACGAGGAGGCCGGGGGGCTCAAGGGCGCCGGGCCGCTCGTGGAGCGTCACCGCGAGTGGTTCGAGGACTGCACCTACGCCGTGGGCGAGGTCGGTGGGTTCTCCACGACCGTGCGCGACCGGCGGCTCTACCTCATCGAGGCCGCCGAGAAGGGGATGGCGTGGATGCGGCTGACCGCCACCGGGCACGCCGGTCACGGCTCGATGCGACACCCCGACAACGCCGTCACGACCCTGGCCGAGGCGGTCGCCAGGATCGGACGGCACCAGTGGCCGGTGCGGCTGACCCCCACGATGCAGGTCCTGCTGGGGGTGGTCGGGGAGCTGGCCGGCACCGAGGCGACGCCGGAGAACGCCGAGTCCCTGGTGGAGGAGTTCGGCTCGGCCTCGCGGATGCTGAGCGCGGTGATCCGGCACACCGCCAACCCGACGATGCTGGAGGCCGGCTACAAGGTCAACGTGGTCCCCGGCCACGCCACGGCCCAGATCGACGGCCGCTTCCTGCCCGGCCACGAGGAGGACTTCGTGGCGACGCTGCGCGAGCTGGCCGGCCCGGACATCGACATCGAGTGGATCAGCAAGCAGGCCGGCCTCGAGACGGCGTACGACGGTGAGATGGCCGACGCCATGACCGCCTCCCTGCTCGAGGAGGATCCCGACGCCCTGGTGGCGCCGTACCTGATGAGCGGCGGCACCGACGCCAAGCACTTCACCAAGCTCGGGATGCGGGCCTTCGGCTTCGCGCCGTTGCGGCTGCCCGCCGACCTCGACTTCACCGCGCTGTTCCACGGGGTCGACGAGCGCGTGCCCGTCGACGCGCTCGAGTTCGGCGCCCGGGTGCTGGACAGGTTCCTCGGCAGAAGCTCTGCACGACCGCACGACGCCGACCAGCACGACGCCGACCGGCGTCGCATCCGGCGGGGCCTCACACCAGGTGGGCGACGTAGCGCTGCCGGATGATCCTGCGACGCAGCTGCACCCGCCGGGTCCCGTGGGCGTCGAGCCGGAGCCGATCGAGCTCCCAGCCACCCTGCTCGGCCCGCTCGACCAGCATCCGCGTGACGGCATGGCGCGAGACCTCACGGGAGATCAGCAGCCTGTCGAACTCGTACTCGACCCCGGGCCGGAGCGCTCCGGTGTCGATCCTGCGTTGCTTGGCCGAGCTCATCGGGTGACCTCCATCGCCTCCGAGACGTCGTCGAGTGCCTGCACGATCTCGACCGGCAGCTCGCACTCCTCCACGCCGAGCGCCTCCCGCAGCTGGGCGGCCGTGCGCGCACCGAGGATCGGGGCCACCACACCGGGGCGGTCGCGCACCCAGGCGAGTGCGACCTCGAGCAGCGACCAGCCCAGGCCCTCGGCGGCGCGCGCCACGCCCTCGACCACGCGGTCGGAGGAGTCCGCGAGGTAGCGGTCCACGAAGGTGGCGAAGTGCGCCGAGGCGGCGCGCGAGTCGGCCGGGGTCCCGCTGCGGTACTTGCCGGTGAGCACGCCCCGGCCCAGCGGCGACCACGCCAGGATGCCGAGCCCGAGGGCCTGGGCGGCGGGGACCACCTCGGCCTCGATCGAGCGGTTCAGCAGGGAGTACTCGACCTGGTGGGAGGCGAGAGCGGCTCGCCCGGGGAGCGCCCGCTGCCAGGTCGCGGCCTGCGCCGACTGCCAGCCGCTGTAGTTGCTCACGCCGACGTACGCCGCGCGGCCCGGTGCTGACGGCGTAGTCGAGGGCCGAGAGCGTCTCCTCGAGGGGCGCGTCGTCGACCCAGGTGTGCACCTGCCACAGGTCGACGTGGTCGACGCCGAGACGCTTCAACGAGGCGTCCAGGGTGCGGATCAGGTGTCCGCGCGAGGCGTTGGTGACCCGGACGCGGCCGCGGCGGCTGATCCCGGCCTTGGTGGCGATGACGATCTCGTCGCGCTGGCAGACGTCGCCGATGAGGGAGCCGATGAGCCGCTCGGAGTCGCCGTCGGTGTAGCCGGCCGCGGTGTCCACCAGGGTTCCGCCCGCCTCGACGAACGCGACGAGCTGCTCGCGCGCCTCGTGCTCGTCGGTGTCGCGTCCCCAGGTCATCGTGCCGAGACCCAGGCGCGAGACGGCGAGACCGGTGGATCCCAGGTACCGCTGCTTCATGACCAAACGCTATCCACCGCAGCCCACGGCGGCACTCCCGGCTCGCCGGGGGGAGCCAGTCAGGTGCGGGGCGGCCCCGGCTGCGTACCCTGACGCCTGCCATGAACTACATCGACGCCATCATCCTGGGAATCGTCGAGGGACTCACCGAGTTCCTGCCCGTCTCCAGCACCGGCCACCTCACCATCGTCGAGAAGGCCCTGGGGCTGGAGATCAACGACCCGGCGATCACGGCGTACACCGCGGTGATCCAGATGGGCGCCATCGCGGCGGTGCTGCTCTACTTCCGCCAGGACATCTGGCGGATCGCGGCGGCGTGGTTCAAGGGCCTGTTCCGGCCGGAGTACCGCGGGCACTTCGACCACCGGTTCGGCTGGTACATCATCATCGGGTCCATCCCGATCGGCATCGTCGGCTTCCTCGGCAAGGGCGTGATCGCCGGCCCGCTGCGGTCGCTGTGGTGGGTCGGAGGCGCGCTGGTGCTGTGGAGCGCGGTGATGGTGTACGCCGAGCGCGCCGGCAGCCAGCAGCGCGGCGAGCGCGACCTGACCATGGCCGACAGCATCTTCGTGGGCCTGATCCAGTGCGTCGCGCTGGTGCCCGGGCGTCTCGCGCTCCGGCGCCACGATCTCCGCGGGCCTGGTGCGCGGCCTCGACCGCGTGACCGCGACCCGGCTGAGCTTCTTCCTCTCGATCCCCGCGCTGACCGCCGCAGGCCTCTACGAGCTCAAGGACGTCGTCAACAGCGACATCGGCCTCGGCCAGACCGCGGTCGGCACCCTGGTCAGCTTCGTGGTGGCCTACGCAGCGGTGGCGTGGTTGCTGAAGTTCGTCGCGGGCCACTCGATCACCTGGTTCGTGCCCTACCGGATCGTGCTGGGTCTGGGGCTGCTGGCGCTGCTCGCCACCGGCGTGGTCAACGCCACCTGAGCGCCCCGGTCACCACCAGCCGGAGCGCTTGCTGATGATCAGCACGACCATCGAGCTGAGCAGCATCAGGCTCAGCGCCATCGGGTAGCCGTAGAGCCAGTGCAGCTCCGGCATGTGGTCGAAGTTCATCCCGTAGACGCTGCCGACCAGCGTCGGCGCCGCGACGAGTCCGACCGCGGCCGAGATCCGGCGCATGTCGTCGTTCTGCTGGATCGAGATCTGCGCGGTGTGGGCCTCGAAGGCGGTCGACAGCAGTGAGTCCAGCGTGTCGATCGCCTCGGCGACCCGGGTGACGTGGTCCGCGACGTCGCGGAAGTACGGTCCGGCGTCGCCGTGGATCCCGTGGATCGCGCCGTTGGCGAACTTGGCCATCGGGTCGCGCAGCGGAATCACCGCCCGCCTCATCTCGGCGAGCTCGCGCTTGAGCACGTAGATGCGCGCCGAGTCGTTGGTGCGCTCGGTCGAGAACACCGACTGCTCGACCTCGTCCACGTCCTCCTGGAGGGCCCCGGCGACCTCCTCGTAGCGGTCCACGACCTGGTCGCACACGGCGTACACCACCGCGGAGGGGCCGTGCGCCAGCACGTTCTTCATCCCCTCGAGCCGGTGCCGGGTGTCGCTGAGCGCCCCACCGGAGCCGTGCCGGACGGTGATCACGAACTTGTCGCCCACGAACAGGCTGATCTCGCCGGTCTCGACGGCATCCTCCTCGTCGACGTACCAGAGCGTCTTCAGCACGATGAACAGCGAGTTCTCGTAGCGCTCCACCTTGGGCCGCTGGTGGGCGCTGATCGCGTCCTCCACCGCCAGCTCGTGCAGGGCGTAGAGATCCGCCACCGCCTCCAGCTCGTCGCTGTCGGGGTGGTGGAGCCCCACCCACACGAAGTCGCCGTCCTGGTCGGCCATGGCGCGCACCCCGGCGAGGTCGCGTGTCTCCAGGCCCAGCTCGACCCGTTCGCCCTTGCGGTACAGCGCGTTGTCCACGATCACAGGTGCAGGCTAGGCCGTGAGCGGCGTGATGGCGACGCGTACGCTCCGGTCATGGCAACCGTGATCCTGGCGCGACACGGACGGACGGCCGCGAACGCGACCGGCGTCCTGGCAGGACGAAGCAAGGGCGTGCACCTCGACGACACCGGCACGGCGCAGGCCACGGCCGCCGCCGACCGGCTCACCGGGCTCGAGCTGGCCGCGGTGGTCACCAGCCCGCTGGAGCGGTGCCGGCGAGACCGCGCGGCTCCTGGTGCCCGGCACGCGGGCCCTCAGCGACAAACGACTCGTGGAGTGCGACTACGGCGACTGGACCGGGCAGGCGCTCAAGCAGCTGGCCAAGGAGAAGCTGTGGCGCACGGTGCAGGCGCAGCCGTCCGCGGCCCGCTTCCCCGGCGGTGAGTCGCTGCCGGAGATGTCGGCCCGCGCCGTCCATGCCGTCCGCGACCGCGACGCCGCCATGGAGGCCGAGGTCGGCGACCACGCCGTGTGGCTGGCGGTCTCGCACGGCGACGTGATCAAGGCGATCCTGGCCGACGCCCTCGGCATGCACCTCGACGCCTTCCAGCGGATCATGGTGGACCCCGCGAGCCTCTCGGTCGTGCGCTACACGGCGCAGCGCGCCTTCGTGGTCACCATGAACTCGCGGTCCGGCTCGCTGGCGCACCTGGCGTCCCGGCCCGCACGGCGCCGTTCCCGTTCCCGCTCCGGCGACGCCGCTGTCGGCGGGGGCTGCCGGACCGGCGTGACCGGGGACCGCGAGCCGGGGTTGCACCCCGGGCACTAGGCTCACAGTCATGCCTGTCGTGCACCGGTTCGACCCCCCCGAGCGCTTCGTGCCGGGCACCGTCGGCGAGCCCGGACAGCGGACCTTCTTCCTCCAGGCGCGCGCCGGCACCCAGATCACCTCGGTGTCCCTGGAGAAGCAGCAGGTGCAGATCCTGGGGGAGCGGGTCGCCGAGCTGCTCGACGAGCTCATCTCCACCGACGGGTCCGAGACGATGATCCCGGCGATGGTCCCGGTGGCGATGATCGACACCGAGCCGCTGGACCAGCCGATCGAGGAGGAGTTCCGGGCCGGCACCATCACCCTGTCCTGGGACCCTGAGGACGAGCGGGTGGTGATCGAGGTGTTTCCGGTGGTGGAGGTCGAGGTCGACCTGCCTGTCGACGCGGCCGAGAACGAGCTGATCGACCTGCCCATCGAGGAGCCCGAGCCCGAGGAGCTCCTGCTGGTGCGGATGCCGGCCGCGATGGCGCGGCTCTTCGCCGCCCGGGCGGAGTCCGTCGTGGCCGCCGGGCCGGGCACCGTGCCCCTTCTGTGGTGGCCCGATGGACGCCGAGGGTCACCTGTGTCCGCGCGCCAACGGCTACCGGCGTACTCGGGACTGACCTTGGTGCAGGCCCCTGAGACGGAGGAGCTGCGAGAGGCGCAGCTCGAGGTGCTGGGCAGGATCATGCCCGCCTCCAACCACACGTTCCTGGCCAGGCTGGGGGACTCCGACGCGCGGTGCGTCTACAAGCCCAGCTCGGGAGAGCGCCCGCTGTGGGACTTCACCGACGGCACCCTGGCCGAGCGGGAGTACGCCGCGTGGGTGGTCTCCGACCACCTGGGATGGGCCGTGGTCCCCCCGACGGTGCTGCGCGACGGCCCGGCCGGTCCGGGGATGGTGCAGCTCTGGGTGGACGCCGAGGAGGGGGTCGATCCGGTCGACGTCGTCCCCGAGGGGCAGATCCCACCGCGCTTCCTGCACGTGCTCGACGCGACCGGCGCCCACGACGAGCCGGTGGTCCTCGTGCACGAGGACTCCGAGCCGCTGCGCCGGATGGCGGTCTTCGACATCGTCACCAACAACACCGACCGCAAGGGCGGACACATCCTGCCGATGCCGGGAGGGCACCGCTACGGCGTCGACCACGGCGTGTGCTTCCACTCCGAGGACAAGCTGCGCACCGTGCTGTGGGGCTGGGCCGGGATGCCGCTGTCGGCGATCGAGGTGGCCGGCGTGCAGTCGGTGCTCGACGGCCTGGAGGGGTCCCGGGCGGAGCTGCGCGAGGTGCTCGAGGAGCTGCTGACCGTGCGTGAGGTGGACGCGGTCTCGCGGCGCTGCGAGCGTCTGCTCCAGCAGGGATGCTTCCCGATGCCTCGCTCGGGGTGGCCGTCCATCCCGTGGCCGCCCTTCTGAGGACGGCCGATAGGCTCGGTCGCATGCGTGCATGGAGCTCACCCGGCAGCGGCGCCGAGACGAAAGCCCCGGACTCTGGGCGTCACTCCGGGCGTCAAGCGGCCGGTCGTCCGCGTGCACGACAGCTCCACCCGGACCCTGCGTGAGGTCACCCCCACCGCCGACACCGCCCGGCTCTACGTCTGCGGCATCACGCCGTACGACGCCACCCACATGGGCCATGCCGCCACCTACGTCGCCTTCGACCTGCTCAACCGCGCCTGGCGTACGGCCGGGTTCCCGGTGCACTACGTGCAGAACGTCACCGATGTCGACGACCCGCTGCTCGAGCGCGCCACCGCCACCGGCCAGGACTGGAACGAGCTCGCCGAGCGCGAGACCCAGCTGTTCCGCACCGACATGGAGGCGCTGCGGGTGCTGCCGCCCGACGACTACATCGGTGCCGTCGAGGCGATCCCGCTGGTCGTGGAGATGATCGAGCAGCTCCAGGCGGCGGGCAGCGTCTACGAGGTGCCGTGGACCGGTCCCGGAGGCGGCACCGACCTGTACTTCTCGGTGGCGAGCGACTCGAGCTTCGGTGAGGTCTCCGGCTGGTCCCGCGAGGAGATGATGCGGGTCTTCGCCGACCGCGGGGGAGACCCGGAGCGTCCCGGAAAGAAGGACCCGCTCGACTGCCTGCTCTGGCAGTCCGAGAGGCCGGGGGAGCCGGCCTGGGACTCCACGCTCGGCCGCGGTCGCCCCGGCTGGCACATCGAGTGCTCGGCGATCGCACGGCACCACCTCGGCAGTGCGATCGACGTCCAGGGCGGTGGCAGTGACCTCGTCTTCCCCCACCACGAGATGAGCGCCTCCCAGGCGCACGCCGTCGAGCCGGACGTGCGCTTCGCGCGCGCCTACGTGCACGCCGGGATGGTCGGCCTCGACGGCGCGAAGATGTCCAAGTCGCAGGGCAACCTGGTGCTGGTCTCCGAGCTGCGCGAGAGCGGTCTGGACCCGATGGTGATCCGGCTGGTGCTGCTGGGCCACCACTACCGCGGGGACTGGCACTGGAACGAGGCCGACGTGTCCGCGGCCGGAGCCCGCCTGGACAAGTGGCGAGGAGCTGTCGCGAAGGGCGCCGGCGCCCCGACCGAGCATCTCCTCACCGATGTCCGCACCGCGTTGGCCACGGACCTGGATGCGCCCTTCGCCCTGCGCCTGATCGACCACTGGGCCAACTCGACCGACTTCGGGGACAGCTCCGAGCCGGGGGCCGGGGACGTGGTCCGCGACCTGGTCGACTCCAGCCTCGGCGTCGAGCTGTGAGTCACTCCTCGGGCGGGTTGCGCCGCTTGAGGTAGCGCTCGAACTCGCGCGCGATCGCGTCGCCGCTGGCTTCGGGCAGCTCTGCGGTGTCCTGGCTCTCCTCGAGGCTGCGGACGTACTCCGCGACGTCCTCGTCCTCCTCGGCGAGCTCGGCGACACCTCGCTCCCAGGCCCGCGCGTCCTCGGGCAGGTCGCCCAGAGGAATGCTCGTCTCGAGCAGGTCCTCGACCTGTCCGAGCAGGGCCAGCGTCGCCTTCGGGCACGGCGGCTGGGGCAGGTAGTGGGGCACCGCGGCCCAGAACGAGACCGCCGGGATGTCCAGCCGCGCGCAGGCGTCCTGGCAGCACGCCGATGATGCCGGTCGGTCCCTCGTAGGTGGCCGGCTCCAGCTTGAGCCGGTCCTCGAGGTCGAGCTCGGTGGCGGTGCCGCTGACCTGGATCGGCCGCGTGTGCGGGGTCTCGGCCAGCAGAGCTCCCAGGGTGACCACCAGCTCCACAGCGAGGTCGTCGGCGCAGGCGAGGATCTCGGCGCAGAACTGGCGCCACTTCATGTTCGGCTCGATCCCGCGGACCAGGACCACGTCGCGCAGCGCACCGGGTGGCCGGGCGACGTAGACCTGCGTCGAGGGCCAGGTGATCCGGCGCATGCCCTCGACGTCGGTGCCGATCATCGGGCGGTTGACCTGGTAGTCGTAGAACTCCTCAGGGATCCATGACCGCCACCACCTCGGCGTTCCAGACCTCGATCAGGTGGTCGACGACCCCCGACGCCGCGCAGGCGGCGTCGTTCCAGCCCCTCGAAGGCGGCCACCAGCACCGGGTCCACGAGCTCGGGCACGTCGTCGATCTCGATCACGAGGCCACCCTAGGACCCATCTCCGCACCTGCGCTGTCGGCCGCGCTGCGACGGGCTCGGCTGTGTTCGGCTGCGCGAAAGGTCGAACACAGCTGGGAGGCGGGCCGTCAATCCCGACTCGTCGGCGGTCTAGTCCGACTCGCACCGATTTGTCCATAGATCGCATAACGGACATTTTCGATGGTCTTCTATCCCTTCACTACAAGTATGGGGGACCTGATGACCAGGCAGACTCGTCTTCGTCGCGCGGCATCGACCGCGCTCGCGGCCAGCATCGTCACCGTGGCGGTCGACCGCCGGTGGCGTCCACGCCTCGGCGACCCCCCTGGGGTACGACCCGGTCGCGGCCAAGGGCTCGCTGTGGCAGATGAAGGAGATCGTCGAGGCCAACAAGATGCACAGCGCCGGCTTCACCGGCAAGGGCGTGGGCGTGGCCCTGATCGACACCGGCGTCACCGAGGTCCGTGGCCTCGACACCGGGAACGTCTACCACGGTCCGGACCTGTCCTTCGACAGCCAGGACCCCGAGCTGACGAACAAGGACGCCTACGGGCACGGGACGCACCTGGGCTCGATCATCGCCGGACGGGACGCAGTCGGAACCCCGGCCTCCTACACCAGCAAGACCGCCTTCTTCGGCGTCGCGCCGGACGTGAACCTGGTCAGCGTCAAGGTGGGCGCCCAGGACGGCGCAGTCGACGTCTCGCAGGTGATCGCGGCCCTCGACTGGGTGGTCGCGCACCGCAACGACAACGGCCTCAACATCCAGGTGATCACGCTGGCCTACGGCACCGACTCGGTGCAGAGCCCCAGCATCGACCCGCTCACCTTCGCCGTCGAGCGGGCCTGGAAGGCCGGCATCACCGTGGTCGTCGCCGGCGGCAACGACGGACGGGACACGATGCTGCTGGCCAACCCGGCGCAGAGCCCGTTCGTCCTCGCCGTGGGCGCTGCCGACACCCAGGGGACCCTGGACTACTGGGACGACACGGTCCCCGACTGGGCCACCCGGGGAACCAACACCCGGCACGTCGACGTGGTCGCGCCCGGGGTCTCGGTGATCGGGGCACGGGTGCCCAACGGATACGCCGACGAGCGCAACCCAACTGCGCGGATCGGTGCCAGGTTCGCCAAGGCGTCCGGCACCTCCCAGGCCACGGCCGTGGTCGCGGGTGAGGCCGCCATGCTGATCCAGGCGAACCCGACTCTCACCCCTGACGCGGTGAAGCTGCGGCTGCGCAACACCGCCTGGGCCTTCCCCAGCACGGACGTCAAGTACCGCGGCAACGGGATGACCAAGGTGAACACGGCACGCCTGTGGACCCAAGGCGGCAAGGGTACGCAGAGCGGCACCTGGAGCACCGGCCTCGGGTCGCTGGAGAGCGCGCGCGGCAGCTCCCACGTCAACGACGGCGTGAGCGACCTGCGCGGGGAGGTCGACATCTTCGGCAGGGCCTGGAACCCGGCGACCTGGACGAAGGCCTCGGCGTCGCAGACGGCGTGGGTCAGGTGGCAACTGGCGAGGCTGGACCTGGAGCGGCTACGGCTGGAACGCACGGTCCTGGCGCGGTACGACCTGGTCCTCGGGGACGTGGTCGGCCCGCTCCTGGCGCGACGAGAGCTGGTCGGCACGGTCGTGGCGCGACGGGGCCTGGACGGTGTCGGGCGACTGGTCGGCTCGTTCCTGGCGCGACAACGCGTGGTCGGCACGCTCCTGGCGCGAGGCTGACCTGGCCTCGGTGGGATGGCTCTCGCACAGCTGGCGCTGATCCGACCGAAGACCGCCACCCCGTCGTCCCGCCTGCGACGGCGGTCGGCCGACGCTCCCCTTCGCGCGACCTGCGTGAAGGGGAGCGTTTCGGCGTCTCGCGCGCTGGTGAAGCAGCAGACCTCGAGGCACTCATGGCACCGTGCGGGTCACAGCGCCCAGCGACCTGCCACCATGTGAAAGCGGTTCGGCCGAGGCGCCAAGACTGCTTAGTCTTGTCCTGTCCACGACATCGGAGAAGCGCCTGTGAGCAGTCCCCTCGACGACGAACGCCCCTCGTTGGTGCGCCCAGATGCACGCGAGGCCCTGACGAAGGTGCTCTCCGAGCGCATCCTGGTCATCGACGGGGCGATGGGCACGATGATCCAGGGGCACGGCCTGGACGAGTCCGGCTACCGCGGCGAGCGCTTCGCCGACTGGGACAGCGACGTACGCGGCAACAGCGACCTGCTCAGCCTCACCCAGCCCGGCATCATCAAGTCGATCCACCTCGAGTACCTGGAGTCGGGTGCCGACGTGGTGGCCACGAACACCTTCAACGCTCAGCGGATCTCCCAGGCCGACTACGGCATGGAGGAGCTGGCCTACGAGCTGAACTACGAGTCCGCGCGGCTGGCGCGGGAGGCCGCCGACGAGGTCACGGCCCGCGACTCGTCCCGCCCCCGGTTCGTCGCGGGCGGACTCGGGCCGACGAACCGGACGGCCTCGATCTCGCCCGACGTCAACGACCCGGGCTTCCGCAACACCAGCTTCGAGCTGCTCGTCGAGGCCTACACCGAACAGGCGGCCGGACTGGTCGACGGCGGCGTGGACCTGCTGCTGGTCGAGACGATCTTCGACACCCTCAACGCCAAGGCGGCGATCTTCGCCCTGGAGACGCTGTTCGAGGAGCGCGAGCGACGCTGGCCGGTGATCGTCTCGGGCACCATCACCGACGCCTCCGGGCGGACCCTCTCGGGCCAGGTGACCGAGGCGTTCTGGAACTCCGTACGGCACGCGCGACCGCTCGCGATCGGTCTCAACTGCGCGCTCGGCGCCTCCGAGATCCGTCCCTACCTCGCCGAGCTCTCCCGGGTCGCCGACTGCTTCGTCTCGTGCTACCCCAACGCCGGCCTGCCGAACGCCTTCGGTGAGTACGACGAGACCCCCGACCAGATGTCGACCGTGCTCGCGGAGTTCGTCGACGCCGGCCTGGTCAATCTCGTCGGCGGATGCTGCGGCACCACGCCGGACCACATCGCCCGGATCAACGACGTCGTCGCGGGCGCTGCTCCACGCGAGGTGGCTGCGCCCGACCCCGCGATGCGTCTCTCCGGCCTCGAGGCCCTGAACATCGACGAGCATTCGCTGTTCGTCAACATCGGCGAGCGGACCAACATCACCGGCTCCGCGAAGTTCCGCAACCTGATCAAGGCCGGGGACTACGACGCGGCCCTCAAGGTGGCCGGCCAGCAGGTCGAGGCCGGTGCACAGGTGATCGACATCAACATGGACGAGGGGATGATCGACGGGGTGGCGGCCATGGACCGCTTCACCAAGCTGATCGCAGGCGAGCCCGACATCAGCCGGGTCCCGGTGATGATCGACTCCTCGAAGTGGGAGGTCATCGAGGCAGGTCTGCGGTGCGTGCAGGGCAAGGCGATCGTCAACTCGATCTCGATGAAGGAGGGCGAGGACAAGTTCCGCGAGCATGCCCGGCTCTGCCGCAAGTACGGCGCCGCCGCGGTCGTGATGGCCTTCGACGAGCAGGGACAGGCCGACAACCTGGAGCGTCGCAGGCAGATCTGCGAGCGGGCCTACCGGATCCTCGTCGACGAGGTCGGCTTCCCCGCCGAGGACATCATCTTCGACCCCAACTGCTTCGCCCTGGCCACCGGGATCGAGGAGCACGCCAACTACGGCGTCGACTTCATCGAGTCCACCCGCTGGATCAAGCAGAACCTGCCGGGCGCCCTGGTCTCCGGTGGCATCTCCAACGCCTCGTTCTCCTTCCGCGGCAACAACCCGGTGCGCGAGGCGATCCACTCGGTGTTCCTGTTCCACGCGATCCAGGCCGGTCTCGACATGGGCATCGTCAACGCCGGCGCGCTGGTGGTCTACGACGAGATCGAGCCCGAGCTGCGCCAACGCATCGAGGACGTCGTCCTCAACCGCAGGCCGGACGCGGCCGAGCGACTCCTCGAGATCGCCGAGCAGCACCGCGGTTCGGGCGAGCAGCAGGAGGTGGCGGCGTTGGAGTGGCGCTCGCTGCCCATCGGGGAACGGATCACGCACGCCCTGGTCAAGGGGCTCGACGAGTACGCCGAGGAGGACGCCGAGGAGCTGCGCGCCGAGATCGAGGCGCGCGGAGGTCGGCCGATCGAGGTCATCGAGGGGCCGCTGATGGACGGGATGAACGTCGTCGGCGACCTGTTCGGAGCCGGCAAGATGTTCCTTCCCCAGGTGGTGAAGTCGGCTCGGGTGATGAAGAAGGCGGTGGCCTACCTGATCCCGTACATCGAGCAGGAGAAGCTCGACAACCCGGAGTACGCCACCGCGAAGGACACCAACGGCACCATCGTGATGGCCACCGTGAAGGGCGACGTCCACGACATCGGGAAGAACATCGTGGGAGTGGTGCTGCAGTGCAACAACTACGAGGTGATCGACCTCGGGGTGATGGTGCCGGCACAGAAGATCCTGGACAAGGCCAAGGAGGTCGGAGCCGACCTGATCGGGCTCTCCGGCCTGATCACGCCTTCGCTGGACGAGATGGTGCACTTCGCCAGCGAGATGGAGCGGCAGGGGTTCACCATCCCGCTGCTGATCGGCGGGGCCACCACCTCGCGCGCGCACACGGCGGTCAAGGTCACGCCCCGTTACACCGGCCCCGTCCTGTGGGTCAAGGACGCCTCGCGCTCGGTTCCCGTGGCCGCCGCCCTGCTGTCCAAGGACCAGCGCGGCAAGCTGCTCGCCGACACCGAGGCCGACTACGACTCGCTGCGTCGCCGCCACGCTGCCAAGAACGACCGCCCGCTCGAGACGCTCGCGGCCGCTCGCGAGAACCGCACTCCGGTCGACTGGACGACCTTCAGCCCGGTCGAGCCCGCGATGGGGGTGGGCATCCGCGTCTTCGCCGACTACGACCTCGCCGAGCTCCGCGACTTCATCGACTGGCAGCCGTTCTTCAACGCCTGGGAGCTGAAGGGCAAGTTCCCCGACATCTTGAACAACCCGGCCTCGGGCGAGACCGCGCGCAAGCTCTACGACGACGCGCAGGAGATGCTCGACCTGATGATCAAGGAGCAGTGGGTCACCGCCAACGGCGTGCTCGGCTTCTTCCCGGCCAACGCCGTGGGCGACGACATCGAGGTCTATCGCGATGACGCGCGCGACGAGGTCGTCGCCACGCTGCGCAACCTGCGCCAACAGGGACAGCACCGGACCGGCGTGCCCAACCGGTCGCTGGGTGACTACGTCGCGCCCAAGGAGACCGGGCTCGCGGATCACGTCGGGGCCTTCGCCGTCACCGCAGGGCTGGGCGGCCAGGAGAAGATCCAGGAGTTCAAGGACGCCCTCGACGACTACAGCGCCATCCTGCTGGAGTCGCTCTGCGACCGGCTGGCCGAGGCGTTCGCCGAGCGCCTGCACCAGCGGGTGCGGACCGAGCTGTGGGGCTACTCCGACGACGACGGGCTGGACAACGAGGCCCTGATCGCCGAGAAGTACGCCGGAATCCGCCCTGCCCCCGGCTATCCGGCGTGCCCCGAGCACACCGAGAAGCAGACCCTGTGGGAGCTGCTGGAGGTCCAGCAGAACACCG
This sequence comes from uncultured Actinomycetota bacterium, assembly GCA_963812235.1. Lineage (GTDB taxonomy): Bacteria > Actinomycetota > Actinomycetes > Propionibacteriales > Nocardioidaceae > Marmoricola. Next base: position 365,370 of record CAWEUP010000011.1, on the reverse strand, counting down.
GCATCGAGCTCACCGACTCGATGGCGATGTGGCCCGGCGCCTCCGTGAGCGGCTGGTACTTCGCCCACCCCCAGTCCCAGTACTTCGTGGTGGGCCGGCTCGCGCGCGACCAGGTGGAGTCGTACGCCGAGCGGAAGGGCTGGACGCTCGAGGAGGCCGAACGCTGGCTCTCGCCCAACCTCGGCTACGACCCGGAGGACTGATGACCGCGACGACCAGGATCCCCGGCCGCGTGCTGCCCGCCGGGGTGTTGTGGGACATGGACGGCACCCTGGTCGACACCGAGCCGTACTGGATGCAGTGCGAGTACGCCCTCGCCGAGAGGTACGGCGGCACCTGGAGCGACGAGCACGCCCTGGCAGTGGTGGGCGGCGCCCTGGTCGACTCCGCGACCTACATGCGTGAGCACATGGGGATCGACCGTACGCCGCGACAGATCATCGACGAGCTCCTGGACGGGGTGGTCCGGCTCGTCGAGCAGGAGGTCCCCTGGCGGCCCGGGGCCCGGGAGCTGCTGGCGGCGCTGGTCGAGCGTGGCGTTCCCTGCGTCCTGGTGACGATGTCGTGGCGACGCTTCGTCGAGCCGGTCGTGCGCGCCCTGCCTGCGGGGTCATTCTCCGCACTGGTCTGCGGTGACGAGGTCGACAACGGCAAGCCGCACCCGGAGCCGTACCTGCGTGGAGCCGAGCTGCTGGGTGTGGCTCCCGAGGACACCCTCGCGATCGAGGACTCACCGACCGGGGCGGCCTCCGCGGTCGCGGCAGGCTGTCAGGTGCTCGTCGTCCCCAACCACGTGCCGATCCCGGGCGGCGAGCGACGGATCCTGCGCGAGAGCCTGGTCGATCTGGTGCCCGAGGACCTGGCGGCCTTCTTCTCCTGACCCTCCCGGTCAGGTGTCCACGGCGGCGAGCAGGTCGGTCCCGGGCACCTGCGGGAGCGGTGGCGGCGTGCCTCCGAACGCGGGGCAGTGAGCCTGGAAGCTGCACCAGGCGCAGGCGGCGCCGGGGCTCGGCTGCCACTCGCCGGTCGCCCGCGCCGTGTCGATGGCCTGCCACAGGGCCTCCACCAGCCGTTCGGTCGCGCGCAGGTCCTGCTCGTCCGGGACGTAGCTGACCACCTGGCCGTCGCCGAGGTAGATCAGCTGGAGGAGCGCCGGGACCACCCCGCGCGTGCGCCACAGGATGAGCGCGTAGAAGCGCATCTGGAACAGCGCCCGGCCCTCGAACCCGATGCCCGGAGCGCGCCCCGTCTTGTAGTCCACGACCCGCACCGCTCCGTCCGCGGCGACGTCGATGCGGTCCACGAAGCCCCGCAGCAGCAGCTTGGAGTCCAGCAGGGTCTCGACGTAAGCCTCACGCTCCGCGGGCTCGAGCCTGCGGGGGTCCTCCAGGGCGAAGTAGCCGCGCACGCTCTCGCGGCACGAGTCCAGCCACTCGGTGATCTCGAGGTCCTGGGCGTCCTGCCGCTCGGGGAACAGCTCGCTGAGCCCCGGCTCGGCGTCCAGCACCGCGTCCCAGGCGCCAGGGACCATGGTCACCGCACGCTCCGGGGTGCGCTCTTCCGCGGGCAGGTCGAACAGGTCCTCCAGCACCTTGTGCACCACCGTCCCGCGCGCCGCGCTGGGCGAGGGGGGCTCCGGCAGCCGGTCGATGGTGCGCAGCCGATATCTCAGCGGGCACACCCGGAAGTCACCCGCGCGGCTCGGGGAAAGTGACCCGAGGACTCGTTCACCGTCGACCGGCGTGCCGACCTGGGTGCGTACCGGGCGCTGCTCCATGGCCACACAGTAGGGCGCTGGTCTGACAGGCCCCGCCAGCGCGCTAGCGTTGCGGGATGAGCGGAGCCGAGCAGCAAAGAGACATGGGGACCGGGCGACCGCCGCACCCACCCGGCACGCTGCGGGTGGGGTCCATCGCGGGCGTCGACGTCCTGGTGCGCTCCTCGTGGCTGCTGGTGGCGCTGCTGATCGCGTTCCTGCTCGCTCCGCGGATCGAGCAGGTCCAGCCCGGCCTGGGGGCGTTGAAGTACGTCGCCGGACTGGCCTTCGCGGTCCTGCTCTACCTCTCGGTCCTGCTGCACGAGATCGCCCACGCGCTGATGGCGCAGCGCTACGGCCTGGGGGTGCGGTCGATCAGCCTGCACTTCCTCGGGGGCGCCACCGAGATCGACTCGGAGACCCGCACCGCCGGCGAGGAGTTCAAGGTGGCCGTCGTCGGCCCGCTGACCTCCATCGCCGTCGGGTTGCTCGCGCTGGCGCTGCTGACGGTCAGCCCCGGTGGCCTGGTCGGCCTGGCGGTCCAGGGCCTGGCCGGAGCCAACCTGATCGTCGGCGTCCTGAACCTGGTTCCCGGGCTGCCTCTCGACGGCGGGCGGGTCCTGAAGTCGGCGGTCTGGAAGCTCACCGGCAGCGTGCACCAGGGCACCATCGTCGCCGCGTGGGGCGGTCGGGTGGCGGCCGTGCTGGTGCTCGGCTGGCCGGTGCTGGCGAGCAGCGCCTTCGGCATCCGGCCCGACGTCTTCGACTACCTGATGGCCTTCATCATCGCCACGTTCCTGTGGTCGGGGGCGACGGCGTCGATGATCAACGCCCGCCTGCGCCGTCGGTTGCCCGAGCTCAAGGCACGCCCGCTCGCACGGCGCGTCGTCGCCGTCCCCGACGGACTCCCGATCACCGAGGCCGTACGCCGGGCGCAGGAGCTCGGCGCCGGCGCGATCGTGATCCATGGCTCGGACGAGCGGCTCAGCGGCGTGGTCAGCGAGGCGGCCCTGCTGGCCACCCCCGACGAGCGCCGGGCCTGGGTGCCGGTGAGCTCGGTGGCCCGCACCATCGAGGACGGCATCGTGCTCGAGGCCGACCTCGCGGGGGAGGACCTGGTCCGCGCCATGTCGAGCACCCCGGCCGAGGAGTACGTGCTCGTCGAGCCCGACGGCACCATCTTCGGGGTCCTGTCCACGGTCGACGTCGATCGCGCCTTCGAGAAGGGCACCACCAAGTGAGCAAGCCCACCCTGTCCGAGTCGCCCGAGTCGCCCGAGTCGCCCGAGGCGCCCGAGTCGCCCGAGTCGTCCGACTGGTCCGGCGTACGACGTGGACCGCTGCAGCCCGGGGAGTGGGTCCGCCTCGTCGACGGCAAGGGCAGGCGTCACAACATCTGCCTCGAGCCGGGGAAGTCGTTCCACACCAACCGCGGCGGTCTACTCCACGACGACATCCTCGGGCGCGAGGAGGGCTTCACCCTGACCTCGACCTCAGGAGGCGAGTACCTCGTGTTCCGGCCGCTCCTGAGCGAGTTCGTGGTCTCGATGCCGCGAGGCGCCGCGGTGGTCTACCCCAAGGACGCCGCGCAGATCGTGGCGATGGCCGACATCTTCCCCGGCGCACGCGTACTCGAGGCCGGCGCCGGCTCCGGAGCGCTGAGCTGCTCGCTGCTCAGGGCCGTGGGCCCCACCGGGCACCTGGCCTCCTACGAGCGCCGTGAGGACTTCGCCGACGTGGCCCGGCGCAACGTCGAGCAGTTCTTCGGAGGAGTGCATCCAGCCTGGACGCTCACCGTGGGTGACCTGGTCGAGTCGCTCCCGCCTGGCTCGGCCACCGGCACCATGGACCGGGTCGTCCTGGACATGCTCGCGCCCTGGGAGTGCGTCGAGGTGGTCGCCGACGCCCTCGTCGCCGGCGGCCTCGTGGTCGCCTACGTCGCCACCACCACCCAGCTCGCCCGGGTGGTGGAGACCTTGCGGGCACACGGGGAGTTCACCGAGCCGCAGCCGTGGGAGACCCTGGTCCGCGACTGGCACGTGGAGGGATTGGCCGTGCGACCCGGCCACAAGATGAACGGGCACACCGGGTTCCTGGTCACCGCGCGTCGGATGGCACCGGGCCACGCCGCTCCGGTGAAGAAGCGACGTCCGGCACCCGGCGCCTACGGGGTCGACTACTCCGGCCCGAGGCCCGCCGGCCTACCACCGCAGGTTGCAGATGAGCAACGTGATGGGTCAGACACGGCCGTAACCACTTGGGTTCAGCCCATCCACGAGTAGGGTCGAAATCCAGATCCTGCCCACGGAGGTGGTTCACGTGCCTGACTCAGGTGCCGAACAAGGACCGACCAGTGCCCAGTTGATGATCCAGGTCTCCTACCTGGAGGCCGAGATCGCCGACCTGCGTCGTCGGCTCGCAGACGGACCGGGCAGCTCGCGTGCCCTGGACCAGCGGTTGCTGGACACCCAGCGCTCACTGGCGGCCGTCACCTCCCAGAACGAGCGACTGGCGACGACCCTGCGCGAGGCGCGCGACCAGATCGTCACCCTCAAGGAGGAGGTCGACCGGCTCGCACAGCCCCCGACCGGCTTCGGCACGTTCCTCCGGCGCAACGAGGACGAGTCGGTCGACGTGTTCACCGGGGGACGCAAGCTCCGTGTGAACGTGAGCCCCTCGGTCGAGCTGGACAGCCTGACCAAGGGTCAGGAGGTCATGCTCAACGAGGCCCTCAACGTGGTCGCCGCCCTCGACTTCGAGGAGATCGGCGAGGTGGTGATGTTCAAGGAGATGCTCGCCGACGGCGATCGTGTCCTGGTCATCGCCAACGCCGACGAGGAGCGCGTCGTGCGGCTCGCCGAGCCGCTGCGCGAGATCACCCTGCGGGCCGGTGACTCGTTGCTGCTCGACGCGAAGTCGGGCTACGTCTACGAGCGGGTGCCCAAGTCCGAGGTCGAGGAGCTGGTGCTCGAGGAGGTCCCGGACATCGACTACACCTCGATCGGCGGCCTGTCGGCGCAGATCGAGCAGATCCGGGACGCGGTCGAGCTGCCCTACCTCTACCCCGATCTCTTCAAGGACTACCAGCTCAAGCCACCCAAGGGCGTCCTGCTGTACGGCCCGCCCGGCTGCGGCAAGACGCTGATCGCCAAGGCGGTCGCCAACTCCCTGGCCAAGAAGGTCGCGGAGAAGACCGGCCAGTCGGGCCGCTCGTTCTTCCTCAACATCAAGGGTCCCGAGCTCTTGAACAAGTACGTCGGTGAGACCGAGCGGCACATCCGGCTCGTCTTCCAGCGTGCGCGTGAGAAGGCCAGCGAGGGCACGCCGGTCATCGTGTTCTTCGACGAGATGGACTCCCTGTTCCGGACCCGCGGATCCGGCGTCTCCTCCGACGTGGAGAACACCATCGTCCCGCAGCTGCTCTCCGAGATCGACGGCGTCGAGGGGCTCGAGAACGTCCTGGTGATCGGCGCCTCGAACCGTGAGGACATGATCGACCCGGCCATCCTGCGACCGGGGCGGCTCGACGTGAAGATCAAGATCGAGCGCCCGGACGCGGAGTCCGCGCGTGACATCTTCACCAAGTACCTCACCGCGCAGCTGCCGCTGCACGTCGACGACCTCGCGGAGTTCGGCGGGGACAAGCACGCGACCGTGGCGGGGATGATCACCGCGACCGTCGAGCGGATGTACACCGAGTCCGAGGAGAACCGCTTCCTCGAGGTCACCTACGCCAACGGCGACAAGGAGGTCCTCTACTTCAAGGACTTCAACTCCGGGGCGATGATCCAGAACATCGTCGACCGGGCCAAGAAGATGGCCATCAAAGAGGTCATCGACCACGACCAGCCCGGCCTCCGGGTCCAGCACATGCTCCAGGCGTGCGTGGACGAGTTCAAGGAGAACGAGGACCTGCCCAACACCACCAACCCCGACGACTGGGCGCGCATCTCCGGCAAGAAGGGCGAGCGGATCGTGTTCATCCGCACGCTCGTCACCGGCAAGCAGGGCACCGAGCCCGGCCGCTCGATCGACACCGTGGCCAACACCGGTCAGTACCTCTGATCCGACCCCGGACGCGAGCACCTCTGCGCCGGACACAGCCCGAGAGACGACGAAGGGCGCCGACCACGCGGTCGGCGCCCTTCGTCGTGTGCCCGGTCCCTACTCGCCGCCCTCGGACATGTACTTGTAGATGCCCTGGCCGAACGTGGGCTGCTCGGGAATGCTGGTCATCATCCGGGCACCCGAGGCAGTGCGTGCGGAGGACGGCGCACGCGAGGAGCGCTGGCTCCAGGTCGTGCTGAAGTTGCTGAAGTACGGCGCGACCGAGGACCGACCGAAGACCTGCTGCATCTGCTCGTCGCAACGGTAGGCGAAGTCGCTCCAGTTGGCCGAGCCGGCGATCACGGTGTAGGTGCCGCGCGAGACGCCGGCGTAGTTGCCGGAGATCGCCAGCCACTTGCTGTGGTTGTAGTCCACGATGTTGCCGCGACGGTCCTTGATCACCGACTGCCTCATCGGGACCGGACCACGCCCCGACCGGCTGCGGAGGATCTTCAGCACCGGGCGGCTGGTGACGGCATAGATGATGGCCACGTTGCAGCCGCTGTTCCACAGGCTGCGCAGCTTCTTGGCGATCGCGTTCCCGCGGGTGTCGTAGATGGCGTACTGGATCACCCGGATGCGGGTGCGACCCCTGATCCCGCCGGCGGTGACGCCGGTGCAGCGGACGTGGTTGAGCGCGTCCAGGATCGGGTCGTTGGCGGCGTTGCCCCCGGGGAAGAAGATGTTGTGCGCGGCGGCCCGCCGGTACTTGCGGTATCCGGTGCCGAGCCTGCCCTTGCTCGCCGTCTCGTCGAAGATCCTGTGGAAGTCGTTGTAGACGTCCTGGTCCCACATCACCGTGGCCTGGTTCCACTGGCCGCGGTAGGCCTTCCGGGTGAGGTTCATCGAGGTCTGGACCACCACGTTGCGTCGGTGCCGGGAGCCCACGTCGTCGAAGAGGAAGAACTTCTGGTGCGGCGTCCCGCCGGTGCCGCGACAGGCGCCGGTGCACTCCCTGGCGAAGTCGTCATCGGTCGAGCTGCCGTTCAGAGCGGTCTTCATGTCCGCCCAGGCCTTGTAGTTCTTCTCCTCGTTGATGCCCTTGGCGGCGACGATCTGCACGCTGGTCCCGCGATCGCGAGCCGCGATCAGGGCGTTCTTGATGGTGGCGTCGTTGAACGACCAGGTCGTCATCCGGATGGTGCCGTGCGCCTTGACGGTCTCGTCGACGTCCACCGTGTCTGGGGTCGTCGGGAACGGCGATGTACTCGCCCCAGGTGCTGTTGATGGTGTTCAGCACCCGGTTGCGGATGGCGACGGAGTAGCTGAAGCTGCGGTTCGGGAAGCTGAAGTAGGAGCCGGGAGTGATGGTGGCGTTCGCCGGCGGCCTGCCCGCGTTCGGGTCGGGCGCGAGCTCGGATCATCGGCCGCCGCGACCAGCCCCGTGGGCGTGACCGCGTTGGCGCCGCCCGTCAGGGTGAGGGCGCTGGCCAGGGCCACGACTCCCGACAGTAGGACTGAGCCCGTGCGACGACGCATGATTTTCCCCGTGTCCGATCAACGATCCCGGGCCAGGCACCCGGGTGAGCGCCCGAAACCTAACACGAGGTACTGCCGGTATGTGGCTCGACGAACCGGGCCGGACGGCTGCCTGTCTAGTCCTCCGTCATGTATTTGTAGACGCCCTCGCCGAAGGGGATCGTGTCCGACATCTCGTCCGGTGCCTCGTCCGGTATGCCACGGGCACCGGAGCGGATGCCTCCCGGGCGCGGGGCGCTCGAGGAGCGCTGCCGCCAGGTCTTGCCGAAGGAGACCATGTGCGGCCGGGTGTAGGCGTAGCTGCTGATCCGCTGCATCTGCTCGTCGCAGCTGAAGGCCAGGTTGCCCCAGTTGGCCGAACCGGACAGCACGACGTAGGCACGGGTGGAGCTTCCGTAGTGGCCGGAGATGGCCATCCACTTGTTGTGGTTGTACTTGACGATGTCGCCGTAGGCGTTGCGTACCACCGACTGCTTCATCGGGATGGGTCCCCGACCGGTGCGCGCCCGCAGGATGTTGAACACCGGCCGGTTCATCGCGGCGTAGATCAGCTTGATGTTGCAGCCCTCGTGCCACAGCGGCTCGCAGACGCTTGGCGATCCAGACTCCGCGCTCGTCGTACATGGCGTACTGGATGATCCGGATCTGGGTGCGTCCCTTGGAGTCCCCGCCCGAGCGTGCCCCCGTGCAGTGGACCTTGTCGAGGGTCCTGCATCACCGGGTCGTAGTTCGCGGTCGTGCCCGGACGTGGGAAGAAGATCGAGGTGATGCCGCCGCTGACGTGGGTGCGGTAGGCGCCGCGCACCGGCCGGTCCAGCCGAGACTCGCGGAAGACCTTGTAGAACGCGTGGTAGACGTCGCGCTTCCAGGTGGTCGTCGCGTGGTTCCACTGACCCTTGTAGGCCATCGTGGTGAGGTTCATCGAGGTCTGCATCGTGATGGTCGGGCGGTGTCGGGAGCCCACGTTGCTGAACAGGAAGTACTTGGAGTGCGGCGTGCCTCCGTGCCCGCGACACGAGCCGCGGCAGGTGCGCGCGAAGCTCCACCGGTTGGCCAGCTCGCGGTGCCCTGCGGGGTAGAGCCGGGTCTTCAGCCGCTTGCGCAGCCATCTCCACGGCCGGCTGCCGATGTTGGGGTGCTTGGCGGCGACGATCTGGACGCTGACGCCGCGACGGTGCGCCGCGTAGAGGGCCCGCGCGACGGCCATGTCGTTGAACGACCAGGTGGCCATCCGGATCGTGCCGTTGGTGGCGTGTGCCGCGTGCAGTCGGTCGCGCCTGCCGCCCCACGTGCTCCTGATGGTGTTCAGCACCCGTCGCTGGATGGCGGTGCGCTCGGCGCGGCTGCGGTTGGGATAGTTGAAGACCGTGCCGGCCCGGACAGCCAGGTTCGCGGGCGGCCGCCCGACGGTCCTGCTCGCGCTCTTGGCTGTGGCAGCGGGAGGTCGCTGCGCCTTGGAGGAGCGCGAGCTGCTGCGCTCCGCCGACGCGGTGGGAGCGACCAGCAGGGTCATCGTGCAGGCCAGGGCGGCGACGACGGAGATCACCGTGGATCGCTGACGGAGCAGCATCGACCAGTCCTCACAGAAGGTGTGGTGCGGCATCCGAACCGAAAGAGGCCGGGCCCGATCCCCCGCACGATAACAGCGGAGCACGCCGGATCCGGGTGATTGCCGCCGCGCCCGGCACGTCGGGAGGCGGGTGCCGGAGGGCCCCGTAGGCTCGCTCCCATGAGTGCCCAGCCGCCCGGAGGCGCCGATGAGTGTCCGTCGCGTCATGGGCACCGAGACCGAGTTCGGGATCTCGGTCCAGGGTCATCCGCACGCCAACCCGATGGTCGCCAGCACGCGGCTGGTCAACGCCTACGCGACGTCGACCCTGAACGCGAGACGGGCCCGGTGGGACTTCGAGGAGGAGTCGCCGCTCCGGGACGCACGTGGCTTCGAGATGTCCCGCGACCTGGCCGATCCCAGCCAGCTCACCGACGAGGACCTCGGCCTGGCGAACGTCATCCTGACCAACGGCGCCCGGCTCTACGTCGACCACGCCCACCCCGAGTACTCCACCCCCGAGTGCACCACGCCGATGGACATCGTCCGCTGGGACAAGGCGGGGGAGCAGATCGCGCTCGACGCCTGCCGCTTCGCCTCGATGACGGGGGAGGGCGACCTCCTGCTGTACAAGAACAACACCGACAACAAGGGCGCCTCCTACGGTGCGCACGAGAACTACCTGGTGCGCCGATCCACGCCGTTCGGCGACATCGTCCGCCACCTGACGCCCTTCTTCGTGAGCCGTCAGGTGGTGTGCGGCGCGGGCCGGGTCGGTCTCGGGCAGGACGGCCACGGCGAGGGGTTCCAGATCACCCAGCGCGCCGACTACTTCGAGGTGGAGGTCGGGCTCGAGACGACCCTCAAGCGCCCGATCATCAACACCCGCGACGAGCCGCACGCGGACCCGGAGAAGTACCGGCGCCTGCACGTGATCATCGGGGACGCGAACCTCGCGGAGACCTCGACGCTGCTCAAGGTCGGCACCGCCGCCCTGGTCCTGTCGATGATCGAGGACCGCTTCCTCACCGCCGACCTGAGCGTGGCCCGTCCGGTCGCCTCGCTCAAGCAGGTCTCCCACGACCCGTCACTGACCCATCTCCTCGAGATGGGCGACGGTCGCACCATGACGGCCGTGCAGCTCCAGTGGGAGTACCTGCACCTGGCCCACCGCTACCTCGAGGAGCGGCGCGGAGGCGAGGTCGATGCCGCCACCCAGGACGTCCTGACCCGCTGGGAGTCCGTGCTCACCCGGCTGGAGCGGGACCCCTTCGAGTGCGCCGACGAGCTCGACTGGGTGGCCAAGCTGAAGCTGCTGAACTCCTACCGCGACCGCGACGGCCTGGAGTGGTCCGATGCCAAGCTGCACCTGATCGACCTCCAGTACGCCGACCTGCGCCCCGAGAAGGGCCTCTACCACCGGCTGGTCAAGCTGGGCAGGATGAAGCGGCTGGTCGGCGACGAGGAGGTCGAGGAGGCCATGCACGAGCCTCCGGAGGACACCCGGGCCTACTTCCGCGGCCGCTGCCTGAGCAAGTACGCCGACAACATCGCCGCCGCCTCCTGGGACTCCGTCATCTTCGACCTGCCTGGTCACGAGTCGCTCCAGCGGGTGCCGACCGTCGACCCGCTGCGGGGGAGCAAGGCGCACGTCGGCGCGCTCCTGGACAGCCACGACACCGCCCTGGGCCTGTTCGAGGCGCTCACCCGCCGCTGAGCCGGTCCGACCTGCTCTCGGCGGGCGTGCCGATCGATGATCCAGTGGCGACTGGATAGGGTCGGGGCAACGACGACGTAGGAGGTCGCGATGGCCCAGGAGCACAAGCAACCGCGCAAGAGCCAGAACGAGGAGGAGCCGGCCGAGGCAGCACCTGCCGACACCGTCTCCGAGCGCAAGGAGCAGCTCGACGAGGACATCGACGCCATCCTCGAGGACATCGACGACGTCCTGGAGACCAACGCCGAGGACTTCGTGAAGTCGTTCATCCAGAAGGGCGGTCAGTAGGCCTTCATGAGCGATGCCCGCCTGCCCGACGCCTTCATGACTCCCGGGACGTCCTCGTTCGCCGAGTTCGTCGGCGCCGTCGCGCCCGAGCTGCTGCCCTCACGTCGGCTGCTGCCGCCGGGAGACGCCACCACGCTGGCGCCGCACGCCACCACGATCGTCGCCGCGACCTATCCGGGCGGCGTGGTGATGGCCGGTGACCGCCGCGCGACGATGGGCAACATCATCGCCCAGCGCGACATCGAGAAGGTCTTTCCCGCCGACGAGTACTCCGCCGTCGGCATCGCCGGCACCGCCGGCCTCGCCGTCGAGATGGTGCGGCTCTTCCAGACCGAGCTCGAGCACTACGAGAAGATCGAGGGCACCACGCTCTCGATCGACGGCAAGGCCAACCGGCTCTCCGCCCTGATCCGCGGCAACCTCGCGATGGCGATGCAGGGACTCGCAGTCGTCCCGCTGTTCGCCGGCTACGACCTGGTCAGCCGGCACGGCCGGATCTTCTCCTACGACGTCACCGGCGGTCGCTACGAGGAGACCGCCTTCCACTCGGTGGGCTCGGGATCGGTCTTCGCCCGAGGGTCGCTGAAGAAGCTCTACCGCGAGGACTTCGACCAGACCCAGTGCGTCACCGCCGTCGTCCAGGCGCTGTACGACGCCGCGGACGACGACTCGGCCACCGGCGGCCCGGACCTCTCCCGCCGGATCTTCCCGGTCGTCAGCGTGATCACCGCCAACGGCCACGTGCGGCTCTCCCAGGACGAGGTCGCGGGGATCGCCGACGACATCGTCGCCGGCCGCATGCAGCGCCCCGATGGCCCCGCCGCCCCCTTGATCTGAGGACCAGACCACATGAGCATGCCGTTCTACGTCTCACCCGAGCAGCTGATGAAGGACCGGGCGGACTTCGCGCGCAAGGGCATCGCGCGCGGACGCTCGGTCGCCGTCGTCCGCTACGCCGACGGGGTGCTGTTCGTCTCGGAGAACCCCTCCGCGGCCCTGCACAAGGTCAGTGAGATCTATGACCGCATCGCCTTCGCCGCGGTGGGCCGCTACAACGAGTTCGAGAACCTGCGCATCGCAGGCGTCCGCCTGGCCGACATGCGCGGCTACTCCTACGACCGCCGCGACGTCTCCGGCCGCGGCCTCGCGAACGCCTACGCCCAGACGCTGGGCACGATCTTCTCCAGCGGCGGCGAGAAGCCGTACGAGATCGAGATCTTCGTCGCCGAGGTCGGGGACACCGCCGGACGACGACCAGGTCTTCCGGCTCACCTTCGACGGCCAGGTCGTCGAGGAGCACGACTTCGCCGTGATGGGGGGTGCGGCCGAGTCCGTCACCAAGTACCTCGCCGAGCGCTACACCTCGGGTCTCTCGCGGGACGAGGCCCTCAAGGTCGCGGCCGCGGCGCTGGGCCACAACGACGCCGGTCACCGAGACATCCCCGCGAAGGACCTCGAGGTCGCCGTCCTGGACCGCACCCGCACCCAGGAGCGCAAGTTCAAGCGGCTCAACGGCGAGGTGCTCGAGCAGCTGCTCGGAGCGGTGCCGCCGACCGACCCGGCCCCCGGTGACGAGGAGCGGCCGCCCACGGCGGAGTCCACGCGCCGTCACCCGGACGAACCGCCCGTCGCTCCCTGACCCCTCGACCGCCCGCCGCACGCTCACGCGCTGGTGAGCCTCGCGCTGCCCATTGCGCCCTGCGCCTAGGCTGACGGGGTGGACCGGCGAATCTTCGGGATAGAGAACGAGTACGGCGTCACGTGCACGTTCAAGGGGCAGCGCCGGCTCTCACCCGACGAGGTGGCGCGCTACCTGTTCCGCAAGGTGGTCAGCTGGGGACGCAGCAGCAACGTCTTCCTGGCCAACGGAGCCCGGCTCTACCTCGACGTCGGCAGCCACCCGGAGTACGCCACGCCCGAGTGCGACGACATCGTCGACCTGGTCACCCACGACAAGGCGGGGGAGCGGGTCCTGGAGGGGCTGCTGGTCGACGCCGAGCGCCGGCTGCGCGACGAGGGCATCTCCGGCGACGTCTACCTGTTCAAGAACAACACCGACAGCGCCGGCAACTCCTACGGGTGCCACGAGAACTACCTGGTCAGCAGGCACGGCGAGTTCAGCAAGCTGGCCGACGTGCTGATCCCGTTCCTGGTCACCCGGCAGATCATCTGCGGCGCGGGCAAGGTCACCCAGACCCCGCGCGGGGCGTCGTACTCGGTGAGCCAGCGGGCGGAGCACATCTGGGAGGGCGTCTCCAGCGCCACCACCCGCTCGCGTCCCATCATCAACACCCGCGACGAGCCGCACGCCGACGCGGAGCGCTTCCGGCGCCTGCACGTGATCGTCGGCGACTCCAACATGAGCGAGACCACCACGATGCTCAAGGTGGCCAGCTGCGACCTCGTGCTGCGGATGATCGAGGAGGGGGTGGTGATGCGCGACCTCACCATGGAGAACCCGATCCGAGCCATCCGCGAGATCTCCCACGACATGACCGGTCGACGCAAGGTCCGCCTGGCCAACGGCCGCGAGGCCAGCGTCCTGGACATCCAGGGGGAGTACCTCGCCCGGGCCCGCGACTTCGTCGACCGCCGTGAGCTGCACACCCCGATCATCGAGCAGTCCCTCGACCTGTGGGAGCGGGGACTCAAGGCCGTGGACTCCGGAGACCTGTCGCTGGTCGAGCGGGAGATCGACTGGGTGATCAAGTGGAAGCTGATCGACCGCTACCGCGCCAAGCACGGGCTGCCCCTCGGGCACCCCCGGGTGGCCCAGCTGGACCTCGCCTACCACGACATCCACCGCCAACGCGGGCTCTACTACCTGCTCGAGAACCGGGGCGCGGTCAAGCGGGTCACCAACGACCTCGCCATCTTCCGGGCCAAGTCGGTGCCGCCGCAGACGACCCGCGCCCGACTGCGAGGCAACTTCATCAAGCGCGCCCAGGAGCGCCGGCGCGACTTCACCGTCGACTGGGTGCACCTCAAGCTCAACGACCAGGCTCAGCGCACCGTGCTGTGCAAGGACCCCTTCCGCTCCCACGACGAGCGTGTCGAGCGACTGATCGAGGGAATGTGACGCAGCACGCCCGGGTCACCGCGACGACGGTGGCGGCGCTTCAGCGCGCATCCTGTGACCCCGGAGGAGCGTCCCCGAGGACCGCGAGCCGTGGGGCCCCGGACGAGGGGATCGAGCCGATGGCGAACCCGGTGACCGCGGCCAAGTCCGAGCGCCTGCTCAACCTGGTGATCCTGCTGCTGGTGGCGCGCAACTACACCACCAAGGAGCAGATCAGGACGCTGATGGAGCCCTATCGCGCGAGCAGCGACGAGGCCTTCGACCGGATGTTCGAGCGCGACAAGGACGACCTGCGCGCGCTCGGCATCCCTCTCGAGGTCGGCTTCGTGGACAAGTTCTTCGAGGACGAGCAGGGCTACCGGATCAAGAGGGACGCCTTCGAGCTGCCCGCGATCGACTTCACGGCCGACGAGGTCGCCGTCCTGGGACTGGCGGCCCGGGTGTGGCGGCACGCCGGCCTCGCCGCCGCCACCTCCGACGCCCTGGTCAAGCTGAAGGCCGCCGGACTCAGCTTCGACCGCGAGCAGCTCGAGCAGGTGCAGCCGACGCTCGCCGCCCAGGAGCCCGCCTTCGACGGCATGTGGCAGGCCACGGTGCACCGCACCCCGGTGGAGTTCGACTACAGCCGGGCCGGGCAGCGCGACTCCACCACCCGGCACCTCGAGCCCTGGGGAGTGGTCACCGCTCAGGGGCGCTGGTACGTCGCGGGGCTGGACACCGACCGTGGCGAGCCGCGGATGTTCCGCCTCAGCCGGATCACCTCCGACGTGGTCGCCACCGGCCCCGCGGGCTCGTTCAGCGTCCCGGAGGGGACCGACCTGCGGGCGCTCTCCGCCTCCCTCGCACCACCGCAGCCCGACCGCACCGCCACCGTGCTCGCGCGGACCGGCGCGGCCAACGGCCTGCGGCTGCGCGCCGAGGTCACCGCCTCCGACGTCACCGGCCCGGACGGTTCGCCGGGTTGGGACCGCCTCCAGGTCCCCTACGTCTCGGAGTCCGACTTCGCCGGCGAGCTGCTGGGGTACGCCGACGCGGTGGTCGTCGAGTCGCCGGCAGAGCTGCGGGCCTCGGTGCGCGATCGACTCCTCGGCGATCGTGGAGGGGTCCCGGTGAGCGGCGCCCGCGAACAGGTCTCGCGGCTGCTCGCGCTCGTGCCCTACCTGCAGGCACGCACCGACATGTCGCTGTCCCAGGTGGCGAGCGACTTCGGAGTCGCTCCCGAGCAGATCCTGAGCGACCTGAAGGTGCTCTGGATGTGCGGGCTGCCCGGGCTGACGCCCGACAAGATGATCGAGGTCGACTTCGAGGCGATCGAGGACGACCCCGACGGCGTCGTGCACATCGAGAACGCGGACTTCCTCTCCCGCCCGGTGCGACTCGGAAGCTCGGAGGCCTCGGCCCTGATCGTGGCCCTGCGGGCCCTGCGCGAGGGCAGCCCGGAGACCTCCCACGAGGTCATCGACCGTGCCCTGGTCAAGCTCGAGGACGCCGCGGCCACCGGCACCGCGGCACCGCAGGTGCAGGTCCACCTGCCGCGCTCTGACCGGAGCGAGCGGCACGCAGCGACGCTCCGAGACGCGATCGAGCGCAACCGGCAGGCCCGGCTGGACTACTACGTCCCCACCCGCGACGAGACCACGCAGCGCACCGTCGACCCCCTGGAGCTGCTCAGCAGCGACGGGCACGACTACCTGGACGCCTGGTGCCACCTGGCCTCGGCGCGGCGGCTGTTCCGGCTCGACCGGATGCACGCGGTCGAGCTGGTCGCGGACTCGCGACACGAGCATGCCCTGAGCCCACGGGACCTCTCCGAGGGGCTGTTCGAACCGGGTCCCGACGACGTGGTCGCCGTCGTGCACCTCGAGCGGCACGCCCACTGGGTGGCCGACTACTACCCGGTCGACTCCGTCGAGGCAGCTCGGCTCGGGCCGGCTCGCGGTCACCCTGCGGGTCGGCGACCCGCGATGGCTGGTCCGCCTGGCACTGCGCCTGGCCCCCGCACTGACCGTGGTCGAGCCCCCCGCCCTGCGCGACCGAGGTGACCCGCACGGCGAGCGCCACCTTGGCTGGATACGGCAATGCCGCAGCGGGAGCTCAGGGCGACGGCGTACCATGAACAGCATGACCCATGGGCTCCTGCTTCCTCTCGTGCTCGGCCTCGGCGCGACCGAGCTCGCCATCATCGTCGGCATCATCGTGCTGCTCTTCGGTGCCAAGAAGCTTCCCGAGCTCGCCCGCGGCAGTGGTCGAGCGCTGCGCATCTTCAAGGCCGAGACCAAGGGCCTGCTCGACGACGATGACGACGACACCAAGACCGTCGAGCAGCGACAGGTCGACTCCCAGAACCGCACCGCGGCCGACGCGGACAAGTCGGCACGCAAGACGACCGAAGACCCCGGCCCCGCCGGCACCCTCTGACGACAGGCTCGTCCCCCTGTGTTCCTCGGTGGCGCCCTCGAGCTGTTCCGTGGCCGACCCCGTGACCCCATCGGCGAATCCGGCCGGATGTCGCTCGGCGACCACTTCCGTGAGCTCCGGGCGCGCGTCATGCGCTCCGCGCTCTACCTCGTGCTCGCGACCGTGGTGGCGCTGTTCTTCTACGACCAGCTGTTCAACCTGATCCTGCGTCCCTACAACGAGGCGCGTTCACTGCTGGGCCAGAACACCCAGACGCAGGCAGTCATCACCGGCGTCGGCACGCCGCTGCTGCTTCAGCTCAAGATGAGCGGCGTCACCGCCATCGTGGTGACCTCGCCACTGTGGCTCTACGAGATCTGGGCCTTCATCGTGCCCGGCCTGCACCGCAACGAACGCCGGTGGACCCGCCTGTTCGCCGCGACGGCCGGTCCGCTGTTCATCGCCGGAGTGGCCCTGGGCTACTACGTCCTCCCCAAGGGCATCGCAGCGCTGATCGGGTTCACCCCCGACGGCCTGACCCAGCTCACCGAGTTCGGCGAGTTCTTCTCCTTCATCACCCGGATGCTGCTGGTCTTCGGCATCGCCTTCGAGATCCCGCTGTTCGTCATCATGCTGAACCTGGCCGGCATCGTGTCCGGCAAGTCGCTCGGTCGCCACCGGCCCTGGATCGTCATCGGGACGTTCGTCTTCGCCGCGGTGGCGACGCCGTCCACCGACCCCTACTCGATGCTGATGCTGGCGGGACCGATGCTCCTGCTCGTGGTGGCCTCGGAGATGATCGCCAGGGTGCTGGATCGGCGCAAGGGGGCCCGGGCACGCCTCGAGGCGATCGACGACGACGCCATCTCGCCACTCTGACCCGGTCGGCGTCACTGCGGCAGATAGGGTCGCAGCGTGTCCCAGGAGATTGCGTTGCTGACCAATCCCGCGTCCGGCAAGGGCAGGGGCGCACAGATCGCCGGTCAGGTCCTTCCTCGCCTGCGCGATGCCGGATTCGCCGTGCGTGACCTGGTCGGCCGTCACGCCGACGAGACCCTCGACCTGGCCCGTCGCGCTGTCGCCGACGGCGTCGAGACGCTGGTCGTGGTCGGCGGTGACGGGATGGTCCACCTCGCCCTGCAGGCGGTGGCGGAGTCGCAGACCAGGCTGGGCCTGGTCCCGGCAGGCACCGGCAACGACGCGGCGCGCTACTTCGACATCCCCCGGCGGGACCCGCAGGCGGCCACCGACGTCGTCATCGGCGGCCGGGAGCGGCGCGTGGACCTCGCCCGCGCCGGCTCGGTCTACTACCTGACCGTGCTCGCGGCCGGGTTCGACGCCATCGTCAACGAGCGGGCCAATGCGATGACGTGGCCCAAGGGGCAGATGCGCTACAACCTGGCGACCCTCGCCGAGCTGCGCACCTTCGAGCCGATCTCCTACGTGCTGGAGATCGACGGGCAGGAGCACCGGTTCGAGGCGATGCTGGTGGCGGTGGGCAACGGACCGTCGTTCGGCGGTGGGCTGCGGATCACCGAGGGCGCGCTGCTCGACGACGGCCTGCTCGACGTGGTGATCATCGGCCCGATGACCAAGCCCGAGCTCGTCCGGACCTATCCCAAGCTCTTCCGCGGCACCCACGTCCGGCACCCGCGCTATCGCCACCACCTGGCCACCAAGGTCACCGTCGCGGCCTCGGGGATCACGGCGTACGCGGACGGGGAGCGCATCGGCGCGCTGCCACTGACGGTGGAGGCGGCGCCCCTGGCGCTGCGGGTGCTGGTGCCATGAGCTCCTCGATGAACCCGAACCCCGACACCTCTCCGGCCCAGGCCTACGCGCGCTTCCGGCGCAACCGGGAGCACCCGCTGCTGGCCGACTTCGCCTCCCGGCTCGACTTCAGCCTCGACGAGTTCCAGCTGCGCGCGTGCCGCGAGCTGGAGGAGGGCCGCTCGGTGCTGGTCGCCGCCCCCACCGGCTCGGGCAAGACGATCGTGGGGGAGTTCGCCGTGCACCTGGCGCTGGAGAGCGGCCGCAAGGCGTTCTACACCACCCCGATCAAGGCCCTGTCCAACCAGAAGTTCAACGACCTGGCCAAGCGGTACGGCGCCGACCGGGTGGGCCTGCTCACCGGTGACAACAGCATCAACGGAGAGGCGCCCGTGGTCGTGATGACCACCGAGGTGCTGCGCAACATGCTGTACGCCGGCTCCCGCACGCTCGAGGGACTGGGCTTCGTGGTGATGGACGAGGTCCACTACCTCGCCGACCGGATGCGCGGGGCGGTGTGGGAGGAGGTGATCATCCACCTCCCGGAGTCGGTGGCGCTGGCCTCGCTCTCGGCGACGGTGAGCAACGCCGAAGAGTTCGGTGAGTGGCTGGGCACGGTACGCGGCGAGACGGTCACCATCGTCGAGGAGCGCCGTCCGGTGCCGCTCTACCAGCACGTCATCGTCGGCCGGCGGATGTTCGACCTGTTCGCGGACGAGACCGGCACCGACCCGGCCGAGCTGGAGGCCAAGCGCCGAGAGCCGCAGGTCAACCCCGAGCTGGTGCGCGTCGCCCGCGACGACTGGGCCCGCGGCCGGCTCAAGGACCGTCGCCCCACGCGGGGGAGTCGCCGCCCCGACCAGGGACGCGGCAACCCGCGGGCCGCCTGGACCCCGTCACGCAGCGATGTGGTCGAGCAGCTCGACCGGGCCGGGCTGCTGCCCGCCATCGTGTTCATCTTCAGCAGGGTGGCCTGTGACGCCGCGGTGCAGCAGTGCCTGAATGCCAACCTGCGGCTCACCTCGCCCGAGGACCGCGACGAGATCGTCGCCTTCGTGCGGGAGCGGTGCTCCCACATCCCCGAGGAGGACCTCCAGGTCCTCGGCTACCACGAGTTCCTCGACGGGCTCTCCCGAGGCATCGCCGCCCACCACGCGGGCATGCTGCCGACCTTCAAGGAGTGCGTCGAGGAGCTGTTCCTGCGCGGGCTGTGCCGGGTCGTCTTCGCCACCGAGACCCTCGCCCTGGGCATCAACATGCCGGCCCGGTCGGTCGTCATCGAGAAGCTCTCGAAGTGGAACGGCGAGACCCACGCCGACATCACGCCGGGCGAGTACACCCAGCTCACCGGGAGGGCGGGGCGTCGAGGCATCGACGTGGAAGGTCACGGCGTGGTGCTGTGGCAGCAGGGGTTCGACCCCAAGGCGGTCGCCGGTCTCGCCTCGACGCGCACCTACCCCTTGAAGTCGTCGTTCCGGCCGTCGTACAACATGGCGGTCAACCTGGTGCACCAGTTCGGTCGTGAACGCGCACGTGAGCTGTTGGAGTCGTCGTTCGCGCAGTTCCAGGCCGACAAGGCCGTGGTCGGGCTGGCCCGCCAGCTGCGCAAGAGCGAGGACGCACTCCAGGGGTACGCCGACGCCGCGACCTGCCACCTCGGCGACTTCATGGCGTACGCCGCCCTGCGGCACCGGCTCTCCGACACCGAGAAGGACCTGGCGAAGTCACGGCGCTTCGACCGCCGGCAGGAGGTCATCGACTCGCTGGAGTCGTTGCGCCCCGGCGACGTCATCGAGGTGCCGAGTGGACGCTTCGCGGGGATGGCGGTCGTGCTCGACGCCGGCACCCGCGCCGACCGGGAGGGCCCGCGCCCCTATGTGCTCACCGAGGACAAGCACGCGCGTCGGCTCAGCCTGGTCGACTTCCCAACGCCGGTGACGGCCTTCACCCGGGTGCGGATCCCGAAGAACTTCAGTGGTCGCAACCCGCAGTCACGACGCGACCTGGCCTCGACCCTGCGCGAGCGCACCCACAACCTGACCCCGCCTCCGCCGCACAAGCGCGGGGGACGGGGTAACGCGCCGCACAACCCGGTCGAGGACACCCGGATCGAGGCGCTGCGTCGCGAGCTGCGCGCTCACCCCTGCCACGACTGCCCGGACCGGGAGGACCACGCCCGCTGGTCGGAGCGCTACTTCAAGCTCGACCGCGACGCGAAGACCCTCAAGCGCCGCATCGAGCAGCGCACCAACACCATCGCGCGGCACTTCGACCGGGTCTGCGAGGTGCTCACCACCCTGGGCTACCTCGAGGGCGCGCGTCACGAGTCGACGGTCACCGACCGCGGGCGCACCCTGATGCGGATCTACAACGAGATGGACCTGCTCACCGCGGAGTCGCTGCGCGCCGGGCTGTGGGGGGACCTGGACGCCTCCGGGCTGGCCGCAGTCCTCTCGACCCTGGTCTATGAGTCCCGACGGCCCGACGACGCGGCGGCTCCGCGCCTGCCGGGGGGAGCGGTCAAGCAGGTCCTCGCCGACATGGTCTCCATCTGGTCCGACCTGGAGGCGCTCGAGCGCGAGCACCACCTCGACCAGCTGCACGAGCCCGACCTCGGATTCGCCTGGGCGGCCTACCGCTGGGCCGAGGGGGACGAGCTCGACGACATCCTCGACGTGACCGGCCTGGCCGCGGGCGACTTCGTGCGCTGGGTCAAGCAGCTGCTCGACCTCACCGACCAGGTGGCCGACGCCACCAGCAGCCCCGACCTGCGCAAGGTCGCCCGGGAGTCCTCGAGGCGCCTGCGTCGCGGGGTGGTGGCCTACTCCTCGGTCAACGAGTAGTCCGGCCGCCTCAGTCTTGCCCTGCGAGGGTGGCCGACAGTCGCTCGACCGGACTGCTCAGGCCCCACTGGGCGGTGATCGCCTCGAGCATCTCCGGGTCGGCCGGTGAGCTGGGCAGGGTCAGGTCGGGGGAGCCGAGGTCGATGTCGCGGGCGACCGCCACCACCTGGGGGGCCACCTCGAGGTAGTCCAAGGACGCCTTGATCTTTCCGCGCGGACCCGGGCCCCATGTCGCCGTCCGGGTCGAGGGCGGCGGCGATGATCGAGTCCAGGTCGCCGAACCGGTTGAGCAGCACGGCCGCGGTCTTGTCGCCGACACCAGCGACTCCGGGCAGTCCGTCGGAGGAGTCGCCGCGCAGGGTGGCGAAGGCGGCGTACTGGGCCGCGTGCACGTCGTACTTCGCGACCACCCAGTCGTCGGTGACCCGCTCGTGCCGGCCCACGCCGCGGGCGGTGTAGAGCACCCGCACCTGGGCGTCGTCGTCGACGAGCTGGAACAGGTCGCGGTCGCCGGTGACGATGTCCACCGGCATCCCGGCGTCGGTGGCCAGCGTGCCGATCACGTCGTCGGCCTCGTAGTGGTCGGCCCCGACGACGGCGATGCCGAACGCCTCCAGCGTCGCCACGATGATCGGGATCTGCTGCTCCAGCGGGTCGGGCACCTCTTCGATGTCGGGCTGGTCCCCGGGTCGCGGCGCCACCACCCGATGGGCCTTGTACGTCGGCAGCAGGTCCACCCGCCACTGCGGGCGCCAGTCGTTGTCCCAGCAGCAGGCCAGGTGGGTGGGCTCGTACTCCTCGACGAGGCGGGTGATGAAGTCCAGCAGCCCGCGCACGGCGTTGACGGGCGTGCCGTCGGGCGCCTGCACCGAGTCCGGCACCCCGAAGAACGCGCGGAAGTAGAGCGAGGCGGTGTCCAGGAGCATCAACCGATCAGCCACGTCGGGGAGTCTAGGGCCGATCCGCCCCCGGGCCTCGCAGCCGGGCGCTCACGCAGCGGCCAGGGTTGCCTCGGCTGCACGGACGGCGCGCTCCTGGCGGATCGCCGCGGTGAGCAGGGACATCCAGGTCACGAACACCGCGAGCGCCACGGCCGCGACCGTGAGCCCCGAGCCGCCCAGCGACTCCACGATGGTCTTGCTGTTCGTCAGCACGATCAGCCCGCCGGCACCCACGCCCAGGACGCGTGCCGGCAGGTGCTTGACCAGCCACGCGGCGAACGGTGCTGCGATCACGCCGCCCGCCATCAGCGCGCCGGCGTAGCCGGAAGTCGATGCCCTGGCTGCCCAGCGCCAGCAGGAAGCCGACCGACCCGGCCACGGCGACGACGAACTCGGAGGTGTCGATGGAGCCGACCACCTTGCGCGGCTCCAGCCGGCCGGAGGAGAGCAGCGCGGTCGTGCCGACCGGGCCCCAGCCGCCGCCCCCGATGGCGTCGACAAGACCGCCGACCACGCCCACGGGAGCGAGGAAGGAGACGGAGAGCCTGCCGCGGAACTGCGGGCGTCGCCCGCCCAGCGCCAGGAAGCGCCAGATGACGTACACGCCCAGGGCGAGCAGCAGCCCGGCGACCCAGGGCTTGGCCGTCGCGCCGTCGAGGTTGGAGAGCACGGTGGCACCGACGAAGGCGCCGATGCCGCCGGGCACCGCGATGATGCTGACCGTGCGCCAGTCGACGTTGCCGAGCTTGTGGTGCGCGATGCCGGAGACCAGCGTGGTCCCGATCTCGGAGAAGTGGATGGCCGCCGAGGCGGCCGCGGGTGCGATGCCGGCGGCGATGAGCAGCGTGGACGACGTGACGCCGTACGCCATGCCCAGTGAGCCGTCGATGAGCTGGGCGAGCAGGCCGACCACACCGAGAACGATCAGGTTGCGCATCGGCGGCGCCTTTCGAGGACGGGCGCTGACGGTCGAGGCCGCCGAGGCCGAAGGAGATCACTAGTTTGTCTAGTTACGAAGTAGACAAAACACGGTCTCGACCCGATAGTCAACTATTTCACTCGTCTTAGGCGTGTTGCTGGCACGTGCGCACGAGCCGACGGGAGTCACCGTCGGACCGCCCGCCTCGCTAGGCTCAGCTCCGTGGAGAAGACCGACCGCCAGATCCTGGGACTGCTCGCCGACGACGGCCGGATGTCCTACACCGACCTGGGCAAGGCCACCGGCCTGTCCACCAGCGCGGTGCACCAGCGGGTCAAGCGGCTCGAGGAGCGTGGCCTGATCCTGGGGTACGGCGCCACCATCGACCACGCCGCGGCCGGCAAGCCGCTGACCGCCTTCGTCTCGATCACCCCCTTCGACCCCTCCGAGACCGACGACTACCCCGACCGGCTGCGGCACGATCGCCGAGATCGAGTCGTGCTGGTCGGTGGCGGGGGAGGAGTCCTACATCCTCAAGGTGCGCGTCGCGACGCCTGCCGCGCTCGAGGAGCTGCTGGCACGGGTGCGGGCCGCGGCGAACGTCTCGACCCGCACCACGATCGTGCTCTCGACGCCGTACGAGAACCGCCCGCTGCACTGAGTCGGCGGCGCGGGCTCAGCGACCCTCGAAGGCCGCCTCGAGCTCGGCGATGTCGAACTGACGGCCACGAACGCGCAGGAACGCGGCGGTGACGCGTTGCACCTTGGCCGGGTCCGGAGTCGTCCATCATCTTCGAGAGCGCGGTGGGCGTCACCTGCCAGCTGAACCCGTAGCGGTCCTTGATCCAGCCGCAGGCCCCCGGCTCCCCGCCGTCAGCCAGCGCACCCCACAGCCGGTCGACCTCCTCCTGGCTGTCGCAGCCCACGGCCAGCGACATCGACTCGTTGGGCGTGAACGAGGTGCCGGCCCCGTTGATGGCGATGTAGGGACGCCCTTGCAGCTCGAACCGGACCACCATCGGCTGGCCCGCGAACTCGCCGGCGTCGGCCCCGTAGTCGGTGCTCGCGAGGATCCTGCTGTCCTCGACGAGCGAGCAGTAGAACTGCACCGCCTCCTCGATCAGGCCGTCGTTGATCCACAGCGTGGGAGTGATCTGGTCCATGTCTGGTCTCCTCGATGCTCGTTTCCATGATGACCCCGGACCCGGGGGAGACTCATCGCTCTGACGCCGCTCAGCTCGAGGACAGGTGACCGCGGAGCCGACGCACGACGGGGGCGCTCGACCCCGGCAGCGCCGAGCAGGACGTCCAGCGGCAGCCGCAGCTGCGCCCGGACGCCTGGCGCGACCCGGTAGGGGCTGGAGAGCAGCACGCTGCCCACCGCGCGGCGCAGCCGGGACATCTCGGCTCGCACGGTCACGACCCTGGTCCGGTCGTCGAACAGGTCCTCCGCGAGCTCGGCAGCGGAGCGCCCGGCGGGACCCGACTGGATCAGGGCCAGCAGGATCTCGGCGTGCCGTGGGGAGAGCTCCCTGGACCAGGCGAGACTCTCCCCGGCGACCTCCAGCCGGGGGATGCCGTCGAGGTCGCAGCGTGACCCGGAGCGGTACGTCGCCGGACCCGGCCTCGAGGCGCAGCAGCCAGCCCGCGCCCAGCGGCTCGGCGTACGCCGAACCCAGGGTGGGCAGCCACACCGAGCCCGCGGTCATCTCGGCGGGCAGCGCCACCCGGCTGGGCATCCGGGAGCCGACCGCGGCGGCGAGGTGCCCGTCGCCGTCCACGGCGAGGGCGTCGCCGCTGATCCGCGCCAGCACCGGCGCGGCGCGGGCGCGCAGCCGGTCCAGCTGCTCACGGCGTCGCTCCACCAGCTCCATGCCGGTCATGCGCGCGGCGAGCTCCACGAGCGCCAGCTCGGCCGGGTGCATGCCACGGGACGGGCCGCTGACGTCGACCACGCCGAGGGTCCGCCCCGACCACGGGTCCTTGAGCGGTGCGGCCGCGCAGCCCCAGGGGATGTGCGACTCCACGAAGTGCTCAGGGCCCTGGATGTGCACCCCCTCGTCGAGGACGAGGCTGGTGCCGATGGCGTTGGTGCCGACGTTGGCCTCGGTCCAGGCCGAGCCGCCGACGAAGCCGAGCCGATCGGCCAGGTGACGCACTCCGGAGGACCCGATGCGCCACAGCACCCGACCCTCGTTGTCGGCGACCACCACCAGCTGACCGGCGTCGGTGACCGAGGACAGGCTCGCGCCCAGGCGAGGGACGAACTCCGCCGAGACGGCTCTCGGAGCGACGCTCCTCCAGGTCGGCGCTGGTCAGCGGCGCCACGTCGGGGGCCGACCCGGGCTCCAGGCCACAGGCGGCCACCCGACGCCAGGACGCCGCGATCGTGCTGGCGCGGCTCCTCGGCCGCACGACCTCCGGCCAGCACGGCAGTCGCGGGTGCGGCGCAGGTCCCGCTCGTCTCGCTGCACGTGCCCTCCAGAGGCGGTGTGGCGTTGCAACCCTCTGCAACCCTGGTGTCTCCCCAGGTGGTGGTGTGTCCTCGGTCACACCACCCTATCGAAGGAGACCGCATGACCCAGGCCACCGAACAGGAGCTCGACGCCACCGCGACCGACGCCGGCTCCCACGGGGGACCAGCCCAGCGCCCAGGACCGCGCCACGGCGTGGCTGCAGGCCTTCGAGTCAGCGCTCGGCAGCCGCGACGTCGAGGCCGCGGCCTCCCTGTTCGCGACCGAGAGCTACTGGCGCGACCTGATCTCGTTCACCTGGAACCTGACCACGGTGGAGGGCCGCGAAGGAGCGGCCGACCTGCTGCACGGCACCCTCGAGCACACCCAGCCGTCGGCCTTCGCGACCGCGGAGCCCGCAGAGGAGGCCGACGGCGTGGTCACGGCCTGGATCGAGTTCGAGACCGGCGTCGGACGTGGTCGCGGCATGCTGCGACTGGTCGAGGAGGACGGCGAGGACCGGGCGTGGACCTTCCTCACCACGATGCACGAGCTCAAGGGCCACGAGGAGCCGCGCCAGGATCGCCGCCCCATGGGTGCCGAGCACGGCGCCACCAAGGATCGGGCCACCTGGCTCGAGCAGCGGCAGGCGGAGGCCGAGGCGATGGGCAGCACCACCCAGCCCTACGTCCTGGTCGTCGGCGGCGGCCAGGGCGGCATCGCCCTGGGGGCGCGGCTGCGGCAGCTCGGCGTGCCCAGCCTGGTCATCGACAAGCACGGTCGTCCCGGGGACCAGTGGCGCAACCGCTACAAGTCGCTGTGCCTGCACGACCCGGTCTGGTACGACCACCTGCCCTACCTGAAGTTCCCGGACAACTGGCCGGTGTTCGCCCCCAAGGACAAGATCGGCGACTGGCTCGAGTCCTACACCAAGGTGATGGAGGTGCCCTACTGGTCGAGCACGACCGCCACCAGCGCGTCGTACTCCGAGGAGACGGGGGAGTGGACCGTCGAGGTGGAGCGAGACGGCCAGCCGCTCACCCTCCGGCCCAAGCAGCTCGTGCTCGCCACCGGCATGTCGGGCAAGGCGAACGTCCCCGAGCTGCCCGGGCAGGACCTGTTCCGCGGCGACCAGCACCACTCCTCGGCGCACCCCGGCCCGGACGCGTACACCGGCAAGAAGGTCGTGGTCATCGGGAGCAACAACTCGGCGTTCGACATCTGCGGCGCGCTGTGGGAGCACGACGCCGACGTGACCATGGTGCAGCGATCCTCCACGCACATCGTCAAGAGCGAGACCCTGATGGACCTCGGTCTCGGCGACCTCTACTCAGAGCGCGCCGTGGCAGCCGGGGTCACCACCGAGAAGGCGGACCTGATCTTCGCCTCGCTGCCCTACCGGATCCTGCACACCTTCCAGATCCCCGTCTACCAGCAGATGGCCGAGCGGGACAAGGACTTCTACGACCGGCTCGAGGCTGCCGGCTTCGACCACGACTGGGGCGAGGACGGCTCGGGGCTGTTCATGAAGTACCTCCGCCGCGGGTCGGGCTACTACATCGACGTGGGCTCCGCGGAGCTCGTCGCCAACGGTGAGGTCAAGCTCGCGCACGGCCAGGTCGACCACCTCACCGAGGACTCCGTGGTCCTCGCCGACGGGACCGAGCTGCCCGCCGACCTCGTCGTCTATGCCACGGGCTACGGCTCGATGAACGGCTGGGCGGCGGACCTGATCAGCCAGGAGGTCGCCGACACCGTCGGGAAGGTCTGGGGCCTGGGGTCGGACACCACCAAGGACCCCGGCCCGTGGGAGGGCGAGCAGCGCAACATGTGGAAGCCGACCCAGCAGGAGGCGCTGTGGTTCCACGGCGGCAACCTGCACCAGTCGCGGCACTACTCGCTCTACCTGGCGCTGCAGCTCAAGGCCCGCCACGAGGGGATCCCCACGCCGGTCTACGGCCTCCAGGAGGTGCACCACAAGGCGTGAGCCGGCCCGGGGACGGCACCGCCCCGGCGCCTGGTCAGCTGAGCAGGTCGAGGACCGCCTTCTCCACCGCCCGCTGGCGGGCGGCGGGGGAGCGGTGCCGGTTCAGGATCGACGGGTCGATCGTGGTGCCGTTCTCGTACAGGTCGATCACCCGAGGGTCGATGTAGGAGTTCTTCGCGATCGTCGGGGTGTTGCCGAGGTACTCCGAGACCTCCTGCACGGCCGCCTTCACCGCCCGTCGCCGCGAGGCCTTGGTGTCCCCGGGCTCCTCGGTGGCCGCCAGGGCTGCCGCGGCGAGCACGGTGGCGTGCCAGGTGCGGAAGTCCTTGGCGGTGAGGTCCTGGAGCAGTCCGTTGAGGTAGGTGTTCACCGCCGTGCTGTCGAGGTCGCGCCAGCGTCGCGCCTCCTGGTAGGCCAGCAGCCGCTCGGTGCCTCCGCGGCGGCGGCGCAGGCTGTCGAGCGCCAGGAGCACGTCCGGGTCGTCGATCTCGATGCTGTGCTCGATGCCGGACTTCCCCTCGAAGCGGAAGACCACCCGGTCGCGCTGCTTGCGCACGTGCCGCTTCTCCAAGGTGGTCAGCCCGAAGGACCCGTTGGTGTCGGCGTAGATGTCGCTGCCGATGCGGAAGTACCCCAGGTCCAGCAGCCGTACGGCGACCGCGTCCGCCCGCTCGAGCGGCATCCCCTCCAGCCCCAGGTCGCGGGTGATCGCCTTGCGCGCCGCCGGAAGCCGGCGAGCCGCCCGCAGCACCCGGTCGAACTTCATCTTGTCGCGCTTGATCCGCCACGTCTGGTGGTAGAGGTACTGCCGGCGTCCGGCGTCGTCGGTGCCGACCGCCTGGATGTGGCCGTTCGGGAAGGGGCAGATCCAGACGTCCTTCCACGCGGGCGGGATGGCGAGCGACCGGATCCGCTCGACCACCTCGGGGTCGGTGACGCGGTCGCCGGTGTGGTCGAGGTAGACGAACCCCTTGCCGGCACGACGGCGGGTGAGTCCCTTGGTGCTGGGCGAGACGGTCCGGAGGCGTGACATGTGCGACCTGTTCCCCGACTAGGGTGCCGATATGTCAGCAACCGTGGATCTCGAGCATTCGGAGGTCTTCCCCGTTCCGGTCGAGCACGCCTACGCCACCACGGTCGGCGTTCGGCTCGAGGAGATCTTCCGTCGAAGGTTCTGGGCCATCCCGCCGATCGTCGCCGTACGTGACCAGGTCGGGGAGTGGGGGACCCCCGGCCAGACCCGCACCATCGTGATGGCCGATCACGGCACCCTGCACGAGGAGCTCACCCACGCCGAGCCGCCGCACGCCTTCGGCTACGACCTCTCCCAGGTGACCGGCCCGATGAAGCCGCTGGTCTCGACGGTCCGGGGGCGGTGGACGTTCACCCCCGAGGGTGGGGGCACCCGGATCACCTGGCTCTGGACGGTGCAGCCGCGCTCGTCCGCCGCCGCCCTCGCGATGCCGCTGTTCGGGTGGCTGTGGCGCGGCAACGCCCGCCAGGGCTTCGAGGAGCTCGGCACGATCCTGCGCCGGGGCTGATCGCCACTCAGGCGTGCGCGGCACTCGCCTGCGCCTGCTCGACCCACCACGCCTGGCCCTGCGGCGGCAGCGTGTGAATCGGGTCGTAGTACTCGTAGGTGCGGGTGAGCGCGTCGGGATCGCTCGCCTCGATCGAGGTGCGGTAGTTCTTGGTCCAGTAGGAGATCCCTCGCACCCGGTCGTAGGAGCTGAGCTGGTGCACCCAGCGCTTGCCGACGAAGGGCACGTCGCACACGATCCGTGGTGTCGCGAACCCGGGCAGGTAGCCCATGATGTGGTGCTGCAGTCGTTGCGCGTCGGCCACCGAGACCCGCCAGTGCTCCGCGGCCGGGATCATGTCGCACAGATAGAAGTAGTACGGCATGATCTGCGCGCCGTCGAGCAGCCGGAAGCAGAGGTCCAGCAGCGCGTGCGGGTCGGCGTTGACGCCGTCCAGCAGCACACCCTGGTTGCGTACGTCGCGCACGCCGGCCTCGAACATGGCGCCGGCCGCGCTCGCCACGAGCGGGGTGACCGACTGTGCGTGGTTCACGTGGGTGTGGATCGCGATCGCCACCCCCCGACGGCGAGCCAGCGTGCACACCCGCTCCATGCCCGCACGCACCTCGTCCTGGAGCCAGTGCTGGGGGAGCCCCATCAAGGCCTTGGTCGCCAACCGGATGTCGCGGACGTTCTCGATCTCGAGCAGCCGCGTCAGGAAGTCCTCGAGCCGGGCCCAGGGCATGTTCGCCACGTCGCCGCCCGACACGACCACGTCACGCACCTCGGGGTGCTGGCGCAGGTAGGCCAGCATCTCGGCGTGCCGGTCGACCGGCTTTCCGAGGAACTTCAGCTTGTCCACGCTGGGGGTGGAGTTGCCGACGAGGTCCATCCGAGTGCAGTGGCCGCAGTACTGCGGGCACGTGGGCAGGAGCTCGGCGAGCACCTTGGTCGGGTAGCGGTGGGTGAGGCCCTCCGCGGCCCACATGTCGTGCTCGTGCAGCGAGTCCCTGCTGGAGCGGGGATGCGAGGTCCAGTCCGTACGACGGTCGGAGAGCACCGGGATCATGTAGTGGCGCACGGGGTCGGCGTAGAACGCCTCGGTGAGCGAACCCGGACCACCGGGCACCGCGGAGGAGTCGACGGCCGTCGATGCCATCGTGTTCAGCATCTGCGGGGTGACCAGCATCGACATGGTGGCCCGCTCGGCCTGGTCCCGCTCCAGGTCGGTGTAGAAGCACTCGTCGACCAGGTCGCCCAGCAGCTCCCGCAGCTGGCGGAGGTTCTTCACGCAGTGGGCCCGCTGCCACTGGGCACTGCCCCACTCCTGCGAGGTCACGCCTCTCCAGCCCGGGAACCGGGTCCAGTCCGGCTCGACCAGCTCGACCCTCCGGTAGGGATAGGGCTGGCCGGTCTGGCCCTCGACGAGGGTGGCGATGGATGTCTCGATGCTCATGGGTCCTCCTACGGCCATCACGTGCGGGTGGCAGGTCGGGCGATGTTCATCTGCGCGGAATGTGCATGATCGTCCGGCAGAAGCCATACTAGCCCGGAGAATCTCTTGAGAGAGTAATCACGAACAGGAAGGATGTCGGCATGAGGCACCTGAGTGGTGACCCGGTCGGTACTCACCGGGTGCTGGAGCCCCCGGGGGTGCTGCCCCAGGCGGCCGCGCGCCTGGACACCGACCCGCGCCTCCGGGACGACGAGGTGCGCATCCGGATCGAGCGCCTCGCCCTCGACGCCGCCTCGTTCCGCCAGCTCGAGGACAAGCACGGCGGTGACGGCGACGCGGTGCGTCGCGAGGTGCTCGAGATCGTCGCCGACCGAGGCAAGCTGCACAATCCCGTGACCGGCTCTGGCGGCATGCTGGTGGGCACGGTCGAGGAGGTGGGCGAGCACTCGATCCTGGGCCTGGCCACGGGCATGCGGATCGCCACCCTGGTCTCGTTGACGTTGACGCCGCTGGTGATCGAGGACGCGCTGCGCCACTGGGACGGCCGCACCGAGCAGGTTCCGGCCCAGGGCTACGCCATCCTGTTCGGCCGCAGCATCGCCGCGCGGCTCCCCGAGGACCTGCCGACCCCGTTGGCCCTGGCGGTGATGGACGTCTGTGGCGCCCCTGCGCTCACCGAGCGTCATGTCAGGCGCTACGTCGACCCCGTGGTCACCGTGATCGGCGGCGGCGGCAAGTCCGGGTCGTTGTGCCTCGCGGCGGCGCGTCGCGCCGGAGCCCGCCGCGTGATCGCCGTGGTCCCGCACCAGCAGGAGGCTGACCTCCTGGCAGGCACCGGGCTGGCCGACCAGGTGGTGATCTGCGACGCGCGTGACCCGGTGGCGCTGCGCGACGCTGTCGCAGCCGCCGGCGGACCGGCCGACCTGACCATCGTGTGCGTCGACGTCCCCGGCTGCGAGGGAGGCGCGATCCTGTCGACGTCAGCGGGAGGGTCGGTCATCTTCTTCTCGATGGCCACCTCGTTCAGCGCGGCCGCCCTGGGAGCCGAGGGACTGGCCGCCGACGTGACGATGATCATCGGCAACGGCTACGTCCCGGGACACGCCGACCTCGCCCTGGAGATCGTCCGCACCGAGCCTCATGTCCGCAGGCTCTTCGAGAGGAGACTGTGATGGCTCCGGCACCCGCCCGTCCCGCTGCGAAGCTGGGCCTGGACCCAGCTGTCGTGCGTCAGGCCCGGACCCTTGCCCGCCAGGTGGGCCGGCCGATCGTGAAGCTCGCCCGGGCGCACACCACCGTCTCCGTGGAGCGGGCGACCCTGCGGCTCGCGGGGCTCGCCGGCGCGGACCCCGACGGGACCCCCTGGGTGAACCGCCTCGCCGACGCCGTCCGTGCCGACGTGGGGCTGGAGCACGGCCTCGCACTGCCGGTCTGGGACGCCCTGCTGCGCGGTGAGGCCGAGGACCTCGCGAGCCTCGCCCACCGGGCCTCCGCCGGATCGGTACGCTTCCGGCTTCCCGCAGGTCGGGACGCGCTCCGGGCCCAGGCAGCGTCGCGCAAGCAGGTCGGAGCCGGCGTACGCCGCATCGATGCGCGTCGTCGCGAGCGCGAGCGGCTGGTCGCGCGCGTGGGAGACGCTCCGCAGCAGCCGTGGATCTACCTGATCGTCGCCACCGGGGACATCTACGAGGACATTCCGCAGGCGCAGCAGGCCGCCCGCGAGGGGGCCGACGTGATCGCGGTGATCCGCTCGACGGGTCAGTCGCTGCTGGACTACGTCCCCGAGGGAGCGACCCGCGAGGGCTACGCCGGCACCTACGCGACGCAGGAGAACTTCCGGCTGATGCGCGCGGCCCTCGACGAGTCCAGCAAGGAGCTCGGCCGCTACGTCCGGCTGACGAACTACGCGAGCGGCCTGTGCATGCCCGAGATCGCCGCACTGGCCGGGCTCGAGCGACTGGACATGATGCTCAACGACTCGATGTACGGGATCCTCTTCCGCGACATCAACCCGGTGCGCACCTTCGTCGACCAGCGCTTCAGCCGCCAGGTGCACGCCCGGGCGGGGATCATCATCAACACCGGCGAGGACAACTACCTGACCACCGACGACGCCGTGGACGCAGCGCACACCGTCACCACCAGCCAGCTGCTCAACGAGTACTTCGGCAAGGAGGCCGGACTCCAGGACTGGCAGCTCGGCCTGGGACACGCCTTCGAGATCGATCCCGCGATCCCCGACTCGTTCCGCCTCGAGCTCGCGCACGCGCTGCTCGCCCGCGAGCTCTTCCCGCACGCGCCGCTGAAGTGGATGCCGCCGACCAGGCACATGACCGGTGACGTCTTCCGCGGCTACCTGCTGGACGGGTTCTTCAACCTGGCCGGCGCGCTGACCGGCCAGGGCATCCTGCTCGTGGGCATGATGACCGAGGCCGTGGTCACCCCGTGGATCAGTGACCGCGACCTGGCCCTGCAGAACGTGCGGTACGTGCTGCGGGCGGCCGGGGCGCTGCACGAGGACTTCCACCCCCCGCCCGGCGGGTTCATCGCCAGTCGAGCCGACCAGGTGCTGGGGGAGGCCATCGACCTGCTCAGCCGGATCGCCGACCACCCGCCGTCGTCCTCCGGGGGTGGGCTGCTGGACGCCATCGCCGACGGCACCTTCGGCCTGATGAAGCGACCCGCCGACGCGGGCCGCGGCCTCGACGGCGTGGCGAAGAAGGCTCCGGAGTACTTCAACCCGGCGACCGAGATCCTGGAGGAGAAGCCATGAGCGGTGTCGAGGGCACTCCTGCCGCCGAGGACAAGCGCCTGCTCCGACCGTACGGCGACACCACCGGCGACGGGATGGTGCAGCTCTCGTTCACGCTGCCGATGCGGCACTCCAAGATCGCCGAGGGCTCGGCGGTCCAGCTGGCGAACAAGATGGGGATGGACCCGGCCCTGGTGGCGCACGCCAGGCCGATGGGCCCCGACTTCACCTTCTTCGTGGTCTACGGGCGGGTGCACCATCTCGTCGATCCCTCCTCGGTGGTGGTCGTCGAGCGGGACTACGCCCTGCTCGCCCCCAAGGAGGTCAACGCCGCCGTCAAGAGGGCGCTGAGGCGTCGCCTCGTGGTCGTGGGCGGCTGCATCGGGAGCGACGCCCACACCGTGGGGATCGACGCGATCCTCAACATCAAGGGCTTCGCCGGCGAGAAGGGCCTGGAGTACTACCGGGAGCTGCGGGTGGTGAACCTGGGGGCGCAGGTCTCGGTGCCGCAGCTGGTCGACCGGGCCGTGGCCGAGCAGGCGGATGCGGTGCTGGTCTCGCAGGTGGTCACCCAGCGCGACGCGCACCTGCTCAACATCAAGGAGATGTCGGCCGCCTTCCGGGAGGCGTTCCCACCGGCTCGCCGCCCCCTGCTCGTGGTGGGCGGTCCCCGCTTCGACGAGACCATGTCCGAGCAGCTCGGCGTCGACCGCGTCTTCAGCCGGGGTACGACGCCCGGTGAGGTCGCGAGCTACCTGGTGCATCGAATCGTCACCGAGAAGGAGGCCTGATGAGTCCGGAGCAGAGCAGCGGCAACAGCAATATCAGCGGCAATGTCAGGGACGGCGCGACCACGGGCGCCGAGGTGGGCCTCGAGGTGGTGCACCGCTGCTACGTCTCCCGTGCCCACGCCCACTACGCCGGAGACCTCGTGGACGGCGCCTGGGGCCTGGGCCTGTTCGGTGACGTGGCGACCGAGCTGTGCATCCGCAGCGACGGCGACGAGGGGCTGTTCGCCTCCTACAGCGACGTGCAGTTCCTGGCCCCCGTCCGCGCCGGTGACGTCGTGGAGGCCACGGCACGGCTGATCCGGGTGGGTCGTCGGTCCCGCGAGCTGGAGTTCTCGCTCGTCGTGGTGGCGCGCAGCCGGAGCGGCGAGGCCGCCGCGGTCTCCGCCGCCGGGGTCCTGCCGGAGCCGATCCTGGCCACCACGGCGGTGGGGATCGTGGTGGTGCCCTAGCTAGGTATGGACCAGCCCGGCGCGCCGTGCGCGACACGCCGCCGAAAGCGAAGTTTCGTCAATCCGGGTCGCCCCCGTGTCGCCCCGCTGACCTGCGACTTCGCAGCGTCCGTGCTGGTGGGCGGGGTGTTGACAGCGGGCCGTCCGGCAGGTCAAGGTCTGCGAGTTACTCCGGGCAGAACGTCAGTCGCAATGTCCGACGGATGCGTTCACGGGCCATCTCCCCAAGGTGGTCGCGGTGTGCGCACTTGGCGGGTCGGGCAGCGCGGTCTCGACGGGAGGACACGGGGGGAGTGAGGCGACCAGTAGACAACGCGTGCGACTCTGGCATCCGGCCAGGGCGCGAGCGGTCCGAAGGTCACCCAACTCCCCCCGACCTGCCTTCCACCTCACCTGCGAGGCGCCCCCCGGCGGGGGTGGCACCGGGGCGTCGTGACGGCCATGCCGAGGCAAGGCTCCTTCGAAGCTGCCGATAGGTTGCGCGCATGGCGAACCCCCTCGTTCCTGATGCCGCCGGTGGACCCGGCCGCGTCGTGATGGTCATCCCGACCTTCAACGAGGCGCTCAGCCTGACCACCGTCATCGAGCGGCTGCGGGTCGCGCAACCGGAGGTCGACCTCCTGATCGTCGACGACAGCTCGCCCGACGGGACCGGCCGGCTCGCGGACCGGCTCGCGGCGGCCGATCCTCAGGTCAAGGTGCTGCACCGGGCCGGCAAGGAGGGCCTCGGCGCGGCGTACCTCCACGGGTTCCGGGTCGCGCTGGACGCGGGGTACGACGTGGTCGGCGAGATGGACGCCGACGGGTCCCATCAGCCCGAGCAGCTCCACCGGCTGCTGGACGCGCTCCCCGGGGCGGATCTGGTGATCGGCTCTCGCTGGGTCCCCGGGGGGAGCGTCGTCAACTGGCCGCTGCCGCGTGAGGTGCTCTCCCGCGCGGGCAACCTCTACACCCGCACCCTGTTGGGCATCCCGGTCCGCGACGCGACCGCGGGCTTCCGGCTGTTCCGGCGTACGACGCTGGAGGCGATCGACCTCGAGGCCGTCGTCTCCCTGGGCTATGTGTTCCAGGCAGAGCTCGCCTACCGCGCGCACCAGGCGGGCCTGAGGGTCGTCGAGGTCCCGATCGAGTTCGTGGAACGGGAGCAGGGGCACTCGAAGATGAGCGGCAGCATCGCCGCGGAGTCGCTCACCCGCATCACCCGCTGGGGCGTCAGCGAGCGCGTCCGCGGAGTCCGCTCCCTGCTCCGGCGCGCGCAGGGCGGGCAGCCTGCTCGGAACAGCACCCGTCCCTCGGACGTTGACGGGTCATGAGCAGCTCAAGAAGGCGTGGATCTCCGTGGTGGCTGCTGGTGGTGGCCTTCGTGGTCGTCCCGCTGGTCGAGATCTTCGTGATCGTGCAGATCGGGCAGGTGATCGGCGCCTGGTGGACGATCCTGCTGCTCGTGGTCGACAGCGTCATCGGCGCCTGGCTGGTCAAACGCGAGGGGCTGCGCGCCTGGCGAGCCCTGGGCGAGGCGCTGCGCGAGCGCCGGATGCCGGCTCGGGAGCTCGCTGACGGGATGCTGATCCTGGTGGGGGGCACCTTGATGCTGACCCCGGGCTTCGTGACCGACCTCGCGGGCGTGCTGTGCATCCTCCCGGTGACCCGCCCGATCGGCCGCCGGGTGCTCACCGGTGTGATCAGCCGCAAGCTCGCGGCTGGCGCTGCCGGCTTCCCGCCCGGGTCCTCCGGCTTCCCGCCCGGGTCCTCGGGGTTCCCGCCCGGCTTCGGCCCCGGCTTCGGCACCGGTTTCCCCACGGAGGGGACCGCGGACCCCCGGACGCAACAACGCCCCGGACCGGTGGACCCCGACTTCGGGGTGGTCCAGGGCGAGGTCGTCGACGAGGAGCGCCCCGAGGGGCACCCGCCGTCTCCGTGAGGCGACGCTCAGCTCAGTGAGCTGGCCCGCTTCTTGCGGGCGCTGGCGCGGTGCAGGTGCGCCGGGCCGATCTCCCCGCCGCGGAGCAGCTCGAGCCGCTCGGTGAGGATGTCCTCGAGCTCCTTGATCGAACGACGCTCGAGCAGCATGTCCCAGTGGGTGCGTGCCGGCTTGACGTCCTTGACCTCGGGCTCGATGCCTGAGGTCGCGCGTCCCTCGGCGCCGCAGCGTGGGCACTCCCACAGCGCGGGCACGTCGGCCTCGACCGACATGGTGATCTCGAACTCGTGCCCGTGGGCACAGCGGTAGCCCACCTGCTGCCGGGCGGCGAACTCGATGCCGCGCTCATCCTCGAAGCTCTGACCACCGAGCCGGGCTCCGCGTAGCGTGCGCTCTCCCATGAGTACCTCCAAAGTTCTGCACCCACGACTGAACGAGTCGTGAAATGTCGTACCCCCATGCGTACCGCTCTCGGGACGGTACGGCAAGCCGGTCAGGACGCCGGTCGGGGGGATGTCGATATGCCGGCACCGAAGAGCGGTGCCATCTCTGTCAACGAGCGAACATGTCCAAGGATTCCCGACGAGCGCACGAACATGCGTCGCGCCGCTGAGGCGAAGGTCACTCCCGGTGACGGCTCGAGTCTAGACCCTGCTGGGCACCCGGTTACCGGCATCGCGGATACCGCGCACGGGATCGAGCCGGAGCAGGAAGTAGGCCCCCAGGACGAAGAAGACGATCAGCGCCAGGATCGCGGGGCGGTAGGAGCCGGTCACCTGGAAGACCACGCCGAACAGCAGGGTGCCGAACCAGGAGGTCCCGCGTTCCGCGGCGCCGTACAGGCTGAAGTACTCGCCCTCGCGTCCTCGGGGGATCAGGAGGCTGAAGAAGGACCGGGAGAGGGCCTGGGTGCCGCCGAGCACGATGCCGATCGCGATCGCCAGGGAGAGGAACAGCGCGACGTTCTTCTCCGGCAGGAACAGGGCGAGCACCACGATCACCATCCAGGCGTAGGTGCCCCACAGGATCGAGCGGTAGGCGCCGTACTTGGCGGCGAGCCGGCCGAACCACAGCGCCCCGCCGAAGGCCACGAACTGGATCAGCAGGATGGTCGCGATCAGCACGCCCTGGTCGAACTTGAGCTGCTTGGAGCCGTAGGTCGACGCCGCGTAGATCACGGTCTGGATGCCGTCGTTGTAGAACAGGTACGCCAGCAGGAACGTCAGCGTCATCGGGTAGTTGCGCAGCTCCTTGATGGTGGTCAGGAGCTGGCCGAAGCTGCGCTGGAAGATGGTGCCCTGCTCCACCACCACGTTGACCGGCGCGTAGTTGCGCAGGCGCACCACCGGGATGATCGTGAAGCCGCCCCACCACAGCGCCGCCGAGAGCAGCGAGAGGCGCACTGCCATGGCCTCGTCGAGACCGAGGCTGTCGTGCATCGTGTAGGCGATGAGGTTGATCAGCAGCAGCAGGCCGCCACCGAGGTAGCCCCAGGCCCAGCCGCGTGAGGAGGCCTGGTCGCGCTCCTCCTCGGTGGAGATGTCGACCAGGATGGCGTAGTAGGCGACCAGGGAGCAGCCACCGAGGATGCTGCTCAGGACGACCGCGACCGCACCGATCTGCCAGCTCTGTCCCTGCATGAAGAACAGCAGCGCGGCACAGGACGACCCCGCGAACGCGTAGGCCGCC
The DNA here is from genome assembly GCA_963812235.1 of uncultured Actinomycetota bacterium. GTDB lineage: Bacteria > Actinomycetota > Actinomycetes > Propionibacteriales > Nocardioidaceae > Marmoricola. The sequence continues at coordinate 327,508 of CAWEUP010000011.1, read as the reverse complement.
ATGTGCCACTTCTTGCGTGGCGAGCGGTCGACGAAGGCGCCCACGATCGGCAGCAGGAACGCGCTCAAGATGGTGGAGAAGCTGATCAGGTAGCTCGGCAGCGACCCGGCCGCGAGCTGCAGACCCAGCACCGAGACGGTCTTGGTGCAGGTCTCGTCGAGGGAGACGCAGCCGGCTGCCCGGCCGGCGACCGTGATCATGTACGGCGCGAACAGCACCGAGAGCACGGTCGTGTAGAACGCGGAGTTGGCCCAGTCGTACCAGTTCCAGGCCCTCTGCTGTTCGAGGCGGTCGACGGGGGAGAGGTCGGCGATGCCGATCGGCAGGGTGCCGCTCATGGGTGGTCCCTCCATTGTCCGCGCCTGACCAGGACGTCGCGGAGGACGTCAGTGCGATCGGTGATCAACCCGTCCACCCCCTGGTCGAGCAGCTCGTCCATCTCCGCCGGCTCGTCCACGGTCCACACGTGCACGTGCAGCCGGGCCGCGTGGGCACGTCGTACGAACCTCGGGGTGACCACGGTCAGCCTCCCGCGGCGGTGGGGCACCTGCAGCGCCGAGAACCCGAGGCGTCGGGCGAGGACCGCGGCGGGCCCCGTGGGCAGCGCCATCAGGGCAGCCACCTCCACGGGTGAGGCGGACGTGGCGACCCGACCTCCGGTCAGCCCCCGGAACGAGGTGAGCCGGCGCTGGGAGAACGAGCCGATGCAGACCCGGTCGTGGCTGGCGGTCCGATCCAGGAGCTCCGCCAGTGGGGCGACGGCGCCCGGGGACTTCAGGTCGATGTTGAAGCGGCAGTCGGGGAACTCCTCGAGCAGGTCGGCCATGGTCGGCACGGCGTGCTCGCGCACGATGCGGGCCTCGGCGATCTCCTGCGCGGTCAGGTCGGCCAGCCTGCCCTGCGAGTCGGTCACCCGGTCCAGCACCTCGTCGTGGAACGCGAGCAGCACGCCGTCACTCGTGGCGTGCACATCGGTCTCCAGGTAGCGGTAGCCGAGCGCCACGGCGTGCCGGAACGCGTGCAGGGTGTTCTCGACCCCGGGGATCTCAGGGTGCAGGGCGCCGCCTCGGTGAGCCATGGCCAGCACCGAACCCGGCTGGTCGTGGATCGCGTCCAGGAAGGCATGGCCGGTCACCGGAGTCGGCGCACGACGCGGATCCGCGGTCACGCGAAGAGTATTCACCGCCATCACCCGATGGTGCCCTCGAATCGCCGTCAGGGCATCCGCGTTCCTACTCAGCTGCGGTTCGGCGCAGGAGTAGCGTGCGAGGCATGGACGAGATGACCTGCCCCAAGTGCGAGGGTTCGATGGCCGAGCGCAGCCACGGTCGGGTGCGCATCCGACAGTGCGCGGACTGCCAGGGGGTGTTCCTGGAGAAGGCCGTTCTCGGCAGCCTGATCGAGGCCGAGAACGACTGGCACTCCCACCGTTCCGCCGACACCGCTCAGCTGCCTCGCATCACCGCCGACATGAAGGCACCCCCGCCGCCGTCTCGCGCGCGCTCCTACCTGGACGGGCTCTTCCGCGGCTGAGCCGCCCACCCTCCCAGGGTGTCGCACTGCCGGGTGATCGAGGCCCGCGGGAAGCGCACTCTCATAGCCGATGAGCGGAAGGCTATGCGTTCGCGCTCAGGCCCTTCCCTGGCGCCGCTGACCACTGACAGGATGCCGGGGTGGGCGAAACACCGTCTCAGGGCAGACTCGTCGAGTTCAACGGCTGGTTGAAGGCGGAGTTCGAGCCAGCGCTCATCGCCTTTACAGGGGTGATGCCCAGGCATGGAAGACAGTCTGGTCCGATGCCGCGGACGTCACAGTCTTCGGCTCCTGGAAGACCGCCATCGGAGGCCGCGAGTTCACGGCATTGGTCGAAGCGTTGGCCGAACGCTTCGAGGGCTGCTCGTCTTTCGACTTCGAGATCCTCCGCGCCGAGGTCACCGAGAACTGGGCCGACACGGTGGCCCATGAACACACCTCCGCAGTCATCGAAGGCGAGTCACGTGACTACACCTTGAGGGTCACCCAGGTCTACCGCCAGGAACCCACTGGTTGGAAGGTCACGCATCGCCACGCGGATACCGCACCTGAAAGTTGAGAGCGCGTCCGCTCATGCCGAGATCAGTGCGTTCGGCGAGGGCTCTACGCGCGGATCGCTCGGAGTTCGCGCCGAGTCTCAACGATGCCCCACCCCGCGACGAGGGCAAGGAGGCCAGCAACGGCTAGGAGGAATCCTCGGTTGCCCGCCGAGGGTTCGTCCACAGACCACCAGACCGCGACGGCGGCGAGACCGAGGAGGACGACTGTTCGCATGACAGCTCAGCTCTGCCGCCTTCGCCCGCGCGGGGTAGCCGCCAGTGCTCATGGACAGAGTATGAGGAGCATGTGCCGATAATGGACGGGTGAATCCCCCTACTGCCGCCCCGACGAACGAAACCCTCCCCGAGGCTCCGATCAGCCGAGAGGCTCGAGTGCTCGTCTTGTGTGGGCTCTTTGTCCTGTTCGTTGGTCTGTTCCTCGCGGTCTTCAGTGACAGCCGGATCAGTCTCTTCCTGAGCATCGCCACGGCGGTCACCGGTGCCCTGATGGCGCTGCCGCACATGGTGGCTGCCGCTATCGCTCGCCGCTGAACGAGCGCCGGGCGGTATCCGCACATGCCGCTGATTGCGCGGTCGTGCCGATGAGCCAGTGGACGAACCTATGGGAGCTCAACTATCGGGAGGCTGCGCTCGGAGTGAGCCAGCCGTGCCACGTGCTTGCACGCGTACCTACTCGTCCTGCCTAGTCGCTGCCTTTCGGCGACGGTGCCGGCGCCCCTCCCACAGGAGACCGAGCCCGAAGAGGAGGGCAAGGGTGAGTCCGACCGCGATGCTTTCTGGCCACGAGGAATCGGTGTTTGCGTGGTCCGCGACAACCAAGAAGCCGGCACCTACCGAGAACCAGAGGGCGTTCCATAGGCGTAGGAAGGGCACCTGGGGTTCGCCGGAGGCAGGTTTGCGACGGCTTCGGTCGCGCTCGCTTCTGTGCTTCACCGGGGTCCTTCTACGTGTCGGGCGGGTGCATACCAAGAGCGAGAGCCAGACGGCTTACGTCCTCGGCTGCACCATCCGGATGTTGCCGGCCACGTTATGCCGCCCAAGCTGCCTGGCGCCCGCTATGCCGCTGATCGCGAGCTCGCACCGCCAAGAATCACCGGCTCAGCAACGCTCGGCCGTAGCGCCAGCGGTACCAGCGCTGCGCGACGAGGATGGCGGGGAACGCCAGACGCCATCGACCTCTGGCTGGCCGGGTCAGGGACCGCAGTGTCAGCCAGATAGTGCCGCCGGGGACGCGGTGCAGGATGAACGCTTCTTCACCAGAGACCGGGTGGCCCTCCACAGTGCCGTAGGCGAACCCGCATCGATCAGGCGTGTCGACTACGACCACGACTCGGACCGGCTCTCGGATGGAGAACGGCCCGATGCGGGCAGTGAGGAGATAGCCAGCTCCGTCGTGCACCCGGGTGGTGTCTCCTGACAGCGGTTTGATGGTGAAGCCGCTGCGGGTTTTCACTCCCCAGTCGAGCAGGTCGTTCGTGACCGTTTCCCACCTGTCAGTTCCCTGCCCAATACGGACGGTTCGCTCGTAGCTGCGGAAGCCAGAAGGCTTCTCCGTCCACGTTTGCTCGCTCGGTCGAGTCGCCCCAACCGCCACGTAGTTCAAAGCCGATGTCATCACTGTCAGTGTGGACCGTCCCCACCACGGCACGTCCGCGCTTGCCGCAGATAGTGCGGAACTGCCGGCACCGCGGGCGGGTCTACTTGTAATGAAAGCGCGCCTGGAGGATGACCAGGTCCTCATCGTCAACGAGGTAGACCAGGCGGTGCTCCTCAGTGATCCGGCGTGACCACGTCCCGGCTAGCAGGTGCTTAAGTGGCTCGGGCTTCCCGATGCCTTCGGTCGGATCTCGTAGTGCGTCATCGATCAGCCGGTTGATCCTCTTCAGGACTTGCCGATCGGCTTGAAGCCAATGCGTGTAGTCGTCCCAGCCGTGCGCAGTGAAGACCAGCCTCACTCGGCGAGCTCGTGCTCGTGCCTGTCGCCAGACTTCGCCTGCTGGAGGCTCTCCAGAAGTCGCTTGGCGTTGGCCGGCACGCGGAGCAAATATGCGGTCTCCTCGAGGGCGGCGTACTCGTCCGCCGACACCAGCACGGCATTGCCACGACGAGAGGTGATCTCCACCGCGACGCGGTCGTTGTTCACCTTCTCGATCAACGGGAACAGTTGCTTTCGTGCCTCGCTCGCGGTGACAGACATCCCGAACTCCTTCAGATAGTGGTACAAGTTTACGGTACCACTCTGGTCAATGAGAACTAGTGCCGAGCCAACCGCAAACGACTGCTTCTGCCGCTGACCGGGCGCGATCGTGCCGATGAGCGATCGAGTAACCTAGACCGGAGCGAACGCGTCAGGGTCCTCGATCAATCGTGATTGGAACGCACCGACGAGCGTCTGATCGGTGGGCACGACCTGCCCATACTCGTCGTCAGCGTGCCCCGCCAAAGTATCTGCACGGTCGTCATCAAGCGCGCCAGTCTCGATCTCGCGCCGCACCATGGCGACAACATCCGCGGCCGCATCGAGTTGCAGCCAGCGGTAGCCCGCCTCAGCGGCATCCAATTGGTCCGGGGCCGCTTGCTCCACGGCCTTCAAGAGTCCGCCGCTCATCGCCTTGCTATGGACGCCGAGCACCGACGCCAACGAGGCGTCGCCCTGACGCGCGCCACCACTTGACATGGCGGCCCGGTTCCAGATCTCGTCAGCGGCTTCCATGGGCCGATCCTCGCAGGCCTGGAACTGGGGAGAAGCGAAACGCACTCCACATGCCGCGATCCGCGCGGTCTTGCCGATGGCCGGTCCTACGGGCTGCAAGTACTCACCGTAGTCAGCAGGGATGGCCCAGGGCGACCGCAGCCCAGATAGACCCTGCGGCACCCAGGATGGCCATGCCGGTGAGGGCCGGCGCACCCCATCGCACGGAAAGGTCGGCTACGCTCCACGCGGTCGTTAGCTCCGTGCCGGAGAATAGGGCACGACGGCGGCGTTGAGCGACGGCAGCCACCCCTGCCGTGCCGAGAAACATTACTGGGATCATGATCCAGGAGATCGCATCCAGCGTCGTGGCTCCGCCGAAGACCCACAGCGCCACTACGATAAGCAGTCCGGAGACTGCGCCACGTAGGTATGCTCCGGCGGTCGGTCCCGGCTCGGGGGCGCGCGATGACCATGACTCGACTGTCCACAAGGCAGCAACGATCGTGAGAATTCCGCAAAGCAGCGTCGCCGGGAACAGCCATGCCGGGCCACCCGTCTCCCAGCAGCTGCCCACCTCCGATACCCGGACGACGAAACCTGTCTGCGCAAGGTAGTCGACCGCTACGGCTGCGATCGCGGATGACATTGCACCACTGTCCCTCACTCGAGGCCTGTCGCTTCGGCTATCAACGATTCCCGTCGGCATCAGCGATGGCGTGAGAGGAGAGCCACCCTTACGACGTGACGTGCTCGAACACGGACGGGTTCGACCATCGCGCCCTCAGCGTTAGACGAACGAGAAGACGGTGACCGCCAGACCGCGAGCATCCGGATCTGCCGCGATCCGCCGCGGTCATCCCGACATGAATGCGCTCAGGTCGCTTGCCTACTCCGTTGCGCCTCCCTTGGCGCTTCGCGCGGTCCGCGCGTCGAAATGCCGCGCCAGACAGCGAGTGCGAACATCAGCGCAGCCAAGGCCACGAGAAACAACTGGTTGCCTCGTTCGACCTCTTCCGTCGCCCACCACGCAGGCACTGCGGCGAGGGCGAGCAACATAACCGTGCCCATGACTCCTTGCCAGGTCGACTGGGGGGCGGGGGAAGGGTCTAGCACGCGCTCATTGTCGCCCATGCACGACAAAGACATCCGGATCTGCCGCGTTCCGTGGTGCGGTGCGGGCGGTAGGAATGAATGAGCCGCTCCTCGTGGGAGAGTCGCTCCATGCTTGACCTGCGATCACTATCCGACGATGAGGTGATCGGCTGGGTCAATGAGGCCCGTGGCTACGACCGGGCGATGCTGATCGAAGCGCTCGGCTATGCAAGCGGCAGCTCGGGAGTTGAGTTCCTACGTGCGCAACTCGAGGAGCGCGGGCGAGGATCCTCAGACCGTCGTGTGGCGGCTATGAAAGCCATCGCGACGCGTCTGGGACCCGTGGCAACGACCGACCTCGTGCCGATGCTGACGGGAGGCAACATTTACACCCAGACATGCGCCGCTTGGGCGCTTGAACAGGTCGACACGGGGCCAGCCACGGAGCATCTCTTGGCGTGGCTCAGGCGCCGGCTCCGGGCAGCGAAGCGGAGTAGCACCTGGTCCCACTATGAGGTGTCGGGAGTCCTTCGCTATGCCCTGCGGGTTGGCTCTCTCCAACCGCTACTGGCGCTTCTGGATGCGGACGGCGACAGGCTGCAACCGGACGAGCGAACCGAGTTGGATCGAGCCTGGCCACCCGGTCGCCGGGCGAAGTTCCGTGGAAGTGACGACCATCGCGACGGTCCAGACGCTGCGGCTGTTGAGGCCTGGTACGCACTCAGCGCGGTCGACACGACGCCGGAGGACGCCTTCGAGTCGCTCACCATGTACGTCGCCCCAGTCATCACGCGACTCGAAAGGCGACGCCAACGCAGCCAGCGGTCCTAGCGCACAAGTAACAGCTTGGGAGACATCCGTATCTGCCGCAGATAGCGTGGGCTGCGGCCGTACGCACATGCCGCAGATAGCACGGTCAGGCGCCGAAGCCGAGGAAGACCAGGAGTGCTTGTGAAGGAGCAGATCGTCAACGAATCAATCGCGTCGAACCGATCGTCCTGCACGATCAGGGCCGGTCGCGGCTTCTGCGCGTAGACACCGCCCGCGACGGTGACGATGTCACCGCGTCTTATTCGTTCCAGCCGTCGGAAACAGCCTCGACGAAGTCCATGTCGTCACTCGCACGGTCAGCGGCCGCGACGAGTTCGGACTGGCGGTGAGCTTCAGCGGCGAACTCTGGCGAGCGAACGTCGGGTACCCAAATCTGTACGGGCCGCAGCCCTTGGGCTCGCATCCGGGCCCGGTACGCGCTCACTCGCTCTCGCACGGCCATGACATTGTGCCTCATGTAACGGTGCGGCTGTCCAAGGGAACCGCACGGTTCTGCCGCATTGAAAGCGGCTACGCTCGCCCGGACTTGCCGCTGATGGCGCGGTCGTGCCGATGATCGGATGACCCCCGGCGAGTAAGACGGAAAGGCTCAGGGGTGGGCGGGAGCAACTTCGGCGTCGCTTCGCGCTCGCAGGTGCCTGCGAACAATTAGTCCGGTGCCGACGGCAACGAGCGTGGTCCACACGATCAGTTCGAGAAACCCGACGCCAAAGCCGACAGCAGAGAGCACGCTCAGCATGAAGACCGCATAGGCAGCAAGGCTCAGCACGAGGTTCGTGACGCTCGCGCGATCCTTCATACGTCGAATCCTAGGCGAGAGCGCACTGATCTGCCGAACGGTGAACGGTCTTTCCGCGTCGGGAATCGTGGCGGCTAGGTCCGGGTCGGCGGTGCCCAGAAGGGGTCGCGGCCCAAGAAGGCGACCAGCCGCGTCTCGGCGTCGGCGTGCTCGGGTACCTCGACGCGAGGTCCATACTGTCCGCTGTCCCTCAGCAACTGATCGATGGGCTCCATCGAGGCGAGCATTGACTCGCATCGCTGCGGGTCGAGTGGAGGCACTTGGCCGGTGGCGGTCGCCAAGTCCCAGGTGTGGTGAAACACGTCAGCGGTGAAGAACCGTGAAACTGCTTGGTCGAGCGTCATCCCGCCAAAGTTCGGGTTGGTGGGCACGAGGGTGGCGACGGTGGGGTCCTCGAGCAGCGAGATCACACCTCCTGCAAAGGCCCGCCAAGCCCCAGCCGGGTCCGTCATGACCGAAGGGCCGGTCGGGAGCGTCACATCCAAGTCGTGCACCAGGGCAGGGAACCACTTGATCAGGTGGCCGACGACGTCGCGCGCCCTCCACCCCGCTACTGGCGTCGGGTCATCCCACTGATCGGAGCGGACCGCGTCCGCGACCTCGCCGAAGCGGCGGCCGATCTCACGAAACTCTTCAGCTGGCGTCATGCAGGTAAGACTTCCTGATGGTTGTCGACTCATCGCCGCCTGGTGGAGATGATGCCAACTGCGTGTCCGCTTGGGGCCGTGGACTCGACCCGCGGTCACGGGACGCGGACACACGCTCATGATGCGATCTGTGTTTCATTCGGCCAAGAGTTCGCGCTGCGCCGGAGCGCAGCCGCGCCGGCAGCCTCGCGTCGAAGACGAAGCCTCGGTCGGCGCCACGTCCGCTTCGCCGCTGATCGAAACCAGGTCGGCACACCGCCTTTGACAGGCAGACCTGGGTGCCCGCAGCTCTCGGGCAGGTGCGTCGTGAGAGCACCGCAGGGACGGCGGCGGACCCGGATCGGCGCCGGGCACGCAGGTTGGGCGGAGTGGGGTGCGGTGCTTGTTGGTTGGATGGTGGGATGCGGATCGTCTACAACAGCTTCCACGGCCGCTACTCCGACAACCCTCGGGCCATCTACCAGCGGCTGTGTGGCGGGCCCGGGATCGAGCACGTCTGGTTGGCGGACCCCGTCCACCGGGACGGGTTTCCATCGGGCGCGACCACCGTCGACATCGACGGACCGGAGGCACGTGCGGCGCTTGAGGCGGCCGACCTCGTGATCGCAAGTAGCCACACCGAGGTCGAGTGGGTGAAGCAACCCGGCACCACATACCTGCAGACTTGGCACGGCACCCCGCTCAAGCGGGTCCACCGCGACGTGCTGTGGGCACCACCGGGTCGACTCGACAAGCTCGACGTGGACATCGCGAAATGGGACCTGCTGCTCTCGCCCAACGCGATCAGCACGCCGAGGCTGCGCAAGGCGTTCGCGTATGACGGGGCCGTGCTGGAGTCCGGATACCCGCGCAACGACCTCCTCAGCCTGCCAGAGCAGAAGCAGGTCCGGGACGAGGTACGCGGCCAGTTCGGCATCCACGACGCGGTTACCCTTGTCCTCTACGCGCCGACATGGCGTGACGACGAGGTGCAGCTCGATCCAACGGCCGAGCTCCCACTGGCCCTGGACCCGGCAGCGTTCGCGGCAGCGCTGGGCCAGGACCACGCTTTGCTGTTCCGCTCGCACTACCTGGCGACCGGCCGGTCGCGGGTGGCGGCGACCCCGGGGGTGCACGACGTCTCCTACCACCCGGACATCAACGAGCTGTACGCCGCCGCCGACGTGTTGGTCACCGACTACTCCTCGGTGATGTTCGACTTCGCCATCACCGGTCGACCGATCGTGTTCTACCCCTACGACCTCACGCGCTACCGGGAGACCGTGCGCGGCTTCTACTTCGAACTCGGTCCTGACGACGCGCCTGGGCCGATCGTCGGTACCCAACCTGACCTCCTGCAGGCCCTGGCCCGGTTACCCGGCGCGAGGGAGCAGTACGCCGGGCGCTACCGGGCGTTCCAACGCACCTTCACCCATCTCGAGGACGGACACGCGACCGACCGCGTGCTCGAGCACCTGGGGCTGTGAGCGCGCACACAGGTCAGCGAGGTCACGACGGGTGGTGCGTGAACTCCGACGAGGGCCAGTCCACAGCAGGAGCAGCGCGAGCGGGCAGGCCACTCCCGAGGCGTCGAAGAGACACGCTGCGGCGACCCTGACCCGGAACCAAGAGAGCCGCCGCCAGCCATCACGACGGGCGGCGCCTCACCCTGCCCATTGACAGGAACGGGCTACACATCAGAGGTCGTGGAAGGTCTCGATCTGCGCGCCCAGCTCGTTGAGCCGGTCGGCCAGGCCCTCGTAGCCACGGTGGATGACGTACGTCGAACGCAGCACCGAGGTGCCCCTGGCCGCGAGCATGGCCAGCAGGATCACCACGGCGGGGCGCAGCGCCGGCGGGCAGACGACCTCGGTCCCCGACCAGCGGGTCGGCCCCTCGATCATCACCCGGTGGGGGTCCATCAAAGTGACCTTGCCGCCGAGCTTGTTGAGCTCGGTCAGGTAGATCGCGCGGTTCTCATAGACCCAGTCGTGCAGCATCGTCTGGCCCTGGGCCGTCGCCGCGATGATCGCGAAGAAGGGCAGGTTGTCGATGTTGAGGCCCGGGAACGGCATCGGGTGGATCTTGTCGATGGGGGAGCGCAGCACCGAGTGCAGGGTGCTCACGTCCACCAGCCGGGTGTGTCCGTTGGCGGCGAGGTACTCCTCGGAGAGGCGGTAGCGGAAGCCCATCTCCTCGAGCACAGCGAGCTCGATCTCCATGAACTCGATCGGCACCCGACGCACCGTGATCTCGGAGTCGGTGACGATCGCGGCCGCCAGCAGCGACATCGCCTCGATCGGATCTTCGCTGGGGGAGTAGTCGACGTCGACGTCGATGTCGGCGCAGCCGGTGACCTTCAAGGTGGTGGTGCCCACCCCCTCGATGACGACCCCCAGCTTCTGGAGGAAGAAGCACAGGTCCTGGACCATGTAGTTGGAGCTGGCGTTGCGGATCACGGTGGTGCTGTCGCACAGCGCGGCCGCCATCAGCGCGTTCTCGGTGACGGTGTCGCCACGCTCGATCAGCACGATCGGTCGCGTCGGCACGACGCCGCTCTGCACGAGCGCGTGGTAGCTGCCCTCGGTCGCCTTCACCTCGAGGCCGAACGGGCGCAGCGCCGTCATGTGCGGTTCGACGGTGCGGCTTCCGAGGTCGCAGCCTCCGGCGTAGGGCAGCTCGAAGTCGCTCATCCGGTGCATCAGTGGTCCGAGGAACATGATGATCGAGCGCGTACGCCGGGCGGCCTCGGCGTCGATGGCGCTGAGGTCGAGGTGCGCCGGGGGCGTGATCTCCAGGTCGTTCTCGGCGTTGAGCCACCTCGCCTTGACCCCGATGCTCTCCAGCACCTCCAGCAGCCGGTTGACCTCCTCGATCCTCGCGACCCGGCGCAGCGTCGTACGCCCACGGTTGAGCAGGGCCGCACACAGCAGGGCGACTCCGGCGTTCTTGGAGGTCTTGACGTCGATCGAGCCGCGCAGCGTGGTCGGGCCGGTGACCCGCAGGTGCGTCGGTCCCTGCCCGATGCTCACCAGGGGCGAGTCCAGCGCCTCGCCGATGCGCGCGAGCATGTCCAGGGACAGGTTCTGGTGCCCGCGCTCGATCCGGTTCACAGCGCTCTGGCTGGTGGCAAGCACCTCGGCCAGCTGTTGCTGCGTCCACCCGCGGTGCTTGCGCGCGTCGCGGATCAGGTTGCCGATGCGGCCCAGGTATCCCTCAGTCATCGCGCGACCATATCTCACATATGAGATACGTCTTGGCAGCGAAACTCGGCAAAGGTGAGCGCTTTCACAGCAGGTCGAGCCTCACGGCGAGTGCGCGACACGGGAGCGGTCGAAGCCTCTGGCTGGGACCTTTCGTCGCGGGTTACCGTCGAGGGCATGAGCGAAGACCAGCTGCAGCCGGAGGACACCCTCGAGGACCGGGGCGTCAAGGACGTGCTCGACGAGGGCTACTCGCCGCCGGAGCGCGAGACCGACCACCTGCGTCACCCTGACGGTGGCGAGTCCCTCGAGGAGCGCCTGGCGCACGAGGTGCCCGAGGTGTGGGCGCAGAGCGAGGCCGAGCGTGACGCCGACATCGTCGACGGTGACGTCGCCGGCGAGGTGGGCGGCCAGCGCACCGGACGACTCACAGCGCCCGACGAGGGCTCCGGAGCCGACACCGACGCCGAGATGATCGCCGCGACGAAGGCATCGACGGCGCCGGCGCGAGTGCCGAGGAAGCCGCGATGCACACGATCGAGGACGACAGTGCCTGAGCCTCACGAGAGGGGCTGGAGCGGGGCCTGAGCGGGGTTCTCCCCGTACGGATATACCGCCGATAAGGTACATTATGTCAAGTTGGCTCACCAGCCCCACTCCCCGCACCCAGTTGGTGCACGGTCGCGCCGAGGTGCGGCCGACGCCGGCGCAGGTGGGCAACCGCGCCGGTGTGCTCAGCTCGTCAGTGTGCACGTCACGCACGAGGTGCTCGCGCGCCAGCATGAAGCCGTTGAGCGGCACCTCGCAGTCGCAGAGACCGCCGAGCTCACCCAGCCGCTCCTCGAGCCCCGTCGCGGCTGGCACTCGCAGGTCCCGGAACCGTGCCGCCCAGCGCAAGGTGCTGTCGCAGCCCACCTCGTCCACAGCGCGGGACACGAAGCAGATCAGGCATTCGTTCTCCTGGGGGTCCACCAGGGAGTGCGCCTGTGCTCTCAGCTCCTGCTCCCACCGGTCCACCGGTCGGCGATCGGTCATGTCCGCACTCATCGTTCCTCCTTGGTTTCGGTAGGGCCGGTCTACCGGCGACCACTGACGGGCCACCCGAGAACCACGACGAATCTGCACCGGCGAGGATGCCGCCCCTCGGACCCGGAGGGCGTGCGGACCGGTCTTCTAGGATCACGGCATGGGTCCTCGGGCAGGAATCGTTGTCACCGGCACCGAGGTGCTCACCGGACGCGTCACCGACGTCAACGGTCCTTGGCTGGCCGAGCAGCTCTCGGCTGCTCGGCGTCGACGTCGGCCAGATCGTGGTCGTGGGCGACCGCGCGGACGACCTGCGCGGGGCCTTGGGGTTCCTCGCCGGCGGTCACGACGTGGTGCTCACCACGGGCGGTCTCGGACCGACTGCCGACGACCTCACCGCCGAGGTCGTAGCCGACTTCCAGGGCCGCGAGCCACTGCTCGACCACGAGCTCGAGCGGGAGATCGGCACGATCGTGGCTCGGCTGAACGCCTCCCGCGGGTGGTCCCCCGACCCCGAGGCCACCGCCGCGGCCACCCGGAAGCAGGCCTGGGTCCCTCGGGGGGCCCACGTGCTGACGCCGGTCGGCACCGCTCCCGGCCTGGTGGTGCCTGCTGCGGAGGGTCGATCCGGCCCGCCGGTCGTCGTGCTCCCCGGCCCTCCGGCCGAGCTGCAGGGCATGTGGTCGGCCGTGCTGGCCGACCCGTTGGTGCGGGCGGCGATCGGCGAGCCGCCCGAGCTGCGCCAGTCGACCCTGCGGCTGTGGGGCACCCCGGAGTCGGAGCTCTCAGCGACCCTGAGAGCCCATCAGGCAGCGCTGGACGGCCTGGAGATCACCACCTGTCTGCGCGAGGGCGGTGAGCTGGAGGTGGTGACCCGCTACTCCCCCGCGGCCGCCGACGCCTACGACGCCCTGGTGGCAGCCGTGCGCACCGACTTCCCCGAGACGCTGTTCTCCCCCGACGGACGCACGATCGACGACATCGTCGCCGACGCCCTGCTCGCGTCCGGCGCGACCGTCGCCACGGCCGAGTCGTGCACCGCGGGGCTGCTCGCAGGCCGGCTCGCCACCCGCGCAGGGTCATCGGCGTACCTCGTGGGCGGTTTCGTCACCTACGCCAACGAGGCCAAGCGCGACCTCGTCGGAGTCGACCAGGCGTTGCTGGACAGCGTCGGCGCGGTCAGCGCCGAGGTCGCGGTGGCGATGGCCGAGGGCGCCCGACGTCGGCTGGGCACGACCATCGGCGTGGGGATCACCGGTATCGCCGGACCTGGAGGCGGTACGCCGGACAAGCCGGTGGGGCTGGTGCACCTGTGTGCCTCGACCGCAGAGCGCACCGTGGGCCGCCGGGTCGTGCTACCTGGGTCACGCGCCGCCGTGCGTGCCCGGTCGGTCGTCGTCGCGCTGCACCTGCTGCGCGAGCTCCTCTGAGGCCACCACGAACTGGACCCGCGCGACCTCGGCGCACACCTCCACGATCAGCTCCGGTAGAGGTGGTGCTCGGGGTCGAGGTCGTACACCTGGTAGGCGTCCGCATCCGTCCAGTCGCTGGTGATCGCGCACGACCAGGCGCCGGCGCGCAGTCCGGCGTCCCGGCCGACGTGCCCGGCCAGCTGCCCCGGCAGTCGCAGGGCGGCGATGCCGGCGAGACCGCGCTCGAGCTGCGCCTCCTCCTCGGGGCCCGCGTCGTCGGCGAGTCTCGCCAGCACCACGTTGCGGATCATCGAGCCGAGCCATTGGCGGAGTGTCCCGTGCGGCCGACACCGAGCCGTCCTCAGGCCACCATCCCGTGGGGATCGATCACGAACTTCTGCGCGGCCCCCGCGTCGAACTCCTGGTAGCCGCGCGGCGCGTCGTCGAGCCCGATGGTGATGGCGTTCACCGCCTCGGCGATGTGTGCCTTGTCCGCCAGGATCATGTTCATCAGCTGCCGGTTGTATCGCTTGACCGGGCACTGTCCCGTGACGAACGACGTGTGACTTCGCCCAGCCCAGACCGAGCTTGACCCCGATCTGGCCCTCCTTGGCCGCGTCGTCGACGGCGCCCGGGTCACCGGTCACGTAGAGCGCCGGGAATCCCCAGGGACGCACCGGCCCGAGAGATCGTCATGATGTCGTTCAGCACCGTGGCCGGCGCCTCTGCGGCGCCTTCTCCATGTCCCCTGGCCTCGAACCCGACAGCGTCCACCGCCGCGTCCACCTCGGGCTCGCCGAGGATGCTGCGCGATCTGGTCGGTAAGGTCCGGTGCCCGAACTCAGATCGACCGTCTCACAGCCGAAGCTGCGCGCCTGCTCGAGCCGATCGGCGTTCATGTCACCGACGATCACCGCCGAGGCGCCGAGCAGCTGGGCGGAGTACGCCGCGGCGAGACCGACCGGGCCCGCTCCCGCGACGTACACGGTCGACCCAGTGGTGACGCCCGCAGTATAGTGCTCCGTGATACCCGGTGGGGAAGATGTCGGAGAGCATCGTCAGGTCGAGGATCTTCTCCAGGGCCTGGTCGCGGTCGGGGAACTTCAACAGGTTGAAGTCGGCGAACGGGATCATCACGTACTCGGCCTGTCCTCCGTGCCAGCCGCCCATGTCGACGTAGCCGTAGGCCGCACCGGCGCGTGCGGGGTTCACGTTGAGGCAGATGCCGGTCTTGCCCTCGTTGCACATCCGGCAGCGCCCGCAGGCGATGTTGAACGGCACCGAGCAGATGTCGCCCTCCTTGACGAAGAGCACGTCCTCCCCCACCTCGATCACCTCACCGGTGATCTCGTGGCCGAGGGTCTGGCCGACCGGAGCCGTCGTCCGTCCCCGGACCATGTGCTGGTCGCTGCCGCAGATGTTGGTGGTGACGAGCCGGAGGATCACCGCGTGCGGGGCCTTGCGCTTGATCCCCATGCCGTCGGCCACCTCCCCCGGGATCTCGAGCTTGGGGTAGTCGATGGTCTCGACCGCGACCTCACCAGGTCCCTTGTAGACGACGATTCGATTGCCTGACATGCGCCCTTCCTCTCCGCTCCCGAGCCGGGGGCCAGTACGGGACGCCGTGGCCGACGTCACATTCCTCCTCACACAAGCACGCGGCGGTTGCTCACACAAGATCGTCGGCGCGGACGTGCTCCGCAGCTCAACGGCGGGCGCTTCGTCAGCCGGGAGTGTGGCCGACGGCCTTGGCGAGGCCCTCCGGGTCGGCGACGGTGATGGTCGCGCCCGGGTGCAGGATCCGGCCGGTCGGGTCGATCCCGCGCACCGGCTCGTGGAACTGCACGCACAGCGCCCGGTCCCCGTTGGTCGCGAAGGTCACCCCGCGGTCGGAGAAGGACAGGTGCGCCGGGCCGGCGGTCTTCAGGTACGCGAAGCCTCCGGTGACCTCGGTCGCTCTTGATGTTGCTCAGCGGCGTGCGCAGCGACCACGGACCGAACCGGACCCGGAGCTCGTCGTTCTCGACGCGAACCGACGTCGTGAGGGGCGTGACGCCGAAGAGCAGCGCCGCCGGGCGGTACGCCGCGGCGAAGGCGAACTGGAAGATCTGGGAGGGACTCATGTCCCGAGGCTGCCACGCGCCCTGGACCGGCTTGGCGGCAGTGTCTAGTTTCGCGGCATGAAGTATTCCAAGCTGATCTCTCTCGCCACCGCCGCCTACGGCGTCTTCGCCCTCGCGAAGCCGCGCCACCTCGCCGACGGGATCGAGGCGCCGACAGTCCAGGCACCGGCGTACGACCGGATGGCCTACACCTATGCGGGCCGTGACCTGACGATGTCCGGCATCGCCCTGGTCTCGAGCAACCCCGCGGTCGTCACCGCGATGATGCTGCTCCGGATCAGCGGCGACCTCGCGGACGCGACCATCCTCGGCACCGGCACGTCCAAGTCCGCGGTGCGCAACAAGGTCCTCGGCGTGACGCTGGGATGGGCCGCACTGAACACCGCCGCACTCGTGGCCGACAGGCGAAAGCTGGCCTAGTCTGCGATGGCATGAGCACCTCTGCGAACGCACACCGGTCAGATCCCTCGGAGAGCCGCCCGAACGGCCGCACCGCCCTGGTCACCGGCGCCTCGTCCGGCATCGGTCGGGCCACCGCCCAGATGCTGGTGGACCGTGGCTACCGCGTGGTCGGGACCAGCCGGAACCCCGCCAGGATCCCCGCGCAGTCGCGGATCCCGGGAGTGGTCTACCGGGCACTGGAGCTGACCGACATCCATGCGATCGAGGGCTTCGCGACGGCGATCGCCGCCGAGGGCTTCGACATCGACATCCTGGTGAACAACGCGGCGTGAGTCGCAGAGCGGGCCCCTGGAGGAGCTCCCGGTGGGCGCGCTCGAACGGCTGTTCCGGCTCAACGTCATCGGCCCGGTGCACCTGACCCAGCTGCTGCTGCCCGGGATGCGCGACCGGGGCTACGGGCGGGTGGTGATGGTCGGCTCGATGCTGGCCAGCTTCCCGCTGGCCTACCGCTCCTCCTACGTCGCCAGCAAGGCCGCGCTCAAGGGGTTCGCCACCGCGGCCCGGCTCGAGGTCGCGCCCTTCGGGGTCTGGCTGACGACGGTCGAACCGGGGTCGGTCAACACCGGCCTGCGGGAGCGACGTACGAAGTACGTCTCCGACTCCTCCCCGCACCAGGTGCCCCTGACGCGGATGCTGAAGATCCTGGACCGTCAGGAGACGGGAAGGTGTCGCCCCGGTCCGGGTCGCGCGCTCGATCGTGCGGGCGATCGAGTCGGACCACCCCGACGAGCTGTACGCCGTCGGAAGCAATGCCGGGACCGTGTTCGCGCTGCGGCGGGCGCTCCCCCGCTCGCTCGTCGAGAAGAGGCTCGCCCGTCGGTTCGGCATCTCCGCGACCAGGTCCGCCTCCAGCAGGAGCTGACCGTACGACGCGGCGGAGCGGTCACCAGATCTGAGGACGTTGATGGCTACCATCATCCGCGTGACTTCCCCGTTCCGGCTGCTGATCCCCCTTGTCCTGACGCTGCTGGCGCTCCTCGCCGGCTGCGGTGAGGAGCCCGAGACACCCAAGGCCGCTGAGTCCCAGTGCACCTACCGCGACTCGGGGCAGGAGCCCGCGAAGGCTGCGGACCCGCCCCCGGGAGACCCGGAGTCGGACGCACCCACCGAGCTGATCGTGTCCACGAGCAGTGGCGACGTGAAGATCAGCCTGGACGCCGACAAGGCGCCGTGCGCGTCGAACTCCTTCGTCTCGTTGGCCAAGCAGGGCTTCTACGACGAGACCCCGTGCCACCGGCTGGTCGTCGGAGGAGCCGGCAGCCTCAACGTGCTGCAGTGCGGCGACCCCACCGGCTCCGGCACCGGCGACCCGGGCTATGAGTTCGACGAGGAGCTGGTCGACCAGGACCCTCGTCTGCAGCCCTGCTACGGGCAGACGAGCGAGGCGAGCGGCAAGGAGTACTGCACCTACACCGCCGGCACGGTCGCGATGGCGAAGGGCAGTGCCGAGGGCACCTCCGGGTCGCAGTTCTTCCTGGTCTTCGAGGACTCCGTGCTCGATGCGGCCTACACGGTGCTCGGGCGGATGAGTGCCTCGGGTCTCAAGGTGGTCCGGTCGATCGCTGCGCAGGGCACCGTGAACGGGTCCGAGCAGCCCAAGCAGTCGGTGACCATCGAGTCGGTGAAGTAGCCCTCCGCTCCCCCACCCGTCGCTACGCAGCCTTGAGCGACCCGTAGGGTCGAGATCATGGACTTTCGATACCTCGGCAACTCGGGCCTCAAGATCTCCGAGATCACCTACGGCAACTGGCTGACCCACGGCTCGCAGGTCGAGAACGACGTCGCCACGCAGTGCGTGCGCGCAGCTCTCGACGAAGGGAATCAGCACCTTCGACACCGCCGACGTCTACGCGAACACCCAAGCCGAGACCGTCCTCGGCGAAGCCCTCAAGGGTGAGCGTCGCGAGTCGCTGGAGATCTTCACGAAGGTCTTCTGGCCGACCGGACCTCGCGGGAAGAACGACACCGGGCTCTCCCGCAAGCACATCATGGAGTCGATCGACGGGTCGCTGTCGCGGCTCCAGACCGACTACGTCGACCTCTACCAGGCTCACCGCTACGACGTCGAGACCCCGCTCGAGGAGACGATGCAGGCCTTCGCCGACATCGTGCGGCAGGGCAAGGCGCTCTACATCGGCGTGAGCGAGTGGACCGCCGAGCAGATCCGCGACGGCCACCGGCTCGCCCGGAGCTGGGCATCTCCCTGATCTCCTCCCAGCCGCAGTACTCCATGCTCTGGCGGGTGATCGAGGACGAGGTCGTGCCCACCTGCGCCGGAGCTCGGCATCTCCCAGATCGTGTGGTCCCCGATCGCCCAGGGCGTGCTGAGCGGCAAGTACCAGCCCGGCCAGGCCCCTCCCGCAGGCTCGCGCGCGACCGACGAGAAGGGCGGCGCGGACATGATCAAGCGGTTCATGGAGGACAACGTGCTCACCCGCGTCCAGGCGCTCAAGCCGGTGGCCGAGGAGCTCGACCTGACGATGGCTCAGCTGGCCGTGGCCTGGGTGCTGCAGAACGACAACGTCGCCGCCGCCCTGGTCGGTGCCTCGCGGCCGGAGCAGGTCAGCGAGAACGTCAAGGCCGCAGGCGTGAAGATCCCCGACGAGCTGATGACCCGGATCGACGACGAGCTCGGCGACGTCGTGGAGAGGGACTCCGGCCTGACCGCGAAGCAGACCCCACGCACGCGCGTGGTCTGATCCTCAGCCGGCGGTCCGGCAGCTCGCGAACATGGCGTGCTCGACCAGCTCGGGGTACTTCGCCTCGAGCTCGGTCCGGCAGCACCTTGTCGGCGATCGGCCCGGGTGGCGCCCTTGGTCACCTGAGCCCCCGCCACGGCGTACGTCGTGCGCCTGACGTCCCAGGAGTACGCACCGGCGCTCGGCCGATGGGCCACCGCCTCGGTGAGGACCAGCTCGCCGTCCTGGCAGTCGATGCTGAGCGGATGCTCGAGCACGTCGAGGGCGACGAACGGGATCAGTGACCGCCCGTCCACCTCGAGCTCGACCAACGCGTCCGCGCCGGCGGCGTACACCCTGAGCTGGAAGCCACCGCGGGGGTGGTCGCTGCGCACCACCAGCAGCTGGCCCTGCTGTCCGGGCAGGTCCACGCCGTAGGCAGTGAGCTTCGACCCGACCTGCGCCCGGGTGGTGGCGATGTCGTCGCCCAGCCGCGTGAACAGCAGGTCAGGGCACGGCGAGCTCGACGAGGTGAGCCTGACCGGGTCGGGGCTGCCGTTGCCGTCCAGGTCCACGGTCGCCACGGTCCGCGCGTCCACCACCGGGTCCGAGTCCACCGGGCAGTCTCCGACGCTCGAGGGCCCGTTCTGGGTCGGGGCCCGGGTTGAGGTCTGGGTCGCGGTCTGGGTCGCGGGCTCTGCCGCGGACTGCTGGCTCACCCCGGAGCCTGGGCCGAGCCACAGCCGATCAGGACCAGCAGCAGGAGAACGGCGACGGCGCGAGACACACTGATGTGACGCAGTCGGGGGCTCACCGGTTCCAGCATGTCCACACGGTAGCCGTCGCTGTGTCCCCGCACGGTTGGACGGGCCCGTCTAGAGTCAGCGGAGTGAGCGCCACGAAGTCTCGACGGCCCGGCCCGTCGGTCCGCACCCGAGTGACCGAGTTCCGCGACCTGACCGCGCTCGAGCACGAGGACCGCGTCGCCACCGAGGAGCCGTTGGAGATCCGCGTCTGCGCACCCGGTCTGCCCGCGCAGCGGGTGGCCGTCACGATGCGCACACCCGGTCACGACTTCGAGCTGGCCGCGGGCTGGCTGGTGCACGAGGGGGTCGCCCGCCCCGGCGACGTCCGGGGGGTGAGCTACTGCACCGACGAGAACCTCGGTGAGCTCGAGGAGTTCAACGTGGTCACTGTCGAGCTGACCACTCCCCCGTCGCACCTGCCGACCGCTCGGCTGGTCAACTCAGCGTGCGGGGTCTGCGGCACCGACTCGGTGAAGGACGTGCTCGCGACCCGCACCGCCGCGACGCCGGTCCGGCTCGAGCTGGCCACCCTGCTGGCCCTGCCGGAGTCACTGGCGCAGCATCAGCCCGGGTTCGGAAGGACCGGAGGGCTGCACGCGGCCGGGCTCTTCGAGGTCGACGGCAGTCCGGTCGTGGTGCGCGAGGACGTCGGGCGGCACAACGCGGTCGACAAGGTGATCGGCGCCCGCATCCTAGGGACCGACCACGTGCCTCCGGTGCTGGTGCTGAGCGGGCGGGTCGGCTTCGAGCTGGTGCAGAAGGCGGTGGTCTCAGGGGTCTCCGCGATCGTGGCGGTGGGGGCGCCGACCTCCCTGGCGCTGTCGCTGGCCCAGGAGGCCGGCCTCCTCCTCGTCGGGTTCACCCGCGCCCAACGCTGCGTGGTGTACGCCGGGGCCGACCGGGTCGGGAGCTGACCGGGCCGGGGCGACCGGCCGGGCACCGCTTCCCGGGACCCCGCACCGCGGCGTGAGCGTCCGAGCGCTGCGCACGGCGTGTGCGGCAGGTTCTGTCGGTGGCCTCTCCTAGCGTGGCCACATGCGCATCCTGCACACCTCCGACTGGCACCTGGGCCGGTCGCTGCACGGTGAGGATCTGCTTGCCGCGCAGGCTGCCTTCGTCGACCACCTGGTCGAGGCGGTCGAGTCCGAGTCGGTCGACCTGGTCGTCGTCTCCGGCGACGTCTACGACCGAGCCCTGCCGCCGGTGGACGCCGTCACCCTCGCCGACGACGCCTTCACCCGGCTCGCCGCTTCACGGGCCCGCGTCGTGATCATCAGCGGCAACCACGACTCCGCGCGCAGGCTGGGCTTCAGCTCCCGGCTGGTGGACGCAGCCGGAGTCCATCTGCGCACCGACGCCGACCGGGTCGATGAGCCCGTGGTGCTCCAGGACGACCACGGCCCGGTGGCGGTCTACGCCATCCCCTATCTCGAGCCGGACGTGCTCCAGCACGCCTGGGGACTGACCACTCGTTCGCACCATGCCGTCCTGGGTGAGGCGATGCGCCGGATTCGCAGTGACCTCGCCACCCGTCCTCGAGGCACCCGTTCGGTGGTGCTGGCGCATGCCTTCGTCGCCGGCGGACCGCCGTGCGAGAGCGAGCGTGACATCTCGGTCGGCGGAATCTCCATCGTGCCGACCGACCTCTTCGACGGCATCGACTACACCGCCCTCGGGCACCTGCACGGGCGTGCGACGCTCACCGACTCGGTCCGCTACAGCGGCTCGCCGGTGGCCTACTCGTTCTCCGAGGCCCACCACGTCAAGGGCTCCTGGCTGGTCGACCTCGCCGAGGACGGACTGGCGGCGACGACCTTCCTCCGCGCTCCCGTGCAGCGCCGCCTGGCCCGCCTCGAGGGCACCCTCGAGGAGCTGCTGATCGAGCCTCGGCTGGTGGAGCACGAGGACTCCTGGGTGCAGGCCACGCTCACCGACCAGTCGCGCCCCTCGCGCGCGATGGAGCGCCTGCGGACGCGCTTCCCGCACGCGCTCGCACTGCGCTTCGCGCCGGTGGGCGGCGAGCAGCGGACCACCCGCCCGGCCACGACGGGCAAGACCGCGCACGAGATCTCGCTCGACTTCGTCCACCACGTGCGCGGAGCGGCTGCCAGCACTGCGGAGTCGGAGCTGCTGCGCTCCGCGCTGGAGTGCTGCTCGGAGGACCCCGACCTCGTCTTCACCCGTGCCGTGGGAGGTGGCTGATGCGGCTCCACGAGCTGTCGATCACCGCCTTCGGCCCGTTCGTCGACCCCGTCCACGTGGACTTCGCCGAGCTCGGCACCGGAGGCGTCTTCCTCCTGACCGGAGACACCGGTGCCGGCAAGACCAGCGTGCTGGACGCCGTGTGCTTCGCCCTCTACGGCGAGGTCCCGGGCGACCGGCACAGCGCGCGCCACCTGCGCAGTGACCATGCCGAGGCCCGGTCCGAGCCCCGGGTCGTGCTCCGCCTCACCGTCAGCGGGCGCACCTTCCGGTTCACCCGTTCTCCGGCCTGGGACCGTCCCAAGCGGCGTGGCAGCGGCACCACCCGGGTCCAGGCCCACGTCGTCGTGGAGGAGCAGCGCAGCGACGGGTGGACCACCCTGACCAACCGTCTCGACGAGGCGGGTCAGCTGGTGACGGCGCTGCTGGGGATGACCTGCTCGCAGTTCACCCAGGTGGCGATGCTGCCCCAGGGCCGCTTCCAGGCGTTCCTGCGCGCCGGCTCCGCGGAGCGGCAGGCGGTGCTGCAGCAGCTGTTCCGCACCCGGCGCTTCGAGGACGTCGAGCGCTGGCTCGTGGAACGCCGGCTGACCTTGCGCAGGCACAGCCA
Organism: uncultured Actinomycetota bacterium; assembly: GCA_963812235.1. Taxonomy (GTDB): domain Bacteria; phylum Actinomycetota; class Actinomycetes; order Propionibacteriales; family Nocardioidaceae; genus Marmoricola. The sequence goes on along the minus strand of CAWEUP010000011.1, from coordinate 304,850 downwards.
GACCCACCACGACCTGACCGCCGGAGTGGTCAACCGGCTCCAGGAGGCCGGTGACGTGGGTGTCCCGCCCGACTGGGACCTGCACGACCTGACTCCGGCGATGCGGGAGGCCTCGCTGCTGCCGTGGGCAGACGAGCTCACGCAGGAGGCCCAGCTCCTCGCGACCAGCCTGACGTCGGCGCTGACGTCCGCCACCGACCTCCTGGCCCGCCACCGGGCCTCCAGCGACCAGGGCAAGCAGCGTGCCCAGGCGCGCGCCCGAGGAGAGCAGGCACAGGCATCGCTGGCTGAGCTGGCGCGCACCACCGACCTCGAGCAGGAGCTGGTCACCTCCTTGGAGGGTCATCGCCGCGCCTCAGCGGTGCTGCCGGCGGCTCTGCGGGCCGAGGCGGCCACCGACGCCGCGACCAGGTCGCGGGCCGTCGTCTCGGTCCGGCTCGAGGCGGCGGCCCAGCTCCTCGGCCAGCTGCCGGGCGAGCTGGAACCGGCCGGGCTGAGCGAGGCCGCCACGCGGGCCAACGAGGCCCGGGCCGTCGCCGAGGCGTGGCTGCCACGCGAGCAGGAGCTGCAGGACGAGCGCGCCCGGCTCGCCGTCCTCGAAGCGCAGCTGGCGCGCCTCGACGACCAGGCCTCGGCCGCCGAGCACGAGCGATCGACGCTCGAGTCCGAGCGCGCGCGGCTGGCGACGGCCGTGACCGAGGCCGCGCGGATCGCAGCACAGCTCCCCGAAGCCCGGACCTCGGTCGCTGCCGCCGAGACGGGTCTGGCGGCTGCCCGTCGCGCAGGGTCACTGACCGTCCAGCTCGGTGAGGCACGGGCGCTGCTCGACGAGGCCACCGCACGCGCCCAGGACCTGCGCGAACAGCACCTCGACCTCCGGGAGCAGCGGATCTCCGGGATGGCGGCCGAGCTGGCTCACCAGCTCGCCTCGGGTGGTGCCTGCCCGGTCTGCGGCAGCGCTGAGCACCCTGCTCCGGCGACTGCCTCCCGACGCGTCAGCCGCGCGGACGAGGACTCGGCGCGCGTCCGGCACGAGTCCGCCGACTTCGAGCGCCAGGCCATCAAGGACTCGGTCACCGGTCTACTGCTCCAGCTGCACAGCGCCGACGAGGCCAGCCAAGGGCTCGACGAAGCGCAGTGGCAGCACCGGCTCGAGGGTGCGTCCACGGCATTGCGGCACGCTGTCGACGCTGTCCAGCGACACGAGGACGTCGAGTGCGGAGCTCACCGCGCTCGAGCAGCGCGACCTGACGCTCTCCCAGGCGCTGGCCGGCGCCCGTGCCCAGCGCGAGGCTCGTGCCCAACAGCTGGAGGACGCCCAGCAGCAGATGTGGCTCGCTCTCGGCCGAGCTGGGCGACCTGCTCGCCGCCTCCGGTGGAGTCGGTTCGGTGGCGCGCGTGGTGGAGCTCCATCGCCAGTCGGCCTCCGTGCTCGAGGAGGCGCGCGAGGCCCTGACCGCTCACGAGCGCACGACCCACGAGCTCGCGCAGTCCGTGGCCGCCGCCGACACGGCTGCGACCGCAGCCGGCTTCGAGACCCTCGTCGAAGCGATGGCGGCCGTGCTCACCGGCACCGAGGCCGCAGCCCGCGCAGCGCGACTCGATGCCCGGCGCACGGCCCGCGCCACCGCCGGCGCGCTCCTCGACGAAGAGGGAGTGCGGGCCGCGCTCGCGACGGCCGCACCCGATCTGGCTGCGCTCGCAGCCGCCGTGCAGGAGGCCGAGGCCTCCCGTGACCGCGCCCATGCCGCGCGCGAGCGGGCTGTCGCCCGAGCCCGCCGGCTCGAGTCGCTGACCGAGGAGCTCCGCACCCGCGTGGGCGCCTGGATGCCCGTGCTCCGCGATCACGCCGTCGTCGCCGACCTCGCCTCGCTGGTGGAAGGCCGCAGCGCCGAGAACCTGCTCAAGATGCGGCTCGCGGCGTACGTCCTCTCGGAGCGGCTGCGCGAGGTCGTCGCTGCGGCCAACGAGCGGCTGGCTGCGATGACCGACCAGCGCTACGCCCTCGAGCAGACGGACGAGAAGGGTGCCGGCGAACAGCGGGGCGGACTCAGCCTGCGCGTGCGTGACGAGTGGAGCGGCAAGCACCGCGACCCCGCCACCCTCTCCGGAGGCGAGACCTTCGTGGTCTCGCTCGCCCTGGCACTCGGCCTGGCCGACACCGTGACCCACGAGGCCGGTGGGACCCAGCTCGACACCTTGTTCATCGACGAGGGTTTCGGCGCGCTCGACGCCACCACGCTCGACGGCGTGATGGACACCCTCGACTCCCTGCGCGACGGAGGTCGCGTCGTCGGGCTGGTCAGCCACGTGGCCGAGCTCCGCAACCGGGTGCCGTGCCAGCTCGAGGTGCGCAAGGCCAGGAGGGGCTCGACCGTGCACATGTCAGTGGCTCTGGGCTAGCCGTTAGGGTCGGGCCATGGCGCAGAACGAGATCGATCCCACGTTCCTGGCGCTGCCCTATCGAGCGGCTCGGCTGGGCGGCCCTCGAGCGGGCGCGCGACTTCGGTGTCACCCACGCCGACTTCCGGTTCGAGCGCAACCGCTACCAGCACTTCTCCGTCCGTGACGGCGCCCTGGAGGGTGCTCAGGACGCCGAGGACCTCGGGCTTCGCCGTCCGCGTCATCCTCGACGGCGCGTGGGGGTTCGCCTCGGGGGTAGCCCTGACCGAGTCCGAGGCCGTGCGGGTCGCCGAGACTGCGGTGACCGTGGCGCAGGTGGCCGCGAAGATGACTCGCCACCGGGTGGAGATCGCCCCCGAGCCGGTGCATGCGGACCGCACCTGGATCTCGGCGTACGACGTGAACCCGCTCGAGGTGCCCCTCGCTGAGAAGACCGGGCTGTTCGCCGGCTGGACCCGCCAGCTCACCGAGGCCGACGGCGTGGCGCACGCGACCGGCAGCCTCCAGCAGGTCCAGGAGAACAAGTACTACGCGGACCTCGGCGGCTCCGCCATCACCCAGCAGCGCGTCCGGGTCGAGCCTCACCTCGAGGTGCACGGCACGGACCCGAGCACCGGTGCCTTCGACTCCATGCGCACGATCGCCCCACCGGTCGGACGGGGCTGGGAGTACCTCACCGGTGACCACTTCGACTTCGAGGCCGAGCGCGCCCAGCTCCCCGGGCTGCTGCGCGAGAAGCTGTCGGCGCCGAGCGTGCACCCCGGCAGGTACGACCTGGTGATCCATCCCTCCAACCTCTGGCTGACCATCCACGAGTCGATCGGGCACGCGACCGAGCTCGACCGGGCCCTCGGCTACGAGGCCAACTACGCCGGCACCTCCTTCGCCACCTACGACCAGCTCGGCACGCTCGTCTACGGCTCCCCCGCGATGAACGTCACCGGCGACCGCACCGACCCCCACGGACTGGCCACTGTCGGCTACGACGACGAGGGGGTCGAGGCCCAGTCCTGGGACATCGTGCGAGACGGGATCCTGGTGGGCTACCAGCTGGACCGCGAGATGGCGCACACCTACGGGGCCGACCTGAACGGTGGGCGCTCCAACGGCTGCGCCTACGCGGACTCGCCGGGGCACGTGCCGACTCCAGCGGATGGCGAACGTGTCACTGCAGCCGTCTCCGTCCGGGCCCGACACCGAGGGACTGATCAGTCAGGTCGAGCACGGCATCTACGTGGTGGGTGACAAGTCCTGGTCGATCGACATGCAGCGGTACAACTTCCAGTTCACCGGTCAGCGGTTCTACCGCATCGAGAACGGACAGCTCCAGGGTCAGCTCCGGGACGTGGCCTATCAGGCGACGACCACCGAGTTCTGGGGGTCGATGGAGGCCGTCGGCGGCCCGGAGACCTACGAGTTCGGCGGTGCCTTCAACTGCGGAAAGGCCCAGCCGGGCCAGTCGGCCTCGGTCAGTCACGGCGCTCCCTCGGCGCTGTTCCGCGACATCCGGATCCTGAACACGCCGAGGAGGCGATGTCCCGATGACTCCAGGTCAGCGAGGCGGACCGCAGCGCCTGGTCGAGCACGCGCTGGAGTCGTCGGTCTCCGAGCACTGCATCGCCATCGTCAGCGACAGCACCAGCGCCAACCTGCGCTGGGCCAACAACACCCTGACCACCAACGGCGTGATGCACGCGATCGAGGTCACCGTGATCGCGTTCCAGGGCGCAGGCAACGCCTCCGTCAGCGGCACGGCGTCCTCGCTCGACCAGGTCTCCGCCCTGGTGGCGGCCGCCGACCGGGCCGCTGCGGTGGCCGACGAGGCCGAGGACCGCGCCGACCTCGTTCCGGGCGACATGGCCGCGGACTGGGACGACGCACCCGGCGAGACCTCGATCCAGGTCTTCGAGCGGTTCGCCACCGACCTCGGTGAGGCGTTCGCGCAGGCCGAGGCCGAGCACCGGATCCTCTACGGCTTCGTCTTCCACGAGGTCACCACCACCTACCTCGGGTCCTCGACCGGGCTCCGGCTGCGGCACGTGCAGCCGACCGGTCACTACGGCTGCACCGGCAAGAACACGTCACTGACCAACAGCGCCTGGGTCGGTGGCGCGACCCGCGACTTCACCGACGTCGACGGCACGCAGATGGCCGCGGACCTGGCCACCCGGCTCTCCTGGGGAGAGCGCCGGCTCGACCTGCCTGCGGGCCGCTACGACACCATCGTGCCCCCCAGTGCCGTTGCGGACCTGATGATCGAGGCGTACTGGAGCACCGGGGCTCGCAACGCCGACGACGGACAGACCATCTTCTCCAGACCCGGCGGCGGCACTCGGATCGGTGACCAGATGGTCGACCCGGCGGTCCGGCTCTACAGCGACCCGCACGCACCCGGCGATCGAGTGCGCCCCGTTCGTCGCGGTCGGCGGGTCCTCGGACCGCAGCAGCGTCTACGACAACGGGCTTGCCGCTCTCGGCGACCGACTGGATCCGCGACGGCCGCCTGACCTCGCTGATGCAGACGCGCCACACCGCCGACCTGATGGGGCAGCCGACCACCCCCGAGATCGACAACCTGGTGCTGGAGGTCGCCGGCGCCACCGGTTCCGAGCTCGACCTGGTCGCCGGGCATGGAGGACGGCCTGCTGCTGACCTGCATGTGGTACATCCGCGAGGTCGACCCGCAGACGATGCTGCTGACCGGGCTCACCCGCGACGGCGTCTACCGGGTGCAGGGCGGCGAGATCACCGGGGCGGTCAACAACTTCCGCTACAACGAGAGCCCGATCGACCTGCTGAACCGCTTCTCGCACGCCTCGGCCACCGCCCCGAGCTTCTCGCGGGAGTGGGGCGACGAGTTCTTCTCCCGCACCGCCACCCCGGCGCTGCGGGTCCCGGACTTCAACATGAGCTCGGTCTCGCAAGCCCTGTGAGCGAGGCCGCTCAGGGTCCGTCCGGGTACGGCTCCCTGGTGTAGACGAACGTGGCGCACTCGAGATGGTCGATCGACCCGTCGTCTCGGCGTACGACGTGCAGGGTCTCGCCGTGGTGGTAGCCCGCCCGACCCACCAACCGGCCCTCGCGCAGGTCGAACTGCTCGGCGACGGCTCCGCGCGCGAGGTCTCGCCACTCGAGGCACTCGTTGTGCCACCGGACCTCGTAGGCGGAGTTCCCCCAGTGCCAGTAGCCGAGCAGCTCGATCGCCCAGCCGGGCACCTCGATGGTCGGCACCCACGGGCTCATCGAGCCCGGGGTCCGGCTGCCCAGCAGGGCAGTGACGAGCTCGGGGCCGGAGAAGCCCGTGGTCGCATTGGTCAGCGCGACGACGCCCACGTGGTTGAGCGGGTCTGCGAACGCCGCGGCCTGGAAGCCGGGCATCGAGCCCGTGTGCCCCGAGAGCACCCCGTCGGCATACGGCAGCAGCCGCAGGCCCAGCCCGTAGTCGATCGCCGGCGGCACCGGTCGGCGCATCTCGGCCAGGCTCCGATCCGCCAGGACCTCTGGCCGCCCCTGGGAGAGGAACGCCGCGAACGACGCCACGTCCTCCAGCGTGCTCCACAGCTGCCCGGCCGGAGCCATCGCGCCGGTGTCGTGCATCGGCTCCTCGGTCAGGGTGCCCCGCAGGTGATGCACGCTGTACCCCTGCGCATGGGGTCGCGAAGGCAGGTACGACGTACGCGTCATCCCCAACGGCGTCGAGCACGTCGCTCCTGCACGAGCGTGAACCACGGACGACCCCGCAGCCGGGACCACCGCCGCTCCGAGCAGGCCGTAGCCGAGGTTGCTGTAGTGGTAGTGCTCCCCCGGTCCGAACACCGCACCCGAGCCGTCGTTGGCGGCGAGCAGGTCGGCCAGCGTCACGCCGGGCGAACGCTCCCACCAGGGTCCGACCGGCTCGCTGGGCAGACCGGACACGTGCGCGAGCAGCGAGCGCACGGTGGCGCTCGCCGAAGCCCGCCTCCGGCAGGAACCGTCCGATCGGATCCTCGAGGTCCAGCAGCCCCTCGTCGCGGCACTGCATCACCAGCAGCGCCGTGATCGACTTGGTGATCGAGCCGATCCGGTACTGCGTGTCGGTGGTGGTGTGCGCGCCTGCTGTGCCTGACCAGATCAGCTCGGAGCCGCGGAGCACGCCGGCCACCAGTGACGGCAACCTGCGCTCGGCCTGGTAGCGGTCGAGCACGGCCTGGTAGTGGTCAGCCTGCATCTCAGGTGAAGGCTTCAGGGGGTGGGCAGGCACAGATCAGGTTGCGGTCGCCGTAGGCCTGGTCGATGCGGCCGACCGGCGGCCAGTACTTGTCCGGGTCGGGACCGGCGGGGAAGAGGGCGACCGCGGCCGAGTAGGCCCGGGTCTCGTCCTCGACCAGCACCGACGCCGCCGTGTGCGGCGCACCGCGCAACGGGGAGCTCTCCGGAGTCCACTCCCCTTCCTCGACCCGGCGGATCTCGCCGCGGATGGCGATCATCGCCTCGCAGAACCGGTCGAGCTCGGCCAGGTCCTCGCTCTCGGTCGGCTCCACCATCAGCGTGCCGGCGACCGGGAAGCTCATCGTGGGCGAGTGGAAGCCGTAGTCGACCAGACGCTTGGCGACGTCGTCGACCGTGACGCCACTGGACTTGGTCAGACCACGCAGGTCGAGGATGCACTCGTGGGCCACCCGGTCGTGGTGACCGCGGTAGAGCACCGGGAAGTGCTCCTGAAGACGCGCGGCGACGTAGTTCGCGGCCAGCACCGCGACCGCCGTCGCCTCGGTGAGCCCCTCGGCGCCCATCATCCGCACGTAGGCCCACGAGATCGGCAGGATGCCCGCGGAGCCGTACGGCGCGGCGCTGATCGGCCCGATGCCGGATCGCTTGTCCACCTCGGGGTGCATCGAGTGCGACGGAAGGTACGGCGCCAGGTGGTCGCGCACCCCGATCGGGCCGACCCCGGGTCCGCCGCCGCCGTGCGGGATGCAGAAGGTCTTGTGCAGGTTGAGGTGGGACACGTCGCCGCCGAACTCACCCGGCTTGGCGTAGCCGAGCAGCGCGTTCAGGTTCGCCCCGTCGACATAGACCTGCCCGCCGGCGTCGTGCACCATCGCGCAGAGCTCGACGATGGTGTCCTCGTAGGCGCCGTGGGTCGAGGGGTAGGTGACCATGATCGCGGCCAGGTCGTCGCGGTGCGCCTCGCAGTGCGCTGCCAGGTCGTCCATGTCCACCGAGCCGTCGTCGGCGGACTTGACCACGACCACCCTCATGCCGGCCATCACCGCCGACGCCGCGTTGGTGCCGTGCGCCGAGGACGGGATCAGGCAGACCTGTCGCTTCGTCTCGCCGTTGGCCTCGTGGTAGCCGCGGATGGCCAGCAGACCGGCCAGCTCGCCCTGCGAGCCGGCGTTGGGCTGGATCGAGACCCGGTCGTAGCCGGTCACCTGGGACAGCCACGACTCCAGCTGCTCGATCAGGCGCCGGTAGCCGAGAGCGTCCTCGGCCGGGGCGAACGGGTGCAGGTCGGCGAAGCCGGGCAGGCTCACCGGCTCCATCTCCGTGGTCGCGTTCAGCTTCATCGTGCACGAGCCCAGCGGGATCATGCCGCGGTCGAGCGCGTAGTCGCGCGCCGAGAGCCGCCGCAGGTAGCGGAGCATGGAGGTCTCGGAGCGGTGGGTGTTGAAGACCTCGTGGGTCAAGAAGTCGGTGGTGCGACGAAGCGGAGCGGGGAGGGCCTCGGTGTAGCCGTGGTCGGCGATCCCACCCGCGAGGCCGAACGCGCCGAGCACGGCGTCGAGCACGTCGGTGTCGGTGACCTCCGAGGTGCTCAGACCGACGTGGTCGTCATCGACGTGGCGGAGGTGCACTCCTGCGGTCCGGGCAGCGTCGACGACCTCGGCGGCGCGTCCGGGGACCTTCGCGAGCACGGTGTCGAAGAACGCGTCGTGCACGACCTCCACTCCCCCGGCCCGCAGTCGGTCGGCCAGTGCCAGCGCCTGGGCGTGCACCGACCGCGCGATCTGCTTCAGCCCGTCGGGTCCGTGGTAGACGGCGTACATCGAGGCGACCACGGCCAGCAGCACCTGGGCCGTGCAGATGTTCGACGTCGCCCGGTCCCGGCGGATGTGCTGCTCGCGGGTCTGCAGCGAGAGCCGGTATCCAGGACGCCCCGCCGCGTCGACCGAGACCCCCACGAGCCGACCGGGCAGGTGCCGCTCCAGGCCGGCCCTGACCGCCATGAAGCCCGCGTGCGGACCGCCGTAGAACAGCGGCACCCCGAAACGCTGCGAGGACCCGACCGACACGTCGGCGCCGAGGGTTCCCGGCGACTCCAGCAGGGTCAGTGCCAGCAGGTCGGCGGCCACGACCGCGAGCGCGCCGCGCTCGTGCGCCTGCTCGATCACGGCACGGGGATCCACCACCCGCCCCGAGGCCCCCGGGTACTGGACGAGCACTCCGCTCAGCTCCCCCTCGGGCAGCCCGTCGTCGAGGTCCGCCACGACGAGCTCGATGCTCATCGCGGTCGCGCGGGTGCGGATCACCTCGATGGTCTGCGGCAGCGCGTCGGCGTCGACCACGAACGGCCCGCGGGCCGACTTGTTGGCTCGGCGTACCAGCGTCATCGCCTCGGCCGCCGCGGTGCCCTCGTCGAGCAGCGAGGCGTTCGAGGTCTCCAGCCCGGTGAGGTCGGAGACCATCGTCTGGAAGTTGATCAGCGCCTCGAGTCGTCCCTGGCTGATCTCGGGCTGGTACGGCGTGTAGGCGGTGTACCAGGACGGGTCCTCGAGCACGTTGCGGCGTACGACGGGCGGCGTGACCGTCCCGTGGTAGCCGAGCCCGATCATCGGGACCAGCGGGTTGTTCTGGTCGGCGAGCTCGCGGAGCTCGGCCGCCGTGCCGCGCTCGGAGGCCGCAGCCGGCAGGTCGAGGGCGGCGGAGCGGATCCTGGTGGGCACGGCGTCGTCCATCAGCGCCTCGAGGCTGTCCAGCCCGAGCGCCTCGAGCATCGCGGCGACCTGGTGCTCGTCGGGACCGATATGCCGCTGGCGGAAGGGGCGTGTCCTCGAGAGCGTCCGCGAGGGTGTGGTCTGACATGTCACTCCTGGTGTGCGAGGCGAGCCGTCGGTGCGTCGACGAGGTGCGCCTCCCCCTCAGTCAGGAACTCGGTCGCCCGGGCCCTCCAGAGTTGCCAGCCTGTACGGTCCTTGCGCCTGAGAGGTTGCGGGGAGCAGTTGCCCCTTCGGCGCCCCGGTTCGCCTTGCGGCGCCGGAGACTCTCCCGTAAAGGATTGTCAGCAGCCACAAAACTAGCAGCCCCGGTCCCGCGGTGCGGGAGCCGGGGCCGGGGTGGACGCGCGGGAGGCGAGGCTCAGCCGGTCAGGCGAGCCTTGCGGCGGGCTGCCAGCTCGTCGCTGGCGAGCTCGGACTCGCTCTCGGCGGTGCGCTCCGAGGGCAGGTCGGCCAGCGACCCCTCGATCTCGCGCCAGACGCCGCCGATGGCGATGCCGAAGACACCCTGCCCACCCTGGAGCAGGTCGATCACCTCGTCGTTGCTGGTGCACTCATAGACGCTGGCGCCGTCGCTCATCAAGGTGACCCGGGTGAGGTCGTCGGTGCCGCGAGCGCGCAGGTGGGCCACGGCGGTGCGGATCTGCTGGAGCGAGATGCCGGCGTCGAGCAGCCGCTTGATCACCTTGAGCAGCAGGATGTCGCGGAAGCCGTAGAGGCGCTGGGTGCCGGATCCGGTGGCGCCACGCACGGTGGGCTCGACCAGGCCGGTGCGGGCCCAGTAGTCCAGCTGGCGGTAGGTGATCCCCGCGGCGCTGCAGGCTGTCGGACCCCGGTAGCCGAGATCGTGGGGCAGGGTCGAGACGTCGTCGTCGAAGAGCAGTCCCTGCTCGTCCGCGTGCAGGGCCGCGGCCAGTGCAGCCTCGTCCGCCTGCGGATCGCGGCCGGCCGTCGTGCCCGAGCCGCCGTCGCCGTTGTGAATGCCCACTGCTACCTCCGAAGTCTGCTCCGCTGAGCGTAACCTCCGGAAGGGGTGGCTGGGGGGATTCGACCTTTCAGGTTCAAGGCGAATCGCAACCGTGGAGTTACAGCGAAGACATTGTGAAGTTAAACCCCCACTGGAGGCTTGGTCAAAGACCCGGGGCGGCGTGTCGCCTTAACCTTCAAGTCGAACTTGAGGGTCACGCCTGAGGAAGCCGCTGTTCAGCCCTTGCCCTTGTCGAAGTCCTCGGGTGAGACGTGGTCGAGGAACTCGCGGAACTTCTCCACCTCGGTCTCCTGCTCGTCGGGAACCAGGATGCCCGCGTGGTCGAGGAGTTCCTCGGAGCACACGATCTTCGAGCCCGTCCGGAGCGCCAGCGCGATCGAGTCCGAGGGCCGAGCGCTCACCTCCACCCCCGAGGCGAGCACCAGCGAGGCGTAGAAGACGTTGTCGCGCATCTCGGTGATCCGGATCTCGGCCACCTCGTTGCCGGTCGCCTCCAGGACGTCACGCAGCAGGTCATGGGTCAGCGGCCTCGGAGGCACCACCCCCTGCTGGGCGAAGGCGATCGCGGTGGCCTCGACGGCGCCGATCCAGATAGGCAGATAGCGCTCCCCCACCAGCTCACGCAGCAACACGATGGGCTGGTTGGACGGCATCTCCACCCGGACTCCGACTACCTCTACCTCGCGCACTCCCTCAGCCTACTGCTCGGGGCGAAGCACCGCCGAGGCGATCAGCGCAGTGATCGCAGGCCGGCCTTGACCAGCGCGGCGTGCAGCCGCACGGAGAGCACGGCCATCTCGTCGATGGTCTGGGCGGCCCGTCCCTCGGCGCCTTCCTCACGGCTGCGCCGGATCGGGGAGATCACCTGCTCCATCAACCCGACCTCGCGGTCGGCCGCGGTCTTGAAGGCGCGCAGGTGCCGCGGCTCGATGCCGTACGCGGCGAGCTCGCCGGCCACCTTGGCGATCACCAGGCCGTCGGCGTCGTAGTGCTTGGAGCCGACCCTGGGCCGCACCAGTCCGAAGTTCTCGAGCTGGTCGAGCGTCTCCTCGGTGATGCCGGCCGTCTTGATGAGCTCGCGTCGGGAGATCCGTACGTCGGAGGAGCCGGTGAGCAGCGACTCGACACCGGGAGCCGGGTTGGCCATCAGCGCGCCCGGGATGCTGGGCGCCCCGCTCATGCCCGGGGGCTCGAGCCCGCGGTCCAAGGCGTCGAGGTGCTCCCGGATCACCCTCAGCGGAAGGTAGTGCTCGCGCTGGGCCCGGATGATGTAGCGCAGCTTCTCCATGTCCTCCACGGAGTACTTGCGGTAGCCGGAAGGGAGTGCGCTCAGGCTCGACCAGACCCTCGTTCTCGAGGTGCCGGATCTTCGACTCCTTGATGTCGGCGTCGGGGAACTCGGCTTTGAGGTCGGCGACTGCCTGCCCGATGGTGATCCGGGCCGCCTGACGCACGACTCAGCTGTCCTTTGCGTCGCTGGCGAAGAAGATCAGCCGGAACTTCCCGATGCGGACCTCGTCGCCGTTCTGCAGCTCGACGTCGTCGACCCGGTCTCCGTTGAGGTAGGTGCCGTTGAGGCTGCCCACGTCGTGCACCCGGAAGGTGCTGGTGTCGCGCCGGAACTCCACATGGCGCCGGGAGACGGTGATGTCATCGAGGAAGATGTCGCTCTCCGGGTGCCGTCCCACCGTCGACAGATCCGTGTCGAGCAGGTAGCGACTGCCAGACCCGGGGCCTCGCTGCACCACGAGCAGTGCGCTTCCTGCCGGCAGCGCGTCCACAGCCGCGGCGTCGGCCGGATTCAGCGAGTTCCGGTCGTCCGCGTCCGACTTCGCCGGAGCGCCGAAGGTGATGGTCGCCGTGGCGTCGCTGGGAGTGGGATCACCCGCGGTCGGGGCCAACGGGGTGCCGCACTGCGAGCAGAACCGTGCGGTGTCAGCGTTCGGGCTCCCGCACTGCGAGCAATAGGGCATGTTCTCGATCTCCCCGATTCCTAGTTCGATAACGATGGCCAACCTTGAAGCCCCACTGGAGGGTAAGGCTTCATTCGCCAACCTATCAGCGCAGGTCGGCGCCTACGAGGACCAGTGCCGGTGTTTCAGGGCGATCAGCCGTCGAGAGTGCTCTGGTACGTGGCGCTGTCCATCAGGTCGGCCGATCCGCTGTTGTCCGCGACGATCTCGAAGAGCCATCCGTCGCCGTACGGGTCGGTGTTGACCAGCTCGGGGGTGACGTCGAGCGCCTCGTTTCGCGCCACGATCTCTCCACCGAGGGGCGCATAGACCTCACTGACGGACTTGGTCGACTCGAGCTCGCCGACCACTGCTCCCGCAGTCACGGTGTCGCCGATCTCCGGGAGCTGGACGAAGACGATGTCTCCGAGCGCGTCCTGGGCGAAGTCGGTGATGCCGACACGTATCGAGCCCTCAGCCTGGCCGGGCTCGCGCAACCACTCGTGCTCGGAGGTGTACTTCAGGTCTTCGGGTATCACGCTGCTCCTTGTTTCCATGCACGATCCGGCCGAGATCCGGCAGGCGGTCACTGGCAGGCTACTGCCCGGGGACCGGTTCGGCGTAGCGCGGCTCGGAAGCCTTCCGCGTGACGGTCACCTCGATCCGGTCCGCTTCTTGACCGTCACCGTCCCCGAGTCCTGGGCCACGTCGTCGCTGAAGCCGCCCTGGAACTGCAGTGCCCCCGCGAGCGTGTCCGGGTTGCCGATCGCATCGATCACGTACGGCGGCCGCAGCACCACGCCGTCGACACGGATCCCACCGGGAACGTCCTCGAAGGAGGTCTGAGCGATCACCCGGACCCGGTCGTCGATCTCCAGTGCCTCGACCCCCGCGTTGCGCAGCTCCTCGACCCCGTCCAGCAGGGAGTTCAGCGTCAGCTCGCCGTCGGGGTCCTCCACGGTGATCCGGATCCCTGGTCCGGTGGCCGGCACCGTGCCGGCGAGCACCCCGAGAGTCTCGACCTCACGGCTGGCCTGCTCCAGAGCCGCGGCGCGACGTTCGGTGCTGCTGCGCAGCCGGTCGCGGGTGGCCTCCAGCTCGGCGATGTCGCGCTCGGCCTTGCGGGACGCGGCCTGGAGACCGTTGAGGGTCTGGATCAGCTCGGACTGCCGCAACCCCGCATAGGTGTCGTTGTTCCCGGTGAGCCTTGCCTGGGTGACGGCGGCGAAGGCCAGCAGCCCGACGAGCACGGCGACGACCACCTGTCCTCTGGAGGGCGCGAAGAAGGAGTTCAGCAGCCGCTCCAGTCCCGAGGGCGGCGCCTTGGCGTCCGGGCCGGCCTGGGCGCGCGACTTCTGGCCCTTCGGGGCCCGATCCTTCGAGGCCCTGCCCCTCGGGACCCCGGCCTTCGGGTCCCGGTCCTTCGCGGCCCGGTCCTTCGGGCCCGGTCCTTCGGGTCCCGGTCCTTCGGGTCCCGGTCCTTCGGATCCCGGTCCTTCGCGGCATGGGCGTTCACGTGGCGACTCACGCGTGGAAGATGTGGCGACGGATCGCGGCCACGTTGGAGAAGATCCGGATCCCGAGCACGACCACGACACCGGTGGAGAGCTGCGCGCCGACGCCGAGCTTGTCACCGAGGAAGACGATCACCGCGGCGATCAGCACGTTGCTGACGAACGAGATCACGAAGACCTTGTCGTCGAAGATGCCGTCCAGAAAGGCTCGGAAGGCTCCGAAGACGGCGTCGAGGGCCGCGACCACGGCGATCGGCAGGTAGGGCTCCAGGAACAGCGGCACGTCCGGGGTGAGCACGAGCCCGAGGAAGACGCCGACGACGAGTCCGATGACCGCGATCATGACGTCCCCCCTCCTTCCTGCTTCTGGTTGGCGTAGCGCAACGCGACCTCCGTGCCGGGAAGCCGCAAGGAGGACTCGGTCTTGATGGTCAGCTGCAGACCCACCTCGCGCTGCAGGTCCAACCATGCCTGACCGCTGGAGGATTCCGCGAAACGTGCGGGCAGCGTGTCTGGGTTGCCGATGACCGTGACGACGTACGGCCTGCGCAGTGACCGGGCGTTGACGGTGATCGCGCCACCGGCCAGCCGGATCGTGCTCAGGTTCGTGAGTCGCTCGCCGTTGATGGCGATCGCCTCCGCGCCCGCCTCCCAGAACCCGTTCACCAGACGCTGGAGATCGGAGTCCAGCACCTCGTTGCGCGCGCTCTCGGCGCCGGGCGCGTTGTCGGCCACGGCGCGGACGCCCGGACCACGCACGGCGAGGGTGCCGGCCTTCCCACCGAGCAGCTCGATGGTGTCCAGCAGTCGCTGTGAGGAGGCGCTGCTGCTCAGCTGTCGGGTCTCGAGCAGCGCGGCCTCCGCCGCGAGAGCATCGACTCGGGTCCGCTCACCGGCGAGCTGGGTGCGGGCTGCGCTCACCTGCTCCGCGAGCTCGCGCCGCTCGCGCGCGTCGGCCACCGCGTTGCGTGAGGTCTGCGCCGCCGCGGTCACCACCAGGATCGCGAAGATCGCCATCACGACCGCGCCCACCACCCCGATCCGTCGGCGCGACGGAGCGGCTGCGGACGTGCTCCGCTGCTCGGAGACGAACGCGTAGTCCTCGTCGAGGGCATGGGTGGTCAGGTAGTCGAGCAGCCCCATCGTCGACTGGGCCGGCAGCCGGTCGTTCGGACCCATCTCAGGGCCCCTTCACGATGGGCGCCCGACGGTCTCGATCAGCCATCAGCTTGCGGACCTGCCAGGCGTAGAGCACTCCGGCCCACCAGTACAGGCCGATCCCCCAGATCACGAAAGCCCATCCGAAGACCTCGGCGAGGGTGGGGATCGGCCCCTCGCCGTCGCCCAGGAAGAGCATCGGGAACGAGTAGAGCAGTGCCGCTGTCGCCGCCTTGCCCAGATAGTGCACCGGCAGGGCGGAGTAGCCGCGGGTGCGCAGGAACGGCACCAGGCCCCAGAGGAGGAGGTCGCGGAGCGGCAGCAGGATCGCGATCCACCACGGGATGATGTCCCGGTAGAGCAGACCGATGACGGCCGCGAGGATGTAGAGCCGGTCGGCCACCGGGTCGAGGATCTCGCCGACCTTGGACATCTGGTGGAGGCGGCGCGCCAGATAGCCGTCGAGCCAGTCCGAGAATCCCGCGATCATCAGGACGACGAGCGCCCACACGTCCGCTTCGGGCCCGATCACGAGCCACAGGAACAGGGGTACGCCGGCCAACCTCACCAAGCTGATGACGTTGGGAAGCGTCCACACAGCGGAGGTGGTTGCGCCGTCCGGCTGCCGGGCCACGGTCCCTCCTGACGGGTCGTCGGAGGTCACCCTATCCGCGCGCGCCTCGGGATCCTCGCGCGCTATCGGGGCCCCCTCGCGTGTCGTGGGTCACAATGAGCCACATCATCACGATCTCGGGGAAGTGGGGTGCGAGGCAACGTGTTCCACCCAGACCGCGTCCGACTCGCCTCCCTGCTCCCGTTCCTTCGGTGGTGGGACCGGGTCGACCGGCGAAGCACCCGCTTCGACCTGACCGCCGGCCTGACCGGAGCACTGATCGTGCTGCCGCAGGGAGTGGCCTTCGCGACCATCGCGGGGCTGCCGCCCCAGTACGGCCTCTACACCGCGATGGTTCCCGCGATCGTGGCCGCGCTGTTCGGCTCGAGCTGGCACCTGGTCACCGGGCCGACCACCGCCATCTCGATCGCGGTGTTCGCCTCGATGTCCCCGCTGGCGGACCCGGGGTCCGCGGAGTACATCCGGCTGGTGCTGACCCTGACCTTCTTCACCGGGGTCTTCCAGCTCGTGATGGGGCTGGCTCGCCTCGGTGCGCTGGTGAACTTCATCTCGCACACGGTGGTGATCGGCTTCACCGCCGGCGCCGCAGTGCTGATCGCCACGAGCCAGCTCGCCAGCTTCCTGGGGCTGGAGCTGGCGAGAGGGCTCGCCTTCCACGGCGTGCTGTACGAAGCCGCGACGAACCTCGACCAGGTCAACCTCTATGTCGTCACGGTCGGAGCCAGCACCCTGCTCTCCGGGATCCTGCTGCGGAGGGTGCTGCCGAAGCTGTACATGATCCTGGCGCTGGTCGTCGGCAGCGTCACCGCGCTGATCCTCGACCGGATGGCCGGCGAGGGAGTCACCGGGATCACCACGGTGGGCGCGCTCGCCGCGAACCTGCCGCCGCTCAGCCTGCCCGACTTCTCCCCCGACGCGATCGGTCACGTGGTCTTTCCGGCTCTGATCGTCACGATGCTCGGACTCACCGAGGCGGTCTCCATCTCGCGCTCGATCGCGGTGAAGTCCGAGCAGCGCATCGACGGGAACCAGGAGTTCGTCGGCCAGGGCCTGGCCAACGTGGTGGGCAGCTTCTTCTCCAGCTACGCCTCCAGCGGTTCCTTCAACCGCAGCGGTGTCAACCACGCCGCCGGCGCACGGACGCCGCTGGCGGCCGTCTACGCCTCGGTCTTCCTGCTCGCCATCCTCGTCGCAGTCGCCTCCTGGGCGGCGTACCTGCCGACCGCCGCCATGGCGGGTCTGCTGTTCCTGGTGGCCTACGGTCTGATCGACTTCCACCACATCGCCACCATCCTGCGCACCAGCAAGCCGGAGTCCGCGGTGCTCCTGACCACCTTCGTCGGGACGCTGCTCGACCTGGAGAAGGGCATCTTCCTCGGGATCGTGCTGTCGCTGATGCTCTACCTCTCGCGTACGTCGCGACCCGACATGGTCCCGGTGGTGCCGGACCCGGACCCCACCAGCTACTACTACGTCCCCGCGGACGGCCACCTCGAGTGCCCGCAGTACAAGATGATCCGGATCCACGGCTCCCTGTTCTTCGGTGCCGTCGACCATGTGCAGGGTGAGCTGCACCGCGTCGACGAGGAGAACCCGGACCAGCGCCACGTCATGCTGGCGGCCAGGGGGATGAACTTCGTCGACGTCGCCGGCGCCGAGATGCTCACCCAGGAGGCGCGACGTCGTCGACGACTGGGAGGCGGCCTGTACCTGTACCGGGTCCAGTCCGAGGTGGTCGACACCCTCGAACGCGGCCCCTACCTGGACGCGATCGGAGCCGAGAACCTGTTCTCCACGAAGTCGCACCCGATCGACACCGTGTACTCCAAGCTGGACTCCGACATCTGCCGCTCGTGCACCGCCAGGATCTTTCCGCAGTGCCATGTCGCGCTGCCCAACGGCGAGCCGCGCACGGACTGAGGCCGGCCCCCGTGTCCGCGCCTTTCAGCCGCTCCCCAACGATCCGCCGGCGACGTGGTGGCCGGCCGGCTGGCTGAACTCGGCGCTGACCGCGAAGCGGTCGCCGCGCACCAGGGTGTGCCGCCACTCCAACGGCTTGCTCCCCTCGAACCCGATCCTCTGGATGGCGAGGGCCGCCACGCTGCCAGGGATCTCCAGCAGCCTGCTCTCGGTGGTCGTCGGGATGACCGCACGGATGCGCTCGCTGCCGGCGGTGAGCGTGATGCCGCAGCGGGCGCTGAGCTCTCCGTAGAGCGCGGTCTGCGTGAAGTCCACGTCCAGCAAGGGCATCGTCACGTCCGCGGGCAGCCACACCCGGTCCAGTGCCAGCGGCACCTCACTCGCGAACCGCAGTCGCTCGAGGTAGAGAAGCGGCGTCGAGGCCTCCAGGCCCAGCCGCTCAGCGATCACCCCGTCGGCTCGGACCTCCTGTGCCCGCACCAGGCTGCGCTGGGTCTGCCCGGCGGACTCCACGGCGGCGAACAGGCTGTACAGCGTGCCCATCGGCTGGTCGATCTCGGCGGGGCCGGTCAGTCGGGAGGTGCGTCCCCGCTCTCCGGAGACCACCTTGGCCTGGCGCAGCCCACGCAGCGCCTCGCGCACCGT
Organism: uncultured Actinomycetota bacterium; assembly: GCA_963812235.1. GTDB lineage: Bacteria > Actinomycetota > Actinomycetes > Propionibacteriales > Nocardioidaceae > Marmoricola. Next base: position 286,659 of record CAWEUP010000011.1, on the reverse strand, counting down.
GTGCCTGCTGACGGCGTACTCCTCGACGAGCGCGAGCTCCCCTGGGAACGCGTCGTCGAAGCTCCCCTCGCGCACCCGCCGCACCAGATCGGTGCGCACCTGCTGCCACAGCGGCGTGGGCAGGCTGCGGTCCACGGCGATCGGGCCCACGGTCCGGCTCCGTCGCCGAGGGCTCATCGCACCGGCCTCGCGACCTCGTTCACGACAGCGGCGCCTCGCGCAGCTTGAGCACGTCGACCAGGAAGCGGGCCGCTCCCCCGCCCTCGGTCAGCGCCAGGTCGACGGCGGCGGGCACGTCGAGGTCGGTGGCCAGCAGCCGGAGAACCTCCGCCCGGGCCGCGGTGTCGCTGCCCGAGGTCCCGGCCGCGCCGTGCAGGCGCTCCAAGAGGCCGGCCGCCTCCTCGAACACGCCGCTCGAGCACTCCCACGGCTGGTCCCAGACGCGATGCAGGAGCCCCAGCCGCACGGCTGGTCCGGTGTGACTCTGCAGCATGTCTCCGATGAGGACGAGGTTGCCGGTCGACTTCGCCATCTTCTTCCCGTCGAGCCTGACCTCACCCACGTGGACCACCGCCCGTGCGAACGGCGCGACACCGGTGGCGGCCTGCACCATGGCCGCCTGATAGGCGTGGTGCGGGAACGCGAGGTCGGCACCGCCCACGAGGACGTCGACGGAGCTTCCCAGGCAGGCCATCGCCATCGCGGCGCACTCCGCGTGCCAGCCCGGCCGGCCCCAACCCCAGGGGCTCGGCCACGCAGGGTGCTCCTCCGCGGAGGGACGCCACACGGCCACGTCGAAGGGAGACTCCCTCCCGGGTACGTCGGTCTGGTCGCCGAACTCGTGCGAGGCCGCCAGGGCGGACTCCTCGTCGACTCCGGCGGCGGCAGGGACCGAGGCGCCCCGGAAGTAGACGTGGCCCTCGTGCTCGTAGGCCGCTCCGGCCTGGAGCAGCGCAGCAGCCAGTCGCTGGACGGGCCGGATGAAGCCTCGCGCATGGGGCGTCATGTCCGGGCGCGCGGCCGAGAGGGCTCGCATGTCCCGATCGAAGAGGAACTCCTGGGTGAGCGCGAAGTCGTCGTAGTGCTTGCCCCGTCCGCGCGCAGCGGCGGTCAGCACGTCGTCCACGTCGGTCACGTTGCGGCACGTCATCGCCTCGATCCCGGTGGCATGGGCCAGCGAGGCGATCAGGTCGGCCCAGACGAAGGTGGATGCGTGGCCGATGTGGGTGACGTCGTAGGGCGTGATGCCGCAGGTGTAGACCCGCAGCGGGCCCGGGCCCAGCAGGGGTCGACCCGCGACCGTCAGCGGAACCACCGCGGGAGTGTCCACGGGATACCGCCCGGCGTTACCCATCACACCGGGCAGGGTCGAGTCAGCAAAGCGAGAGGATGAGAAGGCCACCCCCCGAGTGTGCCACCGAGGGCACCCCGGAGCCACGCGACGGGCGGGGGTCCGGGACCTGAGCAGTCGTGCTGCAGGCCTTGTCGTGCCGGCGCTCGGTGCCTACGGTGAGAGCAAATGTCCGGTCATATCGGAGGATGCGCATGTTGCAGGTGGAAGTCATCGACACCAGCGAGCTCGGCGACCGCAGCTACGTGGTCCATGACGGCACCACGGCGCTGGTGATCGATCCGCAGCGCGACCTCGACCGGGTCCACAGCGTGGTCGAGGACCACCAGCTGACGGTGGCCGCCGTGGCGGAGACCCACATCCACAACGACTACGTGACCGGCGGCCTGGCACTGGCCGAGGAGACCGGCGCCGACTACCTAGTCTGCGCCGACGACGAGGTCGGCTTCGACCGACGCGGGGTGGGCGACGGCGACGTGCTCACCTACGGTTCGCTCGAGGTGCGCGTGATCGCCACCCCGGGGCACACCCACACCCACCTGGCGTACGCCGTCTCCGACAGCGACACCTCAGCCGAGCAGAGCGCGGTGTTCACCGGCGGCTCGCTGCTCTACGGCAGCGTCGGTCGCACCGACCTCCTCGGCGAGGAGCACACCGACCAGCTGACCCGAGCCCAGTTCCACTCGGCCCGCAAGCTGGCCGCCGAGCTGTCCGAGGACACCGACGTCTATCCGACCCACGGCTTCGGGAAGCTTCTGCTCCTCCGGCTCCGCGGCCGGCGGCGACGCCTCCACCATCGGCGAGGAGAGGAAGCGCAACGACGCCCTCACCGAGGACGACGAGGACAGCTTCGTCGCCCGGCTGGTGGAGAACCTCAGCGCCTACCCGGCCTACTACGCCCACATGGGCGCACTGAACCTGGCCGGGCCGGGGGCGGCCGACCTCAGCCCGCCGGAGAGCGTGGAAGCGACCGAGCTGCGCCGACGCATCGACGCGGGCGAGTGGGTGGTCGACCTGCGGGACAAGACCGTCTATCCGACCGGTCACGTCCGCGGCAGCATCGGCATCGGGCTCGAGGGGCCGTTCGCCACCTACGTGGGCTGGCTGATGCCCTGGGGCACGGACCTGACCCTGATCGGTGAGTCCGAGGAGCAGGTGGCAGACGCCCAGCGGGAGCTGGTCCGGATCGGCATCGACCGACCGGCGGGCGCGGCCGCCGGAGAGGTCGACACCCTGGCCGGCGACGAGGAGCTCGCCGCGTACCCCTCGGTGAGGTTCGAGGACCTGGCCAAGAAGCTCTCCGAGGACTCCTCCGAGGCGTTCACGGTGCTCGACGTACGACGCGACGACGAGCGCGCCGACGACGCCGTCCCGGGCTCGAGCCACATCCCGATCCACGAGCTGCTGGAGCGCCTCGACGAGGTGCCCGAGGGACCGTTGTGGGTGCACTGCGCCAGCGGCTACCGGGCGTCGATCTGCGCCAGCCTGCTCGCCCGTGAGGGCCACGACGTAGTCGTCATCGACGACGACTTCGACCAGGCGGTCGAGCTGGGCCTGACGAAGTCCGGAGACTGACGCCGGAGCGGACCGGAGTTCGGCGTCTCAGGTCTGAGGTCTGAGGCCTGAGGCCTGGGTCCGCCTGGGTCGGCGTCCTGAGGTCGGCGGCCTGAGGTCGGTGGGGGTCGACGGACGGCTCAGCGGGTCGCCGCGTTCAGGAGATGCCACCGAGGGCGGCCTCGGGGGTGTTGAACTGCCGGTGGAAGTAGTGGTGCAGCGCGGTCATCTCCGGGGTCGTGGGGCTGCCCTGGAGCCAGGCCAGGCCGATGCGCATGTCCGGGACGTCGTCTCGGGGCACCACGGTCTCCACCCGCTTGCCCTCCAGGGACCACGGCCGATAGACCATGTCCGAGAGGATGGTGACGCCGTTGCCGTTGGCCACGATGCTGCGCACCGCCTCGATGGAGGAGGTCTCCACGAACACCTGGGGTCGCACACTCCCCCAGTACTGGCGCGTCGTTCGGTCGGCCTCGTCGACCGTGAGCAGCACGTAGGGATAGCGAGCCACGTCCTCCAGACGCACCTCTGCGAGGCCGGTGAGCGGGTGGGTGGGCGCCAGCCACAGCCGCCGCTTGGAGTTGACGAAGGTCTCGTGCTCCAACCGCTCGCTTCGCAGGTTGGAGGTCAGCAGCAGGCCGAAGTCGAGGTCGCCGGCCTCGAGTCCGGCCTCGACGTCCTCACGGCCCATCTCGCGCCACTGGACGGTCAGGTTCGGGTAGAGCGCCGTCAGCTTCTGGATGTGCTGCGGCAGGAAGTAGGCCATCACGGTGTAGGTGACGCCGACCCGCACCGTCCCGACCAGCATCGCGTCGGGTGCGGTGACCAGCGCCGCCTCGTCCGCCATCCGGACGATCTCCCGCGCTTTGGGCAGGAACGCGGCCCCGACTGCGGTGAGGCTGACCCCTCGGGAGCCGCGTAGGAACAGCGGCTGCTCGAGCACCCGCTCGATCTCCTGGACGGCGGTCGTGACCGCCGACTGGGAGACGTACAGCTCGCGCGCGGCGGCGCTGACCTGCCCCTCCTCGGCGACGACGAGGAAGTAGCGCAGCTGGCGCAACGTGAAGCTCATCCGCGACTCGTCTCACATCGGTATCTGGATATCCGATGGCAGGCTATCGCACTATTGAACTGGTCAATATGGGCTCCGGTACCTAGGGTCAGGCAGGTGAGCCCAGCAGATGAGCGGACCAAGCAGCGGATCGACGTCAACTGCGACATGAGCGAAGGCTTCGGGACCTGGATGTTCGGTGACGACATCGACACCCAGATGATGCCCCTGGTCAGCTCCATCAACGTCGCGGCCGGCTTCCACGCCGGCGATCCGAACGTGATCGAGCGCAACGTACGACTCGCCAAGGAGCTCGGGGTGGGCGTCGGAGTGCACCCCGGCTTCCGAGATCTCGTGGGCTTCGGCCGCCGGCACATCGAGGCGACGCCCACGGAGCTGGTCAACGACTGCCTCTACCAGCTGGGAGCCGTGCGCGAGTTCACCCGCCTGCACGGGCTCGACCTCCAGCACTTCAAGCTGCACGGGGCGCTCTACATGCATGCCGCACGGGACGAGGACTTCGCCACCAGCCTGGTCGAGGCGCTCCAGGTCGTCGACCCCGAGCTGCCCGTCCTGGTGATGGGAGGCTCGGTGATCGACCAGGTCGCCACCGGGCTCGGGCAGCCCGTGGTCCGCGAGTTCTACGCCGATCGGCACTACGGCGACAACGGCCAGATCGTCTTCACCCGCAACGTGGGCTCGCTCGACCCCGACCAGACTGCCGCCAAGGTGCTCCAGGCCTGCCAGCAGGGCACCGTCGAGACCGTCGAGGGCAGCACCGTCGCGGTGGAGTTCGACTCCATCTGCATCCACAGCGACACCCGCGGCGCCTACGAGCTGATGAGCCGTTCGCGCGAACAGCTGGACGCCGCGGGCATCGAGGTGCGCTCCTTCGCCGAGGCCTAGCCCCGGCCGGCCCACCACAGCCCGATCCACCGCCCGATCCACCGCCCGATCCACCGCCCACCGCCCAGGAGCAGACCATGTCCGAGCAGCTCGAGCACGTCCACGGAGGGCGTCGACACCGCGACGCACGCGATTCCAGAGAGCGCCCGCTCCACGCGGCTCTCCTTGACGATGGCGTGGTGGGGAGTCTGCAGCGCACTGTTCTACATCTTCCTGGCCGCGACTCTCGCGGTCGCCTACGGCACGCTGAACACCATCATCGGCATGGTCCTCACCGTGATCAGCTACGGACTGATCAACACCGTGCTCTCGCGCTACGCACTCAAGACCGGGCTCAGCGTCTCGTTGTTCTCGCGGGTGCTCTTCGGCAAGGCAGGCGCCCTGCTCGCGACCGCGATCTTCTTCCTCACCGCGATCTACTACGCGGTCTTCGAGGGATCGGTGATCGCGGTGGCAGCCAGCACCGTGATCGGCGGCCTGAGCTACGGCACTGCGGCCATCCTGGTGGTCGCCTACAGCGTGCCTCTCGTCTTCGGCAGCGTGCAGCACTTCCTGGACAAGCTCAACGGGGTGCTGCTGCCGCTGTACGTGATCGGCCTGTTCGCCTCGGTGATCGCCACCATCGTCACCTACGGCTACAGCAACAACTGGCTCACCTACGCCCCTGAGGGCGGAGCCCCCGGTGACGGCTGGGTCAGTGTCTACATCGCCTACATGGGCGTCTACGTGCTGATGATGTTCACCTTCGACTACGCCCGCTTCGGCGCCTCGAAGGACGTCGAGTACCACGCCCGCATCAACTTCGGCATCCCCTTCTACCTGCTGACCTTCTTGATCAACGGACTCGTGGGCATCTTCCTGATCACCTCCGGAAAGGTGGCCACGGTCTCTGAGACCGGCGTGGTCGACCAGCTGATCGTGGTGCTGGGCGGGTTCGTCGCGCTGGTGTTCATCTGGGCGACCCAGACCCGGATCAACAGCGCCAACTACTACCTGGCGACCGTCAACATGCAGGCGTTCTTCGACAAGCTGGGCCTGCGGCTGCGCAAGAGCATCTGGGCGGTGATCGTGGGCGTCGTCGTGCTGATCATGATGCGGGCGACCGACGTCTTCTCCTACATCCTCACCGCGCTCAACTACCAGGGGATCTTCGTCACCGCCTGGGTGGGGATCGCCGTCACCCACATCCTCTCCCGGGGCTACGAGAAGATGTTCGGGGACCGGGTCTACTACCACTCCCGACGAGGTCCCGAACTTCAACCCGGCGGGACTCACCGCCTGGCTGGTGGCCGCCGGCACCGGGCTGCTGATGACGCTGACCGGCGTCGGCGCGGCCTACGCGCCCGTGGTCACCGTGGTCCTCTCCGTGGTGATCTACGGCGGCCTGCTGCGCGTCGCCAAGCCCAGCTGGTTCGCCGTCACCGACGTCGACCGAGAAGCGCTGACCACGACCTGAGCCTTGCGTCCGGGGTGCCGCCCGAACTGGTGTCGGACCTCTGGTCCAACCACCGTGAGGCCGGTACCTTCGCCCCACACCCACCGAGCAGAAGGACATGACGATGAGCGCGACCCAAGACGTGATCGCCGAGCTTCCCGGCACCTTCTACACCCGCGAGTCCCCCTCCAGCGACCCCTACGTCACCGTGGGCGCCACCGTCGCCGAGGGCGACACGGTGGGCCTGATCGAGGTGATGAAGATGTTCAACCCGGTGGTGAGCGGCTTCAGCGGAACCGTGGTCGAGGTGTGCTTCGAGTCGGAGGACTCGGTGGACGTCGGAGACGTACTGGTCCGGATCGAGGCCGCTGAATGACAGCGATCTCGAGACTGCTCGTGATCAGCCGCGGCGAGATCGCCGTCAGGACCGTGCGTGCGGCTGCCGAGCTCGGCATCACCAGCATCGCGGCGCACAGCAGCGCCGACCAGAGCTCGCTCGCGGTCAGCCTGGCGGACGAGGCGGTGGAGATCGGTGGGGCGCACGCCAAGAAGAGCTACCTCAACCACGACGCGATCCTCGAGGCCGCGCTCGCCACCAAGGCGGACGCCATCCACCCCGGGTACGGCTTCCTCTCCGAGAGCGCCGACTTCGCCCGCAAGGTCGAGGATGCCGGGCTGATCTGGGTAGGTCCGAGCGCGGAGACGATCTCGCGCATGGGTGACAAGGCCACCGCCATCGAGACCGCGCAGAAGGCGGGCGTTCCCGTGGTGCCGGGCAGCGGCGGCCTGGTCACCGACATCGACGAGGCCAAGCAGGCCGCGGAGCGCGTCGGCTATCCGATGATGATCAAGGCCACCGCAGGCGGCGGTGGCCGCGGGATCAGGATCGCCCACGACGAGGCCGGTCTCACCGAGGGCTTCGCCGCCGCCAAGCAGGAGGCCGAGGCGTCCTTCGGCGACGCGGGGGTCTACCTCGAGCGACTGGTCCCCCAGGCTCGGCACATCGAGGTCCAGGTCCTCGGCGACGGAGACCGTGCCGTCCACTTCTACGAGCGTGACTGCTCGCTGCAGCGTCGACGCCAGAAGATCTGGGAGGAGGCGCCGGCGGCGATCCTCACCTCCGAGGTCCGCGAGGAGATGTGCGCGGCCGCGGTGGCCCTGGCCGAGTCCGTGCAGTACTCCGGAGCCGGGACGGTCGAGTTCCTCTTCGACCCGGCCACCGAGGAGTACTTCTTCATCGAGATGAACACCCGCATCCAGGTCGAGCACCCGATCAGCGAGGAGATCTGCGGGGTGGACCTCATCAGGGGGATGCTCCTGGTCGCTCAAGGTGAGGCGCTGCCCTACCGCCAGGAGGAGATCAGCATCCGCGGTCACGCGATCGAGGTGCGGATCAACTCCGAGGATCCCGACCAGGACTTCCGCCCAGCGCCGGGCACGATCGAGACGCTGCGGTGGCCCTCGGGCCCGGGAGTGCGGATCGACTCGATGGCGTTCGCCGGCTACACCATCCCCCCGTTCTACGACTCGCTGATCGGCAAGCTCATCGTGTGGGCCGAGACCCGCGAGCTGGCGTCTGGCACGGCTGCGCCGGGCGCTGGCCGAGACCGAGCTGGGCGGACCGAAGACCACGCTGCCGTTCTTCGCGCGCCTGCTCGAGGAGGACGACGTGGTCCGCAACGAGTTCCACACCACCTGGATCGAGAGCTGGCTGGAGGAAGGAGCCTGATGTCCGCGACCCGATACACCCTCGGAGGCGACGAGCACCTGTTCGTCGAGCTGTCCGAGAGCATGAACCTGCATGCGTTCTTCCGCAGCATCCTGATCACCAAGGAGCTGGCAGCTCGAGAGCTGCCCGGGGTGACGGAGATCTGTCCGGCCAACGCCTCCTACCAGGTCAGGTTCGACCCCGACGTGCTCGCGGTCGGGGACCTGCAGGAGGTCCTGGAGGACATCGAGGCCAACCTCGGGGAGACCGACGCCAACCTGAGCACCCGGGTCGTGGAGATCCCGGTGCTCTACAACGACCCGTGGACCCACGAGACGCTGATGCGCTTCCGCGAGCGGCACCAGGACCCCGACTCCACCGACCTCGAGTACGCCGCACGCATCAACGGCTACCCCGACGTGGACGCGTTCATCGCGGCCCACTCGGAGACCCCGTGGTTCGTCTCGATGGTGGGGTTCGTGGCCGGGCTGCCGTTCATGTACCAGATGGTGGAGCAGTCCCGCCAGATCCAGGTGCCGAAGTACCTCAAGCCTCGGACCGACACCCCCAAGCACACGGTCGGCTACGGAGGCTGCTTCTCCTGCATCTACTCGGTGCGCGGCGCCGGCGGCTACCAGATGTTCGGGGTGACGCCCGTGCCGATCTACGACCCGGAGCAGAAGTCCAAGCACCTCGAGGACTTCATGATCTTCTTCAGGCCCGGGCGACATCGTGAAGTTCAGGCCGGTGGACCGTGCGGAGTACGACACGATCCTCGAGGAGGTCGAGCGCAACGAGTACGAGCTCGCCCACCGCCCCCGTCGAGTTCTCGCTCGAGGACTTCGAGGCCGACATCGAGGGCTACCCCGCCACGATCCTGGAGGCGCTCTATGGCAATTAAGGTGATCAAGCCCGGCCTGGCCACGTCGGTCCAGGACCAGGGACGACAAGGCAACTACCACCTCGGCATCCCCCCGTCCGGGGCGATGGACCAGATCTCCTACCGTGCCGCCAACCTGCTCGTCGGCAACGACGAGACCCTGGCAGCCCTCGAGTGCGCCCTGATGGGACCCGAGCTGACCTTCACCGAGGACGCGCAGGTCGCGGTCACCGGGGCCCGGATGCAGCCCGCGATCGATGGCGAGGAGCAGCCCCTCGACACGGTGCTCGACGTGGCGGCCGGTCAGACCCTCAGCCTGAAGTTCGCGGCTGCGGGCGCCCGCTCCTACATCGCGGTCAGCGGAGGGATCGACGTGCCGGAGATGCTCGGCAGCCGGTCCACCTACGCGCTCGGGGCGCTGGGAGGCCTGAAGGGACGCACACTCCAGGCGGAGGACGTGCTCGAGACGGGCCCCCGGCCCGCTGCTCGCGAGGCCGGCACGTCCCTGCCGGAGCAGTTCCAGGTGCCGCTCGCCAAGGAGCGGGAGATCCGGATGGTGCTCGGGCTCTACGACGAGCGGGTCACTCCCGAGTCGATGAAGGTCTTCCTCAGCGAGACCTGGCAGGTCAGCTCGGAGTCCGACCGGATCGGCTGTCGCTTCAAGGGCGGCACCCCGTTGGAGTTCGTGCCTCGCGAGCCCCCGTTCGGGGCGGGCGACGACCCGTCCAACATCGTGGACGCGTGCTACCCGATCGGGTCGATCCAGGTGCCGTCGGGCCAGCAGCCGATCGTGCTGCACCGCGACGCCGTGTCCGGAGGCGGCTACATGATGATCGGCACCGTGATCAGCGCCGACATGGACACCTTCGGCCAGATGCCACCGAACACCAAGATCCGCTTCGTCGAGGTCAGCCTCGAGGAGGCACTGGAGGCCCGGGCCGTACGCCGGGCACTGCTCGAGGAGATGCGCGGGGCGCTCCAGAGCTGAGGCAGGTCACGGCCTGGCCGGTGGGCACGACGAGCCCGTACGGCTGCGCGCTCCGCTCCGAGTGCTCAGAGCACGGAGAGCGGAAGCGCGCGGCCCACGAGGCTCCGGCGTACGACGGGAAGGCTCGCGGCGATCCGCCGGATCTCGGTCACCGACGGCGCCTTCGGTGCCGCCACCATCGCCGGGACCCCGAGGTCGCCCGAGGTGCGCAGCGGCAGGTCCAAGGGGACCTGTCCGAGCAGCGCGGTGTCGATGGTCTCCGCCAGGCGAGCTCCGCCACCCTCACCGAAGATCGCCGTGCGCTCCGCACACGAGCCGCACACCAGGCTCGACATGTTCTCGATCACGCCCGCCACCGGCATCCGCGCGTCGCGGGCCATCCGTCCGACCCGGGCCGCGACGGTCTGGGCCGCCAGCTGAGGCGTGGTCACGGCGAGGAGCTGCGCGTCCGGCAGCAGCTCGAGCAGCGTCATCGTGACGTCCCCCGTGCCCGGCGGAAGGTCGAGCAGGAGGGTGTCCAGCTCCCCCAGTGGACGTCGGTGAGGAACTGGGCGATCGCCTTGTGCAGCATCGGCCCGCGCCACACCACCGGCTGCTCCTCCTCGACGAAGAAGCCGACCGACATCAGCGAGACACCGTGCGCCTCGACGGGGAGCATCACGCCCTTCAGGGCCACGGGCGAACGGCGTACGCCGAACAGCTGCGGGATCGAGTAGCCCCAGACGTCGGCGTCGAGCACTCCGACGCGCTGGCCCTGTTGGGCGAGCGCCACCGCGAGGTTCGCGGTGACCGACGACTTCCCGACCCCGCCCTTGCCGCTCGCGACCGCGTAGACGTTGGTGGCCGACCCCTCACCGAACTGATGGGTTCCCTCGGGCCGGGCACCGCGCAGCCGGCCGGCCAGCTGCAGCCGATCGCTCTCGCTCATCGTGCCCAGGGTGACCTCCACCCTGGTCACGCCCGCCACCGAGCGCACCGCCTCGGTCACCTCGGCGACCAGCCGCTCCTTCATCGGGCAGGTCGCGGTCGTCAGCCGGACCGTCACCCGGACCATCCCGGCTCGGCCGAGCTCGACCTCGCCGACCATGCCCGCGTCGGGAAGCGGCATCCTCAGCTCGGGGTCCTCGACCCCGGCCAGGGCGGCGTGGACCGCGTCGAGGTCCACCTGGGGGGCGGCTCGGTGGCGCGAGAGCAGGCTCACGAGCGCTCCCCCGGCTGCTGGGAGCGACCGCCGTCGGCGCGGAACGCGCGACGCTTCGGCTTGACCGGGCGCATGAAGAACTCCGGCCGACGGAGCCCGGAGGCGCTCGGCCCCGGTCGGGTGGTGTCCATCCACGCACGGTAGACCTCGCGGGACAGCTTCGTGTCCACCACCACGTCGCCGTACCGATCCTCGGCGTGGGCCTTCTCCAGCCGCACCTTCTGGTGCCAGCAGTGCATCCCCGAGAGCGGGTCCGGGTGGACCGCGAACGCCAGGTTCTGGTGGACGCCCGGGTCGTCCCAGTCGATCCGCTCGCTGTCGGGGTCCGAGCTCTTGAACGGCTCGATCCCCTCCTTGTAGCGCAGCTTCCAGACCCCGTCGTCGCTGTGGGTGAGGTCGACCAGGCCCATCGCCCACCGGGAGCCGGCGTTCTCCGCCGTGCGCCAGCGGCCCATGTGGTGGGAGAGCCCCACCACCCCGGGCCGGATCGCCTCGGTCGACCAGGCGCGCGCGACGAAGTACCCGATCTCGGTGTTCACGCGCACCAGGTCACCGGTCGCGAACCCGAAGCGGGTCGCATCGATGCTGTTCATCCACATCGGATGGGTGTTGGACAGCTCGTTGAGGTACTTCGCGTTGCCGGTCCTGGTGTGGATCAGCGTCGGCAGCCGGAACGTCGGCATCAGCACCATCTCGGCGTTGTCGTGGTCGATCGAGCGACGGCTCACGTGCGACTCGATGTAGCCCGGCGCGGCGTACTCCCCCCACCCGAAGTCGATCATGGTGTCGCTGAACAGCTCCAGCTTGCGCGAGGGCGTCAGCCAGCCCTGGGTGCGGGTGCCGTCCTCGTGCACGACTCCGACCGAGCCCGCCTCCCCGACCAGCGGCGGGGTCGAGTCCAAGGTGACCGGCCTGCGCAGCACGCCCAGCGCGTCCTGCGTGGTCCCTTCGACCTCGTCCTCGGTCAAGGGACGCTCGTCGACGCGGTAGGCGTCCTTGGTGACCTCGAAGACGCCGTACTTGCGCATGTACTCCAGCGGCGTGAGTCCCTGCTCGGCAGCCGCGTCGGGCAGCCCCGGGACGCTGTTCTCGAAGACCCAGCGGTAGTACTCGTCCACTGTCACCTTCTCGCCGGGCCGGTACGGCGACTCGAAGTACCTGCGGATGCCCAGGGAGCCGTCGGGGTCGATCCGCCAGGACAGCTCGAACCAGAACTCGTTCTCCTCCCAGACCTCGCCGGGGTTGGACTCGCGGGAGTCCGAGACGATCCGTCCCATCTTCTCCATCGCCACCCGCGTCACCGGCTGCCGGAAGCCCAGCCACTTGCCGGCGTACTGCTCATAGGACTGGGTGTCGTGACGTTCGGTGCTGTGCCCCATCGGCAGCACGTAGTCCGCGAAGGTGGCCGTCTCCGACCAGGTCGGCGTCAGGGCCACGTGGCACTCGACCAGCGCCTCGTCGGTGAGCGCCTCCAGCCAGCTGAACCCGTCGGGGTTGGTCCACACCGGGTTGTAGACCCGGGAGAAGTACATCGCCAGCTTGCCGCGACCGTCCTGGAGCAGGTGCGGCAGCAGGATCGACATCTCGTTGGTCGACAGCGGGAACTCGGGTGGGTAGAGCAGCTCGTTCCAGTTCTCGTGGCCGGCGGGGACGTCGGGCCCGTGGGCGATGATCTTGTCCCAGCCGTTCGGGCTGGTGCCGCCCTTGGTGCCCACGCTGCCGGTGAGCACGTTGAGGAAGAACAACGCCCGCGAGACCTGCCACCCGCCGAGGTTGCCTGCGGTCGCGGCACGCCACACGTGCGCCGACAGCGCGCTGCCGGCGGTGGCGACGATCTCGGCGAGCTGCTCGATCTGGGCCTCCGGCACCTGCGCCTGCTCGGCGGCGTAGGCGAAGGTGTACTCCGCGTAGTCATCGCTGAGCTTGTCCATGAACAGCTCGAAGTCGTCGGCGGCGAGGTCGGGGTGCAGGTGCTGCATGTAGGTCGACCAGTTCACCCAGCGCTTCACGAAGGCGCGGTCGACCTGGTCGGTGCGCAGCAGGTGCGACGCCACGGCCAGCAGGATCGCCGCCTCGCTGCCGGGCCAGGGCGCCATCCACAGGTCCGCGTGGGAGGCGGTGTTGGACAGTCGTGGGTCCAGGACCACGACCTTCGCGCCGCCGGAGACCTTGCCCTCCATGATCCGCTGGGCGTGCGGGTTGAAGTAGTGCCCCGCCTCGAGGTGGCTGGAGATGAGCAGGATCACCTTGGCGTTGGCGTAGTCGGGCGACGGCCGGTCGTAGCCGCCCCACAGCGCGTACCCGAGCCGCGCGCCCGCGGAGCAGATGTTCGTGTGGCTGTTGTGGCCGTCCACCCCCCAGGCCAGCAGGAAGCGGTCGGCGAAGCCGTCCTCCCCCGGACGGCCCACGTGGTAGAGCACCTCGTCCTTGCGGTCCTCCACGATGGCGGCCCGGATCCGGCCGGCGATGTCGTCGAGGGCGTCGTCCCAGCTCACCTGCTCCCAGTCGCCGCCACCACGCTTGCCCTTGCGTCGCAGCGGATGCAGGATCCGCTCCGGATCGTTGATCTGGTTGATCGTCGCCGGGCCCTTGGCGCAGTTGCGGCCTCGCGAGCCCGGGTGGGCCGGGTTGCCTTCGAGCTTCTTGATCGACAGGTCGGACTTGTCGACGTAGGCCAGCAGGCCGCAGGCCGACTCGCAGTTGAAGCACGTCGTCGGGACGAGCATGTACTCGTGCGGAACCTTGCGCGGGTGCGCCTTGGCGTCGTACTCCACATGGTGGTCCCAGTCGGAGACCGGCGGGAAGTTGCGGAGCCGCTCGTGGCTCCGCTCTCCCGGCAGCTTCGGGGTGGTCGACTCGCGCTCTTGCTCCAACGTCATGAGGGGTCCCTTCGAGACGGCCGGTAGGGGTGTGCGGTCAGGTAGGACAGCGGCGGGTCCTGGCCCGCACGGACGAACACGCTCTCGTAGGCCAGCAGCGCCGGTTGCGCGATGACCCCCGCCACCGCCAGCAGCACGACGCTCGCACCGGCCCACGCCACTGCGCCAAGGACGGCGGCCACCGCCACCGGCAGCACGGCTCCCCACCAGAACGTGCGGGAGTAGCGTCCGGACCACAGGATGCGCGAGGCCACCGCAGCCTGCTGGCTGGCGTGCGAGCCGGTGTGCTCACCCACGAGCATGAGCAGGTGCAGCACGGCCGAGATCACGAACGACGCGGCGAGCAGGGTCCAGGCATGCGTCGGGCAGGCCCGCCACCAGGCCGGCCACCGCGAGTGCACCGCTCCCGACCATCACCGCCTGCACCAGCAGGTGCCAGAACAGCAACGGGGACTGCCACAGGTCGCGACCCTCGGCCTGTCCGAACAAGAAGGCCGTGTAGCCGGCCATCATCGCGCTGGCCGGGATCGAGAGCCAGGCCAGGACGGTCATCGCCCAGCCCAGGTCGAGCACGGCAGCCGCCAGCCAGAGCACCGCACCGCCCGAGAAGACGGTCAGGACGTAGGCCCCCAGCACCAGCCAGGAGGTCCAGTTGGACTTCAAGAAGATGTAGAGGAACCGCTCGGGGCGCTTGAGGTCCCACACCAGCAGCGCGCCCGTCGTGGCTGCTCCGAAGAGCCCCAGCAGCGGCGCCACGTAGTCGCCGACGCCGCCCAGCTCGATGCCCAGGAGATGCGCCAGGCCGGCCAGCGCGAGCGCCCCCGCCCCCACGCCCTTGGTCCACAGGTAGGTGGTCACCTTCCATCCCCACGGTCGGGGATGGGCGGTGTTCAACGTGGTGCGGGCGTTCGTGGTGGGGTCCCCCGGCAGGTCGCCGGCGGTCTCGAGCCGGTGGGCGTCGGGCGAGGCCCAGATGTAGGTGTCCTGGACCGGCGCGGCCAGCGGGTCCAGCACGGCCCGGTCGGCGCCGAGGTAGAACACGTTCGGACCGGTGTCCTGCTCCGGTGAGCGCACCATCGTCTCGTTGCTGCTGACCAGCCGGGCGATCCCGCTCGTGGGGTCGTCGAGGTCGCCGACCCAGATCGAGTGGGTCGGGCACACCACGACGCAGGCGGGTTCGAGGTCCTCATCGACCCGGTGGGCGCACAGGTTGCACTTCGCGGCGGTGCTGGTGTCCTTGTCGATGTAGATCGCGTCGTAGGGACACGCCTGCATGCAGCTCTTGCAGCCGATGCACCGCTCCTTGTCGAAGTCGACGATGCCGTCGTCGCGCTTGAACAACGACTCGGTCGGACAGATCTTCACGCACGGCGCATCGGTGCAGTGGTTGCAGCGCATCACCCCGAAGGACCGGGTGGTGTCCGGGAAGGATCCGCTGTCGACGTACTTGACCCAGGTGCGGAACTGCCCCAGGGGGATCTCGTGCTCGGTCTTGCAGGCGACAGTGCACGCGTGGCACCCGATGCAGGTGCGCTGGTCGATCGCGAACCCGAGCTGCATCCGTTCAGCCCTTCTTGATGAGGTAGCGGTAGACGCCGTCCTCGACCGAGCTCTCGAGCAGCTCGTTGCCCGTGTCCTTGGCCCAGGACGGGATGTCGCTCTGCGAGCCGCCGTCGGTCGCGAGGACCAGCATCACCTGTCCAGGATCGAGGCCTCTGATGCCCCGGGAGGTCAGCAGCACCGGCATCGGGCACTTCTGCCCCTGAGCGTCCACCGTCGCGTCCACCTGCTGGTCCATGGTCTTCTCCGTTTCCTCTCGGCCGGCGAGCCGGCGGCTGTCGGCGGTCAGATGAACAGGTTGATCTGGGACCGGCTCATCTCCGAGAGCGCCGTCGCCGCGCCCACCGGGTCACCGAGACCCTCGATGAGCTGGTCGCCGCGCAGGCCCATCAGCTCCATCGTCATCTCGCAGGGCCACAGGTTGACCCCGAGCTCCTGGCACATTCCGAGCAGCTCCTTGGGGCTGGCGACCTTGTTCTCCCGGGCGAGCTTCTTCATCATCCACGCGCCGGCGCCCCCCATGTGCAGTTTGGAGAGCTTCATGTGGCTGACTCCGGGCCGGTTCATCCCGGCGAGCGCCTTGGTCATCGCGTTGGTGCCGGTGATCCGGACATCGTCGCGGACGAGTGGGAACAGGCCCCAGAAGGTGAAGAAGATCGTGGTCCTCATGCCGTACGCCGCACCGGTGGAACCCAGGATCAGCGTCGGCCAGATCTTGTCGAGGTCACCGCTCCAGGCCACGATCGTCATGCTCTGCGGCACGTCGTCCGCGTGCGGCCTCGCTCATCGCATGTCCTCCGGTTCCCCGCGGGGCATTGCCCTGTGGTGTGCGTCACACTACATTCGTGATCACGCATACAACAACCCCCTGAACGGGGCGAGTTGTCCGGACATTGCGACGCCGGGCGCGGGACGTGCGCCCTGGCGGCGGACCGAGGATTGGACGAGCACATGGAATCCTGGACCATCTCCCCTCGCGAGCTCCACGACGAGATCGCCCTCGGCCGGGTCACCGAGATCCTCGACGTGCGCAACAGCGACGAGTTCGCGGCGCAACGACTGGAGGGTCGCCGCGACGTACGCACCCGGCACGCGTCGGTCTATGAGGTGCTCGACGATCCCGGTCGCCATGCTGACGAGACGATGGACGGGGCCGTCGTGGTGTGTGCCCACGGGAACGGCTCGGCGATGGTGGTCTCGGAGTTCAGCGCGGCCGGCAAGGAGACCCGCTCGCTGGCCGGCGGGATGGACGCCTGGGCCCAGCTGCTGGTGCCGGTCGAGCTCGAGGGCCTCCCGGAGCCGGTCCGCGCCTGGCAGCTGCAGCGTCCCGCCAAGGGGTGTCTGTCCTATCTCATCGGCGTGCCCGGCGAGAGCGGCATCGTCGTCGACCCCGCGCGGCACCATGCCCCCTACCTGAGCCTGGCGAAGTCCCAGGAGATGACCCTCACCCACGTCGTCGACACCCACGTCCACGCCGACCACATCAGCGGTGGGCCCGCGCTGGCCGAGTCGCTCGGGGTGGAGTACCACCTGCCTCCCGAGGACAGCGCCCAGGAGATCCCGTTCGCCAGCCGGGCGCTCGTCGACGGCGAGGAGCTGCCGCTGGGCAAGGGGGACGGTGATGCGCGCCCTGACCATGCACCTGCCGGGGCACACCCCGGGGACGACGGCGCTGCTGGTGGGCGAGCGACTGCTGCTGGTCGGCGACACCGTCTTCGTCAGGGGCCTGGGCCGTCCGGACCTGACCGGCCAGGCGGAGGACCTGGCCCGCTCGCTGTTCCGCAGCGTCCACGATCGGCTGGAGCCGCTCTCCCCCGAGACCGTCATCGCTCCCGCGCACTGGTCGAGTCCCGCGGAGTTCAACGACGCCGGCCACGTGACCACGACCCTGCGACAGGTGTTCGAGGCCACCTTGCTCAACGAGCAGGCCATCGAGCGCTTCGTGCAGGAGATCGTCTCGACCCTGCCGGAGGCGCCCGAGGCCTACGACACGATCCGGCTGGTGAACGCCGGGCCAGCTGAGGCCCTCCGAGGACGAGCTCGACGTGCTCGACGTCGGCCGCAACCAGTGCGCTGCCGCCACCACGCTGTCGTGAGCACCGAGCAGACATCGAGGAGGCCACCATGGTGAGTGAGAGTGCCCCGTCGGCGCCGCGACCCGCGTCGGGCGACGAGGTCGGCGAGAACCCCGACTACCGGTTCACCCTGGCGAACGAGCGCACCTTCCTGGCCTGGGTCCGCACCGCGCTGGCCCTGATGGCCGCCGGGGTGGCCGTCATCCGGTTCGTCCCGGGACTCATGGTCGTCCGGCACGCCCTGGGCTTCCTGCTGATCGGACTCGGTGGGCTCCTCGCCGCCCTGTCCTACCGTCACTGGCAGCGCAACGAGCAGGCGATGCGGTTGGGGCGGCAGCTGCCGCGCTCGGTCGGTCCCGCGACTCATCGCTGCGTGCCTGGTGCTCGCCTCGCTGGTGGCACTGGCCCTGGTCGTCGCGGACCTGGCGGACTGACGATGTGGCCTCGCATGACCGCCCGCCACAACCGCGGAGCGCCCTCCCCTGATGTCGGTCTCCAGGCCGAGCGCACCGCGATGGCCTGGGAGCGCACCGCGCTGGGTGTCGGAGGCGTCTCCGCCCTGATGCTGCACGACACCGGCAGCGCCGTTCTGGCGAAGGTCCCCGGGCTGATCGGACTGACCGCGGCCCTGGGTCTGCTGGTGCTCGCCCAGGTCCGCTACGAGCACACCGTACGTCGGCTCGAGAGCGGGCTGACCCCACGCGCCGCCGGACTGGGACTGGCCCTGAGCGGCGCGGTCGTCGTGTTGGCCGCGTTGTCCATCGGCGTCATAATCGTCAGTGACGGCGCGTGATCCGCAGCGAGCGAGCGAGCGGCGCAAGTGAGGAGGCGGTGATGGACGAGAGTCTCGAGGCGGAGATCCGGGTCCTCTACGAACGCGTCTGCAAGGCGATCGCGGACCCCAAGCGGCTGCTGATCCTCAACGCGCTGCGAGACGCGGAGCTCAACGTGGGTGACATCGCCGAGGTCCTCCGGATCAGTCAGTCGAATGCCAGCCAGCACCTGGCGATCCTGCGGGACCGCGGCATCGTCACGACCCGCCGAGCCGGGACGACGGTCTACTACTCGTTGCGGAGCCCCAAGATCCTCGAGGCGATCGACCTGATGCGCGAGTTCGCGCTGGAGGACCCGACGCCCGCGTTGACCGAACGCAGGGTGACCAGCATCTTCCTCGGCTGATCCTGCCCGAGGCGTGAGACCGGGGCTAGGTCAGGCTGCACCCACAGCGAGGGCAGTGCTCCCGTTTGGTGGCCACGAGATCCTGCCCGCAGCCGCACACCGTTATCGTGGTGGCGCCAGATCCACTGGCGTTGGTGGGCCCGTAGAGGGCCGATTCTGTCGCAATCATGGTTTCTCCCTAGATGTCGCCCTTCAATAGGAACCCCTGTCCGTTATGTCTGACGACCCAACACGCGGAAATAGCCCGAACGTGCTATGGATTTTGACCCATAGTGCCTAGACCGGGTGACCACCGGTCTACACCGCTTTAGGTAGGTATTTGGGTATTTATCCCTTTTGTGTATTTCCGTACCATCCGGCGAGAGAGCTATTGCCGGTCCCTGACCCGAGCAGCACCACCTGAGGAGCTCGCGTGACCGTGCCCACCATCACCGCCCTCCGACTCACCGGGGCGGCCGACCGCGCCGAGCTGCCCCTGCTGGTGCTCGGACCCGCGCTCGGCACCTCAGCCGCGGCGTTGTGGACCGAGTGCGCCGCGGGACTCGTCGAGGTCTTCGACGTGGTCGCCTGGGACCTCCCCGGACACGGCTACAACGACACCGTGCCCCACGAGTCGTTCTCCATGAGCGAGCTGGCGACCGGCGTGGTGCGGGTGCTGGACGAGGTCCTCGAGCAGCGGGAGCAGTACGGCGGCTCGTTCGCCTACGCCGGCGTCTCGCTCGGCGGTGCCGTGGGACTACAGCTCCTGCTCGACCATCCCGACCGGGTCCGCGCGGCCGTCCTGCTGGGCACCGGGGCCAAGATCGGCGACCCGTCCATCTGGGCCGGACGAGTGGGGCAGGTCAGCATCTCCGGCACCTCGGTGCTGGTGCCCGGAGCCGCGGAGCGGTGGTTCAGCGCTGACTTCGCGGACCGCGCTCCGGACAGGGCCGCGGGTATCCTGCACGCCCTCGAGAGGGCCGACGACCGGGCCTACATCCAGGCGTGCGAGGCCTTGGCGGAGTTCGACGTGCGCGGACGCCTCCACGACATCGCGGCACCGGTCCTGGCCGTGGCGGGGGGCCGCGACGGAGTGACTCCCAGCGCCAGCCTCCTGGAGATCGCTGACGCAGTATCGGACGGCCGGTTCGTCGAGATCGCCGGAGCCAGCCATCTCCTCCCGGCCTTGGAGCCCGCGCAGGTCGCCGGGCTGATCCGGCAGCACCTGCTGGGTGAGTCCCCCGTCGATGCCACCGCCACGGGTGCCATCGATCCGATCCGCGACCTGGCGCAGCTCACCGACGAGTACGAGTCGGACGGCGTCTGGACCAGGCCCGGTCTCGACAGGCGGAGCAGGTCCCTGATCACCTTGGCCGCGCTCCTGGCCCGCGACCAGCACGAGGAGTTCGCCCAGCACCTGCGAGCCGCCCGGGCCAACGGCGTCACCGACGTCGAGATCAACGAGCTGATCCTGCACAGCGCCGTGTACTGCGGCGTCCCCTCCGCGAGGGCGGCTGCCCGCATCGCTCGACGGGTGCTGGCGGAGCGCGACCGGCCCGACGGGGTCGAGTGAGGGCCTAGGACCACGGTGCTGTCCGGGCACCGTGGGGCCTTCGGTGGGGGCACTCCATCGGCGATCCGCACGAGGCCGTCATGCACAGCCACCGACGCCGCGACCCCGCTGTCGGGCGACCCTCAGGTCGGCTTCGCTCGGCTCGGCTCAGGCGATGACGGCGTCGATGGTCTTCTTCAGGGCGCTGGGTTGCGCCGGGCTCCTGGGCGCCGTCTTCCGGGCCGACTCCATCTCTGCGCCGAGGTCCTGGAGCACCTTGCGGCCGAGCCCCGCGCGCACCTTGGGGAACCAGACCTTCTCCTCCTCGTCGATGTGGTGGTCGACGTTCTCGATCAGGACCGTGGCCTTGGCCGTGAACCGCTCCGCGTCCGGCTTCATCGCGAACAGCTCGGTCACCAGCAGGTCGGCGACGTGGTGCTCCTCGAAGGACTCCAGGATGTCGCCCTCCAGCTCGGGGAGCAGTTCGCGGACCCGGGGATACATCACCTCGTTCTCGAGGAAGGTGTGCACCGTCAGCAGCTCGATCATCCGCTTGACCAGCTTCCCCTTGGTGGCATGGGCGTTCTCGCCGGCCTTCTGGAAGTCGCGGAAGACCTTGCGGATCTCCTTGTGGTCGTTCTTGAGCAGGACGATGGCGTCGGTGGACATCAGAACTCCTTGGCGTGGGGGCGGAACCTCTCCCACGTACCCCGCTGGCTGAGAATCGATCGGGTGCTACGTCGACTTCTCTGCGCGATCGGCTCGGAGCGCCGGGAGGCCGGGCGAGGGGTGATCACGGGTCAGTCAGGTGTCCAGCTGATGACCGTCGAAGTACATCAGCGGATCGCTCAGCAGCTCGATCTGGATGCCGTCGGGGTCCTTGAAGTACATCGACTCCTCGATGCCGCGATCCGGTCCGGAGTACGCCACCCCGGCGGCGTCGAGCCGGGCGCGCACCTGCTCCCACCGGTCCCGGGGTGAGGAGATCGCGAGGTGCTGCACGCTGCCGATCGACTCGATCGCAGGCGGCAGCCCGAGGCCCGGGAAGTCGAAGAACCCCAGCAGCGTCTGGTTCCCGAGGTCGAAGAAGAAGTGGCTGGACCCGTGGTAGTCCCGATTCTCCACGAGCTCGACGAGGGGGAACCCGAGCAGCCCTTGATAGAACCGGATCGTCGTCTCGACGTCCGAGCAGATCAGTGCCGCGTGGTGGATCCCCCGACCAGGTGTCTGCTGGCGTCTCTCCGGTGGCAGCAGGTAGCGGTCTCGAAGCTCAGCCCGACGCGACTCGATCTCGCCCAGCTCATCGTCGTCCAGCATCGTCTGTGCTCCGTCGGTCGGTGGATCCGCTCCCCTGCTCCCTTCGACGGTAGCGCCTCGGGGCCGCGGTGGCGCGTGCGAGTTTCAGGCGGGATCCGGCTTGCCGGCGTACGGGGTCAGGTGCACCAGATCCTCGACGGTCTCCACGAGCGAGCTGAGCGAGAGCCCCTTCTGCACGAAGCCGTGGGCACCGAGCGCTGTCGCGCGCTGCGTCATCTCCGAGGTGCCGAAGCTGGTGAGCATCACCACCGTCGCCGCCGGACAGGCCTCACGGATCAGGGGAAGCGCAGCGAGCCCGTCCATGACCGGCATCGCGATGTCGAGCAGCACCACTTCAGGCAGGTGCACGCTCGTGACGTCGACGGCCTCCCTTCCGTTGCTTGCCGTGCCCACCACCGTGAACCGCTCGGTCCGCTCGAAGGCCAGCGCCAACAGCTCGAGGCTGTCGGGACTGTCGTCCACCAGCACCAGCCGATGGCGCTCTCCCCCCGCTCGCGTGTGCTCTGTGCGCATCGCAGATCCTCCCCCTGACGTCAGAACCCTGGAAAAAAGCACTCGCTCGGCGCCGCACGGCGGCGATGCGTCAAACGAAGCATCCGCGCCAAGGTCACGGTGGACACACGTGGTCGCGTTCTTCGGTGACCAGGGTTCCCTGTGAGCGCGCGGCTAACCCGGTAGGCGGGAGCCGGAGAAGGTGCAATATCGGACGCCGAGTGAGAGACTGAACGGGCAGAGTGCACAAACTGCGAGGCCTGTGGCAGAACGGGCCCCGCGGTTGTCAGGGGGTTCTCAGAACATGAAAGACGTCGAGGCACAGCTGATCCACGAGATGCAGAACTCGGCGACCGTCCTCAGAGAGGCCGCCTCGCAGCTCCAGGAGCACCGGGACTCGATGCCCGCCGCCGTGCAGCAGCAGCTGACCGACATGATGGCGCGCCGGAGCGCGATGCTGGTCCGCCTGCTCAGTGACTTGTCGACCTCCCACCTGGCCGACCGCGGTCGGCTCGAGCTCTCGCTCCAGCGGGTCTCCCTTCCCGACCTCTGCCAGGACACTCTCGCCGAGCGGGCCTCGGCGATCGATGGCCGGATCACCATGTCCCTGGCCGAGGACGCGATCGCGGTGGCCGACCCGATGAGGGTCACCCAGGTGCTGGACAACCTCGTGACCAACGCCCTGCGGTACGGCGGTCCCAAGATCCACGTCAGCGCCGAGCGCCTGGGCACCAGGGTGTGTCTCTCGGTCAGCGACGACGGCCCCGGCGTGCCCGAGGAGATGGTGGGTCACCTCTTCGATGCCTATGTGCACGGCTCTTCCTCGCGCCACTTCGGTGGCAGTGGGCTGGGCCTGATGATCGTGCGGCAGCTCTGCGAGGCGATGAACGGCGACATCCGCTACGACTCCATCGGCGGCACCCGGTTCACCGCCACCTTCCCCGCGCTCGCGGTGTCGACCGAGCACCTCGATCCGGAGGTGGCGGGATCCGGCCACGCGGTGACGTTCTGGCACGAGGAGGAGACCCTCGCGGAGAGCATGCTCGCCTACGTCGGACACGGGCTTGCGCAGGGCGAGGCGGTCGTGGTCTGCGCCACCCATGCCCACCACGACCTCGTCGAGCGGGCAATGACCTCGGCAGGGATCGACGTCGACGGCGCGATCGCCTCGGGTCAGTACCTTCGCCTGGATGCGACCCTGCACCGCAACCACCTGCCACTCGACCAAGGCATCGACAAGGACCGGTTCGAGTCGACCATCGGCCGCACGGTCGAGGACGTCAGCAGCCGTTGGCGCAGGTTCCGCGTCTTCGGGGAGATCGTCGACCTCTACTGGCGCACGGGCGACGACCACCTGGCGCTCGAGCGCTCGAGGACTGCTGGAGCAAGCTGCGCGAGCGCGTCCCCTTCCCACTGCTGTGCGCCTATGAGCTCCAGCCCGGCGTCGACGCCCGTGCGTTGTGCGAGTGCCACGACCTCGTCATCTCGGCCTGATCATCCCCGCCTGAGCCACACGGCCTGATCCCCCTGGCCGGTCCGTCGCTTCAGGGAACCGGCTGCTCCGGGTAGGGCAGCTCGGTACGCCACTGCGACTCGTCCTGCGTGGCCGCCGCATGGACTGCCTCGGCGACGCGGTCGGGACTGAAGGGGCCCTCGGCGGACAGCGACCCTCGGACCGTCACCGAGACCGCCCGGATGCCGTCGGGTCGCAGTGTCTGGTCGATGCTGTCGATCAGGTTTCGCAGGCCGGCCTTCTGCACGCCGAGGCTCGGGGCCTGCTCGGAGGGACGATCAGCCGCCATGCTGCCGGTCGCGGTGACCCGCCCGCCGCGGGAGAGGTACGGCCGGGCCGTCTGAAGGGCGGTCAGCAGTGCTCCGACTCCCAAGGTCACGTCCTCGGCGAGCCCCTCGGGGGTGAGCTGGAGGACGTTCTCGGGGCGGTAGGCACTGGGGTTGAAGTGGAGTACGTCGATCCGTCCGGCGGCCTCACCGAATCCTTCGATCGCGGCTCTGAACGCAGCTGCGTCGGTGATGTCCACGACGCTCCACAGCACGCGGATCCCCCGGTCGCCCAAGGTGTCGCCGAGCTCTCGCAGCACGGGCTCGTCGTTTCCGACCAGCGCCACGTCGTAGCCGGCTCGGCCGAAGACCGTGGCGACCGAGCTGCCGACGCCGGGACCGACGCCGATCACCAGGGCCATCGGGTTGCTCATCTGGGCAGCCTAGGTCCTTCGCCCGAGTCAGGGGGAGGTCGAGGTCGAGAACTAGGGGATGAAATGCTCGATCCGGACGTGAAACAGTAGCCACCCCCAGCGGCCGCATCGATCACAAGGACACCATGAGCGACGACGCGCATCCCAGCGAGCACGAGCCGAGCGAGATCACCTACTCCGAGCAGTTCTACCCGGCTCGACCCCGCGCGCTGCGTCCCCGCGCCCGGCTTCGCCCGCAGGGCAGTCCGGAGCACGGCGAGGACCGATCGGGTGACCCGGTCGGAACGAACCCGTTCTACGTGGCGTGGCTCCAGCGGACCTCGATGCTCCACGACGCCAACACTCTCGCGAACCAGTTCTCCGGCACCGGTGGGATGTGGCAGAACCCCTACGCCAACCCCAACCCCGAGTCGGCCATCCGGACCGCCGGGGTCTGGTTCACCGCCTATCCCCTGTCGTTGTTGACCAAGCCGGGCCACTCCTTCCTCGGCACCCTCGCCGACCCCGACCTATGGGCGAGCTTCGAGCGGATCGGCATCAGCGCCCTCCACACCGGGCCGGTCAAGCGCGCGGGCGGCATCTCGGGGTGGCACCCCACTCCGAGCGTCGATGGCCACTTCGACCGGATCAGCACCGAGATCGACAGTGCCTTCGGCACCGAGGCCGACTTCCGGACGATGTGCGAGGTGGCCTCGGCCCATGGCGGGACGATCATCGACGACATCGTGCCTGGTCACACCGGCAAGGGCGCCGACTTCCGCCTCGCCGAGATGAACTACGCCGACTATCCGGGGATCTACCACATGGTGGGCATCGAGCCGGAGGACTGGTCGCTGCTCCCCGACGTCCCGCCTGGGCGGGACTCGGTCAACCTCAACGCCGAGACCGAGAGCCTGCTGGCCAAGGCCGGCTACATCATCGGGGAGTCTCCAGCGCGTCATCTTCTACGACCCGGGAGTCAAGGACACGAACTGGTCGGTGACCGCGCCTGTCCTCGGGCCCGACGGCGTCTCCCGCCGGTGGGTCTACCTGCACTACTTCAAAGAGGGACAGCCCTCCATCAACTGGCTCGACCCGACTTTTGCCGGCATGCGTCTGGTGATCGGGGATGCTCTGCACTCCTTGGGCGACCTCGGCTCCGGCGCCCTCCGTCTGGACGCCAACGGATTCCTCGGCGTGGAGAAGAGCGCTGAAGGCCTGCCCGCCTGGTCCGAGGGTCATCCACTGTCCGAGGCGGCCAACCACCTGATCGCCAGCATGGTCCGGAAGGTCGGCGGGTTCACCTTCCAGGAGCTGAACCTGACGATCGACGACATCGCCGAGACCTCACAGGCGGGTGCCGACCTGTCCTATGACTTCATCAACCGCCCCGCCTATCAGCACGCCCTGGCCATCGCGGACACCGAGTTCCTGCGGCTGACGCTGAACGCCTCGCTGGAGTTCGGGGTCCAGCCGCGCAGCCTGGTCCACGCGCTGCAGAACCACGATCAGCTCACCGACGTGGTCCACTTCGCCACCCGACACAAGAACGACGAGTACCACTACCGCGGCAAGGACATCGACGGTGGGAACTCTCGCGGAGACCGTCCGGGCCGAGATGATCGAGACCCTCACCGGCAGCGCCGGCCCGTACAACGCGATCTTCACCACCAACGGGATCGCCTCCACCACTGCCAGCATCATCGCCGCCTCTCTGGGGGTGACCGACCTCGACGACATCGACGCGGCGACCACGGAGGACATCAAGAGGCCCACCTGCTGCTCACCAAGTTCAACGCCTGGCAGCCCGGCGTCGTCGCGTCCTCAGGTTGGGACCTGTGCGGCATGCTCCCCCTCGAACGCGAGGGCATCCGCCACCTCCTCGCCACCGGTGACACCCGGTGGATCCACCGCGCCGCCTACGACTTGATGGGGTACGGCGAGAACCCCGCCTTCCTCGGCATGCCACGCGGGCGCAGCCTCTACGGCACTCTTCCCGCACAGCTGGTCGACCCGACGTCGTTCGTGTCCGGGCTGAAGGAGATCCTCGACATCCGCTCCTCGTCAGGAGTCGCCACCGCCACCCAGGTCGACGTCCCACCGGTCTCCCACAAGGGCATGCTGGTGATGGTCCATCAGCTCGACGAGGGAGACCGGCACCACGTCGCCGTGCTGAACTTCTCCGCCGACGACCTCACCGGCACCATCCGGTCGAAGCATCTCGTTCCAGGTTCGGCCGTCCTCGACATGGCCACCGGCGAACAGCTCGGTGAGGTGGACGACCTGAACAGCTTCAGCGCGAGCCTCACCGCTCACGACGGCCTGTCACTGATGGTCACGCCTCCCGAGGCGGTGGACGACGACCCGGCCTGAGGTCGCCGGCGTCAGCGCCGGGAGCGATCCGCGTTCTCGGCACGCCTGAGCAGGCTGAAGTACGCACAGATCAGCAGCGCCCCCCAGAAGCCTTCGGCGCCGCGGGCCATGTAGTCGACGCTGGCTCCCAGGACGCCGGAGAGGTCGCGGCCGTTGAGGAACAGCATGAGCGCCGGCCAGGCGGCGAGGAACAGGTACCAGACCCAGGTCACCGCGGACTCTCTTGCCTTGGGCCACAGGATTGACCGCGCCGCCAGGTCTGTGGAGATGCTGACGGCGACCACCGCCGTCACGGCCTCGGACTGAGCCTGCACGAACTCCAGCCCGCTCGTCAGCACCACGGCGACCACGAGGAGCGCGGGGACCAGCCACGCATGACGCAGGGGTCGCGGTGCGGCGAGGAAGAGGGTCAGCACCGCCGCCGCCGCGAACGGCTCGTTGAGGGTCTTGATGCTGGAGGGCAGGCCCAGGTAGTAGACCCCCAAGGCGAGCAGCAGCCACGCTGTGGCCACTACCACCACCAGGCTCCAGGAAAGCCCGCGCGACCCTGCGGGCAGCCACCGGGGCCGGGCGAACTCGACCACGACAGCGACAGCGAGTGCCAGCGCCAACGCCTCGCTGTTGTGTCCGACCTGCTTGGCGATCCCCATCGGGAGCACGACCGTGTGCGCCTTCGTCACCAGCGCCAGCAACGCCAGGCCGAGCCCCAGGTAGTAGGCAGTCCTGATCGAGGTGACCAGCGGGGTGCTGGAGGTTCGTCGGGCCGGCCGCACGTCAGTCATGGGGGGATTCTCCGCGATCCGGGCGACCGGGGTGGCCTCCGCCACGCGACTGGCCTAGTCCTGAACCTCCGCTCGCCGACCTTGCCGTCCCTCCACGAGGTGCGGTCCTCGTCAGGTGGTCTCGGGGCCCGCGGCCTGCGTCTCGGACAGCGGCAGGGTCACCGTGAAGGTCGACCCACTCAGGTGCTGAGACGTGACCCGGACGGTGCCGCCGTGCGACTGGACGATCGAGTCGACGATGTTCAGCCCCAGTCCCGACCCCTGGATGGCATGGTCGAGAGCGGTGGTGGACCTGAAGAAACGGGTGAACAGCTCGCGTTGCTCGTCGAGCGGGATCCCCAGACCGTTGTCGCTCACCTCGAGCGTGGCCTCCCCCTCACCCGCGCGCAACCGGCAGCTGACCCAGCCACCGTCCTCGGTGAACTTCAGGGCGTTGCTGACCAGGTTCGTGACGACCGACTCGAGCGCTTGGGCGTCCCCGGACACCGGCACCGGCACCGGCGGCGCCTCGAAGGTCACCTCGAGCGTCCGGGCGGCGATCGCCGGGCGGAGCGAGGCCCGCGAGGTCGAGATCACCTGTCTCAGGTCCAGCAGGTGGTGCTGGTGGCTGCCCGTCCCCGACTCCAGGCGCGACAGCGTCAGCAGGTCGTCGGCGAGGGCACCGAGCCGATCGCTGTTGCGCCGGATCGCTTCGACGAATCCCGCTTGCTCGTCGGTGAGCAGCTGCTTCGCGTCCTCCTGGAGGAGTTCCACGAAGCCGCGAATGCTGGTCATCGGGGTCCGCAGCTCGTGGCTCACGGTGGCGACGAGCTCGGTCCTCGCCTGACGCGCCTCCGCATTGAGCAGGTACGCCGTCGTCACGTCGGCCAGCGTCTGGGCCGCGGCCATCTCGCGATCGTCGAGGGCGCCGGCGGTGGTGCGGTACAGATCGAGGGCGCCCAGCCGGCTCTCGCCGTGGCGGAGCGGGAAGGTGAAGACCGCCCGCAGCCCCTCACGGCGTGCGCCCTCGGCGAACCGCGGGAAGCGATCGTCGTCGTGCAGGTCGGGAATCGCGATCGGGGCGTCGCTTCGGTACGCCGCCAGGCAGGGCCCCTCGCCCAAGGCGGTCTGCAGGTGCTCGTAGCGCACCGCATCGTCGTCTGATCCCGCGATGAACCTCGGGTGCGCAGACTCCGAGATCAAGGTGACTCCTGCGGCGCCGACCGGGAGGATGTCGACGATGCGCCGCACCAGATGATCCAGGATCCGTTGGATCGGGAAATCGGTGACCAGCGTCCGCGCGAACTCGCTGAGCACGTCTGAGAGACGATCCTCGATGACCACCGTTCCCCCAGGGAGACAAAGGGCCGCGGGGTCTGGGCGGAGGACAGGCCGCACCGGGGTCAGGCTCGACGCCGAACTCGTTGCTGCCTGAAATCAACCTATCGCGCACCAACCTTCCTGTCCCCCCACTTGCCAACGCGCCGGACGCGAGACCGACCACCGAGCGGGGCTGCGCCGGCGGGCCGTGAGAGGGGCCGTGAGAGGGCCGGTGTGTGTACCCGCTGGCCGAGCCTCGGTGTCGGCACCATGCACTCTGACCCCATGTACGCCGACCTGCGGTCTAGACCTGAAGGCACCAGCTCGCCAGCACATCGAGCCACTCCGCGACCCGCTGGTCGAGTAGCGCGGCGACCGGTGGTCGAGCAGCGAGCGCAGCGAGCGGACAGTCGAGACCCGCCGGGACGTACGCCGACCCGGCCGCTCCGCGCAGACTTCCGCTCAGCCCGGCTGCAGCCTGCGGGCCGCGCGCTGGACCGACGCCCCCAGGGCCACGAAACGCTCTGCGGACACCCGGTCGGGTGGCCCCCACACGCTGAGCACCGCGAGCAGGCGCCCTGCGGGGTCGAGGACAGGTGCTGAGACTCCCCAGGCCGAAGCGTCGAACTCTCCTCGGCAGGTGGCGTAGCCCCGCTCCCGGATGCACTCCAGCTCCTCCCTGAGGCCCTTCTTGGCGGTGATCGTGGTCTCGGTGAAGCGCTCGAGACGGCGCGGCAGGAGCGCGGCGCTCTCCGCCTCGGGAGACCAGGCGAGCAGCACCTTGCCGGTGGAGGTCGCATGCAGGCTGATTCTCCGTCCAGACCAGGCAGCGGCCACGATCGAGTCGGGAACGGCCTCGTCGACGTAGACCAGCGCGCCTCGGCGCAGCATGGCCAGCGCAGCCGTCTCCCCCGTCTCGCGGGCCAGTCGCCCGAGCACGTCGTGCGAGAGTCGCAGGGCGTCGCCGACGCCGGACTGACGGATGATCTCGCCCAGTCCGTGTCCGACGGTCCACTGGTTGGTGGTGCGGTCGCAGGTGACCATGCCCTGCGATTCGAGGGTCGACAGCAGCCGCCAGGCGGTCGCGCGGTTCAGCCCGCAGGCAGCGCCCAGCGCCACCGTTCCTGCCCCGGAACTCCCTGCTCCCGCGACCGCGCGGAGCAGTCGGACAGCGCGGTCGACCGACTGCACCCGCCACGCCGGCGCAGCCTCGTCCACGGCGTCGTCCACCTCCAGCGACCTCGAGGTGGCGGGAGCGATTGCGTCACGGAAGCCATGTTGCCCTTGACGAGTGATTTGGGCCACCTTTAGGTTCGCATCACATACGGAGGTGTTCGCATGACGAACGAAGCAGGTGCCCAGCCGGAGAACTCCGGCCATTCCCGCCGCCACATTCTTCAGTACACCGGATTGGCCGCGTTGGCCCTCGGTGGCTCAGAGCTCTTGACCGCATGCGGGTCCGACGGCGGTGGCGGCGGCTCCAGCAGCGGCGGCGGCGCGCAGCAGACCGGGGGCATCCTGGTCCACGGAGCCACCGGCGGCAGCGGCAAGGACACCCTGGACGCGCACCGTCCGGTGACAGCTCCCGACATCGCCCGGGTCAGCAACCTGTTCGAGCCGCTGCTCTTCTGGGACAACGACTACCGGCTGGCCCCGGCCCTCGCCGAGTCGGTGGAGTCCTCGGCCGACGCGATGACGTGGACGATCAAGCTGCGCCAGGGGGTGACCTTCCACAACGGCAAGGACGTCACGCCCGAGGACGTGCTGTTCACGCTCCAGCGGGTCGCCGACCCCAAGGCCCCGACCTCCGCAGGTGGCGCACTCTCCACGATCCTGGACTTCGACGCGACCAAGAAGGTCGACGAGAGCACGGTCGTGCTCAAGCTGAAGACACCGTTCGCCCTGCTCGACACCCTGCTCGCGGAGTACACCCTCGGCATCGTCCCGGCGGACTACGACCCGAAGAACCCCGTCGGCACCGGCGCGTTCAAGTACAAGTCGTTCACGCCCGGCAAGAACAGCGTGTTCACCAGGTACGACGACTACTGGGGCGACAAGGCGTTCGTCGACGAGCTTCAGATCCAGGGCTTCGCCGATCCCAGCGCCCAGGTCAACGCGCTCCTCGCCGGTCAGATCCAGACGATGGACAACCTGCCGTACAACCTGATCGACTCGGTGAAGAAGCAGGGCGGTCAGCTCCTCGAGGCGGAGTCGGGCGGGTGGGTCCCGTTCACCATGCGAGTGGACGCCAAGCCGTTCTCCGACGTCCGCGTCCGGCAGGCGATGCGGCTGATCTGCGACCGCCAGCAGATGATCGACCAGGCCCTCAGTGGCTACGGCCGGTTGGGCAACGACCTCTATGCCCCCTTCGACGAGGCCTACGCCAAGGACCTCCCTCAGCGCACCCAGGACATCGAGCAGGCCAAGTCACTGCTCAAGGCCGCCGGACAGGAGGGCCTGCAGGTCCAGCTCTTCACCGGTGACGACATCGGCTCAGTCGCTCCGGCGACGGCGGCTCTGTTCGTCGAGCAGGCCAAGAAGGCCGGCGTGGCCGTCAAGGTGGTCAAGAAGAACCCGTTCTACGGGGACGACTACCTCTCCTACCCCTTCGCCCAGGACTTCTGGAACACCCGCCTCTACGTCCCGCAGGCCCAGGTCTGCGCGCTCAAGAGCGGCACGTACAACGAGACGCACTTCGACGACCCCAAGTTCGCCGGGTTGATCAGCTCGGCGGTCAAGGAGACCGACGCGGCCAAGCGCAACTCGTTGCTCCAGGACGCCCAGCAGATCGAGTACGAGACCGGGGGCTACATCATCTGGGGCTTCCGCAACCAGATCGACGGTGTGGGCCCCAAGGTGCAGGGCATCAAGCCGAGTCGCTATCTGCCGCTGGGGTCCTACAAGTTCAACGTAGCGTCCTTGTCGGCCTGAGTCATGGGCGACGTCGCGATCCTCCCCGACGCCCTGGAGGAGGTCGCGCCGCCGAGGGGTCGGCACGGCGCCACCGCGTGGGCGTTCTGGCTGGCCAGGCGCCTCGGACTCGCGGCGCTGACCCTGTGGCTGGTCTCGGTCCTGGTGTTCGTCTCCACCTCGGCTCTCGGCGACCCCGTCCGCGCCATCCTGGGCAAGGACTTCAGCGCCGACAAGGCTCGAGCAGCCCAGCTGACCGAGCAGCTCAACCTCGACCAACCCCTGGTCACCCGCTACTTCGAGTGGCTCTCGGGGTTGCTGAGTGGAGATCTCGGCACCTCGGTCGCCAGCAACAGGCCGGTGGGCGAGCTGATCGGCGACAACGTGATCAACACGCTGGTGCTGGTCGTTCTGGCCGCAGTGGTGATGATCCCGGTGGCCTTCGGGATCGCGATGATCTCGGCGCACTACCGTCGTCGTCGGGGTGACACCATCATCCAGACCGTGCTGCTCACCCTCGCGGGGCTCCCGGAGTTCGTGATCGGCATCCTCCTGGTGGCCCTCTTCTCGACCACCGTGTTCACCTGGCTGCCGGCGGTCACGCTCTCCTCACCGGGGATGAGCCCGTGGAGCTCTCCGAAGACGATGATCCTGCCGGTCGCCACGCTGGTGCTCGCGGTCGCGCCGTACGTCTCCAGGATCGTGCGCAGCACCCTGCTCGAGGTGCTCGACAGCGACTACGTCGAGCTGGCCCGGCTCAAGGGCATCCCCGAACGTGTCGTCATGCGCAAGCACGCCCTGCTCAACGCCGTGGTCCCCGGCATCCAGGTGATCGCCCTCCAGCTCGCCTGGCTGGCGGGCGGAGTGGTCATCGTGGAGTCGATCTTCAACTACCCCGGGATCGGCTTCCAGCTCGTCGACTCGGTGCGCAACCACGACGTCCCGATGGTGCAGGCCCTGAGCATGATCATCGCGGGGGTCTATGTCGCGGTGAACCTGGTCGCCGACCTCGTCTCGATCCTGCTCACCCCACGCGCACGAACGGCGATCTCCTCATGAGCGAGACCACGGCCACCGCCTCCACCCTGCGCCGAGCCCTGCGGCAGAAGCGGCTCGCTGTCGGCCTGACCATCACCGTGGTGGTGGTGCTGTTCGCGTTGATCGGTCCGCTCTTCTCCCCCTACGGCGAGAACGAGGTGGCGGGAGCACCGTTCTCCTCCGACGGCGTCCTCGGCACCGACTACCTCGGCCAGGACGTCTTGTCGCGGCTGATGTACGGCGGGACCCAGGTGCTGATCATCGCCCTGCTCGGCACGGTGCTGGGCATGGTGGTCGGCGTTCTCATCGGCGTCGTGGCGGCGTACGCCGGTGGCTGGTGGGACGAGGTCGTCATGCGGATCAACGACGTGCTGCTCGCCTTTCCGCAGATCCTGCTGGCGCTCCTGGTGCTGACGGCGATCAACCAGCCCAAGGCGTGGATGATCATCGTGCTGGTCGGGCTCTCCCATGCTCCACGCGTCGCTCGACTCGCCCGAGGGGTGGCCCTGGGCATCGTCTCGCGCGACTTCGTCTATGCGGCCGAGGCCCTGGGAGAGAAGCGCACCCGCGTCATCGTCGCGGAGGTGCTCCCCAACATGAACGCCCCGCTCCTCGCTGAGGCCGGACTGCGGCTGACCTACTCCATCGGGCTGGTCGCCGCCCTGGGCTTCCTCGGCTTCTCCACCGACCCGGGCGCCGCCAACTGGGGCCAGATGATCAACGAGAACCGCCTCGCCATGGCCACCCAGACCTGGGCGGTGCTGGCGCCGGTCCTGATCATCGGCGTGTTCACCGTCGGCACCAACCTGATGGCCGACGGCATCGCCCAGTTCAACCAGCGCGGAGGTGGTGACTCATGAGCACCGCGGCCCCAGACCCCACGCCCGGCACCGGGATCGCGATCGAGGGCCTCCGGATCGCCCTCACGGGTCGCGACGATGTCGACGTCGTCGATGACATCGACCTGGTGCTCCACCCTGGCGAGGTGGTCGGCCTGGTCGGCGAGTCCGGCAGCGGCAAGACCACTGTCGGGACCGCGCTGCTCGGGTACACCCGGCCCGGCGCCCTGATCGAGCACGGCAAGGTCCGCTATGCCGACCGGGACGTGCTCAGCCTCCCGTGGCAGGAGGTGCGTCAGCTCCGTGGCGAGGAGATCGCCTACGTGCCCCAGGACCCGGCGTCGGCCTTGAACCCCAGCATCCGCATCGGCCGGCAGATCGTCGAGCTGATGGAGCTGCGCGGTCTGGGCACCTCGGAGAGCCGACTGCAGGCGGCGCGCGACGGCCTTGCCGAGGTGGGCCTGCCCAACGACGACGAGTTCCTGCGTCGCTACGCCCACCAGCTCTCCGGCGGCCAGGTCCAACGCGTCGCGCTGGCGATGGCGTTCATGCCCAAGCCCAAGGTGCTGGTCCTGGACGAGCCCACCACCGGACTCGACGTCACCACGCAGGGCATGGTGCTCCAGACGATGGCCGCCTTGTGCCGCTCCCACGGCGTGGCCGCGCTCTACGTGACCCACGACCTGGCGGTGATCGCCAACATCGCGGACCGGGTCGCGGTGATGTACGCCGGCCAGGTCGCCGAGCTCGGCACGAGGGACGTGATCTTCAAGCACCCCTCGCACCCCTACACCCGGGCGCTCCTCGACTCCATCCCGCACCTCAGCCAGGCGCGCGCACTCAGCGGCATCCCGGGCCGTACGCCGGCGCCAGGAGCCCGGCCTCACGGATGCCGCTTCCACGACCGCTGCGAGTACGCCGTCGAGAAGTGCCGCACTGCGGTGCCCGAGCTCCGCGAGGTCGAACCGGACCACGCGGTGCGGTGCATCCGCGTGGGTGACATCGGCAGCTGGGACATCTCTCGGGGCACGGTTCCCGACGCCGACCCCAACAAGCCGCGCGACATCATCTTGAGCATCGAGAACCTCGGGGTCTTCTACGGCCGCAAGCAGGTCGTCTTCGACGTGACCTTCGACCTCGGCAAGGCCGAGGTCATCGCCCTGGTGGGCGAGTCGGGCTCCGGCAAGACGACGATCTCGCGCTGCGTCGGCGGCTTGCACAAGGACTGGACCGGGAGCATCGAGTTCGAAGGGAACGAGCTCGGGCACGGCTCGCGTCGCCGCAGCGCCACCGATCGCAAACGCATCCAGTACATCTTCCAGAACCCCTATCTCTCGCTCAACCCGCGACTGACCATCGAGCAGATCGTGAAACGGCCGATGGAGCTCTTCGGGATCGCGTCCGGCAAGGCCGCCACCGAACGCGTGGTGGAGCTCTTGGACCAGGTCGCCCTCGGACCGGCGGTGCTGAAGTACCAGGCGAGCAGGCTCTCCGGCGGCGAACGCCAGCGCGTCGCCATCGCGCGGGCCCTCGCCGCTGAGCCCGACGTGCTGGTGTGCGACGAGATCACCTCCGCGCTCGACGTCTCGGTGCAGGGCTCGATCGTCTCGCTGCTGGACGCGCTCCGGGTCTCCCGCGGCATCAGCATGCTCTTCGTGACCCACAACCTCGCCCTGGTGCGCTCGATCGCTGACCGCGTCCAGATCCTCAACGAGGGTCGGGTGATCGAGTCCGGGTCGGTCGTCGAGGTGATGGACTCCCCCCGGGAGGACTACACCCAACGGCTGCTGGCGAACAGTCCGCGCATCGACTGATGGCGACCAGCACCACCTCCGGGCTCTCCGGGCTCGCGTTCGTCAACCCCCAGCGCTCGGTGGACGGCGCCCTCGCGAGCGGCTTCCAGACGGTCCCGCCCGGTGGGCAGGTGGAGCTGCCGGTCGATCTCGTCGACCTGGAGGTCGCCTTCGCAGGCGCGGGCCGGATGTTCGACCTGGCCGGGTGGAACGCCTTCACCCACGGGACCTCGCTCGTGGTCGTGCGTGCGGGCCGGATCGTGCACGAGTGGTACGCACCCGGCGTCGAACCGAGCGACACGCTCCTGGGGGCGTCGATGACGAAATCGGCCCTGGCTCACCTGGTGGGGCTCGCCGTCGGGACTGGCGCGATTCGGCTCGAGGACCGTGTGGTCGAGCATGTCCCCGAGCTGGAGCCCAGCGGCTACGCACCGGTGACGGTGCTGGATCTGCTCACGATGACCTCCGGGGTCGACTGGGCCGAGGACCACCGTGACCCGGACAGCAGGGCCAGCAGGCTGGTCGCCTGCTTCGGAACAGGAGGTGACTCCCGCGAGCTCCTCCGGTCAGTGCCGGCCCGTTCGGCGCCGGGGACCCGGTACGAGTACTGCACCGCGGACTCCCAGGTCCTGGACTGGGTGCGGGAACGAGCCACCGGCCTGACCTACACCGAGGCACTCAGCGAGCTGTGGGACACGCTCGGCTGCTGCTCGCCGGCGTACGTCGGCGTCGACGGGACCGGCGTGTGCATGGCTGGAGGCAGCCTCGCCGCCACCGCCCGCGACTGGGCCCGACTGGGCATGCTCCAGGTCGACGGCACCGTGGAGGGACGCCGCGCGCTGGATGAGGACTGGATCCTGCGCAGCACCGCTGCGGCCCATCCCTTCCTCGAAACCGGCCGTCTCCCGAGCAACATCACCACTCATGTGGGCTTCGGCCTGCACTGGTGGCCGACCGATGACACCGGGCGCCGGGTCGCCGCTGACGGCAGCCGGGGTCAGTTCACCTACGTGGACCGGGACCTCGACCTCGTCGTCGTGAAGACCTCGCAGTGGCCCTACGATGACGCACTTGCCGACCGCCAGTGCCGCGATCTGAGCTACCTCGGGCTTCGCGCGGTCGCCGAGGCGGCAACCCGATCCTGAACACCCGCACCACCGAGCAGGAGGCGACACCATGAAGCACGCCATGAACCGCAAGGTCATGATCACCTGCGCACTCACCGGCGCCGGCGACACCGTCAGCAGGTCTGAGCACGTGCCCGTGACCCCCGAGCAGATCGCCGAGTCCGGCATCGCCGCCGCGCGGGCCGGCGCAACCATCGTGCACATCCACGTACGCGACCCCGAGACCGGACAGGGGTCGCGGAACGTGGCCCTCTACGAGGAGGTGGTGGAACGCATCCGCGCCGCCGACGTGGACGTCATCATCAACACCACCGCCGGCATGGGCGGCGACCTGGTGCTCGACCCGCAGAACCCGACCCAGTTCGTCGAGGGCACCGACCTGGTCAACGGCGTCGAGCGGCTCGCGCACGTCGAGACGATCCTGCCGGACATCTGCACGCTCGACTGCGGGAGCCTGAACTTCGGAGAGGGCAGCCTGGTCTACGTCAGCACGCCGGACATCCTGCGCGACGGGGCCAAGCGCATCCAGGAGCTCGGCGTACGCGTCGAGATGGAGATCTTCGACACCGGTCACCTGTGGCTGGCCAACCAGCTCGTCGAGGAGGGCCTCATCGACGCGCCCCCGATGTACCAGCTGTGCATGGACATTCCCTACGGTGCGCCCGCCGACCCCCGCCTGCTCGCCACCATGGTGGCGCAGCTGCCGGAGAACGCGGTCTGGGCCTCGTTCGCGCTCGGGCGGATGCAGATGCCGTGGGTGGCGCAGTCGGTGCTTCTCGGTGGACACGTCCGGGTCGGGCTCGAGGACAACCTCTACCTGAGCAAGGGGGTCAAGGCGACCAACGCCCAGCTCGTCGAGCGAGCGCGCACGATCGTGGAGGCGATGGGTGCCGAGGTCGCGACCCCGGACGACGCGCGCGAGATCCTCGACCTGAAGCCGAGGCGGTGATGGGCGCTCCCCCCGTCGCCGTCGCCGACGTCCGCACGATCTGCTGCGCCGGCGCCGGTGTCATCGGAGGTGGCTGGGTGGCCTACTTCCTGGCCCGCGGCTACGACGTGGTGGCGTGGGATCCGGCGCCGGACGCCGAGGCGCGCCTGCGGCACCTCGTCGACCTTGCCTGGCCGGCGTTGACCGAGCTCGGTCTCTCCGAGGGTGCGGACCGATCCCGGCTCGTCTTCGAGCCGCACCTGGCCACGGCGCTCGCCGGCGCCGAGTTCGTCCAGGAGAGCGCTCCCGAGGACCTCGACCTCAAGCGCCGGCTGCTGGCCGACATCGACGCCGCAGCCCCGGCAGGGATCGTGATCTCGAGCTCGACCTCGGGCTACGGCATGAGCGAGATGTACACCTCGTGCGCGAACCCGGACCGGTTGGTGGTCGGCCACCCGTTCAACCCGCCGTACCTGATCCCGCTGGTCGAGGTGGTCGGCGGGGAGCGTGACCTCTCCTGAGGCTGTCGCGTGGGCCTCCGACTTCTTCCGTCACGTCGGCAAGTCGGTGATCACCATGGACCGCGAGGTGCCGGGCTTCATCGCCAACCGGCTCCAGGAGGCCCTGTGGCGCGAGGCTCTGCACATGGTCGCGGAGGGCGAGGCCACCGTCGAGCAGATCGACCTGTCGATCACCGACGGTCCCGGGCTGCGCTGGCCCATCCACGGCCCGATGATGACCTTCCACCTCGCCGGTGGGCAGGGCGGGATGGCGCACATGCTCGACCACTTCGGCCCGTCGCTCCAGTCGCCGTGGACCAAGCTGGTCGCGCCTGAGCTGACCTCCGAGCTGAGGGACGCGGTCGTCGACGGATGTGACCGGGAGGCCGACGGGCGCACCGTCGACGAGCTGGTCGCCGAGCGCGACTCCGGGGTGATCGCCGTGCTCCGGGCGCTGGGCCGTACGTGAGCACAGCGCCCGAGACAGGGCCCCCGTTGTGCACGTGGAGCGAGCCGGTCCAGGACGCGTGGATCGACTACAACGGGCACCTCTCCGAGCCGTACTACGTGCTGGTGCTCGGGCACGCGACTGACGCGGTGATGGACACGGTCGGTATGGGGCCCGACTACCGGGACTCCACCGGCGCCTCGCTGTTCACCATCGAGGCGCACGTCCGCTACCTCGACCAGGTCGGCCCCGGTGAGCAGCTGGAGGCTCGGTCCTGGGTGATCGGCTCGACCTCGAAGCTGATGTGGATCTGGCACGAGCTCTGGGCGTCCGGGACCCTGCGTGCCACCGAGGAGATCCTCGGAGTGCACGTCGCGGCACACGGCGACGAAGCCGGCGCCTCCCCCTTCCCCGAGCACGTGCGCGAGCGCATCGAGAGCGCCCTGGTGCCACCGGGCCCGGACACCTCCAGGGCGATCCGCCTCAAGCCACGGTGAAGTCCGCTCGACTCCCCCGCAGGGCCTCCCGGGTGGTCGAGCAGCGAGACCACGAGTCGTACGCCGAACGCACCCGAACCCCGGTGGTCGAGCAAGGACCACCCGGTGGTCGAGCAGCGAGCGAAGCGAGCGATCGTCGAGACCACAGTCGTACGCCGGGCCGGACCCCGGTGGTCGAGCAGCGAGCGAAGCGAGCGAACAGTCGAGACCAAGGTGCGCACGCCCAAAGCCGCCGAACCCGGTGGTCGAGCAGCGAGCGAAGCGAGCGATCAGTCGAGACCACGAGTCGTACGCCGGGCCGGACCCCGGTGGTCGAGCAGCGAGCGAAGCGAGCGGACAGTCGAGACCACGCAGTCGTACGCCGAAGCGACACCCTCGAGGGCCGGACCCGACACACCTCACTCTGCCCCGCCGGACCCCCCGCACCCGGGCGGTAGCGTGAGCTCCACTCGTCGCGGCCCAGGTCGCCAACAGCGCGGGAGAACAGATGAGCGACCCGGCAGGTCGCGGCGCCACGGCCGCTACCCCCTTGGAGTGGGGCCAGCCGCAGGCGCGTTGGGTGCTGACCGCGACGGTCCTGGGCGCGGCGCTCACCTTCATCGACGCGACCGTGGTCAATCTCGCGTTGCCGCATCTGGCCGCGGACCTCGGCGCCGGGTCTGAGGCGCTGACCTGGGTCGTCAACGGCTACACGCTGACACTGTCCGCTCTGGTCCTCCTCGGTGGCGCGCTGGGCGACCGCTTCGGGCGTCGGCGGGTCTATGTCATCGGCGTAGTCGGGTTCGCCGTCGCGTCCGCCGCGTGTGGCCTGGCGCCCAACGTGGAGACGCTCGTCGCGGCCCGCGCCGCACAGGGTGTGGGCGCGGCGCTGCTGACACCGGGGAGCCTGGCCCTCCTGCAGGCGACGTTCACTGCCAGGGACCGACCACGGGCGATCGGCGCCTGGTCGGGGTTCACCGGGGTCGCCGGAGCCATCGGCCCCTTCCTGGGTGGGTGGATCATCCAGGTCGCCGACTGGCGGTGGGCCTTCCTCGTCAACCTGCCGATCGCCGTCGTGGTCATCCTCATCACCCAGCGGCATGTTCCGGAGTCACGACCGGCAAGCACGGGTGCTCGGCTCGACTGGGCCGGAGCGGCGTTGCTCGCCGTCTTCCTCGCTGCGCTCACCTTCTCGTTGACCGCTTGGTCGAGCGCCCCGTTCACCAGTCCGCGGGTCGGAGGCCTGCTGGCTTTCAGCCTGGTGACGGCTCTCGGGTTCGGCTACTGGGAGCGGCGTTGCCCGGCTCCCCTGCTGCCGCTGCACCTGTTCGCCTCCCGCGTGTTCCTCGTCGTCAACCTCGTCACGTTCCTGGTGTACGCCGCGCTGGGAGTCGTGTTCTTCTCGTTGGGGATCGTGCTGCAGGTCGGAGCTGGCCGATCACCCATCCAGGCCGGTCTCGCGCTGCTGCCGGTCACCGTGCTGATGCTGCTGTTCTCCAGCAAGGTGGGCGGCCTGATGGACCGGGTGGGCGCTCGTCTGCCGATGAGCGTCGGCCCGCTGCTCGCAGCGGTGGGGACGGCGCTGCTCACCCGCATCGACGGCGACGTGAACTACGTGATCGACGTGCTGGTGCCGACCACGGTCTTCGGTGCCGGTCTGACGCTGATGGTCACGCCGCTGACGGCGACCGTCCTGGACGCCGTACCCGAGCAGGTGGTCGGGGTCGCCAGCGGCGTCAACAACGCGGTGGCACGGACCGCCGGACTGCTCGCGGTGGCCACCGTTCCGCTCGTGGGCGGGCTGGGTGGGACTGGACTGACCGACCCGGTCCGGGTGGTCGCCGGGTTCGGGACACTGATGTGGTCCTGCGTCCTGTTGCTCGCAGGCGGGGCACTCCTTGCGTGGTTCGGCGTTCCCCGAGAGCCGCGACACGAGCTCACCGCGCGCCCAGCGCCGTACCACTGCTCGACCTCGGCGCCTCCGGTGCCGGCGCAGCAGGAGCAGTGAGCGACCGGCTGGGGCTCGGCTCGGCGTACGGCTTGTGGTCTCGGCTGATCGCTCGACCACCGGGGGTCGGGTCGGGTCGGCTCGGCGTACGGTCCTTGGTCTCGACTGATCGCTCGCTTCGCTCGCTGCTCGACCACCGGGGGTCGGGTCGGGTCGGTCGGCGTACGGTCCTTGGTCTCGACTGATCGCTCGCTTCGCTGTGAGTGTTTGAGGTGGCCGACCTGGGGTTGGCTGGCAGGGTGGTTGTCGGTCTGCTGCGACGGTCGTGACTCTTCGCTTCGCTGGCCCCCCATGGGGTGCCTTCTGCGAGACCTGTCCGGTCGTGGTGGTGGGCCGGTGGCCGCCCTGCCCACCGCCTGGCCTGATCAGAAGCATGTCCATCCCGAAGCCGGGATGTGGCTCATCACAGTGGTGCCGTGCAGTGACTTCCTCAGGGACGACCACCGGTCCGACGAGTTGCCCCTAACTGAAGGAAGGAACACCATCGCCATGCTCATGCTCGCAGAACCCCAGGCAGGCACCCAAGTGCCCACCGTGTCCGTGGTCTACCGGTTCGTGGTGGGGGTCGACACCCACGCCAAGGTCCACCAGTACGCCCTCCTGGAGGCGGCCACCGGCCGGGTCCTCGACGAGGGCGGGTTCCCCACCAGCGGGGCCGGGCTGGCCCGGGCAGCAGCGTGGATCGCGCGCCGCACCGGCGCGGATCTGGACTCGGTGCTGGTCTCGTGCGAGGGCACCGGCAGCTACGGCGCCCGACTGGCCAAGCTGCTGGGCCAGGCCGGCTACCGGGTCGTGGACGCCCCCTGCCCCAAACGCGAGCGCGGTCAGGACAAGGACGACACCATCGACGCCATCAAGGCCGCTCGCAGCGTGCTGGGCAAGCGGGCCGACCGGCTCGCCGACGTCCGCGCCGGGGAACTCCAAGAAGCCCTCAAGGTGCTGTTGGCCGCCCGGGACCGGATGGCCACCGAGTCCACCCGCTCGCTCAACGCACTGATCGCGCTGCTGCGCGGGGTCGACCTGGGCATCGAGGCCCGCCGCAAGCTCACCTCGACCCAGATCCGCCACATCGCCAGGTGGCGCACCCGCAGCGAGTCCCCCGCCACCGCGGTCGCCCGCGCCGAGGCGGTCCGGCTCG
The DNA here is from genome assembly GCA_963812235.1 of uncultured Actinomycetota bacterium. Classification (GTDB taxonomy): domain Bacteria; phylum Actinomycetota; class Actinomycetes; order Propionibacteriales; family Nocardioidaceae; genus Marmoricola. The sequence goes on along the minus strand of CAWEUP010000011.1, from coordinate 244,701 downwards.
CGGCCCGCATCCTGCAACTGGCCACCGAGCTGACCGCGAACAAGACCCAGCTGCGGCAGATCGTCGCGGCACACGCCCCGGTGCTGCTGGACACCTACGGGGTCGGCCCGGTCAACGCCGCCATCGTGCTCTCGGTCTGGTCCCACCACGGCCGGATCCACCACGAGGCCGCCCTGGCCAAGCTCGGCGGGGTATCCCCGATCAAGATCGAGTCAGGAGAGTCCACCGAGCACCGGCTCAACCGCGGCGGCGACCGACAACTCAACCGCGCCCTGCACTCGATCGCCAAGACCCGTATGGAACGCGACCCCCACACCCAGGCCTACGTGCAACGACGAACCCAACAAGGCCTCAGCAAACGACGCATCCGACGCTGCCTCAAGCGCTACATCGCCCGACAACTCTTCCGCACCCTGACCAGCACACACACCCAGCAAACCAATGCACAAGCAATGTCCCCAGCGGCTTGACATCACATAGAAGCGTCTCGCTGCTCGACCACCGGGCGGGTCGGGTCCGCGGCCGGTCCTGTGGTCTCGGCTGATCGCTCGCTTCGCTCGCTGCTCGACCACCGCACCTGGTCCTCGCTGGTCGACCACCACGGGTCGGAAGGTCGCTAGGGTCGGGGGATGGCGGTGGATGTGCAGACTTCGATCGAGATCGAGGTACCTCGGGCGCAGGTCGCGGCGTTCGTCGTGGATCCTGCCAATGCGCCGGCTTGGTACGTCAACATCCGGTCGGTGACGTGGGAGACCTCGCCTCCGGTGGCGGTGGGCTCGCGGATGGCCTTCGTCGCGCACTTCCTGGGGAGGCGCATCGCCTACACCTACGAAGTGCGCGAGTTCGTGCCCGGCAGCCGGTTCGTGATGAGCACGGCGCAGGGGCCCTTCCCGATGAGGACCACCTACAGCTGGGAGGACACTCAGTCCGGCGGCACCCGGATGACTCTGCGCAACGACGGCGAGCCGTCAGGTTTCGGTCAGCTGGCGGCGCCGATGATGGCCAAAGCGATGCGACGGGCGAACCGCAAGGACCTCGAGAAGCTCAAGGCGCTGCTGGAGGCGCCCGGCTCGTGAGGGCCGCGCCGGGGTCAGCGCCGCCTCACGAGCGGTACTCGGGGTTCTCCCAGTCGAAGTGCGCGCCGGCGTTCCACTGCTTGCTCTGGTTGCCGTGGTCGGGCACGCCGCCGGCGTCCTTGAGCAGCTTCGCCAGGTGCATCAGGTTCCAGGTCATGAACGTCGTGTTGCGGTTGGTGAAGTCGTTCTCGGGGCCACCGCTGCCGGGGTCGAGGTACGACGGACCCGGACCGGCCTCGCCGATCCAGCCGGCGTCGGCGTTCGGCGGGATCGTGTAGCCGATGTGCTGCAGGGAGTACAGGACGTTCTGCGCGCAGTGCTTGATGCCGTCCTCGTTGCCGGTGATCAGGCAGCCGGCCACCCGTCCGTAGTAGATGAACTGGCCCTTGTCGTTGAGCATGCCGGAGAGCGCGTAGAGGCGCTCGATGATCAGCTTCATCTGGCTGGAGTTGTCTCCCAGCCAGATCGGCCCCGCCAGCACCAAGATGTCGGCGTCGAGCAGTCCGGGATAGATCTGCGGCCACTCGTCACTCGCCCAGCCGTGCTCGGTCATGTCGGGGTAGACCCCCGTGGCGAGGTCGTGGTCGATGGCCCTGATCACCTCGACCTCGACGCCGTGCTTGCGCATCAGGTCGGCACTCGCGTCGACCAGCCCCTGGGTGTGGCTGACCTCCGGGGAGCGCTTCAGGGTGCAGTTGACGAACATGGCCCGCAGGCCAGTGAAGTCGTGGGTCTGTGGCGTCATGCACTCACCGTCTCATCTCCGACCAACCGCGCCCAGCGCGTCGACTGCGTCAGGCGGGTCGGCGGAGCAGCACGGCCGTGAACTGCTGAGTGGTCCCCCACGGGGTCACGTGGTCCTCGCCGCTGGTCGAGACCAGCTCATAGCCAGGGAACTCCGCACACAGCTCGTCGTGGGTGTAGCGCACGATCGGCAGACCACTGCAGGTCAACGGACCGTCGGGACCGAACGTGGCGACCACGACGAAGCCTCCCGGGCGCACGCAGCGCTCCAGCGAGAGCAGGTAGTCCTCGCGCTCGTCCGGCTCGGTGAGGAAGTGGAAGACAGCCCGGTCGTGCCACAGGCCGAACTGCCGTCCGGGACGAAAGTCCAGGACGTCCGCGACCTCGAGCACCACGTGGTCACCGGCCGAGCCGATCCGCTCGCGCACGGTCTGCAGAGCCGTGGCGGAGAGGTCGATCGCCATCAGGTCCTCGTAGCCACGTTCGACGAGGTGGTCGATCAGGGTCGACCAGCCGGCGCCGACATCGATGATCGGCTCCCCCAGCCCGAGACCGGTCTCATCGACGAGGCCGAGCGAGAGCTCCGGCACCGACTGCCACCAGGAGACGCCGTCCACGTCCTTGCTGTCGTGGACGCCCTCCCAGAAGGAGCTGCGGGAGACGGCGTCGTCTGGTCGGGAAGGGGTGCTGGCGGCCATGGCGCGACCCTACGACACCCGACGCTGCCGGCACCGAGTGCGGCGACGGGGTGCGTCATGGGGTGAGGCCTATGGTGGGTAAGTGGAAAAGCCCGTAGATACCCCGACAGAGTCCCACGGTCCCCTGGACGGGCTGTCCAAGCTCATCGACGGCGGTGACATGGACTGCGGCAGCGGCCTGCTGCTGCTGATCACGCGTGCCATGCGTCGGCTCGAGGCGGGAGACCTGCTCGGCATCCGCAGTGCCGAACCCAGCGTGGTCACCGACCTGCCGGTGTGGGCCGAGCTGGTCGGGCACGACATCGCCGACGAGGTCGCCGAGACGTCGAACGGTCCTTGGTGGTTCGCGGTCCGCAAGTCCGGCGCGCTCGCCGGCCCGAGCACGGTGTTCAGCCTGGGCAGCAAGACCCCCGTGGGCCATCGGCTGTGGGCCTACACGAACTTCGACTGCAACCTCGCCTGCCTGTACTGCTGCGCGGAGTCCTCGCCCAAGGCGGCGTCGCGACGACTCGACCCCGTGATCTCCAAGGAGCTGTTCGACGAGTTCGCCGCCACGGGTGGACGTGAGCTCTTCCTCACCGGTGGCGAGCCGTTCATGCATCCCGAGCTGGGCGCGCTGGTCGATGCCGGGGCCGGGTTGGAGCGCACCATCTTGACCAACGCGATGGTCTTCGGGCGGGGTCGCCGCCGGGAGATGTTGGAGGCGATGGACCGTTCGGTCGTCCTGCAGGTCAGCCTCGACTCCGCCACCCCCGAGCTGCACGACAAGCAGCGCGGCGCCGGCTCCTGGGCCCGGGCCCTGGACGGCATCGCCCTGGCGAAGTCCCTCGACTTCCGGGTGCGGGTGGCGGCCACCATGTTCGACGAGGACCCGGTCGGAGTGGCGGCACTGCACCAGAGGCTCGACGCTGAGGGCATCGCCCCCGAGGACCGCGTGATCCGCCCGGTCGCGCAGGAAGGCTTCGCCGACCACGGCATCCACGTCTCCATCGACACCCTGGAGCCGGAGCCCACCATCACCGCGGACGGCGCGTGGTGGCATCCGGTGGCCGTCACCAACCCGAACATGCGCATCGCCGACGCACCGCTGTCGATCGAGGAGATCTTCGGCGTGGTCCGCGACACCCTGGCTGTCCAGGGTGCCGCCGAAGCCTCCGGCCGCGAGGTGTTCCGCTGTGCCTGAGACGACCGCTCGCCCGTCCCCGATCGACCGCGCCCGCGCCGGAGTCTCCTGGCTCCTGGCCCCCGCCACCGAGGAGGTTCCTCGCAGCCACGCGGTCGCCGCGGCTTCGCTGCGCATCCTCCTCGGGCTGCTGTGGCTCTACAACGTCGCCTGGAAACGAGCGCCTGACTTCGGCCAGGAAGCCGGCAACGGCCTCTACAAGTTCACCGCGTACGCCGTGAGCCACCCGGTCTTCGCGCCGTACAGCTGGATCGTCGAGAACGTCGTGCTGGAGGTCTTCACCCCGTTCGGGTGGATGGTGCTCTTCGCTGAGGCGACGCTCGCCGTGATGCTCCTGACCGGTGCCTGGGTACGTCTGGCAGCGGCCATCGGCCTCGCCCAGTCAGTCGCCATCGCGCTGTCAGTGGCCTTCGCGCCTCACGAATGGCCGTGGTCGTACTGGCTGATGATCGGGGCGCACGGCCTGATCCTGTTCAGCTCGGCCGGACGTGTCCTCGCCGTGGACGGGGTGCGCGCCGGCCTGGGGGTCCGACGCACCCTAGGAAGCGTCTGGGGGGTGCTCACCATCCTCGTCGGCCTCTACAGCGTGCTGCGCTCCTTCGGCGACCCGCTGGCGTCGCGGGGCCCAGGTCTGCGCTCGACCGACCTCTCGCTCAGCCTCGGCGAGTACAACCTGATCGGCGGGCTGGTGTTGATCGTGGTCGGCGCGACGGTGCTGATGGTCGCCCGCGGCGCCTCGGCCCGGATCGGTCAGGGAGGCGCAGGCCTCGCGGCGTTGGCGGGAGTCTCGCTGCTCGCGCAGTTCGGGTTCAGCTCTCCCCTGCTCGGGGGGACGCCCACCTCGGCTGCATACTTCTTCTCGGTCGCTGTGGTGGCAGCAGCGATCAGTCTTCTCCCAGCTGGCCACTCCGGGCCGACGCGCCGCTAGCGGCACTCCTGCACTCTCCACGAAAGAGACCCATGACCACGATCTCTAGACGTTCGTTCGCGCTCGGCTCCGCCGGCCTGTTGGTCCTGACGGCCTGCGGGGAGAGCTCCTCGACCTCCACCTCCACCAGCGCCCCGGAGAAGGCCAGCCCCGGTCCACTGGGGATCTCTGCCATCCCCGACCAGGACCCTGAGCTGCTGAACCGGCTCTACCCGGTGCTCGCCGAACGCTTCGAGACCGCGACGGGACTCGAGGTGAAGTACCAGCCGGTCACCGACTACACCGCCGTGGTGCGCGCCTTCGAGGTCGGCGACATCCACCTGGCCTGGATGGGTGGCCTGACCGGCGTGCAGGCGCGCTCACGCGTGGCCGGTGCGACCGCCATCGCCCAGCGTGACATCGACGCCGAGTTCCACAGCCTGTTCATCGCGACCAAGAAGTCCGGCATCAAGCCCTTCACCGAGACCTCCGGCCTGACCACGCTTGCCGGGCACACCCTCACGTTCGGCAGCGAGACCTCGACCTCGGGCCGGCTGATGCCGCAGTACTTCATGCAGGAGGGCGGCCTCGACCAGGCCGACCTGAAGGGGTCCCCAGGCTTCTCCGGCTCCCACGACGCCACCATCGAGGCAGTCGCCTCCGGCAGCTTCGAGGTGGGCGCCGTCAACGAGCAGGTGTGGAACAAGACCAAGGAGGAGGGCAAGGTCGACCTGAGCAAGGTCGTCGTGCTCTGGCGCTCCCCCGGGTACGCCGACTACCACTGGCTGGCTCGTCCCGACCTGGACAAGGCCTTCGGTGACGGCACCACCAAGAAGGTCACCGACCTCCTGTTCGGTCTCGATCCTGCCAACCCCGACGACGCCAAGATCCTCGAGCTGTTCGGAGCCGAGTCCTTCGTGGCCACCCAGAACTCCAACTACGACCAGATCGAGGCGGTCGCGAAGGAACAGGGCCTGCTGGCGTGACGACCGCGGCTCCGGTGGCGCGACTGGAGGGTGCCGGACGCAGGTTCGGCAGCCACCAGGCGCTCTCGGGGGTCGACCTCGCCGTGCATCCGGGGGAACGCGTGGCCCTGCTGGGTGCGAGCGGCGCCGGCAAGAGCACGCTGCTCGCCCTGCTCAACGGCTCGATCGCCGCGACCGAGGGCGTCATCGAGGTGTTCGGCAAGAACCTGGGCACGCTGTCCCCAGGCGCGCTGCGTACGCTGCAGCGAGGCATCGGGACCGTGAGCCAGCGCCTCGACCTGATCGAGCAGGTCCGGGTCCTGCACAACGTCAACGCCGGGCGACTCGGCACCTGGAGCACCGCGCGGGCGCTGCTGTCGCTGGTCCAGGCTCGCCCTGACGAGCAGGCCCGGTCCGCGCTGCGGCAGGTGGGCATGGAGTGGGCGCTGCACGAGCGCACCGAACGGCTCTCCGGCGGTGAGCGGCAGCGGGTCGCCATCGCGCGCCTGCTCGTCCAGCGCCCGGCCCTGATCCTGGCTGACGAACCGGTCTCCAGCCTCGACCCGGCCCGCGCCGCGGAGACGCTCGACCTGCTGCGGGCGCCGGCGCGTGACTCGACCCTGGTGGTCAGCCTGCACCAGCCCGAGTACGCACGCGTGCACTGCACGCGTGCGCTCGGTCTGCGCGAGGGGCGGCTGGTCTTCGACGTGCCGATCGCCGACCTCGACGACGCCCGGCTCGCCGGGCTGTACGCACTGACATGACACAGCTGGTAGACCGCGAGCCGGACCTCCTCGACGGCAACAGCGATGCGTTGACCCGCCGCCATCCGGTGACCCACCGACAGGTCGTCCTGCGCAGGCTCCTCGGCGCCCTGATCATCCTCGTGCCGCTCGTGTGGGCCGTACGCCGCGCGGTGCCCGCCCGGGACCGACCTGATCAACCGAGGTGGTCTCGGCCTCCTCGGTGACCTGTTCGCCAACGCCCTGCAACCGTCCCTGGATCCGGCCTTCCTCGCCGTCGTGGTCGATGCCGCGGGAGTGACGCTCGCCTTCGCGGCGCTCGGCACCGCCGGAGCCCTGGTGATCGGGGTGCTCGGTGGGCTGGTGCTCAGCGACGTCGCCTGGTCGCACCGGCCGCCCTGGCCGGTGCGTGCCGTCCGGCTGGTGCTGCGCGGGGTCCTGGTGGCAGTGCGTTCGGTGCACGAGCTGGTGTGGGCGCTGCTCTTCGTCAGCGTCCTCGGGCTCGACCCGCTGGTGGCCGTGCTGGCGATCGCGCTGCCGTTCGGCGCCCAGACCGCCCAGGTGTTCGCCGAGATGTTCGACGGCGTGCCCGACCGGTCCGCTGAGGTCGCTGCGCAGCGCCGGTGCGCGCCCCGTCGCCGCGCTGGCGTACACGCTGGTCCCGCAGTCGGCCTCGCTGCTGCTCTCCTACTCCTTCTACCGGTTCGAGTGCGCCGTCCGCTCCACCCTGCTGCTGGGGGTGGTCGGGGTCGGCGGGCTGGGCCAGGAGCTGGTGGTCAGTCTCCAGTCGCGGAACTGGAACGAGGTCTGGACGCTCATCGGAGCCGTCCTGGCGCTGTCCGCGGTGGTGGACCTGTGGAGCACCCGGCTGCGCTCGGACATGGCGGTGATGAGCTGCACCGAGTGGTCCGGAGGACATGAGGAACCCTCCGGCGCCGCATCCAGTCGCGATCCGGTCCACGGGGCACGGAGCGCTCCCGCTCACGGTGGGCGCAGTGGTCGACGCTGGTCGCTGGTGCCGGGGCTCGTGGTCGCCTGGCTGGCCTCGGACGTCTCGCTCGCGGGGCTCACCAGCCCGCGCACCCGCCAGCTCACCGGCGCGACTGCTCGACGACATGTGGCCGCCCGACCTCCCCATGGGCGGTTGGCCGGTGCTCGGCGGTGCGATGCTGGACACGCTGGCGATGGCGGTCCTGGCCATGGCCGTGGCCGTCGTTCTCACGGTGGTGATCGGCCCCTGGGCGGTCACCCGCAGCCCCGGGTCCAGGACGCACCACGCCTCGCTCGCCGTGCGGCTGCTCCGTGGCGTTCCCTGGTGGATCGCGCGCGGTGTGCTGCTGGTGCTGCGCTCGGTCCCGCCCACGGTGTGGGCCGTCGTCGCCCTGCTGGTGCTCTTCCCCGGTGTCCTTCCCGGGGCGCTGGCGCTCGGCCTCTACACCGGCGGCATCCTGGGCCGGCTGGTCGCCGAGGCCTGGGAGAGCGTGGACACCCGGCCGGCGGAGGCCCTGCGCCGCAGCGGCGTACGCCGGAGCACGGCGACCCTGGCCGCCACCCTGCCGCCCTCGACCCACCAGCTGCTCACCTACACGCTGTACCGCTTCGAGATCTGCGTGCGGGAGACCGCAGTGGTCGGCATCGTCGGAGCAGCCGGTCTGGGTCGGCTGCTCTCGGAGAACCTGTCCACCTTCCGCTTCCCCGTGGTCACCACGCTGCTGGTCGCGTCGTTCGTGGTCAGCGCCGCCACCGAGCTCGTCGGGCGTCGGCTGCGTCGGGCGATGCGAGCCTGATCGAACGAGTCCTACGACATCGCGAGGAGATCACTGTGATCGTTGCTCTGCTGACCGGCGCCGTCGCCGGCGCGGCCCTCGGCTATGTGCTGCAACGCGGGCAGCTGTGCTTCCACTCCGCGATCAGCACCGCGCTCGAACGCCGGTTCCTGCTGTCTCGGGGGTGGGCGCTGGGAGTGGCCCTGGCCTCGGTGGGCCTCGCGCTGCTGTTCCTGCTGCCCGGCACCGAGGCGCTGAACCGGGGGCTGGCCTTCCGTCCGGTCGCCAACATCGTCGGTGGCGTGGTCATCGGCGCCGGCATGGTGGTGGCCCGCTCCTGCGTCTCCGGGCTGTTCTACAAGCTCGGCGCCGGCATGCTCGGAGCCCTGGTCGGCATCGCCGGCTGGGTGGTCGGCGAGCTCGCCGCCCGGGAGATCTCCCTGCCGGGGCCGACGGTCCTCGATGGCGGGGTCGAGGGCACCGTGCCGGGCGTCCTCGGCCTGCCCCGGCTGCTGGTAGCGCTGATCGCGCTGGGCGCCGTCGCCCTGTGGCTGTGGCGTCGGCCCGGGACCGCGGTGCCCGAGAACGCCTGGCAGTGGGGCTGGCGGCCTCTCGGGATCGGACTGGGCGTGGCGATCACCGCCGGCTGGGCCCTCGCCGCGCTGGGTGGCTCCGGCTTCGGACCGAGCTCGGTCGGGGCCGCGAACAGCGTCGCCTCCGGCTCGACGAACCACTGGCTGATCGCCTTCATCCTCGGCATCGTCGTCGGCGCCACCGGGGCCGCGCGCACGGCCGGCGGCTTCTGGGTCCGTGGCGAGGAGCCCGTCCGCTACCTCGAGCTCGGCGCCGGCGGCCTGCTGCTCGGCGCCGGTGGCTGGATCGCCGGAGGCTGCAACATCGGCCACGGCCTCTCGGGCGTCGCCCAGCTCAACGTCTCCTCGCTGGTGGTCATGGCCGCGATCGTCGTCGGCGTCTTCGCCAGCCGGAAGCTGCTCAGACGCAGCCCGGTCTTGGCGCGCTCCTAGCCCCGGTCCTGCTCCCGAGACCAGGAGCAGGTCTCGGGCCGCAGCTTCGTGCCCCGGGGTACGACGACCGCCGCGTCGCCCAGCTCACCACTGGTACAGGGGCACGGCGACCGTCGACCGCTCCCGCGTGGGTCCGAGGTGGCTCGAGCGATCCGCCGGACTTCGCTCGCATGCCGCCCCGACGGGTCTCGACTATCCGCTCGCTTCCGGCCGGCGTACGGCGACCGCCGACCCGCACCACGGTGGTCGAGCAGCGAGCGCAGCGAGCGATCAGTCGAGACCCCCCGCGTCGCTCCGAAGTGGTCTCGACTATCCGCTCGCTTCGGGCCGGCGCTACGGCGCCCGCCACCCGCACCACGGTGGTCGAGCAGCGAGCGCAGCGAGCGATCAGCCGAGACCCCCCGAGGCGCACCGAAGTGGTCTCGACTATCCGCTCGCTTACGGCCGGCGGTACGGCGACCCGCCACCGCGCACCACGGTGGTCGAGCAGCGAGCGCAGCGAGCGATCAGTCGAGACCCCCGCGAGGCGTACCCGAAGTGGTCTCGACTATCCGCTCGCTTCGCGGCCGGCGTACGGCGACCGCGGCGTCAGCACCAGCCGCACCACGGTGGTCGAGCAGCGAGCGCAGCGAGCGATCAGTCGAGACCACTCCCGCGGCGCCCGAGGTGGTCTCGACTATCCGCTCGCTTCGCTCGCTGCTCGACCCGACGGGTCTCGACTATCCGCTCGCTTTCGCTGGTCGACCAGCGGGTCGCGAGCGATCAGCCGAGACCCCCCGATGCGCACCGAAGTGGTCTCGACTATCCGCCGCTTCGCTCCTGCCGACCAGCGGTGGTCGGTGTCCGCGTGCTCGACCAGCGAGCGATGGTCGATCCGCCCCAGGCCACGCGGGCGTGGTCTCGACCTCCGCTCGACCAGTGGGGGTCGTCTGGGCTATTCGCTTGCTTCGGCCGTCTCCAGGTGACGCTCGATCGCGCTGATGATCTCGGGTCGCAGCTTCGCGGCCGGGATCACGGCGTCTACCGAGCCCACCTCCACGGCGCGGTGGATGTCGTGGATTCCGTCGAACTCGGCAGCGACCTCGCTGATCTTCTCGGCCCGGATCGCGGCACGCAGCGCGGACCGCTCCACCACCAGGCTGATCCGCTCCGAGCCGGTCGCCTCGGCGATCTTCGCCTCCAGGTCGCGCATGGCGGGGCTGGCGGCTGTGCGCTTGTCCACCTCGCCGGTGAACACCACCGCGGCGGCAGGAGCGCCACCGATGACCGAGGCGAAGGAGCCCTCCAGGGCCAGCACCGTCATGTGCGGGTTGAGCGCCTTGGAGAACACCACGAAGGCGCCGCCGTGATAGCGCGAGATGACGCAGAAGACGATCGGGCCGCGGAAGTTCACGATCGCGCGTCCGATCTCGGCGCCGTACTCCAGCTGGAGGTTGCGCATCGACTCCGGAGACCCGTCGAATCCGGACAGGTTGGCCAGCACCACGAGCGGGCGGTTCCCGCTGGCGGAGTTGATCGCCCGTGCGGCCTTCTTCGACGAGCGAGGGAACAGCGTCCCGGCGGTGTAGGTGTCCGGCCCGTCGGTGGGCGGGTAGCCCACACGGCGTACCGACTGCGACTCGATGCCGAGCAGGCAGACCGGGTACCCCCCGAGGTGGGCGTCCTGGACGACCGCGGTGTCCGCGTCAGCCATTCCCGCCCAGCGCTCCAGGGTCTGGTGATCCTGGTCGGCGACGGCCCGCATGACGGTGCGGATGTCGAACGGCTTCTTGCGGTCCGGGTTCGAGGTGGAGGAGAAGATCTCCCCGACCGTGGTGAACTCGCTGCCCGCGATCGTGTGCGGGTACGACGAGATGTCGCGCCCGGCGTCGTCGGTGGTGACCGCCCGGCGGGGACCGGACTCGCCCGGTACGACGTAGGTGTGCTCGTAGTGCGCCATCAGCACCTCGAACGCACCGGCCAGGTTGGGCGCCCAGTACTGCGCCTGCCCGTTGGGTCCCATGACCCGGTCGTAGCCGCCGATCCCGAAGTTGTCCTCGGCCGACACGCCACCGGAGAAGTCCAGCGACTGCTTGCCGGTCAGCACCATCGCGCTCTCGGGGGTCATCACCAGGACGCCCTTGGTGTGCATCAGCATCGTGGCTTCAGCGTTCCAGTAGGGCTGGGCACCGACGTTGATGCCGGCGACGACGATGTTGATCTCACCGCCGTCCTGGGTGAACTCCACGATCCGGCGCAGCGCCTTGGCCACCCAGTCCATGTTCTCGGTGCCGGAGTCCATCGAGATCCGCGCGCCTGCGGACAGGGCGAACCACTCCACCGGCACCTGCATCCGCTCGGCGAGATCCAGCGCGGCGATGACGCGCAGGCACTCCTGCTCCGCGACCGAGCCCAGCGACTTGGTGGGGTCGCCGCAGAGCACCACCCGGGTGACCCCCTCGGGGTGCAGCCTGGTCGGTGAGGTGACGACCGCCGCGAGGATGCCGGCCTTGTTCAGGCCGCGCGGACGGTCGACGGGGACCAGCTCGCCCTTGTCGTCGAGGTCGTACTCCACCAGGGAGCCACCGGGACCGGTGAGCACGCTGCTGAGCTCGTAGGGGTACACCAGGCCGCGGCGACGCGACCGGATGACCTTGGAGGCGTAGTCGTCGAGCGGCTGGAGCAGCTCGGTCGGGGGGTCCTCGACGGTGGAGACCACCCCTGCGCCGGGTTGTGCGCCGAAGCGCACCGCCACGGGGACCGGCTCGCCGCCCGAGACGGCCACCCGCCCCTGGGCGACGACCTCCTCGATGCCGGCTCCGTCGGTCAACGGGCTGATCTTGGCGCCGAGCGCGGTCAGGCCCGCCTCGTCGACGTCGACGACCGGCCAGACGTGCACCCAGACGTAGTTCATGTCCAGCTTCGCCCCAGCGGCGCCCCCGGACACGCGGGCCCGTCGGATCGCCTCGAGGCAGTTCTCCACCGCGCGCTCCGCGTGGGGCAGCGCGGTGACCGTGCCGCCGGCGTCGCGCACCACCGACATCTGGCGGACCTGGGCCAGGGCCACCAGGCGTCGGTCGGCCGGGTTCTCCCGAGCGACACACTCATAGAGCAGGACGTCCTCGGGCGCCTCGACCCGGGTGACGTTGAAGTTGCGCAGGCGCCACAGGTTCAGGCGCCGACCGACCATCGGGTGCATCCCCCGGGTCAGGTCGTCCTCGACCACCTGACCGTCGGTGGTCGGACGGAACGCGAAGTAGCCGACGGGACGGTCCGCTCCCCGGCACACGGCCACGCAGATCCGGCGTACGTCGCGGGACAGGGCGAGGCCGTCGAGCAGGCTCCGCAGGTGCTCACTCACCTCGTCGGCCGCGTCAGGCGCGTCGGCCCACTGCAGGTAGAGGTCGACCACCGCCTCCTCGGAGTCCGCACGACCCTCGAGCAGGGTGGTCAACGTCGTGACCAGGCTCGCGGAGGCGTCCAGCTCGGCCACGGTGCCGACCGCGGAGACCAGCCTCGTGGGACGGTCGTCGAGGGTGTAGCCGGCGACCAGCGTCGGACGGCCCCCTGAGGAGGTCGCCGTCAGGTCGTGCAGGTCGTACTCGCGGTAGTGCCGGCGCGCCAGCACCTCGAGCATGGGCTCGCGCGCGCTGACGCCCTGCTCGAGCCGCTCGGCGAGGAACCTGACGATCTGCTCGGGGATGGCCGCCAGCGCTTCGATCCGCTGCGCCCGGTCGGCCGTCTCCCCCTCAGCCGAGAGGGCCACCAGCTCGTCACGGACGCCGGAGAGCACGTCGGAGCGCTCGGCGTCCACGGCGGGCTGGTCGAACCAGCGGAACCGCACGCTGCGGGCCAGGTCGCCGATCACCGGGAAGCGCAGCTGGGTGACCCGACCGAGGCGCTCGAGCAGCTCCCGGGCGCCCTCCACCAGGTCTCCGCTCGGAGGCGTCTCGTCGATCCAGCACCCCAGGACGGCCGAGGCCAGCGCCAGCTCGGGAACCGAGCGCTGCTGGGCCAGGAAGATCCGGAAGACCGCCTGCTCCATCTCTGGGCTGCGATCGAGGCTCTCGACTCCGTAGTGGAGCAGCACCTTGGCCAGCCGGTCCCGGAACTGCTCGGGCAGGCCACCACGATCGGCGTCCAGGCTCTGCAGGAACGTGTGGAAGTGCTCGCGCGAGCTGTGCACCCGCAGCTCGGTGTGCTCCTCGTCGACCGGCCTGGTGCGGCTCAGCTCGGCGAGGTCGGCGAAGACCGCCAGCAGCGACAGCTCACCGGGGACGACGGACTCACCCTCAGCGCGCAGCTGGTCGCGTACGGCGAGGTACTCCGAGAGCGCGGCGTCCTGGTCCTCCGGCGGCACGTCGTAGCCCAGGACGACGGCCCGCAGAGCAGCCAGAGCACGTGCGCCACGAGCCTCGGGCTCGCTGTCCTCGTCGCTGGAGGGCAGGTCCAGACCCGGACCGACCTCCTCCACGATCTCCTCGGCGCCCTCGGCGATCGGCTCGAGCTTGATCAGCGCGGAGCCGGTCTCGACCTGGCTGCCGGTGATGACGAGCAGCTCCTTGACGCGAGCGGCGAAAGGCGCGTGGACGACCGTCTCCATCTTCATCGACTCGAGCACGACGACAGCAGCGCCGGCCTCCACCTCGTCACCCACCTTCGCAGGCGTGGCGACGACGAGTGCGGGGGCCGGTGAGCGCAGCACGCCGCCCTCGTCCCGGGTGACCCGGTGAGCCACCCCGTCGACCTCGACGAGCGTCGTCGGTCCGTGGGTGGCGGTGACCAGGAGGTAGCGGCGGCCGCACAGCACCAGGCGTCGGCGTACGTCGTCGACCTGCTCGATCTGGACGTTCACGGTCTGCTCGGTGGTGCCGGTGCGGACCTGCACCCGGAACCGCCCGGGGCCGGTGTTCACGGTGGAGACCTGGTAGGACACGCCGCGGAGCTTGAGCTCGACCGGCCGGCCGACCTCGTGCGAGGCGCTCGGGCGACCGCCGTGGGCGGTCTCGAGGAGTCGGGCGGTCTCGATCCGCAGGCGGTCGAGGTAGGCCTCGATCGCGGCGGTGACGATGGCGATGCCGGCGTGCTGGTGGGCGACGAGGCGGCCCTCCGCACGCACGCGGTCGATCCAGCCGGTGTCGGCCCAGTCGTCGGTGCCGCCGCCGTCGACGACCTCGGGCTGGGCGAGCAGGTCGAGCACGAAGCTCTTGTTGCAGGCACCTCCCTCGATCACGACCGTCGTCGAGGACATCGCCCGCCGCAGGCGCGCGAGCGCCTCCTCGCGGGTGCGGCCGTAGGCGATGATCTTGGCGATCATCGAGTCGAAGTCGGGCGGGATGTCGTCGCCCTCGGCGACGCCGGTGTCCACGCGGATGCCGGGACCGGAGGGCAGGTCGAGCCGGACGATGCGTCCCGGCGACGGGGCGAAGTCGCGATCGGGGTCCTCGGCGTTGAGCCGGGCCTCGACGGCATGCCCCTTCTCGGCGGGCTTCTCCCCCTCCAGACGCCCACCTCGCGCCACGTGGATCTGGGACTTGACCAGGTCGACGTCGGTGGTCATCTCGGTGATCGAGTGCTCCACCTGCAGCCTGGTGTTGACCTCGAGGAACGCGAAGGTCTTCTCTCCGGGGTGGTACAGGAACTCGACGGTGCCCGCTCCGACGTACCCGACGGCCAGCGCCAGGCGCTCGGCGGACTCCTTGAGCTCTTCGTTCTGCGCGGGACTGAGCAGGGGCGAGGACGACTCCTCGATGACCTTCTGGTTGCGACGCTGGATCGAGCAGTCACGTACGCCGAGGGCCCACGCCGTGCCGTGGCTGTCGGCGATCAGCTGGACCTCGACGTGGCGGGCGCCGGTGACCAGGCGCTCGAGGAACAGGGTGCCGTTGCCGAAGGCGCGAAGGGCCTCGTCACTGGTGCGCTGGAAGGCGTCCTCGAGGTCGGCAGGCGCGGCGACCATCCGGATCCCGCGACCGCCACCGCCGGCCGTGGCCTTGAGCATCAGGGGGTAGCCGATCTCGCTGGCGGCGGTCATCGCCTCCTCGAGGGTGTGCACCGCTCCGCGGCTCCAGGGCGCCACGGGCACCCCGACCTCCTCGGCGATCAGCTTCGAGCCGATCTTGTCGCCCAGGCGACGCATCGCCTCGGAGCTGGGCCCGACGAAGGTCACGCCCAGCCGGTCGCACAGGTCGACGAAGAGCGGGTCCTCGGCGACGAAGCCCCATCCGGGCCATGCCGCGTCGGCGCCGGTGTCCACCAGCGCCCGCTCCAGCACCGCGAGGTCGAGGTAGGGGCGTGCCGAGGCGGGTCCGAGGTCGTAGGCCAGGTCGGCCTCGCGCACGAACATGGCGTTGGCCTCGCCGGTGGTGTGCAGGGCGACAGTCTGGATCGGGCCGGCGCCGGCAGCGTTGATCTCGCGTACTGCGTGGATCAGCCGCATGGCGGCCTCGCCGCGATTGACGATCGCGATTCGAGCGAACGACATGAGGACCTCCGTGGGGAAAACGCGAGGCTTGTCTCGCGCTTTGGGTCCAACCTGTCATGCGAGGGTGGTTACGTGCGAGTCACAAGCGCTCCGCGAGTCGCGATGCCCTCGTTGTTCACCAGATCGAAACCTGCCGTTCTCGCGACGACCCGCACCGGCGACCGTGCCTGCATCCGTGGACCATCGCGGTGGGAGCCACCGAGGCCACCCGGACCCGAGAACCGGGTGTGACCTCGGTGCCCCCGTGCGCACCCGGAGCGCCGCTGACCGGGCACTCGCGTTCGGCTGTAGGACGCTGACCGGGCACTCGCGTTCGGCTGTAGGACGCTGACCGGGCATTCGCGTTCTCGGGGCGCCGGCGGTCGAGCACGACCGCCGCTGCCCGCGGTCGGCGCGGGTGAGGGGTGGGGCGAGCCGACCCCGCGTGCCGGAGCGTCAGCAGACCCCCGTGGCCGGTGGCCGCGGGGGTCTGCTTCCGGTTCAAGCGCGTGTGGAGGACACGCGGGGGATCACTCGCCGGGGGTGGTGTTGACCGTGATCTCGGCGATCCCGACCAGCAGGCCGGGCTTGACCGCGTCGGTCTTGAAGGTCTGGTTCAGCAGCGGGGCCGCGACCGGGGAGATCTCGACCTTGGTGCCCTCGAGCGTGGCGGTGCCGTCGCCGGTGCTCAGCGGCTTCAGGGTGCGACCGTCGAGCTTGAACAGGTAGGCGCTGGTCGCAGCGACCTTGCCGTTGACGGTGACGTCACCGTAGATCCGCGAGACGCCCGGGTCCACGTTCAGGTTGGTCAGCTCGACCTTGGTGCCACCGGCAGCCAGCGAGAGACCGGAGCCCTCGTGCTGGACCTGACCGATCACGTACGGCGAAACCGTGCCGGGCTTGAACACCGTCACGTTGCCACCGGTGATCGGGAACACCAGCGCGCCGTCGACGAGCTCGGCGGTGCCGACCGTGCCGGGGGTGAGCTTGAGCGAGGTCAGCGCGTCCACGAAGCCCTGGTCCAGGGTCACCTTGGTGTCGTTGCCCTGCAGCGAGTCGATCGCGGCGACCGGCTTGGGAGCCGAGGCCTTCGTCGAGGACGAGGAGGAAGAGGTCGAGTCGCTGGTGCCGCACGCGGCAGCGGAGAGGCCGGTGGTGGCCACCAGAGCGATCGCGGCAATGGCCTTACGGCTCTTGGTGGTGAAGATGCTGTTCATCGCGAACGGCTCCTTGAATAGTTGAGTGCGGGTTGACAGGGGTACTTCGAGACCACGGGCCGACCGGATGGGTCACCGGGTACGACGACTTGGTGTGGCCTGGGCCACAGTGGGCCACGGTGGGCCACGCTGGGCGGCGCGAGTCCGTCGACCGCTCTCGCCGTGCCTCGCCTCGGGCCCGACCACTGTGTCGGTCCCACGGCACCGTGGTTTCGTGAAATCGTCTGGCTCACCACCACCGACACCGCTGAGGATCACCACATGGCAGGCAGGCTCGACGGCAAGGTAGCCGTCATCACCGGCGCAGGACGCGGCATCGGACTGGCGATCGCCCGGCGCTTCGCGAGCGAGGGGGCCAGGGTCGTCCTGGCCGACATCGACGGCGACAACGTACGGGCCGGCGCTGCCGCCATCGTCGACGACGGCGGCGAGGCCATCGCCGTGGTCGGTGACGCCGGCCTCGCGCAGGACGTCGACGCACTGTTCTCCCGTGCCAGCGACGAGCTCGGGCCCGTCTCGATCCTGGTGAACAACGCCGCCATCACCACCGACCAGCGGCACTTCTTCGAGGGCGACGAGGACTGGTGGGACCTGTTCCTGCGGGTGAACCTGAAGAGTCAGTACCTGTGCACCGACCGCGCGGCCCGCATCATGGCGCGCAACGGCGGTGGGGCCATCGTGAACGTCTCCAGCGGCGGTGCCACCCGGGCCCATCGAGGCATGGCCGCCTATGACGCCGCCAAGGGCGGCACCGAGGCCTTCACCCGCACCACGGCCGTCGAGCTCGCGCCGTACGGGATTCGGGTGAACACCCTGGTCCCGGGACTGATCGCCACCCAGCCGGACGAGCCGGAGTGGTCCTTGGAGCGACGGGACGCGACCGTGCCCCTGGGACGGGGCGGGTCTGCCGATGACCTCACCGGGCCCGCGCTGTTCCTGGTCTCCGACGACGCGGCCTACGTGACCGGTGCCAAGGTGCTCGTCGACGGCGGGGTGCTGGCCCAGCAGCGCAGTCCCCAGGTGGACACCCTGCGACCCGGGGACTTTCCTGCCGTCGAGGACATCTGACCCTCGCGTGACTACCCGGATCGAGCTCCGTCCCTACGGCGACGCCGGCCTCCTGGCCGAGATCGTGGATCGAGACTACGAAGCACGGTGGAGCGCCACCCAGCTGCTGGCGGCGCGACTCCAGCACGAGCGCCCGTCCTGGCTGGTGGACCTGGTCGCGACCTACGACCACGTCTTCGTGACCTTCGATCCGGGACTCGGCGACCACGACGGCGTCGAGGCGCTGCTGCGGAGGCTCTTCGCCCAGGCCCAGTCAGACCACGACGCCGCGGCCGCGGTGCGGGACGGGCGCACCTTCGAGGTGCCCGTGCTCTTCGGCGGTGACGCCGGCCCCGACCTGGACGACGTGGCCCAGGAGCTGGACCTCTCGGCGGCCGCCCTGGTGGACCGGCTGACCGCGCCCCCTGGAAGCTGCGCTTCGTGGCCTCCCCGGTGGGTACGCCGTTCACGGACCGGGCCGACTGGGATGCCGCGATCCCCCGGATGCGAGTGCCGCGGGTGGCGGTCACCCCGGGGTCGGTCGCGCTCAGCGGCGCGCAGAGCATCATCTACCCCGTGCGCTCCCCCGGCGGGTGGCGCCTGGTCGGACGGACCCCGCTGCGTCTGCTGAGCGCCGACCCCGGCTCGACGAGCCTGGTCGCCTACGGCCCCGGGGACCTGCTCCAGTACGTCGCGATCGACCGCGACCGCTTCGAGGAGCTGCAGTCCACCGAGGCTGTGCTCGGTGACCCGTCGTGAGCGCCTCCCGCACCTCCGCCGCAGCCGGGTCGGCTCGCTGCGGTCACGGGCCGCCGACGCTGACCGTGGAGTCGGCCGGCTTCGCGACGGTGCAGGACCTCGGGCGCCCGGGCCATGCGGTCACGGGGGTGTCCCTCAACGGTGCGAGCGACCGCTGGTCCGCGCAGGTCGCCAACACCCTGGTCGGCAACCCACCCGGCGCACCGCTGCTGGAGGTCACCGGCTCGGCCCTCACCGTGGTCTCGAACGCGGACCTGCTGGTCTGCGTCACGGGCGCCGAGGTCGTGCCGAGCAGCGGTCTTCGTGAGGTGCCCACCTGGGAGCCCTTCGTGATGACCTCCGGCACGCCACTGGTCATCCCTGCTCCTGCGCGTGGACTTCGCAGCTATCTCGCCGTCTCCGGAGGCATCGCCGCCGACCGGGTCCTCGGCAGCGTCGCACCCGACCCGATGCTGGGCGTCGGTGGGCACCTGGGTCACGGTGACCGTCTCGAGGTCGGCGGCTGCGTGTGCGGGTGGCAGCACCCGTACTACGCGCCGCCTCTGTTCCGGCTCGGCGCGCCACGTCCCACCTGGGCTCGTCCCACCCTGGTGGACGTCACGGCGGGCCCTGAGCTCGAGGAGTTCGAGACCACCGAGCTGGACGGACCGTGGACCGTGTCGATGGACTCCGACTATGTCGGGCTGCGCGCCGAGGGCCCGACGCCCGCGCGCGCCGGGGACAGCGAGATCCGCTCCCGGGGGGTCCCGGTCGGCGCGGTCGAGGTGCCGCCCAGCGGGGGCCTGCTGATCCTGCTCTACGGACGACTGCTCACCGCCGGCTACCCAGTTCCCTACGTGGCCACCTCGGCCGCGCTGGACGCACTCGGCCAGGCGAGGCCCGGGGACGAGCTGATGCTCCACGAGATCGCTCTCGCGGACGCCGTCGCCCGGGGCCGTGCTCGTCGCGACGAGCTGGCCGCGCTGGCACACCGCACGGCCACCGCGCTGCGCACCAGCGGCCTCGGCGATCGCGTGCTTCCCGGCCACCTCGGCGACGCCTAGGTCCCTGCCCCGGGCACCGACGGACGACCCAAGCTCCCACTGCTCACGAGGAGGAGCTAACCGGCGACGTGGGCCCTGATCTCGACGCCGGCCTGCTCCAGCGCCGCCCGCACCTCGTGCGCGGCCTGCACCGAGGCCGCGTTGTCGCCGTGGAGCAGGATCGAGTCGCACGGAACCGCGACCTCTTCGCCGGAACGCGCCTGGACCACCCCGGTGAGGGCCATCGCCACGGCCCGTCGGGTGATCTCGTCGATGTCGTGCAGCACGGCGTCGGGCTCGCGTCGCGACACCAGCGCACCGTCGGCCTCATAGGCGCGGTCGGGGAAGCCCATCCGCCCGGTCCGGAGTCCTCGCGCCGCGGCCAGCTCGTGGATCAGGCCGGGCTGACCGGTGACCACGAGCGTGGGATCGAAGGACTCCACCGCGTCGAGCACCCCGGCGGCGTACGTCTCATCGGTCACGGTCAGGTTGCCGAGACGGCCGTGCGGCGAGACGTGCACCAGCCGGCTCCCGGCGGCCACCACGAAGGCATGCAGCGCCCCCAGCTGGTAGAGGACGTCGGCGCGCACCTCGGCGCGGGTCATGTCGATGGTCCGCCTGCCGAAACCGACGAGATCACGGAAGCCCGGGTGCGCGCCGATCGCAACCCCCTGCGCGACACACAGCCCCACCGTCCGCTCCATGGTGACCGGGTCGCCCGAGTGGAAGCCGCACGCGATGTTGGCCGAGCTCAACGCTGCGAGCAGACGCTCGTCGTCGCCCATGGTGTGGGAGCCGAAGCTCTCACCCACGTCGGCGATGAGGTCGATGGTGGTCATGGAGCTCCTCTTCTCTGCGGCTGTGCCCGTGACTCCGCCCGAAGGCGCTGCCCTGCGAGTCTGCCCTGCGTCGCTTCCTCGGCGACCGGGTGCCGGCCGCTCGGATCCCACGGTACGCAGGAGCCGTCGCCGTCGGCCGTCGAGTCACCGGCCGAGTCACCAGCCGAGGCGCCTGGGGGTCAGCGCATCACGAACGGGTTGGCCGTCGCGGCACCGGTGTTGACCCACACCGTCTTCGTCTCCAGGTAGGCCTCGATGGCCGCGGCGCCGTTCTCGCGCCCGATGCCGGAGTCCTTGACCCCCCCGAAAGGCGCCATGAAGCTCACCGCCCGGTAGGTGTTCACCCAGACGGTGCCGGACCTGATCCGTTGCGACATCCGGAAAGCGCGCCCGATGTCGCTGGTCCACACACCTGCGCCGAGGCCGAACCTCGAGTCGTTGGCGATCTGCACGGCCTCGTCCTCGTCGGCGAAGGGGATCACCGCCAGGACCGGCCCGAAGACCTCCTCCTGGGCGATCCGCATCGCGTTGCTCACACCGGTGAAGATGGTGGGCTCCACGAACCAGCCGTTCTCGCACTCGGGTCGCGACGCGCGCTGCCCGCCGAGCACCGCAGTGGCGCCCTCAGCCCGGGCGATGTCGATGTAGTCGAGGACCTTGTCGAACTGAGGTCTGGTGGTGATCGGACCCACCTGGGTGTCCTCGTGACGCGGGTTCCCCATGCGGGCCGTGCCCGCGAGCTCGACCACGCGGCGTACGACTTCGTCGTGGACGTCTCGGTGCACGACGAGCCGGGAGCCGGCGATGCAGGTCTGTCCGGTGGCCGCGAAGATGCCGGAGACCACGCCGTTGACCGCCGCATCGAGGTCGGCGTCGTCGAAGATGATGTTGGGCGACTTGCCGCCCAGCTCCAGACTGACGTGCTTGAGGTGACGAGCCGCCTGCTCGTTGATCCTGCGCCCGGTGGAGTCGGAGCCGGTGAAGCTGATCTTGCGCACGAGCGGGTGCTCGACCAGCGCGCTGCCCACCTCGGCACCGAAGCCGGTGACGACGTTGATCACCCCGGGTGGCAGTCCCGCCTCCTCGAACAGCCCGACCAGCTCCAGGGTGCTGGCCGAGGTGAACTCGGAGGGCTTGATCACCACCGTGCATCCGGCCGCCAGCGCCGGCGCGAGCTTCCACGCCAGCAGCAGGAGCGGGGAGTTCCACGGGGTGATGATGGCGGTGACCCCCACCGGCTCCTTGCGGGTGTAGGCGAAGTAGCCCACCTTGTCGAGCGGGAGCACCGCGCCCTCGACCTTGTCGGCCAGCCCGGCGTAGTAGTAGAACCACTGCGGCAGGTAGCCCAGCTGGCCCGACATCTCGGCCCAGAGCTTGCCGTTGTCGCGCACCTCGGTCTCGGCGAGCGCCTCGGCGTTCGCGGCGACGACGTCTCCCAGCATCCGCAGCACCGCACCGCGCTGGGTGGCGGTCAGCTGGGACCAGGGGCCGGTGGTGAACGCCGTGTGTGCGGCCACGACCGCCGCCTCGACGTCCTCGGCGCCGCCCCGCGCCACCTGCGCCCAGGCCCTTCCGAGGAACGGGTTCTCGGTCTCGAACCAGGCGCCGCCCGCCGGCGGGTGCGCGGCGCCGGCGATGTGCATGGGATAGCGAGGCAGCTCCTCGCCGGTGGTCAGGTCGGTGTGTGTGCTCGGTTGCGTCATCAGAAGGTCTCCAGTCCCAACGCTGCTCGTAGGCGGTTCTTGTTCGCCACCCCGTCGCGAGGTGGAAGCGCTCGTGCGGTCTCCTCGGCGCCGATCAGCACTCGGGCGAAGGCGGTCCCGGTCCTCGACCTCGCCTCGGTGGCGAGGACCTCGACCTGCTCGAGGGTGGAGATCGTGTGCGTGCGCAGGACGCCGAAGCCGCGGGCGACCGCGGCCAGGTCGGTTCCCAGACTGGTGTGGCTGGCCTGCATGCCGGTCTCGCCGTAGTGACCGTTGTCGAGGACGACGACGGTCAGGTTGTCCGGTGCGCACGCGGAGACCGTGGCCAGCGCGCCGACTCCCATGAGCTGCTCGCCATCGCCGGTGACCGCGAGCACCGACCGGCGGGGCTGGGCCAGCGCCAGCCCGAGGGCGAGCGGCACGGCGGCACCCATCGCGCCCCAGAGGTAGAAGTGGGTGTCCCGGGTCCCGGAGGCGAACACGTCGTAGGAGGGCGACCCCAGCCCTGAGACCACCAGCGCGTCCGGCATCGCGCCCAGCAATGCGGACACGGCCGTACGCCGGTCGAGGCGTGGCGTCCCCCTGTCGAGGTCCGTGGTCGTGCTCGTCACTGGTGCTCCCACTTCTTGCGGCCGATCATCTTCTGGCCCAGCAGCACGGCCACCTGCTCTCCGGCGAGGAAGACCGAGTCTGCGGCGGCGCTCACCGTCTCCTCCACCTCGTCGGGCTCCTCCACCCGCAGGACCGTGATGCCCATCAGCTCCAGGGCACCTTGGGTGGCTCGGCCCATCGGTCCCTGCCAGGGGTTGAACTCGGCGTACTCCCCCCTCATCGTGACGATCGTCAGGAACGGGAACCGACAGGCGGACAGCAGCGAGAACATGTTCACGCAGTTGCCGACACCGCTGCTCTGCATCAGCAGCACGGCTCGGTCCCCTCCCAGCCAGGCGCCACAGACCACGCCCACGCCCTCGGCCTCCGTGGTGAGGACCACATCGCGGATCTCCGGGTCGTCCTGGGCCGCACGGATCGTGAAGGCGTGACCGGCGTCCGGGACGTAGGCCACCTGCCTGATGCCGGCCTTCTTCAGGACCCGGAACACCGCTTCCTGCCACTCCGGCGCCGCGGTGACGGTGACGTCGCTCATCCAGCTCCCCGATCTCGCTTCGTCCTCCGAGAATTGCGCCTCGCTGACCGAAAGAGAAGGTCCTGTTCACGACCGGAGCGATAAGGTCCGCTTCATGCACGCCTCGGCGTTCCACCTCCAGCTGCTGGGAGAGATCGAGCACGCCGGCAGCCTCGCCGGAGCGGCTCGAGCCCTCGGGGTGAGTCCACCGGCCGTCTCCCAGCAGGTGGCCAGGCTCGAGCGCGAGCTCGGCGCAGCGGTGGTCAGCCGGGGCTCCCGCGGAGCGACGCTGACGCAGGTGGGTCGTGCGCTGGCGCTGCACGGACGCTCGATCTCCGAGCACGTGCGCGCGGCGGCGGAGGCCTCCGACCAGATCCTCGGCAGGCACGCGCGCCGGCTGCGTGTGGGCGCCCTGGCCTCGACGGTCCAGCCGATCCTGGCCGACGCCCTGGCCACGATCAGGCTGCGCTATCCCGACAGTGAGCTCTCGGTCGTGGAGGTGGGCTCGGACACGGGTGTCGACCTGGTCGCCGAGGGCAGCCTGGACCTGGCCCTGGTCGCCGGCTACGACACGGCGCCGTACCGGGAGGGTCTCGCGGTGCGTGAGGTCTCCGTCGACCAGCTGCTCCTGGTCGTCCCCGACGACCATCCCGTGGCCCGGTCACGTCGCCCGGTCGACCTGCGCCGGCTCGGCGACGAGGCGTGGGTCAGCGGCGCACGCGGACGACCCCACCGGATCCAGCTCGACGTGCTGGCGGCCGCGTTCGGCTTCGAGCCGCGGGTCGCCTTCGAGACCGAGTCCTTCGAGGTGGCGCACGCTCTGGTCTCCTCCGGGGTGGCGGTGGCGATCGTGCCGAGCACGGCTCGTCGCCAGCTCGCCGGCATCCGGCACCGGCAGATCCGGGGGGCGCCGGCCCGGGTCCTCTACGCCGTCACGGCCCACGACGTGAACCACCTTCCGATGGCGCTGCCGATGCTCGCCGCGATCGACCGCACGGCGCGCGAGAGGTCGGCCTGACCGGGCTCAGTCGGGGTGCAGCCGACCCTGCGCCGTACGCCGCCCGGCAGCATCGCGCACCACGGTCCGCACGTCACCGGGGTGGCGCGTCACGCCGACGACCAGCCCCTCGCCCTCGATGAGCGGCGCCACCAGGCGGTAGTCGAAGGACACCGCACCGACGGGCGCAAGGCCCTGCGCGCGCACCGCCTCGGCCATCGCCATGGCCTGCAGCGGTCCGTGCACCACCAGGCCGGGATAGCCCTCGGATCGAGCGAAGTCGCGGTCGTAGTGGATGCGATGTGCGTTGTAGGTCAGCGCCGAGAACCGGAACAGCAGGCTGGTCGTCACCGGGAGCGACCACACCGCCGGCTGCTGCTGCGCGTCGTCCGACGGGGCGATCGACCCGCTCTGCGCGCTGGTGTCCGAGCGGCGGGCTTCCCGGCCCACCACTGCCGCTGCGGCCTCGGCGCGGTAGACGATGTCCTGTCGCTCCTCGATCACCACCTGGCCGCGCTGGGTGATCGTGTGGCCGACGGTCACGAAGGTCAGCGCACCGCCGGCTCCCGTCCTCTCGGTGGTCTCCAGCAGGCGGCTGGTCCGGGTGGCGGGCTCCCCGACGCGCAGCGGCGCGCTCTGGTGGAGCTGTCCGCCTGCCCACATCCGGCGCCGACCGGGGCCCGGCGGCGCCGGCAGGGCGTGCCGCGTCGGGTGCCCGTCCGCACCGAGGTCCTCCTGCCGCGGCCGATCCAGCAGGTAGAGCCAGTGCCAGGTGAGCGGCAGCCCCACCTCGGACTCGAGGTCCGGCGGCGCCACGCCCAACAGCCCCGACAGTGCTGCCGCGGGCTCGGGCACGATCAGCTCCGTGCGGGCCGTCGCCTCGCTCATGGCGCCCGGTCGGGCTCTCTCGGGCCTGCACCTGACGAGCCGGTCCCTCCGAACTCCGCTCTCAGGGCTGCGCTGTGCTCGCCCAGACCCGGGACGTCGCCCATGGAGTTCGCCCACCCCTGCGCCACGACAGGTGGCAGCAGGGCACGCAGCGGTCCGCCCGGTGAGCCCACGTCGCGCCACCGGTCCCGGGCCTCGAGCTGCGGATGCTCGTAGAACTCCTCGGGGGTCCGCATGCGGGCGCAGGCCAGTCCCCGGCGCTCCAGGGCCGCCACGACCTGGTCGGCCGGCTGGTCGGCCAACGCCGCATCGACCACCTCGGTGATCAGGTCGTTGTGCGCCACCCGCTCGGTGTTGCGGGCGAAGCGCGGGTCGTCGACCAGGTCGGGGCGGTCCAGGATCTCGCGGCACAGCAGCGCCCACTCCCGGTCGCTCTGGACGCCGATGAACACCACGCCGTCCTCGGCCTGGTAGGGACCGTAGGGGGCGATCGAGGCGTGCCGGGCACCCGTACGGCGAAACGGCTGCTCGCCGTAGACGCCCAGGTAGGTGGGCTGCATCATCCACTCGCCGGCCGCGTCCAGCATGGCCACGCTCAACGTGGCCCCGGTCCCCGAGCGCTCGCGCTGGTACAGCGCCGTCAGGATGCCGGTGTAGGCGTACATGCCGGTGGCGATGTCCACCACCGAGACCCCGACCTTGGCCGGCTCCTCGGGAGTGCCGGTCGTGCTGAGCAGCCCCGACTCACACTGCACGAGCAGGTCGTAGGCCTTCTTCGCGGCGAAGGGACCCTCGGTCCCGTAGCCGGTGATCGAGCAGTGGATCAGCGACGGGCGGCGGCCGCGCAGGGTCGCCGCGTCCAGGCCGAGCCGCTCGACCGCGCCGGGGAGCAGGTTCTGCACGAGCACGTCCGCGGTGTCGATGATGCTCAGCAGGAGGGCATGGTCCTCCGGCGACTTCAGGTCCAGCTCGATGCTCTCCTTGCCGCGGTTGAGCCAGACGAAGTAGCTGGCCTGGCCGTGCACACTGCGGTCGTACTCGCGGGCGAAGTCGCCGATGCCGGGTCGCTCCACCTTGATCACGCGCGCCCCGAGGTCGGCGAGGTGGCGGGTGGTGAACGGTGCGGCGACGGCGTGCTCCAGGGCGACCACGGTGATGCCGGCGAGCGGCAGGACCGCTGCCTCCTCGCCGCCGAGTTCGCCATCGGGTTCGCCACCGGGGGTCGTCATCGGCGGATCGGGTGTCGGGCGACGAGCTGGCGGGCGATCACGTTGCGTTGGATCTCGTTGGTGCCCTCGCCCACGATCATCAGCGGAGCGTCCCGGAAGTACCTCTCCACGTCGAACTCGGTGGAGTAGCCGTACCCCCCATGGATCCGGACGGCGTCCAGGGCGACCTTCATCGCCGTCTCCGAGGCGAACAGCTTGGCCATGCCGGCTTCGAGGTCCGCCCGGCGGCCGGACTCGTAGCGGCGAGCGGCGTACATCACCAGCTGACGCGCGGCGGTCAGGGAGGTGGCCATGTCGGCCAGGTAGTTGCCGACCGACTGGTGCTGCCAGATCGGCTTGCCGAAGCTCTCCCGCTCCTGGGCGTAGCGCAGCGAGTCCTCCAGCGCGGCGCGCCCGACTCCGACCGCGCGGCTGGCGACCTGGATCCGGCCGATCTCCAGCCCCCGCATCATCTGGGAGAAGCCCGCTCCCTCGTGCTCGCCGAGCAGGCGTGCTGGTGGGGACCCGGAAGTCCTCGAAGGACAGCTCGCAGCTCTCCACGCCCTTGTACCCGAGCTTGGGCAGGTCGCGCGAGATCTCGAATCCGGGCCCCTTCTCCACGAGCAGGACGCTGATGCCGGCATGGGGCGGGTCGGCGTCGGGGTCCGTGCGGCACAGCAGCGCCACCAGCTGGGACCTGCGCACGTTGGTGATCCAGGTCTTGGCGCCGTTGACGACGTACTGCTCTCCGTCGCGGCGAGCCGTGGTCAGCATCGCCTGCAGGTCCGACCCGCCTCCGGGCTCGGTGAGCGCCATCGTGGCCCGGACCTCCCCGGTGGCCATCTTGGGCAGGTAGTGGTCCTGCTGTGCCTTGCTGCCGTAGGCCACGAGCAGCTTGGCCACGACGGTGTGCCCACCCATCGCCCCGGCCAGGCTCATCCAGCCCCGCGCCAGCTCCTCGGTCACCGCCGCGTAGCAGGGCACGCTCACGCTCGCCTCGCCCCCACGGCTCGGGGACGGCCAGACCGAAGATCCCGAGCTGCTTCATCTGCTCGATCAGCTTCTCGGGATAGGTGTCGGTGTGCTCGAGATCACGTACGACGGGCCGGACCTCCCGGTCCACGAAGTCGCGGACGACCTCGACGATCGCGGTCTCCTCCTCGTCGAGCTCGAGCTCCTTGAGGTCAAGCACGTGTCTCCTCCTCGACGCACGCCCGGCCGGGTCCCGGTTTCTCCGACCGCTCACCATGATGGCGCTTGACCGGTGACGAGGCGCCACCGGCCCGGACGGAGGTCGCCCGTGGGCGGGTCAGTCCGCCAGCGAGGCCCGAGCGAAGCGCGGATCGCGTCTGCGAAGAGGCCGGATGCTGTGGGTCGCAGGCCGTCCGCAGCGGGGCGCGCACCGGAGTACGACGTCGGGCGGGGTCGGCCTGCCGGACGCGTGCGTTCCGGAGCTCGAGCCGCACTCCCTGTCCCAGGCAGTGAGCCGGGCGTTCGCGCGGAGTGCCGGCCCGGTCGCAGCCGGTGGAGGCGGTCGCGGACGGCGTCGTCGAGGCCGTCTCGGGGCGGCTCGCCCGGAGGCGCCGGCGGCGTACGACACCGGAGAGCAGCGCGTGCGCGCCGAACCCGATCCAGGCCACGTTCATCACCGCGTTCGACACAGCGCCGTGCTTGACCGCGGCCATCCCGAGGAGAGCGGCGCCGACCATGTTCAGACCCTGGAAAGTGACGGCGCTCGGTGCTAGTCGACCCGTGCTGACCAGCACGTATGCGCACGGCTCCCAGGCCGCCGCCAAACCAACCGAGCAGATCCAGAGTGGACAACGCCTTGAGTCCTTCCACGTTCCGGGACCACCGGACGGTGGCCCCACCCGAGAAGTGTGCGCGCCTCGCAATGTGCATGTCCAGTTAACTCAAATGCACTGATGCTTTAGACTTTGTGCATGGAACTGGGCTTGCGCAAATTACGCATTCTTCGCGAAGTGGCCGACCACGGCGGAGTCACCGCGGCGGCCGAGGCGATGCAGCATTCACCCTCGGGAATCACCAGCAGATGGCCGCCCTGGAGCTTGCGATCGGCACTCCGGTGCTCGAGCGGCGAGGCCGCGGAGTGCAGCTCACCGAGGCCGGCCGGGTGCTGCTGGAGCACGCCGAGATCCTGTTGAGCGCCGAGCGGCAGGCGCAGGCGGCGATCGAGCACGTGCGGGACACCGTGGCCGGCGAGCTCAGCGTCGGCGTGTTCAGCACCGTCGCGGCCGGCCTGATCCCCACGATCGTCGCCGACCTGGCCGAGGAGTATCCCGAGATCCACGTGACCACCCGTGAGATCAACCCCGACGAGGCCGTCCTCGACCTGCGGCACGGGCACCTCGACGTGGCGTACCTGATCGACTATCCCGAGGCTCATGAGCCGTGGCCCGCCTCCATCACGGTCGTGCCCTCAGGCCTGGACCGGCTGCACCTGGTGGCGCCGGCCGGGCTGTTCCCCCCTGGCAAGGTCAACCTCGCCGACCTCGCCGACGCGCAGTGGGTGATGTCGGGACCGCGCAGCTACTACGGGCGCGCGGTGCGTACGGCGTGCCGGCTCGCGGGGTTCGAGATCCAGATCACCCACCAGGTCGACGAGCAGGCCACCGCGTTGGCCATGGTCGGCGCCGGTCTGGGCATCACGTTGATGTCGGACCTCGGCCGCAGCTTCCTGCCCGCCGGCGTCGACGTCCTGGAGCTGCGCCGCCCGCTCCACCGCCAGCTCCTCGTCGGCCACGACGCCGCAGCCGGAAGCCGCCCCGCCATCGCGGCCTTCGTCAGGGCAGCCGTACGCGCCTCCGCCCCGGCATCCGCCACCCCCCTCTCCCCATAGCTCGCCGACCGGGCAATCCTGCGCGCCCCCAGTACGCCGACCGGGCAATCCTGCGCGCCCCCAGTACGCCGACCGGGCAATCCTGCACGCCCCCAGTACGCCGACCGGGCAATCCTGCGCGGGTCAGCGGTCGATCATCCGCTGCATCGCCTCGGGATAGCGCTCGCCCAGGTCGCTGAGCCGGGCCAGCGCCTCGTCGAGTCGCTCCTGGTCGTGATCGGTCAGCTCCACGTCGGCGGCTGCGATGTTCTCCTCGAGCCGGTGCAGCTTGGTCGTGCCGGGGATGGGCACGATCCAGGGCGGCGCGACAGGATCCAGGCCAGCGCGATCTGGGCCCGGCGTCGCCCCCACGGACTGGGCGAGGTCGCCGATCAGGCTCACCAGCGACTGGTTGGCCGCACGGGCCTCGGCGGAGAACCGCGGCAGCGTGCGAGCGGATGTCGTCGTCGCCGAAGGAGGTGTGCTGGTCGATCGTGCCGGTCAGGAACCCTCGGCCCAGCGGGGCGAACGGCACGAAGCCGATGCCGAGCTCCTCGAGCACCGGGTGCACCGAGTCCTCGGGCTCACGCCACCACAGCGAGTACTCGCTCTGCAGCGCGGTCACCGGCTGCACCGCATGGGCACGTCGAATGGTCTCGGCGCCCGCCTCGGAGAGGCCGAAGTGGCGCACCTTCCCGGCCTCGATCAGCTCCTTGACGGCGCCGGCCACCTCCTCGATCGGCACCGCGGGGTCCACCCGGTGCTGGTAGAAGAGGTCGATCGAGTCGCTGCGGAGCCGTCGCAGGGAGGCCTCGGCCACCTCCCGGATGTGCTCGGGCCTGCTGTTCAGGCCGGACTGCTCACCGCCGATGGCGAAGCCGAACTTGGTGGCGATCACGACCTGGTCGCGCACCGGCGCGAGCGCCTCGCCGACGAGCTCCTCGTTGGCGTAGGGACCGTAGACCTCGGCGGTGTCGAACAGCGTGACGCCCCGGTCCACCGCAGCGCGGAGGAGCGCGATCATCTCGTCGTGGTCACCCGCGGGCCCGAGCTCGTGGCTCATCCCCATGCACCCGAGCCCGATCGCCGATACCTCCAGGCCACTGTGTCCGAGCTGACGCATCTTCATCTCGACGTTCCTTCCCTCGCGTGGTGGCTAGTGAGTACCCAGTCTGGCTTTCGCGCCCCGGCGCCGGTCGCGGGGCCGAGGACCCGCCTCGCGGAACGCCAAGCGACCCGTGTGCAGCATCCTGGAGCATGGAAGGATTCGGCCATGGCCGATCCCTCAGCGTCCGCGCCCTTGCCCCGGCGCGGAAGGCCGGGCTACGACCAGGAGACGGTGCTGCGACGGGCCGTCGAGCTGTTCAACCGTCAGGGGTACGACGCGACCAGCATCGGTGACCTCGCGAGCGACCTGGGGCTGACCAAGTCGGCGATCTACCACCACGTCGCGAGCAAGGAGCAGCTGCTCTCCGCCGCGCTGGACGAGGCCCTGGACGGCCTGGCAGAGGTCATCGACGCCGCTGCCGCCGCGGGCCCCGACGTCAGTGCCTCGCAGCGGCTGCGCAACGCCGTCCAGGACTCGGTCCAGGTGCTGGTCGACCATCAGCCCGCGGTGACGCTGCTGCTCCGCGTGCACGGCAACAGCGAGGTCGAGGTCGCCGCACTCAAGCGCCGCCGCGTGCTCGACGAGAAGCTCGCCCTCCTGGTGCAGGCCGCCGCACTCGAGGGCACCGTCCGCAGCGACATCGCGCCCGACCTGATCAGCCGGCTGCTGTTCGGGATGGTGAACTCCCTGGTGGAGTGGTACCGCCCCGGCGGGTCGGTGAGCTCGGGTGACGTGGCCCGCGCCATCGCGGACCTGGCCTTCGAGGGACTGGCTTCTCCTCGCTGACGGGCGACGCCGACCGGCAACGTCGACCGGCGCGCCGGTGGGCGAAGTCGAGAGGCCCTCGGTGCCCCGGTGGCCTGGCCGTCGTACGCCGGAGTCCTAGGGAGCCGGCTCGCCGATCGCGCGGCCGGTGGACCTGCTGCGACCGCGGAACTCCGCGATGGTGGCACCGTCCGAGGTGCGGGTCACCGTGACGTCGTAGACCCCCGACCGTCCGCGTACGACGCGCTCGGTGGCCTCGGCGACCAGGTGGTCGCCCAGCCGCGCGGGTTCCAGGAAGCTGACGTCGAAGCCCGAGGCGACCGTGACCGTGCCGCGCGAGTTGCACGCCACGGCGAAGGCACTGTCAGCCAGTGCGGCCACCAGGCCCCCGTGGCACAGCTGCCAGCCGTTGATCATGTCCTCGCGCACGGCCATCGTGACGGCGGCTGTGCCCGGCCCGGCTGACTGGATCTCCATGCCGAGCATGCGGGAGGCGGCATCGCTCGCCCACATCGTGGTGGCACTGCGTCGGGCGAGCTCGTCGGCGTCCTCAGGCATCGAGATCCTCAGGCATCGAAGTCCACAGTGACGTCGTCGGAGATCGGGACCGCCTGGCAGGTGAGGACGAAGCCGCGCTCGAGCTCGTCGTCGCCCAGCGCGTAGTTGCGCCGCATGTGGACCTCCCCCGTCGTCAGGTGCGCCCGGCAGGTGCCGCACACCCCGCCCTTGCACGCGAACGGCAGGTCGGCGCGGATGTGCTGCGCCGAGTCGAGGATGGGCTCGTGACGCGACATCGCCGACGTGGTGCTCCGCCCGTCCAGCACCACGGTCACGTTGCTCGTGTCCCCGGTGACCACGGCCTCCGGCCGGTGCAGCTCGGGGGGAGGCTCGTCGACGTAGAACAGCTCGAAGTGCACCCGGTCCGGAGGTACGTCGAGCTCCTCCAGCACGGCGCGCGCATCGGCGATCATCTCGAAGGGTCCGCAGAGCCACACGTGGTCCAGAGCGGTGATCGGCACCAGGGCCGCGAGCAACCTGCGGAGACGCTCGGCGTCCAGGCGTCCGGAGAACAGCTCGACGTCACGGGGCTCACGGGAGAGCACATGCACGAGGTCGAACCTCGCGCCGTGGCGGTTCTTCAGGTCGGCCAGCTCCTCGGCGAACATCACCGAGGTGGTGGTGCGGTTGCCGTAGAGCAACGTCACCCGCGACTCGGGGTGTGCCAGCACGGTCGAGACGATCGAGAGCATCGGGGTGATCCCCGATCCCGCCGCCACGCAGAGGTGCCGGCCTCCGTCGGGCGTGGCCCGAAAGCTCCCCCGCGGCGTCTGTACGTCGATCCGGTGGCCCGGCTGCACGTCGTTGACCAGCCACTCCGAGAAGCGGCCTCCGGGGATCAGCCGGACACCTACTCTCGGCAGCTCGCCCACCCGCGCGCAGATCGAGTAGTCACGCCGGTGGTCCTGCCCGTCGATCATGCGGCGCAGGGTCAACGACTGCCCCGCCTCGAAGTCGTACGCCGCGCGGAGCTCCTCGGGGACCTCGAAGGTGACCGCGACCGCGTCGTCGCAGAGGCGCTCGACCGAGGCGACGGTCAAGGTGTGGAACGCGCCGCGAGTGCTGCGCTCGGGAGCGGTGGCGACCATCAGATCTCCTTCACGTGCTCGAACGGCTCGAGACACTCGCGGCAGCGGTACATCGCCTTGCAGGCGGTGGGTCCGAACTCCGAGGTGAGCTCCGTGCGCGCTGACCCGCAACGAGGACAGCCGAGGTTGCGCTGGGTGGGCAGCAGGCTCAGCGGCACCGGACCGTCGCGCCGCGGTGCCGGCCCGGGCGCGGAAAGCCCGTGCTCGGCCAGAGCCCGGCGTCCGCGTGGGGTGATCCAGTCGCTCGACCAGGCCGGTGCGAGCCGCACCCGCACCGTGGCGGCGTAGCCGGCGTCCGCGAGCCGGTGCACCAGGTCGTCGCGCATCGTCGCCATCGCCGGGCAGCCGGAGTAGGTCGGCGTGATCGTCACGACGACGCCGTCACCCTCGAGCGCCACCTCGCGCAGGACTCCGAGGTCCTCGAGCGTGAGCATGGGCATCTCGGGGTCGGTCACCCCGCACGCGATCGCGCGCACGTGCTCGAGCCTGGTGCCGGCGTACGCCGTGCTCGTCGTCACCATCGGCCCTCCGGATGGGCGCGCGCGACCGACTGCATCTCGGCGAGCAGGTGCGAGAGCGCCTCGGTGTGCCGACCCGAACGCCCCATTCCCTGGGCCACCGGCCCGACCTGCGCCACCTGGTGCCGCTCGACCTCGCTGGCCGAGAACACCTGCTCGAGGACCGCGTCGACCTCGGCGGCCACGGCGGCCGGGGCCACCCCCACACCGGCCTCGGCGACGCGGGTCTCGACCGGGTGGACCGCGAACAGCTCGTCGTGGAAGGCGAGCACCTGGGGCAGGGCCGCGAGCAGCCGCGACCTCGACTCCTCGGTCCCCTGGGCCAGCGTGAGGAACCAGCGACCGGCATAGTCGCGGTGATAGCTCAGCTCCTTGACCCCCTTCTCGGCGATGGCGGCCAGCACCGAGTCGCGTGA
The DNA here is from genome assembly GCA_963812235.1 of uncultured Actinomycetota bacterium. Taxonomy (GTDB): domain Bacteria; phylum Actinomycetota; class Actinomycetes; order Propionibacteriales; family Nocardioidaceae; genus Marmoricola. The sequence goes on along the minus strand of CAWEUP010000011.1, from coordinate 211,054 downwards.
GGAGCGCAGCCGCTCGAGCAGGGCGAGCCGCCAGGTCGAGAACACCAGCAGACGCACGATGGTGACGGCGAAGTCGCCGTTCGCAGGCTCGACCAGCCGCACGTTGCGCAGCTGCGCATCGGTGCGGAAGAAGGCGAGCGCGTCCTCCGCGGGCACCGGTGACCCGGCCGGCAGGGACGGGACCACAGCGGAGTCGGCCGCCGCCGCCCGCGCCAGCAGCAGGCGTGCCTGACCGAGCAGGTCGAGCGCGATGTTGGCCAGCGCGATGTCCTCCTCCAGGTCGGGCGCGTGGCTGCACCACTCGGAGAGACGGTGGGAGTAGACCAGCGCGTCGTCCGCGAGCATCAGGCAGTACGCCGCCAGGTCGGCGCGGTCCACCCCGTCAGGGATCTCGGTGTCGACCCCGGCCAGCGGGTCCTCGAAGTCGGTCCCGAACGCCCACTGGGAGTCGTCCATCACGGAGTGGTGGTCGAGCAGCCCGTCGTAGGCGCTGTCGTGGAAGTGCTCGTCGCTCTGCGTCATCTGCGCCGCCTCACATGTGCGGGACGTCGTCGGGGATGGAGTAGAACGTCGGGTGCCGGTAGACCTTGTCGCGTGCGGGCGCGAACAGCGGGTCCTTCTCGTCGGGGCTCGACGCGGCGATCAGCTCGGAGCGGACCACCCAGATGCTGACCCCCTCGTTGCGGCGGGTGTAGACGTCGCGGGCGTGGCGCAGGGCCATCTCGTCGTCGGCCGCATGGAGCGATCCGACGTGGACGTGGTTGAGTCCGCGGTTGCCGCGCACGAAGACCTCGTAGAGCGGCCACTCGTCGTCGGGGATCACCGTTGCGCCTGCTTCCTGACTCACCGGGTCTCGACCCGCCGTTCGGTGCCTCGCTCGCTCGGCCCCGAGGCTCGCTCGACCTGCGCGCCGTTTCGTTCGCGCTCCTCCGTCGCGCGCGCGAAGGCGCTCGCGGCCTCGCGCACCCAGGCGCCGTCCTCATGGGCACGCCTGCGGTGGGTGATCCGCTGGGTGCTGCACGGACCGGCGCCCTTCACGACCCGGCCGAACTCCTCCCAGTCGGGCTGGCCGAAGTCGTAGTGACCCCGCTCCTGGTTCCAGGCGAGGTCCGGATCGGGGAACGTGACGCCGAGGGCCTCGGCCTGCGGCACGCTCATGTCGACGAACCGCTGCCGCAGCTCGTCGTTGGTGTCGCGCTTGATCCCCCAGGCCATCGACTGCTCGGTGTTGGGCGACTCGGCGTCGGGCGGCCCGAACATCATCAGCGCCGGCCACCAGAACCGGTCGACCGACTCCTGGACCATGGCCCGCTGCTCGTCGGTGCCGCGCATCATCGTGCTCAGCAGCTCGAAGCCCTGACGCTGGTGGAAGGACTCCTCCTTGCAGATCCTGCACCATCGAGCGCCCGTAGGGGCCGTACGACGTCCGGCACAGCGGCACCTGGTTGCAGATCGCCGCACCGTCGACCAGCCAGCCGATGGTCCCGACGTCGGCGTAGGACAACGTCGGATAGTTGAAGATCGAGGAGTACTTCTGCCGGCCGTCGATGAGCCGCTCGGTCAGCTCGCGACGGCTCACCCCCAGGGTCTCGCAGGCGGAGTACAGGTAGAGCCCGTGGCCGGCCTCGTCCTGCACCTTGGCGAGCAGGATGGCCTTGCGCCGCAACGAGGGCGCCCGGGTGATCCAGTTGCCCTCCGGCTGCATCCCGATGATCTCGGAGTGGGCGTGCTGGGCGATCTGCCGCACCAGCGTCGAGCGGTACTTCTCGGGCATCCAGTCGCGCGGCTCGATGCGTGCGTGCCGGGCGAGCGTCGCGTCGAAGTCGGCGCGCAGCTCGGTCTCGCTCGGGTGTCGAGGTCTCGGGCCAGGCCGTCATGCTTCCTCCTGCGGACAGCTGCGGACTTCTTTACAGACCGTTCGGTCAGTAACTACTCTCCCACGACCGGCCGCCTGGCCGCAACGCCCGGTCCGGCCCAGGCGCGGTGGCGTACGGCCACGAGGGAGAATCCAGGCATGACGCAGTTCGACCCCGACGACGCGGGGATCAAGTCCTTCTTGGAGCACATCGGCGCCCTGGTCCGAGAGACCGTCGACGACACGGCCGCGGAGACCGCGGACCAGGACCTGTCCACCGCGGTCGACACCCTGCACGAGCGTCTCAACCAGATCGTCGGCCTCGAGTTCGACCGCGACTGGGCCCAGACCGCGATCGAGACCCTGCGCAGAGGCGAGCCTCTCGAGATCCAGATCGGCTGAGATCGCAGCGTCCTGACCGGGGTCACGGTGGTGCACGCTCAGGGAGCGCGGTAACGGTCGAGGTCGTCCAGCGAGCTCAGATCGTCGGGCGCCACTCCCGGCCGCGGCCTCGGCACCCGCTTGGCGGGCCGCGTCGCCCATCGAGCGATCCCGGCGAGGAAGAGCAGGATGAAGAAGGCGACGATCCAGCCGGTGAAGCCGGCGACCCCCGGGCCGACATCGAGCAGCTGCGCCACGTTGACTGTCATCTGTTGAGTATTCACGATCAGTGGGCACTCCCCCGGAGCGCGGCCTTGCGCGCCGCGTACTCCTCCTGGTCGAGCTCACCGCGGGCGAAGCGCTCGTCGAGGATGTCGATCGCGCTGGGGCCCCGGGACCCGCCCTGGTTGCCGTAGCCGCCGCCGCTGCTGCCGCCACGGAAGATCAGCACGCCCGCAAGAATCACCAGGCCCCAGAAGATCGACATCGCGGTCAGCATGACGAACCAACCTCCTGCACCCATGCCGTCGTTGTACCAACCCATCATGGTGGCACCTCTCTCTCGTCTCGTGGAACCCGTCCGGTGAGGCCAGCATCCCTCGCAAGCCCTGGTTGAGGCGTCGTGGTCGTGTGAAGGTTGTCTGAAGATCCGCTCCCGCTGCCCTCGCAGGCGACCTCGACCCGACTCCGGGTGGCACCATCGAGGTCATGCCTGCTGTCGGTTCCACGCCCTCACAACCGGTGGCGTCCGCCGAGTTGCGCCCCGTTCCACCCAGGGCGCGCTCAGGCATGAGGGCGCTGATCGTCGAGGACGAGACCGCGCTGGCCGAGCTGCTCGTCAGCTACTTCGAGCGCGATGGATTCGACACCGCGTCCACGGGCGACGGCAAAGACGCAGTGGTGCTCGCGCGGGAGGTCGACCCCGATGTCATCGTGCTGGACCTGGGGCTTCCCGGACTGGACGGGGTAGAGGTGTGCCGCCAGATCCGCACCTTCTCCGACGCCTACCTGGTCATGGTCACCGCGCGCAGCCGATGAGGTCGACACCTTGATCGGACTCTCGGTCGGAGCCGACGACTATCTCACCAAGCCCTTCAGTCCGCGTGAGCTGATGGCACGCGTGCAGGCGATGCTGCGTCGGCCACGAGCACAGGCTCAGGACGGGACCGCCGCGTCCGGAGCTGTGACCTTCGGAGCCTTGAGGATCGATCCCGACGGCCGGGATGTCTGGCTCGAAGACCTGCCGGTGGCGCTCACCCGCACTGAGTTCGACCTGTTGGCCGCACTGGCCGAGCGACCCAAGATCGTCTTCAGCCGGCGCCAGCTGATCGACCGGGTCTGGGGGCCGGCGTGGGTCGGCGACGAGCATCTCGTCGACGTCCACATCGGCCATCTGCGTCGCAAGCTCAATGACGACGCCACCGCGAGCCGCTTCGTGCGGACGGTCCGTGGGATCGGCTACCGGATGGGCACCGGCCACTGATGGGATCCGTGGGACGAGGCGGCCGTATTCGGTCTGGCTTCGGGGCGCGGCTCCTGCTGGCGCAGGCTCTGGTGCTCGTGGCCGGTGCGGTGACCACCTGGACAGTCGCCTCCACCGTCGGTCCTCAGATCTTCGCTGACCACCTGAGCGAGGCCGGCGTGAGGAGCACCGCCGCGGAGACGCAGCACGTCGAGGAGGCCTTCTTCGCGGCGCTGGTGATCTCCATCTCGATCGCGCTGTTCATCGCCACCCTCACCGCCCTGGCAGTGACCTGGTACCTCTCGCGCCGGGTGCAGCTCTCCGTCGGGCAGGTGGCCACCGCGGCCTCGCACGTGGCCGCGGGCCACTACGACTCCCGCGTGAGCGACCCCGGTCTGGGGTACGAGTTCGCGACCCTCGCGAGCACCAGCAACACGATGGCTGAGCGCCTGCACACCACGGAGACCACCCGCCGCCGAATGCTGGCGGACCTCGCTCACGAGATGCGCACCCCCTTGGCGACGGTGGAAGCGCACCTCGAGGCGGTCGAGGACGGCGTACGCACCCTGGACGACGACACGCTGGGAGTGATCACCCTCAGCACCCGCCGCCTGCGTCGACTTGCCGAGGACATCTCCGTGCTCTCCCATGCTGAAGAAGGCACCCTCGACATCAACCGAGAGCGGATCGTCGCCGGAAGCCTGGCCCTGACTGCGGCTCAGATCGCGGAAGACGGCTTCGCCGCGGCGGGCGTCTCGTTGGACACGGCGGTGCGGACCGATGCTCAGATCACCGTCGATCCCGACCGGATCGGACAGGTGCTGAGCAACCTGTTGGACAACGCGTTGCGCCACACGTCGCCCGGCGGATCGGTCAGGGTCAGCTGCTCCCTGCAAGGACCCTGGTTGGAGTACCTCGTCTCCGACACCGGTCACGGCATCGCACCGGAGCACCTGAGCCGGGTCTTCGACCGCTTCTACCGCCCGGACACCGCTCGCTCCCGCGCACACGGTGGTTCCGGGATCGGACTGAGCATCGCCAAGGCGCTCGTGGAGGCCCACGGCGGAGAGATCAGCGCATCGAGCCCCGGCCCAGGACGTGGAGCCGCCTTCAGGGTCTGGCTCCCGGTGGCCTGAGCCAGGGCTGAAGGGCCGCCTGTCGAACTTCGTCGAACCTTCACCGAACCGGGATCGAACGTCCTCAGAGCTGCTGCAGGCTGGCTGCCGACAGCCTTCGACAAGTCACCACCTCGTGCCCCAGGCACCCGAGACGAATGAGGAACCATGTCTGCTCCCTCGCGCCGAAGCCTGCTCCTCGGCGGGTTGACCGCCCTGAGCACCAGTGCCCTCGCGGCATGCTCCGCGGATTCCCTGACCCAGCAGCGGCAGGGCTTCGGCCCACCCACCCGGCTCTCTGCGGCCCCCGGTCAGCGAGTAGTCGAGCGGACCCTGACGGCGAAGGCGACGACACTGGATCTCGGCGGCCCCCGGGTCGACACCTGGGCCTACGGCGACAGTGCCCCCGGCCCCCTGATCCGGGCGACGGCCGGTGACCTGCTGAGAGTTCGCGTGGACAACCGGCTACCCGCCGAGACCTCGGTGCACTGGCACGGGATCGCGCTGCGCAACGAGGCCGACGGTGTGCCGGGAATGACCCAGGATCCGATCGCCACTGCGGGCTCGTACCTCTATGAGTTCACCGCTCCGGACCCAGGTACGTACTTCTACCACCCCCACGTCGGCGTGCAGCTCGACCGAGGTCTCTACGCACCGCTGATCATCGATGATCCTGCTGAGCCGGGCGACTACGACCTCGAGTGGGTGGTGGTGCTCGATGACTGGGTGGACGGCACGGGCCGCACCCCGGACGACGTGCTGGCAGACCTCACCGCCGACGGCAAGAAGAAGGGCTCCGGCGGAACGGGCATGGGTGGCCATATGGGCGGCGGGATGGGCGGCGGGATGGGCGGCATGGGCGGGGACCCTCCGTTCGGCGACGCAGGTGACGTGGACTATCCCCACTACCTGGTCAACGGCCGCGTCCCCGCCAGTCCCGACGTCCTGCGAGCGAAGCCGGGTCAGCGCGTCCGGCTGCGCATCATCAACGCAGCATCGGACACCATCTTCACGGTTGCGCTGGGTGGGCACCGACTCACGATCACCGACACGGACGGGTTCCCCGTCCAGCCCCGCGAGGCCGCTGCCTTCCACATCGGCATGGGTGAGCGGTACGACGCCATCGTGACGCTCGAGAACGGGGTCTTCCCGCTGGTCGCCGCCCCGTTCGGCAAGAAGGGCACCGCCCGGGCCCTGGTCCGCACGGCCGCCGGCGCGGCCCCTGGCCCCGAGGTGCGCCCGGCAGAGCTCGACGGCGAGGTGCTCGAGGTCACCGACCTGAAGCCTGCGGAGTCGAGCCGGCTGGAGCCGAGGGCTGCCGACTCGGCCGAGATGGTCCACCTCAGCGGCCAGATGGCGCCGTACCGCTGGGCCATCAACGGCGCCGCCTACGGCAAGAACGACCCGATCATGGTCCGGAAGGACGACCGGGTCCGGCTGCAGCTGATGAACATGACCCCGATGACCCACCCGATGCACATCCACGGCCACACCTTCGCGCTCGCCAGCGGGGTGCGGAAGGACACTGTCCTGGTCAAGCCGATGTCGGCGGTGCCGATCGAGCTGCAGGCCGACAACCCTGGCTCCTGGATGACCCACTGTCACAACATCTACCACGCAGAGGCGGGGATGATGATCGCCCTCAACTACCGCACCTGATCGGCCCTCGGCCGGGCTTGGCGGGTGAGTCCCTCGGTGAGGGTCAGGCGCCGATGTTGTCGCCGCCGGTCGGCTCGTTCGCGACGGCCGCGTCGTGCTCCGAGACCTCCTCGAGCCTGCCTTCGCAGCCGCTCGTCGGACAGGCGTAGATCAGCAGCGACTCGTCGCGGTGACCCGGATCCTCCTGGGTCTCCACCAGCTCGAGCTGACTTCCACACTGCGGGCACGCACGCTCACTCATGTTCCGAACGCTACCCGGCACCAGGCAAGCCGTCCCTCGAGTCGAGGGCGGCGTCCCCGCTCGCACCCGCTCTCGCCGTCACGTCGTACCTCGCTCCGGCCTCGATGGCGGCACCGAGTGCCGTGAGCGCGCCAGCCGCCGCGCCCAGCGAGGGGTGGTCGGGCAGGCTCCCCCGCCGAGCCAGGTCGACCGCCTCGTGCAGCACCGCGAAGGCGTGCCGGCGCAGCGCCTGCGCGATCACCAGCCCACCCAGCATCGGTGCCAACGTGGACTTCTCGGCCGCGCTGCAGCGGTCGAAGACCGGCAGCCAGTCTCCGCACGAGGTGGTCGACCACCGGCTGGATCGTCGCCTTCTTCATCCTGCTCTTGCTGTCACAGCAGGGCTGCGGCCCCGCTCAGCAGACCCACGAGCAGCAGGCTCAGCGCCCACACGGTGTCGAGGTTGAACCAGGTGCGCGAGACGGCCCGTAGCCCGAACCAGCGGTAGACCAGCACCGCCAGTACTGCACCGGCCGCCACCATCGCGAGCGTGTGTGCGGCGGCGACCAGCAGCGCCGGCGCGGTGTGCTCGCTCACCAGTCCGCTCAGGGCAGCGTGCCCACCCCCGTGGTCGTGGTCGCGGTCCATCGACAAGAAGATCGGCAGCAGCATCAGCCCGGCTCCGTGCGCGGTCGCGGCCAAGAAGGACCACCACACCAGCCGGTGTGGAGCGACCCGAGCCAGATACCTGGGGTGATGGCGCCGCGAGACCAGCAGGTAGCCACCGAAGCCGCACCAGCGACTCCGGCTGCGACCAGCCGGATCGGCTGCTCCCACTCGACCAGCGCGTTGAACACCGAGAACGGCAGCAGCACCACCGCCATCGCCAGGAAGTGGCCGAGCGCGAGCATCCCCAGCGCCTGGGCCAGTGCCCGGCCCCGGCGCTCCATCAGCGCGGCCGAGACCGCCAGCGGCCAGCCCATGCCGGGGTTCAGCCCGTGGTAGGTCCCCGAGAGCAGCACGGCCCACCAGAGCGCGGCGAGGGACGCCTCGCCCATCTCCACAGTGGTGAGGACGCGCTCAGGCCGAGGGGTAGCAGAAGCTGTCCGTGGAGCAGTCCCCGCCCTCGAGGCGGATCTGGTGGGAGCGGTACCCCTCAGGGAACTCGACCCAGAAGTCGTCGTCCAGGGTCAGCCCACCGTCCTCGCCGACGTCCGCCTTGACCATCGCGGCGGGCACGCCGTCGGGATAGAACTGGTCGTCCCAGGTGGAGTAGAGCGAGTTGGTCCAGTAGACCCGCTTGCCGTCGCGGCTGATCTCGACCATCTGCGGTCCGCCCAGGTACGCCGCTCCGCTGGAGTGCGGCGTCTTGCGGGTGATCCCGCCGATGTGCACCGAGCCGGCGAGCGTGGGGTTCATCGGGTCAGCTGACGTCGTACTGGCGCATCTCGCCGGTGCCCCAGCACGAGACGTAGAGGAACCGGTCGTCCAGGGACAGGTCGATGTCGGTGATCAGCGGCGGCACTGCCGCGAAGCCCTTGAGCAGCGGCGGCAGGTCGTCGGCGTCGGCAGGCTCGGGCGGGATCGTCGCGGTCTTCTTCACGTGGAACTCGCCGCCCTCGCGCCACCAGGTCCAGATGGACCCCTCGAGGGTGGTGGTGTCGACCACGACGCCGCAGAAGCCGTACTCCTTGGAGGGATCGTGGGCGGGCCGCACCTCGAGCGCCATCTGGTGGTGCTCGCCGAGGTCGATGGTCTGCACGTTGCGCCGACCGCGCAGGTCCCAGAAATGCAGACTGTGGCCGTACTTGTTGCTCAGCAGGTCCTCGGGGACGATGCCGTTCTCGAACTGCGGCGGCAGCCCCCACTCGGAGGAGACCATGTAGTCGCGCGGCAGGTTCCACCAGAAGTCGTAGTGCTTGTCCTGGACGCCGCGGTCGATCTCCCAACGGCCCAGCACCTCGAAGGTCTCGCAGTCCATGATGAAGATGCCGGGAGGACCGTCGGTGCCGTCCTCTCCGCCCCCGCCCAGCGTCGAGACGTAGATGCCCTCCGGCCCGCAGTGGATCGTGTGCGGCCTGGAGTAGCCGGTCTTCGCGAAGATCTCCTCGGGTTCGATGATCTTGTGCAGCTTCGCCGCCGTGGGTCCGCCCTTGACGTCGACGATGTAGATCCGCGAGGACCGGATGCCCGGGATGATCAGGTAGCGACGCTCGAGGAACGCGTGCCCGGTCAGCGGCGACAGCGCCGAGGAGCAGGCGTTCCAGCCGAAGTGGTGGAACTCGTCGCCCGTGTTCGGCATCAGCACCTGGTGCACGATCTTGCCGAAGGTCTCGGACGCGGGGTCGACGTCGACCACGGCCAGCCCGTCGGGCTGCGACCCGTCCGGGCTCAGCATCAGCGTGTAGGCCAGTGTCTCGGCGGGCGCCTCCATCGCCAATCGCGGTGAGGCATGGAAGGTGGCGTCAGGCCTGGCGGACATCGAGTACCTCCGAGTGGGGAACAGATCCTGTCCCCGCCAACGTAGGACACCCCCGCCGACAACGCCAGACCACCCGGCAGCCCGACAAGCACGATGGTCGAGCAAGGTGACCCGATGGTCGAGCAGCGAGCGATCAGCCGAGACTCATGCCCCACCCGCTCTCGGACAGGCAAGCCATGACAGGTGTCATGCGCAGGTCGTGACAACTCCCCTGGGTCCGAGCATCCGCGAGCCACGAGGCTGGGGCCATGACCACACCAGCACTCAAGGCCACCGGCCTGACGAAGCGTTTCCGAGCACAGGACGGCGAGGTCGTCACGGCTGTCGACAGCATCGACCTGACCATCGAGCTCCGGCGAGATCGTGGCCTTCCTCGGACCCAACGGCGCCGGCAAGACCACCACCGTCGACATGTTCCTCGGACTGACCTCGCCGACCAGCGGCACGATCGAGGTGTACGGCGCCGCACCGCATCGCGCGGTCGTCGACGGCCGGGTCTCCGCGGTGATGCAGACAGGCGGGCTGCTGCCCGACTTCACGGTGCGGGAGACGATCCGTGCGATCGCGGCGCTCCACGGACGTCCCGAGCGGGTCGACGTCGTCCTCGAGCGCGCGGGTCTGGGTCGGCTGGCCGACCGGTCTGGTGCAGGCCTGCTCGGGAGGCGAGCAGCAGCGGTTGAAGTTCGCGCTGGCGCTCGTCCCCGACCCGGACCTGGTGATCCTGGACGAGCCGACGACCGGCATGGACGTGAACGACGCGTCAGGAGTTCTGGGACACGATGCGCGCCGACGCCGCCGACGGCCGCACCATCGTGTTCGCGACGCACTACCTCGCCGAGGCGGACGCGTTCGCCGACCGCACCGTGCTGATGGCCCGCGGCAGGATCAGGGCCGATGGGCCGACCGCCGCAGGTGCGGGCGGCGTACGGCGGCCAGACGATGACCTCCGGCCACCCGCCCACGTGGTCGGTGTCCACGGCATCGACCCCGTCTGGCTCGAGGACGTACGCAGGGCGATCGCTCCCCTGGGCATCACCGATCTCGAGGTGGCGAGCGCCAGCCTCGAGGCGGCGTTCCTGGCGCTCACCGAGGGACTCCGAGAGCATCGGCCCCGACCCAGACCCGACCGAGACGCAGGAGGCCCTGCTGTGAGCACGATCCAGACCATCGAAGCCGCAGAGTCGGCGGCCGTCCGCCGACGTACGCCGCGCCCTTCGACCTGGCGTACGCCGGACTCGACCTGAAGCGTCAGCTGCGCGACAAGGTCGGCATGTTCTTCATCGTCGCCCTGCCGGCGTTCTTGTTCTTCGTGTTCGGCATGGGCGACGACGAGCCGTACGGCAGCGCCAACGTCGCGATGTACGTGATGGTGTCCATGGCGGCGTACGGCGCGGTCACGGCCACCACGACCGTCGCCGGCACGGCGGCGACCGAGCAGCGGATGGGGTGGGGCCGGCAGATCGCCCTGACACCACTGCCGATGTTGGCCTTCGTGGCCGTCAAGACCGCCGTTGCGATGCTGGTCGCGGCCGTCCCGATCGCCCTGATCTACCTGATCGGTGCGGCCACCGGCTCCCAGGGCAGCACGTTCGACTGGATCGCCAGCGCCGGCATCGTGTGGCTCGGCTCGGCCCTGTTCGCGGTCTACGGCCTGGCGATGTGCCTGATCTTCAAGGGCGAGAACGCCGCCAGCATCGCCTCGGGGCTGATCGTGATCCTGAGCTTCCTGGGCAACGTGTTCACACCGATGGACGGAATCATCCTGGAGCTCGGCCGCTTCACCCCGCTCTACGGCTACGCCGGGCTGGCGCGCTACCCGATCTCGGAGGGCCACCTCCCCATCGACGCGGGACACGACTCGGTGTGGCTGTTGTTGGCTAACGTGTGCTCGTGGACGGTCATCTTCGCGGCGCTCGCGGTCTGGGGGCTGCGACGCCGTCGGGAGCGGGTGTGAGCACGGCACCCCTGTCGGACACCCGCTCCACCCGCTCGCTGCAGGAGCGGTGGGGTTGGGTGGTTGCGGCGATCTGGTTGGTCTTCCTCGCCTACCCGGTGATCGAGACCTTCCAGACCGATGCCTCGGCACCGGTCACCGCGCTGGCGCTGGGGCTGATCGCAGCGTTCGCGGTGATCTACCTGCTCGGGTGGGGCGCGTGGCGCGGCCACGCACTGAAGATCTGGTTCGCGATGCTGCTGCTGGCTCTGGGCACGGCGCCGGTCATCGGCATCGATGCCGTCGGCCTCACCCCCTACCTCGGCGCGTTCTCGGCGTTGATGGTGCCGTCGCCGTGGTGGAAGTGGACCACCGTCTTCAGCGCTCTCCTGCCGCTCATCTCCCTCCTCGACGGCGACTTCCCGATGTTCTTCTTCCTGATGGTGTGGCCCATCATCGGCTTCTGTACGGCGATGCGGGTCTTCTCCGACCTCGAGCGGCAGTCCGAGGCTGACCGAGCGGAGCTGGCGCTGGTGGCCGAACGCGACCGGGTGGCCCGCGACGTCCACGATGTCCTCGGCCACTCCCTGACCGCGCTCTCGATCAAGGCCGAGCTCACGGCTCGGCTGATCGATGTCGACCCCGCGCGCGCCAAGGAGGAGCTGATCTCGATCCAGGAGACCGCGCGACAGGCGCTCGCAGAGGTCCGCGCGACCGTCGGGGGTCTGCGGGCCGCGAATCTCGAGGCTCGAGCTGGCCGCCGCGCCGCGCATCCTCGCCGATGCCGGCATCGAGACCCGCCTGGTCGGCAACGTCGCGGACACCGACCCCAGACACCGCACCCTGCTTGGCCTGGGTGCTGCGCGAGTCGGTGACCAACGTGGTCAGGCACGCCCGCGCGTCGATGGTCTCCATCGAGCTCTCCTCGACCGGGCTCGTCGTCGCCGACGACGGCGACGGCATCGGGCCTGACGAAGGAGACGGCGGACACAGCAGCACCGGCGGCAACGGCGGACGGGACGGCAACGGGCTGCTCGGCATGCGCGAGCGCGTGGCTGCCGCAGGGGGCACGGTGCAGCTCACCGGCGGCTCGGGGACGCGCGTGCAGGTGCTGCTGCCGTGATCCGGATCCTGCTGGCCGACGACCAGGCCCTGGTCCGCGGGGCGCTCGCGGCGCTGCTCGACCTCGAGACCGACATCGAGGTGGTCGCCCAGGTCGGTCGCGGCGACGAGGTGCTGGCCGCGGCGCGAACGTCGCAGGCACAGGTGTGCCTGCTCGACATCGAGATGCCGGGACTCACCGGCCTCGAGGTGACCGAGCAGCTGCGCGTCCAGCTGCCGGCCGTGCGGTCGCTGATCGTGACGACCTTCGGACGGCCGGGCTACGTACGCCGCGCCCTTGACGCGGGCGCCGCCGGCTTCCTGGTCAAGGACACGCCCGCTCGCGAGCTCGCGGATGCCGTACGACGCGTCCATGCCGGACTGCGCGTGGTGGACCCTGATCTGGCCGCCGAGTCGCTGATGTCCGGGCCGTCGCCGCTCACCACCCGCGAGTCGGAGATCCTCCAGCTGGCGATCGACGGATCCCCCGTCGCCGACATCGCCGCCCGGGTGCATCTGTCCGTGGGCACGGTCCGAAACCACCTTTCGGCCGCGATCGGCAAGACGGGTGCGGCCACCAGAGCCGAGGCGGCACGGGTGGCCCAGTCCAACGGATGGATCTGACCGGTCCGCAGGTCGCGCTCCGCCCTCCTTGACACCACCTCGACACAGGACGACGGTGGACGGGTCGGCGGTCGAGCAAGCTCGTGACGGGAGGCTGCCCGTGGGACGAGGCCAACCACGCATCTACGTGCAGGTCCCGGCGTACCGGGACGCCCAGCTCGTGGCGACGCTCCGCGACCTGCTGGACACCGCGGCCAGGCCCGAACGGCTCGTTGTCGCCGTGGCGTGGCAGCACGGCGATGACGAGACGTCGTCGACCGGTGAGCTGCGGCGGCTCTCGACGCACCTGCTCGATCTCCCGGCCGACGGCAGCCAGGGGTGCAACTGGGCCCGGGAGCTGCTCCAGCAACGCTGGGACGGCGAGGAGTACACCCTGTTCCTCGACTCCCACCACCGGTTCGCGCCCGGCTGGGACGACACCCTCGTCGGGCTGCACCGTCGGCTCCACGAAGAGGGGGTCGAGCGGCCCCTGCTGACCGGCTACCTGCCGCCCTTCGACCCCGGGAACGACCCGGACGGGCGGGTGCAGGCGGTCTACCGGATGGATCTCGCCGAACGCCGCGACGGGTTGATGTACCGGCTCACCGGCCACGCCGTACCCGGCTGGCAGCGGCTGGACAGACCCACCGCCGCGGCGTACGTCTCGCTGCACCTGCTGTTCGTCGAGGGCCGCTTCAACGAGGTGGTCCCGATGGACCCCGGCATCTACTTCTTCGCCGACGAGGTCGCCGTAGCGTTGCGGGCCTTCACCCACGGCTACGACCTGTTCCACCCGCACCTCGTGCTCGGGTGGCACCTCTACGACCGCTCCTCGCGGACGACGCACTGGGCCGACCACACCGACGGCCAGGACCGGACCGCCCATTCGCTGGAGCGGCTCCGCCTGCTGTACGCCGGTGCCGACCTCGGCCCCTACGGACTGGGCGGCCATCGCAGCCGTCATGACTACGAACGGCTGGCGGGCCGTCGCCTGTGCGAGCAGGCCTGGCTCGGCGGCCACAACCTGGAGGAGGTCTCATGAAAGAGCAACCAGCACTGCGCGACCGGATCGTGGCGAAGTACCGCGACCAGGCACCGAACCTGGATCCCGAGCTCCTCGGCAGGATCGTCGACGACGTCGCGGCCTCGATCGGTCGGCCGAACGCGGAGAGCCCGCCGCGGGCGGCCTTCGACGTCTCCTGGATGGACTCCTACCTCGCCCACTGGGTCCTGGGCCAGCAGGTCACGCCTGAGGTCGACCGGACCGAGGACCTGGCCCCCGCGCTGCGCAAGCTGTTGGACAACCGGTTCAACGAGCGGCTCGAGGAGCTCCGCCGATGGGTCGAGCGGCAGGCGGCGCCGCCGGACGGCGGCACGCCCGAGCCCGGCGTACCTCCCGTGGGGCCGGACCCCGGCCCGGTGCCTCCGGACGGTGGTCCTCCGGAGCCAGGCGTGCCTCCCGTCGGCCCGGCCGTCTTCGAGCCTCCGGACGGTGGTCCTCCCGAGCCCGGCGTACCTCCCGTCGGCCCGGCCGTCATCGAGCCTCCGGACGGTGGTCCTCCGGAGCCCGGGGTGCCTCCCGTCGGCCCCGCTGTCCTCGAGCCCCCGGACGGTGGTCCTCCGGAGCCGGGCGTACCCCCGGTCGGTCCGCACTCGTCGCTGCCGGGTGAGAATCCCTGGATCCTCTACTGGTTCGTCTCGCTCAAGGCGCCGCTGCTGCTGGACGTGATCGATGCCCACCTCGAGCGCCGTCTCGAGGAGATCGGCTTCCGCCGGTGACGCTGTTCCAGGTCCACCGCGACCTGCTGGGCAACGACGCCAACCGCGAGGTCTACGAGCGATCCGTCGCCCTGCGGGAGGCCTTCGAGCAGTCGCGGGTGGCGCGACGCGGCGTCGATCCGCACACCCGGGTCTCCCGCGTCGTCTACGCCGACAAGTTCGGCGACCTCGCCAGCGGCCTCGAGCAAGCGATCCGGGAGCGAGTCCCCGAGGCCGTGACGGAGCTGGGGATCTCCCCGTTCGAGACGACCTGGTTCGAGGTGCAGCTGACCAGCCACAACGACGGGGACTTCTTCCGCAACCACACCGACAACGCCTCCCCCGAGACGAGTGGTCGGACGCTCACCTTCGTCTACTACTTCCATGCCGAGCCGGCCCGCTTCAGCGGCGGGGAGCTGGTGTTCGTCGGACCCGATGGGGACGAGGTCTGCCTCACCCCCGACAACGACACCCTGATCCTGTTCGACCCCCGGACCTCCCACGAGGTACGACGTATCTGCTGTCCCTCAGGTCGCTTCGAGGACGGCCGGTTCGCCCTCACGGGCTGGTTGCACCGGCCCGTACCCAAGCCTCGGCGCCGCGAGTTCTTCGACCGCAGGATCTTCACCCCCGTCGGCGGATGGGCGCCGACCCCCCGGAGTCCGCTGCCCCTACGGCCCGCGTCGTCGACGCGGCCGCGTCCGCGCGACCCCTCCCCCGACGCCTTGCTCCGGCTGTACGGCGACCTGCACCGGGCCGGCCCCACCCCCGACCGGATCGACGTACGTCCTGACCTGTCCGGGGAGGAGTTCCGCAAGGACTACTACGCCCAGAACCGCCCGGTACTGGTTCCCGGTCTGCTCGGCGACAGCCCCGCCGTACGGGACTGGTCCGCTGACCACCTGGCCGCCCGCTTCGGCGACGTACCCGTGCAGATCACCGCGGGTCGCGAGGGCTCTGCCGACTACGAGGAGCGATTCCGGGACACGGTGCGCACCGTGACTCTGGCCGACCTCGCCCGGATGCTGGGAGAGACAGTCGAGAGCAACGACTACTACCTGGTCGCGCGCAACAACTTCTTCGACAACCCGAGGTTGCAGCACCTGCGCGACGAGCTCCGCCCTCCACGGGACATCGTCAACGACGCCGACCGGCGACCGGGTGCCACCAAGCTGTGGATCGGGCCCGCCGGCACCGTGACGCCGCTGCACTACGACGAGCACTCGATCCTGTTCACCCAGGTGCGCGGACGCAAGCGGTTCCGGCTGGTCCCGTCGTTCGACCGCGACTACGTCTACCCCCGTGACAAGTACTACAGCGACGTCGACCCTGAACAGGTCGACCCTGCCCGCCACCCGCTGTTCGCCCACGCCTCGGTGATGGAGGTCGAGGTGGGCCCCGGCGACGGCCTGTTCATCCCGGTCGGTTGGTGGCACTGGGCCCGGTCGCTCTCG
This sequence comes from uncultured Actinomycetota bacterium, assembly GCA_963812235.1. Classification (GTDB taxonomy): domain Bacteria; phylum Actinomycetota; class Actinomycetes; order Propionibacteriales; family Nocardioidaceae; genus Marmoricola. The sequence goes on along the minus strand of CAWEUP010000011.1, from coordinate 195,031 downwards.
GTGTCGATCTCGGCGACCTTCTCGAGCTTCGCGTGGCCCTTCGTCAACACCAGGCTGCATCCGAGCCGCTCGTGACGGGTCGCGTGCACCTCGACTGCACGACCTCACTCGACTGTCGGGAGCCCCGCTCGCCACTAGGGTGATCACGTGAGCACGACGGGTGATCCGGTGCCCTTCAGGGTCTACGAACCCGGTGTCTACCTGCACGGCACGAAGGCCGACCTCGCGGTCGGCGAGGTGCTGGTGCCCGGTCGCGAGTCGAACTTCGAGGACGGCCGCGTGATGAACCACGTCTACTTCACCGCCACTCTCGACGCCGCGGTCTGGGGTGCTGAGCTCGCAACAGGCCACGGCCGAGGACGCATCTACGTCGTCGAGCCGAGCGGCGAGCTCGAGGACGACCCCAACGTCACGGACAAGAAGTTCCCCGGCAATCCGACGCAGTCGTTCCGCAGTCGCGAGCCCGTGCGCGTCGTGGGCGAGCTCCTCGACTGGGTGGGTCACCCGCCCGAGAAGCTCCAGGCCATGCGGGACGGACTCGACGCGTTGAGGCGACAGGGCGGGGCAACGATCGAAGACTGAGGCCACCAGCCTGTCTCTCTGCCGATCGACCGGTCCGACGCAGTGTGCCGACCACCCCGGAGTCCGATTCTGAAGATCAGGACCACGTTGGCCGCCCTGCAGCAGGTTAGGCGGACGCGATGACGGGTACGACCCCCGAAGCCACGAACCCTGACAGAAGGAGCCACCGTGTCGGACGACAAGCAGGCCGCCAAGGAACTGGTCGAGACGCTCAAGGACGGCGAGCGAGGATTCGCCAGCGCCGCCGAGAAGCTGCGGGACGGTGACCGTTCCGAGTGGGCGTCGACGCTGCAGCGCCTGTCGGAGCAGCGCGCGGGTTTCCACCGCGAGATCGTCGCCCTGGGTGAGGACTACGGCGACGACGTCGACGACAGCGGGACGATCACTGCAGCCCTGCACCGCGGGTGGATCTCGCTGAAGGACGCCCTCAGCGGTGACGACGCCGGCGCCGTGCTCGCCGCCGCCTCGACCGGTGAGGACCACGCGGTCTCCGAGTACGAGAAGGCACTCGAGCAGGACCTCAGCCACGGCTTCCGCGAGGTGGTCAGTCGACAGCACGCGGAGGTGCTCACCGCGCGCGACGAGGTCAAGGCTCTCCAGAACGCAGACTGACCGGGGGCACCGGCAGGCGCCGCGGCGCCTGCCGGGTCCGGCGTCATGCTGACATGAGCGAGGTACGGCGGGCTGTGCCTGGTCTGCTCGTGTCCCCATTCAGCGACGTGCCCCTCGAAGCGCACGCTCGGGAATCGCTGTGTCGACCCATTGACGCGTACGTCGTCTCGCGAGGGAGGGTCGCGCGCCTCGGCGTCGAACGTCGCCGGATCCGGCTGATGCTCCTGAGCCATTTCCCGACCTGCTGCGTCGGCTTCAGCCAGTCCTGATCGTATCAGGACGACGTACGGCGCCAGGGGAGAGCGGGCCGCTGCGCATGCTGCGCGCGCGTATCAGTTCGGGGACGAGACCCGCACCGTTGCGGATGTCCACCCAACCTCCTCCGCCACTCGGTGGAGACGCCGACGGCGGAAGCCTCGAGTCCGGCGGGTGGAATGACCCGCCGTTGGATGACGCGGCGTTGGATGACGCGGAAACTCATCGAGATCCTGACTCATCAGGCCTGTGGAAGCCGGTTCTCAATGACGTAGTTGTGTCAGTGGTCGGTGCTTGGATGGATCTATGAGCAGCCACCCGATCGACCACCACGAGCACCGGGGATCCGGTGTTCCGGCGGTGCTGGAGCGGCTGCGCGGCGAGGTCCGTGAGCTCGGTCGGACGCTGTGGGCAGCACGAGGTCGCGATGAGCTGATGGACACGGTTGCTGCCGTTGAGGCGTTGAAGACGACCCTGGATGCGCTCGAGCTCGGCCGCGGTCCGTGAGCTCGACGCGACGCATGCCGTCAAGGCTGTCGGGTGGGCCTCGACCCAGGACTTCGTCACCTCCGTCGCCGGCGGCCACAAAGGCACCGGCCCCGCAGCCGTACGACTCTCGGCCGCGTTGGAGACCCCGCTGCTCGCCCCGGTCGCCGAGGCCCTGGGCGACGGCTGGCTCTCCACCACCAAGGCGCACGTGATCGAACGGGCCGTCGACACCCTGCCCGGCGACCCCGACGTCCGCGCCCGCGCGGTGACGGTCCTGCTCGATCAGGCCAAAGCCCTGGATGCCACCGAGCTGCGCAAGCTCACCCACCGGCTCCTGTCCATCGTCGACCCCGACGGGGACGACCGTCGCGCCGAGCGAGAGCTGGACCGCCTCGAACGCGCCGCCCACCTGGGCCGGCACCTGACGCATCACCGACGACCAGTGCGGCGGCGCCTGGATCAAAGGCCGCTGCACCAGCGAGGACGCCGCCCTGATCAAGGCCACCCTGATCCCGCTGGCCGCACCCCAACCCGCCGCCCACCCCGGTGGTCGAGCAGCGAGCGCAGCGAGCGGACAGTCGAGACCCTGCAACCCCTCTACCTGCGACCTGCCAGGCTGCTGTCACGACGGCCGTGACCCCCGTGACCACGGCACCCGGATGCTCGACGCCCTGGTCGAGGGCTGCCGACGGCTGCAGACCGCCGACCTGCTGCCCACCTCCCACGGCGCGGTCCCGCGGCTGACCCTGATGATGAGCCTGACCGAGCTCCAACAGCGGGCCGGGGTCGCGACCACCGAGACCGGGGAACAGCTCTCCGCCTCCGCCGTCCGGTTGCTGTGCTGTGACGCCGAGGTCATCCCCGCCGTCCTCGGCGGCAGGTCCGAGGTCCTCGACGTCGGACGCCTCCACCGGCTGGTCACCCCAGCGATCTGGAAGGCACTGGTGGCCCGGGACCAGCACTGCCGGTTCCCGCACTGCACCCGCCCGCCGCTGATGTGCCACGCCCACCACCTCGAACACTGGATCGACCAGCGGCCCGACGTCGCTGGAGAACATGATCTTGCTCTGCGGCCACCACCACCGCCTCATCCACGCCGCACCCTGGACCATCAGACGGACCGGCCCCGCCGACTTCGCCTTCGACCCACCACTGCGCACCCGCCGAGTCCCCGACGCACGCCCACCACCCGACGGCTGAGGGCTGAGGGCTGAGGGCTGAGAGCGCAACGCGCTGTCGAGAGACGACGGCGTTTGTTCGGGCGGATTCGCAGATCCCCTTCCGCGTCGCTGCCTGACAAAAGTCGAGAGACCACCAGCGGCGAGCCGAACAGGCCTGACCTCAGTCGTCGGCGAGTGCGGCGAAGCTCTGCTTGGTGTCGCGGTACCAACCCATCGACCTCTTGGGGTGCCGCCAGCGGCTCTTCATGTCCTCGAGGGCGTGCTGGTGGGTCGAGTCCCCGGCTTTGACCGCCTCCTTGAGGTGGCGGTCCTGCGACTTGATGATCTCGTCGGCGCTGTTCCCGTGGTGCTGGAGATCGCAGGGCCCTCCCAGGGCCTGGCAGGTCATGGTCTTCATCGTTGCCTCCTTGAGGTGGTGAGGTCGCAGGGTCGAAGCGGAGAGGATGTGACGGGGGCTAGTTGCGCATTCGCTCGCCGTCGCGGCGTACGACGAGCGCGAGCACGTCGGGCGCGGCGCGGAAGGTGACGGCCTGGACCAGGCCGCCGGCGATGGTGAAGTCGAAGACGACCTTGGCCGCACCGAGGTGGAACCAGGCGGTTCCGGGCCGGTCACCGACGAAGACCGGCAGCGCAGCCCGGGCGCTGCCGTTGAAGAAGGTGGCCACCTGGTCGCGGCCCTCGATGCGCTTCGGCGTGCCGACGAGGACCGCGGCGTCGTCGGCGGTCACCTCGGCGTCAGGCGCCAGCAGCCGTAGCAACCGGTCGAAGTCGCCGTTCTTGGCTGCGGCCATGAACGCGTCGACCACTTCCCAGTCGGCCAGACGATCCTCGGGGTGAGGCTGGGTGACCTTGGCCCGCGCCCGTGAGGCGAGCTTGCGCGCGGCCGCCGGCGTGCTGTCCAGGACCGCGGCGATCGTCGGGAACTCGAAGCCGAAGCTGTCGTGGAGCACGAAGGCGACCCGCTCCCGCGGGGTGAGGCGGTCCAGCACGACGTGCAGGGCGAGACCGACCGTGTCCGCGAGTGCGACGTCGTCGGCCGGGTCGTCAGCGGTCTCCGAGGGCGCGAGGTCGTCCATCGGCACCGGCGTCCGCGATCGCAGCCGGTCCAGGCACAGTCGGGTGGTCACAGTCGTCAGCCACGCGGGCAGGCTCTCGATCTCGGTGTCCGTCGCGTGCAGCCGCAGCCACGCTTGCTGCACCACGTCCTGAGCCTCGGCATGGTCGCCGAGCACCCGGCTGGCAAGACTCACCAGGCGCGGCCGCTCGGCCTCGAACAGGTCGGTCTGGTCCACGGCCTCCACCCTTTCATCTGTCTCTCTCCCCACTGACGTACGCGTCGCGCCGAGTGTGACCACGCTCGGCAGATCCGTCTCGGGTCGAGGCCATCTCGGCGGGCACGCGCCCCGCCGGAGCGAGCAGGGCGTCGGGTCCACGCGCACAACCTCGCCGTCGCTCGCTCTGGCAGAACCTCTCGCAAGCTCTCGCGCGCACTGTTGGGCGCACTGTCGGGCGCACTGTCGGGCGACCTCCGGCGCCCCTGCCTCGCGACTCACTGGGGTGGCCCTCAGGCCTCGCTCCCTAGGGTGGACACATGTTCAAGCGCCGCGCCCGACCCCCGTTCGAGGTCGTCCACTCGGACGCCGAATGGCGGGCACGCCTGGGTCCCGCGGCCTACAAGGTGCTCCGGCGATCCGGCACGGAGGCCCCCCGGAGCAGCCCGTACGAGCATCCGCCCGCGAACCCGGTCGGCGTGTACCGGTGCGCGGGCTGCGAGGCCGAGCTGTTCCGCGCCGCGGACCAGTTCGACTCCGGGACGGGCTGGCCGAGCTTCTCCACGCCGAGGACCCGGGACGTCGTACGCACCCACACCGACTTCAAGATGCTCCTGCCGCGCCGCGAGGCAACCTGCGATCGCTGCGGTGGCCACCTGGGGCACGTGTTCAACGACGGCCCCGCGCCCACCGGTGAGCGGTGGTGCATCAACGGAGCCGCGCTCGCACTTGACGACGCCACGCCTCCCCCAGACCCCACGCCGGCGCACTAGCAGGCGTACCGACGGCACCTCGCGCCCGAGCGCTCGCGTCCACCCCTGCGGAACACGTCGTCGCGACGGCGCGTTCGACTGCGGCGTCCCACCGCACAAGACGGGTGGCGTCACGAGACCGGCGGCGTCACGGACCGGCGGCGTCACGAGCCGGGCGGCTCGGCCTGACTCTCCGGCACCGGCAGGTCGCCGGTCCACCTGGCTCGCCGCTCCTCGGCCGACTGCTCCCACCAGGGGGTGCCCCGCTCGCCGAGCGCGACCTTGGCCGCGTGCACTCCGGCGCGCGCGGCCTTCTCCTCGTCGGTGCCCTTGGTGCGGCGTACCTCGCGACGCCAGGCCATCAGGACACGGGTGAGCTCGTCGCGTCGGCTCTCGGGGATCGCCGGGTCCGTTGCTCGCCATCGCCGACCCGCGACCACGATGTAGCGCCCGTCCGACGTCATCTCCGGCGGCTCCCCCACCCCGCGAGCCTAGAGCGACGCACCACCGCAGTGGCGCACGACGAGCCGGACGAAGCGCGCCGCCGCTGCCCGGGAAGCGGTCACTCAGTACGCCACGCTGAAGGTGGAGGCCCCGCTCGGCTCCACGTCGCGTACGTCGAGATGGTGGACCTCGGCGGACGGGGAGCCCACGCGACACCACTGCACCATCGTCTCGACCGCCTCCTCCGGGCCCTCGAAGTGGCCGAGCACCGAGCCGTCCGGCTCGTTGCGCACCCACCCCACGAGCTCGAGCTCGACCGCCTTCCGGGCGGCGTACCCCCGGAACGAGACGCCCTGCACCTCACCGGAGACCGTGACCTCGACCGCTCGCGCCATGCTCTCCAGCATGCCGCTTGCCCAGGACTCGCGTCACGGCCTGGCCGGAAGAAGCTTCTAGGTCAGGCCGCTGCTGAGCGCCGCTCGACGGCCCGTTCACACCGGGCCGCCGGGAGCGTCACTTCTTCTTCGACGAGTGGACCTTGTCGGAGAAGGACTCCTCGGAGCCCTTGTTGCGCTTGTCGGCGCGCTTCTCCTTGATGGACTTGCCGACCTTCTTCGTCATGCTCTGCCGCGGCGACTTGTCGCTCATGGGGGATCTCTCTGAGAGGAAGCCTGAACGGCTCCGTGCCCCGACAGTACGCCCCACCCCACGCGGCTGGGACAGTTGCCGGGATCCCAGCCGGGTGGCGCACAAAGAAAGCGCCTCGGGCGGCACCGGGTGCCGCGATAGCCTGAGCCGATGGTCGAGACCGTCGGTGCGGGCGACCCGGACGGGATCGCCGCCGCCGCGCAGCTGCTCCGCGACTTCAACGCGGAGTACGACGAGCCGACGCCCCCTCCCGCCGAGATCGCGGCCCGACTCGGGCCGCTCATCGCGGACGACCACGTCAGCGTCCTGCTCGTCCGCGACGAGGCCACCACGCCCGTCGGTGTCGCCGTCTTCCGGGTGCAGCCGTCGGTGTGGGGCCCGGCGCCCGAGTCCTACCTGGCGGAGCTCTACGTGATCCCGACTCACCGGGGACGCGGGTTCGGTCGCCGGCTGATCACCGAGTTCCTGGACGGCTCACGCCGTCGCGGCGCCGACTACGCCTTGGTGGTCACCAGCGAGGACGACCGGCTCGCGCAACGCCTGTACTCGGCCGCCGGGTTTCGGCGGACCGAGGGCGTGGACGGTCCGCTGATGCTGGCCTACGAGCGCGACCTGTAGTCGCTCGCGGTGGGACCGGGGCTGGTCCGGGGCGCACGCGCGGTCTCGGCAGCGACCGGGCCGGGCGCTCGCGATCCGGAGGCTCGCTGGATCGGGACCCGATCCCCCATGCCCCAGTCATGCCTACTGCCTCGGCGTCGCCCTCGCCTTGGGTGCAGGGAGCTGGGCAGCGAACGCGAGCGCCTCGTCCCACGACGCGCGCCGGTTGATCAGTGCGCGGAACTTCATGATCCGGCCGGGCAGGTTGAGCGAGAGCGCGCCGACGAGGAGGTCGCCGCGCCGGTAGAGCCCGAGCCAGCGGCTCGACTCGGGGTCGCCGAGGAGCTCCACCTCGTCGGCCTCGCCGATCCCGACCATCTGCAGCTTGTGGGTGTACCAGTCCGACCAGAAGTACGGCACGCTCGCGCACGGAGTGGCCTCGCCAGGATCGAGGGCGTTGCGAGCCGCCAGCGCCCCCTGCTCGGCGGCCGAGGTCCAGTGCTCGAGCCTCATCTGCTGGTCGAAGAGCGGGTTGGGCCAGCGGGCGACGTCGCCCGCGGCGTAGATGCCCGCGGTGCCTGCGCGCAGGGTCTCGTCACAGATGATGCCGTCCTCGATCGAGAGACCGGAGCCGTCCAGCCACCCGGTGCTCGGTGCAGCGCCGACGCCGACCACCACCAGGTCGGCGTCCAGCCGGGTGCCGTCGGAGAGCACGACCTGCTCGACGCTGCCGTCCCCCTCGAGCGTGCGCACGCCGACCCCACAGCGCAGCGAGGTGCCGTGCCGGGCGTGCAGGTCCGCGCACAGCCCGGCCATCTGCTGCCCGACCGCCCGCACGAGGGGGAGGTCAGCGGCCTCGACGACCGTCACGTCGAGACCTCGCTTGCTGGCGGCGGAGGCGATCTCGGAGCCGATGAATCCTCCACCGATCACCACGGTGCGTGCCCGCGCATCGAACGCCGCGCGGATCGCCCGCGCGTCCTCGACATCGCGCAAGGTGTGCACCCCGCGCAGGGGCGGGCCCGGGAGGGTGCGCGCATGGGAGCCGGTCGCGATCACCAGGCTGCTGAACGGAAGGCGGTCGTCCCCCACCATCACCTCGCGAGCCTCGGTGTCCAGTGCGGTCGCCGGCTGACCCAGGCGGAGCTCGACGTCGAGCTCAGCCAGGTCGTCCTCGGAACGGAAGGTGGTCTCGCCGGGCGCGGTGTCACCTGCGTCGAGGAACGCCTTCGACAGGGGTGGCCGGTCATAGGGCAGGTGCTCCTCGGCACCGACCAGCACCAGCGCGCCGGAGTACCCCTGCCTGCGGAACGCCTCCACGGCCCGGAGTCCCGCCAGGGACGCCCCTACGACCGTGATCGGAGCCTCGCCTGCCATGCCATCCTCCTCCGGGTGCACGTACGTCGCAGCCGGCTGATCGACGACGTCCGCGCTTCCGGCAGGAAGACGGCACCGTCTGGCGACTCGACGAGCGCGGTGACGTGGGCAGCGTACTGAGGTCGTGCGGCGACCCTCCGCCCGCAGTCGCCGAGCGTGACTCCGTGCCGGTCTCAGCTCAGTCCCGCAGGCTCAACGCGCCGGTGGGACAGGCATCGACCGCCCGCTGGAGCACTGCCCGCCTGTCCCCCGGGATGCGGGCGACGAGCACGAGGAGCCGACCGGAGTCGTCGATCTCGAATACCTCAGGAGCGACCGACTCACACAGGCCCAGCGAGGAGCATCTCGTCTCGTCGGGCACGATCCTCATGGCTACCTCCCGGTCATCGGTCGATCAGCTCTCGGGGGTGAAGCGCACCGGCAGGTAAATCATGCCGTGGAAGAACGTGCCCACGGTGTACGTCGGCTCGACACACGTCTCGAGGTCGGGCAGACGGGCCAGCAGCTGGTGCCAGGACGCGATCAGCTGCCTGCGCGCGAGCTGGTTGCCCAGGTAGTGGTGGATGCCGCCGCCTCCGAAGCCGACGTGCGGATTCGGGTCACGCGCGAGGTCGAACCTCATCGCGTCGGGGAACACCTCGGTGTCCCGGTTGGCCGAGGAGTACAACATCACCACCTTGTCGCCCCGGGTGATCTGCTGACCGTGCAGCTCGCAGTCGCGGGCCGCCGTACGCCGGAAGGTCATGATCGGCGTCGCTCAGCGGACCATCTCCTCGACCGCGGAGGGAAGGTGCGCCGGCAGGTCCTCCAGCAGCCAGGCACGTTGGTCCGGGAAGTCGGTGAGCGCCCGAGTTGGACCCCGAGCTGGTGGAGGGTGTCGTGGACCACGTCGTCCGACTCACGGTGAGCCACATCGTCTCGCCGGCTGTGCCCGCCGAGGTGGTCGCTCGCCGGCTCGGACAGGCGGTGCTCGGCGGGCTCCGGCTTCCCGACGACCGCCTCGAGGCCCGCTGAGACGTACGGCGCGCCGTACCCCGACTGCACGAGCGACGGTGTGCACCGACACGAGGCAGGCGCTACAGCGCCCGCAGGATGTCCTCCACCCGGTCCTTCGCGTCACCGAAGAGCATCGCGCTGTTCTCCCGGTAGAACAGCGGGTTCTGCACTCCCGCGTAGCCGGACGCCATCGAGCGCTTGAACACGATCACGTCATCGGCCTCCCACACGGTGAGCACCGGCATCCCGGCGATCGGACTCGACGGGTCATCGGTGGCCGCCGGGTTGACCGTGTCGTTGGCGCCGATCACCAGGACCACCGCCGTGTCGCCGAAGTCGGCGTTGATCTCGTCCATCTCCAGGACGATGTCGTAGGGCACCTTGGCCTCGGCGAGCAGCACGTTCATGTGCCCGGGGAGTCGGCCGGCCACCGGATGGATCCCGAAGCGGACGTTGACGCCACGCTCGCGCAGCTTCCGCGTCAGCTCGGCGACGCCGTACTGCGCCTGGGCCACGGCCATCCCGTACCCCGGCGTGATGACGACCGAGTCCGCCTGGGCCAGCAGCTCGGCGACCCGGTCGGGCGTGATCTCGCGGTGCTCGCCGTAGTCGGTGTCCTCCGTCGGGCCGGCCTCGATGCCGAATCCCCCCGCGATCACCGAGATGAACGAGCGGTTCATCGCCCGGCACATGATGTAGGACAGGTAGGCACCCGAGGAGCCGACCAGCGCGCCGGTGATGATCAGCAGGTCGTTGCTGAGCAGGAACCCCGAGGCCGCAGCGGCCCATCCGGAGTAGCTGTTCAGCATCGAGACGACCACGGGCATGTCCCCGCCGCCGATGGAGGCCACCAGGTGCCAGCCGAGCAGCAGGGCGATGACGGTCACGGCCACCAGTGCCGGCAGGCCGGGGTTCAGCACGAACCACACCGTCAGTGCCGCGAACAGGACGAGGGCGCCCAGGTTGAGCAGGTTCTTGCCGGGCAGCACCAGCGGACTGGACTTCATCCGCGCGGAGAGCTTGAGGAACGCCACGACCGACCCGGTGAAGGTGACCGCGCCGATGAAGACGCCGATGAAGACCTCGGCGGAGTGGATCCCGAGAAGGCCCTCGCCGGCCAGGAGCGCGGCCTCGGCGCCCTCCGGGTGGGCCTCGACGTGGAGGTACCCGTTCCAGCCGACCAGCGCCGCGGCCAGACCGACGAACGAGTGCAGCAGAGCGATGAGCTCCGGCATCCCGGTCATCTCCACCACCCGCGCGCGGAACAGCCCGATGGCCGCCCCGAGCACCATGGCCCCGGTGAGCAGCGCCACGCCGATCCCGGAGACGTTCCGGTCCAGCGCCAGCACCAGGGTGGCGACCAGCGCGAGCACCATTCCCGAGATGCCGAAGGTGTTGCCGAGCCTGGCGGTCTCGTGCCGGGACAGGCCGGCGAGCGCCAGGATGAACAGCAGGGCGGCGATGATGTACGCCGCTTGGGCCGCGTTTTCGACGGTCACTTCGATGAGCTCCTCGGTCAGCTTCGCGAGAACATGGCGAGCATGCGTCGGGTGACGGCGAACCCGCCGAAGACATTGATGGACGCCAGCAGGATGGCGACCGCGGCCAGCGCAGTGACCGCGGGCTCACCCTGGCCGATCTGGAGCAGCGCGCCGACCACGATGATCCCGGAGATCGCGTTGGTCACCGACATCAGTGGCGTGTGCAGCGCGTGGTGGACATGTCCGATCACGTAGAAGCCGATCACCACCGACAGGATGAAGACGGTCAGGTGGCCGCGGAGGTCGGGTGGCGACACCGCGGCGAGGCCGAACAGCAGGACACCCGCGACGGCCACGATCCCGAGACGACGACCAGGTGACGCCGGCTGCTTCACCGGCGAGTGCACCGGCTCCTGGGAGGCGGCCGACGGGGCGGGTGCGGCCGAGACCTGCACCGGTGGCGGGTGGCCACGTCAGCTCACCCTCGCGCACCACGGTCATCGACCGCTGGACGACGTCGTCGAAGTCCAGGACCAGCCGGCCGTCCTTGTCCGGCGTCATCAGCTTGAGCAGGTTCACCAGGTTGGTCCCGTACAGCTGGGAGGCCTGGGTCGGCAGTCGACCAGGGAGGTCGGTGTAGCCGATGATCGTGACGCCGTTGGCTCGTCACCACCGACTCCCCCGGGACACTGCCCTCCACATTGCCCCCGCTGGCGGCGGCCATGTCGACGATGACGCTTCCCGACTTCATCGACGCGACCATGTCGGCGGTCACCAGTCGCGGCGCCGGCCGGCCCGGGATCAGCGCGGTGGTGATGATGATGTCGACGTCGGTGGCCTGCTGGGCGTACAGCGCCGCGGCCCGCTCGTTGTAGTCGTCCGACATCTCCTTGGCGTAGCCCGTGGCGGACACCTCGACGTCCGCCGCCTCCACCGCGAGGTACTCCCCGCCCAGCGAGCGCACCTGGTCGGCGACCTCTGGTCGCGGATCGGTCGCCTTCACGATCGCACCCAGGCTTCCCGCGGCACCGATCGCCGCCAGCCCGGCCACTCCCGCTCCCACCACCAGCACCTTGGCCGGGGGGACCTTGCCCGCGGCGGTGACCTGACCGGTGAAGAACCTGCCGAACACGTGAGCGGCCTCGATGACCGCGCGATAGCCGGCGATGTTCGCCATCGAGCTGAGCACGTCGAGCGACTGCGCCCGGGAGATCCTCGGCACCGCGTCCATCGCCAGCGCCGTGATCGGACGCCGGGCGAGGTCTTCCACCAGGGAGGGGTCCAGCGCCGGGCTGAGCAGGCTGATCAGGGTGGTGCCCGGTCGCAGCGCGTCGAGCTGCTGGGAGGACGGGGCGTTCACCCCGAGGACGATGTCCGCCGCGAGCGGGTCTCCCAGGCTCGCCCCCGCCTCGACGTACGCCTCGTCGAGCAGCACTGCCCCGTGGCCCGCTCCGGGCTCGAGCACCACGTCGTAGCCGAGGGCGCACAGCTGACCGACCGTGGTCGGCGTCGCGGCCACGCGTCGTTCGCCCGGACGAGCCTCACTGAGGATTCCGATGATCATCGAGCAGCCCCGCTTCCGTGGTCAACACGCGTGTTGACCAAGATAGTGTGATCGCGTGCCCGACGGAAGGGCCGGACCCAAGATTGGCGAGCAGGCGCCAGGGGCACGGTATCGCCTCCGCGACCTCCCCCACTCGGCGACACGAGTGGTGCCACCTCCCGACGTGATTGACATGTCAAGCACCCCTCCCTAGCGTGGGCCATCCAGCAGAGCCGACCGAGGGAGCTCGATCCCATCCTCAGAACTACGTGGGACACGACCGCCGCCCCGGCATGCGTGCCGTCAACTCAGCACCCTCGCAAGCGCGGCCCCGTCGGATGAGGCCGGGCGAGACCCGGATCGCGTTCCGGCGAGGCTCCGTGCTCGTGCGTTCCGTCGGCTCCGGATCTCCGGTCCTACTGATCAACGGGCTCAGCCTGCATACCGCCACCTGGAGAGTGCTCGAAGGCACGCTCAGCGGGCACCGGCTGATCCAGTTCGACCTGCCGGGCTCGGGTCGCTCCGACGCCCCGAGGTCCCCCGTCTCGATCCGGAGCCTGGCGGAGCTCGCCACCCGGGTCCTGGACCACGTCGAGGTCGAGCGCGCCGATGTGCTCGGTCACTCCATGGGCGGGATGGTCGCCCAGCAACTGGCTGCGGACGCTCCCGACCGGGTTCGGCGACTGGTGCTGGTCGGCACCACGCCGGGGATCGGCGGGTTGCAGGGCGACCTCAAAGCCATGCTGGGGATGGCCACTCCCCTTCGCTTCGTCTCGGCACGGGCCCATGCCCGGTCCCTCGCGGTCCTCACCGGCGGACGTGGTCGACGCGACTCCGCGTGGATGGCAGACCAGGCCCGCCTGCTCAGGCTCGTTTCTCCGAGCCCGAGGGGGTATCTGGGCCAGCTGGCGACGATGGCGCCGTGGAGCAGCCTGCCGCGGCTGGGGTCGATCACCAACCCCACCCTGGTCATCGCCGGCGACGCCGATCCGCTCACACCGGTGGTCAACGGGATGATCCTGGCGCGACACATCGCCCGGGCACGCCTGCTCGTCCTCCGGGACGAGGGGCACCTGATGCTGCTCGACGATGCCAGCCACGCGCACCAGGCCGTCGCGAGCTTCCTCGCAGCAGCCGAGATCGAGGACACGCTGTCCTGGCGGCGAGCCACGCACGTCTCCGACGAGCAGCTCCGGCTGGCCCTGGCGGAGAGCGGAGTCCAGCTCCCGCTCTGGGGGACGGCGGGCAGGTGGGCACGTACTCGTTGGCCCGCAGCCACGCTCGCCACCGATCTGCTGGCGCCAGGGCCCATTAGTCAGCGCAACTGTTGACGCAGACCCGCAGTCGCGATATGAAGCACCTGTTGTGGGTCACTTCGCTGCACCTGCCGCAGCCCGGGTCGAATCGACCCGGTGACGCACGCCCACATCATCGGCGGGATCGGGCCCCCGGCCCGAAAGGGGAGGTCTGGGCACGATGGTGTACTCAGGCCTGCCGCATCGACACCAGGACCTTGATCGCCTGCTGCTGACGCAGCTGTGCGAAGCCGTCGCGCATCAGCATCTCCACCGACATCGTGGTGACCCACCCCTCCAGCGGATAGACGCCGGCGGCCATGTCACGCAGCACCTCGGGAAACTCGTCGAGGTAGGTCAGGCTGCCGGTGAGGTGCACCTCGGAGAAGACCAGCTGTCCGCCCGAGACCGGGAGGACGGAGCCGTGGTGCAGCGCGACCACGACCACGATCCCATCGGGCCTGGTGCAGGCCACCGCGCTGCGCAGCGCCGCCGGCACCCCGGCCGCATCGATCGCTGCATCAGCACCAAGCCCGCCAGTGAGGTCCGCGATCGCTGCGGCGACGTCCTCGGAGGCTGGGTCGAGCACGGCCTGAGCCCCGAGCGCGGCCGCTGCTCGTCGCCGGGCCGGCGCCGGGTCGACCATGACAACTCGGACCTGACGCGCCCGGAGCGCCAGCAGCGCCCCGAGGCCGACCGGGCCGGCCCCCTGCACGACGACGAGATCCCCACCGCGCGCCCGGGTCCGGGTGACCGACCGAAGAGCAACCGCGAGCGGCTCGGCCAGGGCTGCCTGGTCCGGCGTGACGCCGGGTGGGACTGCGTGCACCATGGCTCGCGGCACGACCGTGTACTCCGCCAAGCCACCCCCGTCACGGTGATAGCCGTGGAAGGCCACCAGCCGACACAGGTTGCGCCGGCCACCGCGGCAGCGGCCGCAGGCGCCGCACGACTCGAAGGGCTCGACGGCCACCAGGCTCCCCTGGGCCACGTCCTCGACCCCGGCCCCCACGCTCACGACGGTTCCGGAGAACTCGTGCCCCAGGACGACCGGCAGCGAGACCCCGGTCAACGGGTGCGGCGTCAGCGAGGTGACTTCGGGTCCCTGGAAGAACTCGTGCAGGTCGCTGCCGCAGATGCCGTTGGCGTGTACCTGCAGCTTGACCTCTCCGGGGCCGGGCTCTGGTTCCGGCAGGTCCTCGAGCCTCACGTCCTCGCGCCCGTGGAAGCGGATCGCCCTCATGGGCGCGCATCCTGTCACAGCCCGCGAGCCGATCCACCGCCGGACGTCGAGGTTACGAGCGCACGGAGATCCGCAGCAGGACCGCACCCCGAGGAGACACGATGAACTACGAGACGAGCTTGCCACCCGCGGCGCAGCGACGCGCCGAGCTTGATTCCAGATTCCGTCCATGGACCGCGATGACCCTGGACCAGACCCTGGACCGGGCAGCAGCGGAGTACGGCGACCGAGCCCTGTTCATCGCCGAGGATCGGAGCTACACCTACCGCGAGATCCAGGAGTGGTCTCGCCGCCTGGCGGCCGGTCTGGTGGCGCTCGGGGTGGCTCCCGGTGACCATGTCGCACTGATCATGGCCAACCATCCCGAGTTCGCCGCCCTCAAGTTCGCGATCGCCCGGACCGGAGCGGTGTGCGTGCCGATCAACTACCTGTTCCGGGCGGAGGAGATCGGCTACGTCCTCGCGCAGTCCGACTCGACGGTCCTGGTCACCATGGACAGCTACCGCGACCTGGACTACCTCGCCGCGCTCGACTCGCTGGCGCCCGGCTGGGAGACCCGCGGAGGCGGCGACACCATCACGGGGTTGCGTCAGGTCGTCACCTTCAGCCCGACCGGCGAAGGGCGCGACGGCGCGATGACTCTGGCCGACCTCGAGGCGGCAGCGAGCGAGGAGTCCCGGACCGAGCTGGCGCGTCGCGAGGGTGCCGCGGACGCAGCCACCTACTGCGACATCCTCTACACCTCAGGCACCACTGGTCGTCCCAAGGGCGTGCTGCTCAGGCACGACCAGGTGGTCCGCGAGGCCTATGCAGCCGCCTACCAACGCGCGCTGGAGGACGGTCGACGCCTCGGCTTCCCGCTGCCGATGTACCACGTGTTCGGCTACATCGAGTGCCTGCTGCCGGTGCCTGTTCGTCGGCGGCGCGGTGGTTCCGCAGGTCGTGTTCGACGCCGCGAAGATGCTGACCTCGATCGGCAGGCACCAGGTGAACGAGATCGTGGCGGTCCCGGCCGTCACCCTGCCGCTGCTGGCCGAGTACCCGCGCGGTGACTACGACATCAGCAGCGTGCACACGGTCTTCTCCTCGGGCGGCGTTGCGCCACCCACGATCTGGCAGGACATCCGCAAGGTCTTCGGCCCTGTCGAGTTCGTCACGGGCTACGGCATGACCGAGACCACTGCGACCACGACCTGCACCAACCCGGAGGACGACGACTCGGCACTGACCACGAACGGCCGACTGCGCGACGGCGGCGCCGCGGGCGACCCTGAGATCGGAGGCAAGGTCGCCATCTACAAGACGGTCGACCCCCACACCGGCGACGATCTCGCGCCCGGGGAGCGGGGCCACCTGCTCGCCCGCGGGATGGTGGTCACGGACGGCTACTACAACAAGCCAGAGGAGACGGCGCTGGCCTTCACCGAGGACGGCTGGCTCAAGACCGGTGACATCGGATCGATCAGCACCGAGGGCGTGCTCCATCTCACCGGCCGCCTGAAGGAGAGCTTCCGCGTGGGCGGGGAGATGGTCATGCCGAGAGAGATCGAGATCGTGCTGAACGAGCACCCGGGCGTCTCTGAAGCCCACGTGGCCGGGCTCCCCCACGACCGCATGGGTGAGGTCGCGTGTGCGTTCGTCGTTCCGCTGGATGCTGACGCCCCGCCGCCTGCCGAGGAGCTGGTCACCCTGTGCTCGGAGCGGCTGGCTCGGTTCAAGGTGCCTCGTCACGTGTTGTTCGTCGATGCCGGCGAGCTGCCACTGACCGCCACCGGACGCGTCCAGAAGTTCAAGCTGACCGAGATGGCTAGAGAACGTCTCGCACCTCAAGAGAAGGAATGACCCATGGATCTAACTGACCAGACCGCTCTCGTCACCGGGGGCAACCGCGGTATCGGACGTGCACTCGTCGAGGAGCTGGCGTCCCGACCGATGAAGCGGGTACTCGCGGGTGTACGCGATCCCGCGGCATTCGCTCCGATCGCGAACGCGGCCGCCGAGGTCGTCCCGGTCTGGATGGACCTGTCCAGCCAAGAGGCCATCGAGAAGGGGCTGGCCGAGCTGGACGCGAACGGCTCCGAGATCGACGTCTTGATCCACAACGCCGGGATGATGACCGGCGGACTGCTGGAGGAGCAGGACGTCGACGCCATGTACGCCCTGTTCCAGGTCAACGTCATCGCGGTCGCGCACCTCACGCGCAGGCTGCTGCCGGGCATGATCGCCCGGGGTCGGGGCAAGGTCGTGATGAACGCCTCGATCGGCGGGTACGCGATCTTTCCGGCCGTGAGCACCTACACCGCGTCCAAGACGGCGCTCGTGGCCCTCAGCGAGGCTGTCCGTCGCGAGGTGCAAGGGACGGGGGTCGAGGTCATGCACCTGGTCACGCCCAGTGTGGACACCGAGCTGCTGGACGCGACCGAGGAGATCTTCAACCGCTACATGGACACCACGAAGTGGGAGCGGATGACGCCGGCAGCATGGGCGGTCGAGGCGGTCGCAGGGATCGAGAACGACGAGCACGTCGTGCTGCCGCAGGGGGCCAGCGGCATCGCCAAGCTGGTGCGCAGGCAGGGCGCATTCCCGCTGGACCCGTTGTCAGACCACACCTTCGACCGTCAACGTAAGCGTTGACAGATAGGCGGAAGGGTCGTACGGTGAACCCCGTGAACAGGCAGCAACCTCCATGGCGTCGAGTCTTCGACCGAGTCGAACGCAAGATCGGGGAACCCCTGGAGGGAGTGGCGACCTCGGAGAGGTTCGTCGACGTGATGGCCACCGGCATGAAGGCCAAGCGAGCCGTGACCGGCTCAGCGGGCTGGCTGGTCGGTGGGGTCTTGCGCAAGGTGCTGCATGCGGCGAACATCGCCACCCTCAGTGACGTCAAGCGCCTCAACGGACACCTCTCGGAGCTCGCCAGCGAGATGCGGGCGATCCCCCAGCCGCGAGCCCTACCGAGACCGGACACTGCCGTCGCCCCCAAGCGGCCGGCGAAGACGAACGCCAAGAAGGCAACGGCGAAGAAGTCCTCCCCGGCGCCCGCCAAGAAGGCAGCCGCCAAAAAGACCGCCACGAAGTCCTCCCAGGCGCCCGCCAAGAGGGCACCCGTGAAGAACGCCGGCGTCCACGCCAAGGCGCCCGCGAAGCGGACCGCCAAGAGGCCCCCGAAGAAGTCCGCCGCCCCCAGGGCCGAGAGCCGCGCCACCCCCAGCACCGAGACCAGTGAGGTGGAGCGAGATGGCTGAGTCCCCGAGCGGAGCCCTCTCATCTGTTCGTCGCGAGGTGGCCCGCAACGCAGTTCGCGCACGCAACGGCGTGAGGTGGGCCTCGGGGAGCGAGTTCGCTCCCCCGCACCCGACGCCCAGCGAGGTGGTCTGGCGCGGCGGCAAGGCGCACGTCCGGCACTACCTGCGGGACAGCCCACCGAAGTACAAGCAGCCGGTCGTTGCCTATCTGGGCCTAGTAGGTCGCTCCTACATCTTCGACCTCTACAAGGGCGGCAGCATCGTGGAGATGCTGATGGAGTACGGCTTCGACGTCTACGTCCTTGACTGGGGCATCCCCAACGAGGTCGACACCGGGATGAGCCTGGACAACTACCTCGGGACGATCCTGCCGGATGCCCTCCAGGCGGTGTGCGACAACGCGGGATCAGAGTCCACCAACGTGTTCGCCTACTGCATGGGAGCGGTGATGAGCGTGCACGCGCTCGCTGCCCAGCCGGATCTCCCGATCAACAGCCTGACCACACTGGCAGCGCCCTTCGACTGGAGCGACCTCGGATCGTTCGTGGACGCGGTCCGCGAGGGCAAGATCCAGCTCGACCACCTCGTGGACGAGACCGGGAACATCCCCGGCTCGGTCATCCGCGGCAGCTTCAAGGCCCGCAAGCCGACCGGCGACATCGTCAACTACGTGAATCTGTGGCAGAACATGTGGAACGACCGATACGTCGAGGGCTACCAGGCGATCGGCCGGTTCCTCAGCGACCACGTCCCGCTGGCCCGCGCTGCCGCTCAACAGATGCTCGAGCAGTGGATGCAGGAGAACGCCTTCTCCACCGACACCCTGAAGCTTCACGGTCGCCCCGTGTCCCTCGCCGACGTCCGCACTCCCGTCCTGGGGGTGATCGCCGAGCGTGACGACATCGCGCCGGTCGAGGCAGCGTCCGCGATCGCGGAGATCCTGCCCAATGCCTCTGTCGACCTGCTCAAGATCGACACCGGCCACGTCAGCCTGTTCGCCGGCCGCGAGGCCGTGAAGGTCGTCATGCCCGCGATCTTCGAGTGGATCGCATCCAAGTCCGAGGAGACCAGATGAGTCACGAAGTCCGCGAGCTCGACGGCCGCAGACGAGCACAGCCTGCGGGAGTTCTTCGCCAAGATCCCCGAGGAGGACCGCACGTTCTTCCATCAGGACGTCAGTGATCCGGCGGTCGTGAGCTCGTGGGCGAGCGACCCGCATCGCATCCGCCGCTGCGCCGTCGACGGAGAAGGTCGAATCCAAGCCGTGGCCGCGCTGCAGCCCGGGGTCGACTGGACCAGCCACGTGGCCGAGCTGTTGCTGCTGGTCGACCCTGCGGTGCGACGTCAGCAGCTGGGCCGCACCCTGGCCCGCGCCATGCTCGTCGAGGGCCTGCAGCGCGGGTTCAGCAAGGTCAGCGTGATGATCGCCGCCGACAACGAAGGAGCCATCGACATGTTCCAGAAGCTCGGCTTCCAGGGCGAGGCCCTGCTCCGCGACCAGCTCAAGAACCCTGCGGACGGCACCTTGCGCGACACCGTCATCCTCTCGCACCTCGTCGAGGAGACCTGGTCCACGATGCTCACCGGCGGGTTCAGCGAGGTGGTCCTGTGAGCGTCACCGACGGCGAGACGGTGTCCTTCCCTGAAGGCTCGGTCTTCGTACGCGAGACCGGGGAGTCCGACGGGAAGCCGTTGTTGCTCATCAACGGCCTGGGTGCGCACACCGCGATGTGGGCGCCGCTGGAGCAGGTGCTCCAGGGCTACCGGATCATCGAGTTCGACCTTCCCGGCGCAGGCCAGTCGGAGATCCCCGCCAGACCCATCTCGATGAAGGGGCTGGCTCAGCTGGCCCTGGCCGTGATGAACCGCTTCGGGCTGGCACAGACTGACGTGCTGGGCTACTCGATGGGCGGCATGGTCGCGCAGCAGCTCGCGGCCGACGTACCCCGCCGGGTCAGGCGGCTGGTGCTCGTGGCCACGACCCCGGGGGTGGGCGCAGTGCAACCCAGCCTGATCCCGATGCTCAACATCGTGACACCGGCGCGATACTCCTCCACGACCCTGTGGTCCTCGACGATCGGCTCCCTGGTGGGCGGCAGGGCTCGCTACGACAAGGAGTGGCTGCGGCAGCAGGCCGCCCTTCGATTCGAGTACCGCCCCACGTGGCGCGGCTACCTGGGCCAGATGCGCAGCATGTCGGGCTGGAGCAGCCTGCCGCTGCTGTCACGCATTACCAGCCCGACGCTGGTCGTCACCGGCGACGACGACCCGCTGACGCCGCTGGCGAACTCCGCGATGATGACGCACGGTCTGCCCCAGGCCCGCTTGGTCGTGCTGGCCGGCGAGGGACACCTGGTCGTCATGGACCCGGAGTCCCAGGGGCACCACGCTATTCGCGACTTCCTGGACGCCGAGACCGTGAACCAAAGCAAGGTCTGGCAGCGGGCCACCGTCGTCGATGAGCGGTACGTCCGCTCGCAGCTCGCCACGGTGAAGCGTCAGGTCCCGCCACTGAGCCTCCTCAACCATCGAGCGCGCGAACGGTGGCTCTCGGCCGGCTGATCCGCCGGGCCCGGGCCGTCGCGCCCGATCCTCAGGTCGCCGCGCGCAGCCAGCGACCCGTGCCTGGCTCGATGTTTCGCCATTCCCTGGGCTGAGCGCACCCCGTATGGGGCGTCCGAGTGCGGACGAGTCCCTTCGCTGAGCCCTCTACCTGCGCGAGGCCGACCGCGTTGCAGCGATCCGTCCCCCTGGACTGTGGGACCCCCGGGATCGCCGACGGCGGCTTGCCGACCGAGGCTTTTGCCGACCGGTCATTGCCGAGCGTCGTCACCCCGGTCCACGGTGGGCGCTCGTGTCAGGCTGTGACTCAGTAGCTCTTGGGCAGACCCAGGCTGTGCTGCGCGATGTGGTTGAGCACCATCTCCTTGCTCACCGGCGCGATCCGCAGCATCCTCGCGGTGAACCACAGGTCAGCCAGGCCGAACTCGGTGGACAGCCCGTTGCCGCCGTGCACCTGCATCGCGTCGTCCACGGCCTTGAGGGCGGACTCCGCAGAGACCAGCTTGGCGATGTTGGCCGCCTCGCCGGCGTCGGCGCCGTTGTCGTAGAGCTCGAGCCGCGCGGGCGGTCATCAGCCGCGCGAGCTGGAGGTCGACGTAGGACTGTGCCAGCGGGTGCGCGACGCCCTGGTGGGCACCGATGGGCTGGGACCAGACGGTCCGCTCGTTGGCGTAGCGCACGGCCCGGTCCAGGGCGTAGCGGGCGATCCCGTTGCCAAGTGCCGCGGCCGCGACGCGTTCGGGGTTGAGCCCGGCGAAGACCTGCTTGAGGCCCTCACCCTCCACACCGACGAGTGAATCGGCCTCGACGGGAACATCGTCGAAGAAGACCATGAACGACTTCTCGGGACCGGCCAGCGCAGAGTCGAGCTTGCGCTTGGAGAGACCCGGCGCATCCGGGTCGACCATGAACAGCGACAGGCGCGACCTGCCGTTGGCGTCCAGCTCGGGGCCCCGGGCGACCACCAGGATCGCGGCGGCCTCATCCACCCCGGTGGTCCAGTACTTGGCGCCGTTGAGCCGCCACCCTCCCTCAGGCCGAGGGGTCGCGGTGGTCTTGACGTTGTGGGTGTTGGTCCCCGCGTCCGGCTCGGTGATGGCGAACACCACGATGGCCTTGCCGTCGGCGATGCCGGGCAGCCACCGCTTCTTGAGCACGTCCGACCCGTGGGCGTTGAGGATCGTGCCGGCGATGCTCGACGGAGCCCACTGCCAACATCAGCGGGCACCCGTGAGCGGCGACCTCCTCGATCACCACGGTCAGGTCCTGGAGCCCGCCTCCTCCACCGCCGTACTCCTCGGGGAGGTGCACTCCGAGATAGCCGGCCGACCCGAGGGCCGACCACAGCTCGGTCGGCTTCTCACCCCGCTGGGCGACGTCTTGGAAGTAGCTCCGTCCGAACTTCTCCACGAGCTGGGCCACGCAGTCGCGGAGCGTGCTGCGCTGAGCATCGATCTCGACGATCGAGGATTGGGATACGCGGTCGTGATACACGCAGGACTCCTTGTCAACACTTCGGTTGACGGTCAGACTATAGGGCGTCTGGTCGCGAATCAACACTCCAGTTGACGATCCAGACATCAGCCGCCGTCGTCCCTTGAAAGGATCCTAGATGCGTGCAGCGCTGCTCACCGAGTACCACCAGCCTTTTCAGGTCCAGCAGGTCCCTGACCCGACCCTGCAGGGCGCGACCGACGTGATCGTCGAGGTGGAGGCCGCCGGCTTCTGCCGCACTGACATCCATCTCTGGCTGGGCCAGTTCGCAGGCTTCCACGAGCAGGCCGGCGTCGAGCCGCTGCCGTTCCTGTGCGGACACGAGAACGCCGGCACCGTGGTCGAGGTCGGACCTGCGGTGACGCACATCCGCGTGGGGGACTCGGTGCTGCTGCATCCGCAGGGCACCTGCGGGTACTGCCACGCCTGCCGCGCCGGTGACGACATGCACTGCTCCTCCCCCATCTTCCCGGGCCTCTCTGCCGCGGGTGGGTTCGCGGAGTACGTCCGCACCAACGCGCGAGCGGTAGTGCCGATCCCGCCGGGTCTCAGCGCCCTGGACGTGGCCCCCCTCGCGGATGCGGGGCTCACCGCCTACCGGGCCGTCAAGCGCGCGCTGCCTATGGCCTACCCCGGCAGCTACACCGTGGTGATCGGCGCAGGAGGACTCGGGCACATCGGCATCCAGGCCCTGCGTGCCCTGTCGCAGACCGAGATCATCGTGGTGGACCGCAACGAGCGGGCGCTGGAGCACGCACGCGGCTGGGGGGCGGACCAGACCGTGCTCTCACGACCGGGAGGCTCGCACGTCGAGGAGGTCCGCGAGCTCACCCACGGAGCCGGCGCCCACGTGGTCATCGACTACGTCGGCGAAGGCGGCGCCGAGCTCGAGGCGGTCGACATGCTCGGGCCCAACGGCGTGGACATCATCGCCGGGTACGGCGGCACGCTGGTGGCCGAGATCCAGCCCAAGATCCTGACGCCGGAGGCCAGCTTCGTGGGCACCATCGTCGGCACCTACAACGAGCTGGTCGAGCTGGTGGCGCTGACTCGGCGTGGTGCGGTGAAGACGGAGTCGACGACCTTCCCCCTGGAAGGAGTCAACGACGCGATGCACGCGCTCGAGCAGGGGCAGGTCGTGGGTCGCGGCATCCTGGTGCCGCAGGCCAAGGCCTAGCGACCCCGAAGGCGCCGTGGGACGCGGGACTCGGTCCCGCGGCGCCTCAGGACGAACGTGCGAACGTGTGCCGCAGCTCGACCTTGAGCACCTTGCCGGTGGCACCCCGTGGCAGCTCGGGAACGAAGTCGACCGACGTGGGGCACTTGTACCTCGCCAGCTTGCCCCGCGCGTGCTCGACCAGATCCGCGGCGCTCACCTGCTGGTCGGGACGCAGGACCACGACGGCCTTGACGGTCTCCCCCCACTTCTCCGAGGGAACACCGATCACCGCGACATCCCGGACAGCCGGATGAGCGGAGAGGACGTTCTCGACCTCGGCCGGATAGACGTTCTCCCCGCCCGAGATGATCATGTCCTTGATCCGGTCGGCCAGGAAGAAGTAGCCGTCTTGATCCCGGTAGGCGCCGTCCCCTGTCCGGAGCCACCCTCCGTCGACCAGCGTCTGCGCGGTCACCTCGGGCTGGTTGAAGTAGCCCCTCATGTTGGCCTCGGACCGGACCCAGATCTCTCCGATCTGGCCCGGCTCGGCCTCCTGCTTCGTCTCGAGGTCGGTGACCCGGACCGTGGCCCACGAGAGGGGCCGGCCCACCGAGAGCAGCCTGGTGGTCTCCAGGCCCGTACCGACGTGCTCCTCGGGTGGCAGCGCGGTCACCGTGCCCGCGGTCTCGGTCATTCCGTAGCAGCCGACGAACCCGCACCCGATCGTTGTCAGCGCACGTCGGAGCAGGGTCTCGGTCATCGGCGCCGCGCCGTAGGAGATCATCCTCAGGCTGGTCAGGTCGGACGCGCGCTCCTCGGTCAGCTCGACGAGCCGTGAGATGACGGCCGGCACGAAGAACGCGTTGGTGACCTTCTCGCGCTCGATGGTCTCCACGATCATCTCCGGCGTGGCGTCGCGCAGCAGCACGGTACGTCCGCCCAGGGCCGTCATCGTCAGCCCGGTGCCCACTCCTCCGATGTGGAACAGGGGCGAGACCACGAGGTGGACCCCGTCGGGCTCCATTCCGAACAGCTCACGCGCCATCAGCGGGATGTAGCTGAGGTTCTTGTTGGTGAGCATGATGCCCTTGGGTCGACCGGTCGTGCCCGAGCTGTAGAGGATCAGCATCACGCTGTCGGGCAGGGAGGGCACTTCGGGGTCCGTCGGGGACGCCTCGGCCAGCATCGCCTCGTAGGCGCCGCCGATCTGCACCACCCGCAGGCCGGGGGTGGGCTCAGGGACGAGGTGGGCATGCTCGGCGTCGACGAAGAGCACCACGGGCGAGGCGTCGACGAGGATCTCGGCGATCTCCGGCTTCGCCAGGCGCCAGTTGAGGGCGACGAGGCTCGCATCGACCTTGCTGCACCCGAAGGCGACCTCGAAGAACTCCACCGCGTTCTTCATCAGGACGGCCACCCGATCGTCGGGCTGGACTCCCGCGGCCAGGAGGACGTTGGCCACCCGCGAGCTGCGGTCGTGCAGCTGGGCGAACGTCACCGTGGAGTCGCCGTCGACGAACGCGACCTGGGCGGCCAGGTTTCTCGCATGCTCCCGGACCATGTGGGCAAGAGTGAAGTTCATGGAGATCTTCCGATCGAGGCGAACGAGTGGGGTGCGTGCGCGACGCCCGATGGTGACAGGGACGCCGATCCTCACTTTCTCAGCGTCGCGGTCGCCGAGTCAACACTCCTGCTGACTAACCTGCCGCGCGCAGGTACCATTCGGCGCGTGAACCCAGGAGAGCGCGCCGATGTCCGTCCCGGCCAGGACCCGCCCAGCTTCCGTCTGGACGGTCAGGTCGCCCTCGTCAGCGGTGCCGGCGGGGGCATCGGAGCCCGGATCGCACAAGGCCTCGCCGAGTTCGGCGCCGACGTCGCCTGCCTCGATCTGGCTGGGGGCAGTCTCGACCGCGCGGTCGAGGGCGTGCGGCTCTGTGGCCGAGCCGGGATCGGTATCGCCGCCGACATCACCGACCCCGAGGCCGTCGAACGCGCGGTGCAGCAGGTCGAGCACGAGCTCGGCCCCCTCCGGCTCGCGGTGAACTGCGCCGGCGTCCACAGCACCGCGCCTGGTGAGGAGATGGACCGGGCCACGTGGCAGCGACTCGTCGACGTCAACCTGACCGGTGTCTTCCACTGCTGCCAGGCGCAGGGCCGGGCGATGATCCGCAACGGAGGAGGAAGCATCGTCAACATCGGCTCGATCTCCGCAACCATCGCCAACCGGGGGTTGCAGCAGGTGCACTACAACGCCACCAAGGCTGCCGTGGTCCACCTGTCGCGCAGCCTGGCGATCGAGTGGTCAGACCGTGGCATCCGGGTGAACACCCTCAGCCCCGGCTACGTCCGCACCTCGATGTCCAGGTCGGTCACCACCACACGCAATCCCGCGGACTTCCTCGACGACATCCCGTTGCGTCGGATGGCCGAGCCCGTCGAGATGGTCGGTCCGGCCGTGTTCCTGCTCAGTGACGCTGCGTCGTACTGCACGGGCAGCGAGCTCATCGTCGACGGAGGCACGACCGCCTGGTGAGCAGCAGCGGGACCTCGCCGCGGCCACCGTGGGTCCGAGAGGGTCTCCGCCATGGCAGCGGGGAGCCTCACACCGAGACCCAGCCTCCGTCGACCGAGAGCGTGGTGCCCGTCACGTAGGTGCTCGCCTCGCTGGCCAGGAACAGCAGCGCGCCGTCGAGCTCATGGACAGCACCGGGCCTCCCCATCGGGGTGTGTCGGTTGACCCAGTTGCGTCCGCGGTCATCGGCCAGGATGCGGGTCGTGGTCAGCTCGCTGGGGAAGAAGCCCGGGGCGATCGCGTTCACCCGCACGCCGTGCTGGGACCACTGGGCGGAGAGCTCGCGAGTCAGGTTCACCAGGCCACCCTTGGAGGCGGTGTACGCCGCCTGCGGGATGCGACCCACGCCGACGAGCCCCAGGATCGAGGCGATGTTGATGATGGAGCCTCCCTCCCCGCGCGCGAGCATGTCGCGAGCAGCGGTCCTCGCCAGCACGAACGGAGCGACGAGATTGACCTCCAGCACCTGACGGAAGCGGTCGACGTCCTCGTCGACGGCCGGGGCACTGCTCTCCATCGCCGCATTGTTCACCACGATGTCGATCCGGCCGTACTGCTCGATCGCCCGCGTCACGGGACGCTCGAGCTCATCGGGACGACTCAGGTCGCAGGCCACTGCCAACGATCCCGGCAACTGTGCAGCGAGCTGCTCGAGCCGGTCCATCCGACGGGCCGCGAGGACGACGCGCGCACCGGCGTCGGTGAGCACGCGAGCGAACCGCTCACCGAGACCGCCGCTGGCGCCCGTCACGACGGCGACCTTCCCGTCGAGTCGGAAGCTGTCCGGCAGGTCGTCGGTCATGCGGCTCCCCCATGCAGAGTGGCTGATCGGATCGACCGGATGCTAGCACTCTCAACGCTGTCGTTGACATCCCTCGAGGTGGCCGAGTCTCCCCACCTGTCAGGTGGTGGGCTCCCCGGTGCTGAGGCCGCCCAGCACGATGTCGGCGAACGCCGAGCCGATCGCCGTCGCGTCCTGGTCGCTGCGTCGGGGGTTGAACCACCGGTTGGTCCAGGCGACCATGCCGATCACGCCGTACGCGATCACCCAGGGCTCGGCCGCGGACCGGATCGAGCCATCGGCGATCCCCTCCTCGATGATTGCGATCAGCGCCCCCTCGTAGCGCCGGTTGAGCGAGCGCATCTCCTCCGCCCACACCTCCTGGTCGGCAGCGACATGGGTGAGGTTCTCCTGGATGAAGACGTAGAGGAACGGGTAGTGCGTGGCGTAGCTCTCCATCAGGGAGACCACCAGCGCACGCAGCTTCTCGGGAGCGCTCCCCTCGCCGTCCCGGATGGACTCGGCGGTAGCGACGTTCGCCCGGACGGCGTCACTCACCGCCGCGTCGAAGAGCTCCTGCTTGCTACCCACGTAGTAGTAGAGCGTCGCCCGGTCCATGTCGAGAGCCTCGGCGATCCTGCCGATGCTGGCACCGTGAAAGCCCTCGCGCTTGAAGACCTCGCCCGCCGCCGCCATGATCTCGGTCCTGCGTTGCGCGTAGGCGGCTCGCCCGACGCCCTTGGCGGCGGCACGTCGACGACCGATGGCGCTCGGCTCAGCCTTGGGTGATTGCTTCGACACGAAACTCACCCTAGCCGGGCCACGCCGCAGGTCCGGACAGATACGCGCGGGGCGCCCTCGACAAGTCGCTTTGGCTCCCCCTGCGCCGTCCCGTCAAGGACACGCCGCACCCGCCCACCGCCCTGCGGCCCGGGCCTGGTCCTGAGCGGGGGAGTTGAGACCCGGACAGGCGTCGTACGCGACCTGCTTCCGAATCCCCGGCAGCCGCACACGTGGGGGTAGGCGGCGCATGAAGGCCCGCTGCAACCGTGACGGTGTCGAGATGGCTGCGCGGCATGTGGTCTCCAGTTCGGCCGAGACCCGCGAGCCTAGGACGGCTCCCCCGCGTCGTCAACAATAGTGTTGAAGCACCGGACCAGGTTTGCACCGCAGGTGTTGTGCACTCGTGGAGTCAACGTCTATGTTGAAGAACCTTTATGCGAGGCAGTGCGCGACTCACCCGTCGTCCGCCTCCCGACGAGAACGAGGTTCGCCCGTGGAGTTCGAGACGCTCATCTATGACAAGCAAGACCGGATCGCCACTATGACGCTGAACCGTCCCAACCGCGGGAATGCACTGTGCCGGCAGATGCGCGATGACATGGACCGTGTCATGGACGACCTCGACCGCGACGACGACACCCGCGTGCTGGTGGTCAAGAGCAACGGCAAGAACTTCTGTACCGGCTACGACCTCACCGAGTGGGGGTACCTCTGGGGCAGCGGAGAGCCCTCCCGTCCCGAGGACACCCGGCCACACCGGCGCGCCCCGATCTTCAGCCGCCGCGAGTTCCATGAGTCCCGCGAGCGCTGGATGCGGCTGTGGCGCATCCGCCAGGCCACGATCGGGGTCGTGCGCGGTGCGTGCGTGGCGGGCGGCCTTGACCTTGCCGGCGTGCTCGACATCGTCTTCACCGCCGACGACGCGCAGTTCGGTCAGCCCGAGGCGCGCACCATGGGTGAGATCCACACCTTCGGGCTGTGGCCGGTCCACCTCGGGATGCG
Organism: uncultured Actinomycetota bacterium; assembly: GCA_963812235.1. Classification (GTDB taxonomy): domain Bacteria; phylum Actinomycetota; class Actinomycetes; order Propionibacteriales; family Nocardioidaceae; genus Marmoricola. The sequence continues at coordinate 166,667 of CAWEUP010000011.1, read as the reverse complement.
CAAGACCAAGGAATGGCTCTTCACCGGCGACAACATGACCGGGACCGAGGCCGCCGAGCTGGGCCTGGCGAACCGCGCCGTTCCCGCCGACGAGGTGCTCGACGTCGCGATGGCCTACGCCGAGCGGATCTCACACGTGCCGCTGGAGATGCTCTACTCGCACAAGGAGTCGACCAACCGCTGGTGGGACGCCATGGGCATCGCCGCGGCGATGGCAGCCGCCAACGACGCTGACGCGATGGCGATCGCAGGCCCCGCGATGGCGGACTTCAAGAAGATTCAAGACAGCGACGGTGTCCGCGCGGCCGTCGAGGACCGCGACGAGCCCTTCAGCCACCACCGCACCTACTGGGACGCCTACCAAGCGTCGAAGGCCACCCGCGACTCCTCGGACCAGGGTGACACGGACGGAGCCGACGGAACGGCGGGCTGACCCGGTGCCCGAGCAGTCCACCGCCCCGCGACGGGTCCTGGTGAGTGGAGCCGCGTCCGGCCTGGGCCGGGCCACAGCGACCTTCTTCGCTGCGCGCGGCGCAGAGGTCGCCCTTGTGGATCTCGACCGCGAACGGCTGGACACAGTCGCCGAGTCGCTCCCCCAGCCAGGCTCGCACCTGCGCCTTGCCATGGACGTCTCGGACCGCGATGCCGTCGAGGCAGGCTTCGGCCGACTCGCGGAGGCCTGGGAACACATCGACGTCGCCGTACTGGCTGCGGGGATCATCGACTACGAGGCGGACGGCTGGCTCGGAGACGTCTCGGACCAGACCTGGGACAAGCTGGTGGCGGTCAACCTCACCGGCACCTTCCTGACCGCCCAGGCCGCGTTCGAGGTCATCGCCAAGCGCTCCTCGAGCTCGATCATCACGGTGGCGTCGCTGGCGGCGCTCGTCGGGCAGCGGCGGCTCTACGCCTACAGCGCGAGCAAAGGCGGCGTGGTGGCCTTCTCCCGGGCGCTCTCGGTGGAGGCCGGACGCAGCGGGGTACGGGTGAACTGCGTGTGTCCCGGCGTGGTGCGCACCCCAATGACCGAGGAGAAGCTCGGCGGTGCACCGCCTGCCAACGCGCTTCGTCGGGCAGCCGAGCCCGAGGAGATCGCCGCGGCGATCTACGGGTTCTGCGAGCCCGGTGCCTCGTTCCTGACCGGCGCCACGATCCCCGTCGACGGAGGAGCCACCTTTGCCTGAGCTGCACCCCCAAGCCACCGCCTTCCTCGCCGAGGCCGCTGCGGCCGGGGCACCCACCTACGAGGGTGGCGGCGTCCTGGGCGCGCGACGGATGGTCGAGGGCGCGCGCCGCTGGCAGGGCGAGCGACAACAGGTGGCCCTGGTGCGCGACATCCTGGTCGCTGGTGGCGACGGGAGACTGCCGGCCCGCGTCTATCACCCCGCACCGGGCTCGCTGAGGCCACTGGTGGTCTATCTGCACGGCGGAGGCTTCGTCGCCGGCAGTGTCGCCGCAGCCGATCGGCCCTGCCGGAGTCTTGCGAACGCCTCGGACTGCGTCGTGGTGTCCTTGGAGTACCGGCTGGCTCCGGAGAACCCCTTCCCGGCCCCCGTGGACGACGCGGCCGCCGCGTTGCGCTGGCTCGCCGACCACGCCGAGGAGGTCGGCGGAGACCCCACGAGCCTGACCGTGGTCGCCGACAGCGCCGGGGCCGCCATCGCGGCCACCGCGACCCACCGGATGCGCCACGACGGTGAGCCGGTGGTGACGGCTCAGATCCTGATCTACCCGACGCTGGTGCCCACGCGCGGAAACACACTGACCTCGATGACCTCGAACGGCGAGGGCTACCTGATGACCCGCGCGGCCCTGGAATGGTTCTGGGACCACTACCTGACACACCCCTCCGACGCCGCCGCGGCGGCACCCCTGCTGGCGGAGGACCTCACCGGCATGCCGCCGACCACCGTGATCGTGGCGGAGTTCGATCCGCTCTGCGACGAGGGCGTCGCCTACGCGCGACGGCTCCAGGACGCTGGGGTTCCCACCGAGGTGCACGTCGTCCCGGGGGCTCTGCACGGCTTCTGGTGGATGCCTGATGCCTTCGATGCCGCTGCGGAGCTGACCGAGCGACTGGCCGGTGTACTGCGTCGCAGCTGACTCGCGCACTCAGGCGGTGCGCCGCGAACCACCAGGGCCGTGGAGCAGACCAACCAACGGACGGTTGACCGTGACGGCCAGTCCCGACGTCGCGAGGCCCGGTCAGCAGCCGGAAGCGCCAGCCTGCGGCTCGCCATCGTCGCCTGCACCAGGTCGTTCGCCGCGCTCGGGTCATGACGACCAGGTTCGGCCGGCGGCGGCTGCGAAAACGGCGTTCGAAGCGAGCGGCCGTCGACCGGCCACACGAGCGGCTCGGGATGCGGCTGGCGTCGCCGCGGAGCACCCTCGCGTCAACGCCCTGAAAAACAATCAACAGAACAGTTGACGCGAGCGTTCAAACGGTGTTTCATTTCACACGCATGAGCCAATCAACACTTCCGTTAACGCGGTCCACAGGAGGAACAATGCGCAAAGCTCGCACTAGGACATGGTCGCTGGCCGTGGCGGCCGTACTGGGGGTCGCCACGCTCGGCGGGTGCGGATCCAGTGACAGCGAGTCCGAGGACACCGGCTCGAGCCAGAGCGACTCCTCGGGGTCGAGCGACAACTCTGCCGAGGCAGCCGCTGCCAAGGAGAAGATTCAGCCGTTCCTGGAGCCTCCCACCGAGATCGGTCCGACCGAGCCCCTGACCGGTCCCGTGCCCACCGACAAGACCTGGGTCGTGATCACCTGCGAGCTGCCCGCCTGCCAGCTGATCGGCAACGGTGCGCTCGACGCCGCCAAGGCCGCCGGGGTGCCCACCAAGCTGCTGAGCTACAAGACCACCGACGGCACCACGCTCACGACGGCGGTCAAGGAGGCCTTGAAGTTCGACCCGCTGGCCGTCAGCCCCATCGGCTTCACGCAAGCGGTGTACAACGACCTGCAGGACGAGTACAAGGAGGCCGGGGTCTTCATGACTCCGATCGCTCTCGGCGACCTCGAGACCAGTGACGTGATCACCGAGGGCTCAGCGAGCCAGACCGACTACTTCGCGTCCGGCGAGGCCATGGCCAACTGGGTCATCGCTGACTCCGGAGCCAACGCCAAGATCCTGGTCCAGGACGTCCCGGCCTTCGCGGTGCTCAAGGCCTACGGCGACGGCTTCAAGAAGGGGATCAAGGAGGGTTGCTCCAAGTGCACGATCGAGACCCTCGACGTGGCGCCCGCCCAACTGGCGAGCAACGGCCTCGTTCCCGCCACCGTCTCCGCACTGCAGACCAAGCCCGACGTCGAGTACCTCGCGTCCACTGACGTCGCGTTCCTGACTGGCATCGAGGGTCAGCTGAAGGCAGCAGGCCGGGACGATGTCAAGATCGTGGGCGGCTCGGCAGACATCAACAACCTGACCGCGGTGCAGAAGGGCGGCCAGCAGGTCGCCGTGACTGCGGCCGCCGAGAACCAGTACGGCTGGCTGGCGTTGGACATCGTCTTCCGCACCGCGTTGGACATGGAGGTCCAGGAGGGCGGTGGACGCCGGAGCGAGATGATCGCCACGCAGGAGACAGCAGAGCCCTCGAAGAACGGCCTGGACTACCCGACCGACTACGAAGACCAGTACCTCAAGCTTTGGGGTGTTAGCTGAACGTCGGCGAGCGCTCGGAGGTGCCGGCGGCGAACAGCTCGTCGCCGGCACCCTCTGCCGCGCTCGACATCGTCGGTCTGACCAAGACCTTCGTCGGTGGGCGGGCCCTGGACGGTGTCGACCTGCACATCAATGCCGGTGAGGTGCACGCCCTGCTCGGCGGCAACGGCTCCGGCAAGTCGACGCTGATCAAGGTTCTGTCCGGCTATCACCTGCCTGACAACGGCGCGGTGGTCGCAAGTCGGAGGTCGACGAGCTGGACTTCGGCTCCCCTGCCAGTCGCCTACCGACTGGGCGCCCGGTTCGTGCACCAGGACCTGGGACTGGTCGAGGACTCGCTCGATCACCGACAACCTCGCGTTCGGTCCCGGCTTCCCCACCCGCTTCGGCACGATCCGTCAGCGGGAGGCCAGCCAGCGTGCAGGCGCCGCGCTGGCGGCGATGGGACTCGACGTCGATCCCAGGATGAAGGTGGCCAAGCTCTCCCCGGCGCAGAAGACCGGAGTGGCGGTCGCACGCGCACTGCTGTCTGACGAGCACTCCCCCGCCCGGCTGCTGGTGCTCGACGAGCCGACCGCGCGGTTGCCCGAGGAGGAGGTCGAGCAGCTCCTGTCCATCGTCCGCGCCGTCGCGGCCAGCGGTATCGGCATCCTCTACGTGACCCACCGCCTGGACGAGGTCTTCGAGATCGCGGAGCGAGCGACGGTGCTGCGCGATGGGGTCCGGGTCGCGACCGAGCCCATCGACGGACTGACCCGCAGGCGCTGATGCACCAGCTCTTCGGCGAGACCCTCGAGAAGGTCCACCGACGCGACCGAGCCGATCGTTGCGGGAGCGACGCCCGTGCTGAAGGTCACCAACCTGAGCCCTGAAGTGCTGCGAGGAGTCTCGCTGGAGGTTCGGCCCGGAGAGATCGTCGGAGTCGCCGGCGTGACCGGCTCGGGCCGAGAGGCCCTGTGCGCCACCATCTTCGGCGCACGCACTCACGATGCGGGTGCGGTGGAGGTTCAGGGCGAGGCCCTGCGCCGCTGACCGGCCGGACGTCGCGATCGCGCAGGGGGTGGCCTACGTCCCGGCCGAGCGGAAGCTCAGCGGCTGCTTCGTCGACCTCCCGGCCCGACCGAGAACGTCAGCATCTCCAGCCTGAAGGACGTGTGGGACTTTCCGCTCCTCCGCGGGCCGAAGAGGCCGAGATCGTGAGCGGCTGGTTCGATCGGCTCGGAGTGCGTCCGAAGGGCAACGATCCACGCATCGATGTCGACGTTCAGCGGCGGCAACCAGCAGAAGATCATCTTCGGCAAGTGGTTCCAGCGGAAGCCCGCTCTCTTCCTGCTCGACGAGCCGACCCAGGGGGTCGACGTAGGCGCCAAGGCCGAGCTGCACCGCGCCCTCTTCGATGCCGCCGAGCAAGGCTCGGCGGTCCTGGTCAGCTCCTCCGACGTCGACGAGCTCGCCACCATCGTGACCGAGTAGTCGTGCTGCGCGACGGGCGCGTCGTCGCCAACCTGCAAGGCAGCGACATCACCGTCCACGCGATGACCCGGGCCTCGCTCGGGATCGACACCCGGAAGAAGGAGCGGCCTGACGATGAACGATATCTGCGCGCGGCTTCGGTTTCGACCGGTTCAGTGGTCTGTACCTCTGGGCGGTGCTCATCGTCGTCTTCGCTGTCTGGCAGTCGGAGTTCTTCTCCACGATGAACACCGCGCACTCGGTCGCCACCGAGCGCTCGATCGTAGCGATGCTCGGGCTCGCCATCCTCATCCCGCTCGCCTGCGGTGCCTTCGACCTGTCGGTCGGTGCGATGGCGAACCTGTCGCACCATCATCGCCGCCCTGCTGATCAACGACGGCATGGCCTGGCCGCTGGCGGCTGTCGATCTCGGTGGTGGTCAGCGCGGTCATCGGGGCGGTCAACGGCTTCATCGTCGTCAAGCTGCACGTCAGCTCGTTCATCACCACCCTCGGCATCGTCGGCGATCATCGCGGCGCTGCAGATCGTCCTGCACCAACCAGAGCCAGCCGCTCGCCCCGAGCATCGAGTCGTGGAGCAACTTCACGCAGCGCAACGGTCTTCGGGTTCCAGATCGTGTTCTTCTACATGCTCATCATCGCGGTGATCCTGTGGTGGGTGCTCGAGCACACCCCTGTCGGCCGCTACATCTACGCGATCGGCAGCAGTCCCGAAGCCGCACGCCTGTCCGGGCGCGCGGTCAACCGCTACACTGGCTCTCGCTGGTCGCATCCGGCGACCATCGCGGCATCGCCGGGCGTGTTCTTCTCCGCATCTCCGGTCCCTCGCTGACCTACGGCGGAGGGCTGCTGCTGCCCGCCTTCGCTGCGGCCTTCCTGGGCTCCACGCAGATCGTGCCCGGGCCGCTTCAACGTGTGGGGCACGGTGCTCGCGATCTACGTGCTCGCCACCGGCGTCAAGGGGCTGCAGCTCGCCTACACGAGCGTTCAGTGGCTCGACCCCATGTTCAGCGGTGCCGCTCTCATCCTCGCGGTCGCTGTGGCCGTGGGTCGTCAGCGGTCCGGTGAGGAGCGCACCCGCAAGCGGTTGGCCCGCGAGGGGGCGGGCGCGAAGACGGTGCCCGATCACGAGCTGGAGCCACAGATGGGGGACGCGGACCGGCCCAACCCCCCGCTGGGCACCTAGTCCGGCTCGGGCTCTCCACCCACGGCTCCACGTGCACGCTTCATGCACCTCGTCACCCAGGTGGTCCAGAACCCGGCGACCTCAGGCGTTGCTTCGGATGGTCTCGCTCACGCGACCTACCCGAGGACCCGTATCTCCGCAGCAGCAAGACCGCTGAGGAAAGACCTTAGTTCTCTGGCGATGAGAGGTTCCCCGTGACGCGGTCGGCCAGCGGCAAGCCTGCACAGCCGTCACCCAAGAGGCAGGTGAGCGCGATCGGCCAGCGTCGCGCCTCGGCACGTGACCGGAGCGGCGAGGCCTACCGTCGACGACGGGCCGAGATCTTCGCGGCAGCGGCCTCGGTGTTCCGGGAGAAGGGCTACCAGGCCAGCACGCTGGCCGACGTCGCCGAGGTCGTCGGGGTCGACCGTGCCTCCTTGTACTTCTATGTCAGCAGCAAGCAGCAGATCTTCGACGAGATCGTCAGCGACGTGGTGACGTCGAACACGCTGGCCGCTGAGGAGATCGCTGCGGCCGAGCTCCCTGCGCCGGACAAGGTGCGCCTGCTGATCCGGCAGCTGATGGAGTCATTCGGCGAGAGCTACCCGTTCCTCTACGTGTTCATCCAGGAGAACCTGGCGCACGTCTCCGCGGAGCGCAAGGGCTGGGCGGCAGACCTCAGAGCCACCAACAGGCGCTATGAGAACTCGATCCGCTCGGTCTTCGCCCAAGGTGTGGAGGAGGGCACCTTAAAACCGGTGGCCGCCACCAACGTCTCGCTCTACGGCTTGATGGGAATGCTCGGCTGGACCCATCGGTGGTTCAACCCGGAGACCTCGCCCCTGAGCACGCAGGCCATCGCCGACGTGTACGCCGACATCCTGATCAAGGGGCTCGTCACCCGGCCCCAGGCGCCCTCGAGCCCGCAGCGCACGCCCACACCGACCATCGAGCCTGATGAGGTCACCGCCCTGCGCAAGCGACTTGCGGCGCAGGGGCACGTGGCCTACGACGAGCTCAGCGTCCTGCGCGCCAGGGCCCAGCTCGACACCGTCGTCGGCCTGCAGCGCCCGCCACAGGCGATCGCGCACGTGGATGATGTGTTGCTCGAAGGGGCGGACGGCCGGCTTCCGGCCCGCATCTACCGTCCCCGTAGCCAACGCCCCCTGCCCGTGGTGGTCTACCTGCACGGTGGTGGCTGGACGCTGGGCGGCAGCGAGGTCACCGACTCCCCCTGTCGAGCGCTCGCCAACGAGGCGCAGTGCGTCGTGATCGCAGTGGAGTACCGACTGGCGCCGGAGACCAAGTTCCCCGGACCGCTGGAGGACTGTGTGAGTGCCGTCCGTTGGGCGGCCGCCCACGCATCCTCCTACGGCGGCTCAGAGCACGTGGTCCTGCTGGGAGACGGAGCGGGCGGCAACCTCGCCGCCGCCACCACCTCGATGCTCCGCGACCAGGGGCAGTCGCCGGTCGTCGCCCAGGTCCTGCTCTACCCGCTGCTTGCCCCACCACGAAGCACGAGCTTTGCTTCCAGCAGCACCTTCGCGAGCGGTCCACTCATCACTCGAGCCGAGCTCGACTGGTTCTGGGACCACTACCTGACCTCTCCGGAGGAGGCGATGAGCCCCCTGGCCGCTCCCCTCCACGCGACGGACCTGACCGGACTGCCCCCCACGACTCTGGTGGTGGCCGGACTCGACCCCGCGCACGACGAGGGCGTCTCGTACGCCCGTCGGCTCGAAGCCGCGGGGGTCCCCGTGCGGCTCCTCGAGGTCGACGATGCTCCCCACGGCTTCTGGTGGCTCGACGGGGTGCTCTCGCAGGGAGCATCGCTGACCAGCACCCTCGCCACCGTGATCAAGGGTGCCCCCGCCCTTCGAGACCCAGCACCCGACGAAAAGGCGTGATCCCCGATGTCCATCCTTGATCGCTTCCGGCTCGACGGTCGGGTCGCAGTCGTCACGGGCGCCTCGTCCGGCCTAGGGGTGCGGTTCGCGAGCGCCCTGGCCGAGGCAGGTGCCGACATCGTCCTGGCGGGCCGCCGCGCGGACCGGCTCGAACTGACCGCGCAGCTCGTCCGCGCCGCAGGCCGCAAGGCGCTGTCGGTTCCGACTGACGTATCAGACCCCCAAGCTGCCACCGACCTGGTGGCCGCCGCCATGGCTGAGTTCGGCGCCGTCGACATCCTGGTCAACAACGCCGGGATCGGTACGGCCGTTCCCGCCACGAGGGAGACCCCCGAGCAGTTCCGCGAGGTCCTGGATGTCAACCTCAACGGCGCCTACTGGTCAGCACAGGCCTGCGGGCGGGTGATGCGGCCCGGGAGCACCATCGTCAACATCAGCAGCGTCATCGGACTGCATCCCCAACCGCTTCCGCAGGCCGCTTACGCGGCCAGCAAGGCGGCCCTGCTGGGGCTGACGCGAGACCTCGCCAACCAGTGGACCGGACGCAAGGGGATCCGTGTCAACGCCATCGCTCCGGGCTTCTTCGAGACCGAGATCTCCGAGGGCTACCCGCCGGGATACCTGGACACCCAGCTGGCTCGGATCCCCATGTCCAGGCAGGGGGACCTCGACGAGCTGGCCGCCACCCTGGTCTGGCTGTGCGGCGACGGGGCCGGCTACGTGACCGGTCAGACGATCGTGGTCGACGGCGGCTACACCATCGGCTGACCGGGCTCCCGGCAGGTCCTTCACTCGGGGTCGGCGCCGGACAGGGTGCCGCCCGCCACCATCCCCAGCTCGGCGTGCGGCATCGACGGCACTCGCCGCGACGACGTACGCGGCAGTGCCGCTGCAGCGCCCACACCGAGCAGGGTAACCGCGCCGAGGAGCAGGAACGCATGGTCGAAGCCTGACTCGGTGGGCAGTCCACCGGAGGAAGCCTGCTGCGCGATGACGGTGGCCGCCACCGCGGTGCCCACCGCTCCGCCGATGGTGCGGATGTTCGCGTTCATCCCCGTCGCCACGCCGGTCTGGGTGTCGGGGACTCCGGCCACGACGATGCTCGCGAGGGCAGCGAGCAGGAACCCGAACGTGGCGCCGAGCAAGGTGAGCCTCGACGACCACCATCCAGGCCACCTCGTTCGCAGTCGCCAGCAGCGCGAACGAGGAGGCGTTGACCACCAGGGCGACGATCAGCAGCGTGCGAGCCTCGACCCGTCGCAGAATCCGTCCCGAGGCCGTGCCGACGACGAAGGAGGCGGCCGACAGGGGCAGCATCATGAGCCCTGAAGCGGTGACGCTGGCGCCGAACCCGTAGCCCGCGCCCTGCGGTGCCTGGAGGAACATGGGGACGAAGGCGTACACCGCGTAGAGCCCTGCACCCATGGCGAGCGCGATGAGGTTGGCCGTCCACACCGCTCGGGTCCGCATCATCTGCATGTCGATGAGCGGGGCCGGGGAGTGCAGCTCGGCGAGCACCCACAGCACCAGGGTCACGGCGGAGGCGACCAGCAGTAGCAGCACCACCGGAGCAGTCCAGCCGGACGCGGCCGCTGAGCTCACTCCGAGAAGGAGGGCGAGCAACCACGCAGTCAGCAGGACCACGGGCAGCCAGCTGATCCGCTCTCGTCCACGCGCCGGCGACTCGGGCACCAGCAAGTGGGCCGCGACCGCCGCCAGGACCACCGCGATGCCGGGCAGCCAGAACAGTGCCCGGTAACCCAGCAGGTTCACCAGTGGGCCTGCCAGGGCGAGGCCGATCCCGGCGCCGCCTGCCGTCAGGGCAGAGAGCGCGCCGACCGCGCCCGGGACCGCGTCATCGGGGAACTCGTCGCGGATGATGCCGAATCCGAGCGGCAGCACTCCCCCGCCCAGGCCCTGGACCGCCCGTGCGGCGATCATCACCCCCATGGACGGCGCGACGGCGGCCAGCAGGGACCCCGCGGCCAGCAGGGCAAGGGTGATCACCAGGGCACGTCGCCGGCCCATCATGTCGCCGAAGCGACCCATGATCGGCGTCGCGATCGAGGCGCTGAGCAGGTACGCCGTGACCAGCCAGGCCACCGAGCTGCCCGACGAATCCAGACCGTCCTTGATGGTCGAGAGCACCGGGATCACCAGCGACTGAAGGAGCGCGAACGAGACCGCGGCCACCGCCAGTACGGCGAACGTCAGCCGGCTCGACGCCCGGTCCGCCGCGGTGACTGCGGTAGCGGCTCTCCTCAGAGCAGCTCGAGGATCGTCGCGTTGGCCTGACCGCCGCCTTCGCACATGCTCTGCAGGCCGTAGCGGATGCCGCTGTCACGCATGTGCCACAGCATCGTCGTCATGATCCTGGCTCCGCTGCCGCCCAGCGGGTGACCGAGCGCGATCGCGCCGCCCAGCGGGTTCATCGTCTTCTCGTCTGCACCGATGTCCTGCAGCCAGGCGAGGGGGACGGAGGCGAAGGCCTCGTTGATCTCGAAGACACCGATCTCGTCGAGGCGCAGCCCGCTGCGGTCGAGGACCTTGCGGGTCGCCGGGATGGGGGCGGTCAGCATCTTGACGGGATCATCTCCGGCCAGCGCGACGCTGTGCACGCGGGCGACCGGTCGCAGTCCGAGCTCGCGAGCCTTCTCGCTCGTGGTCATCAGCAGAGCCGCCGACCCGTCGCTGATCTGGGAGCTGTTGCCGGCGGTGATGACGCCGTCCGGCTTGAAGGCGGGCCTCAGGCTCGCCATCTTCTCCATGCTTCCACCGCGGCGGATGCCCTCATCCGCGGAGTGCTCGCCCTCGGCAGTGGCGACAGCGGCGATCTGCGCCTCGAACGCCCCACGGTCCTGGGCCTCGGCGGCCCGCTCGTGGGAGAGCAGCGCGAACTCGTCCAGCTGGTGGCGGGAGAGACTCCAGGCCTCGGCGATCAGCTCGGCGCCGATCCCCTGGTTGGGGGAGACGCCGTAGCGCTCGGCGAACCCGCTGCCGAAGGGGTCCCGGCCGTCCAGTGAGGACCCCATGGGAACCCGGCTCATCGACTCGACTCCCCCCGCGACGACGACGTCGTAGTGCCCCGCGACCAGGCCGGCGGCGGCGAAGTGCACTGCCTGCTGGGAGGATCCGCACTGGCGGTCGATCGTCGTGGCGGGGACGCTCTCCGGCCAACCGGCCGCGAGCACCGCGTTGCGAGCGGGGTTGTAGGTCTGCTCGCCGATCTGGGAGACGCATCCCCACACCACGTCGTCGACCACGACCGGGTCGAGGCCGGTGCGGTGGGCCAGGGACCTGAGCACGTGCGCGGAGAGGTCGACCGGGTGGATGCCGGCGAGGCCGCCGTTCCGCTTCCCGACCGGTGTCCGGACTGCCTCCACGATCACCGCGTCGCGCATCGGTTCCGCCTTTCGCCCTGCTGTCTGGGAATGTGCCGGGACCTAGCCTGCACCACGGCAACACGATCAGTCAACACAACCGTTGAAGGCTCGGCACCTGCCCGGCTCCACGCTCGCGCGTGTGTCAGGGTGTCAGGGCCGTGGTGGGCCGCCGATCCACCCGTGGTGCCCGGAGAGAGAGGAACAGCCAGATGACCGACACTGACCCATCGGTGACCGCGTACCCCCCGCCGAGCGGGGCTCTCGAGATCAGCGACGGCATCTTCGCCTACGTCCAGCCGGACGGGACGTGGTGGATCAACAACACCGGTTTCCTGGTCGGCACCCACGGCGTGGTGAGCGTGGACGCCTGCGCCACCGAGCGCCGTACCCGCGCCTACCTCGAGGCGATCGCGCGGGTCACCGATCAACCCGTGCGCACCCTGGTCAACACCCACCACCATGGCGACCACACCTACGGCAACTACCTCTTCAGCGGGGCCACGATCGTCGCCCACGAGCGCGCCCGCGCGGCGATGGCAGCCTGGGGAGGACCGGGAGCGGCGCCGTACTGGAACGAGGTCGAGTGGGGTCACATCGAGATAGCACCACCGTTCCTGACCTTCCGCGACGAGGTCACGGTGTACGTCGACGATCTCGCCTGCCAGGTGCGACACCTAGGACCCGCCGCGCACACCGACAACGACTCCGTGGTGTGGATCCCCGAGCGCGGCGTGCTCTTCAGCGGCGACCTGCTCTTCAACGGCGGGACGCCCTTCCTGCTGCAGGGCTCCCTGGCCGGCTCGCTGGAGGCCATGCGCGAGCTTCGCAGCCTCGGCGCGACCACCATCGTCCCTGGCCACGGCGAGGTCTGCGGCCCGGAGGTCATCGACGCGGTCGAGAGCTATCTGGAGTTCGTCCGGGATCTTGCGCTGGAGGGTCACACCGCCGGGGTTGCTCCACTGGAGCTGGCGCGGTCGACGGATCTCGGTCCCCACGCCGAGCTGCACGACTCCGAGCGCATCGTCGGGAACCTCTACCGGGCCTATGCAGAGCTCGACGGCGCCGCCCCCGGCGCGGCACTCGACAGCAAGGCCGTGCTGACTGACATGGTCACCTACAACGGTGGCCTGCTTTCCTGCCACGCCTGAGATCGGGCCCTGAGACTGCACCCTGACCTGGACCGGAGGCACCGCCGATGAGCCAGACGCCCCCCTCGCGACCATCCCTCGGCGACTTCATCCGCGAGCGCCGCGTGCGCTCACAGCTGTCACTGCGTGACCTCTCGACCATGAGCAAGGTCTCCAACGCCTACATCAGCCAGATCGAGAGGGGCCTGCACCAACCCAGCGTCCGGGTCCTGCGCGCCATCGCGGACGCGTTGGAAGCTCTCCTCGGAGCAGATGATGATCTACGCCGGCCTCACCACCGCCGCGGAGGCGCCCCCTGAGCCGGGTGACACCGAGCTGGCCATCAGCAGCGACCCTCGTCTGAGCGACGACGACAAGGCCACCCTGCTGGCGCTGTACCAACGACTGGTCACCGAGTAGCCGCCGGTCAACACACCACGCATTTTGCTTGACATACCAAGCGTTGGTTGCCTACCGTCCCCTTCACCGTCACCGAAGGGACCCCCATGTCAGGACCCAGCACCCTCCGCATCGACTGGCCTTCCCAGATGGCCCTGACCGCTGCGGGCTCCGACCAGTGACCGCCGTGTCCCCGCCGCCCACCCAGGGCCGAGCCGAGCTGGCCCCGATGGACGTGCTGATGCTGAAGGGCGACACCGACCCACGGACCCGGGCCGTCATCACGGGCGTCCTCACCCTCGACGGCGTACCGGAGTGGCCCGTTCTGCTCGCGGCCTTCGAGCGCGCCTGTCGCGGCGTTCCCCGCATGCGGCAGCGGGTCCTCAAGCCGAGCCTCCCCGGCCTGCCGCCCGAGTGGGCGGAGGACCCCGAGTTCGACCTCGGCTACCACGTCCGCCGCGTCGGCGCCCCCGGCGTCGGCAGCCTGGCCGAGGTCCTGGACCTCGCGGCTTCGATCTCCACTGCGCCGCTCGATGCGGCCCGGCCACTGTGGGAGGCGCTGCTGGTCGACAACCTGGCGGACGGCAGTGCCGTCCTGGTCCTGCGCGCCCACCATGCGGTGACCGACGGACTGGGTGCCGTCGCGATCCTCGCTGCGTTGCTGGAGCTGAGCCCGGACGGGGACGCCGAGGTGCCGCAGGCAGCCGGCCCCGACGTCTCGGGCCGGTCCCTGCGAGACCTGCTGCAGCACGGGTCCACCAAGCCACTGCGGCTCGCCCTGAGACGGAGCCGCCGGATCCTGGAGCTCAGCGCCCGCACCATGCGCTCACCCCAGGTCGCCCTGAGCTCCACCGCCCGGGTCGGCGGCTCGCTCCAGCGGATGTTCGCCCGACCCATCGGGGAACCCTCGGAGCTCCTGCGCGGACGCAGCCGCCGACGTGTCTTCCGCACCCTCGAGATGCCGCTCGAAGACCTCCGGGCCGCCGGCAAGGCGGTCGCCTGCACGGCCAACGACGCCTATCTGGCTGGTCTGTTCGGGGGCTTCCGTCGCTACCACGAGGAGCTCGGGGCGACGGTCGGCGACCTGCCGTTCGCACTCCCCCTCAACATCCGCACGGAGGGTGACACCAGCGCCGGGAACCACATCTCGGTCGGGCGACTGCCGGGACCGGCCTGGATCGAGGACCCCCAGGACAGGATCCGCGCTGTGCACCAGCTGGTCGCGGAGCTGCGTACTGAGCCTGCGCTGCACGTCATCGACTCGGTCGCCGGCGTGCTCCAGCACGTTCCCTCGGTGCTGGCGGTCCGCGGGCTCAACGCCCACGCCCAGCAGGTCGACCTGCATGCGAGCAACGTGCTGGGGGCGCCGTTCCCGGTCTACCTCGCGGGGAGACGGGTATTGCGGATGATTCCCTTCGGGCCGCTGTCCGGCGTGCCGGTGATGACCGTGCTGCTGTCCTACGACGGGACCTGCGCGGTGGGCGTGACGATCGACCCGGCCGCGGTCACTGATCCCGACCTGTTCATGCGCTGCCTGGAGGAGGGCTTCCAAGAGGTCCGCGGTTCGGCAGCACCTCGCGACTCGATCCAGGCCTGATCCGCTCGGGTCGACCAGGGCGTCCGGGCCCAGGGTGGCCGGCCGCACTCGCAGCTTCGATGGTCCCTCCTCGTTCAGTTGCGACGGGTCGGCAGATGTGGGGCTTTCAGTTGCGACGGGTCGCGCGGCGGGGTGACCGGGCCGGGCTCAGGGCGCCAGCAGCACCAGCGACGCCAGCGCCACCAGCCAGTTGACGAAGCTGCCCACCAGGAAGTACTCGGTGAGCCGGTGGATCAGGCGCTGCTCCTGGCTGGAGTGCAGCTCTGGCCATCGCAGGAGGCCCTTGGCCGCCACCACGATGCTGGCTGCGGTCAGCTGTCCGGCCAGGCCGAGCCCCACGATGAACACCCGCTCCATCGGACCGAGGAGCCGACCGCCCTTGAGCTGCTCGGCAGGATCCGCCTCGGTGTGCTCCTGGGCGGGGTTGGTCGTGCCCGTCGCGGTGAGCACCAGCCGGACGATCACGTTGCCGGTGCTCAGCTGAGCCAGGAACGCCCCGACCAGCAGGAGAGCACGATCGGTGGAGAGGTCCTCCAGGACGGGGACGCGGGTCGCGTCGAGCCACTGCCCCAGCAGGCCACCAGCGGGGCTGGCCCAGGGAGTGGTCAGGACGCCGACCGTCAGGGCGACCCCGAGCACCACCAGCGGCAGCCAGGGGCGCACTCCGAAAAAGGCATGTGAGACGGTCTGGCCCCACAGCACGACGACAGCCGCGATCACCGCGAGCGCGAGGACGTCGACCAGGCCGGTCATCCCGGCGCCCAGTCCCCACCAGACGGCGACGAAGGCCCCGGTGATCTCGTTGACGCCCTTCGTCGGCCGGATCGAGCGGGCCAGGTCGCAGACCGCCACCCCGACCAGCAGGACTGCGATCCAGCTCACGGCATCCTCCTCAGCAGCTCGTCGGCCGCGACGATCACGGCCAACCCGTCGTTGCGCATCCGCTGCGAGACCGCGGAGGCGGAGATCGACTCCTCCTCAGCCAGCTGCGTCTGGCTTCGGCCGGCGAGCGTGCCCCGCAGCAGCCGCAGCGACCGCTCCGAGAGAGAGCCAACCATCTGGTCCTGACACATCAGCGCCGCGTTCACCGGGTCGGGGTCGACAGCCGGGGTCCCCTCGTCCTCCTGCGCCCGGTGGTACGCCGTGCGCCGGTGACGCGCTGCCGGCGTGCCCGCCTCCTGCTTCACCGACTCGATGGCCGCGCGCGCGGCCCACCATCCGGGCCCGTCCTCGACGCGAGGGTCCTCGGCCAGCACCGACACGCTCCCCCATCCGACCCCGTGGCGCAGCTGGGCCCCGGCGTCGAAGTTCACCCTGAGCCAGAGCGTGGCATGAAGCGCCTCGCCGACGGTGCGAAAACCCCCCTGGAACTCGTCCCCGACCGTGATCCGGAGCGGGATGACGGGTTGGAGCTCACGGTTGGCCCGCTCCAGGAGCGTCACGATCCGCGCGTGCAGTCCTCGTCTGTCAGCAGCGGCGCGCGATCGCACCACGTCTCCGATCAGCGTCGCGACTGAAGTCTGGTGCTTCATTTTGCTCACATGAAGATCATAACTTACTTTCCCCTCGATGAAGCCAGGGTCTCAACTCCAGAAGATCCGGTCCACGATCGTCCTGGCGTGCCGGGAGACCCGCAGGTAGTCGTTGAGCATCACGTCGCTCTCCCCCGGCTGGTACTGCAGGATCGCGGCGACCGCCGCCCGCTCACGGGCATCGCGCGGCAGCTGATCGGCCGGCTTCCCCCTGACCTGAACGGTGGCGTTGCGCGCACGACTGGCGAACCGCCACGCCTCCGCCAGCCCCTCCGCGTCCGAGAGGCTGATCAGGTCGTGCTCGGCGGAGACCTGCAGAGCCTCGAGGGTCTTGGTGGTCCGCATCTCCGGGACCCGGCCGGCGTGCTCCATCTGGAGCAGCTGCACCGTCCACTCGACGTCGGAGAGGCCACCGCGACCCAGCTTGAAGTTCGTCGCCGGATCGGCGCCGCGAGGCAGCCTCTCGGAGTCCACGCGAGCCTTGATCCGGCGTACCTCGACCACGTCGTCCCGGCTCAGCCCCCTCTCGGGAAAGCGGAGCGGGTCGATCAGGTCCTTGAAGCGCGCACACAGGTCGACGTCACCCACGATCGGTGCGGCCCGAAGCAGGGCCTGAGCCTCCCAGACCGCCGACCACTTGCCGTAGTAGGCCGCGTAGGAGTCCAGGGTGCGCACCAGCGGCCCCTGCCTGCCCTCGGGCCGCAGCGTGGTGTCCACCTCGAGGCCGGGGTCGCGCGACTGCTCGGTCAGCAGCTGGCGTACGTCGTTGGCCACCGCCTGCGCCATCGAGCTGGCCAGCTGGCCGTCGGCCCCGGGCAGCCGCTCGTGCACGAACATCACATCGGCATCGCTGCCGTAGCCGAGCTCGAAGCCGCCGTAGCGGCCCATCGCGACGATGGCCATGCGTGTCGGCAGCGGTTGGCCCTTCGTCTGTTCGACCCCCCGGATCGCGGCCTCCAGGGTGGCTTCGAGGGTGGCGCTGGCGACGTCGGTGAGGGCGTAGCCGACCTCGGCGACCCCGAAGGGCACACACAGGTCCGCGACGCTGATCCGCAGGAGCTCGCGACGCCGGACTGCCCTGATGGCGAGGACGGCGTCCTTGGCGTTGTCGCGTCGTTCCGCAGCGGAGCGCATCTCGTTCTGGACATTCTCGCGCCCGAGCGGCTCGAGCCGCTCCTGCTCGCCGAGGATGGCCACGCCCTGCGGCTCGCGCTGAAGCAGGTCCGTGGCGTAGCGGCTGGTCGCCAGCACCTGCGCCATCCGCTGCGCCGCCTGCCCCTCGTCGCGGAGCAGCCGCAGGTACCACGGGGTGGCGCCGAGCGCCTCGGAGATCTTGCGGAAGCCGAACAGGCCCGCGTCCGGATCGGGAGCGTCCGCGAACCACTCGAGCATGACGGGCAGCAGCGTCCGCTGGATCTGGGCGGTGCGGCTGACGCCGGCTGTCAGGGCCTCGAGGTGCCTCAGGGCTGCGCCGGGATCGAGATAGCCCAACGCGGCCAACCGCTCATGGGCCGCCTCGGGGCTGAGCCTGGCCTCTCCGCTGACGCGAGCCACCGCCGAGAGCAGCGGACGGTAGAACAGCTTCTCGTGGAGCCGGCGTACCTCGAGCCGGTGGAAGTGCCATTGCTCGTCCAGCTCGCGCACCGGCTCCTTGAGGTAGCCCAGCGAGCGGCCCAGGCGGCGGAGGGACTCCTCGTCCTCGGGCATCACGTGGGTGCGGCGCAGCTGGAAGAGCTGGATCCGGTGCTCGAGGGTCCGCAGGAACGAGTAGGCCTCGTGCAGCGCACGTCCGTCCTCGCGACCCACGTAGCCGCCCTCGGTCAGCTTGGCCAGCGCACTGAGGGTGGCGGCGGGGCGCACCTCCTCGTCGGCGTGGCCGTGCACCATCTGGAGCAGCTGAACGGCGAACTCGACATCGCGAAGCCCCCCGGTGCCCAGCTTGAGCTGGCGCTCGGCCCGGTCCGACGGAATGTGGTCGAGCACCCGGCGGCGCATCGCCTGGACCTCCTCGACGAAGCCCTCCCGCTGCGCGGCCGACCAGACGAGCGGCCCGATGGCCTCGGCGTACTCCTGTCCGAGCGCGCGGTCACCGGCCACCGGACGGGCCTTGAGGAGGGCCTGGAACTCCCAGGTCTTGGCCCAGCGACCGTAGTAGCCGACGTGGCTGGCAATCGTGCGCACCAGCGGACCCGACTTCCCCTCCGGGCGCAGGTTCGCATCCACCGGCCAGATGGTGCCCTCGCGCGTCTGGTCGAAGCAGACCTGCATCAGGATCGACGCGAGCTGGCCACCCGTGCGCATGGCCACCTGCTCGTCGTGGCCCTCGGCCGGCTCGGCCACGAAGATCACATCGACGTCGCTCACGTAGTTGAGCTCGTGCCCACCACACTTGCCCATCGCGATCACCGCGAGACGACAGCTCGAGGCGGCCTCCCCGACCTTGGCGCGGGCCACGGCCAGGGCGCCGTCCAGGGTCGCCGCAGCCAGGTCGGCGAGCTCGGCTGCGGCGTCGTCGACGCCGAGGTTGTGGGCCAGGTCCCGCGCCGCGAGCCGCAGCAGCACCCGGCGGTACTCGATCCGCAGGGCGTCCATCGCCTCGCCGTGACCCAACGTCGCCACCGGCTGCGCCGCCGCGGGGTCGGCCCCGACAGCGCGCAGCACCCCTTCGCGGATGGCGTACGCCGCCGGCCGGGTCGAGCCCAGGGTGGGATCGGTGAGCTCGTGCCAGTGCTCGGGGTGGCGGCGCAGGTGCTCCCCCAGCGCCTGGCTGGCTCCGAGGACCGACAGCAGCCGCATCGAGGTTCCCTCGTCGTCGGCCACCTCCTGCAGCAGCCGCTCCCGGTCCTGCACCGCATCGGCCAGCGCGGTCAGCGAGGCCAGCGCCAGGTCGGGGTCGGCGCTGCGGCCCAGGAGCGGCGGCAGTGGCTTGGTGACCTCACCCAGCTCGGCGAACAGCCGCTGGGCTCGCTCGCTGTCGACGAAGCCCAGCCGCACCAGGCTGCCCCAGCTCGGATTGCCCTCAGTCACCACGCGGCGAACCTACCGTCCCCAGAGCCCTCGGCCGCCGGTCAGATGACAGGCAGCATCCGGTCGCGCTCGAAGGCGGAGACCTGACCGCGGTACTCCTCCCACTCCGCCCGCTTGTTGCGGAGGAAGAACTCGAAGACGTGCTCGCCCAGGGTCTCGGCGAGCAGCTCGGAGTCCTCGGCGATCCGGATCGCGTCGTGCAGCGTCTTGGGCAGCTGCTCGAGCCCGAGCGCCTTGCGCTCGCTCGGGTTCAGCGACCAGACGTCGTCCTCGGCCTCACGGGGAAGCTCGTACTCCTCCTCGAGACCCTTCATCCCGGCGGCGAGCACCACGGCGTAGGCCAGGTAGGGGTTGCAGGCCGCGTCGATCGTGCGCAGCTCGATCCGGGTCGACTGCCCCTTGTTGGGCTTGTACATCGGGACCCGCACCATCGCCGAGCGGTTGTTGTGCCCCCACGACTTGTAGGAGGGGGCCTCGCCGCCGCCGATGAGGCGCTTGTAGGAGTTGACCCACTGGTTCGTGACGCAGGTGATCTCGCTGGCATGGTGCAGGATGCCGGCGATGAAGTGCCGGGCGGTCTTGGAGAGCTGGTACTCCGCGCCGGCCTCGAAGAAGGCGTTGGTGTCGCCCTCGAAGAGCGAGACGTGCGTGTGCATGCCCGAGCCGGGGTGGGTGGTGAAGGGCTTGGGCATGAAGCTGGCCCAGATGCCCTGGCTCAGCGCCACTTCGCGCACCACCGTGCGGAAGGTCATGATGTTGTCGGCCGTGGACAGGGCGTCGGCGTACCTCAGGTCGATCTCCTGCTGACCCGGGCCGTTCTCGTGGTGGCTGAACTCCACCGAGATGCCCATGGACTCGAGCATGTTGATGGCCTCGCGCCGGAAGTCCGAGCCCCTCGACTGGGCGGTGTGGTCGAAGTAGCCGCTCCGGTCGACCGGGATCGGCTCCTCACCGGCACCGGGCCGGCCCTGGAAGAGGTAGAACTCGACCTCGGGGTGGGTGTAGAAGGTGAACCCCTTGTCGGCGGCCTTCTGCAGGGTGCGCTTGAGCACGAACCGCGGGTCGGCGTACGACGGAGAGCCGTCCGGCATCATGATGTCGCAGAACATCCGGGCGGTGGAGGGACCTTCGCCGCGCCAGGGCAGCAGCTGGAACGTGGCCGGGTCCGGGTAGGCCAGCATGTCGGCCTCGGTCACGCGAGCGAAGCCCTCGATGGCCGAGCCGTCGAACCCGATACCCTCGGAGAACGCGTTCTCCAGCTCGGCCGGCGCCACCGAGACCGACTTGAGGTAGCCCAGCACGTCGGTGAACCACAGCCGTACGAACCGCACGTCGCGCTCCTCGAGCGCACGGAGAACGAAATCCTCTTGCTTTCCCATGCGCCGACCCTATCGGTGGCCGCGCTCACGTCCCGAGCGTGTGGTCCTCGCGGTCGTGATCGCGTCGCCCGCCGGCCAGCTGCGCGAAGCTCACTGCCAGGCCGCGCCAGCCCGCAGCCAGGTCGTCCCGCGCCTCGGCGACCTGGGCCAGCACCCGGTCGAGGACACCCTCATGGTGCCAGTCTCGGTCCTCCTCGGCCCACACCGCCAGAATGCGCTCGTCGACCTCGGGGTGGAGCTGCACGCCCCAGGCACGGGGAGCGAACCGGGCGACCTGGAGCTCTCCGGCGGGTGTGCGGGCGAGGGCGACCGTCCCGGCAGGCTCGCGCAGCACGAGGTCGCTGTTCCACTGGACGCCGAAGCCGGTGGTGACCAGCTCGGCGGTGAGGTCGTCGCGACCGGCGGCGTCGGTCCAGCCCACCGGAAGCAGGCCCAGCTGCTGTCCCCGGGGGTTCGGTCCGGCCTCGCCGCCGAGGGCCACCGCGACGACCTGGTGACCCAGGCAGATGCCGAGGGTCGGCACGTCGGTGCGAGCCGCCGCGCGCACCAGCTCCTTGGTGGCCGGCAGCCACGGGTGGTCCGCGTCGTCGTTCGCGCCCATCGAGCCTCCCAGGACGAGCAGGGCGTCGTGCCCGGCCAGGTCCTCGGGCAGGGCCGCACCCGTGTAGGGGTGTCGTACGTCGAGCTCGCAGCCGGCCTCCTCCAGCCAGTCGCCCACCCACGCGGGCGGACAGTCCGCCTGGTGCTGGACCACCAGCACCCGTGGGAGGAGCGGCTCCCCGCCTGTGGTGGGGCCTGATGTGGGGCCTGTCGTGGGGCCGGTCAGAGGTCCGGTCATGGCGCCGGTGCGAGGATCCACAGCACCTCGCACCTCTCCTCCCCCGGGTTGCGCCAGGTGTGCGGCGTGTGGCCGGAGAAGGTCATCGCGTCCCCGGGGCCGAGGATCTCCGAGCCGGTCTCCAGCACGACCTCGACGCTGCCCGCCAGCACGTAGGCGCACTCCGCCTCGCACGCCAGGGAGTACAGCTCGTCGCCTCCGCTTCCGCCGGGTTCGATGAGCGAGTGGATCACCTCGAGGGCACTCTGGGTGCCGGGCGTGACCAGCCGCTCGACGACCCCCTGGCCGCCGAAGTTGATCAGTCGCCCCTCGCCGGCGCGCAGGACCGAGGACTCGGGCGGGTCGAAGAGCTCACCGACACGCAGACCGAGCACGTCGCACACCGCGACCAGGGAGGCGACGGAGGGCGAGACGTCATCGCGCTCGAGCCGGCTGACGAAGCCCTTGGTCAGCCCGGCCGCCTGCGCCACCTGGTCCAGGGTGAGCGCTCGCAGTGTGCGCGCGGCCCGGAGCCGCGCCCCGATCAGTACCGCCGGCCGGTCGGGGTCGACCACCGCCAGGCGGGTTCTCCTGCTGCTCATGACCCCAGTTCTATCGCAACCGCGCGCACCGGCCCGCCGTCGGCGCCGGTGAGGCGCATCGGCGTGCACGCGACCAGGAACTCCCCTGCGGGCAGGTCCTCGAGACGGAAGTTCTCCCCGATGACGCCGCCGACGCTGGAGATCAGGTGGTGGGTCGGAAACCCCACCCCGGGATGCTCCGCGTCGGGGGTCTCGTCGATGTTGATGGCGTCGATGCAGAACGTACGGACGCCCAGCGCCAGCATCCGCTCGCAGGCATCGGTCGAGAGGAACGGGTGCTCGAAGTACGCCGCCTCGCCGTAGTGCCTGCTCCAGCCCGTGCGCAGGAGGACCACCACTCCCGGCCGGAGCCGGTGCGCGACCGGAGCGACGTGGTCCCAGGTGATCTCGCCGCGCGCCTCGAGGTCGCGGGCCTCGACCACCACGCCGGGACCGACGAACCGCTCCATCGGGATCTCGTCGACCTTCAGCCCGTCCTCCTCGAAGTGGAAGGGGGCATCCACGTGCGTGCCGGACTGGGAGCCGAGATGGATCGCCAGCAGGTTGAAGCCGTCCCGCTCGATGGTGCTGTGCACCTCGAGGCGCGGAGCCGGGTCACCCGGGTAGACCACCGTGTCCGCGTCGACGGCCACGCTGAGGTCGATCACCCTGCGAACTCTCATGGGCAACAACTATTGCATGGCAGTAAACCTTGGTCTAGCGTCCGGATTCGAGGGCACCGTCCGGTCCGAGGCAGGAGCAGTCATGAGCAATTCCGATCCCCACGTGGCGATCCAGCGGCCGAGGGCCACCGAGGTCGAGCAGCACGGCATCGACACCATCCCACCGGAGCACCGTCACTCCCGGCCCCTCGACCTGTTCCGGATCCAGTTCGGCGGCGCGAACACCTTCGCCACGATCATCCTCGGGGACCTTCCCGATCCTGCTCGGGCTCTCGCTGTGGCAGGCAGTCGCGGCAGCGGTCGTCGGCGTGCTGCTGGGGTCGCTGATCCTGATGCCGATGGGCCTGTTCGGGCCGCTGACCGGCACCAACAACGCCGTGGCGTCCGGCGCGCACTTCGGCGTACGAGGACGGGTCGCTCGGGTCGTTCCTCTCCCTGCTCACCGCGATCGCGTTCTACTCGATCTCGGTCTGGGTCAGCGGCGACGCGCTGATGGGCGGGCTGATCCGGCTCTTCGGCGTCTCGGACTCAGACCTCCTGCGCGGCATCATCGTACGCGCTGCTCGGCGCCACCGTGCTCGTCGTGGTGGTCTACGGCTACGCCTTCATGCTGCTGGTGAACAAGATCGTGGTCGTCGGCGAACACCGTGCTGATCGCTCTCGGAGCGATCGCCTACGCCGGCAAGATCGACCTCTCCTACAACCCGGGCCCGGACGCCTACGCCCTCGGCGAGCTTCTGGCCGACCTTCGTGCTGCTCCGCGCTGATCGTGATGGGCAACCCGGTCTCCTTCGGAGCGTTCCTCGGTGACTGGTCGCGCTACATCCCCGCCCGCACCAAGCCGCAGGCGTCTGCTGCTGGCCACCCTGCGCGCCCAGTGCGCCACCCTGGTGCCGTTCCTGTTCGGCATCGTGACCGCACACCCTGGTGGCGGGAGCGAGCGCCCGACTACGTCGTCGCGCTGATCGCGACCTCGCCCGCTCTGGTACGCCCTGCCTGCTGATGGTGGTCGCGTTCCTCGGCGGCCTCTCCACCGGCATCACCTCGCTCTACGGCACCGGGCTCGACTTCTCCTCGGTGTTCCCGCGGTTCAGCCGCGTCCAGGCGTCGCTGTTCATCGGAGCCTTCGCGTTCCTGTTCATCCTGGTCGGCCGTCTCGCCTTCGACCTGATCGACAGCGTCAACGCCTTCATCGGCGCCATCGTCATCTGCACCTCCCCGTGGATGGTCGATCATGATGCTCGGCTACGTCGTACGCCGCGGCTACTACAGCCCCGCCGACCTCCAGGTGTTCAACCTCGGCATGCGCGGTGGCGGCCTACTGGTTCTCCAACGGCGTGAACTGGCGCGGCATGGCGGCCTGGATCCCGGCCGCGGTCGGTGGACTGCTGTTCGCGAACTACCCGCCGCTGATCGAGGGCCCCTTCCGCAACGCGGCCGGCGGTGTCGACATCAGCCTGCCGGTCGCGCTCGGCGTGGCTGCCGTCCTCTACCTCGGCATGCTGTTCCTCGTGCCCGAGCCGCGCTACGTGTTCGGACCCGACGGACCCCGCTGGGTGCCCTCGCGCGAGGCGGAGATGCCCGCCGTCGTGGAGGACGCCAACGCCTCGTCGCACCACCAGATCATCCGCAACCGCAAGGCGGACGCGGAGGCCGTGGAGGAGCTGCGCGAGGGATCACTCGGTGGCTGACCCGACCGAGCCCGGCCGGGCCCGACCCGACTCGCCCCCGCGCACCGTCGTGGACGGAAACGTGGGTCAGGTCGACAACACCCTGGTCCCCCGGTTCGCCGGCCCAGCGACGTTCGCCCAGCTGCCCCGGGCCGACGAGGTGGCCGAGGCGGACATCGCGGTCGTCGGGATCCCGTTCGACGCCGGCGTCTCCTACCGCCCGGGGGCCCGCTTCGGTCCGGCGCACATCCGGGCAGCGTCCCGTCTGCTGCGGCCCTACAACCCGGCGACCAAGACCTCGCCGTTCGCGGTGCAGCAGGTCGTCGACGTGGGCGACATCGCGGCCAACCCGTTCTCGATCGAGGAGGCGGTGGCCGGGATCGAGAGGTCGGCGCGGGACCTGCGCGAACGGGCCGGTCGGCTGCTCGTCCTCGGCGGGGACCACACCGTCGCGCTGCCGCTGCTGCGCGCTCTCGGCTCCGAGGAGCCGGTGGCCGTCGTGCACTTCGACGCGCACCTGGACACCTGGGACAGCTACTTCGGGGCGGCGTACACCCACGGCACGCCGTTCCGGCGCGCCTCGGAGGAGGGGCTGCTCGACACCTCCGCGTGCGTGCACGTCGGCACCCGCGGCCCGCTCTACGGCGCCGGCGACCTCGTCGACGACCGTGAGCTCGGCTTCGCGGTGGTGCCCGCGACCGAGATCGACGCCCTGGGAGCGAGGGGGGTCGCGGAGCGCATCCTGGCCCGGGTGGGCGAGCGCCCGACGTACATCTCGATCGACATCGACGTCCTCGACCCCGCCTTCGCGCCGGGGACGGGAACTCCGGAGGCCGGCGGCATGACCAGCCGCGAGCTGCTGGCGATCCTGCGCCGGCTCTCCGGCCTGAACATCGTCGGAGCCGACATCGTCGAGGTCTCACCTGCCTACGACCACGCGGAGATCACCGGCATCGCAGCGGCGCACACCGCCTACGAGCTGCTCACCGCGATGGCACCGTCGGATCCGAGCGCGTCGTGACCCCCGCGGCCTTCGTCGAGTCGCTGGTGGCGGCGTTCGCGGCGAGCGACGCCCAGCGCTACTTCGCGCACTTCCACCCCGACGCGACCTTTTTCTTCCACGACACTCCTGGGCGTCTGGAGTCCCGCGCCGACTACGAGGCGCTCTGGGCCGGGTGGGAGCGCGACGCCGGGTTCCGCGTCCTCGAGTGCGACTCGCTGAGCCCGCGCCTCCAGGAGTACGCCGACCTGGCCGTCTTCACCCACGACGTACGCACCCTGCGGCAGGTCGACGGCACCCAGGAGGAGGTGTTCGAGCGGGAGACCATCGTGCTCCGCCGCGACGGCGACTCCTGGACCTGCGTGCACGAGCACCTCTCGCCCGACCCCGCCCGGGCGACGACGCCCTACTAGTGGTCTGTCAGTCGCGGGG
This sequence comes from uncultured Actinomycetota bacterium, assembly GCA_963812235.1. Lineage (GTDB taxonomy): Bacteria > Actinomycetota > Actinomycetes > Propionibacteriales > Nocardioidaceae > Marmoricola. Next base: position 140,828 of record CAWEUP010000011.1, on the reverse strand, counting down.
CACGTTCTCGAGCTCGGCGAGCCAGGCCGCCGGGCTCGCGTCACTCGGCATCCGCCAGTCCCCGCGCGGCGACATGGTGCCGCCTGCGCTCACCTTGGGGCCGTTGGGCAGCGCGGACCGCTTGAACTGGCTGGCGAAGAACCTGGTGATGAAGACCTCCAGCCAGCTCCGGATCTCGCCCAGGGTGTACTCGGGGCGGCTCTCCTCGGGGTAGTTCGGCGGCCACTCCCCTGCGGCGGCGTCGGTCCAGGCGTGCGCGGCGAGGAAGGCGATCCTGCTCGGCCGCATGCCGAGTCGCAGGACGTGGAACAGCGTGAAGTCGTGCAGCGCGTAGGGCCCGATCGAGCTCTCGGTCGCCTGTGGCTTCTCGCCCTCCCGGGTGGGGATCAGCTCCGGGGTGATCTCCTGGCCGACGATGTCGGTGAGCAGCTCGTTGACCTCGCCGCCCTGCTCGGCGAGCTGCTCGCTGTCCACGACCCAGCGGATCAGGTGCTGCACGAGGGTCTTCGGCACGCCGGAGTTCACCGTGTAGTGCGACATCTGGTCGCCGACGCCGTAGGTGCACCAGCCCAGCGCCAGCTCGGAGAGGTCGCCGGTGCCCAGGACGATCCCCTTGCGCTGGTTGGCGATGCGGAAGAGGTAGTCGGTGCGCAACCCGGCCTGCACGTTCTCGAAGGTGACGTCGTAGACCTCCTCGCCCTTGGCGAACGGGTGGCCCATGTCGCCCAGCATCTGCATCGCCGCTGGGCGGATGTCGATCTCCTCGAAGCTCACCCCCAGCGCCTTGGACAGCCGGGTGGCGTAGGACTTGGTGGTGTCGCCCGTGGCGAACCCGGGCAGGGTGAAGGCGAGGATGTCGCTCCGCGGCCGGCCGAGCCGGTCCATCGCCTTGGCGGCCACGATCAGGGCGTGCGTGGAGTCGAGCCCGCCGGAGACGCCGATCACCACCTTGGGATGCCCGATGGACCGGAGTCGCTGCTCGAGCCCGGAGACCTGGATGTTGTAGGCCTCGTAGCAGTCCTGGGCGAGCCGCTCCACGTCGTCGGGCACGAACGGGAACCGGTCGACCTTCCGGCGCAGCCCGATGTCACCTCGGGGCGGGTCCAGGCTGAACTCGATCTCGCGGAAGCCACCTCGCTGCGGCCCGTCGTACACCCTGTTGTCGTCGAAGGAGCCCTGACGCATCCGCTCCTGGCGGATCCGGTCCAGGTCGACGTCGGCGACCGACCGGCGAGGGCCTTCGGGAAAGCGTTCGCTCTCGGCGAGCAGTGCCCCGCACTCGTAGATCAGCGTCTGCCCGTCCCAGGAGAGATCGGTCGTGGACTCCCCCTGACCCGCTGCGGCATAGAGGTACGCCGCGGAGCACCGCGAGCTCCCGGAGCGGACCAGCTGCCTGCGGTCCTCGGCGCGGGCGATGGTGATCGGGCTGCCGGAGAGGTTGGCCAGCACCGTGGCCCCGGCGAGCGAGGCCGGAGCGCTCGGCGGGACCGGCACCCACATGTCCTCGCAGATCTCCACGAACAGCGCCAGCCCGGGCACGTCGCCGGCCCGGAAGATCAGGTCGCTGCCGAACGGGACCCGCACTCCGCCCAGGTCGAGGTGCTGGCCCCGCTGGTCCGCACCGGAGGCGAACCAGCGCGCCTCGTAGAACTCGCGGTAGGTCGGCAGGAACGACTTGGGCGCGACGCCCAGGACAGCGCCACGATGGATGACGACCGCGCAGTTGTAGACCCGGTTGCCCTTGCGCAGCGGCGCACCCACGACGAAGACCGGGCTCAGCTCGACGCTCGCCTCCACCAGCGCGCCGATCGCCTGGAGGACCGCCTCCAGCAGGGTGTCCTGCAGGAGCAGGTCGTCCACGGAGTACCCAGTCAGGCAGAGCTCGGGGAAGACCGCCAGCGCCACCCCCTCGTCGGCACACTCGCGCACCTGCGCGAGCACGGTGGCCCCGTTGGCGGCCGGGTCCGCCAGCGCGATCGGAACCGTGCAGGCCGCGACCCGGACGAATCCCTGGTCATAGACGGAGTTGAAGTCCACCACCACAGTCTTACAGAACGCCGACCGGGCACTCGCGCTCGCCCACAGCACGCCGACCGGGCACTCGCACTCGCCCCTAGACAGGCGACCGGGCACTCGCGCTCGCCCCAGCACGCCGACCGGGCACTCGCGCTCGCCCGCAGACGGGCGACCGGGCACTCATGCATGCCGGCCGTGCACCGTCCGGGGAGGTGGCGTGACCGGCGACACAGGCGCTGACGCCCGAGCAGGGCTAGCGTTGCTCCATGAGCGAACAGACCGCCCCCTACGGCACCGGCGCCGCCAAGCAGGCCGCTCCGACGAAGCGGGTCCGCACCCAGCACCTGCGCGAGCTCAAGCAGCGGGGTGAGCGGTTCGCGATGCTGACCGCCTACGACATGTACACGGCGCAGATCTTCGACGAGGCGGGCATCGAGGTCCTCCTGGTCGGGGACAGTGCGTCCAACAACGTCTACGGCAACGAGACCTCGCTCCCGGTGACGGTCGACGAGCTGCTCCCGCTGACCCGCGCGGTGTCGCGGTCGGTGACCCGAGCCCTCGTCGTCGGCGACCTGCCCTTCGGCTCCTACCAGCGCTCGCCCGAGCAGGCCTACGACACGGCGGTGCGGTTCATGAAGGAGGGCGGCGCTCACGCCATCAAGCTCGAGGGCGGCCGCGAGATGGCGCCGGCGATCGAGCTGCTGACCCGGGGAGGCGTGCCGGTGATGGCGCACATCGGCTTCACCCCCCAGAGCGAGCACGCCCTGGGCGGATATCGCGTCCAGGGTCGCGGTGAGGGCAGCGACCGCATCCTCGACGACGCCCGAGCCGTGGAAGCGGCGGGCGCGTTCGCTGTCGTGATGGAGATGGTCCCCGGGGACGTGGCCGGGCAGATCACCAAGGAGCTCACCATCCCCACCATCGGGATCGGCGCCGGCGTGGGGTGCGACGGGCAGGTGCTGGTCTGGCAGGACGCCTTCGGCCTGCGCGCCGGAAAGATGGCCCGCTTCGTCAAGCAGTACGCCGACGTGCGCGGCGTACTGCTCGAAGGCGCGCGGGCGTACGCCGACGAGGTGCGGACGGCCGCCTTCCCCGGGCCCGAGCACACGTTCTGATCTCACCGCTCGGACGGACTCTGTCCCTTTTGGCCGTTTTAAATGCTTTTCGTAGCAAATGCGACTTTCGGTAGCCATACTGGCGTTCTTGACCAGCACTGGCTTCCGGAGGACATCCATGGCGATCTTCCCCACCAAACGACGCAAGCGCCGCAGCAGGCGACGTCGTCGCCGGGCATCGGTGCGTATCCGGGCGGTCACGACCGCGACCGCCGCGGGCGCACCCGCAGCCAGCACTCCGTCCGCGCCACCCGCAGGCAGCAACCTCCCGATCGCCACGTCTCGGGAGCGGCTCCACCTGAACCGCTTCGGGACGGGCTTCACCCAGGCCGCCCTGGCCGGTCTGCGTGCTGCCGGCAGCCCCGAGGCCTGGCTCGAGGCGCAGATGGTGCCCGCGTCGGTGCCGGAGTCGGCCAAGATCGCCGAGGTGGACGGCTGGTTCCCGCACCTGCTCCGCACCCCGGCGGAGAAGGCGGCCACCAACAGCGGTGGCAGCAAGAAGGCCTGGGAGTACGGCCACGACCTGGGCAACTGGAGCATCCTGCGACGGACGTACTCCGAGCGGTCGGTGCTCGAGACCATGGTCGAGTTCTGGACGTCGGTGATGCACATCCCGACCGGCCACGACCGCGCCTGGGTCTACCAGTACGACTACGACGCCACCATCCGGAGGCTCGCCTTCGGCAGCTTCGAGGACCTGCTCACCGCGTGCTCCCTGCACCCGGCCATGCGGGTCTACCTGGACAACTGGCGCTCGGTGCGCGGGAAGCCCAACGAGAACCAGGGTCGTGAGCTGCTCGAGCTGCACAGCGTGGGTCGTACGGGGGGCTACACCGAGGCGATGGTCAAGTCCTCGGCGGTCCTGCTCTCCGGCTACTCGGTCGACTGGGGCAAGACCTATGCCCCGATCTACAACGCGGCGGCGCACACCACGGGTCCGGTCCACGTGCTCGACTTCACCCACCCCAACGCCTCCGCGGACGGGCAGGCGGCCACCCAGCAGTACCTCACCTACCTGGCCCACCACCCGGCGACGGCTCGCTACCTGATGACCAAGCTCGCGACGTTCTTCGTCTCGGACTCCCCCTCCCCGGAGCTGATCGACGCCCTGGCCGCGGTCTACCTGAGCTCCGGGACGAGCATCTCGGCGGTGCTCCGGGAGCTGCTCCACGCACCCGGAGTTCCTTACCTCCGAGGGCCTCAAGGTGCGTACGCCGGTGCAGGACCTGGTGGCGACCGCCCGTGCTCTGGACGTCCAGGTGCAGGCCCCGACGAGCACCAGCTCGTGGGCCTTCCACGCCAACTACGTCCATGGCGGTCCCCGGCTGTTCTCCTGGCCGCGGCCGGACGGGCCTCCGCTCACCGGCAGGGCGTGGTCCTCGGCGTCCCGGCTGTTCTCCTCCTACAAGATGCACCGCAACCAGGCGGGCGGCTACTACCCGCCGCAGGCGACGTACCGCAAGGGTGCCTCGTGGCTGCCGACCAAGGGCATGCGCTTCGACGCGTACGTCGACCACCTCTGCCGCAGCTGGCTGGGCCGTGCCGCCGATGCCCGCCTGGTGAAGGCGGCCTGCGAGGTCACCGCGATCAGCGCCAGTACGACGATCACGGCCACCCATGCCGCGGCGACCTACCGGTTCGTGCGTCTGGCCAATGCCCTGCTCGACACTCCCGACCACATGACCACGTGAGGCTGACCATGACCGACCACACCGCCCCCGGGGGCGAGAGCTGCTGCAGCGACTTCACCCGGTCGCAGCTGTCCCGTCGATCCATCCTCCAGGGTGCCGCCGCGGTCGGTGGCGGCCTGGCCGTCACCCAGATGTTCGGCGACGCAATGATGCAGGCCACCTTCGCCGGCACTCCTGGTGGCAACACCCTCGTGGTGATCAGCCTGCGCGGTGGCATCGACGGTCTGGGCGTGGTGGTCCCCCACGGCGACCCCGAGTACTACAAGGCCCGCCCCTCGACGGCCGTCCCGGTCGGCTCGCTGCTCGCCAAGGACGCGATGTTCGGCCTGCACCCGGCGATGGCTCCTCTCGAGCCGCTGTGGAAGTCCGGCAGAATGGCGGCGATCCAGGCGACCGGGCTCGCCGTACCCACCCGCTCCCACTTCGCGGCCATCGAACAGGTCGAGGACGCGGCGCCGGGGTCCTCGGCGCGCTCGGGCTGGATCAACCGGATGATCGGTCTCGGTCCGGCGAACGGCACCCTCGACGCCGTCCAGCTCGGGATGAACTTCCCCACCACCGCCCTCGTCGGCCCGAGCCCGGTCCTGGCCACCGGTGACCTCAACGGTCTCCTGATCCCGGGCATCGAGGGCAACACGGCTCCGCGCTACTCCTCCCTGCAGACCGCGTGGGCGGGAGCCGAGGGCCCGCTGGCCTCCGGGGCCCGGGAGGCGGTCGCGCTCTCCAAGGGGCCAGGTGCTCGACTCAAGGCCATGCCCGAGTCCCAGGTCGCCTATCCGACCGCGTGGAACGCCGGCCCGTTCGCCAAGCCGCTGAAGAACGCGGCCAAGCTGATCCGGGCCGATCTGGGCACCGACGTGATCGCCATCGACGGCGGAGGCTGGGACATGCACACGAACTACGGCACGCTCTCGTCGGGCAGCATGCAGAGCAACCTCGCGGGCCTGTCCTCGTCGCTCGCGGCGTTCATGATGGACCTCGGCGAGCTGAGCGACCGCGTCACCGTCGTCACCATCTCCGAGTTCGGTCGCCGCGTCGCCGAGAACGGCAACCGCAGCTTCGACCACGGCTGGGGCAACATGATGCTGGTGGCGGGCGCCGGCGTGAAGGGTGGTCAGTACTACGGAAGCTGGCCGGGCCTGGGCACTGCGAACCAGGTCGACGGGGACCTCAAGGTCACCACCGACTACCGCAACGTCCTCGGTGAGATCGTGAGCAAGCGGTTCCCGGACCGCTCGCTGCCGGCGTTGTTCCCGGGCCTCTCCCACGCTCCGCTGGGAGTCATGGTCTGACCCAGGCCTTCAGAGTTCGCGGTCAGCCGCCCCATCCCAGGGAGCGGGTGCCCCACACGATCGTGGGGAACCAGACGACGAAGGCGAGCGCCGGGAGCCACGGGACCGCCCGCGGGCGCGGCACGAACCACCTCATCGCGACCGCGAACAGCACCACCCAGAACAGGAGCAGCAGCACGGTCACCCACCAGGGCGCCACGTTGGCCGTGCCCAGGTAGAGGAACAGCACGGTCACCATGCCGCCCATCCCGATGAACCCCCAGGGTGAGACCTTCGCGCGCGCCACGAGGCCCACCTTAGGGGCCGGCGCTCAGGCCGGTTGCCGCCGCCACCGGACACATCGAGAATGCGAGCGTGCAGAGAGCGAGCTTCGACCTGGCTGATCCCGGATTCGACGTCACCTCGAGGTTGGTCCACGAGGCCCGCGAGCGGGACTGGTACGTCGTGACCAACTACGGGCACGCCGTCCTGCGCTACGACGAGATGAACCGTCTGCTCAAGGACCGCCGGTTCAGGCAGGGCAACGCCCAGTGGCCCGCCCAGAACGGGATCCACTCCGGGCTGTTCAGCGACTGGTGGAAGCGGACGTTGCTGAGTCTGGAGGGCGAGGACCACGATCGCACCCGACGGCTGCTGCGGCCCGCGTTCGGCCGCCAGGTCGTCCAGCGCTGGGTGCCGGAGTTTCGCGAGCTGGCGACCTCGCTGATCGACGGCTTCAGCGAGCGGGGCGAGGTCGAGTTCGTCTCCGAGTTCGCCGAGCCGTACGCCACCCGGGTGATCTGCAGGATGCTGGGCCTGCCGGAGGACGAGTGGCCGCGGATCGCCCACTGGGCCGACGACCTCGGCAAGTCCTTCGGGATCCACGTGGGCCGCGACGTGCCGGTGATCGAGAGCGCGCTCGAGGGCCTCTACGAGTACTGCAACGCGGTGATCCTCGACCGCGCCGCCCACCCCCGTGAGGACCTGGTCAGCACGCTGGTGGCGGCCCAGCAGGCCGGTGAGCTGTCCCACGACGAGCTGGCGGTGGCGCTGGTCTTCCTGATCTTCGCGGGCATGGAGACCACGCGCAACCAGCTCGGTCTCGCACTGCAGACCCTGCTGGCCCATCCCGAGCAGTGGCAGCTGCTGGCCGAGCGACCGGAGCTGGGCGCGAATGCCGTCGAAGAGGTGATGCGCGTCAACCCGACGGTCACCTGGGTCACCCGGGAGGCTCTCGACGACGTCGAGATCCAGGGGCTGCACATCCCCCGGGGCGGGATCGTGCAGCTGCTCTCGCACGCCGCCGGCACCGACCCGCGCGTCATGGGCGATGCCTCGTTCGACATCACCCGCACCCGCCCACCCCAGCTGGGCTTCGGCGCCGGCGTACACCACTGTCTCGGGCATTTCGTGGCGAGGGCCGACATGGCGGTGGCCCTACCGCTCCTGGCCCAGCGGATGCCGGCGGCGACCCCGAACGGACCCGGGGAGTGGCTGCCGGTGTCGGGCAACACCGGAGCCGTCCGGTTCCCGATCACGTTCACGCCGACGCCCAGAGCCACCCCCTAGGCAGTGGCTCTCGTCGTGGAGCGTCAGTCTTCCTGAGCCTCGTCGTTCCACTTCGGGTCGTTGTCCCAGGCCTCGTTGCGCTCCGCGACCTTGTCCAAAGCGCGTTCGGCCTCCGCTTCCGAGGGATAGGGGCCCAGGCGGTCGGAGATCTTGCAGGCGTTCTCGCTGGTCTCCACGGCGTGGTGTTTGAGGCAGTACCAGAACTCGCTCATGACGCATGAAACTACACTCGCCCCCGTGAGTGCCATAGCCCCCGGAAGGATCTCCCCCCGACGTCGCGTCCCGGCGTCCATCCCCCGACCCGAGTACGTCGACAAGCCGTCGCCGACACCGTTCACGGGCTCGGAGGTCAAGGACGCCGACACCATCGAGCGGATGCGGGTCGCCGGCCGGCTGGCGGCGCAGGCCCGGGACCTCGTCGGAGCGCACGTCGCTCCGGGAGTCACCACCGACGAGCTGGACCGGATCGGCCACGAGTTCCTGTGCGACCACGGCGCCTACCCGTCGACGCTGGGCTACAAGGGCTTCCCCAAGTCGCTGTGCTCCTCGGTGAACGAGGTCATCTGCCACGGCATCCCGGACAGCACCGTGGTGCAGGACGGCGACATCGTGAACATCGACATCACCGCCTTCCTCGACGGCGTACACGGCGACACCAACGCCACCTTCCTGACCCCGGGCGTCTCGCAGGAGGTGCGCGACCTCGTCGAGAGGACGCGCGAGTCACTGCGTCGCGCCATCGCCGCGGTGAAGCCCGGGCGTCGGATCAACGTGATCGGGCGCGTCATCGAGTCCTATGCCAAGCGCTACGGGTACGGCGTCGTCCGCGAGTTCACCGGCCACGGCATCGGCTCGGCCTTCCACTCCGGGCTCGTCATCCCCCACTTCGACGACCCGCACTACGACGACCTGATCGAGCCGGGGATGACCTTCACCATCGAGCCGATGCTCAACCTGGGCACGCACACGTGGGACATGTGGGAGGACAACTGGACCGTGGTGACGAAGGACAGGCGACCCAGCGCGCAGTTCGAGCACACGCTCCTGGTCACCCAGGACGGCGCCGAGGTTCTTACCCTGCCCTGACCCGCTGGAGCCACGCGCCCACTAGGGTCGCAACCGTGACGAGCATGTTCGAGGACTACTCAACCGGCATGGGCTCGGCCTACGACGAGATGTACGACGTCGAGACCGACCTCCGCACCCCCTACAGCCAGCTGCAGCCCTCCTTGCAGCAGATGGGCTCGACCGAGCTCCAGGTCAGGGTGGAGGCACTCCAGTCGGCCTATCTCGACCAGGGCGTGACCTTCGACATCGGCGGGGAGGAGCGCGCGTTCCCGCTCGACGTCCTGCCCCGCGTCATCGAGATGGACCAGTGGACCAAGGTCGAGGCCGGCGTGCAGCAGCGGGTACGCACGCTGGAGAAGTTCCTCGCCGACGTCTACGACGCCGGACGCGTCCTCGACGACGGCATCGTCCCGCGCACCGTGGTCACCACGTCCTCGAGCTTCCACCGCGCCGCCGCCGGCATCGAGCCGCCCAACGGGGTTCGTGTGCACGTCGCCGGGATCGACCTGATCCGCGACGACCAGGGCGAGTTCCGGGTGCTCGAGGACAACGTCCGGGTCCCGTCCGGGGTCTCCTACGTGATGACGAACCGTCGGGCGATCGCCGCCGCCCTGCCGGAGACCTTCGCCGAGCACCGCATCCGCCCCGTCGCCGGCTATCCCCAGAAGCTGCTGACCGCTCTACGTGCCGCCGCCCCCGCTGGAGTCACCGAGCCCAACGTGGTCGTGCTGACGCCCGGGGTCTTCAACGGCGCCTACTTCGAGCACGCCCTCCTGGCGCGCACGATGGGAGTCGAGCTCGTCGAGGGCCGCGACCTCGAGTGCCGACGTGGCCGCGTGATGATGCGTACGACGCAGGGCCTCGAGCCGGTGCACGTGATCTACCGCCGGATCGACGACGAGTTCCTCGACCCGGTGCACTTCCACAGCAAGTCGCTGCTCGGCTGCTCGGGCCTGCTCAACGCCGCCCGCGCCGGCAACGTGACCATCGCGAACGCCGTCGGCAACGGTGTCGCCGACGACAAGCTGATCTACACCTACGTCCCGGACCTGGTGCGCTACTACCTCGACGAGGAGCCCATCCTCAAGAACGTCGACACCTGGCGGCTCGGTGATGCCGACCATCGCGAAGAGGTGATGGACCGCCTCGACGAGCTGGTGCTCAAGCCGGTCGACGGCTCCGGAGGCAAGGGCATCGTGATCGGCCCCCAGGCCGACAAGGCGGAGATCGACGAGCTCCGCGTCAAGGTGATGTCCGACCCCCGGGCATGGATCGCCCAGCCGGTCATCCAGCTCAGCACCGTGCCGACGTACGTCGACGGCATGATGCGGCCGCGGCACGTGGACCTGCGCCCCTTCGCGGTCAACGACGGTCACCGCGTGTGGGTGCTGCCCGGCGGTCTGACCCGCGTCGCTCTCGGAGAGGGTGAGCTGATCGTGAACTCCTCACGCGGAGGCGGCTCCAAGGACACCTGGGTGCTGGCGGGCCACAGTCGCCAGCAGCAGCGCAGTGAGCGCCAGCGGGTCGAGATCAGCCCCAGTCCCCAGGACGTGGGCCCGGCGCTCGACTCGTTCTCCTCCCAGCAGGACCAGCAGCAGCAACAGCAACAGCAACAGACCTGGCGCTGAGGGTGCGGAGGTGTCCTCGTGCTGAGTCGCATCGCGGAGTCGCTGTTCTGGATCGGCCGCTACGTCGAGCGCGCCGAGGACACCGCGCGCATCCTCGACGTGCAGACCCAGCTGATCCTCGAGGACCCCGGGGTCGACGAGGAGACCACCTGCCGCAGCCTGCTCTCGATCATGGGCGTCGAGTTCGACGAGGACGCCCCGATCGACACCACCGAGGTGATGCGGCTGCTGGCCTACGACACCTCGTCCACCGCCTCGATCGCGGCCACGATGGCTGCTGCCAGGGAGAGCGCGCGCCGGGCTCGGGAGACGCTGTCCACCTCGATGTGGGAGGCGATGAACACCACCTACCGCGCCTTTCCGTCGGGCCACTTCCGCTCGATGCGGTCCCCTGTCGCCTTCCGCTGGGTGCGCGACCGTGCGGCCCAGATCAACGGGATCGCCGAGGGCACGATGACCCGGGACGAGGGCTACCAGTTCCTCGTCCTCGGGCGCTCCATCGAGCGGGCGGACATGACCTCGCGACTGGTGGCGACCGCCGCGATCACCTCCGGCTCCGCGTGGGGCACCTCGCTGCGCGCCTGTGGTGCCTACGAGGCCTTCCTGCGCACCTACAAGGGGCTGGAGACCGAGCGCGGTGCGGCCGAGTTCCTGCTGCTCGACCGGCTCTTCCCTCGTTCCGTGGTCTTCGGGCTGAGCCAGGCGGAGCGCTGCCTGGAGCGGCTCCAGTCGTCCGGCACCCGTGCCGGCTTCCAGAACGAGGCCCAGCGGCTGCTCGGTCGCACCCGCGCCGAGCTGGAGTACCGCTCGCTCAGCGACTTCGTCGCCGACCTCCCCAGCGAGATGGAGCGTCTCCAGCGCACCTGCGCGCTGGCGACCGACGCGATCAGCAGGCGGTACTTCGCCGGCGCCGAGGCCACCGAGTGGCACGGGGTGAGGGCATGAGCCGCTCCCCTTCGCCACTCGCTGCACACCCGATGAACAGGGGACCCCGATGAACCACCCCCGACGTCACTCGCTCCGCTCCCGACGACGAGGGGACCCCATGAACCACCCCACGACGTCACTCGCTCCGCTCCCGACGACGAGGGGACCCCGATGAGCATGCAGCTGCGGATCGCCCACACGACCGGCTTCGAGTACGACGGGAAGGCGAACACCTCCTTCAACGAGGCCCGCCTGACGCCCCTCACGCTTCCCGGCCAGATCGTCGTGCACTCCCGCGTCGAGGTCTCGCCGACCCCGTGGGCCTACACCTACAAGGACTACTGGGGAGCGCAGGTCACCGCCTTCGAGGTGCTCGACCCCCACCAGTCCCTGACCGTCACCGCCTCCGCGACCGTGCACACCGACCGGACGCCCGTCGGCGGACCGGTGATGAGCTGGGAGCAGATGCGAAGCCCGGAGATCGTGGACCTGCACACCGAGTCGCTCGCCCTGCCTGAGCGGGTGGCTCCGCCCGAGGACCTCGCGGCCCTGGCCCGCGACATCGCCGCTGCGAGCGCCACCCCGACCGAGGCTGCCCACGAGATCTGCGCACTGGTCCACCGGGAGGTCAAGTACGTCAGCGGCTCCACCACGGTGGACGCGATCGCGGCGCACCCCTGGGCCGCGCGGTCCGGGGTGTGCCAGGACATCGCCCACATCGTGATCGGCGCGCTGCGCTCGGTCGGGGTGCCGACCCGCTACGTCTCGGGCTACCTGCACCCCAAGATCGACCCGGTCATCGGCGAGGCGGTCCATGGCGAGTCACACGCCTGGGTGGAGTGGTGGGACGACGGCTGGCGCGGCTTCGACCCCACCAACGACCTCGAGCCCGGCGACCGACACGTCATCGTCGCCACCGGCCGCGACTACAACGACGTGAAGCCGCTCTCGGGGATCTTCTCCGGCTCCGGCACCTCCCGCATGTTCGTCGACGTCCAGGTCACCCGCGTGCAGTGAGCCCTCCTTGTCCGCCGACCGGGCACTCGTGTGTGCTCCCAGACCGCCGACCGGGCACTCGTGTGTGCTCCCAGACCGCCGACCGGGCACTCGCGTGTGCTCCCAGACTCCGACCGAGCGAAGCCCCCCACGCTTTGTCAAATCCCCCTATACGCCGGACTAGTTCATATGCGCGGTGTTTGTCGCACATCTAGACGCTTCGTCCGTTTTGTCGCACTCTTCTCCGAGACGGCTCCTTGCCGCCGACCAGCCACCCGGGGGATATCCGATGAGCATCACGTGGAAGCGACGCACACCCGCCCTTGTCCTGGGGGCGGCGCTGCTGTCCACGGCAGCAATGGGGCCCGCACTCCCGACCTCGTCCGCCCTCGGGACGCAGACTCCCGCACCGCCGACCTCATCGCCGACCGGGACCTCATCGACCTTCCTCGACGAGGACTGGGGCAATGACGAGACGGGCGAGGACGAGAAGGCGTCCAAGGAGACGGGCCGCTGGCAGGCGAAGGACGACCTCGGCTCCCTGTACACCTCGTCCAGGTCGTACGGCGCGCAAGGCGCCTGGGGCGACACCGACAGGCGCGGGCTCAAGACCACCGGACGAGGTGTTGACGTCGCGGTGATCGACACAGGTATCGCGCCGGTCGCCGGGCTCAACGCACCCGGCAAAGTGGTGAACGGTCCCGACCTGTCCTTCGAGAGCCAGCACGCCGACACCCGGCATCTCGACGGATACGGACACGGCACCCACATGGCCGGCATCATCGCCGGGCGGGACACCATCGTGGCCGCAGGGAAGGAGAAGAACGACGACCACTTCGTGGGCATGGCACCGGACGCCCGCATCGTCAACGTGAAGGTCGGCACCGCCGACGGAGGCGCCGACGTCAGCCAGATCATCGCGGCCATCGACTGGGTGGTGCAGCACCGCAACGACAGCGGCTTGAACATCCGCGTCATCAACCTCTCCTACGGGACCCGATCCACGCAGTCCTACACCATCGACCCCCTCTCGTACGCCGTCGAGAACGCTTGGCGCAAGGGTGTCGTCGTCGTGGTCGCGGCCGGCAACGACGGGGCAGGTCACGGGCTGACGATGCCCGCGGCCAACCCGTACGCGATCGCCGTCGGGGCGGTCGACCACCTCGGCACTTCCAAGCTCAAGGACGACGCGACCGCGGCCTTCACCAACTCCGGCACCGCGACGCGCAGGCCGGACCTGCTCGCTCCTGGCAAGTCCGTGGTGTCGCTGCGCACGCCGGGCTCCCTCTCCGACCGGGGCAACCCCCAGGCGCTGGTCACCGGGGACTCCAAGCGGCGACTCTTCCGCGGCAGTGGCACGTCCCAGGCCACGGCGATGGTGAGCGGAGCCGTCGCCCTGCTGCTCCAGCAGCGCCCCGACCTCACGCCTGACCAGGTCAAGTTCGTGCTCAAGACGACCGCTGACCCGGTCCTGGGAGACGACCCCACTGCGGGCTCGGGCGTGCTCAACATCAAGGCCGCCTTCAAGGCCGACACCCCCACCGCCGCCAAGGCGAAGCAGACGTGGGCAGCGGCCACTGGCACCGGGACCCTCGAGGCGGCCCGTGGCGATAACCACGTGGTGGACCCGGTCACCGGCTCCAGGCTCACCGGCGAGATCGACGCCATGGGCAACCCCTGGGAAGCCCGCTCCTGGCGCAGCGCCGCCGCAGCGGGAACGGCCTGGACGGGCGGCACCTGGAACGGCCGCACTTGGTCGGGATCGGACTGGTCCGGCGACTCGTGGACAGCGCGGTCGTGGCGAAGCGCCACCTGGACGGCCAACTCGTGGGCCGGCGGCGACTGGCAGGCTCGAAGCTGGCGCGGTGACGCCTGGACCTCCAAGGGGTGGACCAGCCTGGACACGGCCTCACGCAGCTGGTCCCAGGATGCGTGGAACGCCCGCTCCTGGCGCAACGGCGACTGGGTCGCCAACAGCGCCTGGTGAGGTCCGAGTACTCTCTGCGCCCCCGCTCCGCCCTGCCCGCACCTCCACCGATGTCTGCGCGCACGTCGCCTCGACCGGGTGGGCGCCCTCTGCCTTGGCGCCGGCGTGACGGATCGGCCCCACTCCGGGCGCGCTGGCCCAGCGACAGGAGCAGGCAGCGCTCCGACGGTCTGAACATCCCCGGCGCGCGGATCGCCCGCCGCGCAGTGCTTCCGCGACCGATCCGCGTCGTCAGATGATAGACATTGCGACCAACGGGGTCCTTGCCTGACGACGTAGGTCGACAGCATCCCCGGTGGAGACGAGGCGGACCCATGACACACATCAACCCAGTCCAGCGAGGCACAGCCACCTCGTCCTGGTTCGACGAGAGGTACTGCGCATGAACGTCAAGCACGCCAGCTGCGGCGACGTCGATCTCGCCTACGAGACCTTCGGCAGCGCCGGCGACCCGCCGCTCGTGCTGGTGATGGGCCTGGCCACCCAGATGCTCGGTTGGCCCGACGAGTTCTGCCAGAATCTGGCCGACGGCGGCTTCCACGTGGTGCGCTTCGACAACCGCGACATCGGACTGTCCACGCATCTCGACGCGGCTGGTATGCCGGACCTGTCTCCCCTGTTCTCCGGCCAGCCGATCACGTCGGCGCCGTACCTGTTGGCCGACATGGCCGACGACACCATCCGCCTGGTCGACGCCCTCGGCCTGGGTCGGGTGCACCTCGTCGGCGCCTCGATGGGCGGCATGATCGCGCAGGAGGTGGCGCTGCGACACCCCGAGCGGCTGCTCAGCCTGACCTCGATCATGTCCACCACGGCTCCGAACGTCGGGTCACCGACGCAGGCGGCGACCGCTGCTCTGTTCAGCCCTCCGGCGACCACCGAGTCGGAGGCCGCAGCGCGTGCGATCTCGGTCTACCGGGTGATCGGCTCCCCGGGCTATGTCCTCGACGAGGAAGCGCTCTCGGCCCGCGCTGAGGAGTCGTTCCGCCGCGCCAACGACCCGGCCGGAGTGGCGCGGCAGCTCGCCTCGATCCACGCCTCCGGCGACCGCACCGAGCAGCTGCGCCAGCTCGAGGTGCCCACCCTCGTGCTCCACGGGGAGGACGACCCGCTGGTGCAGGTCGAGGGAGGTCGGGCGACTGCGGACGCGGTGCCCGACGCACGCCTGGTGACCTTGCCCGGCATGGGACACGATCTCCCGCGCGCACTGTGGCCGCAGATCATCGAGGAGATCACCCACCACGCCAAGCGCGGCTGAGTCGGTCGACCGACGCGGGCGGGCATCCGGCGCCCGGGTCGTCAGCGAGCCAGCTCCTCGGCCAGCACGCGGTAGACCCGGGCATTCGCAGCCAGACCCAGGTGCGTGCCCCGGACCTTGATGACCCGTGCGCCGGGAAGGGAGCACGAGGCCGGTGACACCACGCCGTCGTCGGGCGTGACCACACAGATGAGGGGCACCGCGCGCGACAGCTGCGCCTGCGATCCTCGCGAGTAGGAGCACTCGCAGGCGGACGTGAAGCAGCCGTTCGCCCGCGACTCCGGGTGCAGGCCGTACTCCAGCCGCCGGGCGCCGGAGACGGCGAGACCGGTGAGCACAGCGATGTCGTAGTTGTCGGCGAGCGGGCTGCCCAGGGTGATCACCCGGGACACCTGCTCGGGCACCAGCCCGGCGAGCGAGTTGGCCAGCAGTCCGCCGCGGCTGTGCCCCACCATGGCCACAGGCTGCCCTGTCGTCTCGTGTAGCCGGTCGAGCCGGACCTTGAGTCCGGCCAGGATCCGGTCCGCGCAGCCGACGTTCCAGCGGATCCCCGAGAGCTCGACGCGGTAGCCGCATCGCCTCAGCCAGCGCGCCATCGTGCTCAGGGACGCGTCGCCGGCCATGAAGCCGGGGATGAGCAGGACCGGCCGGCCCTCCCCTGCCGCAACGCCCTCTCCGCGCCAGACCGAGGACGCGAGGAGGTTGGTCAGCTCGAGTGGCCATCCGTACTCACGTACGGGATGGCCCCACCAACGCCGGGCGGGAGGGGCCGCGGGTACGAACCCGGGCCCCCCCGCCCCTTGTGGTGAGTGGGTCACTCAGGCATTCCGCCGGCAGGAGCCTCGACGAGCTCTCCGGAGTACTCCTCGACCGGTCCGTCGGCGTTGTCGGTGACGTACACCGGCGTGATCTGAGAGGCCTCGAGCTTCTTGATCTGCGAGATCGTCACGCCGGTCGCACCGGAGTGATCGTCCTTGGCGTAGGCGTAGGGCGCGAGCACCGGCCCCTCGAACCCGCCCTCCTCCATGGCCGCCAGCAGCGACTCACGGGTCAGGTCCTCCCCCGCAGCCATGAGCGCCTGGGTCGCGGTGTAGGCCAGTGAGTAGCCGTACTGCAGGGTCCGGTCATAGGGAAGGTCCGGGTTGGCCTTGTCGTTGATGCCCTCGAAGAGCTTCACCCAGCTGTTCGACTTGTCGGTCGGCACCGGCATGAAATCGCTGGCGATCATGCCGTTCAGCAACGGTGCGGAGGTCTTCAGGAACGTCTTGAGTGCATCAGGGTCGGCGCCGACGCTCGCCACCACCCACTGCGGCTTGTAGCCGAGCTTGGCGGCGGTGCCCAGAGCCAGCGCGGTGAAGCCCGGGATGCTGAAGCTGAACACGACGTCGCACTTGGCCGCCTGCAGCTTGCCGATGGCGGGCGCCACGTTGGTGTTGCTCGAGGTGTAGGACTCCTTGGCCTTCAAAGCGCCCTCGCCGAGAATGATCTCGACGCCCTTGACCCCGTCGGCGCCCAGGTCGTCTCCCTGGCCGAAGGAGCAGTAGGTCTTGCCAGGGAACTTGTCCTTGACGTAGGTGGCGAGCACCTTGCCTTCACGGGTGTAGTCAGGCTGCCAGCCGAAGGTCGTCGGGTACTTGTCCGGCTGGTTCCACGACAGGCTGCCGGAGGCGACCATGAGGTCCGGGACCTTGTTCTGCCGAACGAAGTCCAGCACCGAGCTGTGCGTCGGGGTGCCCAGGGCGCCGACGAGCGCGAACACCTTGTCCTTGAGCACCAGCTCACGGGTCTTGGTGGCGGTGTTCGTCGGGTTGTACCCGTCGTCCTCCACGATCAGCTCGACCTTGCGGCCGTTGATGCCGCCGTTCTCGTTGACGTGGTCGAACCACGCGGTCATGGCCTTGCTGATCTTGCCGTAGCCCGGGGCCGCTGGGCCGGTCAGCGGCTGGGTGGTGCCGAGCTTGATGGTGTCTGCGGTGACGCCGGGGACGCCGTTGCTCCCGCCGCCTCCCCCGCCGCCGGCGCCACAGCCGGCGGTGACGAGCGCCAGCGCGGCCAGGGCGGCCAGACCAGTACGAGGACTACGGCCTCGCCAAGTCATGATGGATCGGTTCATGCGTTTTCTCCTTGCGGTTGGGGGGAACGGCGGGGCAGGACGCCGCCCAGGCGGGCGACGAGCCCCTGGATGCCACCGGGGACGGCGAGCATCACAAGAATCAACAACAGCCCGTAAGCGGCTGCGGGGGCGTTCTCGTTGACCTCGAGGTCATCGAGGAACTTGGCCAGGAAGACCACGACGATGCTGCCCCAGATCGCGCCGCGCAAGCTGCCGAGGCCGCCGATCACGACAGCGCCGAGCACGCCGAGCGAGAGGACCAGGTTGAACGACTGCGGGTTGGCACCCTGGAGCACCAGCCCCAGGCAGCCACCACCGAGCCCGGCGGCCGCGGCGCTGAGCGTGAACGCACGCACCTGTTCGCGGGCCACCGAGAGACCGCAGAGCTGGGCGGCGATCTCATTGTCGCGGACTGCTCCGAGGTGTCGGCCGACGCCGGACCTCTTCAGGTTGGCGAACACGAACAGCACCACCACGGCTGACATCATCGCGATCAGGGCGACCAGACGGTCGACGCCCCACTGCATGTCCAGGAGCACCGCCGGCAGCGCCGGCACGGGGACGGGTAGTCCCTGCTCACCGTTGAAGGTGTCGCGGAAGTAGGTGGTGACGCCCGGGACGGCCACGCCGAGTGCCAAGGTGGCACCGGCGAGGTAGGGGCCGCGCAGACGAGCCGCCGCCAGGCCGATCACCACGCCGACAAGCGTCGTCACGAGCGTGGCGAGCAGCAGGCCCACCACCACTATGGGGATCGACGCCATTCCGAAGTCGTCTTCGAAGGCCGGCAGGAACTTCGCCATCGTGTAGGCGCCCACCGCCATGAACGCGGCGTGGCCCAAGGAGATCTGTCCGTTTCCCCCGACCAGCACCGTGAGACCGAAGGCGACGCAGATGTAGGCGCCCAACGTGCCGACCTGGGTCGCGGTGAAGTCGTCCACCGCGAACACGAGTGCTAGCCCCACGACGGCGAAGAGCAGCGCGTAGAGGCCATTGCGTAGCCATGAGGCTCCGGTCAGAAGTTTCATCAGACCCTCCGCGCCTGGACGGAGCTGAACAGGCCCTCGGGCTTGACCAGCAGGACGACGACAAGGAGCACCAGTGCCGCGGGGTAGATCAGGTCGGCGCTGACGTAGCCGCCGGTGTAGGAGAGCACCAGGCCGGTAGCCAGCCCGCCCACGACGGCGCCCACCGGGCTGTCGAGCCCGCCGACCACGGCGGCGGTGAAGCCGAGCACGAAGACGCCGTCCATCACCCGGGGTATCAGCTCAGCGGAGGAGGGGATGAACAGCATCGCGGCGACCGCCCCTGCCAGACCCGCCAGAGCCCAACCGAGGGTGAGCATCCTGGGCACTTTCACGCCCATCAGCCGAGCAGTCTCCGGCGCGAAGGCAGCCGCCCGCATCCGCAGGCCCACCGGGGTACGGGTCATCAGGTATCCCATGGCCGCCATCACGAGCAGCACCGTGCCGATGACGAAGAGGTCCTGGCGGGAGACCAGCGGGACGTCTCCCAGACGCATCTTGGTCCCGGTGAACGCGGTGTCGATGGTGCGCGTCTGCTCGATCGAGAAGAGCATGCCGAGCACGGCTTCGATGAGGATCAGCAGACCGACCCCGATGATCACGGCGTTGAGGTGCGGCATCGTCTCAGCGCTTCGGAACACGGTGAGCTGCACGAGCGCCCCGAGGAGGATCCCGCTGACCAGTGCCGCGAACAGACCGAGCCAGAACGACCCGGTCAGGTCCGTGACCGTCCAGGCGACGTACGCCGAGGCCACGGCCATGGCGCCCTGGGCGAAGTTGAGCACTCGGGTCGCGCGCCAGATGATCACGAGCGCGAGGGCGATCGAGGCGTAGATCGCCCCGAACACGAACCCGTTGACGGTGAAGAGGATGAAACGTTCCATGAATCTCTCCTAGAAGCCCAGGTAAGCGTGTCGAAGCTTGACGTCTGACTGGAGGTCGGCCGCGTGACCGCGAGCTACCACCTTGCCGACCGAGACGACGACGCCCTCGTCCGCGATGCCAAGTGCGCTGCCGACGTTCTGCTCGACGAGCAGCACGGTGAGTCCCGTCTGGTCACGCAGATCCCGGAGAAGCGCCATGATGCGGGACACGATCGGCGGAGCCAGCCCCAGCGACGGCTCATCGAGCAGGAGCATCTTCGGCTTGGAGACCAGCGCGCGCCCGAGCGCGAGCATCTGTCGCTCACCGCCGGAGAGCTGGTGGCCGTGGGCTGTGCGACGCTCCCGCAGCCGATCGAAGATGTCGTAGACCTCCTCGGTCGCCTGGGCGGTCACCTTGGCGCCCTCCGCCCCCTTGCGCCACAAGCCACCCAACCGGAGGT
Source organism: uncultured Actinomycetota bacterium (assembly GCA_963812235.1). Taxonomy (GTDB): domain Bacteria; phylum Actinomycetota; class Actinomycetes; order Propionibacteriales; family Nocardioidaceae; genus Marmoricola. The sequence goes on along the minus strand of CAWEUP010000011.1, from coordinate 120,843 downwards.
TCTCCTCCACGGTGAGCTCGGGAATGACGCCGCCACCCTCGGGCACGTGGGTGAGGCCCCGCTGGATCAGGGCCTCGACCGGAAGACGGGTGATGTCCTCGCCCTCGAAGGCGACCGTTCCGGCGGTGGGCCGAACCAGCCCTGAGAGTGTCTTGAGCATCGTGGACTTGCCGGCGCCATTGGCACCGAGCACTGCCGTGATCGTGCCTTTGGCGACCTCGACACTGAAGTCGTGCAGCACCTCCAGTCGGCCGTACCCCGAGCGGAGCCCGGAAACCTCGAGCATCGCACTCACGACTGGACCTCCCGGGTGATCTCGGACTCTGCGGGCGCTTCGACGCCGAGATAGGCCGCTGACACGGCCGGATCGGCCTGCACCTCGGCGGGCGTGCCCGACGCGACGCATTTGCCGAAGTCGAGAACCACCACCTTGTCGCAGACCTTCATGACCAGGTCCATGTGGTGCTCGACGAGCATCACCGAGCAGGTTGTCTCCCACTCGCGCGGCAGCGCTTTGATGAGGTCTGCCAGCGGCTCGAGGTCCTCGGCGCCCAGTCCACCGGCCGGCTCGTCGAGCATCAGCAGCCGCGGATGGCTCACCAGTGCCCGGGCGAGCGCAACCCGCTTCTGCACGGGGTAGGCCAGCGCTCCGGCGACCTGGTTGGCGACGTCGCCGGCGCCGAGCCGACCCAGCCAGTCTCGGGCCTCGTCGCGCAGACGGGCCTCGTCGCGGTCGCTTCGTGGCAGGCCCAGCAGTGCCGAGCCGAACCCGACCTTGCGACTGGTTGCGGCCCCCACCATGACGTTCTCCAGCGCGGTGAGGTGGTTGAAGAGGCCGACGCCCTGCAGGGTGCGGGTGATGCCGTGCCGGACCAGCCGGTCGGGGCGGGGCTGGAACGGCTCGCCGTTCCAGGTGAGGGTCCCGTTGGTCGGCTTGACGAAGCCGCTGATCACGTTGAACAACGTGGTCTTGCCTGCGCCGTTCGGCCCGATCACGCCGGTGACCGTTCCCTCGGGGACGTCGAAGGAGACGCTGTCGAGAGCGACGAGGCCACCGAACCGAACGCCGATGTCGTTGACTGCCAGCGTGCTCATGAAAGGACTCCGACCGGCTTGTCGATCGCGCGTTTGAGGATCTTGCCGGTGTCGCCCTTGGGCAGGTCGTCGAGGACCCAGATCAGCCGCGGGTACTTGTACGGCGCCACCCGGGCCTTCACATACTCGCGAAGGTCGTCGACGCTCAGGTCGGCTCCGGGGTGCAGCGAGACGGCCGCGCCGACCTCCTCGCCGTGGGTCTCGTGGGGCAGGCCGATGACCGCCGCCTCGCGTACGTCGGGGTGCTCGTAGAGCACCTCCTCGATCTCCCGCGGGTAGATGTTGAAGCCACCGCGGATGATCATGTCCTTCTTGCGGTCGACGATGTAGTAGAACCCGTCCTCGTCGACGGTTCCGAGGTCCCCGCTGCGGAACCAGCCTTCGGCACTGATCGCCTCGGCGGTCGCGTCGGGACGGTTCCAGTAGCCCTTCATCACGTTGTGGCCGCGGATGCAGATCTCTCCGACCTCACCAGCGGGCGTCTCGGAGCCGTCCTCGCTGACGAGCTTGAACTCCACACCGGGGATCGGGGTGCCGATCGAGCCGACCTTCGCCTGCTCGACGCGGTTGAAGCTGGCCACCGGAGAGGTCTCGGAGAGTCCGTAGCCCTCGATGATCTTCGCGTCGTACGCCGTCTCGAACGCGCGCACCACCTCGCCGGGGAGTGCCGCACCGCCCGAGGAGCACAGCTTCAGCGTGGCGGCCTTGTCGGGGGTCGCGCCCGGCAGGTTGGCCAACGCCGTGTACATCGTCGGCACTCCCTCCAGGATGGTCACCTTGTTCTCGGCGATGGAGTCCAGCACCACCTGAGCGTCGAAGCGCGGGATCAGGACCAGCAGCGCGCCTGCGGCGACGCTCGCGTTGAGACCACAGGTGAGACCGAAGACGTGGAACAGCGGCAGGCAGCCCATGATCACGTCCTCCTCACCGATCGACATCAGGTCCTCGACGCACACGCGCAGGTTCTTGTCGAGACCGCCATGGGTGAGCTCCGCGCCCTTGGGAGTCCCCGTGGTGCCCGAGGTGTAGAGGATGACCGCGGTCTCGTCCCGCTCGCGCGTGAAGTCGGGCATCGACTCCTGCCCCTCGAGTCCGGGGAGGACCGAGGCGTCGACGACCTCGACCCGGCAGCCGTCGGTCGCATGAGCGGTGTCCTCGGCGGAGACCGACTCGTGCGCCCAGAGCAGCACCATGCCGGAGTCGTCGGTGTAATGGCTGATCTCGCGGCCCCGGAGCAGGGGGTTCATCGGCACCGCGACAGCACCGAGCCGCAGCGCGCCGTAGAACAGCACCGGGAACTCGAGCACGTTCGGCACCATCACGCCGACCCGGTCGCCCGGCTGCACCCCGAGGGCGGCCATCCTGCCAGCGGCACGACCGGCCAGGTCGTCCAGCTCGGCGTAGGTGAGGGTGGTCGTGCCCAGGCGCAGCGCCGGACGCGTGGGGAACTTCGCGGCGCTCTGCGCCAGGTTCTCGGCGAGATTCGTCATCGCTCTCCTCCTTCGGAGTGTTTCGTCGGTAGCGGCGAGGAATGCGGGGTGGTCATGTGGCGAGCACGCCCCCCTCGACCGGGAGAGTGAGGCCGGTAACGTAACCGCCCGCGTCGCTGGCGAGAAAGAGCAGCGCCGCGCCGATCTCCTCGTGTCTTCCGAGACGGCCCAGCAAGGTGCGCGGAATGACCACCTGTGCGACGTAATCGTCCCCGAACTGGTCGGTCATCTCGGACTCGAAATAGCCCGGCGCCAGCGCGTTGACCCGGATGCCCTTGCGCGGACTCCACTGCTGGGCGAGGTCGCGGGTCAACCCGATCAGGCCGGCCTTGCTCGCGGCGTAGGCCGCTTGGGGAAGGCCCATCGTGGTGAGCCCGAGGACGCTGCTGATGTTGACGATGGAGCTGCCGGGCTGCATCACCTTGCCGGCTGCCTGAGCCATCCAGTAGCAGGCGTTGAGGTTCAGCTCGATCACCGAGCGGAACTGCTCCGGCGTCTCCTTGGTCGCGGGCACGGCGGTGCCGACGCCTGCGTTGTTCACCAGGACGTCCACCCGACCGAAGGCTGCCATCGCTGCGTCGACGAGCCCTTGGCAGTCCTCGGGCCTGGTGACGTCGGTGCGTACGGCGATGGCCTTGCGGCCGAGCGCCTCCACCTGAGCCACGGTGTCAGCGAGCTTGTCCTCGCGCCGGGCGCCGAGGGCAACATCGGCGCCTGCCTCGGCCAGCGCGAGCGCGAAGGTCACGCCCAAGCCGCTCGATGCGCCGGTGACGACCGCCACCTTGCCGTCGAGCCGGAAGCTCTCCAGGAACCTCATCTCACTCGCCCGCCAGCACGTCTGCCATGCCGACCGCGCTGAGTGACTCGAAGCTCTGCTCTGCGAGGTACGCCAGCATCAACAGGTCCTGGAGCTGGCCGCTCCGGTCGCGGAAGTGATCCCTCAGCAGTGCCTCGCCGGTGAAGCCGAGGTCCAGGAACATCTCCGTGATCCGCTCCTGGGCCGTCGGCACCTCGACGACGACCTTGAGCAGGCCGGAGCGCACCGCGTGGGCGACCGCGTGCTGGGCGAGGTTGCGTCCGATGCCGCGTCCCCGCGTCGCGGGGTCGACCACCAGTCGGAGCTCGGCGACGTGGTCGGACCAGCCGGTCAGCGTCAGCAGGGCCGCGATGCCGTTCACGGTGCCGTCGTCGTCGACGTCGACCCAGCGACGCCCCGGCGCGTCGGGGAGGCCGGCGAGGGAGGCCGGTGAGACGTCCAGCTTGATGAAGGTCAGGTCGCTCTCGGGCAGCCGCGCGAACAGGGCGCCGAGCTGCTCGACGTGCCCGGGGGCTAGGTCCTGGATGGTCATGACACGGCCTCGCTTCGCTGCTTGAGGAAATCGATGACGACGGGGAGGGTGTTGCGGGCTGCACCGCGACCGACCATCAGGCCCACGTGGCCCGCGTCGAGCCGCAGCTCCTGCTTGTCCGCGGAGCCGATCAGGTCGACCAGTGGGCAGGCGGACTCCGGCGGGATGATGTGGTCGCGCAACCCGAGGACGTGCATGAACGGCACCGTGATGTCTGCGAGTCGCACGTGGTCGCCACCGAGGAAGATCCGGTCGTTGATGAACGCGTTGTCCTCGACGAGCTTCTTGAACTGGCGAGCCACGCCTCCGGGCAGTGGCACCTGGTCGCTGCCCCAGCCGGCCATGGCCTGGTAGGCGGTGACGAACTCATCGCTCCACAGCTTCTCGAGCAGGTTGACCCGGGAGGTCACCTCGTTCACCGGTGCGAGCGCGCGGAAACCCTGAGCGATCACCCCGGGCGGGACCATGCCGTCCGAGCCCAGCACGTCCTCGAGGTCGGTGCGCGCCATCATGTCGGTCATCGGCCCGCACTGCTGCAGGTCCGCCGGCGTGGTCAGCACGGTGAGGCTGCTCAGCGGCGAGTCGGGGTGGTGCGCAGCGTGCAGCATCGCGAGCACGCCGCCGAAGCAGTAGCCGAGCATGTTGACGGTGTCGCTGCCCGACAGCTCGCGGACCCGCTCGATCGCTGCGGGGATGTAGGAGTCGACATAGTCCTCGAGCTGGTTGGCCGCGTCGCGCTCGTCGGGGACGCCCCAGTCGAGCATGTAGACGTCGAAGCCGGCGTCGACCAGCTGTTCGATCACGCTGTTGCCGGGGCGAAGGTCGAGGATGTAGCTCTTGTTGAACAGGCTGTAGATGATCAGCAGTGGCGGCTTCAGGGAGACCTGCTCGCTGTGGTAGTGCCACAGCTCGGTGCGGCCGTGGCTCCACACCACGTCCTTGGGGCTCAGTCCGACGTCGGTGCGCTGGATGCCGGTCGCCATCCGGATGCCGTTGCGTGCCCGCAGGGCGTTGCGCTCGACTTCGCGGCGTACGCGGTCAATCGTGCTCAGGCCGGGAATCGACACCAAGTCGTTTCGCCTCCTTACGTGCTTGCTGGAGCTCGAGGGTCAGCAGACGCACCTCGCGGTCGAGCGAGCCGACCTGCTGCCTGAGACGTTGGACGTCCGTGCCCGCGGGAAGGTTGATCGCGTGCCAGGCCCGCGCCGCGACCTTGTTCAGCTCGCTGCGGACGAGCTTCTTCGCACCGGTGAGGAGTGCACTCGCCTGGGCGAACTCCTCGGAGTGAGTCACCTCGTTGGCCAGGGGCGCGAGCCTCTCGACCTGGTGCGAGAGGTCGCGGAGTCCAGGAAGTCCCATCACGCTGCCCCCCCTTCCACACGAGTAGCGGTGGCGCTCAGTCGCGCAGGAGTGCCCTGATGGCCTGCCGCACCTTGGTCGGGTCGGGGGTCACACCCGCGATCGCGTCCGCGTACACGAAGCTCTCGGTGATCCGCAGGATCAGGAACGCCAGGTCGTGCAGCGGCAGCGGCGGGTTGACCCGGCCGGCCTCGATCTCCTCCTGCAGCAAGACCTCGATCAACCCGAGCAGCCTGGCCTGGAAGTTGCTCGACATCGTGGTGAGCAGGCGCAGCGCCCGCTCCGGCTCGCGTTGCACGAACTTCATGAAGGGCTGGGACCGGATCGCAGCTGCGGCGAAGTCGCTCAGCACTGACGCGATCCGCTGCGGTCCGCGCTTTCTGCGAGCGTCGGTCATCGCCTGCTCGAAGGTCGGCTGTGCCATCGCCCAGATGACCTCGCTGAGCAGCTGCTCCTTCGAGCCGACCCAGCGGAACAGCGTCGCGCGGCTCACGCCGAGCTCGGCTGCCAGGTCCTGCATGTCCAGTCGTTCCCCTTCGAAGAACATGCGCTGGGCTGCCCGGAACGCGGACAGCGCGTCCGGACGGGGTTGCGGCTGCTCGCCGAGCAGCCGAGAAAGCGGTGTCTGGCCCATGGCTCATCTCGCTGCTTCCTTCGGCTCCCATCCTCAACCACATCCACCTGTCGGTGGGGTGCGTGGTGCGGATGTGACGCGGTCTCATGAGATGCGACGTTAACGCAGATCCTCGCAGACTTGCAACATTTTGTTTTCTGTTGCAAAGATGTGGCATCCGTAGAAGAAGTCTCAACTCCTGGAGGTCTGCCATGCGACGCACGCTTTTCGACGAGGATCACGAGTCCTTCCGTCAGATGCTCCGGGCGTTCATCCAGGCAGAGGTGGTCCCCAGCTATGACGAGTGGTTCACCGACGGGATCGTGCCCAAGGAGCTGTACACCAAACTCGCCGACCTCGGCATCTTCGGCATCAGCGTGGACGAGGAGTACGGCGGAGCCGGGCTCTCGACGCACAAGTTCCACGCGATCCAGTACGAGGAGACCTCCCGCGCCGGCGTCACCTTCGGCGGGTCGGGCGTGCACGTGCTCCTGGCGCTGCCCTACATCAAGCTGCTCGGCACCGAGGAGCAGAAGAAGCGCTACCTGCCCAAGTTCGTGACCGGCGAGGAGATGTGGGCGCTGGCGATGACCGAGCCCGGCACCGGGTCCGACCTGGCCGGAATGCGCAGCACGGCCAAGCTCTCGGCCGACGGCACGCACTACGTCCTCAACGGGTCGAAGACCTTCATCACCGGCGGCGTCCACGCAGACCGGATGATCGTGGCAGCCCGCACCAGCCCCGCGAAGGAGGACGACCGCCGCTTCGGCATCTCCTTGTTCGCCGTCGACGCGCACTCCCCCGGCTACTCGGTCGGCCGCAAGCTCGACAAGCTCGGCCTGCGCACCTCCGACACCGCCGAGCTCGCCTTCGAGGACGTCGAGGTCCCGGTCGAGGACCTCCTGGGCGAGGAGAACAAGGGCTTCAGCTACCTCGGCAAGAACCTCGCCTCCGAGCGCTGGGGGATCGCCCACAACGCCTACTCCCAGGCCGCCGCCGCGGTGCGCTTCGCCCAGGAGTACGTCGAGCAACGGATCATCTTCGGCAAGCCGGTGGCCTCGTTCCAGAACACCAAGTTCGAGCTGGCCGCCTGCAAGGCCGAGGTGGATGCCGCCGAGGCGGTGACCGACCGGGCCCTCGAGGCCCTCGACGCCGGTGAGCTCACCCCGGCCGAGGCGGCCTCGGCAAAGCTCTTCTGCACCGAGGTGGCGCACCGGGTGATCGACAGGTGCCTCCAGCTGCACGGCGGCTACGGCTTCATCAACGAGTACCCGATCGCCCGTCTCTACACCGACAACCGGGTCAACCGGATCTACGGAGGCACCTCCGAGGTCATGAAGACGATCATCGCGAAGGACATGGGTCTCTGATGCGCGCCGAGGACGTCGCCCAGGCGCACGCCACGCCGCTGACCGCGCCGCCGTACCCGATGGTGGCCAACCGGTTCGTCGACCGGGAGTACCTGAACATCACCTACCGCACCGACGCCGAGGCGCTGCGGGCCGTCGTACCCGAGCCCCTGGAGTTCGACGAGCCGCTGGTCCGCTTCGAGGTCATGCACATGGGTGATGTCGGGTCCTTCGGGCCCTACACCGAGTGCGGTATCGCGATCCCGGTGCGCCTGGGTGACGAGCCCGGCGAGTACCTGCACGCGATGTACCTGAACAACTTCGGCGCCACCGTCGCCGGCCGTGAGCTCAGCGCCTTCCCCAAGGGAATGGGGGCTCCGCAGCTCCGCGTCGAGGACAGCGTGCTGATCGGCACGCTGGACGTCACCTCCGAACGCGTCGCGACGGCGACCATGGGCTACAAGCAACGCCCGCTCGACGAGGTCGAGGCACGCGCCCAGATCGGCGTGCCGCAGTACATGGTCAAGGTCGTCCGCGGCTACCAGCGCAAGCCGCTGGTCTGCGACCTGATCCGGGCCGGCGTGAAGGACCTGGTCATCAAGGAGGCCTGGACCGGCCCCGCGCGGCTCCAGCTCTTCGAACACGTCGCCGCCCCGCTGGCGGACCTTCCGGTCCGCGAGATCGTCGGCGCCAGCCACATCCTGACCGACCTCACACTCGACCGTCCGGTGCCCGTGCACAACTACCTCGAGGAGCACTGATGAGCACGTCTTCCGACATCACCGACCGGCCCATCGCCGTCATCGGTGCCGGCACCCTGGGTCGCCGGATCGCGCTGATGTTCGCGACCGGAGGGGGCACCGTGCGGGTCTGTGACCTCGACGAGTCGCAGCGCACCCAGGCGGCCGCCTACATCGAGGAGCAGCTGCCGTCCGTGCTCGAGCAGGTCGGCAGCAGCACGCCGGCCACCGTCGTGTTCACCGACAGCATGGCTGAGGCGGTGGGAGACGCGTGGCTGGTGGTGGAGTCGCTGCCGGAGCGCCTGGACATCAAGATCCCGGTCTTCGGTCATCTGGATCGGCTCGCCCCCGACGACGCGATCCTGGCGACGAACTCCTCCTCGCACCCGTCCAGCCGGATGATCGACGAGGTGGACACTCCCGAACGGGTCGTCAACATGCACTTCTTCATGCCGCCCACCTCCACGGCGTGCGAGCTGATGTCCTGCGGCAAGACCGACCCAGAGGTCCTCGACCGGCTGATGGAGACGCTCCCGCGGTTCGGGCTGACCCCCTTCCGCGTGCACGGCGAGAGCATGGGCTTCATCCAGAACCGCATCTGGGCGGCGATCAAGCGCGAAGCACTGATGGTGCTGGACGAAGGTGTCGCCTCCCCCGCGGACATCGACCAGCTCTACACGATGGTGCTCGGCGCGAGACGCGGTCCGTTCGCCGCCATGGACAACGTCGGCCTCGACATCGTCCTCGACATCGAGGAGAACTATGCCGCCCACCGCGACGGCATCCCCGAGGGACCACGAGCACTGCTGCGGCGCTACATCGCGGACGGTCGCCTGGGAGTGAAGTCGGGACGTGGGTTCTACGACTACGAGACCCCCGGGAGCGCGTCATGAGCCTGTTCACCGGTCTGAAGGTCATCGACTGCGGGAGCTACATCGCCGCACCGGCCTCCGCGACGATCCTGGCCGACCTCGGGGCCGACGTGATCAAGATCGAGCCGCCGGGCGTGGGAGACCCCTACCGACAGCTCCCCAAGCTGCCCGGCAACCCGATCTCGGAGCACGACTACGCCTGGCTGCTGGACTCGCGGAGCAAGCGTGGTCTGGCCCTGAACCTGGGCACCCCCGAGGGCCAGCAGGTGCTGCACGAGCTGGTCGCCGACGCCGACGTGTTCGTCACGAACTACCCGCTGCGGGTTCGTGACAAGCTCCGCATCGACTACGACACCCTGTCCTCGCTCAACGACCGGCTCGTCTACGCCTCCTTCACCGGGTACGGCGAGCACGGACCCGAGGCTGCGAAGCCGGGCTTCGACGCCACGTCGTACTGGGCCCGCTCCGGGATGATGGACACCGTCCGGGCCTCGGCGGACTCCACGCCTGCGCGAGCTGTTGTCGGGCAGGGCGATCACCCGTCGGCGATGACCCTGTACGCCGGTATCGTCACGGCGCTCTACCAGCGGCAGCAGACCGGGCTCGGCACCAAGGTCTCCTCGTCGCTGCATGCCAACGGGCTCTGGGCGAACTCCTACATGGCCACGGCCGCCCTCTGTGGTGCCGAGTTCGTGCCGCGACCACCCCGCGAGAGGCACTTCAACGCGCTGAGCGTGCACTACCAGTGCGCCGACGAGAAGTGGCTGCTGCTGACCCTCCTCAACGAGGACCGGCACTGGCCGGTGCTGGTGCGCTGTCTTGAGCGACCCGACCTGCTGGAGGACGAGCGATTCCTCACCAAGCCGGACCGGTTGCGCAACTCGGAGGCGCTGATCGCCGCTCTCGACGAGGCGTTCGCCCGGCACGACCGCGTCCACTGGGAGGCGCTGCTCAGTGAGAACGGCATCGTCTTCGACATCGTGGCCACGCCCGAGGACATTCCCCACGACCAGCAGATCCGTGCCAACGGGCTCGTCGTACCGTTCGCCGAGGACGAGCGCGTCAGCACCATCGCCGCGCCGTTCCAGCTCGCCGGGGTGGACCCGGTGCCAGCGCAGCTCCCACCCTCCGTCGGACAGCACACCGACGAGGTGCTGAGCGGCCTCGGGTACGACGCGGCGAAGATCGCGGCGCTGAGGGACGCAGGAACGGTGGCCTGAGCCAGGGTTGTCCACGAGCCGTGAGGTCGCCGCAGCGACCGCTGACCCGCTGGTCGGTTCAGATGACCTCGGCCGCCGGGTCGAGGCTGACCACGACGTCGATGTTGCCGCGGATCGCGTTCGAGTAGGGGCAGACCCGGTCGGCCTCGTCGACGATCTCGCGGGCAGTGGTGGCGTCGAGGTCGGGGAGCCGCACGTGCAGCTCGGCGGAGAGGCCGAAACCTCCCTCGCCGGTGGGCCCGATCCCCACGCGCGCAGTGACCGACGTGTCCCCGATCTGGATCTTCTTGCGCCGGGCGCGTGAGTCGCACGGCGTTCTCGAAGCACGAGGCGTAGCCCGCAGCGAAGAGCTGCTCGGGATTGCTGAGCAGGCCTCCCGGGCCGCCGAGCTCCTTGGGTGTCGTGAGCTCGAGTGACAGCGCGCCGTCGCTGGACCTGACCCGACCTTCGCGGCCACCTGTCGCCGTCGCTTCCGCTGTGTACAAGGCTTTCATCCGGGCACTCCTCGGGTTGTCGCAAGACAGCCCCGGGACGGGACCGCCGTCATCAAGAGGTACCAGAGATCGAGCCCAGCACGAATGCGGTGGTCCTACCGGCGCACCAGGCCACTGTCAGGACTGCCTAGTCCGCCGACCGGGCACTCCTGGTCGCCCCCAGCCGCCGACCGGGCACTCCTGGTCGCCCCCAGCCCGCCGACCGGGCACTCCTGTTCGCCTCGCGTCAGGCGGGGTCGGCGGTTCGGTCCCCGGTGAGCTCCGCGCTCGCCTTCGCGTCGGCAACCATCGCAGCCTGATCCTCCTGCTCGAGCTTCTTCGCCGTGGGTACGGCGATCCACAGCGCCAGCAGAAGGCCGAGGATGCCGCCGGACAGCTTGCCGATCAGCAGGGCGCCGATCATGTTCGGCTGGAAGTTGGCCGTGAACGCGAGGTGGTCGCCGAGGAGGAAGGCCGAGCACACCGAGAAGGCGATGCACAGGACCTTGTCCTTGGCCGGCATGGACTTGATCAGGTGGAAGAGCGCGAGGATGTTGGCGGCGGCGGCGAGGATGCCGGCGCTGCCCTCGGGGCTGATCCCGACCTTGCCGCCGATAACTGAGAGCGGCTTGGAGAGGTAGGTCTTGATCGCCCAGACCATCGGGAAGGCGCCCGCGAGCATGATGCCGATGTAGCCGGCGATCTCGAGGGCGCGGAACTGGTCCGCCTCGTCGGCGATGATCGGGTCGAAGCCCCACATGCCGAGCAGCCCGCTGAAGAAGCCCGTGAAGTACTCCACGATCGCAAAGGCAAGCACCAGCTTCAGGCTCGCGTCGAGAAGCCGACCGAACCAGATGAAGGCAGTGATCATCATCTGCGGCCGGAGCTTCAGGCCCGCGGCGATCAGCACCACCACGATCACCAGAGGTGCGATGTTGGCCATCATCGTCGGCACGCTCATGGCGAACTGGTGAGTCGAGGCCCCGTCGGTGGAGATGTCCGGGCGCAACATGGTCCCCGAGGCCGCGAGGATCCCCACGGTGATCATGACGCCGACGGGCACCGTGAGGATCCCGGACATCACACCGAGAGCCATGTACTTGTGGTCCGCCCTGTCGAGCATGGCCAGCCCCACGGGGATGCTGAACACCAGCGTGGCCCCGGCCATGTAGCCGGTCACCATCGCCATCAACCAGACGTCGGTGTTCTCCGCGGTCGCCTGCGCCAGCTGGTACCCACCCATGTCCACTGCAATGAACGTGGTGGAGGCCATCGCCGGGCTGCCGCCGAAGACGCCGAAGACCGGGCCCATGACCTTCTCGACGAAGATGGAAAGGTAGGGGATGGACGCCATGATCCCCGCGACCGGGATGAAGATCGGGCCGATCGAGTGCAGCCCCGCCTTGAACTCCGCGCCGAGACCTGTGTCGTCGTCGCGGATCGCCGCCACCGCGCCGACCACGACGAAGAACATCATGATGCCGATGACGATCTGACCGATGAGCGCCATGCGCCCTCCTTCGTAGCCGAGTTGGACGGGGTGATGCAGGTTCAGTCGTTGCCGAGAACTTCTTCGAGCAAGCGCTCGAAGTCCGGCCCGTCGAACTCCGCGACGGCCCGGTCGTACTTCTCCATGCCCCAGGACCAGAAGTCGAAGTCGATCGTGCTGACCGATGCCTGGATCGAGGCCCAGAGCATCCAGCCGTACTTCGCCACCAGACCCCACAGGCGCGCCCGAGCGACCCGGTGCCGGATCAGCTCACCGTCGTAGGCCTCCATCAGCTCCTCGAGCTGCTCGAGGGACAGGTTGGCCTCGCTCCAGATGTTCCCGAGCTCGAAACAGGCCTCGTTGTTCCCGGAGTACTCGTAGTCGATGAGCCAGATCTTGTCGCCGTCATCGATGAAGTTGCCGGCGAGAAGGTCGTTGTTGCACGGCACGGTCGGCTCGGGCCGACGCGCGAACGCACGCTGGATGCGTTCCATCTGGGGCTCATGGCCGAGGTAGCCCTCGGGAAGCCGGAACCCGTGCTCCTGCACCAGCCGCAGGTAGCCACGCTGGATGTCGAACATGTTGAAGTCGTTGACGAAACGGGGCCCCTCGTGGAGCAGGCGACAGGCAGCCGCGACCCGGGCCAGGTTGCCGTCCTGTCGGAGGTCGTCGTCGGTGAAGGTGGTGCCGTCGATGTACTCGATGACGAGCAGGCCGGCTTCCTCGAGATAGTCGATCACCGGCGCACCCACGCCTGCCTGGGCGGCAGCCACGGAGTTCTGGTGCTCGACACGGCGGTCGATGGACAGCAGCTCGCTGCCCGGCTGGGCGACCCGGACGACGAGCGTACGGTCCGGGCACTCGACCTTGAGGTTGATGTTGGTCAGGCCGCCGGGGAGCTCCTCGACCTGGCGCGGCTGCTCGCACAGGCAGCTGACCTGGTCCAGCACGTCGTCCCAGCGGGAGCCGGACGCTTCCGGCGATCCTTCGGTGGTGCGGGCGGTCTTGGCCATCGAAGAGCTCTCCTTGTCCGCGGCGAGCCGATCCGGCGGGCGAGGTTCCGGGTGCGGCAGGTCGCATGGCCGACCTTAGGAGCGGCCTTTCTATTTGTCTAGACTTCAAGAGCCTTCGGTCTAGACTTTCCCGTACGACACGTCCTCGCGCGAGCCGACCGAGGGCCCTCGGTACGACGGATAGGGTGAATATCGTGACCAGCCTGTCCATGGACTCCCCGGTGCTGCGAGCCGCGCCAGATCTGCAGGAGTCCAGCGACCTGCCGGCCCACGCGCGCATCGAAGGCTGGCTCGAGCGGCTGATCACGCGCCGCGAGCTCCAGGTCGGAGACCGGCTTCCCGCCGAGGTGGAGATCGCCTCGGGTCTGGGGGTCAGCCGCATGACGCTGCGACAGGCGCTCTCCTCCCTGGAGGCCAAAGGATTCCTCGTGCGGAAGCGGGGCCGTTGGGGTGGGAGCTTCGTCGCGGAGCCCCGGCTGCAGTTCGAGCTGTCGGGACTGCCGGGCTTCACCGAGCAGATGCGGCGGCTGCACGTCCGGGCCGGCGCCGAGGTGCTGCGTGCCTCGACGGGCCGGGCCGCTCCCTCGGTCCTGGAGGCCCTGCAGCTCAAGCGCGGCGGACACGTGCACGAGGTGGCGCGGATCCGGTCGGCCGACGGGGAGCCCATCGCCCTGGAGGAGAGCTACTTCCCGGCCGCCGTCTTCGTGGATCTTCTCGAGCACGAGCTGACCGGCTCCCTCTATGAGCTGATGGAAGAGGTCTACGGGCGGCCGCCGCACTCGGCTGTCGAGGTGCTCGATCCCATCCTCGCCACCGACGACCAGGCCAAGCTGCTTGACGTCGAGCCGGGTGCCCCCCTGATGCAGGTCACCAGGACGGCGTACGCCGTCGACGGACTGCCGGTGGAGTTCGCGTGCGATCTGTTCCGCACCGACCGGACACGGATCACCCTGCACACAGAGGTGGACAAGGCCCCGGTCGCTCAGGTCCGCACGGACCCGACTTCCTGAGGACTCCTGGCCGGTCTGGCCTCAGGCGGGCTGCGGTGGCGCCACGTCCAGGAGGGAGGCATCCAGTCCGGGCACGGTGGCCTCGGCGAGCGTCGGCAAGGCGCGACGGACCCGTCTCGCTGCTGACCGCGACGCAGGACATCCCGGCTGCCCGTGCGGCAGTCACGCCGGGGACCGAGTCCTCGAAGACGAGGACGGCTCCGGTGGGACTCCGAGCAGCTCGGCGCCACGCAGGAACCCTTCGGGATGGGGCTTGCCCTGCGTGACGTCCTCCTCGGTGACGATGGTGTCGATGAGGTCGCCGATCTCGCAGTTGGCCAGGACGCACTTCACGTCCTCGCGCTGGGCGCCGGTCACGATCGCGAGCGGGACTCCCTCCGCTGCCAGTCGCTGCACGAGCTGCACCGCGCCGAGGCCGATGGGTGAGGTGTCGGCGACGCGCTGCCGGTACAGCTCCCACGCTGTGCCAACAGCTCCTCCACGAGCCCGAGCCTCGCGGCACCCCTGCTCGTCGAGCACCATCTCCACGATCTCGCGGTCGCTGTAACCGGCGAACCGTCGGTGGTAGTCCTCCGGAGTCAGGCGCCAGCCGAGGCGCTGGGCCGAAGAGCTCGGCTGAAGATCTCCTGCAGGATGACCTCGTCGTCGGACAGGGTGCCGTTGAAGTCGAAGATCACCGCCCGTTGCGGGTGCTCGGTCCACCGAGCCACGACCTCGCGCAGCCGGTTCGATGCGGCTGCGGGCGTGCCGACTCCGGCCGATTGCGGGGGTGTGGGCATGGCCGGGAGTCAACCATTGACACGCGCAGTGGTCAATCGTCTAGTCTTTTGACTCCCGGCTGCCGGTCCCGAACGCGTCGGCCACCGAACGGATAACAGCGAGGAAATCGCATGAGCGGAAGCGTCCCGGACCGCGCACAGGTCGTCATCATCGGCGGCGGAGTCATCGGCACCAGCGTGGCCTACCACCTGACCAAGCTCGGCTGGACCGACGTGGTGCTGGTCGAGCAGGGCCAGCTCTCCTCGGGAACGACCTGGCATGCGGCGGGCCTGGTCGGGCAGCTCCGTGCGTCGGAGAGCGGGACGCGGCTCGTCCAGTACTCCACCGAGCTGTACGCCGACCTCGAGAGTGAGGTCGGTCTCAGCACCGGTTACAAGAGGTGCGGCGGGGTGACCGTGGCACGCAGCGAGGAGCGCATGACCCAGCTGCGTCGTACGGCTGCGACGGCGGAGGCGTTCGACCTGGAGTGTGAGCTGCTCACCCCGGATGAGGCTGCCGGCTCGCTACCCGATCATGCAGGTCGAGGACCTGGTGGGCGGGATCTGGCTGCCGGGGGACGGCAAGGCCAACCCGACCGACCTGACCAGCGCCCTGGCCAAGGGGGCCCGGCAGCGAGGCGCGCGCGTGATCGAGCGCACGCGGGTGCTGGACGTGCTCACCGCCGACGGCCGGGTGGTCGGGGTCTCGACCGACGCCGGCGACATCGAGGCCGAGGTGGTCGTGAACTGCGCGGGCCAATGGGCCAAGCAGGTCGGCGCGCTGGCCGGTGTCAACGTTCCCCTGCACTCCGCCGAGCATTTCTACGTGGTCACCGAGCCCTTCGAGGGCGTGCACACCGACCTGCCCATCCTTCGGGACCCGGACGGCTACACCTACTTCAAGGAGGAGGTCGGGGGACTCGTCGTCGGCGGCTTCGAACCCGAGGCGAAGCCGTGGGTGGCCCCGGACCAGCTGCCGTACCCGTTCGAGTTCCAGCTGCTCGAGGAGGACTGGGAGCACTTCAGCATCCTGATGGAGAACGCGCTGCTGCGGATCCCGGCGCTGGAGGAGACCGGGATCCGCAAGTTCTACAACGGGCCGGAGAGCTTCACCCCCGACAACCAGTTCATCCTGGGCGAGGCACCCGAGGTGCGGAACCTCTTCGTCGGCGCCGGCTTCAACTCGGTCGGCATCGCCTCGCGCCGGTGGTGCTGGGCGCGCCCTGGCCGAGTGGATCGTCAACGGTCAAGCCACGTCCGACCTCACCGCCGTCGACATCCGCCGGTTCGCGCCGTTCCAGGCAACAACCAGTGGTTGCACGACCGCGTGGGCGAGGTGCTCGGCCTCCACTACGAGGTGCCCTGGCCCAACCGGGAGATGAGGACCGCCAGACCCTTCCGCCGGTCGCCGGCGTACCACCTGCTGGAGCAGGGAAACGCCAACTTCGGCAGTCGGATGGGCTGGGAGCGGGCCAACTTCTTCGCTCCGGTCGGCGAGGAGCCCGCGATCGAGTACTCGTGGTCCAAGCCGAACTGGCTGCCCTGGTCGGCCGCCGAGCAGGCGAACACGCGCGAGCAGGTCACCGTCT
This sequence comes from uncultured Actinomycetota bacterium, assembly GCA_963812235.1. GTDB lineage: Bacteria > Actinomycetota > Actinomycetes > Propionibacteriales > Nocardioidaceae > Marmoricola. The sequence continues at coordinate 104,424 of CAWEUP010000011.1, read as the reverse complement.
TCGACCAGACCTCCTTCTCGAAGTTCCTGCTGGTCGGGCCGGACGCCGAGGAGGTGCTGCAGTGGATCTGCACGGCCGACGTGGCCGTGCCGCCCGGGACGGACGGTGTACACCGGGATCCTGAACGAGCGTGGCACCTACGAGTCCGACGTGACGCTCACCCGGCTCGGCGAAGAGGAGTTCCTCATCGTCAGCAGCGCCGCGACCACGGAGCGGGACAAGGACCTGATCCGCAAGCGGATCCCGAGCGGCAAGCACGCGACGCTGCTCGACGTGACCTCGAGCTACGCCGTGTACGGCGTGATGGGTCCGGCATCGAGAGAGCTGCTCTCGCGGCTGACGCGCGCGGACCTGAGCGAGGAGGCGTTCCCCTTCGGCAGCAGCCGGGAGATCGACCTCGGCTACTCCACCGTCCGGGCGACCCGGATCACCTACGTCGGCGAGCTGGGCTGGGAGCTCTACGTACCGACTGAGTTCGCGGTCGGGGTCTACGAGGCGCTGATGACGGCGGGTGAGGACCTCGGTGTGCGCGGACGGCGGCTACTACGCGATCGAGTCGATGCGGCTGGAGAAGGGCTACCGCGCGTTCGGCGGGAGCTGACGCCGGACCACACCCCGGTCGAGGCGGGCCTCCTGTTCACCTGCAAGCTCAAGACCGACATCGCGTTCCTGGGCCGCGAGGCGGTGGAGAAGGCCAAGGCCGAAGGCCCGAGCCGCAAGCTGGTCTCCTTCGTCGTCTCCGACCCGGAGCAGATGATGTGGGGCGGAGAGCTGGTGCTGCGCGACGGGGTGGCAGCGGGCCAGGTGACCTCGGCGGCCTGGGGCGAGAGCGTCGGTGCCTGCGTCGGACTCGCCTACCTCTGGGGCCAGGACGGCGCGCCGATCGATGCCGACTGGGTCCGCGCGGGGCAGTACGAGGTCAACATCGGTGGCGAGCTGCGCGGGATCTCGGTCTCGCTCAAGCCGCCGTTCGACCCGTCCAACGACAAGGTCCGCCCCTGAGTCATCCCACGGTTCGTACCGGGGGCGACCAGGAGGGCGCGGGCTCCGGACATCCCGGGGCCGTTCAGTCACCCCGTACCGACCAGTTGTCGCTACGAGTCCCACGGAGCCCACGCGCCGTCCCGGGCACAGCGCCCCCACAGAACATGTGAGTAGGGTGCGCTCATGGATTGGAGGACCGGGGTCAACCGCGCGCTGGAGAAGTCGCTCGGTCTCAATCTGGTCAAGGCATCGACGACGAAGTCAGCCGGGGCGCCCGAGACGCCGGCCAAACGGACCGCCGCACCGACCCCGCGAGTGGTCGACACTGCGCCGGCGGAGCTGGTACGCCCGGCCGAGCACCCCGAGTTCGACAGGTTGCTCGAGCAGCCGGTCTTCATCATGTCGACCGTGCGCTCCGGGTCCACGCTCCTGCGCGTCCTGCTCAACGCGCACTCCCAGATCTACGCGCCGCACGAGCTGCACATCCGGCGCCTCCGCGTGGCGGCCACCACCTCGCTCGCCCAACGGGCCATGGACATGCTCGGTCTCAACGAGGCCGACCTGGAGCACCTGCTGTGGGACCGGGTGCTGCAGCGAGAGCTCCTGGTCAGTGGCAAGAGCATCTTGGTCGACAAGACCCCCTCGAACGCGTTCGCCTACGCACGGCTGCAGACCGTGTGGCCCGATGCGCGGTTCATCTTCCTGCTGCGACACCCGGCCTCGATCGCCGAGTCGTGGTCGGAGGTGACCGCGCACAAGTGGAGCCGGGAGGAGGCGATCGGCGACTCGATGCGTTACATGCGTGCACTGGAACGCGCCCGGAAGAACGTCACCGGGCTGACCGTGCGCTATGAGGACCTCACCGCAGACCCGGCCGCTGTGACCCAGCAGATCTGCGAGTACCTCGGCGTCCCCTGGGAGGCCAGCATGCTCGAGTACGGCGCCACCGCCCCCCAGCTGGTCAAGGGTGTGGGTGACTGGAGCGACTCGATCCGCAGCGGCAGCGTCCAGGCTGGACGCAACGTGCCAGAGGTGGTCGACATCCCTCCGCGCCTGGTGCCGATGAGCCGGAAGTGGGGTTACCCCACCGAAGCCCACGACCTGGATGACGACGAGCCCCGCCTCCAGGCGGAGGAGGCGCGGGCCGACGCGGACCTTCCCGATGACGACACCGAGTCCGACGGAAGCGCCGGGTAGCACCTCACGGGAGTCACTCTTCCTTGGCGCTGAGGACCGGTGGGCGTGACGCCGCATCGGCCACTTCTCCTACGGAGACCAGAAGCCCTGATCCGTGAACTCATCGTCGACGCGTGCCGGCAGACGATCTTCTCCAGCGGTCCACTGGGCTGACGCTCACGCGACGCGAACCTCGCCGCCCCAGAACCCAGACATGTGCGCGGGCGGACACGCACCGACCGTCAGCGAGGGCGTCTACGGTCCGGACATGGTGCCGTTGAACGAGGTCATCCCGAGTCGGGGTCCTGACCTGGACGCCTATGCCACCGACGAACAGCTCCGACGGGATCCACGAACACGTTGAGGCGGCTGGAGACCGGCGGCCAGGTCCAGGACGAGCGCCAGCAGGATCGCGGCCAGGGTCGCCGGCACCCGGGCGAAGGCATGTCGTCCGTGGCCCAGGCGGGAAAGCCCGCAGACTCAGCGCTCAGCACGACGAAGCCGTAGAACAGTAGACGACGAGGGTCGCGCTGCCCAGCGTGGGGAACCAGGTCCTCGTCCGTGGCGCGACGGCGAAGGACGCGATGGCACCGACCAGCCCAGTGATCGGCAACGACATCCGGATGACGATGGCGCGCAGGTTGTTCGGGTCGAGCGCGTCGTACCGGGTGCGGTAGTAGAACCACTCGGTCTCGATCCAGTTCGAGGATGCCCTGGGAACTGTGACCCGGTGAACCCGACCTGAAGGCAGAACCGCGGGTCGGAGGCTTGGTGCGGACGGGCTGGCTCATAGGCCGGGAAAGATCCCCGCCTGATTGAGCCTCGACGGTCGTTGGTGGACATAGCGTCTGACCTGCGCAAACGCGTTTCGAGACGTTGACCGACCATGGTGAGGATTGAAAATCTTGGCCACAGTATGGCCACAGTAAACCGGTCCCACACCTTCTACGAGATGCGTTGCACGAAGTCATTTACCCACGTGACAGCGGCCTCGAGGACCGGAAGTACCGTCGATCTCCTCGACTGCAGCCGCGTACAGAGTGTCCCAGCCTTCGCCGGCAACAATCGTCGGCGGCCAGGTCTTGCTGTCCTCGGTACTCGAAGAGCCGCACGCACGTGGCCCTGACCTGAGACAGGTCGAGGTCCTCACCCTTGTCCAGGAGCTGGAGGTCGACCAGGTCGCGGGCGCGTTCGCTGCCGGGCTCGGAGAGCGCATGTAGTTTCTGGGCGACCTGGTGGTCGGCGCGCATCACCGGCACCGGCTGAGGAGCTTCCAGGCCGACATCGGTGAACAGGCGGCCAAGGTCTTCGGCGAGGTGGTGCTCCGGCTCCTCCGCATCGCCGATCTCGTTGTGCCCCAGCTCGAACTTCACCGTGCACCACGCCCTGCCCTCGTAGGCGAGCCTCACGTCGAACGGCTGCATGACGTACGCCGAGGGCACCGCAGCCGGTCGCGGGGCAGCCTTCTCCACCAGCCGTCCCGTGAACCCCGCCCAGCCGGCCACCAGGGCTTCCTCGAAGTCCGCTCGGAACCTGGCCAACGGCTGAACCCGTGCCGCGTCGAGATCCTGAGTGAACCGTGTTCCTCGCCCATAGCGCAGGGCCATCGCAGCGCCACCCTTGATGGCGCCCTCGGGCAACATCTGTCCGACCACGACCAGAGCCATCCCGATGCGTCGACGCAAGGCCAGGCTCTCGCCTCCTTCGAGATTGCGGATGCGCTGGTCCAGGGAACGCACGCTGGGCGGGGCATCGGTGTAGCTCACGAGCGCAACGCCCTTCTGACCCGCTGCCACTCAGCCGTGGTCAACAGCCCCTCCTTCCGGGCCTGCTTCGCAGCATCCATCAACCGCTCGGTCTCGATGCGCCCGCGACACTCGAGGAGCGCATCGGCCACAGTCTGCGACTCCAGGCCTTCGTGATGGGTCGTGTGAGCTTCGCCCTTCACGCGAGTCAGCTCGATGAACTGCGGAAGCTTGGGGCGGGTACGCCTGCGCACGGCAACCTTGATCTGGCGCGGGTTGACGTCGGCGAGCCCGAACAGGGCCAGCACCGACTCGCCATGCAGGAACGCGCCGTCGCCGGCGCGTAGCAGCGCCTCGGCGAACTGATCGAGGACGTGCGGTGGCACGTCAGGCACGCGATACAGCCCGTAGGCGACGTTCTCGAGACCCCCGCGTGCAGCGAGCTTCGGCAGCTCCACGGCTGGCACCCCGGCGGCCGCTGCCTCCGTGGTGGTGACGTAGCCATAGTGATCGAGCGCGATCTCCCGCACGACCTCTCGGTACTTCGCTCCTGAAGCCATGTCACGACTATACCGAAACCGGTAGAGTTGTGACAACTGGGCCCTGCTCCCCCACGCGTCTGGCTCCGGCGGTCTCACAACGTGGCCGAGGCCGCCCTTTTCGATTCCGGAGATCATGCCCGATTGGACCTGACCGCGTCCTCCTTCACGTCGTTCCGATGCGCGATCAGCGAGCATGGCCGGTTATCGGGTCGGGCCTTGCGAGAGGTTCAGGCGACTTTGCCGCCGTACCTCTGGCGGGCGGCCTCGCCGGTTGTCCCGACAAAGGTGCCGATGAGGGACCAGGACATGCCTGCCTCGCGTGCCTTCTGGATCGCCGCGAGGACCTGACGCTCCGCATCGGAGCGCTCCTGCACTGCGACGCGGAGAAGAGCGACGGCGTCGCGGTCCAGCTCGTCGGAGGGGTCCGGTTCGTAGCCCTCGAAGCGAGCGGCGAGCTCGTCGGCGTGCTTGAGGATGTCGTCTACTGAGCGGGGCATTAGATCACCTGAGGAACTTCTCGCGGGCTGGCATGGCGTGAACGATGACTACCGCCTCGACGCCCTGGACGTAACCGATCTCGAGGATGATCGCTGCACTGTTGGCGCCGACCATCATGGTGAACCCTTCACCGAGGTCCCAGACCCGGATGGGGTTGCGGTACGCGTGGAGGATGTCCTCCTCACTGACTCCGTGCTTGGTAGCCGACGGAGCCATGATGAGGTCACCCGACACTCGTCAAAGGTAACTTGTCGCCGCGGGCCGCGCAACGGAGCTTCCGGCAACGCCCGCACATCGGTACGACGGCACTATCTGCGGCATGTCCGGATGGTGTCACCCTTGGTGTGACACGCTGCGCCAATGCCGAATGACGCCCGGAACGTCCCATCGGATGCTTGGTTTGTGGGCTTAGACAGTCTTGACGTCGAGGACCGTAACGAGGGTGACATCGCTACCGGGCAGCGTGTGCGGTTTTCGGTCGGTCTCCAAATCCTGCGTTTGCGTCCCGCTCGGCTGCACCGGCGGCAAGCGCGGCACGTCGTGGGCTTGGCTAGACTACGACGTCACGGGCGTTGTCATCCGCCCCGAGGGCGGGATGGTGCTCGACTTCGGGTTGGTTGCCGTAGTGGTCCACCGGCATGAGATGGGTCGTTGGAGACGGCCGCGAGTAGGGCAATGGGTCCAGGGCCGCGTCACGGTAAGCATCGACGTGCGCAGCGACGAAGTCATAAAGATTCCGGATCGAGTGCCCAGCGACGTTCACACCTGGCGCATTGACCAGGTGTTGCGAGCCGTCTTCGACGCACAGGGCAGTTATGCCCGTTCGGAGGTCGTTGCGGCGACCACCGTAAAGGAGGACGAGGGAGACGGCTACTACTTCCTACGCTGTCGACCGGAAGACTCGTCAGGGACTCAATAGGACTCACGTCAGCCCGGCCGCGGCGCTGACCTCGTCGGACGTCCGCTCATCGGCATGTCCGCGCGTTCGCGCCGGCGTCGTTAAGCCACTGCGCGTAGGTGCGAAGCGTCGGCGCGGCCGTGGCGGACCCGTACCCCCCGTACCCCCTCGGGGGCGATCACCCGAGACGAGCTGACCGACGAGCTTCGCGGATGCGACGACTCCAACGTCCTTTCCGCTGCACCCCTCGAACTCTTCCGACGTCCCTACCAATGACTGACGTTGACTCTCGACGACACCAAGAATCTCGTCCAGAAACCCCGGCAATCGCTCTCGACTCACTGCCAAATACGTCGGCACGCATGCTACGAAAGTAGGTGAGTCGGGCCGCCTTCGGGCGGCCCGATGAGTCATTTATCGGGCTGTCGTTGAAAACCGTTGGCGGTGAAAATCGTGCACGGTGGGATGAAGTTCTACCGCGGATCACCCGGTGCTGCCCGTACCTACGTCGAGCAGGACCGCTCCCGCGCCGATGACTACTACCTGGCCGAGGGCAGCGGCGTCGCCACCCGCTACGTCGCCTCACCACTGACCGGCGTGACCCCAGCCGGGAGCCTGACCGGCGAGGCCTACGAGCAGTGGGTCGCCGGCTACGACGTCGAGACCGGCGCCGCGAAGGGGCGGCTGCGAACCGACGCGAAGGCGCTGCGGTTCGTCGAGGTCGTGGTCAACGGACCCAAGACCTGGTCGCTCGCCGCCGCGCTGCATCCCGAGATCGCCGACGCCCTCGACGCGGCGCAGACCCGCGCGGCCGAGCAGATCATCGGCTGGGTCGCCGAGCACGCCACCACCCGGGTCGGACCCAAGGGCCGACAGGTCCAGGTGCCGGTCACCGAGATCGAGGCAGCCGTGGTGCGGCACTACACCTCCCGCGCCGGTGACCCGCACCGCCACCTGCACCTCCAGATCAACGCCCGCGTCCTCGCCGAAGGCAGCCTGGCGGGGACTGCACTCGGTCGGAATGCGCGACAGCCTCGCCGCGATCAACGGCATCGGCCACGCCGCCGTCGCCACCGACCCCGAGTTCCGCGCCGTGCTCACCGCGCACGGGTTCACCCTCGACCCGGCCACCGGCGAGCTGGCCGAGCTGGCGCCCTACGTGGGCAAGTTCAGTGCCCGCACCGCGCAGATCGGCCGCAACCTCGACCGCTACGAAGCCGAATGGCGCACCGCGAACCCCGGCGCCGAACCCGGGCCGGCGTTGCGGCAGGCGTGGGACCGTCGGGCCTGGTCGCAGGCACGGCCCGGACAAGGTCGTCCCCACCGACGGTGCCGCCCTGGTCGCAGCGGTGGAACGAGGAGCTGCACGCCCTCGGCTACCGCGACCCACACCAGGTCGGGCTACCCGATCGTGACCGGCACCCCGAGGGTCGGCGCGATCGACCGCGACCAGGTGGTCGAGGTCGTCCTTTCCCGCCTCGGGGCACGGCGGTCGGCGTGGAACGCCGCCGACATCCGCGGCGAGGTCGAGCAGTGGATCGCCGGCACCGGTCTGGTCGCCGACGCCGCGGTCCGGATCGACCTCGCCGAGGACCTCACCGCCCGGACCCTGTCCGCCTGCGCGCCGCTCCTCCCCCGCACCGACGTGCCCGAGCACATCCGCGCCCTCACCTCCCACGAGGTGCTGGCCGTCGAGGCCGACCTCGTCACCCGGCTCATCGGTCGCGCCGAGCAGCCCGCCCACGTAGCCGCGTTCGCCGACCCGGACCGGACCCCCAACCCGACGCTGGTCCCGAGGGCTTGGATGTCGCGCAGCGAGCGGCCGTCGCCTCGCTCGCTGGGAGCGCCTCGCTGCTGGTCGTCGAGGGGGCCGCCGGAGCGGGCAAGACGAAAACCCTCTCCGCGACCCAGGAGCTGCTCGCCGAGCGTGGCCACCGGATGGTCGTGGTCACCCCGACGCTGAAGGCAGCCAAGGTCGCCGGCCGGGAGACCGGGACCAAGGCGTTCTCCGCCGCGTGGTTGGCCCACCAGCACGGGTGGCGCTGGGACGACGACGGCCGACTGGACCCGCGAGCCGCTCGACCCCAGTCGCGGACGCCGTGCTGCGACGCGGTGACCTGCTGCTCATCGACGAGGCCGGGATGCTCGACCAGGACACCGCCCGCGCCATCCTCACCCTCGCCGACGAAGCCCGGGCCCGGGTCGCCCTGGTGGGTGACCGGCACCAGCTCCCCGCCGTCGGCCGCGGCGGCGTCCTCGACCTCGCCGCCCGCTGGGCCCGACCCGAGACCGTCGTGCCCCTCGACGTCGTCCACCGGTTCACCGACCCGCAGTACGCAGAACTCAGCCTGGCGATGCGTACGGGGGTACGGGCCGGGCGAGGTGTTCGACGCCCTACTGGCGGCGTACCAGGTACGCCTCTACCCCACCGAGGCCGAACGCACCCAGGCACTGGCCGACCTCGCTGCCCAAAGCAGGCTGAGCCGGCCGAGACCGGTGTGCTGGTCATGGCAGACACCCGCGAACAAGTCGCGGCACTCAACGGTGCGATCCGGGACCGGCTCGTCAGCCGCCGGGTACGTCGATGACCGTCGCGGAGTCGTCACCGGTGCGGGCGAGCGCCTCGGCGTCGGGGACCGGGTGATGACCCGACGCAACGACCGCGACCTCGCGATCGCCAACCGCGACACCTGGACCATCACCGGCATCGACCACGACGGCACCCTCACCATCTACAACCGGGACGCCCGGGCGGGTCCCGGTCGCTACCCGCGGCCTACGCGCGCGAGCACGTGGAGCTCGCCTACGCCACCACCGTCCACGGCGCCCAGGGCGAGACCACCCACACCGGCCACCTCCTGCTGGGCGAGCACACCTCCGCCGCCGCGGCCTACGTCGCGATGACCCGCGGCCGCGAGAACAACGTGGCCCACCTGGTCGCCGAAGACCTCGACGACGCCCGGCAGCAGTGGGTCGAGACCTTCAGCCGCGACCGGGCCGACCTCGGACCCGGCCACGCCGCCATGCGCGCCGCCGAGGACCTCGAGAGGTACGCCCCCCACCGTCCCCTCGAGGTCGCGCTGGGCGACCTGCGCGCCGCCTGGAGCAGCCAACAAGACCTGCGCGGTGCCATGGCCCTGGCCGACGAGAGCTTCGCCGCTTCATGGCCCGCTGACGGCGAACCTGACCGCGGCGCTGGTCGCCGAGACCGCGCCGAGAGACGAGCTCCGCGATCACCTCACCATCGCCACTGAGCAGGTGCATGCCCTCCTCCACGAACCCGCCCTCCGATCCCTGCCCCCGGGCCGGATCGAGCAAGAACACGCCGACTGGCTCCAGCAGCGCGAACACGCACAGCGGCTCGCACAAGCCAGTCAGGAGACCGTCAACCGTCCCCGGCCGCAACCGGGGCCGACCGTCCCCCGGCTACCCGAGCACTCCTGACCGAGGCAGCCCAGGCATCGGCCGATGACCCCTCGACCACAGATCTACCCCCACAGCCGCGTCGCGCCGTGTGGTGAGCCACGTGGTGAGAGATCACCACGGACAGTTGATCGCTCGAAGGCCCTGCCGGGACCTGTGAACACACAACGGAAACCGTCGGGCCCGATGGCCCGGCACCACAACCAAGGAGCAAGACATGACCGCCACCCCGCACCGACCCACCACCCCCGAGACCCCGCACGCCAACGACGAGCTCTCACCCTGACCGAAGTCGCCGACCTCATCCGCGTCCCCGTCGCCACCCTGCGCTACTGGCGCCACCTCGGCTGTGGACCTCGCAGCTTCCGGTCGGCCGCACCGTCCGCTACTGGCGCAGCGACGTCTACCAGTGGCTGGAAGAGCAGTCCAGTCGTCCACAAGGCACCCGCTGAGGCCTCGCGACTGTCGGCGAAGAGCGCGGACGATGAGACATGGCAAGCATCAACAAGCGCACGATCCGCTGGACCACGCACGACGGCAAGCCGCGAACCGCCGAGAAGTACGAGGCGAACTATCGTGACCGTGCCGGCAAGCGTCATCGCCGTTCGTTCACGCTGAAGAAGGACGCCCAGCGGTGGCTGGACGAACAGAGCGCCGGCATCGTCACCGGTCAATGGGCCGATCCGCGAGCCGGCAGGGAGACCGTCAACGCCTACGGCGAACGGTGGCTGGCCCGGCAGATGATCGCGCCCAGCACGGCCGGGGCCTACAGAACCGTTCTCAACAACCACATCTATCCCGTAATCGGCCCCCTGCGGTTGGACGCCGTCACCCGCGCCGATGTCCAGGCCCTCGTCAAGGACTGGGCGTCCGGGGCAGCACCACGCACGGTCGAGGGCAGGTACTCCATCCTCGCGATCCTCCTGCGAGCGGCGGTCAAGGACCGGGTCATCCCGGCCTCGCCGTGCGTCGACATCAAGCTGCCCAAGATCGAGCCGAAGTCCGCGCTCGTCCCGATCTCGACCGAAACGGTGCTCGCCCTCCGCGAGGCCATCTCGCCCCGCTATCGCGCCTTCGTCACGGTCGGCGCCGGGACCGGCTTGCGGAGAAGCGCGAGCTCCTCGGCCTGACCTTGGACCGAGTCGCGTTCGACTTCGCCAGGATTCGCGTCGACCGGCAGCTCTCTCGAACAAGCCGGTCCGACGCGGTGTCGTTCGGGCCACCGAAGACGGAGGCGTCCACTCGTGTGATCCCGGTCGCCAGTGTCGTCCTCGACGCGATCCGCGACCAGGACGCGACCTACGGCCACCACCAGTCCGGCCTGCTCTTCACCACCGAGAGCGGTTCCCCGCTCACACCGAGCACGCTCCACGCTGCGTGGCAGACCGGCAGCCGCAGATGATCGGAGTGCAGGCCACTCCACACGACCTGCGTCACTACTTCGCCTCGGTCCAGATCCGCGGCGGGCAGTCCATCAAGGTGCTCCAGGCGCTGCTGGGCCACAAGTCCGCAGTGGAGACCTGGGACACCTACGGACATCTCATGGGCGACGAGGACGACCGCAGCAGGTCGGTGATCGAGGGCGTCCTTGGAAATCTTGGCCACAGTAGGCCACAGTAAACATCACCTGACTGCAAAACCGCAGGTCAGAGGCTTGGTGCGGACGGGCTGGCTCATAGGCCGGGTTCTGTTCGCCGTACCGCCTCACGACGGCACGGTTGGCGACCATCCATCTCGGGATGCCGTTGCCGACACCCTCCAGCGACCTACCCGCGAGCTCGGGCGGACCGCCCTCAGACACTCGCTGTTCGGTCTTGCTCCAGGTGGGGTTTGCCTAGCCACGACGGTCTCCCGTCGCGCTGGTGGTCTCTTGCACCACCGTTTCACCCTTACCGCCGCTCCGAGGAGCAACGGCGGTCTGTTTTCTGTGGCACTGATCCCGCGGGTCACCCCGGGTGGGCGTTACCCACCACCTTGTCCTGTGGAGCCCGGACCTTCCTCGACACCGCACGGTTTCCCGCAGGTGACGCGGTCGCCCGGCCAGCCCATCCGCCTGCTCAGGATAGGGGCCGCCGCGACGACGTCGCCATGCCGGGTCGTTGGGTTGACCCCGTCGACCGCCGGCGAGCGAGTACGTCGGGTCAGGCCGGCTCAGGCATCAGCGGCGAGAGGGCGTCGCGCAGCCGGATCAACCCGTCCCGGATCCGTGTCTTCGCAGTCCCCAACGGGATCTGCAGCAGCCGCGAGACCTCGTTGTGGGTGTGCCCACCGAAGTAGGCGAGCACGAGAGCCTGACGTTGGGCGTCGGTGAGGTCGGCGAGGGCGGTGCGCACACGTTGCTGCCTCCACGGAGGCGTGGGCGGCGTCGGCGGTCTCGTCGAACGGGGTGACCCGGCTCCGCTCGGCGTCAGCGGCGTCCCGACGTCGGGAGGCCTCGACTCGAGCGCACCCGGTCGACGGCCTTGCGGTGCGCCGTGGTCATCACCCACGCACGGGCCGAGCCCGCGGCCGGATCGAACCGGCTGGAGTTCTGCCAGAGCTCCATGAAGACCTCCTGCGTCACTTCCTCGGACTGGTGGGCGTCGCGCAGTACCCGGAGGATCACGCCGTAGACGCGCGGTGCCACCGCGCGGTAGACGTCCGCGAACGCCGCTCGTCCCCTCGGCTCGAGGCCTCGAGGAGCTTCTTCGAGGGCGTCCGCGCCCGCCGGGTCGGCTCCGCGACGGGCAGCCGCTCGGGGCCGGCGTGGGTCATCGACGTGCCCGAGTCCTGCTGGTGGACTCGTCTACCGAACCCACAGCCACTGCTACGCCCTGCAGGAGAACGAGCATCGGGTCCTTCGGTCAACAGTCTGAGCCGGAGATCCACACACCTTGTGCGCGAGCCTCTTGTCCCCAAGGTAGCGCACTTCGTGGCAGAATGTCACCATGACTGACGTTGCTCGCACTCCGTCACTCTCGGACCAGATGTGCTTCGACCTGTACGCCGCCTCACGGGCGGTCACCAACGCCTACCGCCCGGTGCTCCGCTCGCTCGGACTGACCTACCCGCAGTACCTCGTCCTGATCGTGCTGTGGGAGGAGGGCTCCTGCACGGTCAAGGAGCTGGTGCGGCTCCTGCACCTGGACCACGGCACCCTGACGCCGCTCCTGCGGCGGATGGAGACCAACGGACTGATCACACGCCGGCGAGCGCATGTCGACGAGCGCTACGTCGAGATCTCCCTGACCGCGGCCGGCGAGGAGCTGCGGCCCCACGCGACCAAGATCCACTGCGACATGAAGGACGCGATGGGCCTGGACGCCGAGCAGTTCGCCACGCTGCAGGGGGTACTCCGCGACCTGACAGCCAAGGTGAACCTCGCGGCCGAGAACGCCACGTGCGGGACGCGGCCCGGATGGCGAGCCACCCGCCTAGACCGTGAACCGCACCTTGCGGGTCACCGGGTCCGCCTCGACGAGAGTCACCGTGACGTCCTTGCCGACGGGCAAGGGACGTCTGCGACGAGACCGCGGCCTCGACCGCAGGGTCGCGCAGCATCACAGTCCCCTTGCGGTCGTCGTCGGAGTCGACCTCGGTCACCACAGCCGCGAACCGTTCCCCCACCGTGGACGAAGGGTCTCCGCCTCGACGAGATTCACCACCGCGTTCTCGTAGGCGCGGGAGGTGCGGCTGGACTCGCGCATGATCTGCGGCAGCGCGTCCAGTCCCTCGAGGACCCACTGCGGCACCGGCTGACCGGCGCAGAGCGCGACGCAGATCTCCAGCCCGTACCGATCCACGAGCCGGCGCAGCGGCGCCGTGACGTGTGCGTACGTGGACGCGAGCGCCGCGTGCTGCGGCTGCTCGGGAGGTGCGCCGTCGAACGCGGCGTACCCGGCGCCGCGCAGCAACGACGTGCACGCCACGACCATCGCCGCCTCGGCCGGGTGAGCCGGGTCGAGCGAGCGGATGAACTCCGGGTACTCCTCGGTCGGCGGGCCAGTCGATGTCCAGCGCGCGTGCCGTACGCCGCAGCCGAGCGACCGCCTCCTCAGGAGCGGGAGGCAGCGTGCGCAGGATGCCGGTGCCGCCCTCGATCATGATCGAGGCAGCCGCGAACCCGGTGAGCAGCGAGATCTGGGCGTTCCAGGACTCCGCCGGCAGCATCTCGCGGTACTCCAGAGTCCACCGGTCGTCGTGGACGTCGATCTCTTGCGCCGGCATCGGCAGCGACACCCCGCCGCGCTCGGCCTCCTTGGCGATGCGCAGCTCCCCCACCTGCTTGAGCAGCGCCAGCGTCGATCCGGCCGGGGAGCTGTCGATCACGCCTTGCACCTCCTCGTAGTCGCAGCCGTTGTCGCGACCTGACCCGCGCCCGCTCGACCTTGGCCTCGAGGCACTCCCCTGCCGCGTCCAGACGGATCGTCCACACGAACGCCGGTCGCTCCTGGTCCGGGAGCAACGAGGCCGCGCCCTCGCTCAGCACCTTGGGGTGCAGCGGCACCTTGCTGTCGGCTCCGTAGAGCGACTCACCGCGCCGGTGCGCCTCCTGGTCGACGGGGTCGCCCGGCTCGGAGGAACGCCATCACGTCGGCGATCGCGTAGTGCACGACGAACCCGTCCCCGTCCCGCTCGAGGTGCATCGCCTGGTCCAGGTCCATGGCGCCCACGGGGTCGATGGTGACGAACTCCAGGCCGGTCAGGTCGCGTCCCGGCGTACGCGTGCCCGCGTCGGGTCTGCCGCCTCCGCCGCCACCTGCTCGACCTCGGGCGCGAACTCGGGGGTGACGCCGAGTTCCTGCTGGATGACCGCGACCCCGTGACGCAGCTCCTCCACACTCGCGCCCTTGACCCGTAGAACTCTCGTGCTCACTGCATCTCCTCGGTGTCCTCGAGCCGCGGCCCTGCCGCATGCCCCGACAGCCTAGGCACCCCCAGGTCACCACCCCCTCCCCGGTGGCTCGGTGGTCGAGCAGCGAACGAAGCGAGCGATCAGTCGAGACCACCACGCCGTACGCCGACCCCTAGGCTGGCGCGGTGCTGATCCTGCTGCCACCCTCCGAGGGCAAAGCGAGTCCGGTCCGGGGCAAGCCTCTCGACCTCGCCGACCTCAGTTTCCCGGACCTGACCCCCGCCCGAACCGCGGTCCTGTCAGCGCTGACCGACCTGTGTGGCTCCGATCCCGAGTCGGCCGCTCGGACCCTCGGGCTCGGCACCACTCAGATCGACGAGGTACGACGCAACCAGTTGCTCTGCCACCAGCCCGACCGCGCGCGCCGACACCATCTACACCGGCGTGCTCTACGAGTCGCTCGACCTGGGTTCCCTCGACCAGACGCGCGCGACGCCGGTCCTCCCGATCCCTGGCGATCACCTCGTCGCTCTTCGGGTTGCTGCGCCCTGGAGACCGGATCCCGGCGTACCGACTGGCCGGCGGAGTGACTCTTCCCGGTCTGGGAGTGGTCGCAGCGCACTGGCGCGGAGCGCTCGACCCGATCATGCGCCAGGCGGCCGGTGCGGGCCTGGTGGTGGACCTGCGCTCGAGCACGTACGCCGCGTTCTGGCGCCCGGAACCCGATCTCGCTCGCCGGGTCGTCACCGTGCGTGTGCTGCACCAGATGGGCTGGCAGCGCAAGGTGGTGAGCCATTTCAACAAGGCGACCAAGGGACGGCTGGTGCGTGCACTGCTGGAGGAGGGACCCGTTCCCGGCACTCCGGACCGTCTTGCCGACCAGATCGCGGCGCTCGGGTGGAAGGTCGAGCTCGGTCACTCCGCAACGCAGCGGCCACCGCCTCGACGTGATCGTCGAGGATCTCTGACCCACCGCCGACCGGGCACTCGCGCGCGCTCCCAGACCGCCGACCGGGCACTCGTGTACGCCCCCAGACCGCCGACCGGGCACTCGTGTACGCCCCCAGACCGCCGACCGGGCACTCGTCCTGCTTGAGCCCCCCACTCGAGCAGTTTCGCTGAGCCCATCGTGAGAACTGCCCGGTCGCCGCACTACAGGCACGCGCGAGTGCCCGGTCGGCGCACTACAGGCCCCGCGAGTGCCCGGTCGGCGCACTACAGGCACGCGCGAGTGCCCGGTCGGCGGACTACAGGCCGCGCGAGTGCCCGGTCGGCGATGCTACGGGGGAGGTGGGGGGTCAGCCGAAGATCTCGGTGGGGCGTCCGTTGTACAGCCGGAGGTTGGCCATCGGGATGTCGCCGTCGGGGCCGCCGTGGAAGTAGGAGATCACGGTGACCGACGCGGGGGCGAGCTCCATCCGGTAGACCGCTTCGAGCGGCGCGCCGAGGGCGTCCGCGACCAGCGTCTTGATGGGGGTGACGTGGCTGACCGCGACCACCGTCCGCCCGGCGTAGGTCGCCACGATGCGGTCGCGGCCCTCCAGCACGCGCTTCTCGACCGCTCGAAAGCTCTCGCCACCGTGCGGTGCCGACTCGAGGTCGCCGAGCCAGGCGGAGATCTCGTCGGGGAACTTCTCGTGGACCTCGGTGAAGCTCATCCCGTCCCAGGTGCCGAACTCCATCTCCGCGATGCCCGGCTCCTCCTCGATCGCGAGGTCGAAGAACTGCGCCAGTACCTCGGCGGTCTCCCGAGTACGCCGAACCGGTGAGCTGACCAGGGCGTCGAACGTCCCGGAGAGCGGCGCCAGCCACTCCCCGGTGGCCCTCGCCTGCTCGCGCCCTTCCTCGTTCAGTGGCGGGTTCGCGCTCGCCAGGCCTCCGGAGAAGAGCTTGCCGAGGGTGTGGTCGGTGACGCCGTGGCGCACGAGCACGAGCGTGGTCGGCTTGCCTGCGTTCGGCCCCCAGCCGCGTGTCGGCTGTTTCGGCACCTCCTCCTGCGCGCGGTCCAGCACGACGTTGAGGAGCCGGTCGGCGTCGGCGTTGTCCCTGCGGGGCACCCAGGTGAAGGTGGTGCCGACGGGGGCCAGCTCGGCGGCGCGAGCGGCGAGTGGCCGGAGCGCCGGATGCCTGATCTGCCAGGTGCCCGACATCTGCTCGACCACCAGTCGGGAGTCCATCCGGACCTCGAGCGTCGACTCGGGGGCGTGCTCGGCCGCGAGCTCGAGACCGGCGATCAGCGCGTGGTACTCCGCGACGTTGTTGGTCGCTCTGCCGATGGCCTCGGCACGCTCGGCGAGCACCTCACCGGTGCCGGCGTCCCGCAGCAGTACGCCGAAGGCGGCCGGACCGGGATTGCCCCGGGAACCACCGTCGGCCTCGACGATGACAGGCCGATCGCTCACGCAGACTCCCCGGTCCGCACCAGGATCCGGTCGCACTCCTCACAGCGCACGACCTCGTCGGTGGGCCGCTTGGCGATGATGCCCAGGTCGGAGGCGTTCAGCGTGAGCCGGCAGCCCTCACACTGGCGGCTGCGCAGCGCCGCGGCGCCGACGCCACCCTTCTGGGCCCGGAGCTTCTCGTAGAGCGCCAGCAGGTCGGCCGGCATCCCCGTGACGGTCGTCGCCCGCTCGGCCTTGACCGACTCCAGCTGGGCGCGGAGGTCGCCCGCCTTGTCCTCGACCGCCTCGCGCAGCGCAGCCTCCTCGGCCTCGATCGAGGCCAGCTCGGCCGCCCGCTCGTCCAGGCTCGCCTGCGCGGTCTCCAGACGCTCCATCACCTCGAGCTCGGTGTCCTCGAGCGAGTTGATCCGCCGGTGCAGCGACTCCAGCTCCCCGAGCATGCGTTCGAGCGCCTTGGGGTCCTTGATCTGACCGGCGTCGATCATGCCCTGGTCCCGGGTACGCCGGGTCTTGACCTGCTCCACGTCGGCGTCGGCCCGGCGCTGCTCGGCGCCGAGGTCCTGGACCTCGATCCGCAGGTCTCGCACCGCGTTGTCGACAGTGGTACGCCGAGCGGCGGCCTCGCGCAGCTGGTCGGCCTCCGGGATCGACTGTCAGCTGGTGGGCCAGGTGGTCGATCCGGGAGTCGAGCTCCTGGACGTCGAGCAGCTTGAGCTGGACGAACGGGTCGGCTTTCAGAGGATTCTCCTGATGTAGTTGTCGGTGTCAGACCCGGAAGGTCCACGGGTCGGTGTTCGTCGTGCTGAGGTGGACCTCCACCGTATCCCCCAGCGCTGCGATCAGCCGATCCCGGAGCACCGGCAGCCAGGTCGACTCCGCAGCCCAGTGGGCCACGTCGACCAGCGCCGGGGCCCCGTGCTCGCGCAGCTCCGAGGCGGGATGGTGCCGGAGGTCGGAGGTCAGGTAGACGTCCACGCCCTCGGCGCGGGCACGGTCGAGCAGGAAGTCACCGGCGCCTCCGCACAGCCCCACCGTCTCGACGATCTGGTCAGGATCGCCGGCCACGCGCACCCCGTGGGCGGTGGGGCTCAGCACCTGCGCGACGTGCTGGGCGAACTCCTCGAGGGACAGCGGCTCCTCCAGGCGGCCGATCCTGCCGGAGCCGCGGTCGCTCGCGTCGACACGGGCCAGCTCCCACACGTCGTAGGCGGGCTCCTCATAGGGGTGCGCGTCCAGCATCGCCGTCACGACGGCGGCTCGCAGGTGCCGGGCGCACACGGACTCGATCCGCACCTCGTCGACCTGCTCGCCTCGACCGACCGTGCCGATGGCGGGGTGGGCCCCCTCCAGCGGGCGGAACCTGCCCTCACCGACGGTGGTGAACGAGCACGAGTCGTAGTCGCCGATCGCCCCGGCCCCGGCGCCCGCGAGCGCGAGGCGGATCGCCTCGGCCGACTCGGCCGGAGCGAAGACCACGATCTTGTCCAACGGCGGCGACGGGTCGGCCTCCAGCGGGCGCAGGTCACGCAGCCCGAGGGCGAGCGCCAGCGACTCCGAGACCCCACCCGGCATCGAGTCGGCGTTGGTGTGCGCGGTGAACAGCGCGCAGCCGGCCTTCGTCAACCGGTTCAGCACCCGCCCCTTGGGGTCGGTGGCGGCGACGCCGTGCACCGGCTTGAGGAACAGCGGATGGTGCGTGATCACCAGCTGCGCGCCGAGTCCGACGGCCTCGTCGCCGACGGCGGCCACCGGGTCGACGGCCAGCAGGATCCGGCGTACGTCGTCCTCGGGGTCGCCCGACACCAGCCCCACCGCGTCCCAGCCGTCGGCGTGCTGGGGCGGGAACCACTCGTCGAGCAGCGCGGTGATGTGGCCAAGCGTGGGCATGGGGCGAGGCTAGTTCACCTGACGCTCGCGACCCTCCCAGTACTCCTTGCGCAGCTTGAACTTCTGGAGCTTGCCGGTGGCGGTGCGAGCCAGCTGCTCGCGGAACTCGACCGACGACGGCGCCTTGTAGCGCGCCATCTTGCTCTTGCAGTAGTCGATCAGCTCTGCCTCGGTCAGCTCCGAGTCCTCGGTCCTGACCACGAGCGCCTTGATGGTCTCGCCCCACTTCTCGTCGGGTACGCCGATCACGGCGACCTCAGCGACGTCGGGGTGGGAGAAGATCACGTCCTCGACCTCGATCGAGGAGACGTTCTCACCGCCGGTGATGATCACGTCCTTCTTGCGGTCCTGGATCGTCAGGTAGCCGTCGTCGCCGATCACCCCGCCGTCGCCGGTGTGGAACCACCCGTCAGCCAGCGAGGCTGCGCTCTCCTCGGGCAGCTCCCAGTAGCCCTCGAGCACCACGTTGGAGCGTGCCAGCACCTCGCCGCTGTCGGAGATCTTCAGGCTGACCCCGATGGCCGGCTGGCCGGCACGCACCAGCTTGCTCGCACGGTCCTCGACAGACAGGTCGTCCCACTCCGCGCGGGTGCGGTTGACCGTCAACAGAGGCGAGGTCTCGGTGAGCCCGTAGATCTGGATGAACTCCCACCCGAGCTCCTCCTGCACCCTCGCGACGGTCTTGGTCGGCGGTGGTGCGCCCGCGACGATGATCCGGACCTGGTCGCGACCAGGGATGTCGGTCCCGGTGTCCTCGGTCCAGGTCTCCGCCGCCTCCAGCACGGCCGCCACGACGGCCGGGGCGGCGCACATCACGGTGACGCCGTGCTTGTCGACCCGCCTGAGGATCTCGGCTCCGTCGATCTTGCGGATCACCACCTGCGTGACCCCCATGCCGGTCATCGCGTACGGCATGCCCCAGCCGTTGGCGTGGAACATCGGCAGCGTGTGCAGGTAGACGTCTCGATCGGTGACACCGGCGTGCAGGGCGAAGGTGACCGCGTTGGTCCAGATGTTGCGGTGGGTGATCTGCACGCCCTTGGGTCGTGCCGTGGTGCCGGAGGTGTAGTTGATCGTCGCCGTGGCGTTCTCCTCGTGCTCCCACGGCTCGGGGTCGACCCCGTCGGTGCGATACATGTCCTCGTCGTTGCCGATGACGAACTTGTGCTCGCACTCGACGCTCGCCAGGGTCTCCTCGAGCTCGGGGTCGACGTAGAGCACCCGCGCACCGCAGTGCTCGACGATGAAGCTGACCTCGTCGACGGAGAGCCGGAAGTTGATCGGCACGAGGACCCGACCATGGCCGGCGACGCCGAAGAAGGCGTTGAACAGCCGAGCACTGTTGTGCGAGACGTAGGCGACGCGGTCGCCGAACCCGATGCCCAGCTCGTCGAGCTTCGCGGCCTGCGCCCGGGCGAGCTCTCCGACTCGGGCGTAGGTCAGGTCGCCGAGCGACTCCGCGGGCTGGAGCGGCTCGTCGACGAGCCGATGCGCTCGGCGTACACGGCCAGCGCACGGTCGAGAAAGTCTGCGGCAGAGAACGGCACGATCATGGGTGTGACTCTCCTCACGGTCGGATCCAGTCACCCTAGCCATCGACCGAGTGGGCGAACAGGGCGCCCTCCCTTCGGAAGGCGGAGTCAGACCGCAGCGTCGCTACGGCTGCGCCGGGGCCGCTCGAGCCAGGCCATGGCCGGCTTCGCGAGCACCCCGTGCAGCAGCACCGAGAGCCCGATCGTGAACGCGATGGTGGCCCACAGCCAGCGGACGTCGACGAAGTCGGCCTGCCCGGCGGCATACGCGAGGTAGAACAGCGAGCCGATGCCTCGCACCCCGAAGAACGCAGTGACCAGGCGCTCACGGTTGTCCATCCCATGGCTCCGGTCCGCCCACGGCAGCAGGCTCAGCACGCCCGAGATGGGCCGGATCAGCACGATCAGGAGCACTGCGACCACGACCCCACGCCAGTCGAGGGCGTCGAGCAGCCCGCGCGTCATGGAGATGCCCAGGCAGAGCAGCACCAGCAGGGTGAACAGCCGCTCGAGGCGCTCGATCACGCCGTGCATCGCCTCGTGGTAGTCGTGGCGCCGCTCGGCGTTGCGGATCGCCATGGCGCAGCAGAACACCGCGATGAAGCCGTACCCGCCGAGCACTTCGGCGGCGCCGAAGGACGTGGCCAGCGCGGCCAGGGCCAGCAGCGGCTCGCCCTGCTCGGCCAGGCGCAGTGAGGCCCTACTGGAGCGGAACGCGAGCTTCGCGAGCAGCCACCCCACGAAGGCGCCCACCAGGAAGCCGATCACCGCCTTGGCCACCAGCTCCCACGCCACCCACTGCACCAACCATTCCGAGGGCGCTCCCTTCTCGAGCAGGAAGATCGCTGCGTAGACGAAGGGGAAGGCGAGGCCGTCGTTGAGCCCGGCCTCGGAGGTCAGCGTGAAGCGCACCTCGTGCCGCTCGTCGCTCTCGTCCTGCTCCTGGGTGTGCACGTCGGGGCCGCCCACCTGCACGTCACCGGCGAGCACCGGATCGGTCGGGGCGAGCACCGCGCCGAGCAGCAGCGCCGTCGCCGGAGCCAGCCCGAGGCCCCACCAGCCCAAGAGCCACACCGCGGCGATGGTCAGCGGCATCGCCGCGAACAGCAGCCGCCACGTCCCGGACCATCGGCGCCATTCACGGGGACGCCGCAGCCGAAGGGGTCGGTCCAGCGCCAGCCCCACCCCCATCAGGGCGAGGAGTACGGCGAACTGGGTGACCTGCTCGACGACGGCGCGGTGGGCGACCGGGTCGAAGACGTTGGCATCGCCCAGCGGCAGCAGTCCCATCCCGAGTCCCGCCGCCAGCAGCACCATCGGCGGCGAGATCGCCAGCCGGCTCAGGAGGGAGGGCAGCACCGCGGCCAGCAGGATCGCCAGTCCCGCGAGGACGTACAGGGCATCGGGGTTCACCTGACGGCCCGTCGCAGCCGCGGTCGGACGAAGGCGAAGTACACCAGCCCACCCGCCGCGCAGGTCAGCACGATCAGGCCGGTGACCCAGCCCTTGCTGAACCCCGCCGCGTGGTAGGCCTGCTCGGACTGGAGCGACGCGTCGATGATCGACCAGAGGCTGAGCGCGATCAGCGCCACGAAGAGCAGGACGAGCACGGCCTCGGTCATGGGCAGAACCTAGCGGCCGGCTCCTACCTGCCGGGCCTGCTGGCACCGGCGTGGCCGGGCCACCGCGCGACCGGCAGCAAGCACCGATGGTGGGCGCAGAGGGGATCGAACCCCCGACCACCTCGTTGTAAGCGAGGGGCTCTACCGCTGAGCTATACGCCCGGAGACCGTCGGTGCCTCACAGCAGGCGGCGATCACGCGCGCACAGACTAACGGGAGTCGGGCCCGACCACCCACTCGACGGGGTTCACCCGGCTGTCGGTGTCGCTGCACCCGGACAAAGTGAAGTCGCGCCGCTGGCGTCTCGGGTCACCAGCGGCGCGACATCTCCAAGACTGCCTCAGCGAGGTCCTGGTTCCAAGGGAATGACGCGAAAATGGTTCATAGGAACTAGACCGCTGCGGCGAGACGCGCGGCGTGCTCGTCGAGGTCGCGCGCCTGACCGGGCGGGCTCTGCAGGCTCCAGGCGATATGTCCCCGCCGGTCGACCACGAAGGATGACCGCGTGGGCGCTCCCGAGATCTCGTCGAACACTCCGTACGCCTGGGCCGTCGCGCCGTGTGGCCAGAAGTCGCTGAGCAGCGGGAAGAAGATCCCGTCGCGGTCGGCCACCGCCCGCTGGGCGTGCATCGGATCGCAGCTCAGGGCCACCAAGGTGGTGAGGTCGGTCTCGAAGTCACCCAGGCGGTCCCGCAGGCCGGTCAGCTCTCCGGTGCAGATGCCGCTGAAGGCGAAGGGGTAGAACACGATCAGGACCGCCTTGCCCTGCGCATGGGTGGACAGCGTGATCTGCTGACCGTGCTGGTCCCTGAGCGTGAAGTCGGGGGCCTGATCACCGATCGCCAGAGTCATGCGGGCCATCGTGCCAGCAGGCGGTGAGGAGACAGACCTCAGTCCTCCGAGTCGGCGTCGTCGGCAGCGTCCCCGACGTGATCTGACCCGTTCCCCTCGGTGGAGTCGCTCGAGCTGCCGTCGGCGTCCCCGTCGGCGTCCCCGTCGGTGTCGTAGTCCTTGAGGTCCTTCTTCAGCACCTTGCCGGTCGAGTTGCGAGGCAGCTCGTCGAGGAAGATGATCTCGCGCGGCACCTTGTACCCGGCGAGATTCTCCTTGACGTGCGCCTTGAGCGCCTTCTCGTCGATGTCGCCGTCCTTGACCACGAACGCTCGCAGACGCATGCCGTAGTCCTCGTCGTCGACACCGATCGCCGCCACGTCCTCGACGTTCGCGTGCCGGGAGAGACAGTCCTCGACCTCCTTGGGGAAGACGTTCTCCCCTCCCGAGACGATCATCTCGTCGTCCCGACCCTCGATGAACAGCCGCCCCTCGTCGTCCAGGCGGCCGATGTCGCCGCTCGACATCAGGCCGTCGATCATCTCCTTGCCCTCGTCCTCATCGCCCGTGTAGCCGCCGAAGAGCATGGTGTTGCCCACGAAGATGCGGCCCGACTCGCCTGCGGGCACCTCGTTGCCCTCGTCGTCGTAGATCTTCACGACCGTGTTGTACGGCGCCTTGCCGGCCGTGCCGGGGGCGGCGCGCATGTCCCGGGGCTGGGCGATCGTGGCCCAGGCCACCTCGGTCGAGCCGTAGGTGTTGTAGAGGTTGTCCCCGAACGCGTCCATCCAGTTCGTGGCGAGGTCACCGGGAAGGGCCGATCCCGAGGCGGCCACCACCCGCAGGTGCGAGAAGTCGCCGGAGCGCTCCTCCTCGGAGAGCTTCAGGATCCGCTGCATCATCACCGGGATCACGATCAGGCCGTCGACGTCGTACTTCTTGATCGTCGCCAGGCAGTCAGCGGGGTCGAACCTGCGACGGAGCACGAGCCGGGAGCCGAGCAGCATGGACAGGTTCAGGTGCGCCCAGCCCCAGGTGTGGAACAGCGGGGCGGCGATGTAGGTGGTCCCGCCGGTCTTGAAGGGCATCTTGGAGAGCAGGGCCACGGCGCCGTCGAGCCCGGACTCCCCACGGGGCGCGCCCTTGGGAGTGCCGGTGGTGCCCGAGGTGAGGATCACCGGACTGGTGGTGTGCTCGGGGACGCGGTGCTTGTCGGTGGAGCCCTTCTCGATCAGGTCCTCGACGTAGGGCACCTCCTCGGTCTCACCCTCGTGCCACGCGATCACCCGGGTGAGCTTGATGTCCGAGTCGTCGACGAGCTCGGCGAACTCGTCGTCGTAGACGATGGCGGCGGGCTGCTCCCGCTTGCAGACCTCGCCGAGCTGAGGAGCCGAGAACGCGGTGTTGAGGTAGAGGATGTCGGCGCCGAGCTTGGAGAGAGCGGTGGAGACGTCGACGAAGTAGCGGTGGTTGCGACACAGGACGGCGACGCTGTCACCTTCGCCGACACCGAGGTCCTTGAGCGAGTGAGCCAGCCGGGTGGACCGCTCGTCGAGCTCGGCCCAGGTGAGCTCGCCGAGCTCGTCGATCAGCCCGGTCTCGTCCCCGGAGCGGATCGCGAGCGCGGAGATCCCACCGGCGAAGCCGATGCCCCACTGGAGCACCGTCCTGCCGACACCGGCGAGCGTGGCCGGACCATAGGGCCGGATGACGCCCGACGCGGCCATCACCTTGACCATCCGAGCATGACGAAGGGCCTGGGCCTGCAAGTGCTGGAACATCGGGTGAGTGCCTCCTGTGCGGCGGGTCAGTTCTTCGGGGCCACCAGACGTGTACCCGTCCATTCCTTACCCACTGCAACGGTGGTCGTCGTAGAAAGTCCCGCAATCGGTGCCGCTTCCGCGACATCGGCCGCGTCCACGGCCCCCGGTCGACCGACCTTCGGGGTCACCAGCCAGATGGCACCGCCCCGGGCCAGGTCGGTCAGGGAGTCCACGAGCGCGTCTACCAGGTCCCCGTCGTCGTCTCGCCACCACAGCAGTACGACGTCGACGACGTCACCGTGGTCACCGTCCACGAGATCCGAGTCGATGCTGTCCTCGATCGCAGCCCGGACCGAGTCGTCGACATCGTCGTCCCAACCGAGCTCCTGCACCACCGTGCCGGTCTTCAACCCCAACCGTTCACCCAGTTGGACGTCCGCGCGGTCTGCGCTCGGGCTCACCTGTTTGCCTCCACTCACTTGTTCATCACACGTCATTGTCTCCGGCCGACCTGCCCCGGGGTGCTCGTAGTCCACTAGACGGGAAAGGTCCGCGCAACCCAATCGGCACAACAGCCCCTCGCCACGCTCAGCGCACTGCTCACCTGCACGCTCTCGCTTCCCCTACGACGGGGCTGGTCTGGACCGGATTGGACACGGTCGTCAAGCCGACCACGGCCTCGGCCACCGCGTGCCGACATCGCCGACCTCGATCGCTGATCCGAGGGTCGAGCAGCCGTGGCAGCACCCCTGTCCGACGCCGGTCCTTCGGCCGGGCCCGGTATGCGCCAGGTGCACCCTGCCCACGTACTCGTTGGTAGATTTCATCGCGGTCCTGAAAGTGACACGATGAACAGGTGAGCGACTCCCCAGACACCACCAAGAAGCCCGCTGCGATCCAGCGCGCCTCCGTGATTCACGAGGGCCTGCCGACCCAGCTCCCCGACATCGACCCCGACGAGACCCAGGACTGGCTGGCGTCCTTCGACGCCCTCGTCAGCGACCGCGGACGCGACCGCGCGCGGTACCTGATGCTCCGTCTGCTCGAGCGTGCGCGCGAGAAGCAGATCGGCGTACCAGCCCTGCGGAGCACCGACTACATCAACACCATCCCTCCCGAGCGCGAGCCCTGGTTCCCCGGTGACGAGGACACCGAGCGCCGGATCCGTGCCTTCATCCGCTGGAACGCCGCGGTGATGGTCTCCGATGCGAACCGTCCTGGCCTCGAGGTGGGCGGCCACATCGCCACCTACCAGTCCGCCGCCAGCCTCTACGAGGTCGGCTTCAACCACTTCTTCCGCGGCAAGGAGGCCCCGGGCGGCGGCGACCAGATCTACATCCAGGGCCATGCCTCTCCCGGCATCTACGCCCGTGCCTTCCTCGAGGGCCGCTTGAGCGAGGAGCAGCTGCTGCGCTTCCGCCAGGAGGTGCAGCACGGTGTCGGCAAGGGACTGCCGTCCTACCCCCACCCACGGCTGATGCCCGAGTTCTGGGAGTTCCCCACCGTCTCGATGGGCCTGACCGCGATCAACTCGATCTACCAGGCGCGCTTCAACCGCTACCTGCAGAACCGCGAGATCAAGGACACCAGCGACCAGCACGTCTGGGCCTTCCTGGGCGACGGCGAGATGGCCGAGCCGGAGTCCCTCGGTGCGATCGGCGTGGCCGCCCGCGAAGAGCTGGACAACCTGACCTGGGTGATCAACTGCAACCTGCAGCAGCTCGACGGGCCGGTGCGTGGCAACGGCAAGATCATCCAGGAGCTGGAGTCGACCTTCCGCGGTGCCGGCTGGAACGTGATCAAGGTGATCTGGG
This sequence comes from uncultured Actinomycetota bacterium, assembly GCA_963812235.1. Lineage (GTDB taxonomy): Bacteria > Actinomycetota > Actinomycetes > Propionibacteriales > Nocardioidaceae > Marmoricola. The sequence continues at coordinate 78,473 of CAWEUP010000011.1, read as the reverse complement.
GTCGCGAGTGGGACGCGCTGTTGGCGCGTGACCTCGACGGCGTCCTGGTCAACCAGATGAACACCACCCCGGACGGCGCCTTCCAGACCTACTCGGTCGAGGACGGTGCGTACAACCGCGAGCACTTCTTCGGTCCTGACCCCAGGCTGCGCAAGATGGTCGAGCACATGACCGACCGCCAGATCGAGAAGCTCCCCCGCGGTGGCCATGACTACCGCAAGGTCTATGCCGCCTTCGACGCCGCGACCAAGCACGTCGGACAGCCGACCGTGATCCTGGCCCACACCGTCAAGGGGTGGACGATCGAGTCCCTCGAGGGCAAGAACGCCACCCACCAGATGAAGAAGCTCAAGAGCGACGACCTCAAGAAGTTCCGCGACCGGCTCTACCTGCCGATGAGCGACAAGGACATCGACGACGCCTACGAGGCGACCGGCACCGCACCCTTCTTCCATCCGGGCAAGGACTCCCCCGAGATGCAGTACATGATGGAGCGCCGCAACCAGCCTCGGTGGCTCGCTGCCCAAGCGGGTGGTCCGGGCAAAGCCGTTGCAGGTCCCCGGCGACGCGCTGTACGACGACCTCAAGCAGGGCTCGGGCAAGGCGAAGATCGCCACCACCATGGCGGCCGTGCGCCTGCTCCGGGACTGGATGAAGGATCCCAACATCGGGCAGCGCCTCGTCCCGATCGCTCCCGACGAGTACCGCACCTTCGGCATGGACTCGATGTTCCCCAGCGCCAAGGTCTACAACCCGTTCGGCCAGCGCTATGAGTCCGTCGACCGCAAGCTGCTGCTGAAGTGGCGCGAGGACGTGAAGGGCCAGCTGCTCCACGAGGGGATCTCCGAGGCCGGCGCCATGGCCTCGGCGACCGCCGCCGGCTCGTCGTACTCGACCCACGGCGAGGTGATGATCCCGTTCTACATCTTCTACTCGATGTTCGGGTTCCAGCGCACCGGTGACTCGATCTGGGCGATGGCCGACCAGCTCGCGCGCGGCTTCCTGATCGGCGCCACCGCCGGCCGCACCACTCTCACCGGTGAGGGGCTCCAGCACGCCGACGGCCATTCCCCGCTGCTGGCGGCGACCAACCCGGCCGTCGTGCACTACGACCCCGCGTTCGCCCACGAGGTCGCGCACATCATGCAGGACGGGCTGCGGCGGATGTACACCGTCAGCGAGGAGCACCCGACGGGTGAGGACGTCATCTTCTACATCACCGTCTACAACGAGCCGATGGTGATGCCCAAGGAGCCGGACGACCTCGACGTCGAGGGCCTGCTCAAGGGCATCTACCACTACTCGGACGCGCCCGAGGTGGCCGGCAACGGCGACGCCCCGCAGATCCAGCTCCTCGCCTCCGGAGTCGGCTTCCCGTGGATCCAGAAGGCCCAGCAGCTGCTGGCCGAGGACTGGGGAGTGGCGGCCGACCTGTGGTCGGTCACGTCGTGGAACGAGCTCTCCCGCGAGGCGATCGAGGCCGAGCAGTGGTCCTACAACCACCCCGGTGACGAGGCCAGGACGCCGTACATCACCCGGAAGCTCGCGAACACCCAGGGACCCGTGGTCGCCGTCAGCGACTACATGCGGGCTGTGCCGTTGCAGATCGCGCCCTGGGTGCCCAACGGGTTCCATGCGCTGGGCACCGACGGCTTCGGCTTCGCCGACACCCGACCGGCCGCACGACGCTTCTTCCAGGTCGACGCCGAGAGCGTCGTCGTGGCAGCACTGCGCGCGCTGGCCGACCGGGGCGAGGTCAAGCCGGAGATCGTGGCGGAGGCCTTCGCCAAGTACCGGGTCGACGACCCCACTGCCGTCGCAGACGTCAAGCAGGAAGGTGGCGATGCGTGAGTCGTGCGTGGCCACTCGCGGTCCGGCGGGGCATCGTCCCGATCCTCGCCGGACTCGTCTGCCTCGCACTGTCCTGGACCGCTGACGCTGCCCTGGCGCCGGTGTTCCAGGGCCTCGGCGCGATCCTGCTCGTCCTGGGCCTGATCATCGTGCTTGCCACGGCGCGCACGCTGCGCGCCGAGGAGAAGCGCATCGGCCCGCGCCTGACCAGCCGGTAGCCGCCGACGGTTGGGGCGCTGCTCACCTGGCCTGGCGTGTTCGGCGTGTTCAGGCGTGCCCAGGCGTGTTCAGGCGTGCTTGGGCAGCTGAGCCACCGGAGCCATGGGCGGCTCGCCGGCCTCGGCGCGGTTGACCGGCTCGGCGGGACCGTGGTTGAGCAGCTGGCGCCAGCGCCCGCGGTGGTACGACGCCGGCTGGGTGGCTCGGACGAAGTCCTGCACGATCTTGACGAACCGGTCGGGGTGGTCCTTGTGCGGGAAGTGTCCGCTGTTGGGCAGGATCTCCACCACCGCTCCCGGAGCGATGCGCGCGACGTGGTCGGCGTGCCTGGAGGGGATCACCACGTCGTTGGCCCCCCAGACGACCAGCATCGGCATCGCCTGGGTCAGGTAGGCCCGGTCCACCATGGTGATGATCTGACCGCGCATGTCGACCACGGCTCGCACCACGTGTCGGATCGCGGCGCGCGCACGGGGGTCGCGGAAGGACTCATAGATCTCGGCGACCTCGCCGAGGTCGCGCGTCGCGGTGAGCTTGGACTTGGAGAGCGCTCGCAGGCCCGCCTTGCCCACATGGCGCACGACGGGCAGGGTCGCGACTCCCATCACCTGCTGGAAGCCTGGCAGCGTGATGGCGCGGATCACGGGGGTGACCTCCGGACCCAGTCCGCCCGGCGCCACCAGGATCATCCGCTCGGTTCGCTCGGGGAACTGGTAGGCGAACTGCATCGCGATCCCGCCACCGAAGCTGTGCCCGACGACCGTCACCTTGTCGATGTCGAGCACGGTGAGCAGGTCGCGCATCCCGTTGGCGTAGCCCCCGACGGAGTAGTCCGCCCGCGGCTTGGCGCTCGCGCCGTGACCGAGAAGGTCGGGTGCGATCACTGTGAAGTGCCGCGCCAGGTCATGGATGATCGAGGTCCAGGTGGTGTGGTCACAGCCGAGGCCGTGCAGGAGCAGCAGAGCCGGCCCCTCGCCCGTCTTGACGAACGCACGCTCGTGGCCATGGATGGTGATGCGCTGGATCTCGAGGGCACTGCCAATGACCTGTTCCATGCGCACTCCTGGGAAAGTGGTCGAGGACGACAGGATGTGAGTCAACCAGACTGTGTTCTCTTTTTGCTCATCACGCACCGCATTGTGATGAATCGGAAGGCGAACCGCGACCTTTTCGGGTCGCCACGCGCCTCATACCCCCTGCGCGCAGGGGTCAAACTCGTCGTACCTCTAGAGTCGGCGGCATGTCCGCGCGCCCGGGTGCCCCCGCTCTGAGCCCCTCCGACATCCTGGCCCAGCTCGCCGACCTCGTACATCTCGTCACCGGCCTGCCCCGCGACGGGGTGCGGCCCGATCTCCTTCTGGTGGACGACCTGCGCATCGACTCGCTGTCCATGGTGGAGATCCTCGAGGGAGCCTCGCAACACTTCGGCGTGCGTGTCGAGGACGAGGATGTCAAGGGCTTCATCCGGGTGGGCGACCTCGTCGACTACCTGGGAGCCCGGTTGAACCGCTGAGCACGGGCCCGGCGCGACAGGGTCACACCACCTGGTGCAGCCAGCGCACCGCCACGCCGTCACCGGCGTGCCGGAACGTCTCCAGCTCGTCGTCCCAGGGCTTGCCGAGCAGCTTGGCCACCTCCAGCTCCAGGGTGGTCTCCCCCAGCGACGACTTCAGCACCGCGGCCTTGAGTCGATCCTCGGGAATCATGATGTCGCCGTGCAGACCGGTGACCGCGTGGAAGACCCCCAGCGCCGGTGTGGCACAGAAGCGGGAGCCCTCGCTGCCGGAGGTGGCCTCCTCGGTGACCTCGAAGCGCAGGTGGTTCCATCCCCGCAAGGCCGAGGTGATCGCCGCACCGGTGCCCTGGTCGCCCACCCAGCTGTACTCGGTGCGGTAGCTGCCTGCCTGGGCCTGCTGAGGAGTCCACTCCATCTTCGGGGCAATGCCGAGCACGCCCCCCACGGCCCACTCCACGTGTGGGCACAAGGCGGACGGCGCCGAGTGGACATAGACGATTCCACGAGTCGCTGAACGAGTCACGACGAACCTCCTCTTGCTTCGGCGTCGAGATACGCCTTCCCCAGCGGTCTCGAAAAATGAAGCGAGGTGTCTGTGTGACTGTGTTGAACGTGTGCACTTGTGAGCCCATTGTGGCCGATGGAGTGCCCAAGTACCAGCCAAACGCGCCAAACGGCGGTCGGGCGTGTCGGTTATGTCCGACTCTCGCGCGGACTCGACGCTCGAGACCAGGACTGGACTCGGGATCGACGTGCGCACGACCAGCCCAGCCGCCCCCCGGGCGCCGCGGGCGCCGAGGCGCGGGCGTCGACCCGCCCCCACCGGACGACGGACCCCCGGGCAGGCCGACCCGAGTCGCTGCGGGCCGGCGACGACCGCCGATCCGAGCGACTGGGGATGGCGCCCACGGGGACGCCGGTCGGGCAGGCAACAATGGCGCCCATGGAATGGCTGCTGCTCGCGATCTCGATCGGCCTGGTGATCACGTGCGGCGTGTTCGGCGCAGCGGAGTACTCCTTCGTCGCGATCGACCGTTCGGCGGTGGAGAAGGCCGCGAGCGAGGGTGACCGGCAGGCCCAGGGTGTGCGTACGGCGCTGCGGTCGCTGTCCACCCAGCTCTCGGGCGCCCAGATCGGGGTCACCCTGACCAACCTGGCGATCGGCTTCCTGGCCGAGCCGGCCATCGCCTCGTTGCTCGAGCGACCTCTGGAGAGCGCAGGTGTCCCCAGTGCTGCCGTTCCGGGGATCGCGGTGACCCTCGGTCTCACGCTCGCCACCATCGCGACCATGACCTTCGGCGAGCTGGTGCCGAAGAAGCTCGGCATCGCGATCCCCTTTCCGGTCGCCCGCACCACCCAGGGCTTCATCAGGGGTTTCACCACCTCGATGACCTACCCGATCAAGGTGCTCAACGGCTCCGCGAACGCCATCGTCCGCGCGCTCGGAGTCGAGCCCCAGGAAGAGCTGCGGTCTGCTCGCTCCTCCGACGAGCTGGCCTCCCTCGCCGGCCGCTCCGCGAGCGAGGGCACCCTGGACTCCGAGACCGCCCACCTGGTCCAGCGGTCGATCGCCTTCGGGCCACGCACCGCCGGGGAGATCATGACGCCGCGCGTGCAGATGGCCTGCGTCGACGCCACCGACCCCGTCAGTGAGGTCATCGAGCTCTCCAGCTCGACCGGCTTCTCGAAGTTCCCGGTGATCAAGGGGACCTCGGACAACGTGGTGGGCTCGATCCACGTCAAGCAGGCGGTGGCGGTCGCCCGCTCCGAGCGCGCGCACACCCTGGTGCGCGAGGTCATGGTCAACGCCACGGTCGTGCCCGAGTCGCTGCGCCTGGACCCCCTGCTCTCCCTGCTTCGAGGCGAGGGCTTCCAGATGGCGATCGTCTCCGACGAGTACGGCGGCACGGCCGGCGTGGTGACCCTCGAAGACGTGGTCGAGGAGATCGTCGGTGACATCGCCGACGAGCACGACCGCTACGGCTCGCGTCTGCGTCAGCGCCCGGACGGCTCCTGGATCCTGTCGGGGCTGCTGCGACCCGACGAGGTGGCCGACGCCACGGGCCTGCGGCTGCCCGAGGACGAGGCCTACGACACGGTGGCGGGCCTGCTGGTCCGTGAGCTGGGCCGGATCCCGGTCCGCGGGGACCGGGCGGTGGTCCCGCTGCCGCTCGTGATGCCCGAGGACGACGACGAGGACCCCGTCCAGGAGCACGCCCTGATGCAGGTGGAGCGGATGGACGGTCTGCGCGTCGACCGACTCTCGATCAAGCGGCTGCTCGCCGAGCCCGACGCTCCCCCCACCACGGCGCCAGCACCGGCGCCCTCGCGATCGCGTCGTCGCAAGGAGGAGAGCCAGTGAGCATCCAGGCGGCTCTCTGGATCGGGCTGGTGCTCCTGATCGGCAACGCCTTCTTCGTCGCCTCCGAGTTCGCCCTGGTCTCCGCGCGACGTACCAAGGTGGAGCCGAAGGCGGCCGCCGGCTCCCGGGTCGCCCGCACCACCCTGCGCGCGATGGAGAGCCTGTCGCAGATCATCGCTGCCGCACAGTTCGGGATCACGGTCTGCTCGCTGGGACTCGGCGCGGTCGCCGAGCCGGCGCTGGCGCGCCTCATCGAGCCGGGCCTCCAGGCGGTGTCCATCTCCGACACCTGGTTGCACCCGATCTCGTTCACGATCGCCATGACCGGCGTGGTCTACCTCCACGTCGTCCTCGGCGAGATGGTCCCCAAGAACCTCGCACTGGCTGGTCCGGAACGAGCTGCCATGGTGCTGGGCCCGCCGATGCTGGCCATGGTGGCGGTGCTCAAGCCCATCGTCTACGGACTCGACGCCACCGCCAACAGCCTCGTCCGGCTGCTCCGCGTGGAGCCCCGCAACGACGTGATCTCGACGTTCACCCTCGAAGAGGTCGAGGCGATGGTGGATGAGTCGCGCGACGAGGGCATGCTCGACCCCGGAGAGTACGAGCGGCTCGCGGGCGCGCTCGGGTTCACCTCCCGCACGGTCGCCGACGTACTGCTGCCGCTGGACCGGATCGAGACCGTGGAGCGTGGTGCCCGAGCATCGGACGTGGAGCTGGTCTGCGCGAGCACCGGCTACTCCCGCTTCCCGGTCGCCGGCGCCTCGGGCGAGCTGGTCGGCTACCTGCACATCAAGGACGTCCTGCAGTCCGACCCGCACGGTCGGGCCCGCATGGTCGAGGACAAGTGGATCCGTTCCTTCGCCACCGTCGGCAGCGCGGACACGCTGGTCGTCAGCGCTGCAGACCCTCCAGGCGAAGGGCGCCCACATGGCGCGGGTGGTCGACGACGTGGGCACCGTCCTCGGTGTCGCCACCCTGGAGGACGTCATCGAGGAGCTCGTCGGCGAGATCCGCGACGCCGCACACGCCGAGGGTCGCTGACCCACGGCCCCCGAGGTGCGGACAGCGCGCCCGGCCGGGAGACGAGCGCCGTGGTAGAGCGTCTCCCGGCCGGGACGAACCGAGATCAACAATACTGGTTATGGTGCTCTTTTCATACGATTTCGTAAAGAAACCCTATTTCAGTCACATTTACGACATACCGGACTCAGGTGCCGTGGTGACCCCGGGCAGGCCGAACACGATCCGGACGCCGTGGCTCGCCCACCGGCGGGCGGGCGTGGATCCAGCCCCCGTGCTGCTCGACGATGCGTTTGCACACCGCGAGTCCGATGCCGTGACCGGCGTACCCCTCGACGGTGTCGGCCCGCTGGAAGGCCCCGAAGACCTCGTCCGCTGCTCGGCCGGGATGCCGATCCCCTCGTCGGCCACCGTGACCTCGACGACCTCGTCGACCACGCGTCCGGTGACTCGCACTCGTGCGACCTCACCGGACACGGCGTACTTCACGGCGTTGCCGATCAGGTTGTCGACCAGCTGCCTGACCAGGGCGGCGTCAGCGTAGACCGGCGGCAGCGTGGCGACCTCGATCACCGGGACGGCTCCATCGGCGACCGCCGCGTGCTGGCTCGCGACCGTGCGCGCGACCGAGTCGAGGTCCACCACCGACATCCGCAGCTCGAGGTCGCGCGCGGTCGCTGACTCCAGCAGGTCGTCCACGAGCTGGCGCATCGTCTCCACCGCGGCGCGGATCCGCTCGAGCTTGGGCTCGGCCAGCTCCCGGGGGATGCTCGGGTGCTCCTTGAGGTCGGTGGTCAGCAGCTCGGTCCATCCGGACGCCACGCTGAGGGGCCCTCGCAGGTCGTGGGCGACGACGCCGGCGAAGGACTCCAGCGCGGAGCGCTGGGCTCGCTCGCGGGTCACGTCGTGGTAGACCAGCACCGCCTGACGCAGACCCTGCTCGGAGACTTGCGGCAGCTGCCAGGCGCTGACCGCGAGCCAACGCGAGGGTGAGCCGTCGTCGAAGACCAGGAGAAGGTCCTGCTCGACGACGTTCTCACCCGCGAAGGCCCGCGCCCACGGCAGCTCGTCGCGCTCGAGCGGTTGCCCGTCGGGCGGTCAGGGCGAACTTGGCCTCCAAGATGTCATGGAGCGAGTCCACGGAACTTCGCACGAGCTCGGCTCCGGCCCGGTTGCGGCTCTGCACCTGTCCGGCCTCGTCGAGCACGGTGACCCCGTCGTGCATCGAGTCGATGATCGTCGACACCAGCAGCGCCTGGTTCTTCGGCAGCCGCCCGGGCGCTGACGAGCTTGGCGGTGAGAGCGCTCCGCTCGGCCCGGCCCAGGGCCAACATGACCGTCAGCGAGAAGGCGAGTCCGATGAAGACCTCCGCGGCCACGACGCGCAGCGGCCAGGACTCGAGAGAGGCGAAGGCTCCCTTGCCGCCCAAGGTCAGGGCGACGACAGCACTGCTGACAGCGAGGCCGTGCAGCGCAGCCGCCCTCGGCCCGAACCGCAGCCCCGCCCACACCGTGGGCAGCAGCAGCGGCACGGTCACGCTGTTCCCGAAGTTGAACACGAACTCCGTCAGGTAGAGACCGACTGTCAGCGCCGACGAGGAGCGCCGCCTCGACGGTTCGGACGCTCAGCAGCCGGCGGCGCGACAGCCGCAGCCGGGACATGCTGCAGCCGCCCTCCGGGCAGGAACAGCAGTCCCAGGGTGCCGATGACGACCGAGCCGACGGCATTTCGTCCCCACCACACCGCCAGGTCGGGGAGCGACCAGTCACCGGTGAGCAGCCCGATCCCCAGGGTCGCCGGCCAGGGCACCGAAGACCGAGGCGACGAAGGAGGCCACCACCACGTGCCCGAAGTCGCGCAGCTGGGCAAGCGGCTCCGTGGCTCCGCGATCGAGGAGGTGGGGCGCCAGCCTGATGAGAATCATCGCGGCGGTCACGCCTTGGAATCAGATTGGCCGCGACGAATGGCGCCAGCAACACCGGGCGAGCACCGGTCAGCAGGTTGAACCAGACGTTCGCCAGCGCCAGCAGGACCGAGATCACCAGCCACTGACGTCTCGGAGCCAGCGCGAAGGCCAGCATCGCCACGCCGGCCGCAGGCCAGACCATGCTCATCGTCTCGCCGTCGATGATCGTGAAGCGTCCGAGCAGCCCGAAGACGAAGTACAGGAGCGTGGTCACGGCCAGCCAACGGGGTCCCCGGAGCGCCGCGATCGCCGGTTCGCGGTCCATGCCTGGTGTGGCAGTCCGAAGACTCATGCATTCCCGTCATTTCTACAGGTTCTGGATGGACCGTAACCGGCGCGACCCGAAGCCCGTCAAGCCCGCACCCTCTCCAGGCGCTGCCGCAAGCGCCCCGACTCGGCCGCTGCGCAGGCCGTCCGGACCCGATCGCGGTCCCCTGCCACGAACAGGTACTCCACGTTGCGAAGTCGTTTGACCTCACCGACCTTGAGGCCGGTCGGCCCGTGGATCCCGATCTGCGCACCGACGTACCGCTTGGAGTCGAAAGCGAGCACCTGCACGCTCCGGTGTCCGGCGGAGAGCAGCGCCTCGGTCATCTGCTCGGGGCTGATCCACGACTCGTCGTTGTAGGAGACCACCACGAGGGCTGCGCGGGCCCGGCCGATCAGGTCGGCCAGCGCACCCGGCATCGCCTGCTTGCGGTTGAAGACACTGCGGGTGTGGTCCTCCCGAGCATCGGTCCGCTTGCACGCGATCCCGTAGTGCTCCGGCTCGTCCCAGCGCACCAGCGTCTCCCAGACGTGGTAGTTCGTGAAGTACCGGTGGTGGTTGTACGGCGGGTCGAGGTACATCAGGTCCACGCTGTCGAGGTGGTCGACGGTGGTCATCGCGTCACCGCTCACCGTGTGCCCCCTGCCCGGGAGGAGCGCGGGCAGGACCAGCATCAGTGGTCGGTGCGATCGAGGAGACCACTGCTTGAGGTAGGCCATCTGCAGCCCGGTCGTGGAGTCGACCCGATCGGCGGCAAGCAGCAACGCGGTCAGCAGGATCGCCCTCAGTGGTCCCTGAGGATGGTCGCGCTCGATGGCGCTGCGGATCGCGTCGATCCGGGCCCCGTTGTGCGGCTGGAAGTAGCGCGCCTGCTCGCAGAACGTGCGGGTGACGTATCCCGGCACGCCGGGGAGGGCATTGAGTCGAAGGATCTCCTCCGCGACGCTCGGCGAGGTCGACCGTCTGCACATCCGTGGCGATGTAGCAGTCGCTGAGCACCTCGCTGTAGGAGGCGACGTCGGTGGCGGTGACCTCGATCCCCCGGCGCTTGAACTCCTGGGCCACGCGGGTGGTGCCGGTGAACAGGTCCACGGCCGTGGAGCTCTCGGCAGCCGCAGCGAGAGCCCCCAGAACAGGCACCAGCAGCCGCTTGGAGCCGAGGTACTTGATCACCCCGCCAGAGTAGGTCGCGGATCTCCTGCGGGGTGCAGGACAGGCGCAGGCGACGCCGCAATCTGACTTGCGCCAGGACCCCGCCTGCTGCGATGACGACGACGTGTCGGGACGGCTGTAGATTGGCACCACACCGTCACGAAGCAGACTTCAACTCGGAGCCCTTCAGCGCGGCCGAGAGGCGGACGTCATGACGACGTTGGACAAATCTTCCCGACCGAGCCGACAGCCCTTGCGACTGCGCATGGGTGAGCCAGGGAAGCAGCCGCTCGATGGTGGTTGGTGGCCCCAGAGCCGGGATCTGACCACCGAGCTCGGCGACCTGGTCGACCACTTCCCTGCCGAGCTGGGCCGCGTCGTCCGCGTGCTCTTCTCGCCTCCCGACTGGGACGACTCACCCAAGCGCGTGCCGACCGCCCGCGGTTACGTCAAGGTCGGCTTCGACCCTCACGACGACACCCACGTCGTCGTCCTGGGCACCTCCGACCGCCAGGAGCTGTGCATCCTGGTCATCCCCCCTGACATGTCGAAGGCCCAGGGCAACGAGGCGCTGCGCGCCGCCGTGACTCCCGGCTACGCCACCTCGCCCACAGCGCTGCTGGAGGCGGTCCGGGCGCGCCCGGAGGAGGAGATCAGCCAGCAGAGCCCCGAGGGCGAAGCCTGGTGGGGCTCGGACACCGCACCGTCGTACCGCACCGCCAACTGACTCCCCGGCGACCGATCCGACCCTGCGTCGTCGTACCTGCACCGTGAGACGCCGTGTCGGATGCTCCGTCCTGCCTCCAGGACAGGGCACCATGTGACCGGGAGCGTACGAGCTGCACTCGTGGAGGAGGGACTATGCGCAGTCTGATCGGGATCATCGTGGTCATCTGGCTGGTGATCGGCGTGCTTGCCGCGTTCCAGCGCGGCTACTTCGGCGACGACCGCCAGGTGAACTGCAAGACCACCAGCGACACGGTCCTGACCGTCCTGGCCGGGCCCCTGAACTACCTCGGGGTGAACCCCAAGGTGAACTGCCGGGTGCCGCAGCCCTCGGAGTGAGCCGACCTCACAGCTCACCGGCCGGGCGTCGCGCCAGCTCCACCAGGTCGGCGATCGAGTCCACCACGCGCGTGGGGCGATAGGGGAAGGTCTCGACCTGCTGGGGTGAGGTCGAGCCGGTGAGGACGAGCACCGTCCGGATCCCGGCCTCCAGACCGCTGATGATGTCGGTGTCCATCCGGTCCCCGATCATCACCGTGGTCTCGGAGTGCGCTTGCAGTCTGTTCAGCGCGCTGCGCATCATCAGCGGGTTCGGCTTGCCCACGAAGTACGGCGTGCGCCCGGTGGCAGCACTGATCAGCGCGGCGACCGCACCCGTGGCCGGCATCAGGCCCTGGGTGCTCGGCCCGCTGACGTCGGGGTTCGTGGCGATGAATCGGGCTCCGCCTTCGATCAGCCGGATGGCTCGGGTGATCGCCGTGAACGAGTAGGTGCGCGTCTCTCCCAGCACGACGTAGTCCGGGTCATGGTCGGTCATCACGTAGCCGATGTCGTGCAAGGCGTTGGTGACCCCGGCCTCACCCACGACGTAGGCACTGCCTCCTGGTCGCTGGGTCGCAAGGAAGTCGGCGGTGGCGAGCGCTGAGGTCCAGATCGCCTCCTCGGGGACGTCGATCCCGCTGCGGAGCAGGCGAGCCCTGAGGTCGCGTGGGGTGAAGATCGAGTTGTTGGTGAGCACCAGGAACTTTTTTCCGGATTCCTGGAGTGCCTCGATGAAGTCGGTGGCACCCTCGATGGGGTCCTCCTCGTGCACCAGCACGCCGTCCATGTCGGTGAGCCAGGTCTCGACGGGCCGCACGTTGTCCATGTCGCCCATCGTTCCACGCCCGGGCCGAGGACTGTTCCGATCGGTACTGGCGACCCAGTTGAAGATGACACCATTGTAATTTGAGCGTGGATGTCGGCGTGTCGTCTTGACTTATGAGCAATCCCTTCACTCAAGTGCATTTCTGTCACTACAATCCCACGAGTGAACTTCTACGGTCGATTTGTCGGTCTTGCGATCAGCCTGGTGCTTGTCGCCGGTCTCGGCGTGACCGTGGGCGCCAGCCCCGCGTCAGCAACGGTGACCACGCTGTGCAAGGGCTACGCGCGGTGCGCCAACGCCGGGATGAGCTCGAGCGGCTACGCCTCGGCGAACCGATCGATGTACTGGCGGATGTACGCCGGCCACAACTGCACCAACTACGTGGCCTACCGGATGATCCAGGCCGGGATGCCCAACACGCGCCCCTGGACCGGCGGCGGCAACGCCACCCACTGGGGCACCTCGATGAGCAGGATCACCAACAGCACACCGACCGTCGGCTCCGTCGCCTGGTGGCGCGCCGGGGTCTCCCCTGCGGGCTCGTCCGGCCACGTGGCCTACGTCGAGAAGGTGATCTCCGCTGACGAGATCATCGTCTCGCAGGACAGCTGGGGTGGCGACTTCTCCTGGGCCCGGGTGACCCGGGCCAGCCGGGGCTGGCCCAGCGGCTTCGTGCACTTCCGCGACGAGCGCCAGCTCAACACCAAGGCACCCACCATCGCCGGGACCGCCAAGGTGGGCTCGGTGCTCACCGCCTCACCCGGATCATGGGACCCGAGCGGCGCCACCTTCGCCTACCAGTGGGCCCAGGACGGCGTGTACATCCCCGGGGCGACCGCCCCGACCCTGACCCTGACCCCGGCCCACCAGGCCAAGCGGATCAGTGTGCGGGTGACCGCGGTGAAGGCCGGCTATCCGAGTGCGGCGGTCCTCTCCGGGTCCACCGCGACGGTGGCGCCCGGCGTACTGACCAACACCCAGCGGCCTGTGATCAGCGGGGACCCGCGCGTCGACGGGACACTGACCGCGAGCCCGGGGACCTGGACCCCGACGCCCGACGAGATCCGCTACACCTGGCGCGCGGAGGGAGTGGAGATCCCCGGCGCCAACGAGTCGACGCTGGTGATGAACCCGTCCTTGGCCAACAAGCGGATCTCGGTCAGCAGCATCGCGATCAAGAGCGGGTACGCCGACGTCTCAGCGCCGTCGCTGCCGACCGCCGCGGTGGTTCTGGGCACCTTCCGGATGACCACGCCACCCACGATCGCGGGTACGCCGACCCTCGGCGAGACGCTCAGGCTGGAGCGCCCTTCGCTCAACCAGAGTCCCGAGGTGAGCGTCCGCTGGTTGCGGCAGGGCCGAGCCATCCCCGGCGCGACCGGCACGAGCTACCAGGTCACTCCGGACGACCTCGGCACCCACATCTCCGCGCGCGTCCGCCTGACCCGACCCGGCTACACCACCCTCGTGACCCGCACGCGCTGGACCCGGACGGTCAAGTCGATGCCGGTGGTCCGCCTGCGTACGCGCCCGGACGCAGGCCGCCTGCACTTCAGCACCACGGTCCGCGCCCTGGGAGTCGACTCGCTCGACGGTGTCGTCAGGGTGAGCTCGCGCGGCCGGCGTCTGGGGACCGTCCGGGTCACCGACGGCTACGCCCGCAAGACGTTGACGAGGCTGCGTGCGGGCACTCGCGTCTTCCGCTTCCGCGTCCCCGCAACCCGCACGACCCACGCCGTCGTGGTCAGCCGCAGAATCCGCATCAACTGACCCCCACCGCTGGTCGAGCAGACCACCCCACCGCCGGTCGAACAGACCACCCCACCGCCGGTCGAACAGATCACCCCACCGCTGGTCGAGCAGCGAGCGCAGCGAGCGGACAGCCGAGACCACCACGGTACGCGCGGACATGGTCTCGACTGATCGCTCGCTCCGCTCGCTGCTCGACCATCGGCTTGGCGGTCTCGACCGCTCGACCACCGTGGCGCGGCCAGATGATCACCCCGTGAACGAGATGCCCAACAGACCACGCCCCCGATGGTCGAGCAGACCACGCCCCCGATGGTCGAGCAGCGAGCGCAGCGAGCGGACAGCCGAGACCACCACGGTACGCGCGGACATGGTCTCGACTGATCGCTCGCTCCGCTCGCTGCTCGACCACCGTGGCGCGGGCAGATGATCACCCTGCGAACGAGATGCCCAACAGACCACCCCACCGCTGGTCGAGCAGCGAGCGCAGCGAGCGGACAGCCGAGACCACCACGGTACGCGCGGACATGGTCTCGACTGATCGCTCGCTCCGCTCGCTGCTCGACCACCGTGGTGCGGCCAGATGATCACCCTGCGAACGAGATGCCCAACAGACCACGCCCCCGATGGTCGAGCAGACCACGCCCCCGATGGTCGAGCAGCGAGCGCAGCGAGCGGACAGCCGAGACCACCACGGTACGCGCGGACATGGTCTCGACTGATCGCTCGCTCCGCTCGCTACTCGACCACCGTGGCGCGGCCAGATGATCACCCTGCGAACGAGACGCCCAACAGACCACGCCCCCGATGGTCGAGCAGCGAGCGCAGCGAGCGGACAGCCGAGACCACCACGGTACGCGCGGACATGGTCTCGACTGATCGCTCGCTCCGCTCGCTGCTCGACCACCGTGGCGCGGCCAGATGATCACCCTGCGAACGAGACGCCCAACAGACCACGCCCCCGATGGTCGAGCAGCGAGCGCAGCGAGCGGACAGCCGAGACCACCACGGTACGCGCGGACATGGTCTCGACTGATCACTCGCTCCGCTCGCTGCTCGACCATCGGCTTGGCGGTCTCGACCGCTCGACCACCGTGGCGCGGGCAGATGATCACCCCGTGAACGAGATAGCCAACAGACGACCCCACCCGCCGGTCTAAGACTCGCTGCACCCGTCGTCGACGCCGGCCGTGGTTCAGGCTGGTGGCAGCACGGGGATGTTGTAGGGGGTCACGACCTGGATGGGTGAGGGGACGGACTCGATGGGACCGTCGATGGCGCCCTGGGCCTGCATGATGATCTGGCACGCGACCCGCATGTCATACCTGAGGTCGTGGTGCAGGACGGCGGTGAGTTGCCCGTCGTGGAGCAGCCGCCGGTTGTCTCGGTCGAGGTCGTGCCCGATGAACACCAAGCAGCGGTGGTCGGCGGCGTCGAAGGCATCGAGGATGGCCTGGTTGCCGCCGCCGATGGAGTAGACGGCCCTGACGTCGGGGTTTCGTTGCAGGGTCTGCAGGGTCGACTCCTTGACCGTGTCGTCGAGGCCGTCGGTGTCGGTCTGCTCGACGAGGACCCGTCCGGCCGAGAGGCTCCTCATCGTGGCTCGAAACCCGATCTCCCGTTCCTCCTCGCCCCGGAACACGCTGCGGCTCAGCGCCATCAGCACGTCACCGCTGCGGTCGCCGAGGAGCCGGTGGATCAGGTAGGCCGCGGTGGATCCCGCGGCTCGGTTGTCGATGCCGACGTAGGCGACGCGCTGGCTCAGCGGGATGTCGGAGACCAGGGTGACGACGGGGATCCCGGCGTTGCTCAGCTGCGCAATCGCATGACTGACCTCAGGAACGTCCGGAGCCTTGAGTACGACGCCCATTGACCCCCGGTGTCGGATGTCCTCCAGGACCTTCACGATGTCTGCGGGGCGGCCCGTCTCCCTGAAGTCGAAGCGGGATCGCACCACGGCGGGCCGGAGCGTCGGCAGCTCGGCCTCCAGCGCCGACTTGACCGCTGAGGAGAACCGGTCGGGGGTCTGCATCACCACGTCGATCAGGAACGTACGGCCGGTCAGTCGCAGCTGGCTGCTCTGCCGGTCCAAGTCGGCGATGGCCTGCCTGACGTTGCCCACGGTGCTGGCGCGCACCCCCGGCCGGTTGTTGAGCACCCGGTCGACGGTGGCTTCGCTCAGGCCCGCCTGGCGAGCGATCTCTCGGATCGGGTACGGGTGGCCCACAGCCGGGATACTGACGGATTGGTGAGGGCAGGGTCAAGGGTCCCGCGACGGTGCTCGGCGGTGACTACGGCCCGTCCTCCCTTCTCGAATGACGTGTTTTTGATGGAATCTCGCTGTTGACCCGATGGTGGAAGGGGGCCCACGCTTGAGGCCTGGGGTGCGGCGCCATACCGGGACCCGCGACCGCTGCCCGACATCGACTGGGCCAGAACGTCATCGGAGGTCGCGGTGACTGACCACCCACCCGTCCTGCACCCTCACTCACGTAAGGAACCGGCCATGCGTCTCGGTCTCATCGGACTCGGCAGGATCGGCGCGTTCCACGCCGACACCCTGTCCCGCCTCGACGGCGTGGACTCCCTCGTCGTCACCGACGCGGTGCCCTCGGTCACCGCGTCCGTCGCCGAGCGGATCGGCGCCGAGGTCGCGGACTCCCCCCGGTCGCTGATCGCCAGCGGCGTCGACGGAATCGTGATCGCGGCCGCCACCGACGCGCACACCGACCTGATCCGGGCCGGCGTCGACGCAGGCATCCCGGTGTTCTGCGAGAAGCCGCTCTCCGGCGTCGTCGAGGAGGCGATCGCCATCGCCGCCTACGTCAACGCCAGCGGGGTGCCGGTCCAGATCGGCTACCCGCGGCGGTTCGACCCGGCGTACCTCGCGGCCCGCAACGCGGTGGCCGACGGCAAGCTCGGCTGGGTGCACACCGTGCGCTCCACCACGCTGGACCCGGCGCCTCCGCCCCGCGGCTACCTCGCCGTCTCTGGCGGGATCTTCCGCGACTGCTCGGTCCACGACTTCGACACCGTGCGCTGGGTCACCGGCCGTGAGGTCGTCGAGGTCTACGCCACGGGCAGCGCCCGCGGCGATGCCTTCTTCGCCGAGCTCGGCGACGTCGCCACCGCCCAGACGCTGCTCACCTTCGACGACGGCGCCACAGCAGTCGTGTCCAACGCCCGCTACAACCCCAGCGGACACGACGTCCGGCTCGAGCTGCACGGCACAGCCGACTCCGTCGCGGCCGGCTGGTCCGACCACACGCCGCTTCGCAACCTCGAGCCCGGCTCGAGCTGGCCGACGGGGAAGCCCTGGACGTTCTTCATAGACCGGCTGGCCGACGCGTTCGTCGCCGAGCTCGCCGCGTTCACCGACGTCGTCGCCGGTCGCCGATCCAGTCCGTGCACCGTCGACGACGCGCTCGCGGTGACGTGGATGGCCGAAGCAGCCACCCTTTCGCTGCAGCAGCATCGCCCGGTGCAGATAGCCGAGGTCCAGAAATGACCACTCCCCCGGCCGCCACCAACACCGCTTCCCTGCTGCCAGCCAGGCCCGGATCGCCGGTGCCCCGATCTCGCGGGGGTTCGCGGACCGGGTCCGTGGCACGGCTCCGTCTCGGCGTGCTGGGGCAAAACGCATCAGCGTGCTACCCGTCGTCGACTCGCATGCCGGCGTGGTCGCCGACGCCGATCCACGCCACGAAGGGAGACATGACCCCTTGACCACCTCCACCACCGCCCGCAGGGTCGGCTGGCTGTCGGCAGCAGACTGCTCGATCGACGACTTCAGGAGCCTGGTCAGCCAGCAGACCGACCTCGCGGACTATCCGTACGCCGACACCGTCGAGCGCAACGTGCTCATCTACGGCGAGAGGCTCCGTGACTCGGTCCGCTCGACCGACGGGCGAACCGCAGTGCAGACCGAGCTGATCCGGGCCCTGACCGACGGCCCCGGCATCGTGGTCCTCAAGGGGGCCTTCGGCGATCTGTCGGTGGTCGACCGCGCCACCCGGGCCTTCCTCGCCCAGATCGCTGCCGAGAAGGCAGCCGGCACCACGGCCGGGGACCACTTCGCCAAGCCCGGCGCGAACGACCGGGTCTGGGGCGCCCTGGACAAGCTGGCCCTCGCCGACCCCGCGGTGTTCGCCGACTACTACGCCAACGACGTCATCGCGCTGATCAGCGAGGCCTGGCTCGGCCCGGACTACCAGGTCACCTCGCAGGTCAACGTGGTCAACCCCGGTGGTCAGGCGCAGACCGCGCACCGCGACTACCACCTCGGGTTCATGGACGCCGCCGCCTCCGCGCGCTTCCCGGCCCAGGTGCACCGGCTCTCGCCCGCGCTGACCCTGCAAGGTGCGGTCGCGCACTGCGACATGCCCGTCGAGACTGGCCCCACCCTCTACCTGCCGTACTCCCACCAGTACGAGCCCGGCTACCTCGCCTTCCACCTGCGCGAGTTCACCGAGTACTTCCAGGCGAACCACACCCAGCTGCCGCTGGAGAAGGGTGATGCCGCGTTCTTCAACCCGGCCCTGTTCCACGGTGCCGGCACCAACGTCTCGGCCGACGTACGACGGATGGCGAACCTGCTTCAGGTCTCCTCACCGTTCGGCCGGGCCATGGAGACCGTCGACCGGGTGGCGATGTGTCGGGCGCTGTTCCCGGTGCTGCTGGCGCAGAAGGCGGCCGGCGTGCCCGACAGACATCTGGACAACGTCATCGCCGCCTCCGCCGAGGGCTACGCCTTCCCGACCAACCTCGACCGGGACCAGCCGATCGACGGCCTCGCGCCCCAGACGCAGGCCGACCTGGTCCGCCAGGCCGTTGCCGAGGAGTGGACCCAGGAGGACTTCGAGTCGGCCCTGGACGCCCAGGCTGCCCGCACCCGCCCCGACCACGGCTGACACCACATGCCCACAGGGCTGCTCGCCACCTGCTGGACACACACCGGTCGTCCTACCGCGTGCGGAGACGGTCGAACAGGACGGAGCATCGGCTACTGCGCGGCAGCGGCTTGAGGTGCCGAGTCGCCGACTGTCTCCGAGGCGATCGCCGGTTGGTCGATGCCACGGAAGATCAGGTACGCGATCATCCAGAGCTCACCGATGGTTGCGGGAACGATCAGGACGTCGGCGATGGCATCCAGGTCGGGGGCGAGGTAGGTGACGAACGCGTTGACCAGGAAACCGGCGCCCCCAACGATGAGGATCCATCCCAATGTGCGGGGCATGGCCTTGACGCGAAGGACGCATGCGCCCATCGGGATGAGCCACAGTCCGAAGAAGAGCGCTCCGACGCCCCACAGGTTCTCGCTCACGATGTAAGCCAGTTGCACGTTGGCTGCTCCGTCCTGGAGCGGATCGACGGCGACCTGGGCGGCAGTAGCCAGAAATGCTGCGCTGCCGAGGATCGCAACGGCATTGACCATTCCGAATGCGGCGAGGGCGCCGGCCGCGAAGGCGTCCACCGAGCGGAACAGCCGGTAGAACCACAAGGCGGTCAGGGCTTGGGCAAGCACGATGCACATCTCGAGAACGACGCCGACGCGGGCCAGTCCTTGGTTGTCGACCAAGTTGTTGAGCGTGGCGGTCGGATCGCCGGGTGCGTAGAGCTGCGGGCGGATGAGCATGAAGCCGAGGATTCCGGCGACGAAGAACGCGAGGTACAGGGCGCCCGTGGTGCGGGCAGTAGTCCGGTGGTTCGACTGCCCGGACCCGGTGGCTCTGGGAGTGCGCGCTCGACTGGTCGGTTGGCTGGCGGTGCTGCCGGCGGGCAGGGACATGGGCGATGCTCCTTGCAGGTGGTCTCGCGGGTCCGGGCCTCTACCCGGTTGTTCCATGCTCACGGAGCGACGTCCCGGACACATCGGCGTCAAGGCCGGACCCGCCTCTGCCATCGGGAGGAGCGGCGTCTCGTTCTTTCGGTCGGTCCTCGACCCCTCGGCACTCCCGAGGCTGGAGGTGCGACCACCACCGCCCTGCGCTCGCTGTGGGCAGAGCCCCGCGCCATGGGCGCTTGTGCACGGGTGTCGCGCGACTGGGTGCTGGTCGGGTGTTGCTGGTGACAGCGCTCCTAGAAGGAGCCTTCCGGGGTGGCGTCACCTGGCGGTTGTCCCGTCACGATGGTCCCGGGATGGGCGTCCTGGTCGCGCCGGTCGTCGCGTACCCGAACGCTGACCTTCCGCGACAGGTTCAGGTAGCGCTCGTCGAGGTCGACGAAGACGTCGTACCGATTGGGGATCCGCACTCGGGCTACTGCGAACAGGTCGAGCGGTACTCGCCGAGGTCGCCCAGTAGGTGTCCCACTCTCGCCGGGTGAGGTCGCGGCCGGCGACTCGGCACGCGGCCTCCTTGAGATGATCTGATTCCAGGTCCCACATCGCCACCCCCGTTGCACCTGTGACGGCCAACGCCTTGCCGTCGTGGCGTAGGAAGGCCGGGTAGAGGAAGGGCGAGGAGGACTGGATCGGGTCTCCGATCCAGATACCCGAGGCGATGTCGTAGACCGAAGAGGTTTGGTCGATGGACGTGGCGAGGAGCACGCTGCCGTCTTTGCTGAACTGGAGGGTGCTCACTTCTCCCCGCGCGCCGGGCAGGTCAGTCATTGGCTTCAAGGTCTTCAAGTCGTAGCGCGCGATCTCGCCCCCGCGCGCGCCGACAAGGCGCCCATCCAGGCTGACACTGGCCATGTCGGCGTCGTCGAGCACGCCTCCGAGCTGGGCGCCCGAGTCGCCGTCGTGAACGGTGGTCCGGGGTCCGAGTCTGTCCATGCCGTGATCACGACCTGAGCGCCACCGCCGGTAGCCGAGACGGACCCGGGGAACCCCTAGGTGGCACGCGCCGCGTGCCGATCCCTCGCGGCATTGCGGGCATAGAGTTGCCGCATGCGGGCCGTCGTGATCTATGAGTCGATGTTCGGCGACAACCAGCAGGTGGCGCGGGCCATCGCTGCTGGGCTGATGGAGGCGGGGGTTGCAGCCGAGGCGATCGAGGTAGGTAACGCTCCGACTGCGATCGGCTCGGGCATCGACCTCATCGTCGTGGGGTCGCCCAACCACGCCTGGAGCATGCCGAGACCCAACACCCGTGAGAGCGCCGAGGCCAAGACGGACATCCCACTGGTCAGCCAGGGGATTGGGGTGCGCGAGTGGCTCGGGAGCGCCTCCCTCATCCCCGGGCTGCGGACGGTCGCCTATGACACCCGCGGCTCGCATCCCAAGGCCGTCGTGGCGATGGACCATGCTTCGAAGATCATCGAGAAGGGCCTCGCGAAACTCGGAGGGACGCGGCTGGTGCCCGCCGAGCACTTTCGCGTCGCGGGCGTGAAGGGCCCGTTGGAGCCCGGCGAATCTGAGCGCGCGCACGCCTGGGGCGTGACCCTGGCCGGCTTGCTGACGGGCTAGGGCGGGGCGGCTTACAGGCCAAGCCGGATCCTCATCGCTGCGACTCGTGGGCAGCGCGCTCTCGGCGGTGTCGTTGCTTTCGGCATGGGCATGTGGCTTGTGTTCGGGATCATCGTGTTCTCGGTCCTCTGGATGAGGTTCGTTGTTGCCGGACTGCTTGTCGCGGCCGTGTTTCGGCGCGTCACCGCTCACTCCTGACATACCGGAGGTGCGCGCTTCGGGCTCAGAAGCGAGTGCCGTCCGAAAACCGAACGGCTTGCGATGCCTGAGCGGGTCACCGACTCCGTCGCGGTCGAGGTCCTCGTCGTCACCGAATGCGGATCGCCGTCCGACGTCAGCCAACGTCCGTCGCGATGTCGGCGCTTCGCGGTCTGCGTTGGCGACGACGTACACGTGAGGCTGCTGGCCGTCCGAGCGGTCCTCTGCCGGGTACTCCGACGACTGCTCCCCTGTGTCTGCTCAGGAGTCACTGCTGAGCCGCGCCCGTGACGTCGGCGAGCACGGCGCGGACTTGGCGGTCCACGGTCGGGTCCCCGACAGTCGGAGCTTGGTGGAAATGGAGGAGATGTGTTTGCTGACGGCCGATACGGAGACGTGCAACTCCCCTTGCTCGTCGCCATCGGCCTGCGCCACGCCGGACTTGCCGGCTGGCTGCGCCTGGCAACCTGGGTGGTCGGCCTCGGCATCTTCCTTGCCACCGAGTTCAGCTCCAAGGCCGGCGAGATCGCCGGAATCTCCAGTGCCGCCCTCGCCCTTCCCATGATCGGATCAGCGGTCCCACGTCGTACGCCTAGGCTCAACGCCGTCGTGACCTCCAGGACTGGCTGCAAGAACGTGGCCACCTCAGGCAGGCACTCAGCGTAGTGATCGTCCCCATCGGTCGTGCCGTAAGCCGAACCGCAAGAGCGCTCAGAGCCATGCGGGGTAACGGGGCGCCGGTGCCCCGCTGACCCGCCTCGTTAGCTGCACTTGTCGGGGCTCCGCCGAGGGGATGTCTCCTCAGCGAGGACGCATCAGGTCCTGCAGTGCCTCTTCGAGCTCTGGGTGTGCGAAGACGAAGCCCGCCTCCTGCAGCCGTGCAGGCACCGCGCGGCGTCCGGTCAGGGCCAGCGCAGGGTCAGTCCGCAGTAGGACTGCACCCGCTCGTAGCGCCCAGGCAGGAGTCGGGGGCGCAGCCGGACGGCGCAGAACCCGTCGGAGGATTCGCATCAGGTCGGCGTTACGAACCGGATCCGGCGACGTCGCGTGCAGTACTCCCGGCAGGTTCCCAGCCGGCCCTCGCCCTTCCAGCGCCTGCACGGCGATGCTGAGCCAGTCCTCGACATGGATCCAGCTGAACCACTGCTGCCCTGACGCGATCCGACCACCGAGCCCCCAACGCACGACGCTGGTGAGCCGGTTCAAGGCCGGAGTGTCCCGATCGAGCACGATGCTTGTCCTCAGCACATGGGTGCGCTCGGCGTTCACACCGTCGGCGGCGGCCTCCCAGGCTCTGGCCACATCGGTCATCTGCGGCGGCTCGTTCGCCAGCGGCGACTGCTCGGTCAGGACCACCTCGTGGGCGTCGCCATAGATGGCCAGCGTGCTCGCCTGCAGCCAGACAGGCACAGGCGTGTCGAGCGAGGCCGCAGCCGCAGCGAGGGCGCGGGTCGGACCCACTCGAGAGTCCCTCAGCAGAGCCACGTTCTCCGGGGTCGGTCGTCGGTCCACCAGCTCGCCGGCGAGATTGACGACGGCGCTGCCGGCGAGCTCCGTCGCCCAGGAGCCGACCGTCACCCCGTCCCAACAGACAGTGCGGTACGACGATGCGCGCGGCGTGCGGCTGAGGACGACCACCTCGTGTCCCCGTGCGGCAAGCGCGCCCGACAGCCTTCTGCCCAATGCGCCGGACCCGCCGGCCAGAACGATCTTCACCGCAGCAGCCTAGGGGTTGACCTCTGGCCGCAGCCTGCCCAGTTGTCGAACGGCTTGCGGTGCCTGCACGACGTACCGACTCTGTCGCGGTCAGGTCCTCGCCATCACCGAACAGGGATTCCGCTACGGGGTCGGTCTCGAAGCAAGGGTGCTGGTGTCACCGAGCGGTAGCTCGGGGAGGGTTCTCCAGGAGTTCGGTGCTTGGGTGCTGCCATCAGCAGCACGTGGTCGATGGTTGTGGCCACTGGAAGCCCGTGTTGTACGGCATCCTCGGCGCGCTGAACCGTTTGCAGGTCGGCGAGCCGCCCTTCGCAACCGGGAGGTGGGGAACAACGTCATCGTGGACGTCGCTATATGGGGAGACCTGCGGGAAGGCATCCCAGACCCGTGACGTGAGTTGACGAAAGGGCTCGGACGGGCCTGGTTCCAGCCACCGCACGTCGTCACGAACCATCGCGTTCAAGGAAAGCGACACGCGAAAGCATCGGCCTGTGCCACGGCTGCCCCGAGTGTGGCAACCACGCGCTCGTCGCCGGCCGCGGTCCCATGAACGGGTGCAGCACCGTGACGTGAGCGGGCACGCCCCAGCCAGCTGCCGCATCGAGGCGATCACGGTAGTCACCCCGCCAGATGATCCGCTGCATGGCCGGGTGCAATGACCGCCGTCTCCGTCGGTGCGGGGCAACCGGAGACGGGAGCGAGATGCGCCAGCAGCCAGAGGCTAGCGAGCGCCCGCGATCCGCTGACCCAACGGCAAACGCGGTCCCGATGCGGTCACTGGTCGCGCTACGCGTGGCTATTGGTCTCCGGGTTACCGCGCGTCCAAGTCGCAGGCGTAGGCGTTGAACGCACACCAAACCTCGAGACCCGCCCGCCGGTACACCGAGGGCGCGTCGTGCTCGTTGACGCTGTCGACATGCAGGCTCAGCTGGCTTGTACCCCATAGAGCCCTCCCCGCACCCGACGGCCAGCGGGGCGCCGCCTGGACACATGCAACGGCGCGACCGGAGGCTGAGCCTGCTTCGATTGAAGACGTGCTGGTCGTGGTGGCGAGCGGACTGGTCCTGTTCGGCGGGGTCGCGCTCGCGTTCCACGGGTGCGCAACGCGCGTCATACTTCCCGCGACTGACGCAGTCGGTTCCCCCTTCCACAGAGGCCCATTCGAGCCCGGGGACTTGTCGGTGGTCGGTGCTTGGATGGACTCATGAGCAGCCAGCCGATCGACTCCCACGAGCACCGGGGATCCGGTGTTCCGGCGGTGCTGGAGCGGCTGCGCGGCGAGGTCCGTGAGCTCGGTCAGACGCTGTGGGCAGCACGAGGGCGCGACGAGCTGATGGACACGGTTGCTGCCGTCGAGACGTTGAAGACCACCCTGGATGCCCTCGAGCTCGCCGCGGTCCGTGAGCTCGACGCGACGTCACGCGGTCAAGGCCGTCGGGTGGGCCTCGACCCAGGACTTCGTCACCTCGGTCGCCGGCGGCCACAAAGGCACCGGCCCGCAGCCGTACGGCTCTCGGCCGCCCTGGAGACCCCGCTGCTCGCCCCGGTCGCCGAGGCCCTGGGCGACGGCTGGCTCTCCACGACCAAGGCGCACGTGATCGAACGGGCCATCGACACCCTGCCCGGTGACCCGGACCTACGCGCCCGCGCGGTGACGTTCCTGCTCGATCAGGCCAAAGCCCTCGATGCCACCGAGCTGCGCAAGCTCACCCACCGGCTCCTGACCATCGTCGATCCCGACGGCGACGACCGTCGTGCCGAGCGTGAGCTGGACCGGCTCGAACGCGCCGCGCACCTCGGCCGACACCTGACCGTCACCGAGGACCAGTGCGGCGGTGCCTGGATCAAAGGCCGCTGCACTCAGCGAGGACGCGGCCCTGATCAAGGCCACCCTGATCCCGCTGGCCGCACCCCAACCCGCGGCCCACCCCGGTGGTCGAGCAGCGAGCGCAGCGAGCGGACAGTCGAGACCCTGCGACCCGGCGACCTGTCACGCTCCCGGGGTGTGGTCACGACGGACGCGACCCCCGTGACCACGGCACCCGGATGCTCGACGCCCTGGTCGAGGGCTGCCGACGGCTGCAGACCGCCGACCTGCTGCCCACCTCCCACGGCGCGGTGCCGCGGCTGACCCTGATGATGAGCCTGACCGACCTCCAACAACGTTCTGGGGTCGCGACCACCGAGACCGGGGAACAGCTCTCCGCCTCCACCGTCCGGTTGTTGTGCTGTGACGCCGAGGTCATCCCCGCCGTCCTGGGCGGCAGGTCCGAGGTCCTCGACGTCGGCCGCCTCCGCACGCCTGGTCACCCCAGCGATCTGGAAGGCACTGGTCGCCCGGGACCAGCACTGCCGGTTCCCGCACTGCACCCGCCCGCCGCTGATGTGCCACGCCCACCACCTCGAACACTGGATCAACGGCGGCCCGACGTCGCTGGAGAACCTGATCTTGGTCTGCGGCCACCACCACCGCCTCATCCACGCCGCACCCTGGACCATCCGACGAACCGGCCCCGCCGACTTCACCTTCGACCCACCACCCCGGGCCCGACGACACCCCGGCGCAGGACCACCACCGGACGGCTGAGACGCCAGGCGTTCCCGGCATTCGGTAGGTCCGGTTACCCATCAACGGCATAGAGGTGCGACGGTTCTCAACCCTGGGCCGAAGTGCAGCTCTACCCTGCAGCCATGGCTGAGGTGATTTTGGGCGGGCGGAGCACGGTGCTCGTCGACCTTGGCATCTGTGTAAAGACTGGTCGCGCCACCAACCAGCAAGTGAGGCTGAGGGGTCGACCCGCTCCGGCGTGGGTCACGGTGCTGCTGCTTTTCTCCGTTATCGGATACCTGCTCGCCGGCAGCACGACCTCGCGCCGTGGACCCACACCGGCTCCGGTGGGGCGCCTCCTCGTGCACCGCCTCGGCGATCCGCGCCTCCCGGATCACCGAGTCCTGGACCTCTACATCGATGAGGTGGGCCAACCAGCCAGCAGTGACCAGCACCGGCGCGACCGACTATCCCCCGGCCCATGGTTCCCCGACCCAGCAGCTGTCCAACAGCAGCACCTACTGGGTGCAGGCTCAATTGCCGTAGGGACCTTGACGCAATTGAAGTGGTGGCAAATACAAAGAGCCGCGCGGAGAGCGCGAGACCGAGATGTTCAGTTCCGGATCACGTTCTACACAACGGCCGGACGCACGTATCCGAGCTGGGTTCGCGGATGGGCAGGATGAGAAACATGCGGCTTTGGGAGAGGGCACTATGGATTGCGCTACTGGTAATGATGGTAAGTCTGATGCTAGATACGGGATTCTGGAGATCGGCTATCGGTTATGCAGCCTTGTGGGCTTTCCTCTTCTGGAAGGTGACAGTAGAGTCGCGCGCTAAGGGTCATTGAATCGCATCTTGTAACGCGCGCGACTTAGCGGCTCTTCGGATTCGAGGGTGGGGCGGGCACGACGCGCCGGGCGTTGGTGAATACCGGCTGAGATGGGTCGAGGACCGAGCCTACGTCGTGCTGCGCTGTGCCTGGTGGCTGCTGTGCGCGCGTCGAACCCGGAGGGGTGGGTGTTCACCTCACCGGAAGGACACGCGTTGCGGCTGAGGAACTGGCGTGCACGGGTCTTCGATCCTGCGTGCCAGGTGGCTGCGTTGCGGGGCGTCACGCCGCACGACCTGCGGCACACCGCCGCCTCGTTGGCGATCCAGAGCGGCGCGAATGTGAAGGTGGTCCAGCGGATGCTCGGGCACGCCTCGGCCGCGATGACCCTCGACGTGTATGCCGGTCTCTTCCGCGACGATCTGGACAACGTGGCCGACGCACTCGACCGGGTTGTGCCACAAATGTGCCACATGGCGTTCCCTGGGCAGGCCGTGACAGACGATGCGGCAGGCGCCTGAGTCGCTGACCTGCACATTCATTTGGTAGGGAGGGTGGGGCTCGAACCCACGACCCAAGGATTATGAGTCCTTTGCTCTAACCGACTGAGCTACCTCCCCGGAGCGGCCGAGCCTACCCATGCCGACGTGGTCGGCACGGGCGTGGGCCGCGGTTGCGGGTGGCCAGGTTCGACGGCTCAGGAGTCGCGGTGCTTGTGACGTGGCTTCTTGCCCGGATGGTCGGAGCGCGCCGGCGCCGTCCTTGAACCGCTTGGGCGGCCCGGAGCGCGGGGCCGGGCCCTTGTCGCGCTGGAGGTCGATCAGGATCCCGGAGATGCGAGTGACCGCCAGCTTGCCCAGCGTCTCGTCGGACAGGACGGGCGGGAGCTCGACCAGGGAGAAGTTCGGCTTGATGTCGATACGTCCGAAGTCAGACCGCTTCAGGCCACCCTCGTTCGCCAGGGCGCCCACGATCTGCCTCGGCTCGACGCGGTGACGCTTGCCGACGGCGATCCGCCAGCGCACCAGGCCCGTGGCCGGCTCGCGGCGCTCGCGCCGCTCGTGGGAGGGGGGCTCCGGGCGCGTCCTCGATGAAGAGCGGATCACCGTCCTGTGCGAGTACGGCGATCGCGGCGGCGATGTCGTGGGCAGGGATGTCGTGCTCCTGCTCGTAGGCCTGCACCAGGTCGCGGAAGACGCCGAGCTGCGGGTCCGCCAGCGCCTTGCCGATCGCGTCGGTGAACTTCTGCACGCGGAACGCGTTCACGTCCTCGACGGTCGGCAGGTTCATCTGCGTCAGCGTGGTCCGGTTGGCCTTCTCGATCGCACGCAGCAGGTAGTTCTCGCGCGGGGTGACGAAGGAGATCGCCTCGCCGCTGCGGCCGGCGCGGCCGGTACGGCCGATGCGGTGGACGTAGGACTCGGTGTCCGTGGGGATGTCGTGGTTGATCACGTGGCTGATCCGGTCCACGTCGAGTCCACGCGCGGCGACATCGGTGGCCACGAGGATGTCCAGCTTGCCCTTGCGGAGCTGGTCGATGGTGCGCTCACGCTGCACCTGGGCCACATCGCCGTTGATCGCAGCCGCGGAGAACCCTCGGGCGCGGAGGCGCTCCGCGAGGTCCTCGGTGGCGTGCTTGGTGCGCACGAAGATGATCATCCCGTCGAAGTTCTCGACCTCGAGGATGCGGGTCAGCGCGTCCAGCTTCTGCGGGTGGGCCACCTTCAGGTAGCGCTGGGTGACGTTGGTCGCGGTGCCGGACGACGACTTGACGCTGATCTCGGTCGCGCCCGGTGCGTACTTCTTGATGATCCGGCGGATCTGCGGCGGGATCGTCGCGCTGAACAGTGCGAGCTGCTTGGTGTCCGGGGTCCCGGCCAGGATCGTCTCGACGTCCTCGGCGAAGCCCATGTTGAGCATCTCGTCGGCCTCGTCGAGGACCACGAACCGCAGCGCACTCAGGTCGAGGGTGCCCTTCTCGATGTGGTCCATCACCCGGCCCGGCGTACCGACGACCACGTGCACACCGCGCCGCAGCGCGCTCAGCTGTACGCCGTACCCCTGGCCGCCGTAGACGGGAAGGACGTGCAGCCCCTTCATGTGGGCGGCGTAGCGTCCGAACGCCTCGGAGACCTGCAGGGCCAGCTCACGGGTGGGCGCGAGCACGAGCACCTGGGGCAGCGACTGCGACATGTCGATGCGAGAGAGGATCGGCAGCGCGAAGGCGGCCGTCTTCCCGGTGCCGGTCTGGGCGAGCCCGACGACGTGCTGACCGGCCAGCAGGGGCGGGATCGCCTCGGCCTGGATCGGCGAGGGGGTCTCGTAGCCGACGTCCTTGAGGACCCGTTCGACCTTCGGATCCAGTCCCAGCTCGTCGAAGCGTGGAAGGCCGCTGCTGCTCTCTGCACTACTCTCACTCACCGGCCAAGCCTAGTGCCGCCCGTGCGTCCCACCTATTCGGTGAGCGCCGAGAGCTCCGGTGGTGCCGTTGGTCTCCCCCGATCCCGGTCACCGGCGTAGGTTCGGGGCATGGATGATGTACAGCCGCTGGAGCCGCTCGAGGAGACCTGGGAGCGGGCGCTGTGTGTCGTCGCTCACCCCGACGACCTGGAGTTCGGGGCTGCGGCCGCCGTCGCCCGGTGGACCGGGCAGGGCAAGTGGGTCGGCTACACCATGGTCACCAGCGGTGAGGCCGGGATCGACGGCATGAGCCCCGACGAGTGTCGCGTCGTGCGCGAGGCGGAGCAGGTCGAGTCGGCTCGCGTGGTCGGCGTCGACGTCGTCGACTTCCTGCACCAGCCCGACGGCATCCTGGAGTACGGCGTCCCGATGCGTCGTCTGATCGCTGCCGAGGTGCGCAAGCACCGCCCGGACATCGTGATCACCGGCAACTTCCGGGACAGCTGGGGCGGGCAGAACCTCAACCAGGCTGACCACATCGCGGTCGGCAAGGCGGTGCTCGATGCGGTCCGTGACGCGGGCAATCGGTGGATCTTCCCAGAACAGCTCACCGACGGGCTCGAGCCATGGGGTGGTGTCAGGGCCGTCTGGGCCGCGGGCTCACCACTGTCGAAGCATGCCGTCGACACCACCGACACCTTCGATCTCGGAGTGCATTCGCTGGAGGCCCACGCCGCCTACATCGAGGGTCTCGGTTGGGAGGACTGGGATCCGCGGGAGTTCCTCGAGGGCATGGCCCGCTCGACCGGGCAGCGCCTCGGGGTCCGCTTCGGCGCCACGTTCGAGGTGTTCCCGATGGGGTGGGGCGAGTAGACCGACAGGGTCGGCGTGCCGTGCCGCCGAGTCGTTGCGGCACACGTCACACACCGGTAGTGGAGTGACCGGCGTCCATCGGGGCACTGAAAGATCCATGAGCAACGACAAAGCAGCACAGGCCCGGGCTGGGCTCCTGGACAACCTCGCCGGCAAGGCCAAGGAAGTGGCCGGGGCCGTGAGCGGCAAGGACGACCTGGTCGAGGAGGGCCAGCTCCAGCAGGCCGAGGCCGCCCAGCGCAAGGAAGCAGTCGCCCAGGAAGCGGTGGCCGATGCCCGGCGCGACCAGGCTGCACAGGAGCTGAGCGCAGCCGACCGCGAGGCCACCGAGCAGAAGGCAGCCGCCCGAGACCGAGCGGCCCGCGAGGAGTCCGCTGTCGCGAACGAGCGCGAGTCCGCGTACGACGCGGCCGCTCGCGAGGCTGAGCAGCAGGAGGCCACCGACCGCGAGCGGGCCGAACGCCGGGCCGAGCAGCTCGCCGAGTCGCGGCTGCGCCAAGCCGAAGGCATCACCCACCAGGCAGCCGCGACCGAGCAGCAGGCCAGCAAAGAGCAGAGCCGCCTCGAGCGCGAGGCCGCCACCGCCGACCAACAGGCCGCACTCCTGCGCGCCGAGACCGAGAAGTGAGGCCCACCATGATCCGCACCCTGATCTCCCTGCCCTACGAGCTGGCACGTCTGCCCCTCGCCGTGATCGACCAGCGACTGGCCGACCGCCTGCCGGAGACCTCCGCCACCCGGACGACCCTGGACAAGGTCCTCGGCTCAGCCGACAGGCTTGCCGGCTCACTCCTGAGCAACCGCGACATCGTCACCCGTGGGACTGATCGCCTGGAGCGCTCCGACAAGCTGCACACCGCGGCCCGGCTGGAGCAGGAGGCCGCGGACCGGCGCGAACGGGCACGCAAGACGGCGGTCGAGGGCCGCAAGGAAGCCGCGGCCAAGCGCAAGAACGCCCAGGACGTCGCCGCGTCTGGCCTCGAGGAGGCCGACGCCGTGGAGGCACGCGAGACGGAAGCCGCCGAGAAGCGGGCCACCGAGGCAGCCGCGGCGAAGAAGGCCCGCGCTGACGAGCGCGCGGCGAAGCGTGCCGCCGAAGCGGAGGCACGCAAGGCCCGCACCCAGGCCAAGGCCGAGGCGGAGCAGCGCGAGGCACGACGCGAGGCGAAGGCCGACCTCGCGGAGGTCGCGCAGACCAAGCAGTCCGCGGCGCAGTCCCGCGACGATGCGGCACAGCTCAGCGACCTCGTCGAGGTCAAGAAGCAGGAGCGCACGCAGAGTTGAGCGACCATCGGGCCCAGCCGGGCGTCACGAGAGCTACGGCGTGCGACCGGCTGGGCAGGGTCACCTCATGACACCTCCGGCACGCGGATGGGGCAAGAGCGTCCTGGCCGGGACCGGCGTACTCTCCCGCGCCCGTGAGCACTCGGACACGGTGGCGATGTCCGCACCGAGTGGCCCGCCATTGGCGGGCACAGCGTGGGCCGAGCTCACTTCGGGCCTCGCGGTGGGACGCGTCCTCGGGGCTGCACCCCGACTGCTGCGCGCTCCCCGGGGTGACGGGCACATCGTCGTGGACATCCCCGGCTGGCGTGCGCCGGAGGTCACCGGAGCCCCCTTGCGGGCCTATCTGCGCCGACTGGGCTACGACGCCCGCGGCTGGGGCTTCGGGACCAATACCGGCAACCCGCGACGCGACGTCGAACGGCTCACCCGGCAGGTCGTGCAGCTGGCCGACGAGTCCGGAGCTCCCTGCTCCCTGGTGGGATGGAGCCTGGGTGGCGTGATCGCGCGCGAAGTGGCCCGCCGGGAGCCTGAGGCGGTACGGCGCGTGGTCACCTACGGCACCCCCGTCGTGGGTGGTGCTCGCTTCACCGCCGTCTCGCGGGCCTTCCGGCCGACCACCGCGAACGCGGAGAGGATCGCCGAGCGTCTCGACCTCGAGTCACCGATCCGGGTGCCGCTGACCGCCGTGTTCACCCGCCGCGACGGCGTCGTGGCCTGGCAGGCCTGCATCGACCACCGCTCGCCGAGGGTCGAGCACGTCGAGGTCTTCGTCCACCCACATCGGTATGGGACTGGACCCCGACGTGTGGGAGATCGTCGCCGGGCGTGTGGCCCGGGCCGCCACCGCCGCGCCCTTGGCCTGAGCGTCGTCGGGCACCGTCTCCACGGACCCCGACGGAGGTCACGCAGTCGATGACGCCGCGCCGACGACAGGCCGACGTTTCCGGAGGCAGGTCCTCAGCTGTCCACCAGGGCGAACGTCGCCAGCGCGTGCACCAAGGTGTCGCCTTCCTGGGTCACGTCGGCCTCGCACATCGTCAGGCTCTCTCCCCGTTTGCTCACCGTGGCCACGACCACGAGCCGCCCGGGTCTGCCCGGCCGTAGGTAGGTCACGGTCAGCTGACTGGTAGCCGGCGACTCCGTCGTGACGGCGCACCTCACGGCGGCCCCCATCGTGGTGTCGACCAAGGTGGCGAGCATCCCGCCGTGCACGGCACCGGACGAGTTCAGGTGTCGCTCGTCCACGTCGACCTCGAGTCGTGCGGTCCCGTCTGCTGCTTCCGGCGCGCACGCGCCGACGTGGGCGATGAAGCCGTGGTCGCTGGTGGTCATGTCCCACCGGTACCCCGCAGGGCGACTGCCACTCAGCGCCCGGGCCACTGGGGCAGACCAGTACGTCGTCGGAGCCACGTCGCTCCGCGCGTCGGAGGCCGGCTACTCATCGGGCTGCTCAGTCGGAACTGAGTAGGTGCACGGACGCGTGAGCCGGCGTTCTGCGGTTCGATTGATCCATGACTCTCCTCGCACCGCGCAACCCGTCGCCACGGCTGGCTCACACCGCAGTGGTGGGCGGCATCGCCCTGGTTGTCCTCCTGGCCTACCTGGTGCCGTTCCTCGGCTTCGTCGCCTCCCTGGTCCTGCCCCTCCTGACGCACCTGGCGCGCCGGCACCTGTGGCCCGAGGCATCCAGCGCACGCTCCCTCCTCTGGTCGCTGCTGGCCTGGGTGGGTCTGTGGCTCCCGGGTGTGGTGGGCTTCTTCACCACCGGTGACGGCGTGTCCACCACGTGGCTGATGCTTCCGCTGTGCGCACCGACGGGCCTCAGCGCGGTACTGCTGCCGGCTCTGGCCGCCGCGGCGACCTGCCTGGCCGGGCTGTACGGCGCCACCGTGACGCGCACCGGCTGGACCTGGGTGCTCGCCGCCTGGCTCGCCCCCTGGGCGCACTTCCTGGTCTTCGCCCTGCTCCCCCACGAGTTCGTGTGCTGACCCGCGCCGGACCCGTCCACGACCAGGGCCGAGGTCCGGGTGTCGATTCGCCC
Organism: uncultured Actinomycetota bacterium; assembly: GCA_963812235.1. Classification (GTDB taxonomy): domain Bacteria; phylum Actinomycetota; class Actinomycetes; order Propionibacteriales; family Nocardioidaceae; genus Marmoricola. The sequence goes on along the minus strand of CAWEUP010000011.1, from coordinate 45,190 downwards.
TACTCCCCGGCCCGGCCGGTGTCGTAGGCCCACATCGCGATCTCGACCCGGTTGCGTGCGCCGATCTTGGTCAGCAGGCTCGCCACGTGGGTCTTCGCGGTGGTCAGCCCGATGAAGAGGTCGCCGGCGATCTCGGCGTTGGTGCGGCCACGGGCGACCAGCGCCAACACCTCCTCCTCGCGGTCGGTGAGCGGCTCGACGGGTTGGGTACGCCGGGCCGCGGGTGACCTCGCGGCCAGGGTGGACAGCAGCCTTCTGGTGATGTTCGGCGCGATCAGCGCGTCGCCGGCCGCAGCGGCGTGGACCGCCTGGACGAGCAGCTCGGGCCCGGCGTCCTTGAGCAGGAATCCCCGCGCACCGGCGCGGAGCGCGCCGTGGACGTACTCGTCGAGGTCGAAGGTGGTGATCACGACCACCGCCATCGGGTCCGCGACGCCGCGACCCGCGAGGAGCTCGGTCACCTCGATGCCGTCCAGACCGGGCATCCGGATGTCGACCAGGCACACGTCGGGTCGCAGTCGACGTGCCATCTCCACCGCGGCGTGGCCGTCGGCTGCCTGGCCCACCACCTCGAGATCCGGCTGAGCGCCGAGGATCATCGACAGCCCGGTGCGCACCAGGTCCTGGTCGTCGGCCACCAGCACCCGCACCGTCATCGGCGTACCTCCGTCGGCAGCTCGGCGGTGACCGCCCATCCGCCCGCGGGTGACGGTCCCGCGTGCAGCGTGCCGCCCAGCAGCTGCACCCGCTCGGTCATCCCCAGCAGCCCGAAGCCGTGACTCACCCGCCGCGCCGGGTCGAGCCGGCCGTCGTCGGTGACGCTCAGCCGCAGCCTCCCGTCACCTTCGACCAGGTGGATCTCCACCCGTGAGGCCTGATGCGCGTGCCGGAGCGCATTGGTCAGCGACTCCTGCGCCAGCCGGTAGACCGCCGCGTCGACCTGGAGCGGGAGCCCGTTCAGGTCGTTCGGCAGCTCCACGTCGACGACCGGGACCGAGTCGCGGCGAGCGAGCGAGACCAGGTCGGCGATGCCGAGCTGGGGGGCGAGCTCCACCGAGGCTCCGTCGCGCAGCACCCGCACCATCGACCGCATCTCGGCCAGCGTGCGGGACGCCTCCCCTTCGATGACCGCCAGCGCTTCGAGCGGCGCCTCGGGTCGCTGTCCGGCCATCGCCCGCCCCGCCTGCGCCTGTACGGCGATCGCCGAGACGTGATGGGCGACCATGTCGTGCAGCTCGCGCGCGAGTCCCACCCGCTCCTCACTCCTGATCTGGTCCCGTGCCCTGCGCCAGCTCTCGGCGCGGTAGCGGACCGCTGCTCCGCCCGCTGCCGCGGCCACCACAACGGCAAACGCCCCGATGACGTCGGCAGGCCCGGTGTAGTCGGCGACCGTGCCGATCACCGCAGCGACCAGCACCACCGCCAGCCCGATCACGATCTCGCGTCCTGCACCCCAGCGGACCAGCGCGTAGACGAGCACCAGGACATAGACCAGCGTGTTCAGTCCGATGTTCGGGACCCCGCTCACCAAGGTCGCCAGCCCCAGCCCCATCGCGGTGCCGAAGGCCACCACGACACAGGCCAACGGGTAGGTACGCCGCCACAGCAGCACCGGCGCGAGCGCGACCGCCACGACCGTGGCGAACGGCCGCCAGGAGACGTCGTCGCGCAGGAGACCTTCCAGCAGCGCCGTCAGCATCATCGCGGCGACCAGCACGTAGTCGCGAGGCAGCCTCCTCGGCGCGTCGGCGGCGCGAGGCTCGAGCCACACGGTGCGTACCGGACTGGTCATCACCCTCCCCACCCTAGGGACAGCGGCGGGTCCGGGGACCGGCCGAAAGGACGAGTCCCCTCCTCACTTCGGCCGAGGCAGGTCCGGCCTCGACGCCGATGTGTCCCGGTCCCCACTCAGCGAGCGTGGACAGCGCCGGCCACCAGGCCGACCACGCAGCAAGGAGAGAGCCATGTCACGGATGCTGTATCGCTGGGGACGTTGGTCGGCGACCCGCCCCTGGGTCGCCATCGGGGCGTGGGTGCTGATCGCGGTGCTCGTGGTCGCTGCCTCGGCGGGCTTCGGCAAGAAGCTCGAGGACTCGATGGCTGCGCCCGGGACCGACTCGCAGGCGGCCGCCGACCTGCTGGCGAGCGCCGACACCGGAGCCGGCGGCCTCACGGCGTACGTCGTGGCGACCTCGAGCCAGGGCAGCGAGACCTTCGTCGACTCGCGGCAGTCCAGGGTCGACCTGGACCGGCTGGAGTCCTCCGTCGCTGACCTGCCGAAGGTGCTGGGCACCACCCAGGAGGTCTCGCCGGACGGTCGGTGGCGCTGGTGCGGGTGCAGTACCCCGAGATCGGCGAGCTCGCCGTCTCCGACCTGACGGCGCTCAAGGCCGTCGTGGCGGAGTCGAGCGACTCCTCGTCGCTGCGGCTCGAAGCGGGCGGCGACCTCTACTTCAGCTTCGAGCAGCCGCCCGGCAGGCGTGGGCGAGGTGATCGGTCTCGTGGTCGCTGCGGTGCTGCTGCTGGTGGCCTTCGGGTCGTTGCTCGCTGCGGGGCTGCCGCTCGCGGTGGCACTGTTCGGCCTGCTGGTGGGCGCCAGCTCGCTGCCGCTGCTGGGGCTGCTGATCGACATCCCGGTCTGGGCGCCGGTGATGGCCGCCATGGTCGGCCTGGGAGTGGGCATCGACTACGCGCTGTTCCTGCTTTCGCGGCACCGTGAGCATCTCGCCGCTGGCCTGCCGGTCGCGGAGTCGGTGGGTCGCTCGCTGGCGACCGCCGGGCAGGCCGTCGTGTTCGCGGGCGGCACCGTCGTCGTGGCGATCCTCGGGCTGGCCTTCTCCGGGCTGCCGTTCGTCTCGGCCGGTGGTGTCGGCATCTCGGCGGTGGTGCTCGTGATGGTGCTGGCGGCGATCACCCTGCTGCCGGCGCTGCTCGGGCTGGCCGGTCATCGCCTGCAGGCGCGCCGGTCGCTGCACGGCGCTGGCGCCGCGGCACCCACCCGAACTCCGCTGACGCCGCGATCCGGCGGTGGTCGCGTTGGGGTGCGCACGTCACCCGGCATGCCGCGGCGTACGCCGTCGTCGGCACGCTACTGCTGCTCGCACTCGCCGCGCCCGTCCTCGCCCTCAGGCTGGGGCTGCCGGACCAGGGCAGCTACCCGCAGGCACGCACCGAGCGGAGGGCCTACGACCTGATCGCCGACGGCTTCGGACCGGGCGCCACCGGGCCGATGGTCGTGGCCGTCGACGTCTCCCGCGACCGCACCGTGGTCGAGCCGTTGGTGTCGGCGCTGAGCGCCGACCCCGGCATCGCATCGGCCGCAGCGGCCCCCGTGGACGCGCTGTCCGACGTCGCGGTGATCATCGCCCAGCCGACGACGTCACCCCAGGACGTCGTGACGGCCAGGACGCTCGACCGGGTGCGCGACCAGGTGCTCCCCCGGCGCGCTCGCCGACAGCCCCGCGGTCGCGCACGTCGGTGGCTACACCGCCACCATGTCCGACCTCAGCCAGCGCGTCGAGGAGCGGCTGCCGGTGTTCCTGGTCGCGGTGGTCGCGATGTCCTACCTGCTGCTGATGGTGCTGTTCCGCTCGCTCCTGGTGCCGCTCAAGGCAGCGCTGCTGAACCTGCTGAGCGTTGCCGCGGCGTACGGCGTCCTGGTGATGGTGTTCCAGTGGGGCTGGGCCGCGAGCCTGATCGGGTTGGAGTCGACCGTGCCGATCATCTCGTTCATCCCGCTGTTCATGTTCGCGATCCTCTTCGGCCTCTCGATGGACTACGAGGTGTTCCTGCTCTCACGGGTGCGCGAGGAGTACCTGCGCACCGGCGACAACGACGACGCCGTGGTGCGTGGGCTCGGGGCGACCGCGCGGACGATCTCGTGCGGCGCCGCGATCATGGTGTCGGTCTTCGCCGGCTTCGGGTCCGGAGAACGACCCGGTCGTGAAGATGCTCGGCCTCGGTCTGGCGACCGCGGTCCTCCTCGACGCGACGCTGGTACGCCTGGTGCTGGTGCCCGCCACCATGAAGCTGCTCGGCGACGCCAACTGGTGGCTCCCGGCCTGGCTGGACCGACTGCTCCCCCACTGGGACCTGGACGGACCCGGCGACCCGCTGCCCGACCCGGTCGTCGAGGACTCGCGCACATCGGCCGCACCGCTCCCGGTGGGAGCCGGCTAGGGCCGCCATCGCAACGCCACCCGTCGCCCGGTCGCGCCGTCCGCGGCGGGGCGTCTGCGGAGCCGACCCTTCGCACCACCCAGGGTCCGCAGCCATCACGCGGACCCGGTGGTGGTGAGCAGAGGTGGCTGCGCGGACTCCCGTCTAGGCCACTGGACGCCCATCCTTGCCGTGCGGTCCCAGCCAGGCGCAAGATGCCGAGGAGAGTCGGAGGAGTCACCATGCTCAGCCTCAAGACCGCCGTCAGCGTCGTTGTTCTTGCCTTGGGCACCGCCCTGATCCCGAGTCCGACGGCGTCGGCCACCACGCCCGATGCCTCGGTGCACATCAACCGACAGGCCTTCGAGGGTCCGCGCGGCTCGATCCTCGCCAGTCTCCGCGCCCGCTGTGCGCCCGGCTTCGAGGTCGACCGGCTGGAGTTCGAGTTCGCGCAAGGCCCTGCGTACACCTCCCCCCGTCCTGGAAGCGCGTTTCCCTGTGACGGACGCTGGCACCGGCAACGAGTCAGCAGCGATGAGGGCTTCGACCCCGGACCAGCGACGATGACCGTGCGTCTGAGCGTGGTCGAGGTGGGCTCGGGAGAGCCGGGTCGGCCCGCCACGAAGACCCAGTCGATCTACGTCCGGCCCAGCCGCCAAGGTGCGGCTCCCCCGCCACGCCGTCCTCGAACGTCACCACGTGGTCAGGATGGTGGTCCGAGCCAGGTGTGACCGGCCGTGGGTGGAACCGGACTTCAGCATCGAGCTGGCCCAGAACGAGTTCCCGAACATGGCCCAGGACTCGCTCAACCTCCCGGGCTTCCCGCCCTGTGACGGCACCTACCACCGGGTCGTCCTGAGGTTCCGGTCGATGACCGAGACCCCCTTCCGAAGGGGCTGGGTCCAGGTCCAGTCGTTCCTCTCCGTCCTCGATCCCGTCTTCTTCGACCCGGTCGCCCAAGACCGGGCCGCCAGGCTGGTGAAGGTGCGCTGACGCTCGACCGACCCCCGTCGTCGGGACCGATCCCCTAGCCTGTCGGGCAGTGGACCGAACCCCGGACGTACGGAGGGTCATGCGCATCTTCTTCACTGGTGGCAGCGGCAAGGCCGGCCGCAACGTCGCGCCGTACCTCGCCGAGCAGGGCCACCACGTCACCAATGTCGACCTGGTCCCGCTGGGTCACCCCGCGATCGCCGATCTCCGGGTGGATCTCACCGATGCCGGCGAGACCTACTCGGCGATGGCCGGGCTGGCAAGGTTCGAGGAGCTGGACCTCCCCGAGCCGCCGACCTACGACGCGGTCGTGCACTTCGCCGCCGTGCCGCGGATCCTGATCACCGCGGACTCAGCGACGTACGCGACGAACGTGCTGAGCACCTACAACGTGCTCGAGGCTGCGACCCGGCTGGGAGTGCGCAAGATCGTGTTCGCCTCGTCGGAGACGACCTACGGCATCTGCTTCGCCCAGGGTGAGAGGCGCCCGCTCTACGTGCCGGTCGACGAGGACCATCCGACGGTCCCGGAGGACGCCTATGCGATGTCGAAGGTCGCCAACGAGGTGACGGCGCGCTCCTTCCACGCAAGAAGCGGGGCAGACGTGTACGGCCTGCGGATCAACAACGTCATCGAGCCGCACGAGTACGCCGAGATGTTCCCGCCGTTCCTCGCCGATCCCTCGTTGCGGCGCCGCAACGTGTTCGCCTACATCGACGCCCGCGACCTGGGCCAGATGGTGCAGTGCTGCCTGGAGACTGACGGCCTGGGCTACGAGGTCTTCAACGTCGCCAACGCCGACATGTCGGTTGCCGCGACCACGCAGGAGATCCAGGACCGCTTCTACGGCGACGTGGAGGTGCGCCGGGAGATGGGTCGCGACGAGACCTTCTACGCCATCGACAAGGCGCGCGACCTGCTCGGCTACGCCCCGAGCCACTCGTGGCGCGACGCTCTCCCCGACCCCGGTGCCGGGCACGAATGACCCTTGCGCTGGACCCGTCAGCTGGGAATGGCGGCAGCGGCCACCAGCGCACTGCCGGCGACGGTGAGCAGGGCGGTGACCGTGAGCGGTGCAAGCCACGGGCGGGAGATGCGAGTCCGCAGCCGGAGGAAATTCCTGCGCATGAAGGCTCCCCTGGTCATCGAGTACGGCGACCCCGTCGTCGGCACCGAGGTCCGCAACTCCGGGAGTGACTACGACGGTAAGGAACCCGCCGACCTCCCGCAACGAGCCACCGACGGGGTCACACCGCACGTCGGGAACATGCGGAAATATCGCCCAGGACTCAGGTTCACTGGTCTCTACCACCTCTCCGTCGAATGATCGATGGCGCCTTCGTTGGCAGACAATGCGGCCGGCCTCGGCTGCGTCACCGATTCCAGCGCCACTTCACCCGGTGTCGACCGTGCTCGCTGCCACGGGACCCCTCGATGGACCAGGTGCCCGCTCGTCACCCGTGAGTGGCCTGGTCAGCGATGCTGAGTGACGCCCGCCGGTGAGTTCTGCGCAGCCACCGACGCGCTCCGCCCCCTCAAGGACCGCGAGTCGACTGACACGTCGGAGGACTCCCTGACGATCAGCTGTGGACTGAGCCGCTCCTCGACGGGCGACCTGTTGGGCCCGGCAGTCTCATGACCGAGCATCTCCAGGAGCAGGCCGGCAGCCTGCTGGCCCATGTGGTTCAGGGGACTACGGACTGACGTCAGCGGGGTGGGTAGGTCCGCCGTGATGCTGATGTCGTTGAAGCCGACGATCGCCACGTCATGCCCGACTCGGATGCCCAGGTCTCGCAGCGCACCCATCGCACCGATGGCGCTGATGTCGTTGACGGCGAAGATCGCGGTGATCTCAGGGTCCTCGGCCAGCATCTGGGTGGCCAGGAGGTGACCGGCCTGCGCATCGAACTCCGAGTGCCGCACTCGGGTGGCGGGAACCTCGATTCCTCGCTCACGAAGAGCTGCGAGGCAACCCTGGGTTCGGTCGATCCCGGTCGACGCGTACGGCTGGCCGGCGATGACTGCGATGTGGCGATGACCGAGGTCAGCGAGATGGTTGCCGACCAGGCGGCCGCCCTGCAGTGTCGTCACACGTGACCGACCTGTACGGATGGTGCCGGCGGCTCACCAGCACGAACGGCACCTCGCGGCCCGCCAGCTCATCGAGATAGGGGGCACTCACCTGCGCGTCACCGAAGATCAGGCCATCCACTCCCCGCTGGAGCAGCCGTTCCGCACGCAGCCGCTGCTCACGAGGATCGTCCATCGTGTTGGCCACCACCGTCTGGTAGTTCGCGCTCGAGGCCCGTTCGTCGATGCCCTCGTAGATGGTGCTCAGCACCACATCGGTCAGGTGTGGGACCAGTACGCCCAACATGTGCGTGCGATGCGTCCGCAAACTGGCCGCGAAGAGGTTCGGCACGTAGTGCAGTCGCAGTGCCGTCGCCAGGACCCGCTTTCCCGTGGCGGTCTCGGGTTCGACTCCCTCGCGGGCCCGCGACAGCACCCGCGAGGCGGTCGACAGGCTCACCCCTGCCTCGTGGGCGATGTCCTTGAGAGTGACGTGCATGTCGCTTTTCGTGCCTTCCCCAAGTGGTCAGCCAACGAACCTAACGCAAAAGTTCTGGTCAACCTATTGACCTCACGGGATCGTTTCCCTATTTTCGTGGAAACGATTCCGTAAGCGGTGAGGAAGCCCATGACGAGCAGTGCGCAAGCCTCCGAGACGATCCGAGTCGCATGTGTCCAGATGGAACCGCGCATCGGCGAGAACACCGAGAACCTGAGGCGTTCCCTGGAGCTGTGCGACGAGGCGGTGCGTGGCGGAGCGCAGCTCCTGGTGCTCCCCGAGCTGTGCAACTCCGGCTACGTGTTCGAGACGCGCAGCGAGGCTCGTGAGAGCGCAGAGGAGGTCCCTTCGGGGCCAGCCTCATCGGCGTGGATCGCCTTCTGCCGCGAGCGAGGTGTCTACCTGGTGGCCGGCATCTGCGAGCGTGCCGGCGAGCAGCTGTTCAACTCCAGCATCGTGATCGGCCCGGAGGGCTACATCGGCACCTTCCGCAAGGTGCACCTGTGGAACCGCGAGAACCTCTTCTTCGAGCCGGGAGACCTGGGCTTTCCCGTCTTCCACACGCCCATCGGACGCATTGCCACGTTCATCTGCTACGACGGCTGGTTCCCCGAGGCTTATCGGGCCTGCGCCCTTCAGGGAGCCGACATCATCTGCATCCCCACGAACTGGGTGCCCATTCCCGGACAGGCTGAAGGGTCGCCCGCCATGGCGACCGTGCTGGCGCAGGCGAATGCACACAGCAACTCGGTCTACATCGCGGCGGCAGACCGAGTGGGATTGGAGCGAGGTCAGCCCTTCAACGGGCAGAGCGTCATCGTCAGCTACACGGGCTGGCCGCTGGCAGGACCCGCCTCCCCCGAAGACGAAGAGATCCTCTACGCGGATCTCGACCTGGGCATGGCGCGGGTCGCCCGCAACTGGAACGACTTCAACCAGCCCTTGCGAGATCGTCGGCCCGAGGCCTACGGCGTTCTCGCGCGTGACGTCTAGCCGAACCCGCGGCACGGCTCCGTTGCGTGCTTCGCACTCTCGATGACCAGCCCCGCTCTACCCCTCCGGACCTACCGGAGGCACCCACCAAGGAGTCAGCGCGTGACCACACCCTCCACCGGCATCAACCGCCGTTCCCTGCTCAAGTCAAGCCTCTTCGGCGCCGGGGCGATCGCTGCGCCGTCACTGCTCACCGCCTGCGCTCCGAAGTCATCGGGAGGAGGCAGCAGCAAGGGCAATGGCCCCATCCGCATCGGTGTCATCTCCCCCCTGAGCGGGGCCTGGACGGTCTACGGCAAGGCCCACTCGGCGGGATTCGAGCTCGCCGTGGACGAGATCAACGCGGCCGGTGGCACGCTTGGGCGCCAGTGGGAGATCGTCATCGCGGACTCCAAGACCGAGCCGCAGGTGGTGACCGAGCAGGCGAACCGACTCGTACGCGAAGAGAAGGTGGACTTCCTGGCAGGCACCTTCAGCAGTGCTGAGCGCAACGCTGCTGCACCTGTCGCCACCCAGGCCGACAAGCTGCTTCTCTATCCCACGTTCTACGAGGGTCAGTCCGAGAAGTTCTATCCGGGGGTCTGCAACCCCAACGTGTTCATGTTCGGGCCGGAGCCTTCTGAGCAGGTCTGGCCGCACATGGAGTACATGGTCAAGAAGCACGGCGGAAAGTTCTTCATGATCGGCTCGGACTACGTCTGGCCGCGGGAGACGAACCGCCTCACCAAGCAGAAGCTGCAAGGAGCTCGGCGGGACCACCGTCGGCGAGGTGTACATCCCGTTCAACACCCCGCAGTACGGCTCGGTGCTGAGCCAGATCCGCCGCTCAGGTGCGGACGTCGTCTTCTTGACGCTCACCGGTTCGGACACGGTGAACTTCCGGCGTCAGCTTGCTGCGGCCGGAATGAAGAAGGACCTCGTGGTCTGGACGGTCGATGACGAGGAGGCTGCGACCTCAGGGATCGGTCCCGACGCGACCGAGGGCGACTACGTCAGCTTCGACTACTTCTGGTCGATCGACACCCCGAACAACGAGGCCTTCCGAAAGAAGGTGAAGAAGCAGTACCCCAACGTCATCATGAACACGGTCGGCGTCGCCATGTACAACGCGGCGCACATGACTGCGCTGGCGATCGAGAAGGCCGGCGAGGTCAGCACCGACGCGGTGCGCTCGGCACTCGCAGGCATGACCTTCGACGGCGCCCCGCAAGGCTCGTTGACCATGCGGGCGGAGGACCACCAGGCGGTCCTGCCGTCGTACCTCGTGCAGGCCCGGCCGAACTGGACCAGCCCCGACGACATGTTCGAGGTCGTCCAGAGCGTCGAGTCCGTGCAGCCCGAGGCCGCTCAGTGCGACAGCCTGCCGCTGTCGAAGGCGTAGTGCCGTGGGCGGGTTTCTGTCCCTGATCATCGACATCGTCACCTCGACCCTGGTGCTGGCCCTGGTCTCCATGGGGCTGGCAGTGGTCTTCGGCCTGGTTCGCGTGATCAACATGGGACATGGGGCGATGCTCGCGCTCGGGGCCTACCTGACGTGGGCGGTCACCGGTGCCGGTGTCCCGTTCCCGCTGGCCGTGCTGGCGGCGACCGCCGGCGTCGCCGTCGTGGGGCTGGTCTTCGAGGTGCTTGATCATCAGGCACTTCTACGAGCAGCCCTTCGAGACGTTGCTGATCAGCTGGGGCTTCTATCTCGTCGTCACCGAGCTCATCAAGATCGTCTGGGGCTCGACCTTGAAGAACATCCGCAATCCCATTCCAGGGACCTTCTCATTGGGGTCTGCCGGCATCGGCCGGTACGAAGCAGTGGTGTGCCTCGTGACCATCCTGCTGCTGATCTCGATGGGACTGATCCTCTACCGCACCAATGTCGGGGTCCGTGTGCGCGCCATGATCCAGAACCGAGAGATGGCCCTGATGCTCGGGGTCAACGCGCCACGCATGTACCGCGGGGTCTTCGTCGCCGGTGCTGCGATGGCCGGCCTCGCCGGGGGCCCTGATCGCGCCGATGTTCAGCATCGAGCCTGACATGGGAACGCTGTGGCTGGTTCGCGCGTTCTTCGTCGTCACTGTGGGCGGTCTGGGGGCCATCGTGGGTGGCACCCTGGTCGGTTCGGCCCTCATCGGCGGCGCCACCTCGGTGTTCGCCCTGGTCTCCCAACAGGTGTTCGCCCAGACGATCGTGTTCGCGCTCGCCGTGATCGCTCTGCGCTTCCGGCCCGTCGGAATCCTGGGCCGACGATGAGACAACCGACGTTGGACAAAGCGGCGACCTCTCCCACGGCGCCAGAGACGGTGAAGCAGCGTCCGCGGATCATGCGCTGGGCCGGCGCCGAGAACGTGTTCGCCGCCCTGGTGTTCGCGGCTCTCTTCTACGTGCCGTACCTGGTGGGCGGCTACCCGGTCTACATCCTTCCGCAGTACATGCTCTTCGGGGTGCTCGCCCTGACCCTGTGCCTGCTGTGGGGCTTCGGTGGCATGGTGAGCTTCGGGCAAGGCGCCTTCTTCGCGGTCGGCGCCTATGCCTTCGGCATCGTGCTCAAGAACATGGACGGACCGTCGGCACCGTGGGTGGGTCTCGTGCTCGGGGTCGTCCTCGGAGCCCTCATCGCGGGTGCGGTCGGCTACTTCCTCTTCAGTGCGAACGTCCGCGACTCCTACTTCGTGCTGGTGACCCTCGCGATCTCGACGATCGTCTACGTCATCGCCAACTCGCAGTCCGGACTGACCGGCGGCTTCAACGGGATGTACGTCGACCGGGCGACCCTGTCGGTCTTCGGTCTCTTCGAGATCTCTCTCGCAGGTGACCTCGCGATGTACTACGTGGCCTTCGCGGTGACGCTGCTCTGCGTACCTCGGCTTTCGGTATCTGCAGTGGTCCGCGTTCGGGCAGGTTCTCGTCAGCATCCGCGAGAACGAGGAACGCACCAGAGCCCTCGGGTACAACACGGCGATGTACAAGACCGTCGCCTTCGGGATCTCCGGCGGCGTGGCAGCGTTGGCCGGCGGCTTCTACGCCACTGACGCCGGTTTCGTCTCCCCCAACCTCGGGGGTGTGCTCTTCTCCACGAGCGTTGTGGTCTGGGTCGCGGTCGGAGGACGGGGCTACTTCATCGGTGCACTGGTCGGTGCCATCGGCATCTCTGTGCTGAGCAACACGCTCAACTCGCTGATCCCCGAGTACTGGCAGCTGATCCTCGGGGTGCTGTTCGTGCTCGTGATCGTCTTCTTCCGCCGCGGCTTGGTCGGCTCGCTGCTTCGGCTGCCCCAATACCTGCAAGGACGTCGCCATGAACCAGCTGCTTGAGGTGAGCGGCATCTCCAAGACCTTTGGAGGTGTCCGTGCGAACCACGACGTGTCACTGACCCTGGCCGAGTCCACCATCCGTTGCGTGGTCGGTCCGAACGGTGCGGGCAAGTCGACCCTCCTGAGCATGCTCTCGGGACACACTCGACCCGACACCGGGACAGTCGTGTTCCAGGGCAAGGACGTCACCGGGTGGCCGGTCCACCGAGTCGCCAAGCTCGGCATGGTGCGCAAGTTCCAGCGACCGTCCTTCTACCCCGATCTCACAGTGGCCGAGAACCTGACCGTTCCGGTGCTGGCGACGGGCGTACGCCGAGGAAAGGTCGCCAGCACCGTGGCCGAGGTCGCGGACCAGGTCAGCCTGCGAGACGCGATGCACGTACGGGCCGCCCACCTGCCGCACGGGCGAACGCAATGGCTCGAGATCGGGATGCTGGTGGCTAGGCAGGCGACCGTGATGCTGCTCGACGAACCAACCGCCGGGATGAGCCCCGAGGAGACGACGAAGACCTCCGAGCTCATCGCGCGTCTGGTGGCGGAGAACGGCGTCTCGAGCATCGTCATCGAGCACGACATGTCCTTCGTCCGATCGCTGAACTGCGACGTCACCGTCCTTCACCTGGGCGAGGTGATCGCTCAGGGCCCGATGGCAGCAGTCGAGCGGGATGAGCAAGTGCGCGCCGTCTATCTGGGCGAGGAGATCCACTGATGCTGCAGGTCACCGACGTGGTCGCTGGCTACGGCCGAGGTGTCGTCCTTCACGACCTGTCCTTCTCTGTCGAGGAGGGCGAGGTACTCGGCGTCCTGGGTCGAAACGGCATGGGCAAGAGCACCCTGATCCGTGTGCTCGCGGGCCTCCTCAAGATTCGGTCCGGGCAGCTCCAGGTCGCGGGCACGGACCTCACCCGTGCGCCCGCACATGTCCGGACCCGACACGGCATCGCCGTCGTCCCCCAGGGACGCGGCGTCTTCGGGGAGCTCACTGTCAGTGAGAATCTCAAGCTGGGGCGCCTCGCCGCCGGTGGACGAGTACGCCAGGGTCGGTTCGAGGAGGTGCTCGACTACTTCCCGCGGTTGGCTGAACGGCCCAAACAGCGGGCCGGAACGATGAGCGGCGGCGAGCAGCAGATGCTCGCGATCGCGCGCGCGATGATGACCGAGCCCCGCATCCTGCTGCTTGACGAGCCTTCGGACGGCATCATGCCGATGCTCGTCCAGCAGATCGCGGACAACATCAAGGACATCAACCGCAAAGAGGGGCTGACCACCGTGGTGGTGGAGCAGAACGTCCCGATGGTGGCCAGGATGTCGACCCGCTGCCTCATCCTGGAGAGCGGTCGCATCGTCAGCGACGGTTCGATCGAGTCGCTCACCGCCACTGGCGAAGTCGAACAGCATCTTGGGGTCTAGCAACGCGGCCGGCGTCGCGGTCGTCTCCACCGGCGGCACGATCGCATCGTTGCGCGCCGAGGGCGCGAAGGGTGTGATCGCGCAGCTCTCGCTCGAGGAGTTGCTCCGCAGCGTCGAAGACGACACGTCACCGCCCGTCGGCCGCGGTCGTGGACCTGACGCGGATCAACAGCTGGAACGTCGACCCTCCACTGATGTGGGAGGTTGCGAACGACGGTCGAGCGACTCGTTGCTCGCGACGACGTGGCCGGGGTGGTCGTGACTCACGGGACAGACACCCTGGAGGAGACGGCTTTCCTGGTCGACGTGCTGGTCGACACCGAGAAGCCAGTGGTGTTCACCGCAGCGATGAGAGCCGCCGACGAGACGTCTCCAGACGGGCCCGACAACCTTCGGTCGGCGCTGAAGGCGGCCGCCAGCCCAGTCCTGCGAAACCTCGGAGTCCTGGCCTGCCTCGACGGCCGGCTGCACGCCGCTCGTTCGGTGCGAAAGTGGCACACCTACAGGACACGACGCCTTCTCCTCGGAGTCGTCCGCCGTTGCCACCCTCGACGCCGACGGCGTCGTCCGCCGCCTCTCGAGCAGCCTTCCGTCGTGGACGGTGCCAGGCGGTGTCCGCGGGGAACCGCCGCGACCCGACGACGTACCGGTCCTCCAGGCGTACAGCGGCATGTCCGGACGGGTGGCGCATGCCCTCGCGGCGGCAACCTCACCACGGGGACTGGTGATCGAGGGGTTCGGCATGGGTCATGTGCCCGAGACGCTGCGCGACGCGATCGGCCATCTGGTCGACACCGGAGTGCGTCGTCGTCGTGGCGACACGCGTCCCCGTCGGCGGCACCTGGGAGGTGTACGGCGGTGGCGGCGGCGGTACGGACCTGGCCCGAGCTGGGTGTGGTGGGTGCGGGCGGACTCAGCGCGGGGAAGGCGAGACTCCTGCTGCTGGCGTGCCTGGCCGACCGCGACCAAGCAGACGCCAGAGAGCTGTTCCGGGACGGAGTCACCGTTCTGGGCCGAGGTGGAGGAGGACACCCATGATCAGGACGCCTGACGTAGACCTGGCTCGGCAGCTGATCAGAATGCCGAGCACGCCCGAGAGTGGTGGTGAACCCCTCGTCGCCGAGCTGCTCGCCGGACGCTTGGAGAGCGCCGGCTTCACCGTCCAGATGGACCGCTACGACGATGCCCACGTCAATGTGGTGGCTCGCTGGGGAGATCCCGAACGACCTGCGCTCTGCATGTCCGGCCATCTGGACACCGTGACGGTCATCGAGGATCAGTGGAGCAACGACCCCCACGCCGCCGACGTCATCGGCTCACGCCTGTACGGCCGTGGCGCAGTGGACATGAAGACCGGCGTGGCGGCCATGATCCAGGCGGCCGAGGATTTCGTGGCATCCCCGCCGCCCGACGCCGTGCCTGTTGCGCTGGTGTTCACCGCCCAAGAGGAGGTCGGCAGTCTGGGCGCCTCGGCGCTGACCCGGAAGGCCGGCCTGCTGCCCGAGAGTCACTTCCTGCTGATCGCGGAGCCGACCTCGAACCAGCCCGTGCTCGGTCACCGCGGCGCGCTGTGGGTGGATCTGGTGTCGCACGGACGATCGTGCCATGGGTCGACACCTCAGCTCGGTGAGAACGCCATCGAGAAGCTCATCGAGGCACTGGCCCTCGTACGGACCTGGGCCGAGACGACTGCGCCCACCCACGAGGTCCTCGGTCGACGCACACTCAACATCGGCCGCATCCGCGGCGGCGCACTGCGCAACATCGTCCCCGACTTCGCCACCGCCGAGCTCGACTTCCGAACGCCTTCCGCGGCCGACGCCGACCGGATCCCGGGCGAGCTCAGCGAGCTGCTCGAGGACCTCGCAGCGGTGCAGCAGGTCCTTAGCCTGCCTCCAGTGTTCACCTCCGTCCGAGGACACCTGGGTGCAGCTCGTTCGAGAAGTCACCGGACGGTCACGTCGACCTGACGAACGGCCCGCAGGCAGCCCGCTTCTTCACCGATGCCAGCGTGCTCACACAGGCGTTGGGCAACGTGCCGACAGTCATCTGCGGGCCCGGATCACCAGACCAGGCGCATGTGGTGGACGAGTGGTGCGAGGTCGACGAGATCGCGACGGCGACCGCGATCTACAGCGACCTCCTCCACGCGGCCTCACGGGCAGCGACACCTTGAGACCGGCGCCACGACGCGGGGCGGCGGCTGAGCGGGCCGCCGCGATCGGGCGGCCGGTGAGCATGGCGGAGCTGTTCGCGCTCACCGGAGCCGAGGCCATCGAAACCGTGCGCGAACCGCGAAGCCGCGGTGACCGACGTCGCCGAGGCCAGCTTGGCGAGGATCGCGGCTCGGGAGCCTGTGGTGCGTGCCTTCGCGCACCACGACCCAGCACTGGTCAGGCAGCGCGCGAGGAGCTGGACCGCAGTGACTCCTCACTGCCGCTGCTGGGCCTGACCGTGGCTGTCAAGGATCTGATCGATACCGCCGACTACCCCACCGAGCTCGGTTCTCCCCTCTCATGCGGGGCGTCGACCAGAGCGGGACGCGGCCGTCGTGCGTCGCCTGACTAAGGCCGGGGCGTTGACGATGGGCAAGACCGTGACCACCGAGTTCGCCTTGTTCGCGCCTGGTCCGACCACCAACCCATGGGACGCATCGCGCACGCCCGGGGGGTCCTCCAGCGGGTCGGCGGCTGCAACAGCCGATCACATGGTCGCTGCAGCGCTCGGGACGCAGACCGCGGGCTCGGTGATCCGACCGGCCGCCTTCTGCGGCGTACTCGGCTTCAAGCCGTCCTTCGGTGCCATCGACCGCACCGGCCTGCACGTGGTGAGCCCCTCGCTGGACACGTTGGGGATCTTCGCTCGAACCGTTCGTGACGTCGAGCTGGTCTTCGACCACGTGCGCGCCGCGAGGCCGCCTCCGAGGCGCGGCCGCGCGGAGCACCGGGCCACCGCGAATCGGCTTCGTGCGCACCGGCGACTGGGAGGTGGCCGACACCGAGACGACTCGCGAGCTCGAGGCACTCGCGAACGAGCTCGCCGACTGCCGGGGTCGATGTCGTCGAGACGACACTCCCCCCGTCGTTCGCCGATCTGGTGTCCGCTCAAGTAGTCGTGATGGAGAAGGAAGTGAGTGACACCCTGCGCCCGCACCTGACCGCGCGCGCCCGCCGGCTGAGTGAATCCACCAGGGAGCTGGTCAACCGCGGCGCGAGTCAGCCGGAGGGGACCTACGCCCGGGCTCAGATCGCTGCCACGACCTGCCGAGACCTGCTCGCCGAGGTGTTCGGCGATCTGGACGGGCTGCTGACCCCGGCGGTGAGAGGCGAGGCGCCCGAAGGCCTTGACTACACCGGCGACCCCGTCTTCTGCAGGGCATGGACCCTGCTGCGTACGCCCACCATCAGCCTGCCGCTGCTGTCGGGGCCGAACGACCTACCCGTCGGAGTGCAAGTCGTCGGTCGTCCCGGCGCAGACGACGCACTGCTGGACCCTGGCGTCGACCGATCATGCAGCTGAGCCCACACCGAGCGACTCAGCGCGCCTGACGAACGCGAGCAACGGACTGCCCGCGGCCGCGGGAGCGCCCAGCTGGATCCTCTGGATGCTCGAACGCCCTGCGGTCGAGTCACCGCCACCGACCAGTCAGCTGCAAGCGGTGACGGTCAACTCGACCTGCATTCCGGCGATGGCCGGGACGGGAACCTCGGCGGCGAATGAGCGGATGACTCACTCCGCTGACCGAGACCACCAGGTCGGCGAAGGCGGCGTACTTCAGCTCACCGGCACGTCGTGGCACGACGCCGTCGACCAGCTCGACTTGTTCGTACGCGGGGAACGACAAGGGCTTGGGATCGGGTCGTTGCGCGCGAGGGTTGGTCTCGCCCCGCCCCGCTGACGCTGATCAGCGCCCGGCCGACGGGCGGATCAGGGCCGAGGCCCATGGCTGAGCGCGGCCCGCAGGTCCGAGTCGTCGAAGCCGAGCGCGTAGCCCTGCCGCCGGTAGCTGCTCGGCGAGCTCGGCCAGCCGTTCGCGCCGCAGACTCTCCGGCCACGCGCGGACGCCTGCCGCGACTCGCGTGCCGGCCCCACGGCGTGATTCCAGTACGCCCTCGGCCTCCAGCACCCGGTAGGCCCGCGCCACCGTGCCGACCGCGAGCCCGAGGTCGCCCGCCAGCTGGCGCAGCGGCGGCAACCGGTCGCCGGCGCGGAGCTCCCCTGAGCCCACCAGGTCGGTGAGCTGGCGACGCAGCTGCTCGTACGGCGGAGTCGGGTCCGCCGGATCAACGCTGAGCCTCACCCTCGGTCTGCCTTGACGTAGGAGCGTCCGCGACCTGGCGCGGCAACGAGACCGTGAGCGCCAGCAGGCACCACCCGAGCACGCCGAGAGCGACCGGCGCCGCCAGCAGCAGCGCCCAGCTGACTGCCCCCGCCCACGGCGGCGCACAGGACGGCTCGGCAGAGGCCAGCCCCCGCAGGGCGATGGCGGTGGTCACCGCTATCCCGAGGAACGGGGCACTCACGGCGATGCCGGCCGACGCCACCACCACGTCCAGCGAGCGGCAGCGCAACACGTCGTCACCCTCGTCGGTGGTGGACATGCCCCTCGGACGACGTACCACCTGCCGGGCGGCGAGACCGGCCACGATCAGGACCACCAGCAGCACCAGCGCCAGAGGCGCGCTGTAGTAGCTCCCGGCGTACGGCGTGCGGGTGACGCCGACGTCCGTCGAGCTGCACTCCAGTGCCCGCATCGCCCCGGTGTACTCGTCCTGGGAGGCGGTCAGGGTGGTGAGCAGGAGTGTTCCGGCCATGAGCACCGCCATCGCAGCCACCACCCGGCTCGCCACCGGGGGCAGGTAGTCGCGCACTCGCCGGGTCTCCAGCGACGCGGACCGCACGCCGTCGGCACGCGCCGGACGGACCACCGTCTCCCCCAGGGCCACCGCGACCAGCACACTGAGACCGAAGACCGCCGGCGCCAGCATCGCGCCGGTGCCGTGGGACCCCTTCTCCAGGACGATCCACGCGCCGAGAGCCCCGGCCAGCACGCCGACGAGCCGAGTCAGGCGCACTGTGCGCCACTCCGCGGCGACATCGTCTGCCCGGCCGCGCCGAGCCGTACGTGCCGTCCACCCGACCAGCAGGGCCACGCCCATGAGGAGCACCAGCAGCACCATGCCGACCACGACCGTCACCACACCGAACACGGCTCGCCCCCCTCCACCATTTGTGTCACCTGAATGGCACAAGAGTGCGGCCCGGATGGCTTTGTGTCAAGAGGATGGCACAAACGGCGAGTACCTCACGCCTCTGCGTGCTCCGCCACCTCCCCGCACTCCGCTCAACGCTGAAGCGTCGCCGCCACACCGAAGGCCGCGCTCGTCACCTCAACCGAGCAGCTGCTCTCGACAGGTCCTGGCGAACCAGCTCTCCCAATCCTCTGGCGACCAGCCTCGCCGATCGACCAGCAGCAACCAGACGTCTGGGTGGTTGAGCGTCCAGAGCAGGTCAGTGGCGCGCGGTACATCAAGTCCAGGTCGCAGGGAGCCCTTGTCGGCAAGGCTTTGGACGATCGCCTGCTGGTTGGACCAGAAGTCGGTCTGGATCAGCCCCCACAGCGCCGCGAGGTCATCGTCAACGGGTGCGGCGTCTCGGATCACCCTGAGCAATGGCCCGATACGTGTCTTGACGGTGCGAGAGCTTGCCGCCACCATCGTCAGCTGCCGGTGCGGATCCGGCTCCGACAGCAGCTCGGTGTACCAGCTGCGTCCGGCGATGGGTGCGTCGTCGAGATCACCCTTGAGGGCGAGGTCCCACACCGCTCTGAGTAGGCCCGCCTTGCTGCGGTAGGCGTTGTAGACCGTCTTGAGCGAGACGTCCGCTCGTTTCGCTACCGCCTCCATCGTGGTGGCCGGATATCCACTTTCGACGAAGAGGTCCCGGGCGACGTGGGCTAGCGTGCGGCGCCGAGCTGAGGCCTGTTCCTCGCGCAGCGTGGAGTCATAGGTGCGAGATCTCTTGACTTCAGCGGCCATGGGGTTAACGTAGCAGTATTCGTTACTCACACCGTGTAACGAACTGCGAGGGAGGCTTCGAGATGTCCACAGAGACGGTGCAGCTGCCCACTGCCGAGCAGGTCCGTGACCGCGTGCACCAGATGTGGGGCTCGGTCGCTGAGTCCTGGGGCGAGCATGCCGACCATGTCGAACAACGCGCGGAGGCGGTCACTCGGCTGATGATCGAGGCGGTGGCTCCCACTCCGGGCGACGAGGTGCTCGAGCTCGCCTGCGGTGCAGGTGGCTTGGGCCTGGCGATCGCCGAGCAGGTCACACCAGGAGGACGGGTGGTCCTCTCCGACGTGGCGCCGGAGATGGTGGCGATCGCGTCCTCGAGGGCGGCGCGTCGCGCCCACGTCGGCACAGGCGCCGCACGGGTCACTGCGCAGGTCCTCGACCTGGAGCGGATCGACCTGCCCGACGACTCGTTCGACATCGTCGTGTGCCGCGAGGGACTCATGTTCGCACTCGACCCGGTCCGAGCCGCGCGCGAGATCGGCCGAGTGCTGCGGCCCGGTGGCCGAGCGGCCATCGCGGTGTGGGGTCCACGCGACCGCAACCCGTGGCTCGGAGTGCTGGCAGACGCCGTACAGCAGCACACCGGCATTCCGGTGCCCCCTGCCGGAACCCCAGGTCCGTTCTCCCTGAGCTCCGACGGCGCTCTCGAGCAGACACTGACCGCAGCCGGCCTTGAACAGGTCAGCGTGCAGCAGGTCGACGTACCCACCAATGACGCATCCTTCGACGACTACTGGCAGCTGCGGATCGACCTTGCCGGCCCGCTGAAGCAACGCCTCGCCGCCCTGCCTGCCCACGACGTGGTCGCCATCCGGGAGACGGTTCGTGAAGGGCTGTCGCGCTACCAGACCTCGGACGGGCTCAGCGTTCCCGGGCTCGCATACGTCAGCTCCGCACGCGGCCGATGAGCCACAGCTCACTGCCCCCAGGCGAGGAATCGACCTCGGGCGCGCGCTGAGCCAACGGCACCGGACGTCTCAGCCATTCCTTCGGCGCCGCAGTGCTGCCCAGCGTCAGTTCCTCGTCACTCGGCGTCACCTCGTGGACGCGGAGGTCCGGACCGGCGTCACCCGTGCTCGGCGCCTTCACCGCAGCAACATCGGTCAAGCTCTGAAGGCGCGCGTCAGCGGTGCGTCGGGCCTTCGTGTCCGCGCGTCTCCTCGCGAGCGCGACGAGTGCGCTGCGGCGATCTCTGGTCTCGAGATCATCAGTCGAACCGGTGCGGAAGCAGGACGCGGCCTCCATCACCGAAACGTCGCCCGACCCGATCGCCTACGCTCGCCGACGTGCAGTCGCATCACCGTGAGGCGGACAGCGAGATGGCGCGGATGTGCTCGTTGCTCGCGCCGATGTGCTCGCCGTGGTCAGCTCGGACAACTCATCGATCTTCGCGGCCCACGTGATCGGTGCGCTCGCGCCCTGGCCTTGGTCACTCCCCTGCGCGGGCTCAGTGACCGACACGTCCCGTGGGCTGACGGCGCACAGCCACGGTATGTCGCATGGAGACATCAACGTGGTTCACTGGCGTCCTGCCCCTGACCCCCGGCAGATACCGCCAGCAAGCGCGCCGTGGAGATCCGGAGTTTCTGATGTCATCTGGTACCGAAGTCACTCTTGAGCTGCGAGTTACACGGAGTTCATCGCGCAGGCCATCGACGTGCACATGAGCCGCGATGGCGCCTCGGGCCCGCTCGTCCGGGGAACCACTGGCTCTGCGCCGTGCGCAGGTGCGCCGGTCTGGTCGCACTCGGCTCGACGACCTCGCTCTTGGCACCCTGACTCGCGGCGCTTCCGCCCGGTTGATGCGCTCTCCCAACTCCAGAGGAGCTGATCGGTGGATCAGATCGCAGACGCAGCCAGTCAGTTGCCGTCGGGCGAGGTGGCTTTCACCGCCGTCGGCGTCAAGAAGTACTACCCGGGCGTTCAGGCCCTGGACGGCGTGGACCTCGTTGGCTATGCCGGTGAGGTACTGGCTATATGTGGTGCGAACGGGGCAGGCAAGTCGACTTTCGCGAAGCTTCTGGCTGGCGTCGAAACCCCGTCGGACGGTGAGATTCGGGTGACCGGCTTTCCGCACCCCGTCCGCAATGCGGCGGAGGCGGAACAGGCCGGTGTGCTGATGATGCATCAGGAACCGCTCATCATCGACGACTTCACGATTGGCGAGAACGTCTGGCTGTACAAGCTCCGCCAGGGTCGAGACATCCGTCCGTGGGCCACCAAGGTGGACAGCAACAGCCCGGAGACTCGCAACGTACTCCGCGACATAGGTCTCGGGCATCTGCGCACGTCACAGATGGCCCGAGATCTCGGGCCGGGGCAGCGTCAGATGTTGTCCCTGAGCCGCGCGCTGGTCACCAGCCACAAGATCATGATCCTGGACGAGACGACGGCGTCCACCAGCGAGGAGCACTTCAACGACATTCTCGACCTGGTCCGCCGAGAGAAGGCCGCAGGAACGTGCATCCTGTTCGTCTCGCACAGGTTGAACGAAGTCTTTGCGATGTCCGACCGGATCGTCGTGCTGCGCAACGGGCGTCTGGTGGACGTGGTGACCGCGGCAGACAGCAACCCAGACGAGATCACGACCTTGATGATCGGAGAGGCGCTCAAGGCGTTGAGTCGGCCGACCCCGGCCCAGACCCGCGGCGAGAAGCCTGTGATGTCGGTGCGCGATCTTTACGGGGGCACTGCGAAGGGTGTCTCCTTCGACGTGGCCCCAGGTGAGATCGTTGGCCTGTACGGGCTGGTCGGTAGCGGTCGGTCCTCAGTTGCCCGGACCATCACCGGGCAGAAGCCGGCGGCAGGCGGCACGATCGAAGTACGTGGTGAGGTCGTGCACCTGAAGTCCCCGGGCGCTGCACTGAGCAAGCGCATCGCCTACCTCACCGAAGACAGACGCCTGGAAGGCTTCGTCAAGGACTTCAACAACGGCGAGAACATGAGTCTCGTCGTCCTGCCCCGCATGGCCCGAGCCGGTGTCGTTGACGCTCGACGGGAGAAGAAGCGCGTGCGGGAGCTGATCCAGGAGTTTCAGGTCAAGGGTGGAAGCAAGACTTTCACCAGCACCCTCAGCGGGGGGAACCAGCAGAAGGTCGTGGTCGCGAAATGGCTGGAGTCCGACCCCGACTTCGTCGTCTTGGACGAACCGACCAAGGGGATCGACGTAGGTGCCAGAGCCAACATCTACGAGATCATCCACGCGCTCGCCGCCCGCGGCAAGGGGATCCTCGTTGTCTCGAGCGAGGCTGAAGAGCTGCTCTCGGTGTGCCACCGCATCCTCGTGATGCGCAACGGCCAGATCGTTCAAGAGTTCGACCCTGAGGTCGCCGACACCGATGACCTGATCCGAACGGCTCTGACGCACCAGGACTGAATCCCTTTCCGAGAATCCGGCAGCAAAAGGAGCATTTGCCATGACCGCAGAATCGGTGCCCCCTCCAGTCCATCACTACGAGGAACAGAATGATTCCAGGGGCCAGCAGGTCGCCCAGTGGCTCGTCGGTCAATACGCTCTCTACATCCTGATCGCCTTGCTTCTGGTCGCCACTCTCACCAAGGGGTCGGTCTTCTGGGGCAGCACCAACCTGACGAACCTGTCGTTGCAGATGTCGATCATCGGTGTCGTCACGTTGGCCGAGCTCATCGTCGTGCTGACCGGGGGGATCGACATCAGCGTGGGCTCCGCCCTCGGCCTGTCCGCCGTCGTCGCGGCTGGCCTTCTCGACGGTCCGTCGGTGTTCTTGGCCCTCGTCGTCGCGCTCATGATCGGCGGCATGATCGGGGCCGTGAACGGCTGGCTGGTGTCATTTCGCGGTCTGGAACCCTTCATCGTCACCCTGGGCATGCTGGCCCTGGCCCGCGGCCTGGTGTACGCCTACGGGAACGGAATCCCGATCACCCCGAAGGCGGCCAGCTCTTTCGCCACCATCGGTCAGACCACCTTCCTCGGCGTTCCGGTGCTGGCCCTCATCTGGCTGTCGATGGTGCTGCTGATCGCGTTCCTGCTGTACCGCACGGTGTGGGGCCGGCGCGTGTATGCGATCGGCTCCAACAAGGAGGCTGCCCGCAGCTCGGGCATCCCGGTGCGAACCACACTGTGGTCGGTGTACATCCTGGCCGGTCTGCTCGTCGGCCTGGGCGGCTGGATGTTCCTTGCCCGCTTCGCGAGCGGCACCTCCACAGCCGGGAACCTGCTGGAACTCGAGGCGATCGCCGCAGTCGTGATCGGCGGAGCGCGCCTGTCCGGCGGCCATGGAAAGGTGTTCGGAACGGTGGTGGGCACCATCATCTTTGCCGTGATCGCCAACCTGCTTTCCCTGCTCAACGTCTCGACCTTCCTCCAGGACGCCTTCCGCGGTGCCCTCATCCTGGTGGCGGTGACCCTGGCCACCGTGCACTTCACGGGGCGCCGCAAGCGACAGCCGGCGCGGGCGGCGGCCAAGTGACTCCGGGCTTGGGTGACTGGAGAGAGCCGTGAAAGCCAGTGCCTTCCGTTCAGTGCTCAGCGGCTGTGCGCTGCTGCTCACTGTCACTGCCTGTGGGCAGATCTATCCTTCCAAGAAGCCTGCGGCGGGTCCGGCCAACGGCGCTCAAGCTGACGTGAGCAAGGTCGTCATCGGCTTCGCTCAGCAGCAACTCCAAGCGCCCTACTTCGCGGCCATGGAGGTTCGTGCCCGGCAGATCGCCAAGGAAAAGGGTTTCAAGCTGCTGTTCCAAGCCGCCAACAAGGATCCTGTGATCCAGATGAACCAGATGCAGGCGATGATGGCGCAGGGCGCACACGTGTTGGTCGTGAACGCAACCAGCGTCAAGGGCCAGAAGGAGATGATGACCCAGATCGCCTCGAAGATCCCGGTGGTCTACATCGATACGAGTGTTCCCGGCACTGGCACGACCAGCGTCCAGTCCGACAACCTGACCATCGGACGGGAATCCGGCAAGATCACCGCACGACGCTTCCTCGGCATGGGCAAGAAGGACATCAAGATCGTCATTCTCACCGGGCCGGCAACTGATGAGTTCGTGGGTCCGCAACGACGCAAGGGCTTTCTCGCCGGCCTCAAGGAAGGCGGTGTGAACGTTGACATCAAAGCCGAGCAGGCCGGCGACTACGCCCAGGACAAGGGTCAGGTCGCCGCGGAGAACATGCTGGCCGCCAACCCGGATGTCGACCTGGTGGTCGGACTCAACGACTCGATGACGCTGGGCGCCTACAACGTCGTCAACCGCAGGGCCCGCTACGAGAACGTCTACGTCGCTGCGGCCGCTGATGGACAGAAGGAAGGGTTGGCGCTGATCAAGTCGGGCGGTTGTACCGGCCGTTACATCTCCACCGGACTGAACTCTCCGTCGCTGGCCGCCGAGGACGCCTTGAAGATCGCGCTTGCGATCGCGACGGGGACCACGAAGCCGGCCGACTACCCGAAGGAGTCCTTCACCAAGGCTGCCGGCATCGGCTGCAAGAACATCGACGAGTACTACGACCCCCAGAGTGTCTTCTGAGTTCTCGGGCCTGAACTCCCACCCACGATGCTCGCCGTCCTCGTCACCGAGTCAGGCAGCTGAATCGCCACGATCGTTGACCCACACCCGGGCATCTGGAGGTCGTGATGGCTGTCGATGGGTGCGGCATCTGCGGCACCGACCCTCTCCTGATCGGTGGCGCGCTGCCTGACCGGTCGAACCCGGTCATCCCAGGCATGAGGTTGCTGGAGAGGTCGCAGCCACTGGAGCAGACGTGATCGAGATCAAGGTCGGCGACAGCGTGGTGATCGATCCGAACCTCAAGCTGCCCGGTGCCACTGCTGCTCAACGGGACACGGCAACGTCTGTGCGTCCTGACGCTGCGACAGGCCAGCTCGCCAGAGGACCCGGAAGTGGGGCCCCCACGGGTCGCGGGCGCCGGCACCTCGAGATCTCCGACTCTGCAGCGGATCGGCGGCGCACAGCCCGCGGACATGCGACACGGCCCGCACCGGGGTGCGGGCCGCGCCGATCCTGCCGGTCAGCTCGCGGCGACTGTGCCGACGACGTCACCTCCGGCAGCCGTGCCGTCGAGCACCAGCCAACCGGTCACGGTCCCGGCGACCTCGCCGCCGACCGAGATCGTGTAGTCGGTCCCGGCCTCGAGGGCATCGGAGGAGTAGATGAACGAGTTCGAGGCCTTCGGGGTGGTGAAGGACGCGAGCTGTGTCTCGGCGTCATCGGCGACGGTGATGACCGTTCCCGCTGGAAGGGTGCCGCCGAAGTCCAGCGCGAGAGTCGCCTGGGTGGAGTCCTCGCCGGGCGCGACCGCCATGGTGGCCGTGCCGC
Source organism: uncultured Actinomycetota bacterium (assembly GCA_963812235.1). Taxonomy (GTDB): domain Bacteria; phylum Actinomycetota; class Actinomycetes; order Propionibacteriales; family Nocardioidaceae; genus Marmoricola. Next base: position 19,371 of record CAWEUP010000011.1, on the reverse strand, counting down.
TGGCTGCGAGTGTCCCGCCGGAGACGGTGAACGTGTCGTCCACGTCCAGGGCGCCGTTGCGGGCGTCCTCGGTCCCGGAGACCACCAGGGTGCCGCCCGACATGGTCATCGATCCGTTGACATCGACGCCGTCACTGGTCGTGTCGATCACGTACGTGCCGCCGCTGAGCTCCAGGACCCGGTCGCCGTTGTCGCCCTCGGCCGGACCGCCGAAGCCGCTGCCCTCCATCGCGGACACCGTGATCGAAGCGAGGTCGTCGACCGGCTCGGTCGTGGCGGCCTGGTCGCCGGATCCGGCCGCATCACCCATGGGACCCCCCGATTGGCCTCCGGCCCGGTCGCCCGCCGGCGCACCACCGTCTGGTGGTCCCCCAGCGGCAGCGTCGGGTTCGCCCGCTGCACCGTCGGTGCCCTCGTCCTCAGTCGCCTCCGCCAGCGCTTCCGCGCCACCTGCCACGTTGATGCCGTCGTCGCTGGAGACCACGGACACGTCGCCGCCGGAGAGATACATGTAGGCGCCCTCGATGCCCTCGACGCTCTCGGTGATGGTGACCTCACCTCCGGCGATACGCAGCACGTTGTCGGAGTGGATGCCGTCGTCGCCCGCGGCGATCGTCAGGTCGCCGCTCAACACCGTGACCTGACGTGCCGCATCCATCGCGTCCGAGCCGGCTGTGAGGTCCATCGTTCCGCCGTCGATCCAGATGACGCCCACCGCTGCATCCGGCTCGTCGGCGACCGATTCGTTGTCCGAGCGCAGAGCGTCACCCTGCACCTTGGACGTGAGCGTCCCGCCGGTGATCACGAGGTGGTCCTTGCCTCGCACGCCGTCGTCAGCCGCCTCGACCGTGACCTCGCCACTGGTCATCACGAGGGTGTCCTTGGAGGTGATCGCGTCGGCTGCATGGGCCGTGACGGACAACGCGCCGTCGCCGGCGATCCACAGGTCGGCGCTGGAGAACAGCGTCGCGTTGGGCGCGTCCTCGACCGCCTCGTCCACCGTGGTCCCGGCCGCGTCGGCGATCGCGTTGTCGCTGCCGTCGGCGAGCCAGACCACGACCTGGTCGGCCTCGACCACGTTGATCGCTGCCACTTCGGCGGCGGTGATGTCGACGCCGTCGAGCACGAGATTGACCACCCCGTCCGTGGCGTCGACGACGATCGAGCCCGATGTCAACGTGCCGCTGACACGGTAGGTGCCGGCGGCGTCGATCGTGACGATGTCCCCGTCGACGCTGACACCACTGCCGGCCTCGGACGCTCCATCGGCGAGGGTGATGTCGACGGCGTCAGCGACGTCGATGGACAGATCCGCCTCGTCGATCTCCAGGTCCGAATAGCTCACCTCGGAGACAGGGGCGTTCACCGATGAGGCGGAGGCCGCGGCGGCCGAATCGGTCGTGCCGACGCTGCAGCCGCTGAAGATCATGGTGGCGGCAAGTGCGAGGCCGGCGAAGATGGTGGAGGGGCGCTTGTTCATGTCAGACCTTTCTAGGCAGCCGCGACGGGCGCGGCGGCGATGGGCAGGTAGCGGCGGATGGACCGTGACCACCTGTTCGAGGGAAGTTCGGGGCGCAGCGCCGCGAGCGACGTGCAGTACTTGCTGATGCGGGCCGGGCGAATGCCGCTCGCCCACAAGGAGCGGTCGACGGCACCGGCCCCGCCTGCTGACTTGGTCTCGACGATCAGCAGGTCGCCGTAGTCCAGGTGCCGGCCGCGGACGTCGACTGCTGCGACGTGCCGGTCCACGGTGACCCGCGCGTCGGCCGTCACGAGGGTCACTCGCTCGTAGGACGTGGTCAGCACCTCGGTGAGCCGGTGGGCGTTGTCGCCGATCCGGTCGAATCCGCTGACGAAGCTGGCGGCGGCCGCGGGCAGGAGGCCCCTGCCGGCTGTCGCGTCCGCGTCGAGCCACTGCCGACTCTTCACCGTGGCACCGGACGCCGAGCGCGTCTTGACCTCGACCGAGCTCGAGCCGGTGTCCAGGTAGTGCCTGGTGCGCACCTTGTAACGGTGAGGGCGGCTGCGGGCCGCGTCCCGGTAGCTGTCCAGATCAGACGTGTCGTAGTACGTGGAGGAGTACCGGAAGCTGCGTCGACCGTCGATCTGGAGCACGCTCGGCTCGCTGTCCAGCGAGGCGAGCAGTCTCCCCCAGTCCTCGGGTCGGACGAGGTACTTGCGGTCCACCCTGGTCTGCAGGGCTGCTCGCTCGTTCACCTCGTCGAGCGTCAGGGTGGGCAGAGCCAGCACTGCGTCCATCCAGGCCGTCATCGGATCCTCGCTGCCATGGCGAAGGGCGCGGACTCGTGGGAGGCCGATCCGATGCGGGCGTCCGGGGAGCTGTCGACGGACCTGCCGGCAGTGGGCAGGGTGAACCTGACGTCGCACAAGGTGGTCTCGGAGACCAGGTCCACCCTGCGAAGCGTCACGCGGTCGATGCGGGCACCGAGGAGGGCGCCGAGCATCTCGCGAGCCGCCGCCTCGTCGGTGACGGCGCGGTCCAGCACCATGGTCTGCTGGCGGGTGCCAGGGAACAGCGCGGGGCTGTCGCCGACGGCGATGACGCTCAGCATCACGGCCATCAGCGTGAAGCTCACGTACGGCGAGATCGAGGGGAATCCTCCCAGCAGACCGAGCGCGATCGCGGTGAAGTAGTACGCGATCTCAGCGTGGTCCATCTCCGTGGACCGCAGGCGAATGATCGACAGCACAGCGAAGATGCCGAGGCCGAAACCGAGTGACAGCTCCGCGGTGGCCATCGCCAACGTGACTCCCATGACGCCCACGTTGATAGACAGGAACGCGACGATCAGGTCGCGGCGGCGATGGCGCGGGAAATACAGCGCGAAGACCATCAGACCGATGGCAACGAGATCGGCGGCGATGAAGACGTAGACAGACATGCGGGTCCTTTGGCGTTCGGGAGATGGGTGGTGCGCGTGATGAACCCATGTGACACCGCCGCCTTGGGTGGACTCTGTGTGTTTGATGTGCGCCGAGTGTGAAGCCCGTCCGCTAGGCCTGTCCGCTAGGCCCGTCCGCTAGGCCCCGGCCAAGATGTGAAGCTGCACCGATGCCCCCGAGGACCTTCGCCGCAGCCGGAGACCACCTTCGCCATGAGGACCTACGCTCGTGAGCAGGGGCATCCGGGAGGTGCTCTGCAGAGACTCGGTCGACGTCCACACCATCACAGCAGCGCGGGACAGCGTCAGCTCGGCGGTGAGGTCGTGTGCCGGGAGACCGCACTGACGAACGCGAAGACCCCCGCTGCTCAGCCCGGCGCCGAGATGGCTGGGCACCGGCTCGGCTTGCCGCCACACTCGGAGGACGGGTGCCGGTCATCGCCGGGCCTCACAGTCCACTGCCTGACCCCCGTAGGTATGAGGGTCGATGAGGAGGATGCGTCGTGATCCAGCTGACCGATGCGGAACGACTTGTCGCGGAGAGCGACGGTAGCCACATGGTGGTGCTGGGAACCCCATCTCCGCAGGAGGTTCGGGCGGGGGCACATTGGGACTCCACTCGCCAGATCCGTGCACGGGTCCTCCAGGAGATTCTCTCCGGCGACACCTTGAAGCGTCGGAGGGTGGCCCTCAACGGCGCTCTCATCGTCGGCGACCTCGACCTGTCCGGACTCCACGTTCCTGTTCCCCTCTTCCTGCAGCACTGCTACTTCACCGGCGATGTCGACCTGTCTGCATCCACCACCCGCCGCGTGGATCTCAGTGGAAGTACCGTGCGAGGTCAGTTCATCGCCGCGGCCATGCAGGCCACCGACTCAATTCCTGCTGACGAACGGCTGGTACCCGGACGGCGCGTGGATGCTGGGGGCCGAGATCAAGGGTGCGTTGTCCTTCTCCGGCTCCGAAGTCGGCTCCGATCGTGGACGGGCTGCCATCGTTGCGAACAACCTGGTCACCCGTGACTTCGTCATGCAGAACGCACGCATCGCAGGTGCGCTGCAGCTGAGCGACGCCACCGTCGCCGGAAACATCAGCCTGGACAGCACCCGGATCGAGAGCAGCAGCGGCACCGCGGTCCAGGCTGCGCAGATCCAGGTCGCCGGCTCCATGTCGTGCCAGGGAGCCGAGGGCAGTGACACGAGTTTCTCGACCTTCGGCAGCTTCAAGATGGTCGGAGCACGCGTCGAGGGCTCGATCAACTTCGCCGGCGCCACCCTGACAGGTGAGTACGCCCTTCTGGCAGACAGGATCCGATGCGGTGCCGGCATCCGATTGCGCGAGAACTTCACCGCCACCGGGACCGTGTCCCTGCAGGCGGCCGAGGTACGCGGCCAGGTCGACTGCGGCGCGGCCACGATGAACGGGACGCCGTACTCACTCCTCGCCGACGGCGCCGTCGTCGAGCAGGACATGCTCCTCAACCGAGGCTTCACCGCCCGCGGCACGGTCAGCCTCGCCGGGACGCAGGTGAAGGGGCAGCTCAGCTTCGCCAAGGCAACGCTCGACGGCGACGGGACCGCCGGTTTGGCAGCACGGCTCAGCGGGGTGAAGGCCGGCGCACTCCTCACCAACTGGACGACCGCCCCCGCCGGGACCGTAGACGTCAGCGGAGCGGTCGTCGGCTACTTCCTCGATTTCCCGGAGACGTGGCCGGCCGCGGGAAACCTGATCCTGAACGACTTCACGTACGAACGGCTCAGCCAGCCAGACACGGTCAAGCGACGACTCGAGTGGCTGAAGCTGAACAAGTTCGGCTACGTGCCGCAGGTCTACGACGCTCTCGCCGAAACGTACCGGGCAGCCAGCAACGACGAGAGCGCCCGCACCGTGCTCATCGAGAAACAGCGCGCGCGCCGCGAGCATCCCGGCGCACGGAACGTGCCCGCGCGCTGGTGGAGCACCTTCCTGCGGCTCTCGGTCGGGTACGGCTACGCGCCCGCCCGCATAGTGCCGTGGCTCCTGGCCACCCTCGTCATGGGCACGGTCCTCTTCGCGGGGCCGGCCAACGGCTCGATGGTCCCCACCAACGACGCCGCCAAGGCCCAGGATCTGCAGCCGTTCTTGTACACCCTCGACTTGCTTGTTCCGGTCGCGTCGATCGGCGTAAGCAACGGCTGGACTCCGACGGGCGCCGCCCAGTGGCTTGTCGTGGCGTTCACGCTGACCGGCTGGTTGTTCGGCCTCACCCTAGGTGTCGCACTCTCCGGAGCCCTCAAGCGTGATTGATCGGCTTCGATGGTATCCAGCCCGGGCGGCGATCGCCTGGGTGCCGAAACCACTACGGCCGAGACCCGGGGTGCGAGACCGCCAGGAGCCGGACGGCTTATCGGCGACGATGGCGATGCGGCCCTGCCGGATGACGAGACGCCGATCTGACTGGGCGCCCTGCGCATGGTTACCTACCCAGGCGAACACACCCACAGTCCCAGACCGACACCAGTGAGGCGCCCTCGATGACACCCAGCAGAACCCTCCACCTCGTGGGAGCACCCACCAGCGCAGGCGCCTACGGTCCCGGCCAGGAGAAGGCGCCCGCGACCTTTCGCCGGCACGGTCTGTTGAAGGCGCTCGAGGCCACCGGTCGCACCGTGATCGACATCGGTGACGTCGCCCATGCAGACTTTTCGGCACGACCCCGTCCACCCCGACGCAGCCAACGTCGAGACCGTCGCAGACGTGTGTCGTGCCGTCGCCCACCCCGTCGCCCACGCTCTCGGCCAAGGAGCGCAAGTGCTCGTACTCGGCGGCGACTGCACCGTCGCACTGGGCACTCTCGCTGGCGCACTGGAAGGCTCCGACAGTGTCGGGTTGATCTACATCGACGGCGACACCGACCTCAACACGCCCGCCACGGGGAACGGCATCCTTGACTGGATGGGCGCAGCACACATTCTGGGAGTACCGGGTGCGGAGGAGACCTTGAGCACCCTGGCCCGCCGGTCGCCGATGCTCCAGCCTGCCGCCCTCCAGTTCGTCGCCGCCGACAACGCCAACGACGCCGAACGACGTGTGATCGACGAGCTCGACCTCCACAGGCACCCTCTGGCCGCATGCTTGGCCGACCCCCAAGCCGTCCTCACATCGCTCAGGGGTTGGGCTCGAGACTTCGACCGAGTCGTCGTCCACGTCGACATCGACGTCCTCGCCGGGGCAGAGTTCCCGATCGCCGACAACACCCGGGAAGTCCCGGGCCTCACCGTCTCAGTTCTGAACGAGCTTCTCGACGGACTCTGTCACCTGCCCAACTTCAGGGGGCTCACACTCTGCGAAGTCAACCCAGATCACGCCCAGGATGAAGCCGCGCAGATAGCCGACCTGATCACCACCCTTACCACCGCGTTCCGGTAACCAATCCGCTGAGGCGCCGCGGTGTCGCGTGAGCGACACGCCCGCCGGACGCCGCTGCATGAAGCAGGGTTGGCGAGGCGGGCGGACCACTCGGCGACGGGACCTCACCCCACCACGCAGAACTCGTTCCCCCCGGGGTCAGCCATGCCTAGGCCGTCCGCGCAGCCGCCGGCGCCGCGATGGGCGCCGAGATGGGCGCCGAGAGCCAGCAGGCGCTCGACCTCGGCGTCGACGGTTGATGGAGCGAAGGGCGTGAGGTCGAGATGGAGCCGATTCGCGCCGCTCTTGGACGCCACCGGCGCGCCACCCCAGGTGATCTTGGGGCTCGCCCACGAATGCCTGGACCGCGGTCTCACCGTCCTGGTCCCAGACAAGATTCCACGACAGCGCATCGCGCCAGAAGTAGCCGACCTCCGCGAGACCGGCCCCGGCCAACGAGCTGAAGAACGGACAGCCAGCGAGGAAGAGCCCTCCAGGCTCAAGGATGCATAGCTCATTACCGTCGGGGTCGGCGAGAACGACGTGTGTGGCGTCCCGCCCCTGGCCGACATCGAGGAGCCGGGCCCCCAGGTCAAGCGCTCGGTGGACCGCAGACGCCTGCTCGTGGAGGGAGGTCGGATTCAGATCAGGGTGCATCTGGTTGGGACCCCTCTTCTCACCACCGCCGGGGATGAATCGCAGGCTGAATCCGACCTCGGTCATCATCGACAGCGACGGTGCGCCCCGATCGATCGTGACCTCCTGGCCGAGCAGACCACCCCAGAAGCCAGCGAGCCGCTCCGGGTCGGGCGAGCTGAACACCAACGCGATCAACTCACACACCATGATCGCCATTGTCCGACGCGCTGGCGTCGCGTCAATCGAATTGCAGAGCGCAGCCGGCCCCACGAGTGCCTAGCGGGGCCACGGCGCAGCGGCCCGGAACTGGATCGGCCTTCATCGAGACGGGCCGCAGACTCGACCCGGGGCCCGCCCGACCAGGGTTTCGGTGTCGACGCCATTCGGCGCCTGCAGACCGACCTGGCTCCGAGTGACGGGTCTGGGCTCTACTTCAGCAGCCGAAGTCCGGATGAGACCTCGCGTGCCCGCCACGCGCGCGAGGTCAGCACGGTGGACCGATTACGCGCCGCCACGACCTCGCTTGCAGTCAACATTTCGTTGACGGTTCGGCTTCGTCAACATATCGTTGACGTCATGTTCTCCAAGACTCGTCGACCTGCTACCCGGACCATGGGGCGTGTGCAGCTGACGTCCGGCATGTCCACCATTGTGCTCGGATTCCTCTGCTATGCCGCGAGCACGGCCTTCGACGGCGGCTTCTTCCGCGGATTCTTCCAGGGAGCGACCATCGCCTTGATGATTCTCGGTGCCTACCTGGTCGGCGCCCGCCTCTGGTCCTCCCGCTCGGACGACGGGAACTCCGGCCGGACAAGCCATTGGCTGCCCAGTCGCGACGGGCGCGGCGATGGAACGCTCTGAAGCGGCCGCGAAGGGTACGGACTCGCTCGGCGCGCAGCAGCGACAAGCACGTTCACGCGCCACCCTCGAGCAGCTCATCGGACAAGCGATCATCGGCAGTGACACCGACGACCTCGAGCGGCTCGACCCTGCGGATGTCGGCGACCACCTGGCCATCGTGAGCCGAGCAGCCGCAGCCGAGGCCCTTGCCCGAGATCTGCTCCACCAAGCGGTCGGCGCGGCTCGCAGCAGCGGGCACAGCTGGGCTGCGATCGGCGACGAGCTGGGGTTGAGCCGTCAAGGCGTCCAGCAGCGATTCGGACACCGCACCGCCACTGAGGACACCCCGGAGTACCGCTGGCTCGGCCCCGTCACCGCGTTCGACGAGCTGCCTGAGCTGGAGCTCGCCGGCCGCTTGGGCTGGCACACCGTCGAGGCGGGCATGCTGCGTCACAAGATGATCCGGACACCGACCCAGTGGGAGCACCGACGCGTTGTCTGGACCGGTTCCCTGCGCCGCCATGAGCAAGACAACTGGCAGGTCGGCTGCCGAGCCTTCCCCTGGATCTACCTCATCCGCGACCTCGGGGTGCCCCCGGAGGTCGAGTAGCCACCTCGCTCACCCCGCCCCGGAGGCATGAAAGGTCCGTCGGGGGATGGTCGTCCGGCTTGCGGGGGACGCCGGCACACCTCGAAGATGCAGCGGTGGCTCTCACTCGAAAGACCGATGTGGTCCAAGTGTGGATCGTGCAGCATGACGAGTCGCCGGACAACACCGTGCTCGGCGTCTTCGCCACTGAGGATGAGGCCAGTGCCTTCATGACCGAGGTCGAGAAGGACTTCGAGAACGGCGTGCTCTGCAGCGCCTTCCCCGTCGGGTACCGGTACACCGACGGAGCGGCTGGCTACTCGAAGTTTTAGCTGTCGTCGCACCTGTGAGCACCCCGCTGGAGGACCCTCCCCGTCAGGATCCCAGACCGTTGCGGACAGGATCGGCGATAGAGCCGATCTGCCGATTGCCGCAGGCGGTTTCCCCTTCCACAGAGGCCGATTCGAGCCCGGGGACCTGTCGGTGGTCGGTGCTTGGATGGACTCATGAGCAGCCAGTCGATCGACTCCCACGAGCACCGGGGATCCGGTGTTCCGGCGGTGTTGGAGCGCCTGCGCGGCGAGGTCCGTGAGCTCGGTCAGACGCTGTGGGCAGCACGGGGTCGCGACGAGCTGATGGACGGCGTCGCCGCGATCGAGACCCTCAAGGCCACCCTGGAGTCGGTCGAGCTCGCCATGGTCCGTGAGCTCGACGCGACCCATGCGGTCAAGGCGGTGGGGTGGGCCTCGACGCAGGACTTCGTCACCTCGGTCGCCGGTGGCCACAAGGGCACCGGGCCCGCAGCGGTGCGACTCTCGGCCGCGTTGGAGACCCCGCTGCTGGCCCCGGTCGCCGAAGCCCTGCGCGACGGCTGGCTCTCCACCACCAAGGCGCACGTGATCGAACGAGCCCTCGACACCCTGCCCGGCGACCCCGAGGTCCGCGCCCGCGCGGTGACGGTCCTGCTCGATCAGGCCAAAGCCCTGGATGCCACCGAGCTGCGCAAGCTCACCCACCGACTCCTGTCCATCGTCGACCCCGACGGGGACGACCGTCGCGCCGAGCGAGAGCTGGACCGCCTCGAACGCGCCGCGCACCTGGGCCGGCACCTGACCATCACCGAGGACCAGTGCGGCGGCGCCTGGATCAAAGGACGCTGCACTTCGGAGGACGCCGCCCTGATCAAGGCCACCCTGATCCCACTCGCCGCACCCCAACCCGCGGCCCACCCCGGTGGTCGAGCAGCGAGCGCAGCGAGCGGACAGTCGAGACCCTGCAACCCCTCTACCTGCGACCTGCCGGGGTGTGGTCACGACGGTCGCGACCCCCGTGACCACGGCACCCGGATGCTCGACGCCCTGGTCGAGGGCTGCCGACGGCTGCAGACCGCAGACCTGCTGCCCACCTCCCACAGCGCGGTCCCACGGCTGACCCTGCTGATGAGCCTGACCGACCTGCAACAACGTTCTGGGGTCGCGACCACCGAGACCGGAGAACAGCTCTCCGCCTCCACGGTCCGACGGTTGTGCTGTGACGCCGAGGTCATCCCCGCCGTCCTCGGCGGCAGGTCCGAGGTCCTCGACGTCGGCCGCCTCCGACCGCCTGGTCACCCCAGCGATCTGGAAGGCCCTGGTCGCCCGGGACCAGCACTGCCGGTTCCCGCACTGCACCCGCCCGCCGCTGATGTGCCACGCCCACCACCTCGAACACTGGATCAACGGCGGCCCGACGTCGCTGGAGAACCTGATCTTGGTCTGCGGCCACCACCACCGCCTCATCCACGCCGCACCCTGGACCATCCGACGAACAGGACCCGCCGACTTCACCTTCCACCCACCAACCGGCGTACAGCGAGCCCCCGACGCACGACCGCCACCCGACGACTGAGATACCCGGCATTCCCAGCGCCCCGACCAGCCCACTCCGGAACCCACAGCACTTCCGTGTCCTCGACCCTGGCCCGAGTGCTGGCACCCTCAAGCGACTCCTATCCGGGTGAACGTGCGGATCCGGGGTCCGCTTCGACTGTCCGCATGCTGGTTCCCGACACGTCGATGCGCCAGTGAGATCCCTGTCGACCCGGTGAGCTTCGGAGATCGTCGACCTCAGGCGTCTTGGGCCGCGTGCGTCCGACTGCCTGACCTCGCTGACGTCGAGCACGAGGATCTCGACCCGCTGTCGGGCCGATCAGCCAGGACGGCTCGTCGCTCGGTGAACTCGCTTGGGCCGAGTGCGTTGGGTGGCACTGGCATCGCCTGCGTGGTGGCCGTGGAATCTCGCCCTCATCGGTCTTCCGCGAGCAACCGACAGTGTGCTGTGGACACCGACCCTGCCCCGGGTAGGTTCGCCCGGCTCGCCGCCCTTCGATCCTCGTGGACATCCTCGATGCTCGCTGGCGCGGTGGGCCTCGCCCGCCTGCGAGCGGTTGTCAACGGCACGGGCGGACCGCGGTCTCGATCGGTCGAACCGCCGCGCGTCGAACCGTGCCTCGCTCACTCGGCCTTCCTCGCTGCTGGCATCGGCGCCGACGTCCGGGCGGATCGCGACGCTGGTTCTCGACCGAGCCGGCTCGCTGCGCCTCGCCTGATCGCCACCCTGTTGCCCTCCGGCCACGGCGGCCTTGATCGCGGCGTCCTCGGCTCGGGGGGTCCAGCGTCCGCTGTTCGCCTCGACGATCGCGTCGACGCACTCGAGCGTGCTCCACGCGTCGCCGCTGCATCGCGGCGACGGCGGCCTTGATGTGGTCGTGTTCGAACTGGTCAGCACCGCCTCCGGGCCGCGTAGCCCGGCCTGCCGTGGTGGCAGCAACTGGGGAGTCGTGATCGGTGGGCCTCCAACGCCGAGTCCCATCCCGCACCAACTCAATCGCCGGTGCTCGCCTGGCCGCCGACTCAGTTGAGGACCGGCGGATCACCACGTTCAGCCGAGGGCCGTGCGCGAGGTCAACCGACGCCGCCTTCTTGGTCGCGTCGCTGACCGACCCCTGTGCGTCGCGCGTGTCGCATCGTTCGACCACCGCGCACGTGATGTCGAAAGGGGTCGTCCCGTCATCGAGGTGGTCACTCGATCGGCTACCCTGCGTGCGCGCCGAGCACATCGACTGGCGGTGTGCCCGGAGGCGAAGGCCCGAAGGACGACGGCAACGTCGAGTGCGGCGTACGACCGAGTGACGAACCGGCACCGGCGGCCACTAGATCTCGTCTGACGAGATCTGGACCCTGCAACATCTCCGAGTCCACTGTGCCGTTTACCGATCGTCCGGATCTGGCTTCTCGCCGTCGTGGCACCTCAGAACCTCCAGCTTGAAACCCGGTGTCGATCGGCGTCGTCACCGCCTGGGAGCCCGCCACGCTCGATGCCGACCACATCGCGATCATCGAACGCCACCGAAGTCGTCGCCAGCGTATGAGTGAGTTTCACCTCGGCGATGTCCATTGCGTTTGGCCCGAATCGAACCGTGCAGAAGTCCGATGCTGCAACGCTCGGGCTATATCTCAGCTCTCGGCATCGCTCACGCCTACGCTCATCGGTGGATCCGGGCTAAGACACCCGGCATCCCCAGCGCCCCGACCCCTCACCCAGTCCGGAACCCAGCGCGCACGCGCCGGCTCGACCGAACCCCGAGGGCCACGCGGGACGACGCCCACGTCGTCGACACGTGACCCCCTCGTGCCGGCTGCCCGTGACTTGCGCACGTAGCGGTGGGCAGGAGTGCGTTCGGTGGCCCTAGGCCTACCGCCGGGTGACCCCGCTGGCCCCCAGGACAGGAGGCGATGCCGCTCCACGTACAGCCGAGTCGGGGTGGTGCCCGTCAGAAGCGCAGCTGCTCGGCTATCCCCACCGTTTCCGGGCGTCCGATCCGCAACGAGGCGCAAGGCGCGTGTCTTGGAGAACGAAGAACCCCGCCTGACGCGTCTCCGCAGGTCAGACGGGGTTCTTGTCGCTCCCCCGGTTGGACTCGAACCAACAACCCTCCGATTAACAGTCGAATGCTCTGCCAATTGAGCTACAGGGGATCGCGCCCGTGAACCCTAGCAACTCCGCTGAGAGTTGCTAAATCGGGTGTCGCTCAAGCCTCTCCGACCTCGGCCTGCGCGTCGCCAAGAGCCTGGTCGGCGACGAGTCGAACCGCCGGGTCGTCCGGGTCCAGGCCCGGGTCGTAGGCGTGCATCCAGGTGATCGGGCCACCGATCGGGCTGCGTCGGCCGATGATCGTGAGCCCCTTCTTGCCGCGGACCGGCACCCGCCGCTGGAGGACGATGCTGGCGGTCACGCGCTCGCGCACCAGCTGGAGCAGCCGCGCGGGATCATCCATCGCGAAGGCGTACGCCGGGCGCTGGGCGCCGTACGTCCCGATCTCGGTGACTTGGAGGATGGAGGACTCCTGGTCCCAGGAGGCGTCCTCGACCTGCTCCCAGGGCACCTGCGTGGTGCCGTCGGACTCGGACGAGGACGCAGGAGCCGGCGCGTGCCCAGCACCCAGGCGCCGTCCTGCGCCGGCGCGTGGGCCAGCACCTTCTCGCCGGCCGGGAGCGCAGCCTGCTCGACGACGGCCGCCGGGACTCCCCCGGCTCGCTCGAAGCCCCTCACTGGCTCTCCAGCGCCCGCTCGCGCAGGCTGCGTCGGTGCTGCTCCAGCGCGACCAGCTCGCCGAACATGCGGTTGTACTCGGTGGCCTCGTCGACCGGGTTGGTGCGCTGCAGGCGTGACTTGAGGTCCGCGATCCGGCGCATCGCGGTCAGCTCGCGCAGGCGGTGGACGTGCTGCCCGACGTAGGCATCGTCAGGCTCCTTGGCCGAGAGCAGCGGCTCAACGGTCAGCGCGCTGATCAGCGACTGGAGGCGCTCGTCGTGCTGGGCGTCGCGCAGCGTGGAGGCCCACTGCGGGTCCGCCGCCACCGGTCCGCCGGCAGCCTGGACGCCGGCCCACAGCGCTCGGTAGGCGCCGTGGGTGAAGTCCTCGGCATCGACGTCGTTGGCGGTGCGCCCCACCGCCGCCGGGTGCTGGATCACCAGCTTGAGCGTCTCCCGCTCGAGCATCAGGCGAGGATCGCGGGCATCGGGCAGCTCGGCCGCCTGGCGCGTGCCGCCCTGGCCCTGGGCCTGCGGGGAGCTGCGGGCAGAGGCGCGCCGGACCTCACGCTGGACGTCGGCAGGCTCGATGCCGATCATGCCGGCCAGCTCGCGGGAGAAGGCGTCGACCTTCGACCGGTCGCGGATCGCCGTCACCAGCTTGGCGGCCTCGCGCATCGCGTCCACGCGTCCGTCCGCACGGTCGAGGTCGTAGCGCTGCACCACGTTGGCGAGCACGAAGCGATAGAGCGGAACCCTCCGCGCGACCAGCTCACGCACCTCGGCGTCCCCGGACTTCAGTCTCAGGTCGCAAGGGTCGAGGCCCGTCGGCTCCACCGCGACGTAGGTCTGGCCGGCGAAGATCTGGTCGCCCTCGAATGCACGGATCGCTGCCTTCTGCCCGGCCTCGTCGCCGTCGAAGGTGAAGATGACCTCCCCGCGGAACTCGTCGTGGTCGTGCAGCAGCCGCCGGATCACTCGCGCGTGGTCGTCCCCGAACGCCGTACCGCACGTGGCGACGGCTGTCTTCACGCCGGCGAGGTGGCAGGCCATCACGTCGGTGTACCCCTCGACGATGACCGCCTGGCTGGCCCGCGCGATCTCTCGTCGGGCGAGGTCGATGCCGTAGAGCACCTGGCTCTTGTGGTAGATCGGCGTCTCGGGAGTGTTCAGGTACTTCGCCTCGATGCGGTCGTCGTCGAAGATCCGGCGGGCGCCGAAGCCGATCGTGTCGCCGCTGCTGTCGCGGATCGGCCACATCAGCCGGCCCCGGAAGCGGTCGTAGAGCCCGCGTCCCTCGCCGATCAGTCCGCTCGTGACCAGCTCCTCGTCCTTGAAGCCCCTCTGTCTCAGGTGCTTGAGCAGGTCCTCCCCGCCGCGCGGCGAGAAGCCGACGCCGAAGGTGAGCGCGGACTCCGCGTCGAATCCACGCGAGTCGAGGAACTGCCGGGCCTGGAGCGCCTCCGGAGTCGCGAGCTGCTCGGCGTACCACTCCGCCGTGACTCGGTGCGCCTCGATGAGCCGAGGTCGCTGGGGACCACCCGTGCGGGGACGGGCGGCACCGCCCTCCTCGTAGCGCAGCTGTACGCCGGCCTTCTCGGCCAGCCGCTCGACGGTCTCGGTGAAGCCCAGCCCGTCCATCTCCATCAGGAACTTGATGACGTCGCCGCCGGCCTGACATCCGAAGCAGTGGTAGAACCCACGAGCGGGAGTCACGTGGAAGGAGGGTGACTTCTCGTCGTGGAAGGGACACAGCCCCTTCATCGAGCCGCCGCCGGCATTGCGCAGCGTGACGAAGGAAGAGACGACATCCTCGATGCGGGTCTTCTCGCGGACCTCCGCGATGTCCTCTTCCCTGATGCGCCCTGCCACGCCCGGCAGTCTACGACGCCGAGCCCGCGCCCCGACCCCCGTCCACACCCGGTCGAAACCAGGCGGCGGACCCTTGCAATCGCGTGATCTACGGGACTGGACGCCAGCGGCAGGTTTGAACCGCTCCAGATTGGCTACCGAAACCACATGACAGAGCCGACGATGAGCAGCACCCGAGAGGCCGACCCCACCTTGGGCGCCCTCGTGAACCAGTTGACCACCCAGGTCCCCGAGCTGATTCGCTCCGAGCTGAGACTTGCCCAGTCGGAGATCGCCGAGTCGGGTAAGCGGGCCGGCCTGGGGATCGGTATGTTCAGTGCCGCCGGACTGCTCGCGTTCTTCGGCTTCGGCACCCTGGTCACCACCGCTGTGCTCGCCCTTGCTCTTGTCGTGCCTGGATGGCTGGCTGCCCTGATCGTGGCCCTCCTCCTCCTCGCGGGCGCCGGCGTACTTGCGATCATGGGTAGGAGCAAGGTCCAGGAAGCAACGCCGATCCAACCCGAACGTGCGGTGGCCGGCATCAAGGAAGACATCGCCACAGTGAAGGGACAGCACCCATGAGCACCCCTGAGGAGATCCAGGCCGACATCCAGCGTCAGCGCGACCAGCTCGCGCAGACCGTCGGCCAGCTCTCCCACAAGCTCGACGTGAAAGCGCAGTCGAAGGCCAAGGTCGAGCGCGTCAAGCACCAGGCCACCACTGAGGACGGCAGACCCCGGCCCGAGCTTCTCGGTGCGGTGGCCGCCCTGGCCGTGGGGGTGGTGCTCGTCGTCGTCTGGCGACGCAGACGATGAGGCCCTCGGACGCGGCTGCCGGCGGCTCACCCACCAGGGTGATGTCGCAGAGCGAGCCCACCGAGGGGCCGTCGCACGACCAGCGACAGGACGATCCGCAGCAGGAGGATCGGCAGGCAGATCCGCTCCCGACCGAGGAGAACATGCCTGACCCTGACGCTGACAGCAAGCCAGACACCCCCGCGGACCTGTCCAAGCGCTCCTGGTTCTACGTGGTGCGCAAGACCGCTCACGAGTTCGGTGAGGACCAGTGCACCGACCTCGCCGCCGCGTTGACCTACTACGCCGTGCTCGCGGTCTTCCCGGCGATGCTGGCGCTGATCTCTGTGCTCGGCGTGCTCGGGCAGGCACAGAACTCGGTCGACACGGTGCTGGACACCCTGCGCCCGCTGGTCTCCGCCGAGGTCCTCACCTCGGTGGAGACGGCGCTTAACCAGGTGGCGAGCTCGGAGTCCGCCGGCCTGGCCCTGGTCGTCGGTGTCCTGGCGGCCCTCTGGTCGGCTTCGGGCTACGTCGGCGCCTTCGGCCGGGCGATGAACAGGATCTATGAGATCGACGAGGGCCGGCCGTTCTGGAAGCTGCGGCCGGTGATGCTGCTGCTGACCCTGGTCGCCGTCGTCCTGGCAGCGCTGGCGCTGCTGATGCTCATCGTCTCCGGCCCGCTGGCCGAGTCGATCGGCAACGTCATCGGCCTCGGGAGTACGGCGCTGCTGCTGTGGTCGATCGTCAAGTGGCCCGTCCTGGCCGTGGTCGTGGTCGTGGTGGTGGGGTTGCTCTACTACACGACGCCGAACGTGCAGCAGCCGAAGTTCCGCTGGATCTCGGTGGGCGCCGGAGTCGCCATCGTCGTGTGGGTGCTGGCCTCGGTGGCCTTCGCGTTCTACGTGGCCAACTTCTCCAGCTACAACAAGACCTACGGATCGGTGGCCGGTGTCGTGGTCACCCTGCTGTTCCTGTGGATCACCAACCTCGCCCTGCTCTTCGGCGGGGAGCTCGACGCCGAGCTCGAACGCGGCCGGCAGCTGCAGGCGGGGATCGCGGCCGAGGAGGAGCTCCAGCTCCCGGCCAAGGACACCCGCAACATCAAGAAGGCCCGCAAGAAGCGGGACAAGGACGTCGCGCTCGGTCGGCGGATCCGTCGTGAGGCGGCCGCGAACGACACATCAACCCGGGAGCAGCGACTCCCAGAAGGAGAAGACACGATGAAGAAGCTGTTGGTACTCGTCGCCGGAGGTGTCGGCTACGTGCTCGGCACCAAGGCCGGCCGCGAGCGGTACGACCAGATCCGGGGCACGTTCAACAAGGTCAAGGACGACCCCCGGGTGCAGGAGAAGGCGCACCAGGCCGCCGACCTGGCCAAGGAGAAGGCACCGGTCGTCAAGGACAAGGTCACCGAGGCGGCGAACACCGCCGTCGGCGAAGGTCAAGTCCGGCTCGGGATCGAACGACCCGGCCGACCAGCTCAACCCGGACAGCACCATCTTCCAGGAGAACTCCGGCCCCCAGGGCCCGCTGCCCTGACGGTGGCTCTGCTCAGTAGTCACCGCTCATCACATTCGCGAGCGGCTCCCCGGCGGCGAACCGGTGGAGCTGCTCGCGAATGAGCCGGTAGGCCCGCGGCTCCATCGCGCTGCTGTTGCCACCGACATGCGGGACCAGCAGCAGGTTCGGCGCCCGCCACAGCGGATGGTCCTCGGGCAGCGGCTCGGGCTCGACGACATCGAGGGCGGCGTACAGACGCCCGCTCTCCAGCTCGGCCAGCAGCGCCTCGGTGTCGACCACCGGGCCGCGCGCGAGGTTGACCAGCAGCGCCCCGTCCTTCATGTGTCCTAGCATCTCGGCGCCGAACAGCCCGGTGGTCTCCGCGGTGCCGGGCACGATCAGCACCACGACGTCAGCCTGCGGCAGCAGGCGGGGCAGCTCGCCGATCGCGTGTACGCCGTCCCGAGCGGTGCGCGCGACCCGGACGACCTCGGCCTCGAAGGGCAGCACCCGCCGCTCGATCGCCTCCCCGATCTGTCCGTAGCCGACGATCAGCACCTGCTTGTCCGCCAGCGACTGACGAGGCTCGGGTCGCCACCGGGCGCTGGCCTGCGCATGCACGAACTGCGGGATCCCCCGCAGGCTCGCCAGGATCAGGGTCAGGGCGAGCTCTGCCGTCGAGGTGTCGTGGATGCCGCGGCCATTGCACAGCGTCACCCCGTCGGGGACGAAGCGCCGGATGTGCTCGACACCAGCCGTCATCGTCTGCACGACCTTCAGCCGCGGCAACCCGGCCAATGCCTCCCCGTCACCGGTGCGGAACCGGTAGGGCAGCACATAGAACTCGACCTCGGCGCCCGAGTCGGGCAGGTCGGGCGGGTCCACGCGCTGGTAGCGCAGCGAGTCGGGGATCTCGCCGAGCACCGTGGATTCGAAGGGCAGCCACACCAGCCGGGCAGTCATGACACCTGACCCTAGACCGGCGTCGTCAGCCGCAGCAGCTCGTGGTGCCGGATCACCGCCGACGCATCGGTCAGGCTGGCGATCTGGTCGATCACCACCCGGGCCCGCGCGGCATCGTCGCCCGCTGCGGCGAAGTCCTCACGCAACCACGCGTCGAGGCCGTCGCTCCCCCGACGCCAGATGGCCTCGTAGAGCTCGTTGAGCAGATCACGCTGGCGCTCCATCAAGGTGACCCGCTCCTGCGCGCGCATCACGTAGTGCGCCGCGATCCCCTTCAGCACGGCGATCTCGTGGGCCGTGCCGGGCGGCACGACGAGATCGGCCTGGTGGCGCACGAGCGGGCGCTCGCCGTACTCCAGCTGGGTGGCGCGGTGCACGCTGCCGCAGAAGATGCCGATCAGGTCGCTGGTCAGGTTCTTCAGCGCGGCCAGCGCCCGCCTGCTGCCGTCGTACGGCGCGCCGGGCCAGGCCGCCACCGCGCGCACCCGGCCCAGCGCCTCGTCGAGGACGTCGTCGGAGGCGTCGGGGAGATACCACTCCCGGACGGTCTGCCAGGTCGCCGTACGCTCCTCGGCGCGGTCGAGGAGGCCCAGGTCGATCCGGCCGCCGACCACGCCGTCCTCGAGGTCGTGGACCGAGTAGGCGACGTCGTCGGCGAAGTCCATCACCTGCGCCTCCACGCAGCGCCGATGGCCCTCGATGCCCTCACGCAGCCAGTCGAAGACCACGCGGTCGTCGTCGTACACCCCGAACTTGCCGGCCGTGACGTCGCTGCGGCCGTCCGGAGAAGTGCGAGGCCACGGGTACTTCGTGCACGCGTCGAGCGTCGCCCGGGTGAGGTTCAGGCCGACCGACCGGCCGGTGGCGTCCACCGACTTGGCCTCCAGCCTGGTCAGGATGCGCAGGGTCTGGGCGTTGCCCTCGAAACCGCCGAAGTCCGCGGCGAGCCGGTCCAGCGCCACCTCCCCGTTGTGCCCGAAGGGCGGGTGGCCCATGTCGTGCGCCAGCGCCGCGGTCTCCGCGACGTCCGGATGACAGCCGAGCGGATGCGCCAGGTCGCGGGCGATCTGGGCGACCTCCAGGCTGTGCGTGAGCCGGTTGCGCACGAAGTCGTCCGCCTGCGGGCCGAGCACCTGGGTCTTGGCGGCCAGCCTCCGCAGCGACACCGAGTGCACCACCCGGGCACGGTCGCGCTCGAACGGAGTGCGCTCCGGGGCGTCCACCCGCTTGGTCGGCTCATCGACCAGGCGCTCTCGAGCGGCGGCGTCGTACAGGTCGTCGCGGTTCACGCCCCGACGCTACTGCCCCCGCCCCCACCGCCCCCGCCGACC